>NZ_CADFGI010000002.1:0-1176965 GCF_902833695.1 Paraburkholderia sp. BCC1876 | reverse complement strand
GCGCCGAACTGGAATATCAGCCTGTTCCATTACCGCAATCAGGGCGCGGACTACAGCTCGATCCTGGTCGGCATCCAGGTGCCCGACAGCGAGAACCCCACGTTCGACCAGTTTCTCGCCACGCTGGGTTATCCGAACTGGGAAGAGACGCACAACCCCGTCTATCGCCTGTTTCTCGCGTAGTAAAACGCGTCGGGGTTTACCTTGAGCCCTTCCGACGCCGCAACCCACAACGGTTATCCGGCGAATGAGCCACAAGCTCCGTCTGGACAGCGTTAGCGCGCTTTTCGATCCACTAGCGCCACGAACTAACGCCTTACCGTTATCTCAAATTGAGATATCCCCTATCCGCCATATCGCGTTGCGCGATACAGGCCGTGATCGCCACACTGAGCGCCAGTTGAACACCACGTCCCGCACATACCTTGCATGGGACCGGGGAAGCGCTAAAGCGCCCACTCCGGTCGACAGGAGACAACTCATGCGCACTCAAGTTGGCATCATCGGCGCCGGGCCCGCGGGCCTGCTGCTTTCCCATCTGCTTCATTTGCGCGGCATCGATTCCGTCGTGCTCGAATCGCGCTCACGCGAACAGATTGAATCCACCATCCGCGCCGGCGTGCTCGAACAGGGCACCATGGACCTGCTGACCGAAGCCGGCGTCGGCGCGCGCATGCAAGCCGAAGGCGCGTTGCATCACGGCTTCGAACTGGCCTTCGAAGGCAAGCGCCGGCGCATCGATCTGACCGGACTCACCGGCCATTCGATCACGGTGTACGCGCAGCACGAAGTCATCAAGGATCTGGTCGCGGCGCGCGTGGCCGCGGACGGCGCGCCGCGCTTCGGCGTGTCGAATGTGTCGATTCACGGCATCGAGACCGACTCGCCGTCGATCCGCTACCAGCATGAAGGCGAAACGCACGACCTGCAATGCGATTTCGTGATCGGTTGCGATGGTTCGCAAGGCGTGTCGCGCGCGGCGATTCCGCAGGCGCTGCGTCAGGACTTCGAGCGCGTCTATCCGTTTGGCTGGTTCGGCATTCTGTGCGAAGGCGTGCCGTCGTCGGAGGAATTGATCTACGCGCGTCACGAACGCGGCTTCGCGTTGGTTAGCACACGTTCGCCGAATGTGCAGCGGATGTACTTCCAATGCGATCCGAAGGATTCCGTCGACAACTGGTCCGACGACCGGATCTGGGCCGAACTGCACGCGCGTGTCGATTCGCACGACGGACAGCAGATCGTCGACGGCAAGATCTTTCAGAAGAACATTGTCGGCATGCGCAGCTTCGTTTCCACGACGATGCAGCACGGCCGTCTGTTCCTGGCCGGCGACGCGGCGCACATCGTGCCGCCTACCGGCGCGAAGGGCATGAACCTCGCCGTTGCCGACGTGCGTGTCCTGACGCGCGCATTGAACGCGTTCTACGCGGAGAATCGGTCGGATCTGCTCGACGCTTACAGCGAAACGGCGCTCAAGCGCATCTGGCGCGCCGAGCATTTCTCTTACTGGATGACGAGCATGATGCACCGCATCGAAGGCGCTTCGCCGTTCGAGCAGCAGTTGCAGGTGGCGGAACTGGAGTATGTGACGACTTCACGCGCGGCGGCGACCGCGATGGCTGAAAATTATGTCGGGGTCGCCGTGGCGTAGCGCAAAGCGGGCAGGGCACGCTGCGCGGTGCTCTGCGCGGTTTGAAGCGCCGCCATTTTTCATTGTCGTTCGCAAAGCAACAGTGTATTCAGGATTAGCGGATTTATCCCCTACCACCAGGCACCTAGACTGTCTATATGGCTGCAGTGATAGCCAGATTCACGGCGCGTTTAGAAATAAATGCGGAGACAAATTCTGGAGGTGGTTTCATGAAGTCGCTCATTCAAGCCGTTGCTATCGCTGTGGTGCTTGCCGTGCCGGTAGCCTCATTCGCCGAGTCGTCCATGCAACCGGCGGCGCAAGACGCGCAGTCGGTGCAGGCGTCGCCTGCCGATCAGCAAAATGCCACTCAGGCCGCCAACAGCGGTTATGGTTCGGGCAGCCGTGGTACGTGGCAAGCGGGTTATGCCAACGACACCACGGTGAGTTCTTATTCGCCGCCGATCCGCAACGCTCGCTAAAGGCAAGCAAGCGCAAGCGAACGCAAGCGCATGACATGCTCGCCGCGGCGACGAGTTCGCCGCGGCGAGCAATGTGCAATCCGCAATCCAGTTGATTCACGTTCAAGCTAACGTTCAAGCTCAAGATCGAGACGATCGCATCAACGTCATCTCGTTGCGCAGTAGCGCGATCAGATCGTCATCCGTTGGGCGCGTGCCCCAATGCCGCGCGCCGGCCACCGAAGCAATCGCCATCCACGAATGCGGTGGAAACCACTCGCGCAACAGCGCACCATCCTGACGCACACACAATTGCCCGGTCTGTTCGCTGTATTCGGCGCAGACGACCTTGTCGTCGATCTGCGCGGTGACGCGTCGTGGTTCGGTGCGTAGCAAAGCGTCGCTCCTTTGATCGGTGTGGCGCGATGCGTTGCGCGGTCCGGCCTGGTCAGCGACGCCGCCAGGTTGATGCATCAATGGTTGGCGTTGCCTTGCCAACCGCCGTTCGGGCCATGACCGCCATCGCGTCCATCAGGACCGTGCCAGTCGCCGTGCGGACCGCGAGCGTCATGCCATTCGCGTTCGTCGCGATGACGCGCTTCCCACTCGCGACGTTGCCAGTAGCGATGGCCGTCGTAATAGCGCTCGCCATACCAGCCCGGCGTCACCACCACGACCGGCGGAGCGGGTGCGTACACCGGCGGCGGAGGCGGCGCGGCATACACCGGTTGCGGCGCATACACCGCGCCCGGAATGCCGATGTTCACACCTACGTCGACGTGCGCGAGCGCCACCGACGACGCACCGATTCCCAGCCCTGCAACGATCGCCATCGACAACCAGCGGCTTCGTGAATTGCTCATGTTTTATTCTCGGTTTCTATGATTGAGTGTGAAGGGTCTGGCGCAAGCAAAGGCCTAGTAATGATCGTGATAGTAGTGATCGTGATAGCCGCCGCCGGGCACCACGATGCAACCGCCTAAAGCACTGCCGAGCGTGACGGCGAGAATAACCAGCGCGAGGATTCGTTTCATGACGTTGCTCCGTTGTTGCGTGTGACCGAACTCTACTGAGCGGCGTCATTACCGATGTGTTCGTGTGTAACAGGACGTGTCGATGCCGCTTCGTGCCGTGGCGGCGCGAAGCGGCTGCGAAAGAGGGAAGCGGATGGTTCGGGAAGACCTCGGCCGGGCGCGATAGCGAAGGCCAAGCCATTGAACGCGCTATGAAAAAAACCGCCTACGTGGATGGCCAATCGAATGATGCGTGCAAAGCGATCGACGCACGAACGGCCTCTATCTATACGGCATCGTGTTTCGTCGCGAACCGCGAAAGCGGATACATTCGGTTGCAGACTGAGGATGCCACGCAACATTCACCAGCCTTGCGACGCGTCGCAGCGTCACCTCATCGGGCGCGGTGACCTCTAGCCTTGCTCTGCCGCGAGACCTTCAGCAGCAGAGGCAGTAGAGGCAGCAGAGGCCGCCGCCGCGTCGCGATAGCCGAGCCGCGCGGAGATCGCCTGACCCGACTCCTTCAACAGCGCGACATAGTGCGACTTCGTATCGGCGCCGCAGCGCATGGTCGGAAACGAAACCGACAGTCCGGCGATCACGCGCCCGAAGCGATCGAACACCGGCACGGCGAGACAGCGCAAACCTTCTTCCTGTTCCTCGTTGTCTTCGCCGTAACCTTGCTCACGCACGCGCGGCAGAATGCTCAACACCGCGTCGGCGGACGCGAGCGTTTTTTGCGTCGACTTGCGAAACTCCACATGCGAGAGCACCTCGCGCGCGTCGGTCGGGTCCATCCACGCCAGCAGCACTTTGCCGATCGCCGTGCTGTGCAGCGGATTGCGTCGGCCGATCCGCGACTGCATGCGCAGGCCGTAGTCGGCGTCGATCTTGTGGATGTAGATGATGGCGTCTTCGTCGAATGCGCCGAGGTGGACCGCTTCGCGCGTCACCGCGCCGATGCGGCGCATTTCGATGTCGGCCTCGCGCACCAGGTCGACGCTTTCCAGCGCCTTCGCGCCGAGTTCGAACAGACGGATGGTCAGCCGGTAGCGCTCGGTTTCGACTTCCTGCGTCACGTAGCCGAGCGCCTTCAGTGTCTGGATCACGCGATGCACGGTGGTCTTCGACATGCCGAGCCGCTGCGACAGTTCGCTGATGCCGATCTGTCCACGTTCGCCGATCGCGCCGAGAATCGCGAACACGCGGCCGACCGACGAAGCCGATTCGCCGCGCTCGCCGCCGGCGCCGCAGTCGGCGTTGTCCGCGTCCTGGATTGGCGCGGTGTCGTCGTCTTTGCGCTGTTTGCTCATTGCTGCCATTTCCGTGTTTCCTCGCTATACCGTGCTGCCGGGCTCGATGTTCTTCGTCTGCGCTACTGGGCGGCTATGTTCAATGGGCTACGCCAAGGCCATTTTCGCAGGCGCCGAGAGCATACCGCGTCCGGCGCTATTCGCCGATCTAACGCGCGAGCCACCCACCATCCACCGCCAGTGTATGCCCGTGCACATAGTCGGAAGCGGACGAGGCCAGAAACACCACCGGCCCGGCGAGATCCTCCGGCGTGCCCCAGCGGCTCGCCGGAATGCGCCCGAGAATTTCGTCGTTGCGCTGCGCGTCGTCACGCAGCGCCGCCGTGTTCGCGGTCGCCATGTAGCCGGGCGCGATCGCGTTCACGTTGATGCCTTGCGCGGCCCATTCGTTGGCGAGCAGGCGCGTGAGACCGAGCACGCCGCTTTTCGACGCCGTGTACGAAGCGACCCGTATGCCGCCCTGAAACGACAGCATCGACGCGACGTTGATGATCTTGCCGCCGCCGCGCTGCTTGACGAACTGCCGCGCCGTAGCTTGCGACAGAAAGAACAGGCTCTTCAGGTTGACGTCCATCACCGCGTCCCAATCGTCGACGCTGAACTCGAGCGCGTCGTCGCGGCGGATGATGCCCGCGTTGTTCACCAGCACGTCGATGCGGCCGAACGCTTCCACCGCGGCGCGCACGATGTCGTCGACCGGCGCGATCGACGCAAGATCGGCGCGCACGTCGGCGAAACGCCGGCCGCATGACTGAACGCGCGCGGCCGTGTCGCCGGGATCGGCGCGGCTCACGCCGACGATGTCGCAACCCGCGGCGGCGAGCGCGACCGCCATGCCGGCGCCGAGCCCCGTATTGCTGCCGGTGACGATGGCGACGCGGCCGCTGAGATCGAAAGTGTTCACGGTATTCAAGCCCATGTCGTGTGCAAAGATTGCGCGATATAAGCCACGCCGACCACGCGATCCACGCGATCCACGCGCTCCATCAACGCAGCTCGCGGACCGCGAGATGATCCATGTCGCCGAACACCTGGTTTTCGCCGACCATGCCCCAGATGAAGGTGTACGCGCGCGTGCCGACGCCCGAATGAATCGACCAGCTCGGCGAGATCACCGCCTGTTCGTTGTGCACGAGAATGTGCCGCGTTTCGTGCGGCTCGCCCATCATGTGGAAGACGGCGGCGTCGTCGGCAACGTTGAAGTAGAAATACACCTCCATGCGGCGCTCGTGCGTGTGGCACGGCATGGTGTTCCACAGATTGCCCGCTTCGAGTTTCGTCATGCCCATCGACAACTGGCAGGTGGGCAGCACCTCGGGCACGATGAACTTGTAGATGGTGCGACGGTTGCTCGTGGCCGGGTCGCCGAGCGTTTGCGGCGCCGCCTGCGCGAGCGTGATCGTGCGGGTCGGATACGACGTGTGCGCGGGCGCGCAGTTCACGTAGAACTTCGCGGCATGCGCGGCGTCGTCGCTGCCGAACGCCACGGCTTGCGCGCCCTTGCCGATATAGATCGCCTCTTCGTTGCGCACGGTGTAGCGCTGGCCGTCCACATCGACCCAGCCGTCGCCGCCGATGTTGATCGCGCCGAGTTCGCGCCGCTCGAGCAGATAGTTGACGCCGATCGCCTTGCCGAGCGAGCCCGGCACTTCGACCGCGCGCGTCGCCGGCCACACCCCACCAACAATGATCCGGTCGATGTGGCTATACGTGAGCTTCAGCGCATCGCGCTCGAACACCTGGTCGACGAGGAACTGTTTGCGCAGCCCCGCGGTGTCGAGCGTTTTCGCGTACTCGCTGTTGATGGCCTGTCTCACTTCCATGATTTCGCTTTCTCCGCTCGGTTGAGGCGCCTGGCCACGTCGGGTCCGGGACGCCGTTCTGGCCACGACTGTAGCGCAAAATTCGTATTTCGGAACATCGGTCCGAAAATATCGCGACGCGACATCAACACTGGCAAGCGTTTCGAAGCAGGCGCGGGTAAACGATAAACAGAAAAGCAAACAGAATCGGAACGTCGTTCCTATCTCGGTGATATATTGCGCCGAAAGGGAGAGCCCGGCGTAAGAACGGGACCTTACCGGGTGATTCACCCGACAACGGGACGCGAAGTCCATGGAGGAGGCATGAAGCTCAAGAAGGCCATCGACCGCGTACCAGGCGGCCTGATGCTGGTGCCGTTGTTGCTCGGCGCCTGTGTCCACACCTTTGCGCCGGGCGCGGGGAAATATTTCGGGTCGTTCACCAACGGTTTGATCAGCGGCACCGTGCCGATTCTGGCCGTGTGGTTCTTCTGCATGGGCGCGACGATCGACCTGCGGGCAACCGGCGTGGTGCTGCGCAAGTCGGGCACGCTGCTCGTCACCAAGATGCTGGTCGCGTGGATCGCGACGCTGATCGCCGCGCGTTTCATACCGATCGACGGCGTCAAGGCGGGGCTATTCGCGGGCCTCTCGGTGCTGGCGATCACCACGTCGATGGACATGACCAACGGCGGCCTCTATGCGGCGGTGATGCAGCAGTACGGCACGAAAGAGGAGGCCGGCGCGTTCGTGCTGATGTCGGTCGAATCGGGGCCGCTCGTCAGCATGATTATTCTGGGCGCGACCGGTGTGGCGTTCTTCGAGCCGCGGCTGTTCGTCGGCGCGGTGCTGCCGTTTCTGATCGGCTTCGTGCTGGGCAATCTGGATAGCGAGTTGCGCGAGTTCTTCGGGCGCTGCGTGCATCCGCTGATTCCGTTCTTCGGCTTCGCGCTCGGCAACGGCATCGATCTGAACGTGATCGTGACGAGCGGCTTGCCGGGCGTCGTACTCGGACTCGGGGTGATCGTCGTGACGGGCATTCCGCTGATTCTCGCGGATCGCTGGATTGCGGGAGGCAATGGTGCGGCGGGGCTGGCGGCGTCGTCGACGGCGGGCGCCGCGGTCGCGAATCCGGCGATCATCGGCGAGATGATTCCGCGCTTCAAACCGCTGGTGCCGGCGGCGACCGCGATGGTGGCAACCGCGTGTCTGGTGACGGCGATTCTGGTGCCGATCCTGACAGCACTGTGGGTGCATCGGCATCAGGCGCGCAATGCGTCGTCAGGCGAGGGGTTGGAGGCGGGGAAGGCGCCGCCCGCACCGTTGAATGAGCCGCGCGACGTGCATGTTTGAGGGTGGGGCGGACGTTGGCTCGCTCAGCGGGCCATCTTCCGCTCCAGCATCGCCTTCACCTCAAGCCACTCATCGTCGATGATGCTAAAGCGCGCCGAATTGCGTTTGCGTCCATCCGGCATGATGCGTTCATGCCGGACGATGCCTTCCAGTTTCGCGCCGATACTCAGAATCGCCGCGCGCGATTTCTCGTTCGATTCGTCGGTGGTGAGTTGCACGCGCACGCACTGCATCGCTTCGAATGCATGGCGCAACAGCAGATACTTCGCTTCGGTGTTCACGCCCGTGCGCTGCATCGACTGACTCAACCAGGTGTGACCGATTTCGAGCTTGCGGTTGATCCGGTCGATTTTCCAGAACCGCGTGCTGCCGACCAGCTTGCCCGTATCGCGTTTAACGATCACGAACGGCATCACCGTACCGCCCGCCCTGCTTTCAAGCGCGGCGGCGATAAACGCGCCCATGGTTTGCGGACCCGGCACCACGGTGACGGTCATGTTCCACAATTGGCCGTCCGCGGCGGCGTCGAGCAGGCCTTGCTCGTGTTCCGGCTGAAGCGGTTGAAGTTCGAGGGTCTTGCCAGTCAGCGTGGGTTGCATGAGTCGGGGCAGGTTGTCGTTGTTCACGGTCGTCACGGTCGTCACAATAAAAAAGTCCGCGAGTAACACCTCGCGGACCCGGCACAGTAAACGTTGCTGACCAGGCAGCGGGAGCATGCGCTCCCGAACTACCTTAAGGCCACAGCGGCCATAGCGAGCGCTTAAGCCGCCGTCACCGAAACCGACTTGGTGACCAGATAGGCTTCCATTGCTTCCGGACCGCCTTCCGAGCCGTAGCCGGAATCCTTCACGCCGCCGAACGGCATTTCCGGCCAGGGCGTAGCCGGCTGGTTGATCCACAGCATGCCGACTTCCATCTGCTGCGACAGCATGTGCACGTTGCTGAACGACTTCGTGTACGCATAACCGGCGAGGCCGAACGGCAGACGGTTGGCTTCGGCAATCGCTTCTTCGAGCTTGTCGAAACCGCGAATCGCGGCGATCGGGCCGAACGGCTCGTTGTTGAACACGTCCGCTTCGAGCGACACGTTGGTCAGCACGGTCGGCGCGAAGAAGTTGCCTTCCGAGCCGATCCGCTCGCCACCCGTTGCCACCGTCGCGCCGGTCTTGCGTGCGTCGTCGAGCACCTTGCTCATGGCCGTGAGGCGGCGCGCGTTGGCGAGCGGCCCGATGGAGGTGCCTTCCGTCAGACCGTCGCCGAGCTTGAGGCTTTCAGCATGCTTGACCAGCGCCGCGGCGAATTCCTCGCGGATGCTGTTATGCACCAGGAAACGCGTCGGCGAGATGCAAACCTGCCCCGCGTTGCGGAATTTCGCGGCGCCGGCCGCCTTGACGGCGAGCGCCACGTCCGCGTCTTCGGCGATGATCACCGGCGCGTGACCGCCCAGTTCCATGGTCGCGCGCTTCATGTGCGCGCCGGCCAGCGCGGCCAGTTGCTTGCCGACCGGCGTCGAGCCGGTGAACGTGACCTTGCGGATCACCGGGTGCGGGATCAGATAGCTCGAAATCTCGGCCGGATCGCCGAACACGAGGCCGACCACACCAGCCGGTACGCCCGCTTCGACGAACGCCTGCAGCAGCGCTGCGGGCGACGCCGGGGTTTCCTCCGGCGCCTTGACGAGGAACGAGCAACCGCAGGCCAGCGCCGCGCTCAGCTTGCGCACCACCTGATTGACCGGGAAATTCCACGGCGTGAAAGCGGCGACCGGGCCGATCGGCTCCTTCAGCACCAGTTGCTGCACCGACAGGTTGCGCGGCGGCACGACCCGGCCGTAGACACGGCGGCCTTCGTCCGCGAACCACTCGATGATGTCCGCCGCGGACAGCACCTCGACGCGTGCTTCACCCAGCGGCTTGCCCTGTTCCAGCGTCATCAGACGGGCGATGTCGGCGGCGCGCGTGCGCACCAGTCCGGCAGCCTTGCGCATGATCGCGGCGCGCTCGTTGGCCGGCACCTTGCGCCAGGCCTCGAAACCACGTTGCGCGGCGGCCAGCGCCCGGTCGAGATCGGCAATGCCGGCATGGGCCACTTTGCCGATCGGCTGGCCGGTCGCGGGATTGACGACGTCGAGGGTCTTGCCGCTCGCGGCGTCGCACCACTCGCCGTTGATCAGGAGTTGAGTGTCGGTATAGCTCGGAATGGCCATGCTGGGGTTCCTGTAAGTGGGAAAACGACAGGCCGCGCGGTCGTGAAACATTGGGCTGAAACAGCGCGGCCAGGGATGGACTGCCGATACCAATCATCTTATCTGATTGCAGCCGATGGCATCGACCACGCGCCCATCCGCGGCGCCCGGCACGCGGCTTGCGGCACGGCTGCCGCGACGGCGGCAACGTAGTGGAAGCGGCGTCGCGCAAAGAGGCGTAAAGTCAAACGGCAGTGGCACGAACCGGCGCGGCCCCGCGGCGGCAAATGCAGCCCCAATCAACCCGATGCACAAGGAATCGACATGCCAACCGGTACAGTGAAATGGTTTAACGACGCGAAAGGCTTCGGCTTCATCACCCCCGACGACGGCGGCGAAGATCTGTTCGCGCATTTCTCGGAGATTCGTTCCGAGGGCTTCAAGTCGCTGCAGGAAAACCAGAAGGTCAGCTTTGAAATCAAGCAGGGGCCGAAGGGCAAGCAGGCAGCGGATATCAAGCCGGTGTGAAGGTGCGGGCAGCCGGTCCGTGCGCGTGAGTGCGCGGCCGGTCATGCGTCGCGGGTAGCGTCGGCGCAGTCTCGAATCGTCCGCGAAATCGCCTTCCGGCTGTAATAAATTTTGCCTGGAAGCGATGGTACAAACTCGTCGGAGCCAGGCCGACGAGCGGACTTCCACGTCAGCGCCACGCGCGCTGCGGCGGACGTTTTTTCTTCAGGTTTCCTTCAGCTTCGCTCCGTAGTATTTAGCGCGATTCACCCGTTTCCCCGCGGGTAAGTGTGCCGATAGTTTTCCGACAGAAAACTGAAAGCACCCATCCAGGCTTGCCGGAGCGTCAATGAAAACCCTGTTTTTGCAGGCGCCGTCGTATGACGGCTTCGACGGTGGCGCGGGTTCGCGCTATCAGGCCAAGCGTGAAGTCCGTTCATTCTGGTATCCGACGTGGCTCGCCCAGCCCGCCGCGCTGGTGCCCGACAGCCGCGTGCTCGACGCGCCCGCCGACGGCCTGTCCGTCGACGCCACGCTCGACATCGCCCAGCAATACGATCTGGTGGTGATCCACACCAGCACGCCGTCTTTCCCCACCGACGCTCTGTTCGCCGAAGACCTGAAAAAGCGCAGGCCCGCGCTGCTGATCGGCATGGTCGGCGCGAAGGTCGCGGTTGATCCGCACAACTCGCTGATCGCGAGTGATGCGATCGATTTCGTCTGCCGCGAAGAATTCGATTTCACCTGCCAGGAAGTCGCCGAAGGCAAACCGTTCGCGCAGATCAAGGGGCTGAGCTACCGCGCGCCCGACGGTTCGATCGAACACAACGAAGCCCGTCCGATCCTCGAGAACATGGACGAACTGCCGTTCGTCGCGCCGATCTACCAGCGCGATCTGAAGATCGACAATTATTTCATCGGCTATCTGAAGCATCCGTACGTGTCGATCTACACGGGCCGCGGCTGCCGCTCGAAATGCACGTTCTGCCTATGGCCGCAAACGGTGGGCGGGCATCGCTACCGCACGCGCTCCACGGAGAACGTGCTGGAAGAAGTGAAGTGGATTCGCGACAACATGCCTGAAGTGAAAGAGATCATGTTCGACGACGACACCTTCACCGACTTCAAGCCGCGCGTCGAGGAAATCGCGCGCGGTCTGGGCAAACTCGGCGTGACGTGGTCCTGCAACGCGAAGGCGAACGTGCCCTACGCGACGCTGAAAATCATGAAGGAAAACGGCCTGCGCCTGCTGCTGGTCGGCTACGAATCGGGCGACGACCAGATTCTGCTGAACATCAAGAAGGGCTTGCGTACCGATATCGCGCGTCGTTTCAGCGACGATTGCCGCAAGCTCGGCATCAAGGTTCACGGCACCTTCATTCTCGGCCTGCCCGGCGAGACGCAGGACACGATCCAGAAGACGATCGAGTACGCCAAAGAGATCAATCCTCATACCATCCAGGTCTCGCTCGCCGCGCCGTATCCGGGCACGACGCTGTACAACCAGGCGGTAGAAAACGGCTGGCTCGAAGAGAACAAGGTGATCAACCTCGTCAGCAAATCGGGCGTGCAGCTGGCGGCGATCGGCTATCCGCATCTGTCGCGCGACGAGATCTACCATCAGCTCGAAAACTTCTACAAGCGCTTCTATTTCCGGCCGTCGAAGATCTGGGAAATCCTGCGCGAGATGCTGACCAGTTGGGACATGATGAAACGACGCCTGCGTGAAGGCGTCGAATTCTTCCGCTTCCTGCGCGCTCACGAGGCGTGAGCGCCTTGCATCTGGTCGCCGCCGCGCTGGCCTGTGCGTGCGCGGCGGGGGCGGCGTTCGGCGTCGCCTATACGGTGCTGGCCGGCGCGCTGATCGGGCGCTTCTTCGCGCGAGCGGTGTCCGAGCCGAGCAGCTTTCCGCCGGTCACGATCGTCAAGCCGCTGCACGGCAACGAATGGGCGTTGCTCGCCAATCTGTCGAGCTTTTGCCAGCAGAACTATCCGGGTCCGGTGCAATTCCTGTTCGGCGTGCACGATTGCGCCGACCCCGCGCTGCACACCGTCGACGACCTGCGGCGCCTGCATCCCGGCGCGGATATCACCGTGGTGGCCGACACGCGCCTCTACGGCCCGAACCGCAAGATCAGCAACATCCTCAATATGCTGCCGCAAGCGCGGCACGACGTGCTGGTGTTCGCCGATAGCGACGTCAGCGTCGGCCCGGATTATCTGCGCAACGTGATCGGCGAATTGCAGAAGCCGGGCGTCGGGCTTGTGACCTGCGCGTATCGCGGCGCGCCCGATCCGGGTTTCTGGCCGAGGCTGTCGGCGAAGGCCACCAATTATCAGTTCCTGCCTGGCGTCGTGACCGGTCTCGCGCTCGGCCTCGCGCGTCCGTGCTTTGGTCAGACGATCGCGATGCGGCGCGACACGCTCGAAAAAATCGGCGGCTTCACGCCGTTCGTGCGGCACCTCGCCGAAGATCACGCAATCGGCGAAGCGGTGCGCATGATCGGCGAGAAGGTGGTGATTCCGCCATTCACGATTTCGCACGCGTGCGTCGAAACGAGCGCGATGCAATTGATCGCGCACGAACTGCGCTGGAGCCGCACGATTCGCAGCGTCGATCCGCTCGGGCATCTCGGCTCCGCGTTGATCCATCCGCTCGCGTTCGCGTTGCTGACCGTGATGTTTTCCGGCGGTGCGCCGTGGGCGTGGGCACTCGCGTTGCTGGCGATGAGCGCAAGGCTTGCGCTGAAGCTGCTGTCCGATCGTGCGCTGCGGCAAGCGCGTCGCGATCTGTGGTTGTTGCCGTTATGGGATATCGTGTCATTTGCGATTTTCGTCGCGAGTTTCTGGTCGTCGCGCGTGATCTGGCGCGGCTTCAGTTTCAAGGTGGACGGCGACGGCCTGTTGTCGGCGCAGCCGGACGAATGACGAACGAATCACCCACGAATGACGGATCAACGGCAGTCCGGATCGGCCATGAAACGCGGCTTTCCCGAACCTCTACGTCATGCCGCGCTCGGCGCGGCGAATCCGAATCGCGCGCGCGAGGTGGCGCCGTGATCAAGCACCTCGGTCGCGCGGCCGCGCTCGCCGGCTTGCTGGTGTCGCTGTGGCTCGTCTGGCGGGAGAATCCCGGCGCCGTACTCGGCGCGTTGCGGGCGGCCGGCGCGGGTCTGGTGCTGGCGGCGCTCGCGCACATACTGCCGATGATCGCCAACGCCTGCGACTGGCGTTCGCTGATTCGCGGCGCGAACCGGCCGAGCCTCGGCCGCATGCTGCACCTCGTGTGGGTACGCGAATCGGTCAACTGCATGCTGCCGGTCGCGCGGATCGGCGGCGAAGTCGTGTCGTTCCGCATGCTCAGGCGCTGGGGTGTGCGACCGTCGATGGCGGTGGGCAGCATCATCGTCGACATGCAACTCACGGTGATCAGCCAGTTGATGTTCACAATGGTGGGCATCGGCTTTCTGTTCGCGCATGCGCATTCGGATACGTTGCGGCTGGCCTCTCAACTCGCGTGGGGCGTGGTGGTGCTGACGCCGCTGTTCGTGCTGTTCGCGCTCGTGCAGCATGCGAGTCCGTTCGAACGGATGAGCCGCGTGCTCGACCGGATGACGAGCGGCAAGCTCGCGGCGCTGGTCGGTCAATCGGCGCGGATCGATCAGACCATCAAACTGATCTGGCGGCGGCGCGGCGTGGTGCTGCGCTATCTGTTCTTCTGGCAGCCGCTGCAATGTCTGCTGACGTCGCTGGAAATCTGGATCGCGCTGGTTTTTCTTGGTGCGCGCATCACGCTGGTCGAGGCGGTGGTGATCGAGTCGCTGATCCAGGCAATCAGCAGCGCGGCGTTCTTCGTGCCGGGCGGTTTGGGCGTGCAGGAGGGCGGGTTTATTCTGATCGGCGGTGCGCTGGGGCTCGAGCCTTCGCTGTGTCTTGCGCTGGCCGGCGCGCGGCGGATTCGCGATCTGTTGATGTTCGTGCCGGGGCTGATTGCGTGGCAGTTCGCGGAGTCGTCTAAGCGTGCGCCTGAGGGGGCTTCGGAACAGATGGGGCTTGTGCCAACCGCACCGTCTGTCCCGCTCGCCGATCGGCAAGTGGCGGGCGAAGCGAGCCAGCGTTAGGGCGCGGAGGTTACGGCTTCATCGCATCGAATCCCATCGCTTCACCGCACCGCCGCATACGCCGGAAACGATACCTCCACCGACAAACCACGCTCGCCAATCCCTTGGCCGAGCCGCAAATCCGCGCCGAAATGTTCCGCGATCCGCGCGACGATCGACAAACCCAGCCCGCTCCCCGTCGCCTGATTGCCGGTCGCGCGAAAGAAGCGATTCGTCAGACGGTCGAGATCGCCAGGCGCGACGCCCGGGCCGTCGTCGCGCACCGTCAACTGCACCCGGTCGACCGCGTGTTCCACCGCGACCTCGATGCTGCCGCCGGTCTGCCCGTACTTGATCGCGTTATCGAGCAGGTTGTCGAGCAGAATCCCGATCAGCACCGGCTCCGCATGGATCTCGGCGCGCAGATCGCCGGTGAGCGTCACGCGGATATGTTTCTGCTGCGCATTGCGTTCGTTGGCGAGCAGCGCGTCTTTCGCGACCGCAGCGGGCTTGAGCGGCACCGTGGACAGTTTCTCGTGCACGTCGAGTCGCGCCAGCAGCAACAGTTGCTCCGCGAGCCGCGCGCTGCGGTCCACGCCTTGCACCACGCGTTCCATCGCGAGCCGCTGCAATGCCGTATCCGGTTCGGCGAGCGCGACTTGCGCCTGCACCTTGATCGCGGCGAGCGGCGTTTTCAGTTCATGG
This sequence comes from Paraburkholderia sp. BCC1876, assembly GCF_902833695.1. Classification (NCBI taxonomy): domain Bacteria; kingdom Pseudomonadati; phylum Pseudomonadota; class Betaproteobacteria; order Burkholderiales; family Burkholderiaceae; genus Paraburkholderia; species Paraburkholderia sp. BCC1876. The sequence goes on along the minus strand of NZ_CADFGI010000002.1, from coordinate 1,161,893 downwards.
GCGGCGTCGGCGGTAAACGCGCGTTCGCGCTCCAGCGAATGCAACAAGCGCGACAGCAGCAGATTGATCGCGTCGACGAGCGGGCGCACCTCGGTCGGCGCGCGGCCAATGTCGACCGGTTCGAGGCGGTTGACGTCGCGCGAACGGATCGCGCCCGACAGCACCTTGAGCGGCGCCAGACTCAAACCGATACTGAACCACACCAGCAGCGCGAGCACCGGCAGCGCGATCAGCGTAGGCCGCGCAATCCGGCTCGCCACGCCGCTCACCAGATCGCTGCGCGTATTGGCCGGTTCGAACACGCGCACGATATGGCCGAGGGTGGTGTCGCGCAACGTGAACGAGTGGTACCGCTGGCCGCCGAGCGTGACGTCCTGGGCGCCGCTCGCGGGCGGCACCGGCAGATCCCACGCGTTGAGCGCATGCAATTGCGGGCTGCCCGCCAGCATGTCGCCGTTTGCCTTGCGTACCTGGAAGAGGGCGTCGCGCGGCAAGGCGTCGTCGTCATCGGCGTCGTTCGCACCGGGCTCGCCGCCTTTCTCTTCTTCGCGCACGTCAATGCGCGCATTCGCAAGCGTGGTCAGATTGCGTTGATCGAGCAGCGCGAGAATCTGCGCGAGTTCCGCGAGGCGCGCTTCTTCCCACTCGCTGACTTCACGCTTGGCCTGGCCGTAACTGGTGATCAGCGCGACACCCCACACTAGCACGATGCTGGCGAGCACCAGCAGAACGAGGCGCCGGCGGATAGACGGCGACATTACGTTTTCTCCACGACGTAGCCGATATTGCGCACGGTGCGGATCAGCTTGGCGCCCAGTTTTTTACGCAGGTTCGACACGTGAACCTCGATCGCGTTGCTCTCGATTTCCTCCTGCCAGCCGTACAGGCTTTCTTCGAGCCGCGAGCGCGATTGCGGAATGCCCTGGTGCGTCAGCAACTGCATCAGGATCGCCCATTCGCGCGACGTGAGCGGCACGCGCGTCGCGCCCACCTCCACGGTTTGCGCGCTCGGATTGACGGTCAGATCCTGATAACGGATCAGCTCGACGCTGCGGCCCTGTGCTCGCCGCAGCAAAGCCCGGCAACGGGCGATCAGTTCGGTCAGATCGAAGGGCTTGCCGAGGTAGTCGTCGGCGCCGGCTTCGAGACCGCTCACGCGGTCCACGACCGTACCCTTCGCGGTCAGCACCAGCACCGGCACGTCTTTGCCCGCGCCGCGCAAACGCTTCAGTAATTCCATACCGGAAACGCGCGGCAAACCGAGGTCGAGTATCAGCAGTGCATACGCGGTGGTGTCGAGCGCGAGACCGGCTTTGTGGCCGTCGCGCGCCCAGTCGACGGTGAAGCCGGCCTGCCGCAAACCGGCCTCGATTCCGCAGCCGATCAGATCGTCGTCTTCTACGAGAAGGATGCGCATGATGGTGTGATTCCGTTCGACGTGGACCGCATGACGGCGTGGCTTTTTAAGCGTCCGACGAGCCGCTTATCTTAAGTGTAACCAGCTCGTTTGCACCGTGTTTCATGGCGTTTTTTTCCTTAAGGTTTCCTTCAGCTTGGATCGATACCATCGCCGTTCGACAGGTGACTGTCGTGTGGCCGTCATGAACGCACGGCACCATGCTGTGTCGTCGCTGTCCTGCCACGTCGTCGCAATTTGATCGTAAGCATATCGATGAAACGCACGGTCGGTTTTAATGCCGACAACGCGCACCGATGCCGGGGGCGCTGTGTGTTTCACCAGGTTAGCCAGAAGCCAGGTCACGAGACCACGCCATGAAGCCACTTACCGTCGACATGCTGCGCGCCCATCTGATCGTGGCCTCGTTCACGGCCCTGTGCGCGCAATTGCTCGCGTGCGTCGCGTTGCTGTTGTTGCCGGTCTCGCAGCAGCTATTCAGTTCCACGCCGTTCCGCTTGCTGGCGGTTGCCGCGATCGTCAGCGGCGTGATCGTGACGCGCGAATTCGCGCAGGCCGCCTTCGACTCCGCGCTGCAAAGCCGTCATGTCACCTCGCACGAGGCTCACGCTCACGCCCACGCGCGCTGTGTCGCCATCGCCGCCGACTGTCCGCAGTGCTGGCTCGTCGTTCTCCATTTGCGCCTGACGGGCAGGCCGTTCGTGCTCGCCGCGCATTGATGGCGCCGCATCGTGGCCGCGCACGCGTTGACGGTATGGCAATGGCTTCTGTTGGCCGCGTGCGCCGGCGCATCGCTGTATGCAATGGTCGCGGCGGTGGCGATGCCGTTTTTCGGTGGACGCCGCCGTGCGGCATCCGCTTCGGCGGTTAATGCGGTGGTTAAAACAACGGTTAAAACAACGGCTAATACAACGGCTAATACAACGGCTAATACAGCCGTTAGTGCAGCGACTAACGCGACCCCCGCCTGCTATTCCTTCGCCAACGTCGGCGTCAGCGTGCTCAAGCCGCTGTGCGGCGCCGAACCGCGTCTCTACGAAAACCTGCGCACGTTCTGCGATCAACGCCACGGACATTTTCAGCTGGTGCTCGGCGTATCGTCGCCGGACGATCCCGCGATCGCCGTGGTGCGCCGTCTGCAAGCGGCGTATCCGCAGCACGACATCGAACTCGCAATCGACACGCGCGTGCACGGCACCAATCTCAAGGTCAGCAACCTGATCAATATGGCGGGGCACGCGCGTCACGAGGTGATCGTGATCGCCGACAGCGACATCGCCGTCGAAGCCGATTATCTCGACACCGTCGCCGCGCCGCTGGCGGATCCGCGGGTCGGTGTGGTCACCTGTCTCTATGTCGCGCAGGGCGTCGGCGGATTCTGGCCGCGGCTGGGCGCGCTCTTCATCAACGAGTGGTTCGCGCCGTCGGTGCGCGTCGCGCACGCGGCCGGATCGCGCCGCTTCGGTTTCGGTGCAACACTCGCATTGCGGCGCGCGACGCTCGACCGCATCGGCGGTTTCGCCGCGCTGAAAAACTGCCTCGCCGACGATTACTGGCTGGCCGAACACGTCCGCGCACTGGGACTGCCCACGGTGCTCTCGCGCGTGATGGTGGCCACGGACGTGGTCGAGCCGATCTTCGCCGCGTTGTGGCAACGTGAGACGCGCTGGCTGCGCACCATCCGCTCGGTGAATCTGTTGGGCTTTGCCGCGCTGCCTATCACGTTCACGTCGCCCTGGTTGCTGGCCGGCGTGTGGCTCACGGCTAATCTGGCGACCGGTCCAGTGGACGACCTGCACCTCACGGCGGCGTTCGCCTGCGCGGCCGGCACGCTCGCGGGCGCGGCAGCGCGCTTGTTATTGCATGGACGCGCCGCGCGTCATGAGCGGACCTTCTGGCGCGATCTGCCGCTCGTGCCGTTGCGCGATACGTTGCTGACGCTGCAATGGGCCGCGGCCGCGTTCGGCTCGCATGTCACGTGGCGTGGCGCGCGCGTGCCGCTCGACGCGTCGACGGCGCGTAACGCGGCGCTCAGCATGATGGACGTGATGGAGACTTCCGATGGTGGCTAGCCGGCCGCGCGCGCTGATCGTGACCGCCGACGACTTCGGTTTGCACCCGCGCGTGAATCTGGCGGTCGAGCGCGCGCATCGCGATGGCGTGCTGAGCGCCGCGAGTCTGATGATCGGCGCGCCGGCCGCAGCCGATGCGGTGGCGCGCGCGCGCACGTTGCCGCACTTGCGCGTCGGCCTGCATCTGGTGCTGGCCGATGGCGACGCGCTCATGCCGCGCGCGGAGATTGCCGCATTGCTCGACGAGCACGGCCGTTTCGGCGACAACATGGCGTGGGACGGCGTGCGGTTTTTCTTCTTACCGCATGTGCGCCGACAACTTGCGCGAGAGATTCGCGCGCAATTCGACGCGTTCGCGAACACCGGTCTGCCGCTCGACCACGTCAACACGCACAAGCATTTCCATTTGCATCCCACGGTGCTGGGCTTGATCCTGCAGATTGGCCGCGAGTACGGCATGCGGGCGGTGCGTCTGCCGTTCGAGGTCGGTGCGCCGCTCTGGCTGAGGCCGTGGATCGCAACGGTGCGGGCACGGCTGGATCGCGCGGGGATTGCGCACAACGATTACGTGGTGGGAATCGCGGATAGCGGCCGGATGGGTGAAGCGGTGTGGCTCCAGGCGCTCGCCGATTTGCCGGATGGCGTGAGCGAGATTTACTGCCATCCCGCCATGGCCGGCGACCGTGCGTTGAGTCACGGCATGCGGGGCTACCGGCACGCCGACGAACTGCAGGCGCTGTTGTCGCCACGAGTCGCGGCGGCAATTCGCGCGACGGGCGCGAGGCTGGGCGGTTTTGCGGATGTGTTGCCGAGGTAGGCTCCGCGCAAGCCGCGTCGTTCACGCCTGGATCGCCTGTTGCTTCATCAGCAGCTTCAACAGCCCCGGCAACAGGAGCAGCACCAACGGCACCTGCACCATCAAACCGGAGATGATTGCGAGGGCAGCGGGCTGGGGCTCGCGATCGTGTCGCGCATCGCCGGGCGGCACCAGCTCGCGCTGTCGTTGCGCAATAATCCGGGCCGCGCGGGGCTGTGCGTGGCGGTGTCCGGACTGCCTGCGCACGAGGGCGAAATCGCCACATCGGCGCGTCGTTGACGGCGCCGGATTCACCGGTCCGCAGGCCGTGTGGACCCGCCGCTGAGCGTTGTCACGAGCGGGTTTCCACACGCTGCTACAATCTCGTCTTTCTCGATCGATTGTGCGCTATGGGTTTCGAACAACTTGCCGAACTGAAGAAGCAACTGGCCGCGGCGCGAGCCGAAGCGGCGCCTGCCGCCAAGCCGGATGCAAAGCGTGGTTCCAAGCCTGGCGCGAAGCCCGCTGCCCAGGCTGGCGAACGGCATCGCGCGAAGCCTGCGCAGCCGCCGCGCCGTCACGCGCCCGATGCAAAGCCGACCGCCAATGCGGACGCGAACGCCCAGGCGCCCGCGCGCGCGCGGCCGTCCGCGCACGCCAGGCCGGCGGCGGATGCGAAGCCGGTGGACCCGGTGGTGAAATCGATCGGCCGACTGCAGAAGCGTTTTCCGAATGCGTTCCCGAAGAACCCGGCGCCGAAGCTGCCGCTGAAGGTCGGCATTTTCGAAGACCTCGTGGTCCACGCGAAGGAGCTGTCGCTGAGCGAAGCCGAACTGCGCGACGCGATCAAGACCTGGTGCCGTGGCAGCCGCTACTGGAAGTGCCTCGTCGAAGGCGCGGCACGGGTGGATCTGACCGGCGGTGAATCGGGCACGGTGAGCGCGCAGGAAGCGGCCGGCGCGCAGCGTCTGCAAGCGCATCGCGCGGGTCGTGGGGCGCAGAAGGCCGCGGCCGCGGCTGCGGGTGCGGCTGATGCAACCGCGGCAGCAACCGCGGGCGCTTCGACCGAAGCTAACGCGGCGGTGACGGCTGAGGCTTCGACTGAAGCGACGGCTGAGGCTCCGGCTTTGACCGAAGCCAGCGCCGACAGCACGCCGCCAGCCGGCGCGGCCGACGCAGCGGTCAGTCACGAAGCGGCTGCCGAAGCAGCAGCCGAAACGGCAGCCGAGCCGACACCTGAAGCTGCAACCCCAGCCGGCACCCCGCCGGCTACGCCAGCAGCATAAAAAACCACGCCACCCCGCCTAGGGGTGGCTGTGTTCCCGCGCCGCAGCCGCCAGCCGGCTGCGCACGAAGCCGACGTGCTCCCGCAGCACATAAAACGCATCCGCATAAGCAAGCGGCATACGCAGCCGGTTTAGCGACGCCTCGATTTGATCCAGCTCAACGAATAGACGTTTTCGTTCCTCATCGGTCGAATCGGCGAGCGCGCCGCGTTCAATCGCAATCAGCGATCCGTAATAACGATAGATGCGCGAGCGCACACGCCACCGGTACAGCGCCGGAATCAGCCGCATGGCGGGGAACAGCAGCACCGCCATCGGCAGCAGCAACACCAGCGTGCGATCGCCGATACTCGCCAGCCAGAACGGCAGCGTGCGGTACAGAAAGCTCTTGCCGGTCTTGTAGTAGCGCTGTGCGTCATCGCTGATCTGATACTCGCGTGCCACCGGATTCGGAAACTCTCCCGCGTGTTGCAACAGGCCCGGCATGCCATGCACTTCCTGCGCGGCTTCGATCAGCAGATCGGAGATCGCCGGATGCAGGCTCGTGCGCGCCACCAGCTCCACCGTCGGGCTGATCAGATGCACGGTTTCGGGCGGAATCCTGTGCTTCAGATCCAGCACGCCGGGCGGCAGATCGATCTCGTCCAGATACGGAAAGAGCCGCGTATAGGCGGCGGCCTCGTCGAAATCCATCACCGACACGCCGGGCACTTTCAGCAGGCGCAGCATCAGGCCGCGGGTGGCCGAGTCGCCGTTCAGGATCGCCGCGTCGACCTCGCCCGCCACCAGTTGGGTGGCGGCTTGCATGCCGTCGCTCGGCACCAGTACCGTGCTGCCGCCGGGTTCAATGCCGTTCGCGTCCAGCAGTTTGAGCGCCAGCATGCGCGTACCGCTGCCTTCGCGGCCCACCGCGATCCGCTTTCCTTCCAGTTGTGAAAGCTCGGATATTCCCGAGCCGCGATAGAACACCACCACGGGAATGTAGAACACGCTGCCGAGCGACATCAGCGACGAGATGTCGGAGCCATCGGCAACGCCGCCCTGCACGAGCGCGACGTCGACATGCTGCTTCGGGTCCAGCAGACGCTGCAGGTTCTGCACCGAGCCGTCCGACTCCAGCACGTTCAGCTTGATGCCGTTGCGGGCGAGGATTTTCTTGTACTGCTCCGCGGCGACGACGAACGAGCTGTCGTGCGGACCCGCGCTCATCGTGATGGTCTTCGGCGGCGCCGGATCGATCAGCCACACGCCTAGCGTTACCAGCAGGATGATCAGCGCGGCCACGATCACATAAGACAGCGTGTGATCGCGCCACTCGGCGTGCGGATGATCGTCGGGAAACGACGGGGAAGGCGGGCGCTGCGCTTTCATGAACACTCCGTACCGGGAGCCGGGATGACGGCATTGTCCACTGTCTGCGGGGGGATTGCCGTCGGCAGTTTGCTCTATTGACCCGGTGGGCGAAAGAATCTGTCGGGCGGGCGAATGTTCGGCATAACGGCGGCTGGGACGGTCGGCAGGCAGGGGAGGCCATGGCATAATCCGCGACAGCTTCTCATCGTGTCGCCGGGCGTATCTTGAGTCGTTTCTATCGGAAGATCGGCAGTTGGCTGGGATTGTTGGCGATCCTGATGGCCACGCTCGCGCCGACGATCTCGCATACGCTCGCCGCTCGCGACGCAGCGGCAGGCGGAATGCCCGAGCATTGCATGATGCCGTCGATGGACTCGATGGCGTCGATGCCGATGGACTCGATGGCTTCAATGCATGCGATGTCCTCCATGCAACAAGATCCCGCCGCCGCCGGCACCCCGACCGACTCCACCAGCAAACACCCCCAGCACACGTCGATGTCCGACGGCGACGCCTGCGGTTACTGCAGCCTGCTCGCTCACATGCCCGCCGTGCCGAGCGTCGAGACGCTCTTCACGGTCGCCGTACGGGCTCGCCAGCACACCATCGCCACCCGCTTCGAGAGCGTTCGCCGCGTCGAGCCGCTCACCTTCGCGCAACCTCGCGCCCCGCCGGTCAACGCCTGATTCAAGTCATCACGTCGCGATGCCATGAAGTGCAGCGCGACGGCCACCGCACGTCGGTTCGACGCTGCGCGCCGGCCTCGTCACGACCCATGAAACAGGATCAACCATGCTGACCCCCACCACGCGCAACGGCCGCCCGCTGCGCGCCGCGTCGCTCATTGCGGCCGCCGCGAGCGTTCTGCTCGGCGCACCTTCGCTAGCCCACGCCCACGCCATTGCCGGCGACCGCATCTTTCCGGCGACGATGGCCGTCGACGATCCCGGCGTCGGCGACGAAGCCGACTTCCAGTACGGCCATCAACGCGTGCCCGGCGACAACGGCGATCAGAGCATCAACACCTTCAACGTCGAGTACGACAAGCTGATCACGCCGCGGCTCGCGGTGTCCGTCAACGGCAGTTACGTGATGCAGAACAATCCGACGGCGCGCGGCTTCGACAACTTCGGCGTCGGCCTGAAGTACATGCTGTACGTCAACGACGCGCACGAGTTCATGACTTCGGTCGGCGTGGATGCCGACCTCGGCGGCACCGGCAGCCGCGCGATCGGCGACAGCTTCTCGACCATTTCACCGACGATCTACGCAGGCAAAGGCATGGGCGATCTGCCCGACGCGCTGGCGTATCTGCGTCCGATCGCGATCACCGGCGAAGCGGGGCCGGCGCTCACCACCGGCGCGGGTCAACCCAACGCGTTCAACTACGGCTTCACGTTCCAGTACAGCCTGCCGTACCTGCAGCAGCACGTGCACGACGTCGGCTTGCCGCAGCCGCTGTCGAACCTGATTCCGCTGGTGGAAGTCCCGCTGTCGCGCAGCCAGGGGCAAACCACCGGCACGGTGAATCCGGGCTTCATCTGGATCAACCGTTACGGTCAGTTCGGCGTGGAAGCGCAAATCCCAATCAATCGCGCCAGCGGATCGCATGTGGGCATTCTGGTTCAGGCCCATGTGTTTCTCGACGACGTTGCGCCGACCACGATCGGCAAACCGCTGTTTCAGTAACCTCGGCAACCTCGATAACTTCAGTCACGCAGGAGAAGCACGATGAAAAACGATCGACTGGCAAGTCTGCACACAACCGCGAAACTGACCACGTTCGTGGCCTGCCTCGTGTTCGCAAGCGCCGCGTTCGCACATGTATTTCCGCAGAAGCAGGACCCGGGAGCGGGCGCGACGGTGGCGTCGCCCGCGCAGGTGCGAGTGATTTTCGATGGTCCGCTGGAACCGGCCTTCAGTTCGCTGACAGTCACCGACGCGGCCGGCAAGCAGGTCAACACGGAGAAGTCCGCGGTCGACGCGCAGCAGGCCGCCGCGATCGCCGTGCCGCTGCCGGCGCTCGCGGCGGGTCACTACACGGTGCACTGGGTGGCGGTGGCCGATGACGGCCATCGCACGCATGGCGATTACGGCTTCAATGTGAAGTAAGCACAAGCGATAAAGCGCTGCGTGATCCATCGCCATGGATGACGCAGCGCACGATAGCGCCGGGCATCGCGGGCCTGTGAAACGGTCTATTATCGAAAGCACGCGTGAAGCGGCTGGCTGTGCAACGCAACCGTCCTTCGCCGCCAGGGAGAAGAACCCATGAAGGAGCTCATCAAGGCGCTCGGTGCCGGGACACGCGGCCGGCAGCGTCGGCAGATCGTGTGGCTCTACGCGGCGCTTCTCGCATTCAATCTCGCGGCATGGGCCGCCGCCTTCGTGGCGTTTCGCGGCTATCCGCTGCTGATGGGTTCGTGTCTGCTGGCGTATTCGTTCGGCCTCAGGCATGCGGTGGACGCGGACCATATCGCCGCCATCGACAACGTCACCCGCAAGCTGATGCAGTCCGGCCAGCGTCCCGTCACGGTCGGGCTGATGTTCTCGCTCGGCCATTCCACCATCGTCGTGCTGGCGACGCTCGGCATTGCCGCGACCGCGATGGCCTTGCAAAGCCGCATGAGCGATTTCAAGGAAACCGGCGCGCTGATCGGCACGCTCGTCTCGACGTTTTTCCTGTTCGCAATCGCGCTGCTGAACCTGATCGTGCTGCGCTCGGTGCTGCGCGCGTTTCGCCGCGTGCAGCGCGGTGAACCTTATGTTGATGAAGATCTGGACATGCTGCTGGCCAATCGCGGTTTTCTCGCGCGACTCTTCCGGCCGCTGTTTCGCCTGATCACACGAAGCTGGCACATGTACCCGCTCGGCTTTCTGTTCGGCCTGGGTTTCGATACCGCGACCGAAGTTGGTCTGCTCGGGATTTCCGCCGCCGGCGCCGCGCAGGGCATGTCGATCTGGTCGATCCTCGTGTTTCCGGTGCTGTTCACGGCGGGCATGACGCTGGTCGACACCACCGACGGCATCATGATGCTAGGCGCCTACGGCTGGGCCTTCGTGAAGCCGGTCCGCAAGCTTTACTACAACATCACGATCACGACGATCTCGGTGGCGGTGGCGCTGCTGGTGGGCGGTATCGAAGGGCTCGGCCTGCTGGCCGACAGGCTGCACCTGAGCGGCGGATTCTGGCAGGCGGTGGGCGTGCTCAACGACAACTTCGGCCTGGTCGGCTACGCGATCATTGGACTGTTTCTGGCGAGCTGGCTGCTGTCCGCGGCATTCTACAAATGGAAACGATTCGAGGAACTGGAGATTCGCTCCTGAGTGAGCCGCAATTCGCAATTCGCGCTTCACGGCGCACGCACCTTCATGAATCCATTGCGAAAACTGGGTTATTTGGTAGCGCTGACCTATACTCAAAAGGTTTTTCGGGCTCATTGCGGTGAGCACCATTCGAACGAAAACATGCAGCAAAAACGATCTTTTAGCCGCTCCCCACGCGGTAGTTTGACTGATCGCTTGCTGGACACGTGACTGCCGTGCGGCACTCGCCACGTATCTTTGTTTGCCCAAAAGAACGTGAACGCAGTGGAGACACATCATGGCAGAAGCAGACAACGTCCCCTATGGGCGCAAGACCCAGCACGCGCCCGCTCTCAGCGAAGTGCACATCATCTGGATTACCGCGGGCCTCGGCTGCGACGGCGATTCGGTATCGATTACCGCGGCGACCCAGCCGAGTATCGAAGACGTGATTCTCGGCGCGATTCCCGGCTTGCCGAAAGTTCATCTGCACAATCCGGTACTGGCTTATGAAAACGGCGACGAGTTTCTCAAGCCGTTTCATCAGGCCGCGCGCGGCGAGCTGGAGAACTTCGTGCTGGTGATGGAAGGCTCGATTCCGAACGAGCGGATCAATCGCGAAGGCTATTGGGCCGCGTTGGGCACCGACCCCGATACGGGCGATCCGATCACGATTCCGCAGTGGCTCGACCGCCTGGCGCCGCGCGCGCTGGCGGTGGTCGGCGCGGGCACCTGCGCGACCTACGGCGGCATTCATGCGATGGAAGGCAATCCGACCGGCTGTATGGGTCTCGCCGATTATCTCGGCTGGGACTGGAAGTCGAAAGCGGGCCTGCCGATCGTGAATGTGCCGGGTTGTCCGGTGCAGCCGGACAACTTCATGGAGACGCTACTGTACCTGCTGTATCAACTCGCGGGCCTCGCGCCGATGATTCCGCTTGACGACGCGTTGCGCCCCAAGTGGCTGTTTTCCCGCACCGTCCACGACGGTTGCGATCGCGCCGGGTCGTACGAGCAGGCGATCTTCGCGAGCGAATACGGCAGCCCGAACTGCATCGTCAAACTCGGCTGCTGGGGGCCGGTCGTGCAGTGCAATGTGCCCAAACGCGGCTGGATGGCGGGGATCGGCGGCTGTCCGAACGTGGGCGGCATCTGCATCGGCTGCACCATGCCGGGCTTTCCCGACAAGTTCATGCCGTTCATGGACGAGCCTCCCGGCGCGGTGCTGTCGTCGAATCTCATCAAGACGTATGGCCCGCTGATTCGCAGTCTGCGCAAGCTGACCAACCACACGCTGAACGACGAGCCGAAATGGCGTCACAACGGCGCGAAACTCACCACCGGTTACCGCCGCTAAGGCGGCATTCGCGACTCGTACGCATTCCAGCATGGTTAGCACCGTCAGCAGGGAGAAGGTCATGGCCGTCAGCACCGCACCTGAAGCAACCCACAGCACCCAGGCAGCGCCGGGCAAGCTGGTCGAAATGAACTGGGATCCGATTACGCGGATCGTCGGCAGTCTGGGGATTTACACCAGGATCGATTTTGCGAACCGCCGCGTGGCGGAGTGCTACAGCACGTCGTCGATCTTTCGTGGCTATAGCATTTTCATGAAGGGCAAGGACCCGCGCGACGCGCATTTCATTACGAGCCGCATCTGCGGAATCTGCGGCGACAATCACGCGACCTGTTCGGTCTATGCGCAGAACATGGCGTATGGCGTGAAGCCGCCCGCGATCGCCGAATGGATCGTCAATCTCGGTGAAGCGGCCGAATATATGTTCGACCACAACATCTTCCAGGACAACCTGGTGGGCGTGGACTTCTGCGAGACGATGGTCAAGGAAACCAATCCGGGTGTCTGGGCCAAGGCGCAGAAAACGCCCGCGCCGCATGCGGACAAGCACGGTTATAAAACCATTGCCGACATCATGACGGCGCTCAATCCGTTCACCGGCGAGTTCTACCGCGAAACGCTGATGGTGAGCCGCTATACGCGCGAAATGTTCTGCCTGATGGAAGGCCGCCACGTCCACCCGTCGACCTTGTATCCCGGCGGCGTGGGCACGGTGCCGACCATTCAGCTCTTCACCGACTACATCACGCGGCTGATGAAGTACGTGGAGTTCATGAAGAAGGTCGTGCCGCTGCATGACGATCTGTTCGACTTCTTCTACGAAGCACTGCCCGGTTACGAGGAAGTGGGCCGGCGCCGCGTGCTGCTCGGTTGCTGGGGTTCGTTCCAGGACCCGAACGTGTGCGACTACAACTACAACACCATGACGCAATGGGGCCGCGGCATGTTCGTGACGCCCGGCGTGGTGGTGGACGGCGAACTGGTGACCACGGACCTGGTCGACATCAACCTGAACATTCGCATTCTGCTCGGCAGCTCGTACTACGACGACTGGGATCACGAAGAGACCTTCGTCAAGAACGATCCGCTCGGCAATCCGGTGGACCGCAAGCATCCGTGGAATCAGACCACATTGCCGCATCCGCAGAAGCGCAAATTCGACGGCAACTACACGTGGGTCATGTCGCCGCGCTGGCTCGACAAACGCACCGGCGACCACCTCGCGCTCGACACCGGCGGCGGTCCGATCGCGCGGCTTTGGGCGACGGCGTTGGCTGGGCTCGTCGATATCGGCTATATCAAGGCGACGGGTCATAGCGTGAAAATCTATTTGCCGAAAACCGCGCTGAAGCCCGAAGTCGAATTCGAATGGAAGATTCCGAAGTGGAGCAATGCGCTCGAACGCGATCGCGCGCGGACCTATTTTCAGGCGTATGCGGCGGCGGCCGCGCTGTATTTCGCCGAGCAGGCGCTCGCCGAATTGCACGCGGGCCGGACCCGCACGTTCAGCGATTTCACCGTGCCGGAAGAGGGTATCGGCTGCGGCTTTCATGAAGCGGTGCGCGGCGTGCTCTCGCATCACCTCGTGATTCGCGACGGCAAGATCGCCAACTACCATCCGTATCCGCCAACCCCGTGGAACGCCAATCCGCGCGATATCTACGGCACGCCCGGGCCCTATGAGGACGCGGTGCAGAACACGCCGATCTTCGAAGAGAACGGACCCGACAAGTTCAAGGGCATCGACATCATGCGCGCGGTGCGCAGCTTCGATCCGTGCCTGCCGTGCGGCGTGCACATGTATGTCGGCAACGGCAAGACGATCGACACCTCGCATTCGCCGACCTTCGGCGTGATGCAGGGAGCGCACAAGTGAGCGCACGGCTCGACGATCAGCGCGCGGTCGCCGCGCAGCAGCAGCGCATCGACGAACTGATCGCGAGGCTGGAAACGCTCGACGACCGTGAGGCGCGCGAGAGCGCTCAGGAATTGCTGCAGGTGGTGCTCGATCTGCATACGAACGGCCTCGCGCGGCTAATGGAAATCGTCGCGGCGGCCGGCGTGGTGGACGACGCGATGGTCGAAGCGTTCGAGCGCGACGCCGGGGTCTCGGCGTTGCTGTTGCTGCATGGTTTGCATCCGCGGGATCTGCCGACGCGGGCGTCGCGGGCAGTCGAAAAATTACGGCCGTTGCTCGGCGTGCAAGGCATTCAGATCGATTTGCTGGATGCGGCGGAAGAGGCGGTGCGCGTGCGCGTGGCGGGACGTTTGCAGGGCAAGCACAATTCCATCGGCGAATTGCAGCAGGAAATCGAGCGCGCCATTTTTGAAGCGGCGCCGGAGGCCATGCGCGTCGCTATCGAAGGCTTGCAGGACGTCAACGTGCATGAGTTGCGTTTCGTGCCGAAGCATTCCGAGCACAGCGAACATGCTGAGCCCAGCGAACATACCGAGCCCAGCGAACATACCGAGCCCAGCGGGCAGGCCGAACGCACCGTGCATCCCGAGCCAACCCGCCGGACCGAGGCCGGCGCGCCATGACACCCGCCGCCGCATCGCCAACGCACGGTTGGGTCGCGGGCCTGCGGCGTTTCGTGCGCCGTGCCGACGACGTGCAGTGCGAGCTATGCGGCGCGTTGTTGCTCGCCGATCATCCGCATCTATTCGAAACCGCCAAACGGCAGCTTTATTGTTGCTGCCGGGCGTGCGCGCTGCTGTTCGGCAATCAGCAGAACACGCGCTATCGTCCGGTGCCGCGCGACGCGCAATGGCTCACGGGCTTTCGCATGAGCGACGCACAGTGGGGCGCGCTGGCGATTCCGATCGACATTGCGTTCTTCTTTCACGACAGTTCGGCGCAACGCGTCGTAGCCCTGTATCCGGGACCGGCCGGCGGCACGCAATCGCTGCTGCGACTAGATGCATGGGACGAACTCGTTGCCGACAATCCGTTGCTCGCGCAACTGGAGCCCGACGTCGAAGCGCTGCTGGTGAATCGCAGCGAAGGCGCGCGCGAGTACTTCCGTGTGCCGATCGACCAGTGTTACGCGCTGACCGGCGTGATTCGCGCGCGCTGGCGCGGCGTGTCGGGCGGTCGCCAGGCGTGGGACGCGATTCATCGTTTCTTTGCCGCGCTAAAGAGCCATGGCCGCGTACCGGAGGGCTTGCTCCATGCCTGATCTCGGGTTCACGGTCGAGTCCGCCGAGGTGGCGCCGTTCGCCGCGGCGCCGCTCATGATGTTCAGGCTGCGGATTGCCGATACGTCGCCGCACACGGCGAGCGCCAAGTCCGCGCACGAAGCCGTCGCCAGCATCACGCTGCAATGCCAGATCCAGATCGAAGCCACCCGGCGCCGCTACACGCCGGCCGAGCAGTACGGACTCGAAGACCTGTTCGGCGCGCCGCCGCGCTGGGGCGATACCTTGCGCACGCTGCTGTGGACGCATACGTCCGTGGTCGTGCCGCCGTTCACCGGCGCATGCACGGTCGAGCTACCCGTGCCGTGCAGCTACGACTTCAACGTCGCCGCCAGCAAATATTTCTATGGACTGGAGGACGGCGAGATTCCGTTGCTCCTGCAATTCAGCGGCACCGTGTTCTACCGCGAAGCCGACGGCGCGTTGCAGGCCGCGCCGATTCCGTGGCACAAGGACGCGGCGTTCCGTATGCCGGTGGCGTTGTGGCGCGACATGATGAGCCGTTACTACCCGAACGGCGCATGGTTGTCCCTGCACCGGGATGTGTTCGACCGCCTCGCGCGTTTCAGGACCCGGCGCGGTCTCACGAGTTGGGATCAGGCGGTGGCGAGCCTGCTCGACGGCCTCGAGGAGGACCTATCGTGAACGTGGTCGAGAGTGTCGTTCAGGCGGTGCTGTACGAAGGCTACCTGCTGTATCCGTACCGGCCGACTTCGGTGAAGAACCGGCAGCGCTGGACCTTCGGCGGCGTGTATCCGCGCGCCTATGCGGAGGCGTCCGGCAGCGATCCGTGGGTGACGCAGAGCGAGTGCCTGCTGCGCGGCGGCGAGCACACCCGCGTGGCGGTGCGCCCCGGTTTTCTGCAGGTGATCGACCGTACGGTGCTGGAAGCGGAGAATACGGCGGTGCGGCCGGAATCGGGCGAACCCACGTGGCGCACGGTGCCCGTGCTCGATATCGGCGAGCGCCGCTATACGCCGTGGCAGGAAGCGGCCGAGCGTCACATCGCCTTGCCGGTGCTGGTACTCGGCGACTTGCTGAAAGCCCCAACAGAGATCGCTTTTTCGTTCGACGCCGCCTGCGATCTCGAACCGCTCGCGGACTCCCAGGGGACCTTGTGCGGCGCATTGCGTCGCACCCGCGCGGCGCTGCAAGGGCGGGTCGAACTGAGCGCGGCCAGCGTGAACGCCGGGGTTTACCGATTGAAGACGCGCATCGTCAACGAAACGCCGCTCGACCGCGCCCGCGACCTGACGCGCGATGCCGCGTCGTTGTACGCGCTGGTGTCCTGCCACACCGTGCTCACGGTCGACGGCGGTACGTGGCTGTCGTCGATCGATCCGCCGGACGAGTTGGCGGCGTGCTCCGCCGCGTGCCGCAATATCGGCGTGTGGCCGGTGCTGGTGGGCGACGAGCAGCAGCCCGACACGATGCTCGCGTCGCCGATCATCCTCTACGACTTCCCGCAGATCGCGCCGGAAAGCGCCGGCGATCTGTTCGACGCGACCGAGATCGACGAGATTCTCACGCTGCGCATTCTGACCATGACGGATGACGAAAAGCGCGAAATGATCGCGACCGACGAACGCGCACGCGCGTTACTGACGCGCACCGAAGGCCTCGGCGCCGAGCAGATGCAGAAGCTGCACGGCACGCTGCGGCAGGTTCGCCAGGTGCGCTCGTTCGACGCCGCGAGCGTGAGCGTGCCGGTTTTCACGGCACCGCAAGATGCCGCGCTGCCGGTCTCGCCGTGGGCCGAACTCGACGCGCGGCCGCATCTTGCCTGCGTGCGGGTGGCGGGCGTGGAGATTCGCATCGGCGATCAGGTGCGCCTGCGGCCGCGTGGCCGTGCCGACATCTTCGATATCGCGCTGAGCGGCATGGTCGCGACGATCGAATCGATCGAACGCGATTTCGACGATCACGTGCATGTGGCGGTCACGATCGACGACGATCCCGGTAAGGACTTCGGCATGCAACGCATGCCGGGGCATCGCTTCTTTTTCGGCCCGGACGAGATCGAGCCGCTGACGCCGGTGAAGACCGTGAAGCCGCTCAAGTCGCTTAAGTCGCTGAAGTCGCTGAAGTCGCTGAAGCCGCTGAAGCCGCTGAAGCCGCTGAAGCCGCAGAAACCCACCTCCAACGGCCGGCGAGGTCTCGCGTGAGCACGATTCTGGTGGCCGGCATCGGCAACGTGTTTCTCGGCGACGACGGCTTTGGTGTCGAAGTCGTGCGGCGTCTGCGGGAGCGATTGGACGCGGGCGAATGGCCGACGCTCGCGAGCGACGTGAGCGTGGTGGATTTCGGCATTCGCGGCATCGATCTTTGCTATGCGCTGCTCGACGGCGTGGACAGCGCGATCCTGATCGACGCGACGCAGCGCGGCGGCGCGCCCGGCACGCTGTACGTGATCGAGCCGTCCGAAGCAGACCGTGGCGGCGTAAGCGGTGGCGGCGTTGGCGGCGGTGGCGATCCGTATGCAACGCCTGTGCTGATGTCGCCGCATGAGATGGATCCGGTCAAGGTGCTGCAAACGGTGCGGATGCTGGGCGGCGGCTGCGAGGACATTGTCGTGCTCGGTTGCGAGCCGCAGGACTTCGGCTGCGAAAACGGAGAGCAGGGGCGTATGGGTTTGAGTCACGCGGTAGCGCAAGCGGTCGAGCCCGCGGCGGAAGCGGTGGTACGGCTCGTGATGGCGAGGTTGGAGCGACACGCCGCGCTTGTGAGCTGATGAACAGGCGAATGAACAGGCGCTGAAGTAACCGGAGTGGGAGACGTCATGAAAGGCTTGCTGAAATACCTGTTGTTACCGGCGTTGGTGGTCGGCGTGCTGGCGAATATGAAGGACATCAAGCGCTATATCCGCATCCGCAACATGTAGACGATAGCTGCCGGGGAGGTGGCGATGAGCACACATGCACAGCCTGCTGGACCCAGTTCAACCCAGCTTCCGCCGTTGAGCGGGCCGCCGGGGGAAGAAATCCGCGTGCGCGGGCTGGTGCAGGGCGTCGGCTTCCGGCCTACCGTGTGGCGGATCGCGCACGCTTGCGGCGTGGTCGGCGACGTGCGCAACGACAGCGACGGCGTGCTGATTCACGCGTGGGGCGACGCGTGGACGCTGCAGCGGTTCATCGAAAGTCTGAGCACCGAGTGCCCGCCGCTTGCGCGTATCGACGCGATCGAGCGGCATCAACTGAACGAGGCGGCCGAGGCGAGCGACTTCCGGATCGTGCCGAGCGAGGGTGGTCCGGTTCACACCGGCGTGACGCCGGACGCGGTGGTGTGCGCCGACTGCGCGGCGGATATCGCGGACCCGGCCAACCGCCGCTACCGTTATCCGTTCACCAACTGCACGCATTGCGGGCCGCGCCTGTCGATCGTGCAGGCCATTCCGTACGATCGCGCCAACACCACGATGGCCGCATTCGCGATGTGCGACGCGTGCCGCGCGGAATACGACGATCCCGCCGACCGGCGCTTTCACGCGCAGCCGGTGGCCTGCCCGGCGTGCGGTCCGCGCGTCTGGCTGGAAACGCGCGACGGCGGCCGCCGCGTCGAAGGCGACGATCCGTGCCGCGCGGCCAGTCTGCTGCTGCGGCACGGCTCGATCGTCGCGATCAAAGGGTTAGGCGGGTTTCAACTGGCCTGCGACGCCGCCGACGAAGTCGCCGTCGCACGTTTGCGGCGCCTCAAACGCCGCGAGCGCAAACCGTTCGCGCTGATGGCGCGCGACCTGCAAGCCGTGCGCCGCTATTGCACGCCCAACCAGACCGAACGCGAGCTGCTGGCGAATGCCGCTGGCCCGATCGTGATCCTGCGCGCCAATGGCCCCGAATGCGTCGCGGCGAGCGTCGCGCCGGGTGTCGGCACGCTCGGCTTCATGCTGCCGTCCACGCCGCTGCACCGTTTGCTGATGGAATCGATCGAGGGCGCGCTGGTGGTGACGAGCGGCAACACCAGCGACGAGCCGCCCTGTGTCGACAATGCCAATGCACGCGCGCGTCTCGGCCGTATCGCCGATGTCTTTCTGATGCACGATCGCGACATCGCCAGACGGGTCGACGATTCGGTCGCGCGGGTGGTGCAGGGGACGCCGCGCATGGTGCGCCGCGCGCGCGGTTACGCGCCCGCGCCGCTGCTCTTGCCCGAAGGTTTCGCCGACACGCCCGCCGTGCTGGCGATGGGCGGCGAACTGAAGAACACCTTCTGTGTGGCGCGCGATACGCAGGCGATCGTCTCGCATCATCTCGGCGATCTGGCCGACGCGTTGACGTATGCGGACTATCGCCGCGCGATCGCCCAGTATCTGCGCCTGTTCGACCATGAGCCGGAAGTCATCGCGCTCGATTCTCACCCCGAGTACCTGTCGCGCAAGATCGGCTACGAGCTCGCGCAAGCCATGCAGGTTCCGGTGGTCGAGGTGCAGCATCATCACGCGCATCTGGCGGCCTGTATGGCCGAAAACGGCGTGCCGTTCGACGCGTTGCCGATGCTCGGCGTCGCGCTCGACGGTCTCGGTTACGGCGACGACGGCACGCTGTGGGGCGGCGAATTCATGCTAGCGGATTACCGCAGCTACACGCGCCTCGGCCGCCTCAAACCGGTGGCGATGCCGGGCGGCACACGCGCGATCGACGAGCCGTGGCGCAACGCATACGCGCAGTTGCGCGCGGCCTTCGACTGGCAAGGTCTGACACGGCAATACGGCGGCCTCGATATCGTGAGGTTCCTGAGCCGCCGGCCACGTGCCGCGCTCGATACGATGATTGCGCAGCGCGTGAACAGCCCGCTATCGAGTTCCGCGGGGCGCCTGTTCGACGCCGTCGCGGCCACCGTGGGGATCTGTCGCGAGCGCGTGCTTTACGAAGGTCAGGCCGCGATCGAACTGGAGGCGCTGGTCGATCCGCGCGCGCTGCGCGACGACAGCGACGCCCATGCGTACCCGTTCGAAATCGTCAGCACCGTGCCGGACGGCCTGCGCTGCATCGAGCCGCGCTCCATGTGGGAAGCGCTGCTCGACGATCTGCTGCGTGGTGTGCCGGCGCCGCTGATCGCGGTACGTTTTCACAAGGGTCTTGCCATCGCGATCGAACGGATGGTGGAAGGTCTGGCCGATCTGCTGAGCGGTCCCGCGGATACCCGCAGCGTCGCGCTGTCGGGCGGCGTGTTCCAGAATCGCGTGCTGTTCGAGCAGGTCGTGACGCGCCTCGACGCGGCCGGGTTTCGGGTGCTCACGCATCGGCAGATGCCGGCTAACGACGGTGGCTTGTCGCTTGGCCAGGCGGTCGTGGCGGCGGCGCGAGGGCGTTGAATCGCGTTGAATCGCGCTGGCGGGATGCTGCATGAGCGCGCTAAGGGGAGAGGGACATGTGCTTGGGAATCCCAGGACAGATCGTCGAAGTGACGGACGCGGCGAACGATCTTGCGCTCGTGAATGTGGGCGGCGTGCGACGCGTGATCAACATCGCCTTCGTGATCGACGACGACCGGCCCGCCAGTGCCTGTGTCGGCGAGTGGGTGCTGGTGCATGTCGGTTTTGCAATGAGCCGGCTCGACGAGCAGGAAGCGGCCCGCACGCTCGCGTTACTGCACGAGCTGGGCGTCGCGCAAGGCGAGATGGACGAGATGAGCCAGACGGACGAGATGAACCAGACGGACGAGATGCGCACCGAAGGGAGTCGCGCGCCATGAAATACGTCGACGAGTTTCGCGATCCGGATAAAGCCCGGACGCTGGC
The DNA here is from genome assembly GCF_902833695.1 of Paraburkholderia sp. BCC1876. NCBI lineage: Bacteria > Pseudomonadati > Pseudomonadota > Betaproteobacteria > Burkholderiales > Burkholderiaceae > Paraburkholderia > Paraburkholderia sp. BCC1876. The sequence goes on along the minus strand of NZ_CADFGI010000002.1, from coordinate 1,141,371 downwards.
GAGAGAGATCCGCGCGCTGGTGTCGCGCATCGAGCGCGTGAAGCAGCGGCCGCTGCAGATCATGGAAGTGTGCGGCGGCCATACCCATACGATTTTTCGCTATGGCATCCAGCAACTGCTGCCCGACACGGTGGAATTCGTGCATGGCCCCGGTTGTCCGGTGTGCGTGCTGCCGATCGGCCGAGTGGATGACTGCGTGGCGCTGGCCGAGCGGCCCGAGGTGATTTTCACGACCTTCGGCGACGCGATGCGCGTGCCCGGTTCGAAGAAGAGCCTGCTCAAAGCAAAGGCCGACGGCGCCGATGTGCGGATGGTCTATTCGCCGCTGGATGCGCTGAAAATCGCGCAACTCAATCCGGACCGCGAGGTGATCTTCTTCGGTCTCGGCTTCGAGACGACCATGCCGAGCACCGCGATGACCGTGTTGCAGGCGCACGCGCGCAAGATCACGAATTTCTCGCTGTTCTGCAATCACATCACGATCATTCCGACCATCAAGGCGATTCTCGATGCGCCGGATTTGCAGCTCGACGGTTTTCTCGGACCGGGACACGTCAGCATGGTGATCGGTACGCGACCCTACGATTTCATTGCTCGCGAGTATCGCAAGCCGATTACGGTGGCGGGCTTCGAACCGCTCGACGTCCTGCAATCCATGTGGATGGTGATCCGGCAGATTGCCGAGGGCCGTTGCGAGGTCGAGAATCAATACGGCCGGATCGTGCCGGAGGACGGCAATGCACAGGCGTTGTCGGCGGTGAATCAGGTGTTCGAGACGCGCGAGTTCTTCGAGTGGCGTGGGCTTGGGTCGATCGATCGTTCCGGTGTCAGGGTGCGCGAGGCGTTCGCGGGCTTCGACGCGGAGCGCAAGTTCGCGATGCCGAATCTGAGCGTGGCCGATCCGAAGGCGTGTCAATGCGGCGAGGTGCTCAAGGGCTTGATCCGGCCGCATCAATGCAAGGTGTTCGGCACCGCGTGCACGCCGGAGTCGCCGCTCGGGGCGCTGATGGTGTCGAGCGAAGGCGCTTGCGCGGCGTATTACAACTACGGGCGTATCGATGTATCTGCGATCGAGGAACGGCGTCGTGCGCGGCAGGCGGCAGGGGGCGAGATAGGCGAGGCGGCCGCTGCGTGCCTCGGTGCGAGCGCTGCGAGCACGGCGGAACGCGTCGGCGCAGGGGCCGCAAGCAACACCGTTAGCGCGATCGCGGAGCCTGTCTTGACGGCGGACACGCTGGCCGCTTCGATCGCGCGAGGCGCGTGATGAACGACCGGGTGGCTGTTTCCATCGAACCGGGCGAGCCGCGGCGCGTGCGTCAGCGGCGCCGCGTGAACGACGTCGCCGTCAATCTCGCGCACGGCAGCGGTGGACGCGCCATGCGCGATCTGATCGAAGACGTGTTCGTGTCGGCCTTCGACAATCCGACGCTGGCCGCGCTCGAAGATCAGGCGGTGTTCGCGCTGGCCGATCTCGCCACACGCGGCGACCGCCTCGCTTTTACGACCGACAGCTATGTCGTCGACCCGCTGTTCTTTCCCGGCGGCGACATCGGCACGCTCGCCGTATCGGGCACGGTCAACGATCTGGCGGTCTGCGGGGCCACGCCGCTGTATCTGTCGTGCGCGGTGGTAATCGAAGAAGGGCTCGCCGTCGACGTACTACGGCGCGTCGCCGCGAGCATGCAACGGATCGCGCGCGAAGCCGGCGTCGCGATCGTCACGGGCGATACCAAAGTGGTGGAGCGGGGTTGCGCCGACAAGCTGTTCGTCAACACGGCGGGGATTGGCGTGGTGCGTCGCGACGTGTCGATTTCGGCGCGCAATGCGCGGCCCGGCGACGTGGTGATCGTCAACGGTTTTCTCGGCGATCATGGCGCCGCGATTCTGGTGGCGCGCCAGCAGCTTGCGCTCGACGCCGACATTGAAAGCGATTGTTGTCCCCTCAACGGACTGATCGCGACGATGCTCGACGCGTGCCCGCGAATCCACTGTTTGCGCGATGCGACGCGCGGCGGTGTCGCGACCGTGTTGAACGAGTTCGCGCAGAGCTCGCGCGTGAGGATACGGCTGGACGAAACCGCATTGCCGCTGCGCGAGCCGGTGCAGGGCGCGTGCGAAATTCTCGGTCTGGACCCGCTCTATCTGGCGAACGAAGGCAAGCTGGTCGCCGTGGTGCCCGCCGATGCCGCGCAGCAGGTGCTGGCGGCGATGCGCGCGCATCCGGCCGGCCGCGAGGCGGCGGTGATCGGCACGGTCGAAGCGTGCGACGAAAGCGCGGATGAAAGCCTCGTGGTGATGCAGACCACGTTCGGCGGGCAACGTATCGTCGATATGCTGGTGGGCGAGCAATTGCCGCGCATCTGCTGACGACACGCCGGGAGCGTCTCATGCACGAGTTGAGTATCGCCACCAGTGTCGTCGAGATTTGCGCGGAGCAGGCGCACGGTGCGCGCGTCAGACGGGTCACGCTGGAGATCGGGCAACTCTCGGCGGTGATGCCGGAGGCGATCCGCTTCTGTTTCGACGTGTGCGCGAAAGATACGGCGCTCGAAGGCGCCACGCTGGAGATCGTCGAAATTCCGGGGCAGGCGAAGTGCCTCGCCTGCGGCGCGACGCTCGTCGTCGACGTGCCGTTCGGACAGTGTGCGTGCGGTAGCGAGGATCTCGAGTTGATCGCCGGCCAGCAGTTGAAAATCCGGCAGATGGAGGTGGTGTGATGTGTACGACATGCGGGTGCTCGGAGACGGGGCGTGCGGCGGCCGTGACCGATCTGGATGCGCAGACGAAGCCGGCGGCGGTGGGGGCGGCTGGGGCGGTTGAGACGGTTTATCGGCGGGTGGATGAGGGGGCGCATGGGCATGCTCATCCGCACGCGCACGCGCATGAGCATCCGCACACGCATCCTCACGAACACGATCATGAGCACACGCACGAGCACGACCACACGCCGCATCGCCACGACGAACACGGCGCGACGATCACCCTGGAGCAGGGCATCCTGGCGAAAAACCAGCTACTGGCCGAACGCAATCGCGGCTGGCTGGCGGGCCGTTCGATCGTGGCGCTCAACCTGATGAGCTCTCCCGGTTCGGGCAAAACCACGCTGCTCGAACGGACGATCCGCGACCTGGGCGACACGTTGCCGATGTCGGTTATCGAAGGCGATCAAGCCACGCTCAACGACGCCGAACGGATTCGCGCGACCGGCGCCCGCGTGGTGCAGATCAACACGGGGACGGGATGCCATCTGGACGCCGCCATGGCCGCGCGGGCACTGACGCAACTCGACCCGCCGTTGCATTCGGTCGTGATGATCGAGAACGTCGGCAATCTGGTGTGCCCGGCGCTGTTCGATCTCGGTGAAGCCGCCAAGGTGCTGATTCTGTCGGTGACGGAAGGCGAGGACAAGCCGGTCAAATACCCGCACATGTTCCAGGCCTGTTCGTTACTGCTGTTGAACAAGATTGATCTGTTACCGCACATGCGGTTCGATGTCGAGCGTTGCATCGACTACGCCAGACGCGTCAATCCGCGCATGCGGATTCTTCAGGTGTCGGCGCAGACGGGCGAGGGCATGGACGGATGGTACGGCTGGCTGCGCACGCTGACGGCGGACGCCGCGCCGCATGCCGCCGCGCGCTGAAAACGCGGCGCGTCAGGTCGTTGGGGCAGGTCTTCGAGTCAGCTCTTTTTGAACAGTTCTCGTGCGAGCGAGCACAGCAGCGTGGTCGCCGGCGATTCATCCTGCAAGCGGCGGCTCATGATGATCGGCGAGACCACGTTGGCCGCCGGAATCGGCCGATACACCACGCCATGCGCGCGCAAGCCTTCCACGCTTTCCGGCACGAGGCACACGCCTACCTGCGCGGCCACCAGACCCAGCGCGGTCTGCAATTCCCGCACTTCATGAATCGCTTTCGGCTCCAGCGCATGATCGTGCAGCGCGGAGAGTTGCTGGTCCGCGTAGCTCGGCCGCGGCGTACTCGGATAGACGATCAAGGTTTCCGCCGCGAGCGCGGCCAGCGTCACGGCCTTCTTCTGCTTCGCGAGCGGATGGCCTTGCGGCAACGCGGCGATCATCCGTTCTTCGACGAGCACCTCGCGCGCCAGTTGCGCGTCATCGAAACGCAGGCGGCCGAAGCCCACATCGATCCGTCCGCCCTTGAGCGCGCCGAGCTGTTCGATCGTAAACATCTCGATCAGCGACAGCTCGATCTGCGGCGCGGCCTCGCGAAACGCGCGGATCACGGCGGGTAGCGCGCCGTAGAGCGTCGACGGCACGAAGCCGATCACGATACGTTCGGCCAGTTGCGCGAGACGCCGGGTGAGCGGCGCGAGTTCGTCGGCATCGTCGATCAGGCGCCTGGCCTGCGCGTAGAAAATCCGCCCGGCTTCCGTGAGCCGCAACGGCCGCGCGCCGCGTTCGAACAACGGCAAGCCGACGCTTTCCTCGATCTGCTGGATCTGGCGGCTCAGCGGCGGCTGCGTCATATGCAGACGATTCGCCGCCCGCGTGATGTTCATTTCTTCCGCGACCGCGATGAAGTAACGCAGTTGACGAAGTTCCATGCAGATCCCTGAGGGAGAGGTGCGCTGATCGATTGCCGCGGTTTGTTACGCAATTTGCCACGCGGTTTGCCGCGCAGATTCCCGCACGGCGCGGGCGGCGGTTGCCTTCAGCCGGCTTTGCGACCCGCCGCAAAACGTCGCCTGGCCGGCATCGGGACGGGCCTTCTGAAACGTTCCCGCTTGTGTTCTTCTTCGAAGTGGCTCAACGACGGCTTCACCAGGTCGCTGCGCGATACGATGCCCACGAGGCGCAAGGTCTTGCCGTCGGCCACCACGGGCAGCCGTTCGAGTCCCTGCACGGCCAGCCGCGTGGCGACGAGCCGGCAGGTTTCGGACGACAACGCAAAGACCGGCGCCGTTTGAGCGAACACGTCGGCGAGTGTCGCCGCGCGTGCAAGAGCTTCATCGTCGCGACAGAAGCGGTCGAGTGTTGCCCGGTCGGCCACACCGATCACCGCGCCGTCGCGTGTGACCGGATAAGCGCGACGCGACTGGCCGGCGCCGAAATACGCGTTCAGTGCCGCGCCGACCGTCATGCTGGCATCGATCGAGTCGACGGTGGCCGTCATGACCTCGTCGACGTAATGACGTTCGAGCGGATCGACGCCGTACTCGCGATAGATGTGATACCCGCGCCGGGCGATTTTCTCCGTCATGATCGAACGGCGCATGACCACCGTCGAAAAACCATGCGCGATCAGCGTGGCCGTCAACAGCGGCAGCAGCGCATTGCTGTCATGAGTCAGGCCGAAAGCGAACACGATCGCCGTCAACGGAGCACCGAGCGTGGCGCCCAGCGTGGAGGCCATGCAGACGAGCGGCCACAGCGCCGGCTGGTTGCCCGGCAGCCAGTGCGACAGCACCGTGCCGAGGCCGGCGCCGAGCATCAATAGCGGCGCGAGCACGCCGCCGGAAGTGCCGGAGCCGAGCGCGACGACCCACATCACCGCCTTCACGGCGAGCAGCAGCAGGGCGATTTGCAATGCGATGTGCTGATGCAGCAGGTCGCCGATCACGTCGTAGCCGACACCGAGCGCACGCGGTTCGAGCCAGCCGCCGATACCGACCACAACCCCACCGAGTGCGGGCCACCACATCCAGTGAACCGGCAGCTTGCCGAACAGATCTTCGGTCTTGTACAACGCCGCGGAAAGCCCGGACGCGAGCGCGCCTGACAGCAAGCCGGCAATCACGCAGGACAGCAGCGCCCAGCTATCCGGCACCGCGGTTTCGAGCGGAAAGAGCGGGCCCGCGCCGAAGCACAGCGCGCGAGCGAAACCGGCCACCGCGCAGGCGATCGCCACCGGCAGGAAGCTGCGTGGCCGCCATTCGAACAGCAACAGTTCGACCGCCAGCAGCACGGCCGCTACGGGTGTGCCGAACACGGCGGTCATGCCGGCCGCGGCGCCGGCAACCAGCAGCGTCTTGCGCTCCGCCGCGGTGACCTTCACGCATTGCGCGATCAGCGAGCCGAGTGCGCCGCCGGTCATGATGATCGGGCCTTCCGCACCGAACGGCCCGCCGCTGCCGATCACGATACCGGACGACAACGGCTTGAGCAGTGCCACTTTCGGCGACATGCGGCTCTTGCCGAACAGGATGGCTTCGATCGCCTCCGGAATACCGTGGCCGCGAATTTTCTCGGAACCGTAACGGGCGATCAGACCGACGATCAGACCGCCCACCGCCGGCACGCCGATCACCCAAAGACCGAGCGTATTTCCAGCCGGCGAGCGTTCGACGAACGACAGCGTGCCGAAGAAGAACAGATTGGTGAACAGGCGAATCAGATTCAGCAGGGCGTACGCCGCGAGCGTACTGACCGCGCCGATGCACGCGGCCAACGCAAAAATGCCGGGCAGCCGCGCGTTGGCTGCAAAATCGCGCTTGTGTGAGGCTGTGCTCATGATTACTCGTAGTCGATCTGTGGAACCTGGAACGCGCCCTGCAGCGATTTCAACTCCGCCCGGTGCAATTCCGCCAGTCGCGCCAGCACCTGTTCACCGGCTTTCTCGAGATGCACTTCCACCTGGCGGCGATCGGTTTCGCTGACCTGGCGGCGCACCAGATTGAGCGCTTCGCAACGCGACACCAGCGCGACCACGCCGTGATGTTGCGACTGCAAGCGTTCCGCCAGTTCGCCGACGCTCGCCCAGTCGCGCTCCGGATAGCCCTTGATATGCAGCAGCAGCAGATACTGCAGCGGCGTGATGCCTTCGCTCTGCGCGGCCTGTTCGGAGAAGCGTTCGAAGCGGCGCATCTGGTAGCGAAACTCCGACAGTTGCTCGAAGTCGGTTTTTTTCAAGCCGTTAGTGCGTGCTTTCATGGCGTGTCTGCTGGTTCGAATTCGTGTCACGTGATGATGCAACGGCTTGCGCGGCCGCTCCGTTCGCGCTTTGCACGTTTTGCATGCTTTGCGCGTTGCCGTTGAAACCGCGCGACATGGCCTGAAGCTCCACTTCATGCAGCAGCGCTTCGAGATCGTCCGGGTCGATGTCCAGCATTTCACTGCGACGCTTCAGCACCGCTTCGAAATCCGCGCGGGTAAAGCCGGCGTGCGGCGGTTCGCCGACGGCGTTGCCGGTCGCGGCGCGGCTCGGCCGGTGCGCGTGCGGGTAGCGGTGGCCGGTGGCGACGTGATAAGCCAGCGCCGCCGCCAGCAGCGCGGCCGACTGGATCGCTATTGGCTCCAGCACGAAGCGGTAGCCCAGCGCGTGAATGGCGGGGCCGCCCAGCACTGCCGTCAACGCCACCGCGCCTGACGGCGGGTGAACGCAGCGCAGCGCGAACATGCCGCAGATCGACAGCGCGACGGCCAACGCGGCGGCGAGCGTCGGGTCGCCGATCAGGCTGGCGCAGGTCACACCGATTGCGGCAGAAACGAGATTGCCGCCGATCAGCGACCAGGGCTGCGCCAGCGGGCTCGCGGGCACGGCGAACAGCAGCACGGCGGAGGCGCCCATTGGCGCGACCAGCAACGGAATGTTCGCCGTGGGCCCGAGCAGCAGGCGCATGGAGCCGCTGGTGAAAGCGATGCCGATCAGCGCGCCGAGACAGGAACGCACGCGCTCCTGCCATCGCACGGAAACCGGTGCGGGGATAAAACGGGCCAGCCAGCGAAGCGCGACGGAATGGAACACGGTGTAGGGACGAGCGAGGTTGAAGACAATGCCGGGCGCGAAATTGCCGAAGAAAACCCGGCAACGCGAAGGCGCGGTGGCCGCAATTATATGTCAATGTGATATAAATTGCTGGCGGGCCTGTCGTGGCCTTTTTGGGCCACTAAGCAGCGGCCTGGCGTTTCGCGAAGGGCGAGCCGTTGGCTCATCTATCACAACATGATCTATATGCGCGCTTGCCGGGCGCCGTCGCACGCGCCCGAATTCGACCGCTACACCCGCGACATTGACACCTTATTGCGCCCGCTCGCTTTGGCGTCATAGAGCGCTTCGTCCGCGGCTTTGATTACGGCGGTCACTTCGTCGTCGCGCTGGGGCTCGCAACTGACCGCACCGATACTCGCGGTCACGCGTCCATATTCGCTGCCGGCGTGTTCGATCGCGCATTCGGAAATGGCGTTGCGAATCCGTTCCGCGATTTCCGTTGCGCCTTCCGCCGGCGTATCGGGCAACACGACGATAAATTCCTCGCCGCCGTAACGCGCGGCGGTATCCGCCGGCCGCCGGATGCTGTCGGTAATGCAGCGCGCCACGGCGGCTAGCGCATCGTCGCCGGCCTGGTGGCCGTAGGTATCGTTGTACGACTTGAACCGGTCGATATCGACGAACAGCAGCGACACCATGCTGCGGGTGCGTTTCGCGCGGCGCCATTCCGTATCGAGAATCTCGCCGAGGCTGCGGCGATTGTTCAAACCCGTCAGACCGTCGGTTCGCGCCAGCAGGCGCAATTCCGACTCCGCGCGCATGCGCCGCCGCAACTGGATGCCGAGCAGCGAGGTCAAGCCGATAAACACCGAACCGAACACGACCATCAGCGACCCGATCGTCAGCGCGCGGCGGCGCCAGTTCGCGTAGATGTCATCTTCCGCGGCGGCGGCCATGATGATCATCGGCGTGTTGGGGAAATTCCTGAACCAGTAGAGGCGCCGAACCCCGTCGATCGACGCGGTGTCTTCGAAACTGCCTTCGTTGGCCGCCATGAAATGACGGAAGGTGCTGGCTTTGCGGATATCGCGGCCGATAATCTTGTAATCGTAAGGCTGTCGCATCACCATCACGCCGTCTTTGCCGATCAGCGACAGCGAACCGTGCGGCCCCAGCGAAAGCCCCGCGAACAGCGCGTGGAAATACTCGAGATTGACCGCCAGCAGCACGATGCCGCCGAACGAGCCGTCGGGATTCGAAATGCGCCGGGTCAGCGCGATACTCGGCGAACCGCCTCTCAGGCGCGACTCGTAAGGATCGCTGACGTACGTACCAACATTTGGGTTGTCGCGGTGAACGGTGAAGTATTTTCTGTCGGCGAAATTGCCGTGGCGCGGCACGTCGCCGCCGGAATCGATCACGATATTGGCCTTGGCATCGAGCACGAGGATCGAGCCCAGATATTTGGCGCTGGCAGCCCGGTCGAACAGCACCTCACGGCGCATTCTCGGCGACAGCGCCATGACCTCCGGGTCCTTGACGTTGTCGACCACGGCTTGCAGCGAGAGGTCGTAAAGCTCGAAATTGCGTTCTATGTCGCGTTCGGCGATCAGCGCGATATCGCGCAAGGTCTCGCGGGTGTGATCGAGCGTGTCCTGGCGGCTCTGGTAAAGCACGATTCCGCATAACCCGACCATGACGATTGCGATCACCGCGCCGCATCCCGCAACGAGTAGCGACGACGACGCGAATTTCCGTGTGACGAGCCCCCGGAAGTTTGCAAGCAGATCGTTTTCCGTTTTTATCATCTTTATCGGACTACGCAAGCCCGGCTTTGGCGACGCCGGGTCGATCGTCAGGAGGACACCGTGGCGGCAGGCTCTGCCGGGCATCCCGCTTCGCTGATGCGGTGCTCATGGTATCAGGCTTAAACCGCCTGTTCCCGTTTGTTTGAGGCGGACGTCGGCTAACGGTAAGCGTGCTTCGCAATCCTCTAACGAGTCCAGGGTATACATCGATTAGCGGGCAAAAGTACGTGATATAGCATTTTCTTCGGGGTTGTCTGGCGCACGCGCATGCACACGGGTTTGTGGGTGTGGTGGAGCCCGGCACCGGCGCTTTCCTGGCCTGCGCCGTCATGCACACAGCGAGTTATTCCATAACTGAACGACTGGAGACTGACATGGCGGACGAACAGGAAGACAAGGGCGACGTACAACACACACGCCGCGGACTGCTGCAAGGCGCGGGCCTTGGCGCGGCGCTGGCACTGCTGGGCGGTGGCCTGGCCGCCACCCAGGTGGCGCAGGCGGCGGAAGGCGGGCCGTTTCCGGATCACAAGCGCTGGAAGATCGTCTTCGTCAACCACGTCACGACGAATCCTTTCTTCGTGCCGACGCAGTACGGCATTCAGGACGCCACGGCTCTACTCGGTATGGACTACCAGTGGACCGGCTCCGCGAATGCGGATATCGCCGAGATGGTGAACGCGGTCAACGCGGCCATTGCCGGCAAGGCGGACGCGATCGCCGTGCCGATCGTCGATCCGAAAGCCTTCGACAAACCGATCCAGGCCGCGCTCGACGCCGGCATTCCCGTATTCGCCTATAACGCCGATGCGCCGCAAGGCACGTCGAATCCACGACTCGCGTACATCGGCCAGGATCTGTATCTGTCCGGGTATCAGATGGGCGAGCGCATTGCGAGCCTGATCGATAGCGGCATGGTCGCGCTCTTCATCGCGACGCCCGGGCAACTGAACATTCAGCCGCGACTCGACGGCGCGGTCGCCGCGATCAGGAAGTCCGGCAAGAAGATCGACGTGCAGACCATCGCGACCGGCGCGACGGTCAACGAAGAACTCTCCAAGATCAAATCCTTCTATCTGGGACATCAGGACCTGAAGGGCATGTTCGCCGTCGACGCGGGCAGCACGCAAGGCGTGGCCGAAGTGATGAAGGCGTCGAACCTGCCGTCCAAGGGCGTGCACGGCGGCGGCTTCGATCTGTTGCCGCGCACGGTCGAACTGATCCACGACGGCTTTCTCGACTTCACGATCGACCAGCAGCCGTACGTGCAAGGTTTCTATACCGTGGTGCAGGCCTTCGTGTTTCTCGCTTCCGGCGGGCTGGTGGGACCGGCGAACGTCAACACCGGTCTGAAATTCGTCACCAAGGGCAGCGTCGATCCGTATCTGAGCACCTCGACGCGGTATGAAGGCAAGAGCACCAAGCCGCAGATCGTGCCGCATACGGGTGGGATCAAAGGGTGACGTCTTCCGTGACGGACGCCTCGACATCGCGCGAACGCCGGCGCTTCGGGTCGAGGCGCATCTGGCGTTCCAGCGAGATTCGTATTCTCGCGGTGGCGCTGATTCTGTGCGCCTATTTCGAAACCGCGAATCATGACTTCCTGCTGACGGGCGCGAGCCTGGAAAACCTGTCGCAGTTCATCGCGCCGGTGGCGCTGATTGCGTTCGGCGAAATCATGCTGATGATCGGCGGCGAGATCGATCTGTCCGCCGGCATGGTGTTCGCGTTCGCGCCGTTCGTCATGCACTTCGCGGCCGAAGCCGGTCTGCCGGTGTGGGCCGCGTTGCTTGCCGGTCTGCTGGCGGCGTCGCTGGTGGGGTTGATCAATGGCGCGGTGACGGTGTATCTGCGCATTCCTTCATTTGTCACTACGCTCGGTACGCTCTTTTTCGTCAACGGTTTCACGCTGACGATCTCGCGCGGCACGCCGGTGTCGCCGCCGGACAATGCGAATTTCGCCGCCTTCATGGGCGCGTGGGGTTACAGCGAAATCATCTGGACGGTCGCGATCGCGGCCATCATGCATGTGTTGTTGCGGCATACGCGCTGGGGCTTGCATACCATCGCGGGCGGCGCGAATCCGCTCGGCGCGAGCGAGGCCGGCATTCACGTTCGACGCCTGAAACTCGGCAACTTCGTGATCGCGGCGGTGCTCGCGGGCTTCACGGGTATTCTCGAAGGCTTCCGGATTACCTCGATCGATCCGCAGGCGGGCGGCAACCAGATCATGTTCCTCGCGGTCGCCGCGGCGGTGATTGGCGGTACGCCCCTGGCCGGCGGATCGGGCACGATCATCGGCGGTCTGATCGGCGCGGCGGTTCTGGGGATTCTTAACGATGGGTTCACGCTGATCGGCATCAACGCGTTCACGTTCAACATGATTCTCGGCGCCGCGATTCTGGCCGCGATGATCTTCAACATCCACGTGGTTCGGCTCGCGCGCAAGGGGGAGTTGTGATGGCGACGCTGCCGGGAGTGCCACCCGAGGTGCCACCCGAGGTGCCACCCGAAGCGCTGCGCGGCGAGGATATCGTCAAGCGTTTCGGCGCGGTCACGGCGCTCGACGGCGTGGGCCTGACGCTCAGGCAGGGCGAAATACTCGGCGTGCTGGGCGACAACGGCGCGGGCAAGTCGACGCTGATCAAGATTCTGACGGGCTTTCATCAGCAGACCAGCGGCAAGCTCTTCGTGCATGGCGAGGAAACGCTGCTTCGCTCGGTCGATCACGCGCGCTCGCTGGGCATTGAATGCGTGTATCAGGACCTGGCGCTGGCGAACTCGCTGAGCATCTATCACAACATGTTCCTGAATCGCGAGATCATCCGCCGGGGTCCGTTCCGGCTGCTGAACAATCGCGCGATGCGCGCTCGCGCCGCGGAGTGTCTCGACGAGATCGGCGTGCACGTGCCTTCAGTGGATCTGCCGGTCGAGCAGTTGTCGGGCGGGCAGCGCCAGGCGATCGCGGTGGCGCGCGCGGTCAACTCCAACGCCAGGATTCTGCTGCTCGACGAACCGCTCGCGGCCATGGGCGCTCGCGAGGCCGGGCTGATTATCGACCTGATTTTACGGTTGAAGGAGAAGGGCGGGCTCTCCATCGTCATGATCATGCACAACTACGCGCAGACGCTCGACATCGCCGATCGCGTGATGCTGATGCAGCGCGGCCGCGTGACCTATCAGCGGGAAGCGGCCAGTACCTCGGTGGCGGAACTGATGGAGATCGTGCGGCGCGAGTATCGGGAAATGCGCAGCGCCGCGTCGTGATCCTGGCCGTTTTTACGCCGCCGCGGCGTGATTCCGCCTGAAGCTCTACTTCCCTGAACGCTTCGCCTTCCATACCGCCAAGGTATGAAAGTAGTCGGAATCGGTGTTGGACGGCTTCGCGGGTTTGTTTCTACCATGGTGTCCTCAGTCGCGCAGTTCAGGAGGACAACGCATGACAGCAGCACCCGTGAAGATCGACAGCGTGGAGACGATTCTCGTCGACGTGCCGACGATTCGCCCGCACCGCCTCTCGGTCGCGACGATGAACTGCCAGACCCTCGTGCTGGTGCGCATTCGTTGCGCGGACGGCATCGTCGGCGTCGGTGAAGGCACCACCATCGGCGGGCTCGCGTATGGCGAGGAGAGCCCCGAGAGCATCAAGATCAATATCGACACCTATTTCGCGCCCCTGCTCAAAGGGCGGGACGCCACGCGCCCAGGCGCCGCGATGGCGACGCTGCGCAAATTGTTCCAGGGCAACCGGTTTGCGAAATCCGCGCTGGAAACCGCGTTGTTCGACGCGCAGGCGCAGCGCCTCGGCGTGCCCTTGTCGGAGCTGTTCGGCGGCCGCGTGCGAGATTCCGTCGAGGTCGCCTGGACGCTCGCGAGCGGCGACACGCAGCGCGATATCGACGAAGCCGCGCGCGTCTACGAAGCGAAGCGGCATCGCATTTTCAAACTGAAAATCGGCGCGCGCGCATTGGCCGACGACGTCGCGCATGTGGTCGCGATCGGGCGGGCGCTCGAAAGCCGTGGCGAAGTGCGGGTGGACGTGAACCAGGCGTGGAGCGAAACCGAAGCGATCTGGGCCGCGCGCCGTTTCGCCGACGCGGGCGTGACGCTGATCGAGCAGCCGATCGCGGCGCACAACCGCGCGGGCCTCAAACGCCTGACCGACCTTGCCATCGTGCCGATCATGGCCGACGAAGCGCTGCACGGTCCCGCCGATGCGTTCGCCCTCGCGAGCGCGCGCGCCGCCGACGTCTTCGCGGTGAAGATCGCGCAGTCGGGCGGTCTGGCCGGCGCGGCGCAAGTGGCCGCGATCGCATCGGCCGCGCATCTCGATCTCTACGGCGGCACCATGCTTGAAGGCGCGGTGGGCACGATGGCCTCCGCGCAACTCTTCAGCACCTTCGGCGAGCTGAAGTGGGGCACCGAGTTGTTCGGCCCCTTGCTGCTCACCGAAGAAATCCTCACCGAACCGCTGCGCTACGAGAATTTCGCGCTGCATCTGCCTGACGGTCCCGGTCTCGGCATCGCGCTCGACTGGGACAAGATCGACCGGCTGCGGCGCGCTACGCATTAGCGCCTCGCCCGGCATTACCCGCAGCTTTATCCGCACCAGTACGCACGGAAGGCTCATCCGCTAGCCATCCCGAACATCAAACGAAGGAGATGCCCCATGAACCCGCAAACCATCGACGCCCTGCTGCAAAAGATCAACGACAGCGCCACCCGCGAGGGCAATCCGCGCGCGAAGCAGATCGTCCACCGGATCGTGCGCGATCTGTTCCATACGATCGAAGACCTCGACGTGCAGCCCGACGAATTCTGGACCGCGCTGAACTATCTCGGCGATGCCGGCAAGAGCGGCGAACTGGGTCTGCTGGCCGCGGGTCTCGGCTTCGAGCATTTTCTCGATCTGCGGCTGGACGAAGCGGAAGCGAAGGCGGGCATCGAGGGCGGCACGCCGCGCACGATTGAAGGTCCGTTGTATGTGGCGGGCGCGCCGCTGTCGGAAGGACACGCGCGCCTCGACGACGGCACCGATCCGGGCCAGACGCTGGTAATGCGCGGCCGTGTGCTCGGCGAAGGCGGTCAGCCGCTGGCTCATGCGCTGGTCGAGGTGTGGCACGCGAACCATCTCGGCAATTACTCGTACTTCGACAAATCGCAGCCGGCCTTCAATCTGCGCCGCTCCATTCGTACCGATGCCGAGGGTAAGTACAGCTTTCGCAGCGTCGTACCCGTGGGCTATAGCGTGCCGCCGCAAGGACAGACGCAGTTGCTGCTCGACCAGTTGGGTCGGCATGGGCATCGTCCGGCGCATATCCACTTCTTTATTTCCGCGCCCGGTTGTCGCAAGCTGACCACGCAGATCAATATCGACGGCGATCCGTATCTGTGGGACGACTTCGCGTTCGCCACGCGAGACGGTCTCGTGCCGGCCGTCAAACAGGCCGAAGGGGCGGAAGGTCAGGCGTATGGCGTGGACGGTCGGTTCGCGCTGATCGATTTCGACTTCACGCTGTTCAAGGAACGCGACAACCTGCCGGATGCCGAAGTGGAGCGTGTGCGCGCCGAAGCGTGAGGCTTCAACGCGTGAGGTCTCGAAGCGTGAGGTCTCAACGCGTGGAACGTCAAAGCGTGCAACGTCAAACTCCCGCCAGATGCTCCACCAGCGCCTTCTCCGCGCGCGGCATCGCGTCCCGGTCGCGCATGCAGATCAGCAACTGGCGGGTCGCCCAGCTATCGGCGAGTTCGATCGTGCCGATGCCGGGCGTGCCGCGATAGCGCTGCGCCGCCGCAGCCGACACGATGCCGATGCCGGCGCCTTGCTCGACCATGCAGCAGACGCCGTCGAAGGTGCGCATGTGGGCGCGGAAACTGAGCGTGCGCCCGGCCATCAGCGCGCGCTCGCCGAGGTAGGCCTGCAACGCGCTGTCCGCGCTCAGGCCGATGAATTCCCGCCCGGCAACCTCCGCCAGCGTGGTGCGGGTCAATTGCGCGAGCGGGTCGTCGCGGCTCGCGATCAGCACCAGTCTGTCGACCGCGAACGGTAGCGTCTGCAACGCGCCGTGTTCGACCGCATCGGAAATGATGCCGATTTCCGCCGCGCCGGTCAGCACCGCTTTCACCGTTTCGCTGCTCTGGCGTTCCTTCAGATCGATCTGCACGTTTGGGTGATCGCGCAGAAAGCGGCCGATCGGCGACGGCAGAAACTCGGTGATCGCCGCGGAATTGGTCCACAGGCGAATGCAGGCTTTACGGCCTTCCTGATGCTCGCCGAGTTCGCCCTGCATCCGTTCGATCTGACCGAGCACGAGCCGCGCGTGATGCGCGAGCGTGTCGCCGGTCGGCGTCGATTCCACACCGCGCCGGCCGCGTTCGAGCAGGGGCATGCCGAGCGTGTCTTCCATGCCGCGCAGCCGCGCGCTCGCCGACGGCAGCGACAGGTTCGCGCGTGCCGCGCCGTGGGTAATGCTGCCGGTTTCGAGGATGTAGAGAAACAGCCGTAAGTCGACGAGATCGAAGCGCATGGAGGGCGTGGTAGTAGAGGGCAGGCCGCCAAGGTTCAGCCTGGGCCTTGGCCTGGGTTTCAGCCTTAGTCCTGGCCTAAGTCACGGTACGTATCTTACGCATTGTGGGCAGCGTTGACGCAATCGACAATCGCCGACATCGCTTCCCTAAAACTCTCCAATGATCTCTTCGTTTGCGATGCGGGCGGGCGTGGTGGCCGCGACGTTCGTGCTCGCCGGCTTCGTCAAGGGCGTGACCGGCATGGGACTGCCGACCGTCGCGATGGCCGTGCTCGGCACGCTGATGCCGCCCGCTCAGGCGGCCGCGATGCTGCTGTTGCCGTCGTTCGTCACGAATGTCTGGCAGCTATTCGCGGGGCCGAATGTCGGCGCGTTGCTCAGACGGCTCTGGCCGATGATGCTGGGCATCGTCGCCGGCACGATCGCGGCGGCGTCGTTCATTGCGGGCGGCGGCGGGGCATGGGCCGTCGTCGGATTGGGCGCCGCGTTATCGCTCTATGCGGCCGCCGGTCTGCTGGCCTGGCGGTTCTCGGTGCCGGCGCGACACGAGCGCTGGCTGTCGCCTGCAGTCGGCGTGGTGACGGGCGTGATCACCGGCGGCACTGGCGTGTTCGCCGTGCCGGCGGTGCCTTATCTGCAGGGTCTTGCGCTGAAGAAGGAAGACATGGTGCAGGCGCTTGGGCTGTCCTTCACCGTGTCCACGATCGCGCTCGCGGTCGGGCTTGCCCGCGAGCACGCGTTCGCCGTCGACGATCTGCGCGAGTCGCTGTTCGCGGTCGTGCCCGCGCTGCTCGGCATGTGGATCGGACAGCGGATACGCGGGCGCATCGGTGCGGAAACCTTCCGGCGCTGGTTCTTTATCTGTCTCCTCGTGCTCGGCATTCAACTGATGGCGCGTGTACTCGTTTAACCCATGACCGATAGTCAACCGACAGTCAAAACGAAGGCGAGGTGAAAACGTGTGGGCCACTATTCTGGATACGTTAGGCGCGCTGGCGGTGCTGGCCAGTGTGGCCGCGCAGATCGCGTTTCTGCGCGGCAAGCCGTAAAGCTCAACGCGGCGCGAGCCGCTCCGGCAGCGCATAGCGCTGCATCGTGCGCTCCATGCCGTCGAGAAACGCCTGCTCGGCCGCATTCATCTTGCGCGCGCGCAGCCACAGCAGATCGATATCGACATCGACCAGACCTTCATCGGGCGGCAGACGCCACAGCCGCTGTTGCGCGAGATCGTCGCGCACGATGTGCTCCGGCAAACAGCCGATGCCATAACCCGCGAAGATCAGCCGCCGCACTTCGTCGAGACTCGGCGACGCGGCCACGATGCGCCCCGTAAAACCGCGCTGATCGCGAAACACGGTGAGCGGCGACAGGCTGTCGCCGATCTGATCGCTGGTGAACGACACGAAATTTTCCGCCAGTAACTGATCGACCGACAGCGCATGCCGCCCGAACAGCCGATGATGCCGGCCGCAGAAAAGCGCATACCGTTGCCGCAGAAAACAGCGCTGTTCGAGCTTGTCGACCGGCGTGCGGCACAGTCCGAGCCCGGCGGTCGCGGTCTTCTGCAACAGCGACGAGATGATGTCCGACGAACGCATCACCTCGATCTGCAAATCCACCCGCGGATACGTCTTGTGGAATTCCGCGAGGAATTCGTCGTAGACGCCCGAGTCGATCCGGCTCACGCTCAGCAGCCGGATCGAACCGGTGATGTCGTCGCTGCGATCGTCGAGTTCGGTTTCGAGCCGCGACATGTGGCCGTAGATATCGCTCGCGATGCGATACACCTCTTCACCGGCGCGCGTGGGTTCGAAGTGCGGACCACGGCGCTGGATCAGCGTGCGCCCGAGCGTGTCTTCGAGCCGCTTGAGCGCCTGGCTGACCGCGGGTTGCGTGAGATGCAAACGCGCCGCCGCGCGACTCACGCTGCGCTCCTGCATGATCACGAGAAAGGTGCGCAGCAGGTTCCAGTCGAGCCGGTCGTTCAGAAAACGCGTGACGTCCGCGCGCAGTTGGGTCATCGGTTCGCCTCGGTGGGTCGGCAAAGTAGGGCTGAGGTATTAGCCAGATTTATAGTCAAGATAATAAACCGAAATTTGACTAATGTTTTATGGATGGCGATAAAAGCCCTCGACAGATATCCATCCGGAATAACAACTGAGGAGCCGCCATGAACACTTCGACCGCCCCGACCCGCCAGCCTGTGCGAGCGGCCAGCGCCGCTTTCATCGGCACCATGATCGAGTGGTACGACTTTTATATCTACGCCACGGCCGCCGCGCTGGTGTTCGGCGAGTTGTATTTCCCGTCGCACGATCCGTTCGTCAGCACGATGGCGTCGTTCGCGACCTTCGCGGTCGGCTTCTTCGCGCGGCCGCTGGGCGGCGTGATTTTCGGCCACCTGGGCGACCGGATCGGCCGCAAGAAGGCGCTGATGACCACGCTGATGATGATGGGCGTGGCAACCGTATGCGTCGGCCTGCTGCCGGCCTACACGAAGGTCGGCATGCTGGCGCCCGTGCTGCTGGTGTTGCTGCGGGTGGTGCAGGGCATCGCGGTCGGCGGCGAATGGGGCGGCGCCGTGCTGATGGCGGGCGAGCACGCGCCGCAAGGGCGGCGCACGTTCTTCGCGTCGTTCGCGCAACTGGGCAGTCCGGCTGGCCTGATTCTGTCGCTGATCGCGTTTCGCGCCGTGACCGCCATGCCGCATGACGATTTCCTGGCTTACGGTTGGCGCCTGCCGTTTCTGGCGAGCGCGGTGCTGCTCGCGGTCGGCATTTTCATCCGGATGGGCGTGAACGAGTCGCCGGAATTCGCGCGCGAGAAAGCGGCGAAGCGCACCGTCGAGTTGCCGATCGCCGAGGTGTTCCGCTCGTCCGGCGCGCTCGTCGCGTTGTGCATCGGCGCGAATACGATCGGGATTGCCGGTGTGTATTTCACCAACACGTTCATGATTTCGTACACCACGCAGAACGTCGGCGTGTCGAAGTCGCTGATTCTCGACTGCCTGTTCGCGGTGGCGATCATCCAGTTTCTGGCGCAGCCGCTCGCCGCTTTGCTCGCTGAAAAACTCGGCAGTGCGCGTTTTCTGAAACTCGCCGCGTTCGCCGCGATGCTGTCGCCGTATCCGATGTTTACGCTCGTGCAGAGCGGTAGTCGCGGTTCGATGATCATCGGTATCGCGCTGGCGGTGGTGTGCATGGCGAGCTTTTATTCGGTGATCGCGGGCTTTGTCAGCGGTGTGTTTCCGGTGCGCGTGCGTTATTCCGCGATCTCATTGTCGTACCAGGTGTGCGGCGCGATTGCCGGGGGTTTGACGCCGCTCGCGGGCACCTGGCTCGCGCACAAGTTCGTGGGGCAATGGTGGCCGCTGGCGGTGTTTTATACGTGTCTCGCGGGCATTTCGCTGTCGTGCATCGTCGCGCTCGATGCGCTCAAGCACCGCCGCGCCGATGCGCCCGAAGCGCTGCCGGCACGTTGAATCGAAGAGGACAATCGTGATGTTGAAAGTCGATGGACAACGCCTGTGGGCGAGTTTGATGGCAATGGCGCAAGTGGGCGCGACCGCGCGTGGCGGCGTGCGCCGGCTGGCGCTGACGGAGGAAGATCGGCGCGGCCGCGCGCTGTTCGCCGAATGGTGCGAAGCGGCCGGTATGACGATGCGATCCGATGCGGTCGGCAACCTGTTCGCGCGCCGTGAAGGCACGGATGCGGATGCGAAGCCGATCCTGATCGGCAGCCATCTGGATACGCAACCCGAGGGCGGCCGTTTCGACGGCGTGTATGGCGTGCTGGCCGGTCTCGAAGTCGTGCGTTCGCTGAATGAACAGGGAATCCACACGCATCATCCGATCGAGGTCGTGTCGTGGACCAACGAAGAAGGCGCGCGTTTCACGCCCGCGATGCTGGGCTCGGCGGTGTTCGTCGGCGCGACGCCGTTGGCCGATGCGTTGCGCACGCAGGACGCGCAAGGCGTGACGCTCGCCGAAGCGCTAGAAGTGTGCGGCTGCACGAGTGATGCCGAAAAATTGACGACGCATGACGTCGAAGCCTATTTCGAAGCCCATATCGAACAGGGGCCGATTCTCGAAAGCCACGGTCATCCGATCGGCGTCGTGACGGGCGGGCAATCTATCCGCTGGCTCGATATCGACGTAAGCGGCGTAGCGGCGCATGCAGGCACCACGCCGATGCCTTACCGCAAGGACGCGTTCTTCGCGGCCTCGGCGATGGCGCTCGAACTCGAAGCCGTCGCCGGGCGTTACGCGCCGCACGGACTCGTTACGATCGGCCAGATCGACGTGCCGAATTCGTCGCGCAATACGATTGCGGGCAAGGCAGCGTTCACCGTCGACCTGCGTCATCCCGACGACACGAAGATCGACGCGATGGAGCGCGACGTGCGCGCCGCCTTCGAACGCGTCGCCGCGCCGCGCGGTGTGCAGGCGTCGATCTCGACCTACTGGACGAGTCCCGCCACGCCGTTCGATCCAGCCTGCGTGGCGCTGGTCGAGGACGCCACGCGGCAACTCGGCTACACCTATGAGCGTATCGTCAGCGGTGCGGGGCATGATGCGATTCATCTGGCGCGCCATGTGCCGACCGCAATGGTCTTCATTCCATGCGTGGATGGCCTCTCGCACAACGAAGCCGAAGACGCGTTGCCCGCCGATGTGACCGCCGGCGCGAACGTGTTGCTCAATGCGGTGCTGGCGCGCGCGAAAGTGGTTGCGCCGGTGGTCGCGTGACACATCTGAATGCCTGAACCCGCCTGAACCAGCCTGAACCAAGGAATCTCACGATGCAGACGTTTTTTCATCCGGCGCAGTTGAAGCATCATCCGCGCAGCTATCTGTCGCGCGGCCAGATGCGCACGCCGCAGGAAGTCCCCGAGCGCGCGTTGCGGCTCGTCGAGGCGGCAAAGAAACTCGGCTTCGACGTGCGCGAGCCGGCCGATTTCGGCAGCGCGCCGCTTGCCGCCGTGCATGGCGTGAACTATCTGCGCTTTCTCGAAGAAGCGCACCGCGAGTGGAAGAAGATGCCCGCGCAGTGGGGCGACGAAGTGATGTCGAACGTGTATATCCGCGAGAACAATCCGCTGCGCGGCGTGCTCGCGCAAGCCGCGCGCTATCTGGCCGACGGCAGTTGCCCGGTCGGCGAGCACACCTACGAATCGGCCTACTGGTCCGCACAAAGCGCGCTGGCGGGTGCGCAGGCGCTGCTCGACGGCGCGGGCGAAGCGTATGCGCTGTGCCGTCCGCCGGGGCATCATGCGCGCGCCGAAGCGGCCGGCGGTTTCTGCTATCTGAACAACGCGGCCGTCGCCGCGCAGGCGCTGCGCCAGCGGTATGGACGCGTGGCGATTCTCGATACCGACATGCATCACGGGCAGGGAATTCAGGAGATTTTCTACGACCGCGACGACGTGCTGTATGTGTCGATTCACGGCGACCCGACCAATTTTTATCCGGTGGTCGCGGGTTTCGAAGACGAACGCGGTACGGCGCAAGGCGAGGGCTACAACATCAATCTGCCGATGCCGCACGGTTCGCCGGAAGCGGTGTTCTTCGAGCAACTCGATACCGCGCTGGGCGCGCTCGCGCGTTTTCAACCAGATGTGCTGGTGGTTGCGCTCGGCTTCGACATCTACAAGGACGACCCGCAAGCGATGGTGGCCGTGACGACCGAAGGTTTCGGCGAATTAGGCAGCAAGCTCGGCGGATTGAAACTACCCACGCTGATCGTGCAGGAAGGCGGCTATCACATCGAAACGCTGGATGCGAATGCGCGTTCGTTCTTCGGCGGCTTTGCTTCGAGGCGTTAATGTAATCGGATCGATAACATTTTTCCGGGCGCAACGCGTAACGCTTGCGCCATCCGTTTCCGATTGTTCTGCTCAAGCGACGTATCTGTTCGTTTGCAACCGCTTTATCCGCAACGCATATCCGCCTACATTGTTTCCAGTGACAGCGCCATTGCATGTCCGGCTTCATCGGCTTCATCGGGGTCAGTACCGCGACTCTTCGCGGCAACTGGCCGGCGCGAAACCCCATTAAAGGAAACGATCATGAGCAAGCTCACAGGTAAGGTGGCAGTGGTAACCGGCGCATCGAAAGGTATCGGCGCGGCCATCGCGAAGGCGCTGGCTGCGCAAGGTGCGTCGGTGGTGGTCAACTATGCGTCGAGCAAGGCGGGTGCCGACGACGTCGTCGCCGCGATTACTGCGGCGGGCGGTAAGGCCGTGGCGGTGGGCGGCGACGTGTCCAAAGCGGCCGACGCGCAAGGTATCGTCGACGCGGCGGTCGAAACGTATGGCCGTCTGGACATTCTGGTCAACAACTCGGGCGTGTACGCGTTCGCACCGATCGAAGCAATCACCGAAGAGCATTTCCATAAGCACTTCAACGTCAACGTGCTGGGTGTGCTGCTGGTCACGCAGGCGGCCGTCAAGCATATCGGCGAAGGCGGTAGCATCGTCAACGTCAGTTCGGTGGTGAGCCGTATCACGCCGGCAGGCAGCGCGGTTTATACCGCAACCAAGGGCGCGGTGGACGGCATTACCGGCGCGCTCGCACGCGAACTCGGTCCGCGCAAGATCCGCGTGAACTCGGTGAATCCAGGCATGGTCGCGACCGAAGGCACGCATAGCGCGGGCATTACCGGCGCTGACTCCGATTTCGAAGCGTGGGCGCTCAGCACGACGCCGCTTGGCCGCATCGGCCAGCCGGACGATATCGCCGACGTGGTGACGTTCCTCGTGTCGGACGACGCACGCTGGGTGACGGGTGAAAGCCTGATTGCGAGCGGCGGCTCGCGTTAAGTGGTTGCGGCGCTGAGACGTGAGGTTTTTAAACGTCTTGGCGCCGCCGCTGTTTTATGCCGCGATAGCGCTATCGCGCTATCCCGCCACATGCGGCGCCGGTTCCGGCAACTCCACCGCGAACAACGCATCGAGCAGGTTCGATCCAGGCCGCTCGGCGAGTCGCGTCAGCGATTCGATCATCCGCACCTGGCAATCCTGCAGCGGGACCATGCGGATCCGCCGCGACTCCTTGAATTCCGCGCGCGCGATCACCCCTACGCCCAGCCCTTGCGCGACCGCTTCTTCAAGCGCTTCGCGGCCGTCCACATACATCACCGGTTCGACCTGCAAGGACTCGCGCACTAGCTCGGTTTCGAGCAACTGCTGCGTGACGGATTGCGGCTCGCGAAAAATCATCGGCTGCCGGACCAGTTCCGCGTAGCTCAGCTTGCGTTTCTTCGCCGCTGGATAATTCGCCGGCACCATCGCCACCAGCGGATCGCGCCGCAACACCCGCGCCTCCAGCCGGCTGTGCACTTGCGGCGCGGCGGTAATGGCGGCGTCCACCGCGCTCGACAGCACGCGCTGCATGCAGTCCGCCGCGTTGGCGATCGACAGCGTCACGACGATTCCCGGATGCAGCTTGCGAAACGCGCCGATCAGCGCGACCGCCAGATCGGGTGCGTCGGCCACGATCGACAGCGAACCTGACTCCAGCCCGCCCGCCGATTCAAGCAGTTGCCGCGCGTCGCGCTCGCCACTCAGCATATGCCGCGTGACCGCGAACAGACGCAGACCGAGCTCCGTGGTTTCGACACCGCGCGGCCCGCGCTCGAACAGTTTGACGCCGTAATCCTGCTCCAGCCGTCGCACGTGGTCCGACACCGCCGGTTGCGTGAGCGACAGCGCCTGCGCCGCTTTGGAAAAGCCGCCGTGTTCCGCGACCGCATGAAACGCCCGCAATTGCGCGTATTGCACCTGTGCCTCGCTGAGTGATAAGTTTTTGCGATACCTGCATCGATTATATCGATTTTACCGATGGACTAAGTTTCGCTACTGTGTCAGTCATCGAAACAGCGTTATCGGAGATTCCGGCCATGCACAGCGTGATCGACCGTCCCATCGCAGCGTCCCCGGCAGAGACCTTCATGTGTGCGGCGCCGGCCAAAGGCGAGCCATATCTGTTGACGCCGGGCCCGCTCACCACGGCGCTCTCGACCAAAGAGGCGATGCTGCGCGACTGGGGCTCGTGGGATGGCGATTTCCGCGCCATGACCGCGCAACTGCGCGCCAGCCTGCTGGAGATCGCGGGCGATACGGCCGGCGACTACGAATGCGTGCCGCTGCAAGGCAGCGGCAGCTACTGCGTCGAGGCGATGCTCGGCAGCCTGATTCCGCGCGACGGCCATGCGCTGGTGCTCGCCAACGGCGCGTACGGCAAGCGCATCGCCACCACGCTCGGCTATCTTGGCCGCACCGCCACGGTGCTCGACAAGGGCGACTACCTGCCGCCGCGCGGCGCCGAAGTCGAACGTCTGCTGGCCGCGGATCCGAGCATCACGCACGTGGTCGCGGTGCATTGCGAGACCAGCTCGGGGATTCTCAATCCGATCGAAGAGATCGCCGCCGCCACCGCGAAGCAGGGCCGCAAACTGCTGATCGATTCGATGAGCGCGTTCGGCGCGGTGCCGCTCGACGTGCGACAGATTCCGTGCGAGGCGTTCGTTTCGTCGGCGAATAAATGTATCGAAGGCGTGCCGGGGTTCGGTTTCGTGATCGCTCGTAAAAGCGCGTTGCAGGACGCGAAGGGCCGCAGCCATTCGCTCGCGCTCGACGTCTACGATCAGTGGGACGTGATGAACCGCACCGGGCAGTGGCGTTTTACGCCGCCCACGCACACCGTGGCCGCGTTTATCGAAGCGCTGCGTCTGCATAAGCTCGAAGGCGGCCAGGCCGGACGTCTCGCGCGTTACGCGAACAATCGCGACGTGCTGGTCGCCGGCATGGGCAAGCTCGGTTTCGAGCCGCTGCTGAACGCGCGCTGGCGCTCGCCGATCATCGTGACGTTTTTTGCGCCGGCGCATCCGTCGTTCCGCTTCGAGCGCTTTTACGAATCGATGAAGCAGCAGGGTTTCATCATCTATCCGGGCAAATTGACGGTGGCGGACAGCTTTCGCATCGGCTGTATCGGTCAGGTGGATGAGCACGTCATGCGCGCTGTGGTGCGGGCTTGCGCCAGTTCGCTGCGAGAGATGGGCGTGCCGGGCGCCGAGCCGCCGGCTGCCGCGCTCGAAGAACGCAAGGCGTTGGCGGACGCGGACTGAATGCGCCGGACGTCGGCGGAACACGCAAGGATAGCGGGTCATCAACCGCGCGGCACGCTGCGCGCGGCTGGGCAATATCAAAGGATCGAAGTGAAATGAAACACGTCAAAGCAGTGATTTTCGACTGGGCCGGCACGGTGGTCGACTATGGTTCTCTCGCGCCGATGGGCGCCTTCGTCGAGACCTTCGAACAGTTCGGCGTGTCGATCTCGGTCGACGAAGCGCGCGGTCCGATGGGCATGGCCAAGCGCCCGCATATCGCGGCGCTGATGGCGTTGCCGCGCGTCGCGCAGGCGTGGGCGGACAAGTACGGCCACGCGCCGGGCGAAGCGGATATCGACGCGGTCTACGACGTCTTCGTGCCGAAGAACATCGCGGTGGCGGCGAGCTACAGTTCGGTGATTCCGGGCGTCGCGGCCGTGGCGAGCGCGCTGCGCGGCGACGATATCCGCATCGGCACGACCACCGGCTACACCCGCGAGATCATGGCCGAGATCGTGCCGGGCGCGGCCGAGCAGGGTTTTTCGCCGGATAGCATCGTCTGCACCGGCGATACGCCGGAAGGCCGGCCGTCACCGTACATGATCTACAAGACCTTGCCGGCGCTCGGCGTGTGGCGCGCCAAAGAGGCGATCAAGGTGGACGACACCGAGGTCGGCATTGAAGAAGGCATCAACGGCGGCACGTGGGCGGTCGGCGTCGCGGTGAGCGGCAACGCGTTCGGCATGGCCGAAGACGACGTCAAGGCCCTGGCGCCGGCCGAGTTCGCCTGGCGGCGCAAGGCGGCGATTCAGAAATTGCAGGCGGCCGGCGCGCATTATGTGATCGACAGCGTCGCGGATCTGATGCCGGTGGTGTATGACATCGAAGCGCGCCTGGAGCGTGGCGAGCGGCCGTAAGCGGTCCTTGATCGGTCCTCGTCTGGCTTTGTGAGTCAGGCGCTCAGTTGAAAAACCCCACCGCCAGATCGATAAACTCGCGAATCTTGCGCGGCACGAACTCGCGGCTGGGGTACACGAGCGACACGGCCACGTCGCCGTTGGTGACCGCATAGTCGTCGAGAACGCGCACGAGCGTGCCGCTGCGCAATTCGTCGGCGACCATTTCGAGCGGCAACAGCGCGATGCCCATCGCGCCTAGCGTGGCCTGCTTCTGCATGATCATGCTGTTGACCGTGAACGAGGCGTCGAGCGCGATGCTTTCTTCGTTGCCCGCCGTGCCGTTCGCGGTGCCGTTCGCAGTGCCGTTGTTACCGTGCCTGCCGTTGTCACCGCTATGGCTGAACACCCACGTCTGCGGACTGGTGTCGAGCGCGGCGGCAATCACGCGATGCCGCGCCAGATCGGCCGGCGTTTTCGGCTGGCCGGCCTGCGCCAGATACGCGGCCGCCGCCACCGGCACCGCGTGCGAGTTGATCAGCCGCCGCACCACCAGCGACTCCGAACGGATCATATGTTCGGTGACGATCCCCACGTCGAATCCTCCTTCAAGCAGGTCGACCCGTTTCTCGGTGAGCGTGACGCGCAGATTCACCTGCGGAAACTTTGCCTGATATTCCGCGAACAGCGGCGTGAGACGGAACAGCGAGAAGCTGCCGAGCGCCACGATCCGCAGATCACCCGCCACTTCTTTCGACGTGGTGGTCGCGCGCGATTCGACCTCTTCCAGTTCCGACATCACCACGCGGCAACCGTCCGCGTAATCCGCACCGGCTTCGGTCAGCACGACCTTGCGCGTGGTGCGCTGGAACAGCCGGATACCGAGATGTTTTTCGAGGCTCGACACGTGGCGCGTCACCACGGAGGTCGAGACGTTGAGTTGCTCGGCGGCCTGCGCGAAGCTGCCCGCTTCGGCGACCTTGACGAAGGCCTGCATGGCCTGAAAGAGATTGATCATGTCAGTGCGAAAAGCGGTGTCGTTTAAGCGTGTGTGGGGTGGCGGGCGACGATCCGCCCGTTCGCCACCACCAGTTTGCGAGCGGGCCGCGCGACGATCGCCTGCGCGAGCGTGTCCGCGTCGACCAGCACCAGATCGGCGCGGGCGCCGGCAGACAGGCCGTAGTCGGCGAAGCCGCAAGCGCGCGCGGCTGTCGTGCTGACGCAATCGAACGCGATGGCCAGTTCGTCGTCACGACGCAGGCCGTAGCGCATTGCGATCAGCATCGCGCGTTCGAGCATGTCCGGCGAGCCATAAGGCGTCCACGTATCGCGTATGCCGTCGTTGCCGCCGAACAGCGTGACGCCTTTTTCAAGGCAGGCTTTCAGCGGCGGCACCGGCGTCGAAGCGGGGGCCGTGGTCAAGAGCGCGACGCGCAGATCGGCGAGGCGCGCGAGCAATGCGTCGCGTTCACGTTCGGGCAGCGCGCCGAGACAGAACGCATGGCTGACCACCACGCGGCCTTGCATGCCGAGCGCCGCGACGCGATCGAGCAGCAGCCCGAGCGTGAACGCGCCCACTTCGCCGGGCTCGTGCAGGTGAATGTCGATCGGCTTCTGGTGGCGTTGCGCGAGCTCGAACGTCAGGTCGAGCGACGCCACCGGATCGCCGTCGATCAGCGCGGGATCGAGCGCACCCAGCACGTCCGCACCGGCGTCCAGCGCCTGCCCGAGCAACGCGCCGGTGCCGGGACGCCCGAGCACGCCCGACTGCGGAAACGCGACGATCTGCATCTCCAGCACGTCGCGCAACGCGTCACATGTGGCGAGCACGCCTTCCAGATGACGCAGCCCCGCGTCGGTGTCGATATCCACGTGCGTGCGCAAACGCGTCGTGCCTGCCTGCACGAACGCACGGGCGAGCGCGAGCGACTGCACGCCCGCATCGTGATCGCCTTGCGCGCGAAACCCCCGTTCGTTCTCGATCCGGTCGGTCAGCTTCGGGCCGACCTCGTTGCGATACCACGGCAAGCCCCAATGCGTTTTGTCCAGATGCGTATGACCTTCGACGAAACCGGGCAGCAGCAACGCGCCCGCGCCGTCCTCCCGCGTCACGCCGGGCTCGCGCGGCAGGTTCGGGCCGAGCGCCGCGATGCGGCCGTCGGCGATCGATACGTCGACGCGGGCGCCGTCCGGCAGACGGACGTTGGTGATGAGCAAAGCGTGGGTGGTGGTGGTCATGAGAGCGGGTCGGCTGCGATGCGCGTGATCCGGGCGCGCGTCGGCGATAAGCAATGGTCTGCTGAAAGAGTGCGCTGCCTGTTTGTTGAGCAGGCGCGGGCGGCGCACGTCCGGCGGGTGAATTGTACTTCCTGATGCAGCGGGCCCATCCGCCTGGCGGTTTCGCCGCCGACCCGCGAAAACCCGTTGCAAACCGTTACAGGCGCTCAAGTTTCGCGTGTCGATGCCGTTGACACACATGCAAATCAAATTCGGGAACCCAGCCGTGCAACTCGCTTACAGTAACGACCGTTTGTCCAGCCGGATGGCGGTCGACCCGTCCATCGCGGGCGAACCCGAGGTGGAATCGTCGGTGATCGAGTGGCTGTTGCATGACGATCAGGTGATGCGCGAGTGCTTCACGCACGCCGCGGAAATCCTGAAGAGCGTAACCGGCGCGGCGATTACCGCGATCACGCTGCTCGACGAGGAACACCAGCATTACCGCGCCGAAGTCGGCATGGCGATGCCGCTCGTCACGCGCGCGCGCTCGCTCGCGGACTACGCGGTGCGCGACGCGGACCTGTTCGTGATCGAAGATGCGCACGACGACGCCCGCTTCGGCGAGTGCATGCTGGTGCAGCGTCATCCGTTCGTGCGCTTTTACGCGGCGATCGCGTTGCGCGCGCCGAACGGCGAGATCGTCGGCGCGTTGTGCGCGATGGACCCGTCGCCCGGCCGCCTCAACGAAGGTCAGCGCGGCGTGTTCTACCACCTGCGCGCGATGATCGAAAACGATCTGAAGATGCGCACGGCCACCGCGATCGATCCGCTGACGCAGTTGTATAACCGCCGCTTCCTGCTGGAGAGCATTGCGCGCCGCTGGAAAGAAGCCCGCGACGGCGACGTGATGGGTTCGGTGGTGGTCGACGTGGACTGGTTCAAGCAATACAACGACACGTATGGTCACCAGGCGGGCGATCATTGCCTGCGCAAGGTGGCGTCGGTGATGCAGGCCGCGGCCGATGGCGAAGGCATCATCGCCGGGCGCATGGGCGGCGAGGAATTTGGTCTGCTGGTGCTGCACGCGGAACCGGCGGCGCTACAGGGCACGCTGGAAACGTTGCGGCAGGGCGTGGTCGATCTGGCGATCGAACATCGCGCGTCGCCGTTGGGCGTGGTGACGGTGAGCGTGGGCGGTGCGATGACGCGGATCAACGAAGGCTCGCGAACTGCACATCGGGATGGATTTGCGAGCGCCGACCGGGCGCTGTATCGGTCGAAGCATGCGGGGCGCAATCTGGTGACGATGGCGTAAGACGTAACGCGAACGTAACGCGACGCGTGCGGCGCGAGCAACCCGATCCGCACTTAACGCAGCGCTTCTCCGCCGCCGCGCTCAACGCTCCCGCACGTTCGCGTAAACCTGTTTGACCCAGTCGGCGAACACCCGCAGCTTCGTGCTGTAACGGCGGCTCGGCGGATACGCGAGATACACCTCCAGCGGCGGACGCCGGTAGTCCGCCAGAATCGGCACCAGCTCGCCTCGCGCGATAGCGGGCCGCACCATGAAATCCAACGTATGAACAATGCCCAGGCCCGCTAGCGCGGTGGCCAGGTGCGCATTGCTTTCGCTCACCATCACCGGACTGCGCACGCCTTCGAGCACGATGGGCTCGCCGTTGCCATCGGCATCGGCATCGCCTGTGAATTGCAGCGGCTGGGTGAGCCCCGTGCTCGCGGAGAAATAGCTGACCACCGCATGACGGTCGTCGACGATCTGTTGCGGATGCAACGGTGTGCCATGTTCGGCCAGATACGCCGGACTCGCGCAGGTGGTCCAGCGCAGCGTGCCGATGGCCTGCGTGACCAGCGCCGGGTCATTCGCCGTGCTGCGGATCGCGCAGTCGATGTTCTCGGCGATCAGATCCGCCGTGCGGTCCGTCACGCTCAACTGCATCTGAATGTCCGGATAACGCGCGCAAAACTCGGGCAGTGCCGGAATCAGAATGCCGCTCGCGGTCGAGCCGCCGCTATCCACCCGCAACGCGCCGCGTGGACTCGCGCGGTCACGGCCGAGCGTCGCCTCGATATCGTCGAGTTCGCTGAGCAGATGCCGGGTGCGCTCGTAATACGCGGCGCCCTCGGTCGTGACGTTGACGCTGCGCGTGCTGCGTTCCAGGAGTTTGACGCCGAGGTGATCTTCGAGCGATTTGACCCACTTGCTGACCGTGGCGTTGGGCATTTGCAGCGACTGCGCCGCGCGGCTGAAGCCGCCGGTTTCCACCACGCGCGCGAAGATGCGGATTGCCTGCAAATGATCCATGGTCCAGTTCCGATTGATTATCCACAACAGTGGATAAAGAAACCACAGCATAGCTATTTATCTCCATGGGCGCATCAAATAAGCTGACGTCAAGGGTCAAGCGACCTCAGCGAACTTAACGAACTCAACGGATGTCACCCAGGAGCTTTCCATGAACCAGTCCACACTTGAAAACGTCAACACCAGCAAACACGCGGGCAAGATCGCGCTCGTGACCGGCGGCAGCAGCGGTATCGGCCTTGCGGCCGCGGTGCGTTTCGCGCAGGAAGGCGCGAAGGTCTTTATCACCGGCCGCCGTCAGGCCGAACTCGACGCCGCGGTCGAGCAGATCGGTCACGGCGCCGTGGCGATTCGCGCGGATATTGCGTCGGCCGCCGACCTCGACCGCATGTTCAGCACGGTACAGGCCGCGCATCAGCGGCTCGATATCCTGTTCGCGAACGCGGGCGGCGGCGAGTTTTCACCGCTCGGCGCGATTACCGAGGAGCAGTTCGACAAGTACTTCGATATCAACGTCAAGGGCACGTTGTTCACGGTGCAGAAAGCGTTGCCGCTGATGAAGCCGGGCAGTGCGATCGTGCTGACGGGGTCGATCACGTCGATTCAGGGCGTGCCGGCTTTTGGCGTGTATGCCGCGACCAAGGCGGCGTTGCGTTCGTTCGCGCGGACATGGGCGTCGGATCTGAAGGGGCGCGACATTCGCGTCAACGTGGTCGCGCCGGGCGTGGTGGTGACGCCCGCCTATAAAACCGAACTGAAGATGAGCGACGAGCAGATCGAAGCTTATCGCCAGCATGTCAGCGACACGACGCCGCTGGGCCGCGTCGGCGAAGCCGATGAGATCGCCAAGGCGGTATCGTTCCTGGCGTCCGATGACGCGAGCTACATCACGGGCATCGAATTGTTTGTGGATGGCGGCATGGCGCAGGTGTAAAGGCGAGCGGCGACGCAGCGGCGCTAGCCGCGCAATGACCGGCGCTGCAAAAAGAAACCCGTCCATCGGCAACGATACGACGGGTTTTTTATGGGCGATGGATGCGAACATCGGTCTCATGGTTTTTCGCCGCCGCGATGGCTAGCATGGGCGCCTGCTATCCATGCGGTAACGCGGAGCGTCAAGATGTTCGATCGGGTTAATCCGGGCGCCGGAGGGTTCGGTGGAAGGTGCGCGAATACCGCTTCGTGCAGAACACGGTTCGCCACGGCGCGTGCCGGCGTGCTTGCCGCTGCGCTCCTGTACGCGAGCGGCGCAGTGGCGTTCACCGGCTCGATCAGGTTTCCGGGCAACGGAACGTCGCTGTCCAACCTCGCGTTTGCGCCGACGATCCGGGTTCCGAACAACCCATCGGTGGGACAGGTGTTGCAATCGGCTTCCCATGAGGTCGGCCTGGGCACGCCGCAGGTTCTCTGCAGGATCTTCGAGACGGTCGCGGTGAACGGGACGTTGGCATCCGGTTCAGCCTCACTCTTCACGACCAATGTGCCCGGCCTGGGCGTGCGCTATTCGATCAAGCGTCAATCGAAAGGTCAGTTCAGGAACGCGCCGTATTCCACGGTTTTTTTCCCACCTGTCAGCCATGCCGCCGAGTACCACATCATGGCCGAACTCGTGGTGACGGGGCCGCTCGGCGGCGGCACGTTGACGACGATTCCGAGCCTCACCGTCACCTTTGCCGGCCGCTGCTTCGATACGGTCAGCAGGACGCAGCACGTGACACCCGGCAGTATGTTCACGGCCGGCACATGCAGCGTCACGACCCGGGCGATTCAGGTTGCGTTGCCGCCGCGCGTGTCGCCGTCGAACCTGGCGAGTGCCGGCGCTGCACCGTTTTCAATCGGGCTCAATTGCGCCGCGTCGGCGAGTGCCTATCTGTCGCTCGACGACGCGTCGAACCCGGGTAACCGGTCGACGATCCTGAGCGCTGCGGCAGGGTCGACCGCCAAAGGCGTGGGGATGCAGATCATGTCGGAGTCGAGAGCGTTGTCGTTCGGTCCGCACGATCCGGACAGCGGCGACGTGAATGTTTCGTTCGTTGGAAAAATGAGCGCCGGGGCGAACCGCATTCCGTTGAGCGCGCGCTATGTGCGCACGGGGCCGGTGAGTGGCGGCACGGTGAAAGGGCTCGCGATGTTCACAATGAGCTATCAATAGCCCCGATCAGCTTCAACCCCACCGGCAGCGACTCGCCGAACACGCGGCCTTCGTCGGCGTTATCGAGTTCGACGCTCTCGCTCACCATCGTGATCCACGCGCGCGGCGCGTTGGCCGCTTCGAGCCTCCGCACGACTACATGACGTAAATCGTCGGCGAGGTCGCGCGAGCGGTCGCCGGTCATGCGGGCGATCTGCGTCGCGGCAAAGGCGGCTGGGTCGACCTTCTTCCAGTCGAGCGCGAGTATCGCGTTCAGCCACTGCGCGGCGATCTCGGGCGGCACCACGCTATGTGCGCTGCCGTAGAACGGTCGCCGCGCGCCGATCCGTCCGACCGCCCACCAGCTTTGATGATTTTCGGCGGCCTTTTGCAGCCGCGCGAGCACGGATTCGCCGAGTTCGATCTTGCGCTCGACAGGAATCCGTTCAAGCGATGCACTCAGCCGCACCATATCGGCGATGCCGGTTTTCGCGACGTCGAACGGCAGCTTGTGACGCGATTGCGCGGCGTTTTGCAGATACGCCATCGCGTCGAGCACGCGCAGTTGCGCGCTTTCGTCGAGACCGCCGGCCGCGCGCCGCCACAGCGTCCACCATTCGGACCAGACCTGGCTTTCGTTGATGTATTGAATGCCGTCGTCGAACAAAGTCCAGAGTTGTTCGACGCGCCATGCGTCGAGCGGATAGCCGAAGCCGGGGCGTACGCAATAGCCGGCCAGATTCAGCCACAGCCGCTCGTGATCCGCCGAACGCCGCCGACGCCGCGCGCGTTCCCACAGCGCGCCGAACAGTTCGCGCAGCAGCGCGCTGTTCCAGCCGTCGCGCGGTCCGAGCAGTTGCTCAAGTTGCGCGCGCAACCGCTTGACTTCTTTCGGGTCGATTTTCTGCGCGCGCGTGCCGAAACTGCGGTCGATCTGTTCGATCGCGTCGTCAAGCCGCGGATGCCGCGCTTGTGCCGGATCGGCGGCGAGATTCACCTGCGCGGTGTCGCCGCGCAACTGGAATTCGAGCAGCCAGCGTTGCGCGGGATCGTCGAGTTCGATGCAGTGCACGTCGAGCGTGCCGACTTCGGTGAGCGAGGTGGCGATCCGCACGACGGTTTCGCGTGGGGTGCTCGCGCCGCGCGGTTGAACGACAGTGGCGATCGGCGGCAGGCGCACGAAATCGCCATCGGCGAGATCGATCAGCTCGCCGGCGCGATAGACCGCGTCCGCGCTCGATGACACCAGGTGGAAGCGCACAGGGTGGCCGAGGCGCAACGCGAACGTGCGGTCCGCGATCAGGATTTCCTGGCCTTCCTCGGTGCCGCGCGGCAGCAGGCAGATGCCGCGTTGCGCGGGTTCGGCGGTGTTGGTTTCGGTGTTCGCATCGGTGCGTTCGCTCGCGCGTTCGCCGCTTTCCTCAAGAACGAGGAAGTAG
The DNA here is from genome assembly GCF_902833695.1 of Paraburkholderia sp. BCC1876. Lineage (NCBI taxonomy): Bacteria > Pseudomonadati > Pseudomonadota > Betaproteobacteria > Burkholderiales > Burkholderiaceae > Paraburkholderia > Paraburkholderia sp. BCC1876. The sequence continues at coordinate 1,107,246 of NZ_CADFGI010000002.1, read as the reverse complement.
CTGCGCGGCGAGCCGCCGCCGATTTTCGGCGCGGCGCCCGCACGCGCCAGTGAATAGGCGACCGCGCCGCGCGCGACGGCGACGTCGGGGTTGTCGTTGTGCAGCACGTTGAGCGCTTCGCCGCGCCACGCGCCGAGGGTGTCGGCGAGACGTCGCGTGAGGGCTTCGGCGCGGAATACGCCGCCGTTGAGCAGCAGCGTGTCGGGAATCGGCAATGGGGCGAGCGTGTCTGTTGCCGGAGTTTCCGCGGCATTGCCCGCGCCCAACGCCTGACGCGACTGCGCCGCAAACCGGCTCAAAAATGCCGCGATATGCCGCGTCACCGCCGCATCGGTTGCATATGGCAAACCGAATTCGACGATCGCGCCACGCGGTCTACCCGGCCGTTCATGCGACGCCACCGCCGGAAAGAAGCCATCGACGATGATCCGCTCCACTTCGTCCCGCGTGACCTGCGCACTACGCGCGCCGCCGATCAGCTTCGAGCCCGCGCCGAGCAGCGTGATCGACGCCGAGTCGGGCGCCTGCGGCCCGAGCAACTGTTCCTTCGCCGCGCGGCAACGCTCGACCAGTTGCGACAAACTCGCCGCCGACAGCCGCGCGCGTTCGCCACCGCCCGGCAGCCGCGCTTCCATCAGATGCGCGAGCGCGAGATCCATGTTGTCGCCGCCGAGCATCAGATGATTGCCCACGCCGATGCGGGTCAACTGCGGTTCGCCGTCGCGCACGTCGACGGCGATCAGCGTGAGGTCGGTCGTGCCGCCGCCCACGTCGCAGATCAGCACGAGACGGGACGCCGCGAGTTCGTCCGCCAGCCGTTCGCGATGATGAAACAGCCAGTCGTAGAAGGCCGCTTGCGGCTCTTCCAGTAGTTTCAGTTTGGGTAGCCCGGCCATGCGCGCCGCGGCCACGGTCAGCGCGCGTGCGCCTTCGTCGAACGAAGCGGGGACCGTGAGCACCACGTCCTGCTGTTCGAGCGGCGCATCCGGATAACGCTGGTTCCACGCCGAGCGCACATGCGCGAGATAGCTCGCGCTGGCTTCGACCGGCGAGACTTTGCGGACGTCGTCGGCGGCGCCCCACGGCAGGATCGGCGCGACGCGATCAACTGATGCATGCGACAGCCAGCTCTTCGCGCTGGCCACCAGCCGTCCCGGCACCTGAGCGCCGAGCACGCGCGCGAGGCGGCCGATCACGACCGGCGGCGTAGAAGCGTCGGCGCTGCGTTCCACCGACGACCACGGCAACTGCACATCGCCCGCGGCCAGTTCACCTTCGGCCGCGTGATACCGCACCGAAGGCAGTAACGGCCGCGCCGCCACTTCACCGGGGCTGACCAGTTGCTCGATCTCGAACACGTGGATCGACTGCGACCCCACCTGCGCATAAGCCAGCACCGTATTACTGGTGCCGAGATCGATACCGACGCTATACCGCTTCATCTCACTCATGCATTCGCGTTGCCGCGCACGTCGAACTCGACTTTCCAGCGCGCGTCCGTGCCGCGCGGTATCGCTTCGAGTTCGAGCGTGCCCGTTTCGGTCACGCGCGCGTGCAGCTTCACCGGCACGACTTCACCGGCGGTGCGGCCGGCGGCCGGCAGCGTTGCCTGGATCTCTTCGAGTTCCTGCAATTCATCCGGGCCCCAGAAGTCGAGCAGCGTGCCGACCTGATCCTGACGACGCACCGACGAGCCGAAGAAACGGAAGTGCACCGGCTCGCCGACTACAAGACCGAACTCCTGCGCGGGCAACTCGGCGTCGGTGCCTTCCTCCATGCCGAAGGGCGCCACGCACAGCGCCTGGATCGGCGGTTCGAGGCCGGGCACGGCGGGCATGGCCGATTCGATCGCGATGTAGTACGCCCGCGCGGTGCCGCCGCGAATCCGCACGCCCTGGCCGCGTCGCACGTAGCCGTAGTAGGCCGCGCCGCGTGCGACCGCGAGGTCGAGATCGGCGCCTTCGAGCAGTCGTGCCGGCGCCGCGCTTTCCGCCGCGAGCCAGTTGTTGAGCGTGCCCATGATGCGTTCGACCAGCAGCGGCGACTTGAACACGCCGCCGTTGAACAGCACCACGGTGGGATGCAGGAAGCTCGCGCCTTGCGCGGCGGCGTGGGCCGCCGCCTCGCCGAGGCCTTCGAGTTCGGCCAGCGCGCCGACCTGGCGGCCGAGGAACGCCGCCAGATGCCGCGTAATGCCCGCGTCCTGCGCATACGGCAGACCGAGTTGCGTCAGACCGGCGCGCGCGCGGCTCACCGGACGCGCCGCGCTATCTACCTGCGGGAAAAAGCCTTCGAGGATTGTTTGTGTCAGTTCGGCGCGCGTGAGTTCGGTGCGGATCGAACCGCCGATCAGCTTCGAGCCGCGGCTCGGTACGACGAGCGGCACGGTGTCGGTGGCTGGATCGCTGAGCAGCGTTTCCTTGGCCGAGCGGCACGCGTAGGTGAGGGCGCGCAATTGCCACGCGTCGGCCTGGGTGCCTTGCGCCGCCAGCTTGCGTGCGACGACGTGCGCGAGCGCGAGGTCCATGTTGTCGCCGCCGAGCAGAATATGTTCGCCGACCGCGACGCGATGCAGTTCGAGATTACCTTCACGCTCGATCACGGCGATCAGCGAGAGGTCGGTCGTGCCGCCGCCCACGTCGACCACAAGGATGATGTCGCCGACCTTCACCTGTTTGCGCCATTGGCCGCCGCTCTTCTGGATCCAGCTATACAGCGCGGCCTGCGGTTCTTCGAGCAGCGTCATGCGGGCGAAGCCGGCGGCCTCGGCGGCTTCGGCGGTCAGTTCGCGCGCGGCCGGATCGAACGAGGCCGGGATCGTCACCGTGACGTCCTGCTGGCTGAACGGCGCCTCCGGATGCGCGTGATCCCATGCTTCGCGCAAGTGCGTCAGATAGCGCACCGAGCTTTCGAGCGGCGAGACGCGCGCGACTTCCGGCGGCGCGTCGTTGGGCAGAATCGCCGCGCGCCGGTCGACGCCCGGATGACACAACCAGCTCTTCGCGCTCGACACCAGCCGGATCGGCGTGGCCGCGCCGCGATTGCGGGCGAACTCGCCGACCGCGAATTCGCGCTGGCCGGTCCACGGCAGGTACAGGTCGCCGGACGCCAGTTCGTCCGGGTGCGGCAAATACAGGAACGAGGGCAGCAGATCGAGATTGTCGATCGCGCCGGGGCCGGTAAGTTGCGCGATCGGCAGCACGCCTTGCGTGGTTTTCTCGCCGTCGCTGGCGCTGGTGTCGACGTACGACAGCGCGCAGTGCGTGGTGCCGAGATCGATACCGATCGAATAGCGGGCGTCGCTCATAGTTCCACCTCGGCCGGTGCGATGACGTTCGCGTTGTGGCTCTCGGCGAGTTTCGGCAGACGCACCTCGTCAACGCGCCAGCCGCGGTGGCTGATGCTGCCGTTGAACGGCGCCTTGCCGACCACGTTGCCGGTCAGGCGAACCGAGCTGGCGTCGAAGCCTTCGGCCAGCGTGATGCGGCTGCCTTCGGCTTCGTCGCGCACCGGACGGATCGTGAAATGCTCGCGCAGCGTCGTGCGGCAGCCGTCGTGCACGAGGCGCGCGGCCGCGCCGATGTCGGCGTCGCTGTAGCTCTTGATGTCTTCTTCGACGAAATCGATGAAGCGTGCGTCGCGTTGCAGCAGGCCGAGCAGTTGCAGCGCGGCGTCGGGGCTGGCGGTTTTCAGCACGGGCGCGGGGGCTGCAACGGGGGCGGGCGCAGGTGTGGGCGCCGGAGCCGGTGTGGCGGCAGCGGTCGTGCCGCCTTGACGCAGACGCAGTACGCCGGCAGCAAATTCACCGTCGCCGAGAATGCTAAAAAACGTGCCGACGGCAAGTGAAATCCTGCCGAGGAAGGATGGGTTCGAATCGGTCATCAATGCTCCTGAGAGGCTCTGTTAAAGGACGAGCTGTCCTGACTGTGCCGCACGCGACGGGCCTGGCGAGGCTTCATCGGGCCGTGGTTGGCGCGTGCGAGACCCGTATTTTGCCTTGCGGCGGGTCCGACGCGGACAAAGCCGGGCATTCTAGCGTTCGGCGCGCGTAATTTGGCGGACTTTGAAGAGCCGGATTCAAGCGCCGTCAGGTCGCTTCGAACTGGCCGTCCTGCACCGTGTCGGGACCGAATTCCGCGACCACCTGGTCGATGAAGGCCCGCAGTTTCGGGGTCGCACGGCTCGCTGGGAACACCAGATGCATCGGCCGGGCGGGCGTTTCGTAGTCGCGCAGAAGGCGCACCAGACGGCCTGCGGCGAGATCCTCCTGCACGGCCACCTCGGGCGCGAGCATCACGCCCGCGCCGTGGAGCGCGGCGGCGCGCAGCGCTTTCACGTCGTTGGCGTGAAACGGGCCCGAGACCGGCACCACGTACTCGCCGTGCGCGTCCGAGAAATGCCATTCGATCGCGACCGGCCGGGTCATGTAGACGAAGCTCAGGCACGCATGATCGGCTAATTCCGCGGGCGTTCGCGGCTCGCCGTGCTCCGCCAGATAGTCGGGCGAGGCGCACACGAGCAGCCGGTACGGCATCAGTTGCCGGCCGATCAGCGACGAATCCGTCAGCGCGCCGAGCCGGATCGCGGCCTCGTAGCCTTCGTCGATCAGATCGACGAAGCGGTCGGTCAGCGTCAGGTCGACCCGCACGTGCGGATGGCCCTTCAGATAACGGGCGATCATCGGCGCGAGGCAATTGGCGCCGAACGTGACCGGCGCGGTAATGCGCAGGCGCCCGCGCGGCGAGGCCGACAGTTCCTGCGCGACCGATTCGGCGGCTTCGGCATCTGCGAGCAGCGCCTTGCAGCGCTCGTAGAAGATCTGGCCGATTTCGGTGAGGCTCTGGCGGCGTGTGGTCCGGTTGAGCAGGCGCGCGCCGACGCGCTCTTCCAGCGTGCTCACGTGCTTGCCCGCCATCTGTGACGAGATGCCGAACGCGAGCGCGGCCGCGGCGAACGAGCCGCTGTCCGCGGTTTTGACGAACACGGCCATGCTGGTCAGACGGTCCATGATTCCCTACTTGTGGTTTCGACAATCGTCGGATCATGCGTGTTTATCATGTTGAAGTTTTGAATCATAGTGTTTCTCACCGACAGGCGCGCTCGACGGCGCGGTCCTCAACCAGTGATGGAGTGTGAAACGTGAAGATAGGCATTCTCGGCGCGGGCTTTATCGGCCGCGCGATGGCAACCCTCGCGAAGCAGAGCGGGCATGACGTGATGATCAGCAATTCGCGCGATCCATCGACCTTGATGAGCACTGCCGCCGCGCTCGGTTGCGCGCTCGGCACCGCGCAACAGGCGGCGAGTTTCGGTGACGTGGTCGTGATGGCCGTGCCGTTTTCGCAGATCGGCGCGCTGCCGGTCGCCGCGCTCGACGGCAAGATCGTGATCGATACGTGCAACTACTATCCGGAGCGCGACGGCCCTATCGCGGCGCTCGACGAGCGTACGACTACGACCAGCCAGATGCTGGCCGCTTTGTTGCCGGGCTCGAAGGTGGTGAAGGCGTTCAACGCGATTCTGGCTGCGGATCTGCACACAGACGGTCGGCCGGTTGGTGCGCCGCAGCGTCGCGCTTTGCCGTTCGCGGGCGATGACGCGGCGGCGAAACAGGTCGTGAGTGGGCTGATGGATCAGTTTGGCTTCGATCCGGTCGACGTCGGCGCGTTGCGGGATAGTTGGCGCTTTGAACGGGCGAAGCCGGTGTATTGCGTTCCGTTCGACCGTGATGGGATGGTTGCGGGATTGGCGGCGGCGCAGCGGGACGTCGAGTTGCCGCATGGGTCGTGGCGCAAGTGAGGGGCGGTTGCGGCGAGGGAGGGAGCGAAGGGTGAAGGCGCGGCGCAGTCTGGAGGGCGGTTGCGGCGCCGCGCTATCGATTCATGCTTCGCTGGATGCTTTGATCCTTCGCATCATCAGGCGCGGACACAGCCACCTGAGGCCGCGCCACGTGATCCCGTGTTCGCGGATTGTGAAGAACCAGCGGTTCGGATCGTCGGCGAACGTCGCGATGAAATGCGTGCTGTCCGTCCAGCGGATGTCCTCCAGCCAGAACGAACAATACGGCGCGCCGATCTGACGGACGGCAAGCACGCGCTGCAGGTCCTTGCTGACCAGCACGAACGCCGCCGCTTCTTCGAACAGGCAATCGAAGTCGGTGGCGAATAGATAGCCGGATGGCGTGTCGAACTGGAACAGCAACGTGTAGCCGGGAATCGCGAGCGGCAGCGTATTGCCGTCGACGATCAGGCGCGACGCGGGCGGCCATGATTCATAGGGGCCGTGGTGTTGTTCAAGTGTGAAGCGCTGGATGGGCGTCACGCATGATGCGCCGTTCGGTTCATCGTTCAACGCTGCGGTCCCTCACCGGCATATATCGCGCGATCACACGCTCGATTGCCGCGAGCTGCGTCGGCAGCAAATCGCGACGCGGCAGCGCGACGAACGCGGAGCCGCCTGCGAACAGATAGATGCGCTCGGCGTCGTCCGCGCGCGAGGTCAGGCTCGACCAGTTCAGACGCAGGCTTGATAGCGTCGACTCGCCGGTTACGCCGGTTGCGTCGAAGGTGACTTGCTGCAGACCGAGAAACGGCACCGCGCCGCGTTTGATCCGCGCTTTGAGGCCGGCCCGCGCGATACCGCGCAGGAAGAGGGGGGCGAAATACGCGTCGTTGCAGAACGCCAGCGCGGCGGCCGCAATCGCGCAAGCGGCGATGCTTGTTGCGATCGATATGTCGACATGCGTTGCGGACCAATACCAGCCGGCGAGTCCGCCGACTACCGCGGCAATCCCGATCGAACGAAGCCGTCTGCGCAGCGTGCGTTTCGCCGAATAAAGCACGACATGCGCGGCGATAAAGTCTTCATCCGTCAAGGTGACGGAGACTTGAAAGGGGAGCTGCGTGTCGGAGTTGGTCATTTTTTTGTCTAGCGGACACGAGCAATGCTGATGGCGTCAGGAAACGCGTTCTATTGCGGTCATGACTGCGTCCGGTCGTCGTCGCCGGTTTTACTTTCGGCATCCAGGTGCGCGGCAGACAGTTGCTTCAACAGATCGGGCAGTGCTGTTTGCACGGTGTCCCACACCACGTCGAGGTTGATGTCGAAATAGCCGTGAGCAATACGGTTACGCATGCCGCGCATGCTGCGCCACGGCACCCCGGCATGGGCATTGGCGAACTCCGCGTAGCCGTCCATCACCTTCGTTGCAGCCTCACCGATAATGATGAGACTCATGATGACCGCCTGCTGAGTGCGCTTGTCTTCGAGGAAACTGTCTTTACTCAACCCATCCAGGAAACTGATCGCGTCCGTCGCGGCCTGCTGCATGTGATCCAGGTAGTCGGGAAGGCGGTTCTCGCTCATACCGGCTTGGCCTCCGCAAGGACCTTGGCGCGGAACTTCGGCGGCAGGTCGGCAGGCGTCAAAAGATCGACATGGACGCCGAGTAAGGATTCAAGCGCGTCCTGTAGCCCGCCCAGATCGAACAAGGTGGCGCCGGGCAATGCATCGACCAGCAGATCGAGGTCGCTGCCGTCCTGGTCGGTGCCATGCAGCACCGAGCCGAACACGCGCGGATTCACTGTGCGGAAGCGACTCGCTGCTTCGCGCACAGCGCTTCGCTTGAGATCAAGCACAACGGACGGTCGCATAGTGCGTCTTTCCTTATCGAAACCCGCTGAAAGGGTAAGAGACTGAGAATACCGCTTCAAGAACTATAGTCGAGAATTGTAACGCCTCGATTGCCCCCGCCACGCGCGACTGGCGGGCACGCTGGCCGCAAGCCCGCGTTTTCACCGGCAATGGGAGGATCGGGACGATTGCTCGCCCCGGCACACCATCGCACCAGGGCTCACCCGCATCCTCACCCCCAAACAATCGACCCCGCCTCCGGACACGTCCACGACGACTGCAAGCGCTCGCGAATCTCCGCCAGCGACTGCCTCACCAGCAATTCGCCATTCCGGAACACGGGCACCAGCGCACCGCCTTCAGCCTGCTCGACCGTCTGCTGTTCGTACAGCACGAAGTGATCGCCTTCCTTCTCGACACGCGGCAGCCCCTTCGCGGACTTCTTGGTGCCGTCGTCGGTGGCCGGGTCTTTATAGATGTCGACCGCTTCGCCATCCACCTCGGCGTAGATCGCCTTGAGCGCATAGCCGAAGGTGTCGCGCGAGTTCATCCCATACACGTAGCTGCCGATGCCCAGCACCACGTTGCACGAAGCGAACCCCTTGGCCGCCATGCGCAACATGATGTCGCGCGCGCGCGTCAGCGTGATCGAGTCGCCGTAGATCAGCCCGACGTGCGAATCCAGCACCTTGTAGCCTTTCTCGGTGGTGGTGCCGCCGTAGATATTCCACAGGCACTCCACCGCGCCGGTGCGCTCCGCTTCGCTGATCGTCTCGCCGCTTTCCTTGACCGTGTAGCGGCCCGTTTCAGTAACGGCGGGCTTACCGTCGCTGTCCAGCACGAGTTCGTCGTCGGTATAGCCGGTGAGGATCTTCACCGGATCGCCGGAGTCGGGGCGGAACACCACCTTGGCGTTGCCCAACGCGTCCGGCCGGCGGGCGAGAATATCCGCCTTCAGTTCTTTGGCGATCACCGTCATCACGTTCCAGAAGTCGAACGTATCGCTGACGAGCGAGACCATTCCTTGCGGGTAGCCTTCGGTGACGAACTCGCGGATCACTTCCAGTTCGGCCTTGCGGCGCAGCGCCTTCGGGTCGAGCATGGCTTGCGCCGGATCGCGTTCGAGGCGTTGCTGCGTCAGCAGAATGCGCAGCGCCATCACGCTGTGTTCCGACGCCGGAATCGAACCGCCGACGAGCTCACGCTCCGCATTCGCGCCGTAGTGGTCCTCGAGATAGTCGATCGCAGGGATCGTGTCCGTGCCGGTGAAGGACAGCAGGTGACCCGCGCCGCAACGCATGGCGTCGTGCACGCCGCTCATGCCGCGCATCGAAAAATCGTGACCTTGCCAGTTCACGAAGTCGAGCGGCGCGCCGGTCAGGTTCGCGAAGTAGGTCAGCAGCTTGCGGAATTCGAACGCGATGGTGGCGACCGTGGACGGCTTCCACGATTCGCAGCTCACCACCGTTTCAAAGTAGGTGGACACCCACGGAAAATCCGGGTGCGTGTTAGTGAAAATCACCGGCGGCACCTTGATGTCGACCCGCGAGCCTTCCGGCAGCGAGCGGATTTCAAGCGGCAGGTGGCCGAGATCGTGCAGCGCTTCGAGGCTCGCCACCGGCACGGCGTCCGGTCCCAACGCGGTATCCATGCGCCGCTTGTACTTGCGCACGGCCTGCGCCTTCGGCTTCTGGAAGAACTCGGCGCCGAACAAATCGATCAGGAATTCCTGAATGAAGCCTTGGAGGCCGAACCACACCACCTTGTCATCGAACAGTTCGCGCAGCACCGGCGCGTACTTCGCGGAACGGGGCGTGAAGTTCGCGACGAGTTTGGTGGTCGCTTTCGGGTACATGGACGGGTGGCCGGTCTTGTAGAAATCGGCGAGATTGAACGGAACGAGTTGGTTCTTTTCGAGGACTTCCGTGCGGTCGGGGGCGTTCATCAACATCTCCTGGCGAGTTCGGATTCAGACGATAGGTTCGGATTCGGTTCAAACCAGCTGGCAGCGTGCGTCGCTCGTCCAGTTGTTGCGCGTGAAAACCGTCTGGTAGTGTTCGAGCAGCGGCGCGAGGCCCTTGCTGAAAATGCCGTGCGTGACATACAGGTACAGCGGCTGACTCTGGCGCTGTTCGGCCTGACGGGTACGCAATGCCGCGGCGAGTTCGGTGAAGGTGCGGCCGCCGTCGCAGATATCGTCCACCACCAGCAGCGGCGCGTCGGGCAAATCGCCCACCACCTGAGTACCGGTGATCTTGCCGGTCTGCGTGTTGCGCACTTTCTCGGCGAATACCACGTCGAGTTCCAGCGCGTGCGCCAGGTGCATGACGCGCTTGCGGGCGCCGGCGTCCGGCGCGACCAGCGCAGCGCGGCCCAGGCCGAGGCCGAGGCTTGTGAGCGCACGGCGCAACGACGGCAACGGATCGGCAATCACCACGCGGTCGAGCAGGGCGGTCACGACGTCGCTATGCGGGTCCTGCACTTCGACCTGCGCATACTGCTGCGTGTTGATCAGGTCGCAGAAGACGCGCGCGCTGAGCGCTTCGCCCGCATTCGCCACGCGGTCCTGGCGGGCATAAGGCACATACGGCAGGGACAACAGGATCGGCGTGCCAGGGTAGCCGCGGCGCAGCGCGTCGGTCACGAGCAGCAGCGTCATGACCGCCTCGGCGTGGGGCAGATGCGCCTGAATGCGCAGCGTGTGCGCGGGCTTACCCAGTTCGACGGTGACGTTGACCTCGCCGCCGGGGAACACCAGCTTGCGGAGTTCCAGCGGCACTTCACCCCGATCGCTCGATACGGCAAAAACCTGAATCATTTGTTATCCTCCGTCCGGCTTCGTCGGAATATCCGACTAACTGGTTGCCAGTATAAGATGACTTAGTTGAGAATTGCAACTATGTAGGTGGAAATACTCACGACGCATATTCGGACCGGGCACAGGAGTGATCCATGAAACAGAGCTACACCACGCCGGACGTGAGCGTTGACATTGTGTTGCTGACGCTGGACGAGGGCCTGCTGAAGGTGGCCTTGCACCAGCGCGATCGAGCGCCCGCGAAGCATAGCCTGGCGTTACCCGGTGGTTATGTCCACGTGGGCGAAGACGCGTCGCTGGAAGCGACGGCGAAGCGCGTGCTAGGGGAGAAGACCGGCTTCGCACCGCGCTATCTCGAGCAACTGCGCACGTTCGGCGGCCCGGCGCGCGATCCGCGCGGCTGGTCGGTTGCCGTGTCGCACGTCGCGCTGATCCCGCATGCGGAATTGAGCGAGGCCGGTGCGGGCGTGTTTCAGTTCTACGATGTGGACGACCTGCCCAAACTGGCATTCGATCATGCCGAGCAAGTGGAGGAAGCGGTGCAGCGGGTGCGCAACAAGGCGAGCTATTCGACGTTGCCGTGCTGGCTGCTGCCGGAGTTGTTCACGCTGACGCAACTGCAGTCGATCTACGAACAGATTTTTGGCGAGACGGTGTCGCGCGGCACGTTCCGCTCGCGACTGGGGATCAAGGTGGCGGATCTGCAACCCGGCGACGCGGCGGACGAGGCCGATATCCTGATCGCCACCGACGAGTTTCAGGGCGGCAATCAGCGGCCCGCGCGGTTGTTCAGGGTGAATCGGTTGAGTCTGTTCAGGCGGGCGTTCTGGTAGGGCGGGAGGCGTGACATGCAGCGGCAAGCGGCGGCTGCAGTGCGGCGCGCGCGCCATCGCACCGCACACGCCGCTCATGCCACACCACAAGCGCCACCCACTTCAAAACAACGTCCGCATCCCCACCCGCACCGCCGTCGACGAACTGCCGGTGCCCACATACATCCCATGGGTAAACACCGGCGCCGCCCCCCGCCGAGGAACACTGGCGCGGCGCCCCCAACGTGCGCAGATAGGTCGTGGCAGCACGCCGCCGCCGAACTGATGTTCACGCCACTGACGGAAGAGCCATTACTGGTGGCGATGCATGCGGGGCATTGGCTGGCGAAGGCGGCCTCGCTCAAGCTGAAGTATCTGCGCGGCGAGCCGTTTATCGCCTATCCGCGCCAGGCGGGCGTAACGATTTCGCAGTGGACGCTCGCGCTATGCGCGAAACGCGGCTTCGACCCGGAGGTCGTGCAGGAGGCGCAACAGGCTTCCACATTGATCGGGCTGACCGCGACTGGGCTGGCTATCGCACTCGTGCCGGCTACGTTGCAAAGCATCGTGCTGTCCGGCTGGCGAAACGCTGCGCGGAAGGCGCGGCTGCGGCGCGCTGACGGGAATCCGCACCGGGCGAACGGCTTTGGAATGGTTTATGTATGTCGATAAATATCGCGGCATATCCTGGAAATATAAGGCGAGTCTGCGTGCGCGTTGTTTTACTCACTTCGTTTCCTGAGAATAAACCGGCGCGCCTTATATCATTCGCGATACCAGCTCGACCCCTATCAGAAATCTCAGGCGTACAGCAAGAAGATCCGCGAGTAGACTAGCCAGCGAATCAACCCGCAGCACGATCAATGGGCATACAGCTCGCCGCAAAATAAGGGCGACATCTCCCATGCACTATAGCTGTGCGTGAATATCCGATTCTCCATTAATACAGTCCGATCCGGTTGCAGGCGCGCGGTTAATTTGACGTGTGCGAATAGCCGGGGTGCTGAATTCGCAAAAATCTGCGAAATGCATAATCTCGCGATTATTTTGACTGATAGAGAAAATGTTAAAGCCGGATGACAGCGGCGATTTATCCGGCGCGCGGTAACGACTCGACTATCACCGGCCTGGTATCAGAGCGCATATTTTCCGATGCGGACTCCGCCATGCCGTCCATTTAAATCTGATCGACGGAGCGGCGCACGATGTTTCACGACTGGACCCCCGAACAACTGACACTGCGCGAGCGTTTCGCCGCGGTTGGCGAGCAGCTTGCGAAAGCGCGCGACCAGCAGCCGGAAGGTTTCGATTACGCCGGGTGGAACCGCTTGCGCGACGAGCAGCTCTGGCATCTCGTGGTCCCCAGAGACTACGGCGGCCATGGCGAAGACTGGTGGGGTTTCACCGCCGCGCTCGACGGGCTGTCGTCGACGATCCGTACGCCGGAACTGCTGTTGTCGGTGATCGCCCAGGCCGGCATGGTGCGTGCGATGGTGCGGCACGGCAGCCCGTTGCAGAAGGAGCGTTATCTGGCCGCCATCATGCGCGGCAAGGTCAGCGCGACCGGCATTGCGGAGCCGTCCACCGGCACCGACGTGCGCAGCATCGAAACCACGCTGTCGGAGGCGCCGGACGGCTACCGCCTCAACGGCAGCAAATACAACATCGCGCATGCGCCGATCATGGACTTCATCCTCGTGGTGAGCCGTCTGGAGCGGCGCGAGTCGAGCAACATCGCGCTGGTGCTGCTCGATCGCGATACGCCGGGCCTCGTGATCGGCGCGCAGGACGACAAGCTCGGCAACCGCAATCTGCCCACCGGCGAACTGCGCTTCGACGACATCCACGTCGACGCGTCGCAGATACTCGGCCAGGCGGGGCGCGGCCTCGGCCACCTGATCGACATCATCTCGCTCGGCCGCCTTTACTACGGGCTGGTGGCGGCGAACCTGCCGCTGCCGTTCGTCGACGAAGCGATGCACTACGCGGCGCAGCGCACCAGCTTTAAAAGCACGATCGACTCGCATCAATATATCCAGAAGCGTCTAGTCGACATGAAGATCGGCATGGAGCGCAGCCGCTGGGCCGCTTACGGCGCGCTGGGCCGTTTGCTGAACGCGCATCCCGAGGCGCTGCTGGCGTGTTCGGTGGCCAAGCTGGTCGGCGCCAGCGATCTGATCGACAACGCCACGAGCCTCGTCAAGTTGTACGGCAGCATCGGCTATCACAACGGCGGCATCGCCACGTTGCTGAAGGACGCGATGGGGTTTGCGAGCGTCGGCGGCACCGAAGAGATGCACCGCAAGAATATTTTCAACCAGATGCAGCGGCTCGCCGGCAGCGCATCGTCCTCGCAAGGCTGAGCGGTTCGGCCGCGTGGTTTCTCTCGGGCGTGACACGCTCATGGGGTCTGTCTATGTTGAGTTGGGATATCGGAAGAGGCATGAGCGCGACGACGCCGGTGATCGGGCCGGCGGAATTGAGGCAACAGTTGCCGTGCGACGTCGAAAGCCTGCACACCGTCATGCAAACGCGCCGCGCGATTTCCGAGGTCCTGCAGGGACTCAGCGGCAGGCTGATCGTGATCGTCGGCCCCTGTTCGATTCACGACCCGGTCGCCGCGCTCGAATACGCCGCGCGTTTGTCGAAGCAGCGGCATGTGTGGCAGGACGAGCTCGAGATCGTGATGCGCGTGTACTTTGAAAAGCCGCGCACCACGGTCGGCTGGAAAGGCCTGATCAACGATCCGCATCTGGACGGCAGCTACGCGATCGACGCCGGCATCCGGCTCGCCCGGCAATTGATGCTCGACATTACGCGGGCCGGCGTGCCGGTCGCGACCGAGTTCCTCGACGTGACCACGCCGCACTACCTGGCCGATCTGGTGAGCTGGGGCGCGATCGGCGCGCGCACCACGGAGTCGCAGATTCATCGCGAGCTGGCCTCGGGCTTGCCGTGTCCGATCGGGTTCAAGAACGGCACGGACGGCAACGTCAAGATCGCGATCGACGCGATTCACGCCGCCGGCCATGCGCATCATTTTCTCGGCGTGACGGAGAGCGGCCGGTTCGCGAAGGTCGCGACCAGCGGCAATCAGGACTGTCACCTCGTGCTGCGCGGCGGCAAGCAGCCCAATTACGACGCGCAGAGCGTCGCCGAAGCCTGCGCGTCGCTCGCGGCGGGTGGGCTGCCGGGGCGGGTTGTCATCGACGCGAGTCACGGCAACAGTTGCAAGCAGCACGACAAACAATTGTGCGTGTGCGATTCGCTGTGCGAGCAGATTGCCGGCGGCGGCGAGCGGATTGCCGGCGTGATGATCGAATCGAATCTGTTGCCCGGCCGCCAGGACGTGGTGGCCGACGTGCCGCTCGCCTACGGTCAGAGCATTACCGACGCGTGTATCGGCTGGGACGCGACCGAAGCATTGCTGGGCAAACTCGCCGACGCCGTGCGGCAGCGCCGTCAGCGGCACGAGGCGACGCCGATGCGCGAAAGCTTGCCGTCGTTGCCGTCGTTGTCGTCCTTGCAGTCGGCGGCATGATGGCGACGCCGAATGCACCAATCGCGCCTATTGCGGCTATGGCGGCTATTGCGCCGAAGGTTGCCGCGCCGCAGGCCGCGCAACACGCCGCGCGCCTGCTCGAACTCGCGCCGGCTTGCGGCGAAATCGAGCGTAATGCGATCGCCTTTCTCGGGCCATGCGGCACCTATACCGAAGACGCGATGCGGCTGTGCTTCGGCGAGACGCATGACGCGATGTCCTGCACCAACGTCGACGCCGTGTTCGATGCGGTCGCGCACGGCGGCGCGAGTCACGGCGTCGTGCCGGTCGAGAACTCGACGGAAGGCATCGTCGCACGCACGCTGGATCTGCTGCTGAAAAACCGGCTGACCGTGAGCGGCGAGGTCGTGCTGCCGGTGCGGCATATGCTGATGACGGCGCATGGCGCGCTCGACGGCATTACCTGTGTGACGGCGCACGAACAGGCGCTCGCGCAGTGCCGGCGCTGGCTCGACGCGCATCTGCCGGACGTGCCCCGACAGGCGGTGGCGAGCAATGCGCAGGCGGCGCAGCTTGCCGCGCGTTCGGCGGGTCACGCGGCGATCGGCAGCCAGCGGGCGGCGCATCACTACGGCTTGCGGATCGTCGCATCGGCGATTCAGGACGAGCATTTCAACAGCACGCGTTTCTACGTGATCGGCCGCGACGAACCGCCGCCCACCGGCGACGATCGCACGCTGTTGTGTGTCGAACTCGAGAACAGCAGCGGGGCGCTGCAGCGCGTGCTCGCGCCGCTGGCCGAGCATCGGATTCCGGTGACGCGGCTCGACGCACGGCCGCTTCGAAGCGAGTTGTGGGCATACCGGTTCTTCGTCGAGTTGCCCAGGCATCGGCATGACGTGCAGATGGCCCACGCGCTCGCGCAGATGAAACGGCATGCTCGTGCGCTGGTTTTGCTGGGTTCGTTTCCGGCGGCGCCGGGTGGTGGTGCGGTGTTGTGACGGTCAGGCTGCGCGGGCGGAGCGGCGCCTGGTGAATGCGGTGGCTGAGGTACGCGACTAAGGTCCGTGGCTCAGGCCCGCAACTCCGGCATCGACTCCGCGAAGTCACACGAAAGGCGATCTTTGCCACGCCCCAGGTTTTTCCGGTGTACCTGAATGCGTCCGACTGGCGCCGTCGACGCGATATGCGTCCCGCCGCAAGCAATCACCTGACCTTCGCACGCCCAATACCGCGCGTCCCGATACAACGGATGCTGATACGTGACGACCTCACTGCCGCGCAGCACGTACGCGTTGGCGATCCGTTCGATTTCCTGAAGCTCGTCGGCCGTGAAGCGGGTTTCCACGCTGAAATCGAAGCGCGCGGCGTCGACCTTGATATGACAACCGAACAGACCCGGCATAGCATCGGGTCGAACCTCGTTAACGCCCAGATATAGCAGATGTGACGCCGTATGACTGAGCGAGAGCTGCGCGCGTCGCAACCGGTCGATACGCACGGTGGCTTCAGCGCCGACCTCCAGTTCGCTCAGCAACGCGAGATCGTCCGGATGAATCACGTGCTCGATAATGCCGTCCACGAGGATGCTCGGGAAATCGGGAATGCGTGCGAAATTGCCGTACATTTTTCTCGCATCGACGAAACGCAACGCGCGCCCATCCTCAAGAATAATCGCGCCATGATCGGCTTCCTGGCCGCCGCCTTCCGGATAGGCGACCGTCGTATCGAGTTCGATACTGTTTGCGTTGACCTTGACGATCCTGGCGGCGCACGCCGATAAGGCGGCGTTCTCGTAATAGAGTTTGCGCGTTTTCCGGTTTAGTGAAAACATGATGTCCGATAGGCCCAGAAAGAGAACGGTCGCTTGACTGCCTGACTGCATTTCAGGCGATGATAGTGAATCGCGGCGTCTGCGTTGTCAGAAAACTGACCCAAAGAACAAGTCGGCGCATCTCGCGGGCACGTCGAACAACCAGTGGTTTCCGCAATCGCTCAACCCGCATGAGGGACGATGAATACGGCAGAAACACCGAACCCGGAGCGGATAAGCCAGCAGGCGGGCCGGCGGCTCGTGATCGGCCGCTGGGGCGTCGAGCTATTGCCGCGACATGCGTATGAAGTCATGTACACCCCGGACCAGGCGGTGATCGGCTTCGCGTTCGAAAGCCAGCGGGGCCATCACGCGTTTTCAAGCGATCGTGTGTTGCCGTTCTTCTCGAAGCCGAACAGCCTGGCCTATGTGCCTGGCGGTTGCACGGTGTTTTCGTCGTCGCAAGATGGGGGCGAATATCTGCGCGTCACCATGTCTCGCGATCTTGCCGGCAGCGTGTCGGTCCAGCGACAGTTCAACGATTTCATCGATCCGATCGCGATCGACGCCGCGCAAACCATTCGGACTTTGTTGCTCACGGACGCACCCGCCACGTTGTTGCTGGAAGAAAAGCTCATCGTTCTGGCGGAGCGCGTCAACTCCGTTGTTCATGGCGGATTGAGCGCGCCCCGGCAAGCCCGCTCGATGACCTCCGCGCGCCTGCGGCAGATCGACGAGATCATCGACTCGACCCTCGGCGAAGATATCAGCGTCAAGCTGATGGCGGACGCGCTGGGACTCTCCGAGGCATTCTTCATTCGGGCCTTCAAGGCGGCGGTCGGAAAGAGCCCGCATAGCTACCTGATCGATCGCAGATTGGCCGCCGCTCGCGTGCTACTGGAAAGCTCGCGTCATGATTTGCGCGAGATCGCGCTCGCGGTCGGTTTCTCTTCGCACGCGCATATGACGGCCGCGTTTCGGAGCCGCCTGGGGATCACGCCCAGTCGTTTGCGGGGTGATTGAGAAAAGATCTGTACGGACGCCGCGTTAAGTCCTCCGCAATTGAAACGACCCGGTCGCGGCTGCGACCGGGTCGTTTCATTTCAAACCCAAGCGCTTCTCGCGCCCGTTACAGCGAACCCTGAAACGTCATCACCCGTTCCTTGAATGCATCCGGCACGAGCGCCGTCTTATTGGTCGTGTAATCGAACATCACATGCGTGGACGCGCCGCGCGCGATGATCTGCTTGTCGTCGCGTTCCATCACATGTTCGAGCTCGAAGCTCTTGCTGCCGAATTTGACGACGCTGGAGCGGACCGTCAGCTTGTCGCCGAACATGGCGGGCGCCAGATATTCGCACTGCGTCTTGACCATGATGTGCGGCAGTTTCTCCGTGCGCGGCATGTCCAGCAGATCGAACATGTAGCTCAAATACGAATGCTGCAGGTAGTCGTAATAGACCGGGCTGCTCACGTGGCCCATCGAATCGGTGTCGCGGTACTTAACGTCGATCGGTGTTTCGTAGTGTCGCTTTGACATGGTTGCCTCAACATGAGAAGTGATTGTCGTATCGGCTCGATCTTGGCGTCTCGCCGTCCTGCTTGATGCCTGGTTTTTGCCTGGCTTTTGCCAGGTTAATGCGCCTGCCTGATTGCTACTGAACTTCAAAAAACTCCGCCGAGCGATCGTTCTGCAACAACTCGCCAAAAATACGCGTGGCGTCGCCGTCCCATGCCTCGCGAAAACGCGCGAGCCAGTACTCCGACTGATTCGGCGCGCCTGCGGCGATGTCCTGGAGCGGTGCAAGGTATTGCGTTTCGTCGTCGCCGGCGGCGTCATGCCGCGCTCGGGCGCGTAAGCCTTTGGCCGCGATCGCCACCACGTCGCCCGCGAGTTCGCGCAGCGTGCGGCCTTGCAGACGCGCGTCGAGACCGAGGCGCGGAACGTCGCGGCGCACCGCCAGCAACTCCGCGCGGCTGATGCCGGCGGTCAGCGTCTGCGCATCGGACAACGCGCCCGCGTCGTACAACAACCCGACCCATAGCGCCGACTGCGCGACCATCATCGCGGGCGTGCCGGCATCGGCGCCGCGCATTTCGAGGAAACGTTTCAACCGCACCTCGGTAAACGCCGTCGTCATGTGATCGGCGAAATCGGCCAGCGTCGCCGTGTCGTCTTCGAGACCGGGAATGCGCCCGCCGAGAAAATCGCGGAACGTGTGGCCGGCCACGTCGATATAACGGTCGTTGCGGCGCACGAAATACATGGGTACGTCGTCGAGCAACCAGTTCACGTAGCGCTCGAAACCGAAGCTGCGCGACATGAACAGCGCGGGAATGCCGCAACGGTCGTGATCGGTGTCGGTCCAGACGTCGGCGCGCGTCGACATCAGGCCGGACGGTTGGCCCTCACGAAACGGCGAGTTGGCGAATAGCGCGGTGGCGAGCGGCTGAAGCGCGAGCGACACGCGCATCTTGGCCGCCATGTCCGCTTCCGACGCATAGTCGAGATTGACCTGCACGGTGCAGGTGCGCAGCATCATGTCGAGGCCGCGCGTGCCGACCTGCGGCATATAACGGCGCATGATCGCGTAACGGCGCTTCGGCATCCACGGCATCTCGTCGCGGCGCATCAGCGGATGAAAACCGAGCGGCGCCGCCTCGAACCCGAGTTGCTCGCCGATCGCCTTAACGGTGTCCAGATGCGCGTGCAGTTCCGTCTGCGTGTCATGCAGCGACGCCACCGGCGCGCCGGACAATTCCAGTTGTCCGGCGGGTTCGAGCGAGATCGCCGCGCCGTCGTCATAGCGCACGCCGATCAGATGCCCGTCGTCGAGAATCGGCGACCCTTGCTGTTCGAGCAGCCGTTGCAGCACCGCGCCGATGCCCGCGTTGCCGTGATACGAAAGCGGTTTGAGCGTGTTGCGGTCGAACAGGAATTTCTCGTGCTCGGTGCCGATGCGAAACGCCGCGCGGTCTTTGCATCCCGCGGCGATGTAGTCGGCCAGTTGCTGCACGGAGACGATAGGCGTCTCGTCTGAATCCACGGCGTTAGACATGGGTAAGCTCTACATAAGTGGGGGCGAAAACCGTCAGGTAGTGATCCTGATCAGTGTGTCGGACGCTTCGAGCGAAGCGCGCACGTTATGACGCAACGGACTAACTATATCTAGCCCGCTGCTAAGCGACTACTGATAGCGTTGACAGGTTTTTCGCGTCACCGTGTAGGAAAACGGTGTCGGACGGGGGTTACAGCGAGGGTTTGCGTTTCGCGAAATAGTGCGCGGGGGAATCGCCGAAACAGCGGCGAAACATGGCGATGAAATTGCTCGGCGTCGCGTAGCCCAAGGCGTCGGCCACGTTGGCGACGCTGTCGCCTTGCGCAAGACGTTCGAGCGCGCGCGTCAAACACGCCTGCTGACGCCACTGCGCGAAACTGCTGCCGGTCTCGGCGATAAACAGACGGCTCAGCGTGCGCGCCGACAGGCCGGCCCAGGCGGCCCATTCGTCGAGCGTGCGGGTGTCGTCGGGCTGGCCGAGGATCGCGTTGGCGATGCGCACGAGCCGGCGGTCGGTGGGCATCGGCAGATGCAGCGGCTCATGTGGCGCGCGGCGCATCTCGTCGAGCAGCACGAAGCTCATGCGTTCCTGTTCGGCATCGAGCCGGCACTGCGTGGCCCACGAGACCGCGCGCCTGACCAACGCTCGCATCAGTTCGCTGATGCTGATCACGCATGGCCGCTCCGGCAGGCTGGCGCTTGCCGCCGGCGTGATCACGACGCTCCAGCCGCTCATTGCGCCGCTAATGCTGACTTTATGCGATTCGCCTGGCGGGATCCAACCGGCGCGATGCGGCGGCAACAACCAGGATCCGTGCTGAGTGCGTACATGCGCGAGTCCGCTCTCGACGCAAAACACCTGGCCGCGCAAATGGTTATGCCAATCGACTTCGCGCGTGCCGAGTTGATAGTCGCTATCGCCTTCATGCTCGCCCCATACGGCGATCAGCGCCGGCCCGTCGGCGCGTTCGCTCGGATCGGATGACGGGGCGACGGGTGCGGTCGGCGTCGCTGTTTTGCGTGCGGTTTTAGGCTCACTGTGGTCCGCGTTTTTATGCGCGGATTTGTGCAGGAGGTGCTGCGCCTTGCTCGGGGTAGTCTTCTGATATGGCATGGCTGGAATTCATTATTTTTTGTCTAAACAACGTTATCAGCTTTTCTATTGAACGTCCAACAATGCGGGTCATGGCAAGTCGCCCGATAGATGGAGTATTCAATGGAAGGATGGGCTGATATTCGACACGTCACTTCGACGGGATCGACGAGATCGCAACGATCGAAACGATCGACATGGCACCGTCGTGATGCATCTCGCATCGCGGCATGGATGACGGCGACGGCGTTGCTGATCACGTCCGCTGGTTGCGTCACCAGCCGCGGGCTCGCGCCGGTCGGCAAGCTGAGCGATCCGTCGCAGTTGCAGGCGTCGCAGAGTCTCGCGGGCATCGACGCCAACCGCGCATGGCCTGCCACCGACTGGTGGGTCGCGCTGGGGAACCCGCAATTGACGGCGCTGATCGAGCGCGCGCTCGCCGGCAACCCCGACCTCGCGATCGCCGACGCACGGGCCCGCGACGCGCAATCGCAGGTGACCGAAGCCAACGCCGCACGCTTTCCGAATCTGACCGCGAACGCCAACTTCACCGCGCAGCGTCAGTCAGGCACCGTGTATAGCGAAGAAGAGGGCGGCGGTTTCTTCTATCACACGCGCGGACTCAATCTCGGCTTCAACTGGGACATCGACCTGTGGGGCGGTAAGCGAGCCGCATGGGAAGCCGCGTTAGGCGAAGCGCGCGCGACGGAAGTCGACGCGCAGGCCGCGCGCATCCAGCTCTCGGTGAACGTGGCGCGCGCCTATACGAATTTGAACTACGCGTATGCGCAGCAGGAAGTCGCGCAGTCGGAAGCGGACCGCGCCAACGAAGCGCGCGATCTGACGCTGCAGCGGGTTCACAAAGGCATCGACAACCAGGCGCAACTCAAGCAGTCCGATAGCGAAGTGGCAACCGCCATGGAGCAACAGGCGATGGCCGCGCAGGAGATTGCCAGCGCACGGATCGCGCTCGCGATTCTGCTGGGCCAGGGGCCGGACGCGGGTCTGTCGATCCAGCGTCCTGCGGCGTTGCCGGTGCCCGCGCTCGCGGTGCCGGCCGACCTGCCGGCCAATCTGCTGGGCCGCCGCGCCGATCTGGTCGCGGCGCGCTGGCGGGTCGAGGCGGCGAGCCGCAACATCGCCAGCGCCAAAACGGAATTCCTGCCCAACATCAGTCTGAGCGCCATGGCGGGGCTCGCCACGCGCGGCGGCGCGTCGCTGTTCCAGGCGGCTTCGCGCACGTACTCGGTGACGCCGGCCATCAGTCTGCCGATCTTCGACGGCGGCGCATTGCGCGGCAATCTGCAGCATCGCGACGCGCAATACGACGTGGCGGTCGCGCAATACAACAAGACGCTGATCGGCGCGCTCAATCAGGTCGCCGACAACCTGCACAGCCTGCAATCGATGCAACTGCAAATCGACGCGCAGCAACACGCGTTCGACGCCGCCCACGACGCATGGGCGCTCGCCGACCAGCGCTATCGCGCGGGCGTGGGCAGTTATCTGGAAGCGCTGGTGGTGCGTCAGCAGTTGCTGGTTGCCAGCAAACGGATGGCGCAATTGCGCGCGCAACACGTCGATCTGTCTCTGCAACTGGTCGAGGCGCTGGGCGGCGGTTTCATGCCGCAGCGCCCCGACGCCGCGTTCGCAGCCGTCTCTCCTTCTCTCGACATTCAAGCTACGCCATGAGCAGCGAAAAAATTCTCGAACCCGTAGGTCAGGCCGCCGCGCCTGCGAATCAAACCGCGCTACGTCCGGGCGCCCCGCCTGAACCGGCGAAACAGTCGCCGGGCGGCGCCGCGCCCGGCGGCTCGGGTGGCGCGGGCGGCAGTCCGACGCCGCCGGCTTCCGGGCGTCGCAAACTGCTGCTGCGTTTGCTGATCGCCGGCTTCGCAATCGGTATCGCCGTGTGGCTCGCGTGGCACTTTTTATACGGCCAATGGTACGAGGCGACGGATAACGCGTACGTGCAAGGCAACGTCGTCGAGATCACGCCGCAGGTGCAGGGCACGGTGGTGTCGATCGGCGCCGACGACGGCGACCTCGTGCGCAGCGGCGACACGCTGGTGAAGCTCGACCCGAGCGATACCGAAGTGGAACTGGCCGGTGCGCAGGCCGCATTGGCCGGCTCGGTGCGCAAGGTGCGCGGGCTGTACAGCAACGAACGCGGCTTGCACGACAGTCTCGAGGGCTCGCAGGCGGAAGTCGACGCGCGCCGTACGTCGCTCGATAAAGCCCGTGCCGACTACGAACGCCGCCGCGATCTCGGCCGCACGGGTGCGATTTCGGCCGAAGAGCTGGCGCATGCACACGACACGCTGGTATCGGCGCAAAGCGCGTTCGTCGGCGCACAGAGCGCGCTGGCGAATCTGCAGCAGCAGTATCAGACCAGCAAGGCGCTGGTCGACGATACGGCCGTGGCGTCGCATCCGGATGTGGAAACGGCCGCCGCGCGCTTGCGCGCCGCCTATCTGGAAAACGCGCGTGCCACGCTGGTCACGCCGGTCACCGGCTACGTCGCGAAACGCACGGTGCAATTGAGCCAGCGCGTGCAACCGGGCACGCCGTTGATGGCCGTGGTGCCGCTGCGGCAAGTCTGGGTCGACGCCAACTTCACCGAAAAGCAGGTCTCGGAGATGCGTATCGGCCAGCCGGTCGAGCTGCGCTCGGATCTGTACGGCGGCAGCGTGCGTTATAGCGGCAAGGTGCAGGCGCTTGGCGTGGGCACCGGCAGCGCGTTCGCGTTGCTGCCCGCGCAGAACGCCACCGGCAACTGGATCAAGATCGTCCAGCGCTTGCCGGTGCGGATCGAATTCACCGACCCGGCACAGCTGGAAAAGCATCCGCTGCGGATTGGCCTGTCGATGCACGCCAGCGTCGATCTGCATAATCGCGACGGCGCGATGCTGGCGCATCAGCCGCCGAGCGAACCGCTGTTCAGTAGCGATCTGTATCAACGCCAGTTACAGCTCGCGAATGCGCTGGTCGACAAGGTGATCCACGACAACCTGCCGGTAGCCGGTGCCACGGCGAGCGTGAAATGAGCGCGCCCGCGGCTGTGGCCGGCAGCGATTTCCGGCCCCGCAGCGTCCCGCTTACCACCTTCGGCCTTGCGCTGGCCGTGTTCATGCAGGTGCTGGACGGCACCATCGCCAATGTGTCGCTGCCGACCATCGCCGGTAATCTTGGCGTGAGCACGAATCAGAGCGCTTGGGTGATCACCACCTTTTCGGTGAGCAACGCGATCGCGCTGCCGCTGACGGGTTTTCTGGTGAAGCGCTTCGGCCAGGTGAAGCTGTTCGTCTGGGCGACGCTGCTGTTCACATTCGCCTCGCTGCTGTGCGGACTGGCGCATAGTCTGCCGCAACTGGTGGCGTTCCGCGCGTTCCAGGGCCTCGTTGCCGGACCGATGATTCCGACCACCCAGGCGCTGATGCTGTCGATCTATCCACCGGCGCGGCGTGGTTTCGCGCTCTCGATGATCGCGATGGTGACCGTCGTCGCGCCGATCGCGGGGCCCTTGCTCGGCGGCTGGATCACCGAGAACTACTCGTGGGAATGGTCGTTCCTGATCAACGTGCCGATCGGCATTTTCGCGTGTTCGATGGTGTACGCGCAGATGCAGGGGCGGCCCGAAACCACCGCGAAGGCGAAGGTGGACTATGTCGGTCTCGCGGCGCTGATACTCGGCGTCGGCGCATTGCAGATCGTGCTGGACAAGGGTAACGACGAGGACTGGTTCAACTCGACCTTCATCGTGTGGATGTCGGTCGTGGCCGCGTTCGGCATTCTGCTGTTCCTGATCTGGGAGCTGACCGAGCCGAATCCGATCGTCAACCTGCGGCTCTTCAAGCATCGCAATTTCGCCGCCGGGACGTTGACGCTGGTGCTGGCGTATTCGGCGTTCTTCGCGGTCAACGTGATCGTGCCGCAATGGCTGCAGCGCACGCTCGGTTACACGGCCTTCTGGGCCGGGGTCGCGGCCGCGCCGATGGGGATCATTCCAGTGCTGCTCACGCCGTTCATGGGCAAGTACGCGCCGCGCTTCAACATGCGGATGCTGGTGTGCATGGCGTTCGGCATTCTCGGCTGCGCGTCGTTTCTGCGGTCGCAGTTCTTTCTCGACGTGGACTTCGAGCACATCGCGCTGATCCAGTTGCTGCAAGGACTCGGGCTCGCGCTGTTCATCATGCCGATCAACAGCATTCTGCTGTCGGATCTGAAGCCCGACGAGATTGCCGCGGGCTCGGGCCTGTCGACCTTTCTGCGCACGCTCGGCGCGAGCTTCGCGGTGTCGATCACGTCGTTCCTGTGGGAGCGCCGCGCGGTGCAGCACCACGCGCAGATCACCGAGAGCATCAGCGTGTTCGATCCGGCGGTGCGTCAACAGTTGCGCGTGCTGGGGCAGGGGGATCCGCAAACCGGCTATCAGCTGCTCGACCGGATGATCGACGCGCAGGCCTATCAGATCTCGTTCAACGACGTCGCGTTCGCGCTGGGTTGGGTCTACATCGCGGTGATCGTGCTGGTGTGGCTGGCTAAACCGCCATTCGGGCCGAGGCCGGGCGGCGGTGCGCCCGCGGGGGCCAAGCGCTGAATCGCTAAAGCAATGAAGCGCGGGTGCGCCGGGCATCGAATGCCGGCGCACCCGCCCAATCAAGATTTTTTTCAACTTGCAAGAGGAACCTGAATCATGAATCTGAGCCATGAACTGAGCACATCCGCCGTGTTCGATCTGTCGGAATTCCCGCTCGTGATCGCCCGCAACGACGCGATCGCACCCGGTTACGCGGTGGCCTGGGAGCAGGACATGAATGCGCTGCTGAAGACCGGCGAGCACTTCGTGTTGCTGTTCATCTCGCCGCGCCCCGAGGAAACGCACGAGGACCGCAAGCACCGCGGCATGTGGCTCAAGACGAACCGCGACGCACTGTCGCAAGTCTGCAAGGCCTTGATCACGGTCGAACCCGACGAGCGCGAGCGCGAAGAGTCGAAGGCCGGCGCGGCGGCGATCTCGAAAGCCTTCGGCATTCCGCTCGAAGCGGTGGCCACGCTCGACGATGCCAAGAAGATAGGTAGGCAATTGCTGTCGGAAACGGGAGACTAACGCCGCCGTTCCGATTGGCAACAGGGCTGCGAGACGCTCGGGACGGTTATATCAGTACACCAGAACGAACAGAAAAAACGGGAGTATACGAATGAACGGCCAGAATGATTACTTGGATTTGCTCGTGCCGACCGACGAGTGCGCGCTACGCCACCGTATTCTCGACGCGACTGCAAAAATGGGTTTCGACAAGGTGGTGCTCGCGGTGTTGCCGTCGCAGGGGGTGTCTTTCTGCGCAGCGCACATGTGGAGCAACTGCGAGCCGGAATGGGAGCAGCGCTATCGCGAGCGTTCCTTCGATCAGGTCGATCCGCTGCTCAAACATTGTTTCAGATCACGCATGCCGCTGATCTGGGACCCGGCTTTTTTCGTCGCCCCGGCGCAGCGCGAGTTTCATGACGAAGCGAGCGCCTTTGGTCTGAACCGTGGCGTCACGCTGCCGCTGTATGGATTGAAGGGGGAGGTGGGCATGCTGACGTGCGCGGTGAACGATGAATACGCGCTCACCTACGACAATTGCCTGCGCTGCCTGCCGCGTTTGTCGTTGCTGCGCGACATTACGAGCGAGGCGATCGGCCAGTTCGGGTTCGATACCCGATCCGGCTCGGCGCCCCGCCTGAGCCGCCGCGAGACGGAATGTCTGCGCTGGCATGCGTTCGGCAAGACCTCATGGGAGATCGGCCACATTCTCAACGTGAGCGAGTCCTGCATCAACTTTCACTTCAACAATATCCGCCGCAAGTTCAACGTGTCACGTCGTCATGAGGCCGTGCTGAAGGCGATCGAATGGGGCCTGCTCAGCGTCACCGACATGACCGCGGGTCTCGCCGCCAGCTAGTAACGAATCGGCAGGCCGTCCGGCGAGCCATGTGTCCAGAAAACTGTTGAGCCATGCGACGCCGGCACGATCGTGCCGATGCGCTTCGCGAGTCTGAGTGGGAATATCCTGGGCGCCCGGCGCGGAGAGCTTGTGTGCGGCGGCGGCGGTCCAGCGCCGCATCATCTGATAGCTGACCTCCGGGTGAAATTGCACGCCGTACGCGGCCGGGCCGTAACGCACCGCCTGGTTTTCAAACTCGTCGCCGGCGGCCAGCCGTTCGAGTCCCGCGACACTGTCGAAGCCTTCGCGGTGCCATTGATACACGCGCTCCGGCCATAGACACAACGCGCGCCCGAGCGGTGTCGGCTTGATCGGCCAGTAGCCGATTTCAGCGCGGCCGTCGCGATGTGTCGTCACGTTTCCGCCCAGATGACGAATCATCATCTGGGCGCCAAGACAGATGCCGAGAAACGGCGCCTGCTCGCGCAAGGGCACGCCGATCCAGTCGGTTTCGGTGCGAATCCACGCGTCGTTGTCGTTGGCGCTCATCGGGCCGCCGAAGATCATCGCGCCCGCATGGTCGCGCAGTGTCGTGGGCAGCGGATCGCCGAGCGGCGGCCGGCGAATGTCGAGTTCGTAGCCGCGTTGCAGCAGCAGACGGCCCACGCGCCCGGGGCTCGATTGCTCGCGATGCAGCACGATGAGAATCCGGCCATGCGGGTTGCCGGATGCCGTGTGCGGTGCGTCGTGTGAAAGGGACATGGCGGATAGGCGGATTGGCAAATTCAGTGGGTCAGCCGGGACGGCCGCGTAATGCTTCGAACGAGACCATCACGTGCTCGCGAAAGGCGGGGCGTTGTTGCAGTCGCCGATACCACGCGTTCACATGCGGCAGCGCCGGGCGGTCGACGTCGAGCGAGAAATAGCGGAACAGCGTCGCGCCGACCGGAATATCGCCGAGCCCCAACGCGTCGCCGCTCAGAAACGGCCGCGTGGCGAGTATCCGGTCGAGCATCTGGAAGTGCTGGGTGCAGCGCGCGTTCTTCTCGTGAACCAGCGGCCAGTTACGCTCGGACTCGGGCGTGCGAACCATCGCCCAGAACAGCCCGGTCATCAGATCGGGTTCGAGCGTGGTCTGGCACCAGTCCATCCAGCGCTCGGCATGCGAGCGCGCGAACGGATCGGCGAGCCAGAACGGCGCCTGACGCGTCTGTGCGGCAAGCAGCCGGAGGATCGTGTGCGATTCCCACGCAATCTCGCCGTCGAGCTCGATCACCGGAATACGCCGGGTCG
Source organism: Paraburkholderia sp. BCC1876 (assembly GCF_902833695.1). Lineage (NCBI taxonomy): Bacteria > Pseudomonadati > Pseudomonadota > Betaproteobacteria > Burkholderiales > Burkholderiaceae > Paraburkholderia > Paraburkholderia sp. BCC1876. The sequence continues at coordinate 1,079,294 of NZ_CADFGI010000002.1, read as the reverse complement.
GATTGAGCGCTTCGAATTCGGCCGTTTCGCAACCGCCGAATTCACCGCCAATCGACACATGCCGGTACGCCAGCCCCAACTCGCCGGCGAGCCACAGCACTTTCTGCACGTTGAACGAACTGCGTCTTCCCCAGATCGTCAGCATGTGGCGGCATCCTGCCGCGCGGGGCAGGCGGCGCTGTAGCGTTGCAGACCGGCGGCGAGATCGGCGATCAGATCGGCGGGCGCTTCGAGGCCGATATGCAGACGCACGCCGATACTGCCGTCCGGCCAACGCTGCGCGATACGCTGCGACTGCAGGTCGAACGGCACCGCCAGACTTTCGAAACCGCCCCACGAATAGCCGAGGCCGAACAGTTCGAGACTGTCGAGAAAGGCCGCGAGCGCTTCGTCGGGCGCGGCATGCAGGATCACCGAAAACAGTCCGGAGGTGCCTTTGAAGTCGCGTTTCCAGAGCGCGTGACCGGGGCAATCCTCGAACGCGGGAAACAGAATGCCCAGCACCTCGGGCTGCTGCTTGAGCCAGCTCGCCACCGCATACGCGTTCTCCTGATGCTGGCGCAAACGCAGCCCCAGCGTGCGCAGGCCGCGTAGTGCGAGATACATGTCGTCGGGGCCGACGCACAGACCGAGATCGCCGTGCAGTTGCTTCAACGCAGGCCACGCGGCGGCGTTCGCGGACACGGTGCCGAGCATCGCGTCGGAATGGCCGACCAGATATTTGGTGCCGGCCTGGATCGACAGATCGACGCCATGATCGTGCGGCCGGAACAGCAGCGGCGTGGCCCAACTGTTGTCGGCGATCACGCTCATGCCGTGCGCGTGCGCCACGCGGGTGATCGCGCCGATGTCCTGCACTTCGAACGTGTACGACCCCGGCGACTCCACGTAGACCGCGCGGGTACGCGGCCGGATCAACGGTTCGAGCGCGGCGCCCAGCAGCGGATCGTAGTACGTGGTGTCGATGCCCATGCGCCGCAGCACGCCGTCGCAGGCATGCCGGACCGGGCCGTAGACGCTGTCCGTCATCAGCAGATGATCGCCCGGCGTGAGACACGACAGCAGCGCGAGCGTGCAGGCGGACAGCCCCGACGGACACAGCACCGCGCCGGCGCCGCCTTCGAGCTCGATCAGCGCGTGTTCGAGCGCGTCGGAGGTCGGCGTGCCGCGCCGGCCGTAGATGTACGGCTGGGTCCGGTGCAAGAGGTCGTGCGTGGTCGGACTCAGTACCGTCGAGCCGTGATAGACCGGCGGATTGACGAAGCCGTGATAGGCGCCGGGGTCGCGTCCCGCGAGCGTGAGCCGGGTCGCGTCGGCGAACCGGTCCAGCAGCGGCGTGTACGGCGACGCGGGCGGCGCGTCCGGCGTAGCGCGACTCATGGCCATAGCAGGCTGCGCTCCCACGAAGCGTCCACGCCGCTGCCCGTGCCATTGTCTTTGCCGCTGCCTACGCGCACGTAGCGCAGTCGCGTAAAACGGCGCTCGGCATCCGACTGCCAGAACTCCACTTCATGCGGCGCCAACGCGTACATGCCCCAGTGCGGCGACACCAGCTCCGGCTGCGATGCGACGCGCGCGAGTTGCTCGTGCAGTGCGTGCCGGAGATCGTCTTGGCTGTTCAGCACTTCGCTCTGCCGGCCGATCAGAATGCTGGCGCGCGAGCGCTCCGGACGTGCCATGAAATCCGCGCGGCACGCCTCGTCGGACAAACGCTCCACCTTGCCGCGCAAGCGGATCTGCTGGGCCGTGGCGGGCCAGTAAAACGTGATGGCGGCCTCGGGCCGGTGCGTCAACTGACGGCCCTTGGGGCTCGTGGCGTTGGCCGCGAAATGCCAGCCTTGCGTGTCCATGTTGAGCAGCACGACGGAGCGGGCGTCGGGCGCGCCGTCCAGATCGACCGTGGAGAGCGTCATGACTTGCGGTTCGCTGACGCGGGCTTCCACCGCGGCATCGAACCACTGCTCGAACAGCGCGTGCGGCGTGGCCGGCACGGCGTTCGTGTCGAAGGTCTGGTGAGCGCCCGCGAGGGTCTTGAGCGACTTCAGGCGGCTTTCAAAGGCGGTCATAGCTAGGCGAGTGTCCATGTCGTTCATGCGAGGCCGAATTGCGTGGCGCGCGCGAGCAACCGGTGCGCGGCGAGATAGTCGGGGACTTCGGCGAGAAAGCCGTCCACCACGGCGGCGGCGACCCGCTGGCCGTTCGATTGTTCGCGGGCTTTGTCGAAGGTCTGGATCACGCGGCGGGCGAGCGCGACTTCGTCTGCGCTCGGCGTCAGCACGCGGTTGACGATCGCCGTGAGCGGCGCGTTGACGATGCCCTTGGCCTTGTAGCCGAACGCGCGCGACCTGCGCATGTCGAGTTCCGCGCCTTCGACGTCCGCGTAGCTGTACGGACAGTCGATCGCCGTGACGCCGACGGCCGCGCATTCGAGCAGAAACCGCGAGCGCACGTAATCGAGTTCGTGGCCGGCGTGCGTGCGTTCGGCGCCGAGATCGGCCACCATGTCTTCGGTGCCGACCAGCACCGCGGAAATCCGGCGGCTGCAGCGGGCAATCGCCATCGTGTTGACCACGCCCAGCGGCGATTCGATATTCGGCACGAGCTCGGTCGAACCCGGTTGAATGTCGTACTCCGCTTCGCAACGCGTGACGGCTTCGTCGAGCGCGACGACCTGTTCGGGCGTCGACACGAACGACATCATGATGATGTCCGGGCGGCTGCGCATGACGGCCCGCAGATCGTCCACGCCGCCGCTGTCGAGCGGGTTCACGCGCACGGAGGTCAGCACGCCGGCGTCGCGCCAGCATTTCAGGACTTCGTCCGCGATACGGTGGGCTTCCGGCCGGCGTGCCGGCGGCGTGAAAGTCTCGAGTTCCTGAACGAGGACGTCGGCGCCGGTCTGCGGACCGGCGAGAAGTGTTTCGCGGTCGGCGCCGGCCAGAAACAGCCAGGAGCGGCGCAACTGCGGCGGACGTCGATTGAGCAGGGGCATCGGATATTCCTCTCAGGCGCGGACCTCGTGAGTGCGCGCGCTACGTTGGTGACGATGAAGCGGATAGGCCGCGCAACGCGCCAGCGTTCAAGCCGGTGCGCTACGTGATGGGATGGAGTGATCTGGCGACGCCCGTGGCCGGGACGGGTTGAGTCCGCAACACCGATACGGTTGAGTGAATGACGTGATTCCGTGCGGGCTACCGCTCGTCATGCATCGGTCGATCGGTCGTTGTGTCGGTGAGCAGTCCCGGTTGCGTCAGGCGTCGTTGAGTCGGCCAAAGATTAAACGCGGCCGCCGCCGGCAACAACTATCAGGAATGTCAGTGTGCGGCAGACAAGCGTAGGTATTTCGTACGCGCTACAACGTGGTGGCGTTGCCGTTGCGGTCCAGCTCGAACACCTTGTGCTCCTGCAACCGGCGCTTGAGCCAGACCCCCGCTTTACCGAGCACGCGCGCCTTCGACCAGATCAGATCGACGCCGACCTGCCAGTCGGTATGCGGATAAGCCGCAAGTTGCAGTTCGACGAATTCCCCTTCGTCGAGCTCGCGCCGGATCAATTGCCTCGGTAACGTGGTCCAGCCGAGGCCCGCCCGCGTCATCTCCAGCAGCGCGAGATAACTCTCGGCCTGCCAGCAACGCGTCGAGTCGAGATATTCGGTACTCGGCAACGTGTTGTTGTGCGCGCTGAACACCAGCCGCCGATGCGAGCCAAGCTCGGCGAAGCTGACGCTATCGCGTTGCGCCAGCGGATGATCGCGCCGCGCCACGTGCGCGAGAATCAGCTTGCCCATCTGCGAAAAACCGAGATCGCGCGGATAGTCCGGTTGCGCGAACGCGACCCCCAGGTCCACTTCATCGTTGAGCAGCAGCTTGCTCACATCGCCATGCAGCGGATGACGAATGTCGAGATCGACATCGGGAAACTGCGCGGCGAAATCGAACAACGCGGGCATCAGCGTGTTGTAGGGCACTTCGATAGCGAGCGTTAGACCCGGCTCGACCAGCTCACCCAGATCATTCGCATGCGACTCCAGATCGAGACAGCGCTCCAGCACCAACTCCGCCTCATTGAGCAGTTTGCGTCCCGCCGCGGTCAGCACCGGCAATTTGCTGCTTCGGTCGAACAGCGCGAGTCCCCAGTCCACTTCGAGATTGGCAATGGCCATGCTGATGGTGGATTGCGTTTTGCCGAGACTGCGCGCGGCCGCCGAGAACGAACCGGCTTTTACCACGCGGGCAAACATCTCGAGTTGATCGAGGGAATAGCGCATGGCCGTGTTTCCGATCTATTGAAAAAAACGATGGATGTTCATTTGGTGGCCCGGCGGCCTTGATGGATTATGGCGCACCGACCAGCCCGCGGCCAAGCGCTTCGACGGGCCAGCTTCCCCGATACGCCGGTGCAAACCGGCGGTCCCGAAGCCATGCAAATAATGGAGACAACCATGAGTGAACGTAGCGCCGTCCATCCCGTCGACGAAATATTGCCGGTCCGGCAACTCGTCAGTTTTGGCCTGCAGCATGTGCTGGTGATGTACGCCGGCGCGGTGGCCGTTCCCCTGATTCTGGGCAGCGCGCTCGGTCTTACGCCGCAACAGATGATCACGCTGATCAACGCCAATCTGTTGACCTCGGGCATCGCGACGCTGATCCAGACGCTCGGCTTCTGGAAGTTCGGCGCGCGGCTGCCGTTGATCCAGGGTTGTTCGTTTATCGCCATCGCGCCGATGATCATGATCGGCAAGCAATATGGCCTGGCGCACGTGTTCGGTTCGGTGATCGCGTGCGGTGCGTTGACAATGCTGATCGCGCCGGTATTCAGCCGTTTGCTGCGGTTCTTTCCACCGGTCGTGATCGGCAGTCTGATCACGATCATCGGCGTGTCGCTGATGCCGGCGGCCGCGATCTGGCTGGGCGGCGGCGATCCTGGCGCGCCGGCTTTCGGGTCGGTGGCGAACCTCGTGCTCGGCTTCGTCACGGTGGCCATCACGCTGTTCATCTACGCGCGTTTCAAGGGCTTTATCGGCAATCTTTCGGTGCTGATCGGGCTGATTGCGGGCACGCTGATCGCGGCGGCTTGCGGCATGACGAGCTTCGCGCACGTGGGCGATGCGGCGTGGTTCGAAATCAGCGCACCGTTCGCATTCGGCTGGCCGCGTTTCGCGGTGACGCCTATCCTTGTGATGACACTGGCGATGCTCGTCATCATGGCGGAAACCACCGGCAACGTGCTCGCGATCGGCACGATCATCGGCCGGCCGTCGTCGCAAAGCACGCTCGGCAACGCGTTTCGCGCCGATGGTTTGTCGACCCTGCTGGGCGGTATTTTCAACAGCTTTCCGTATAACGCGTTCACGCAGAATACTGGCCTTATAGCGCTGTCGAATGTGAAAAGCCGCTATGTGGTGGCGTCGGCGGGAGCGATCATGATTCTGATGGGCATGTTTCCGAAGCTCGGCGCAATCATCGCTTCGGTGCCGCGGCCGGTGCTGGGCGGCTGCGCGATCGTCATGTTCGGCATGACGACCGTGGCGGGCATTCAGGAGTTGTCGCGTGTGAAGTTCGACGGCACCCGCAACGCGATTATCGTTGCGGTATCGGTAAGCGTCGGCGTGTTGCCGATGTCGTTTCCCGCGCTGTTCGGTCACGTGACTGGACCGCTGAAGCTGGTGCTGGACAGTGGGATTTTTCTTGGGGCGATCAGCGCCATCGTGCTCAATGTTTTGCTTAATCGCGAAAGCGGGTCCGGTCAGCTTGTTGGATCGGCGTCGGAGCTGGACCACGGTTCGTCTACATCGCTTTCCGCGCACAGTGCGCAATCGGAAGTTCTTTAATCACTCAACGCTCTCAACTCTCATTCAAGGAATCAGAAAATGAACATACAAAAAGCTTCCACCGCATCGACATTGTCCGAGACCGATCTGTCCTTGCTCCGCGCGGCGATCGACCTCGCCGAGGAATCGAAGAAGAGCGGCCGCCATCCATTCGCCGCGATCGTGGCGAACGAGCGCGGTGAAATCATCGCCACCGCCGGCAATAATTCGATGCCACCCGAAGGCGACCCGACCCAGCACGCCGAACTCGCGGCGGCGGCCAAAGCGGCGAAACTGCTGTCCCCGGACGAACTCGCGAAATGCACGCTCTACACGAGCGCCGAACCGTGCTGCATGTGCTCGGGCGCGATCTACTGGTGCAACATCGGCCGGGTTGTGTATGCGCTGTCCGAGCATCGGCTGTTGACGCTCACCGGGGATCATCCGGAGAACCCGACGTTCTCGCTGCCTTGCCGGGAGATCTTCCTGCGCGGACAACGGCATATTGAAGTGGTCGGTCCGCTGCTCGAAGAGGAAGCCGAACAATCGCATATCGGCTTCTGGGGCTAAGGAGCGTGACTGAGTGAGCGAGTTCTCGTCGGCATACCGGACGGCCCGCCGATGCAGTATCCTCTCGCGTGGCGCACCCCCGTTTTAAGCGGCCGACGCGCCGCGCACGCCGTTTCTTCGCGCTCGCCCGTCTGGTCGGTCATGCAAAGCGTACAAAGCGCCATGGAACTGAAAGGAGGGCGGAGATGAGCTTCTCGGCCGACATGCTCGTGCTGATCTGCGCCGGTTGCTGGGTCGCGGTGGTCCTCGCGCGCTCCGGCGTGCTGCGCGGCAAACGCGGCGAGCGGGATTCACAGGGCGCGCGCGTCTTGCGAGGCGCGCTGGGGAAACGCGACGTGCCCGACGTGCGCAACGTTCAGGATGTCAGAGACGTGCGAAACGTCGGCCGGATCGGCGGCCTGAAAAACACGCGCGGCTGGCGCAAACCGCGCCCCTGAGTGAGCCGTGCAGCACAGCGGCGCGTCGACGCAATCCGCATAAGCACTCAGGCGGAATATTCCCGCGCTTTGGCGAACGCGCTAACATGTTCCCCCCAACGCCAATTTCATCACTCGTGAATCGGGCGCCATTCAACCCTGGCCACCGCGATCGGCAGACAACGCTATGAGTGACACCCCGCAGCCGCCGTTTTCCATTCTCTTCGTCGACGACGACGAGCTGTCGCGCAACCATTTCGCACGCGCCATTCGCGCGGATTACAACGTGCATGTCGCCGGCAGCGCGGAGGAGGCCATGGCCGTGCTCGACCGCCACGGCGCGGAGATCGCCGTGCTGGTGACGGATTTCCGCATGCCCGGCCGCGACGGCGACGATCTGCTGCGCCACGTCGCGCACGAATACCCGCAGATCGTGCGGATTCTCGTGACCGCGTACGCCGATAAAGACCTGCTGCTGAAAACCGTCAATACCGGCGAGATTTTCCGCATCCTCGAAAAACCGTTGCGCACGGAGAAGGTCCGCGAGGTGCTGCAACTGGCCATGATGCGCTACGCCGAGCGGGAAACGCGTCAGCAGCGCCTGCTGGCCATGGACGAAACGCTGGCCTTCCTGGCTCACGAACTGAACACCCCGCTGGCGACGATCTCGCTGTTCGCACAATCGGTCGGCAGCAACGTCGCGGAGCAATACGATCCGGAGCGTCAGAAGGAGATCGGTCACGCGGCCACGTCGATGCTCAACAACGCGCAGTATTGCCTGACGCTGATCTCGTCGTTCTGGGCGACGGTGCACAAGAGCGGCGCCCAGCAATCGGCGTCGGGCGTGAGTCTGCGCGAAGTGACCGCGACGCGGCTGATCGCCACCTTGCTCGACACTTATCCGTTCGCCGCCTCGCAGCGCGACTGGATTCAGGTCGACGTGCAAGGCGATTTCGTGGTCCGCACCATGCCCAACTGCGTGGCGCTGGTGCTGTCTTCGCTGTTGTCCAATGCGCTGCGCGCGCTTGAGACGACTGCCGATCCTCTGCTGCGACTCGAAGTCGTCGCCACGCCCGAGCCGGAAATCCGGGTTCGCGACAATGGTCCCGGCATCGCGCCGGAGATCAAGGCGCGTCTGATGCAGGACCCCGTCACCACGTATGCGGGAGCCGGCGGCCACGGCATGGGCACGATCTTTTGCAACCGCATCATGCAATCGTCCGGCGGCTCGCTGCGGATCGACTCCGCGCTCGGCGAGGGGACGACCGTGACGATGGCGTTTCCCGGCCATTTGTCGTCGACCGCGCGCGGATAGATTCGCCGCACGGCTGTTATGACATCCCCGACTTAGTAGCTGACAAATGCTTGGTTCGTGGCCTCCCGGCGCGCTGCTACAGTGGCCGCCACGCTGACGGGTGCGCCCGCAACGATCAAGAAAATCAATTGCTTAAGGGGCTTTCACCATGAAGAACTGGACTCGCCGTGCCGCTATTGCCGGACTGCTATTGACGCTGGCGGGCGTCGCGCACGCCGATCAACTCGACGACATCAAAAAGGCCGGCGTCTTGCGCGTCGCCACATTCGACAGTAATCCGCCGTTCGGTTTCGTCGATCCGAAGAGTAATCAGATTGTCGGTCTCGACGTCGACTATGCGCGCGCCGTCGCGGCGAAACTCGGCGTGAAGCTCGAGATTCAGCCCACCAACCCGGCCAACCGGATCGCGTTTCTGAAGTCGAACAAGGTCGATCTGGTCTTCGCGAACTTCACGATTACAGATGAACGCAAGAAGGAAATCGACTTCAGCACGCCGTATTTCGCGTCCGGCACGCAGTTCATCGCGAAGAAGGGCGTATTGAAGTCGCCGCAGCAACTGGCGAGTCTGCGGATCGGCGCGGACAAGGGCACCACCAACGAACAGCAGGTCCGCGCGCAGTATCCGGCCGCGACCATCGTCGCTTACGACGACACGCCGTTCGCGTTTGCCGCGCTGCGCGCCGGCAACGTGCAGGCCATCACGCAGGACGGCCCGAAGCTGGTCGCGTTGCTGGCCAATGTGCCGGATAAGGACAAGTACGAGATTCCGCCGTTCACGATCTCGAACGACTACGAAGGCGTCGGTGTGCCGAAGAACCAGCCGCGTCTGTTGAGCGTGGTCAACGAGACGCTGCAGGATCTGGAAGCGAAGGGCAACGCGTCGAAGATTTACGACCAGTGGTTCGGCCCGAAGAGCCGCGCGCCGCTGCCGCGTCTGTTCAAGATCGGCGATCCGCAGAAGAGCTGAGCGAAGCGTTGAACTGAGCGCCAGGCACAGCGCGCTCACCCTCCGGCCCGCCGCGCATCTGACGGCGGGCTGATCTGTTTCTGCATTTCCCTCGCATTTTCCCGCACAGCAATGGTTTCCAAACAATGACGATGAACACGTGGCTCGAACCGCGCTACACGGCGTGGATCTGGCACGGCTTCGCCATGACGCTGGCGCTGTCGGCCTGTGTGATCGTGGGCGCGACGCTGCTGGGTTTCGGCCTGGCGCTCGCCCGCAGCGCGCGTTATGCGGCCGTGCGCCGCGCGGCGGCCGCTTATGTGCTGATCTTCCGTAACTCGCCGCTGATCGTGCAACTGCTGTTCTGGTATTTCGGCGCGGCCGCGCTAATGCCGGAAAGCGCGATGAGCTGGCTGAATACACCGCATACACTCACGCTCGGGCCATTGACACCCGGCTGGCCGAGCTTCGAGTTTCTGGCCGGCTGGATCGGCCTCACGTGCTATGCAACCCCCTTTATCGGCGAAGAATTCCGCGCGGGGCTGCGCGGCGTGCGCGACGGTCAGCATCAGGCGGCCGCCGCGCTCGGACTGACGCGCTTCGCGGCGTTCCGCTATGTGATTCTGCCGCAGGCGGTGCGGATCGCAACGCCGCCGCTGGCCGGGCAATATATGAATATCGTCAAGAACTCGTCGCTCACCATGGCGATCGGGCTGGCCGAGTTGTCGTACTCGTCGCGCCAGGTCGAGACGGAAACGCTGAAGACGTTCCAGTCGTTCGGCATGGCGACGCTGCTTTACATCGCGACGATTGCCACGATTGAAATCGCGTTGCTGCTGCGGCAGCGCAATGGCGTTCACGGTGCTCGCAGTACTCGTGGTGCTCGTGGTGCTTACATCACGCGCGGAGGCCGCTCATGAACGCGCCCGACTGGCTGTCTATCCTCCGCTACCTGCTGCTCGGCACGTTTCCCAATGGCCCGCTCGGCGGCGTCGCGCTGACCGTGGTGTTGACGCTGGCGTCGGCGTCGTTGTCGGTGCTGCTCGGCCTGGCCGGCGGCGTCGCGCTGGCGATGACGCGCGGCATCGCGCATCTCGTGCTGCTCACCGTGGTGGGCCTGTTCCGCGCGATTCCCGTGCTGATGCTGATTTTCTGGACCTTCTTCCTGATGCCCGTGCTTTTGCATGCGGACGTCCCCGGACTCGCGACCGTGGTGTGCGCGCTCGCGCTGATCGGCGGCGCCTATCTGTCGCATTCGGTGCAGGCGGGCATCGTCGCGATCGGCGACGGGCAGTGGCAGGCGGCGCTGTCGCTCGGCATGACGCGCGGCCAGGCGCTGCGTTACGTGCTGTTGCCGCAGGCGGTGCGGGTGATGACGCCGTCGTTCGTCAATCAATGGGTGTCGCTGATCAAGGACACGTCGCTGGCCTATATCGTCGGCGTGCCCGAGTTCACCTTTCTTGCCAATCAGGTCAATAGCCGGCTGATGGTTTATCCCGCGCAGATCTTTCTGTTCGTCGGGCTGGTATATCTGGTGCTGTGCTGCACGTTTCAATGGGCCGTGACGCGCGTGCTGAGCGCACGCTTCGGCACGCCGGGCTAGCAAGGAAAAGCGCAAGGCAAAGCGCGTTTGACGTGGATCAAGGTGAGCTGGGGTGGGCGCTGGTACTGTCGGCGCCATCTCAGAATTGCGACCTACGATCCCGTCAAGCCATGGCTCATCACACGCTGGATATCGAAATCGGGCGGCTGGTTTCCGGCTCGATGCTGGAGTGCTCGCCGCGCACATCGATTCATGACGCCGCCCACTGCATGGCGGAGCAACGTCGCAGCGCGATCGTCGTGATGGACGGTCCGCGCGCGGTCGGCATCTGGACCGAACACGACGCGCTGGCGCTGGCCGACGACACCGACGTCCACGCCACGCCGGTGGAAGCCGTGATGAGCTGGCCGGTGATGTCGTTGCCGCAGCACACGCGCCTGGGCGATGCCGCGTTGCACTTCAGGAACAGCGGCATTCGTCATTGCCTCGTGGTCGACGACCAGGGGCACTCGCTCGGCATTCTCACGCAGACCGACTTCGTGATGAATCAGGGCGCCGAGTACTTCCTGCGGATGAAGTCGATCGAATCGATCAAAACCGCCGCGCCGGTGCTGGTCGATCACGCGCTGTGCGTGAAGGAAGCCATGCGTTTGATGCGCGCGCAACGACTGAGCGCGGTGGTGGTCGCGTATCCGGACGGCGTGCACGGCATTCTGACCGAGCGCGATATCGTCGGTCTGGTCGCGAACGGCGCGACGAACGGCACGGTGGGTTGCCATGCGAGCCGGCCGCTTCGGTGCCTGCGCCAGTCGCAGAGTCTGTATGCCGCGCGCCAGTATCTGATCGAACATCGCATGCGTCATGTCGGCATTCTCGACCGGCACGACGTGTTGATCGGTGTGCTGGGTCTCGCCGATATTCTCAACGACATCGAACACGAGTACGTGCAGGAACTGCAAATCGCGCTGCGCGAGCGCGACGACGCGTTGTTCGAGTCGCGCTACAACCTGCGCCTCGCCGACCGGGTGGTCGAATCGTCGCTCGATGGCGTGATGGTGACCGATCTGCACGGCACCATCGAACGGGTCAATCCGGCTTTCACCCGACTGACCGGCTACGCGAAATCCGAGGTGGTGGGGCGCAACGCCAACCTGCTGAGTTCCGGCCGCCAGCCGCCGGGTTTTTATCGCGAGCTATGGCAACACCTGCAGGAAGCCGGGCATTGGCAAGGCGAAATCTGGAACCGCAAGAAGAGCGGCGAGCTGTACCTGGAATATCTGTCGATCTCCGGTATCTGCGACGAAACCGGCCTCTGCACGCATTACGCCGCGATCTTTTCGGATATCACCGGGCGCCGACTGGCGGAGGAGCGGTTGAGTTATCTGGCCACGCACGACGCGCTCACCGGCCTGCCGAATCGCACGCTGTTCAGCGAACGGCTCGGTCACGCGATGGTGCGCGCGCAACGCAGCGGCAAACGGGTCGCGGTGATGTTCCTCGATCTCGACCGCTTCAAGCTGATCAACGACACGCTCGGCCACGGCATCGGCGACGAAACGCTGAAGGTGATTGCGGAGCGGCTCAAGCACGGCGTGCGTGAAACCGATACGGTCGCGCGGTTGGGCGGCGACGAGTTCACGATCGTCGCGGAAGATATCGAAGATATCCGCCATGTCGGCAAGATCGCGCAATCGCTGCTCGAAGTAATCGGCCGGCCGATCGGTGTCGGCGCGCAAAGCGTGTTCGTGACGCCGAGCATCGGCATCAGCATGTTTCCCGACGACGGCACCGATCCGAAGCAATTGCTGATGCAGGCGGATCGCGCCATGTACGAAGCCAAGGAAGTCGGCAAGAACAACTTCCAGTTCTTCGCGGCGACGATGACTTCGTCGGCGAAAGAGCGGATCGTGCTCGAAGGCGAATTGCGTCAGGCGCTGCTGGCCGGCGAATTCCGTCTGCACTACCAGCCCGAATTCGATCTGCGCACCGGCGCGATGACCGGCGTGGAAGCGCTGGTCCGCTGGCAGCATCCGCAGCGTGGCTTGATTGGGCCCGATCAGTTTATTCCGGCCGCGGAAGAGTCGGCGCTGATCGTGCCGATCGGCGGCTGGGTGCTGCGCGAGGCGTGCCGCCAGGCGCGCGCGTGGCTCGACGAAGGCTTCGAGTTCGGACGCATTGCCGTCAACCTGTCCGGCAAGCAGTGCCGTCACGACGGTTTTCTGCACGACGTGGCCCGCGTGTTGAGCGACACCGGCTTACCGGCGCAGCGCCTGCAGTTCGAACTGGTCGAGAGCATGGCCATGACCGGCCGCGAAGAGACCGCCGCGTTGCTGGGTGAACTGGCGCGGCGCGGCATCAGTCTCGCAATCGACGACTTCGGCACCGGCTACTCGGCGTTCGCCTATTTGCAGAGTCTGCCGGTGGATACGCTGAAGATCGACCGCTCGTTTCTCGCGCAGATCGGACCCGGCACCACCGACGGCGCGATCGTTCGCGCGATCGTCGCAATGGCTAAGGCGCTCGGCATCACGGTCGTGGCCGAAGGCGTCGAATACGACGCCCAGTGGCGCTTTCTGCGCGAAATCGGCTGTGACCGCGCGCAGGGTTATTTGCTAGGCCGGCCGGTTCCCGCCGAGCAGTTGATCCGCACCGCGCACGACGCGCGCTATGCGCCGTGTGCCGCCCTGGCGAGCGAGCGCGGCCGATTCGACGGCAAGCTCGAAACTGCTGCTGAACCGGCCTCATTGCACGTATCACTATCGGCCTCACTACAGGCGTAACAAGCGACAACCCCATGCGTGAAAATCTCCCGGTCACCGATGAAGAGTACGTGCTGTCCGAACTGGACGTGATCATCACCCGCACGGACCTGACGGGCAACATCGTCTACGCCAATGAAGCGTTCCTGCGCAGCAGCGGCTATCCGCACGCCGAGGTGATCGGCAAGCCGCAGAATATCGTCCGCCACCCGGACATGCCCGAGGAAGCGTATCGGGATTTGTGGGAGACCATCGGCGGCGACCGGCCGTGGACCGGCGTGGTCAAGAATCGCCGCAAGCAGGGCGGCTATTACTGGGTGCTCGCCAATGTCACGTCGGTGTTCGAGAAGGGCGAGAAGGTCGGCTATATGTCGGTGCGTACGAAGCCGTCCAGCGAGCAGATCGCGCGGGCCGACCGCCTGTATGAGCGGCTCAATTCGCCGTCCGGCCACAAGCTGCGCCTGTCCGGCGGAACGGTGATCCGCACGGGTGTGGCCGGTGTCGTGGACCGCTTGCTGCGCCTGCCGGTCAATCTGCGCGTGTGGGCCACCATGGCGATGTTGATCGCCGTGATCCTGCTGCAAACGCTCGTCGCGAGTGGTTGGGTGCTGCCGCAGATGCCGCCGCTGTGGCAGGCCTTGGGGCTGGCCGGCGTGGGAACCGGTATCGCGCTTGCCTGCGGCGTCTATCTGACGCGCAATCTGCTGATGCCGCTGCAGGCGCTCAACGCAGGCGCGTTGAGCGTGCTGAACGGCCACATCCAGCAGCGGTTTCCGGAACGCGGCGACGCGCAGACCCGCATGCTCGGCCGGATGCTGAACCAGATGAACGCGAAGCTGGTCGGCGTGCTGATCGACGCCAAGATTTCAATCGATGCGATCCGCGACAAGACCCACGAATTCGTGCGCGGCAATAGCGATCTGGCCACCCGCACCGACGAACAGGCGAGCGCTATCGATCAGACCACCGCCAGCCTCGCCGAGATCACGGAGACGGCGGAACAGAACGCGCTCGGTGCGGAGCGCGCCAATACGTCCGGGCGGCAAACGGCGGAAACCGCCGAAGTCGCGGCCGGCGAGGTGCAGAAGACGGTCGCCGTAATGGAGCGCGTGCGCGAGCATTCGCGCAAGATTTCGGACATCACGTCGGTGATCGACGCGATTGCGTTTCAGACCAATATCATCGCGCTGAACGCGTCGGTGGAAGCGGCGCGCGCGGGACAATACGGACGCGGCTTCGCGGTGGTGGCCTCCGAGGTGCGCAGTCTCGCGCAACGCGCGGCCGGCGCCGCGAAGGAAATCAAAACCTTGATCGAAACGTCGCTGCATACGGTCACCACGGCCTCGCAAACGGCGGCGCGCGCCGGCGAGACGATGAATACCGTCGAGCAGACGGTCACGCAATTGACCCGCACGCTGTACGACATCGCGCTCGCGAGCCGCGGCCAGAGCGTGCAGATTGCGCAGATCAACGAAGCGGTCGGGCAGGTGGCCGGGCTGACCCAGCGCAATGCGGCGCTGGTCGAGCAGTCGGCGGTGGCATCCTCCGATCTTCAGCAACAGACGCAGTCGCTCGAGTCGGCGATGAGTATTTTTCATTTGCGCAGTGAGACGCGCGGTGAAGAGCGTAGCGAGGAAACGGCCGAAGTCGCGTAGAAGGCCGGCGGCGTTGTGAGTCCACGTGGCGTAGGTGTCGATCGGCCGGCGCTAGCTGTCGCAGTACACTGGCGCCAGCAATCCGTGAAATCACGGCATCGACGCAATGGAGGCACAACGTGACGCAAGTTCAAACGCAAGACGCGACGCATGCGGGGCTGCAACAGGAGGCATCGAAGTCATCCGAATGGGAGGTACGCTGCGAACTGGCGGCGCTATACCGTTTGATGGCCCATCTGAAGATGTCCGATCTGATCGACACGCACATCACCGCGCGCGTGCCGGGCGAGCCCGGTCATTTTCTGATCAACCGCTACGGCGTGTTGTTCAACGAAATGCGGGCGTCGGACCTGGTGAAGATCGATGCAGAAGGCCGCGTGGTGGAACGCGATCCGGACCCGGTCCGGCATCGCGTGAACGTGGCGGGCTTTGTGATTCATTCGGCGGTGCATGGCGCGCGAGAGGACATGCATTGGGTGATCCATGTGCATACCGCCGCGAGCAGCGCGGTGTCCGCGCAGGAAGACGGCTTGCTTCCGATCAGCCAGCATGCGCTGCGTTTCTATCGACGGCTCGCGTATCACGACTACGAAGGCATCGCCCTCGACACGGCCGAGCGTGAGCGTCTGGTGGCGGATCTCGGTGCGCACAAGGCCATGATGCTGCGCAATCACGGCGTGCTGGTCGGCGCGCCGAGCGCGGCGGAAGCGTTCAGCCTGATCTATTTTCTCGAACAGGCGTGCCGCATTCAGATCGGCGCGATGGCCGGTAACGCGCGTCTGCGGGTGCCGGACGCGGCGGTTTGCGAGAAAACGGCGAAGCAATTCGATGCGGCCGGTGAATACGACTTGATGGACCTCGCCTGGCAGGCTGCGCTGCGGCTGATCGGCGATCAGGCCGCCGCGTATCGAAGCTGATAAAAACTAATCCGGTAACCGGGCCGCGCATTGCATTAAATGCGCGGCCCGGGTAAAAAATACAGTTCATTCAAAAACGTTCATGCCGAATTGATCTGGCCAGAATCGATCTGATTCGCTCTAAAAATCCCCATTCACATTTCATCCGACCTCGCTATAATCCGAACGCCTGCATTTTTGGCACTTTACCTGCGCGAGCGCGATGGGCTTTTTGACGGGATGCCGACATCGCCATAAAAACTGACGCCGTCACACGGTTAATGGACCACGATAATGGCTGCCGCACAAAATATCAAAACGCTTTGTCAGAATCACTGGACGCAATGGAAAGCCGACTGCAGCGGCTTTCTGAAAGCCGTCGCCGCCGACCTCGACGTCACGCTGACGGGCGATGCAAATAGCATTGTCGACCAGATGGGTCGCTCGCCGTGGCTTCAACTCGGCGCGGATGCGGATAAAGCCGTTGCCTATGCCGGATTGGGTTATCTGGTGGTTGCCGGATTGAAGGCGACCCATCATGGCCATGTGGCGATTATCATGCCGGGTCAATCCAAACCCTATCCGCTTGCTTACTGGGGCCGCTATGGCGGCATCGGCCGGCAGAATACCGCGATTAACTTTTCGTGGAACCATGCGGATCTCGCGAACGTGCAGTATTACGCCATCAAGCCATGAAACAGCATTTCGTCAAGCAGGTAGCGATTATCGTCGCCGGTCTGGTGGTGGCCGCACCGGTTGCGTTCGCACAGACGTGTCATTACAGCGAAGTCGATCCCGGCAAGGGGAAGGTTAGCGCCGGCGAGTTGTCGATCGATCTCGGGCAAAGCGACGGCTCGGATAACCCGACCGCGTGGCTGGGGCCGGTCACCGTCACGCATGCGAGCGGCGAAGCGTGTTCGGTGGATCCGAACGTGAGCATCGTCGAACGTCCGCTGTACACGAACGGCAAGCAGTTGCTCGTTTCCGCGTACTCGGGTAGCGAACAGAACGTCTATGCGATCGATGCGGCGACCTGCAAGGTGCGGTGGAAGAGCGAGTCGTTTTCGGGGCGCGTGAAGCTGACGGGGAATCGGTTGCAGTTGGGCAAGCGCAGCGTGAAGCTGGGGGAAGATTGCACGCCGGTGCGGTGAGTTTTAAGGGGGGAGCGGTGGGGCGTGATTGTGATTCGCGATCCACAAACCGCCCCGTCACGACCCGCCCCTCACGGCGTCCCCAAAACGCGCCCATTCACCTTCTGCCCATACATCGACAGCGGCGAGTCGTGGAATTTCGCGCGCGTTGCCGCCACCGATCCCACAAAGCGCGGATCCTGCGGCCGCTCATGACTGTCCATGAACGTCGCCACGTCCCACGCTTCCTGATCCGTCAGCGTTCCTCCGAGTCCCAGCGGCATATTCGCCTTGATGAAACCCGCGGCGTTCTGAATGTCGCCCATGCCCGCGCCCCAGTTGAACGAATGCGCGCCCCA
Source organism: Paraburkholderia sp. BCC1876 (assembly GCF_902833695.1). Lineage (NCBI taxonomy): Bacteria > Pseudomonadati > Pseudomonadota > Betaproteobacteria > Burkholderiales > Burkholderiaceae > Paraburkholderia > Paraburkholderia sp. BCC1876. The sequence goes on along the minus strand of NZ_CADFGI010000002.1, from coordinate 1,061,896 downwards.
CAGCGGCGGGAAAACCGTCGCGCCGCCGCTGGATTGCCCCTGGCCGTCCGCGCCGTGACACAGCGCGCAGTGCTGCGCGTAGATCGCACCGCCTCTCGCGTAGTCCGCTTTCTGCGCGGGCGCGGGCAGTTTCGGATAGCCTTGCCCCGCCAACTTCGTACCAACGGGCGCGCCTTTCGCGAGCCAGTACGCGTAGCTTTCGAGCGCCACGAGAATCGGGTCGCCGAGCGGCGGCGCCTTGCCGTTCATGCTGTACTGAAAGCAGCCCTGCATGCGTTCGGCGAACGAGTTCACACGATTGTTCTTGGCGCGATAGGCCGGATACAACGGATACGCGCCCCACAGCGGACTGGAATCCGCCTTGCGTCCCGCATCCAGATGGCAGCTCGCGCAATTGAGCGTATTGCCGACGTACTTGCCGGCGAACTGCGTCGTATGGGTAAAAATCTGTTCGCCGAGTTTGACGGATTGGCCGAAGCCATCCGTCGGCAGGGTGGATTCGGCGGGGGGCGTGAACGGTTTTTTCGCGGGCGATGCAGCCGCGCTCACTGACGGCGCCGACGCCGACGCCGCCGCCGACGCAACGGCAGGCGCACTCCCGTCAGCAAACGCCGCGCTCGAAGCCACACTCAACACCGCGCTCGACGCACCCATCAGCGCCATGCGAACCAGGCTGTTTCGATCGATCATGGCTTGCTCCCATTTGCCGACTTGCCCGCGCCGGTCACACCCACGCTCACGCCGGCATAGTAGTCGGCCACCGCCGTGATATCCGCGTCGGACAGTTTGCTCGCGACCACGGGCATCAGCGCCATCGGTCCAGGCGGACGCTTGCCGTCCTTCCAGTTATGCAATTGACTTACGATATAAGCAGCCGGCTGCCCGGCCAACGGCGGAAACGTCGGGGCCACGCCGATGCCGCCCGGTCCATGGCATTGCACACACGCGGGCAGTGTCTGATCCCAGCGTCCGCGCGTGGCGATCCACGCACCGACATCGGCCGGCGTGACGGAAGCGCTGTCGGACGCTTTGATTCCGGCAGGCGCGGGCAAGCCGGCGAAGTAACTCGCGACCGCCGAGCGTTCGCTCGCGGTCAACAGCTTGGCCATGGGTTGCATGATCGGGTTCGGACGGGTGCCTTCGGCGAAGGCCGTCAACTGGGTCGACAGATAAGCGGCGCTCAGGCCGGCGAGTCGCGGGAAACCTGCCGCCGCGTTGCCTTCGCCTTTCGCACCGTGGCAGCCGATACAGGCCGCGACACCTTGTGCGGTGCCATGAGTGGCAATGTTTTGCCCAGCGCTAGCCTCGGTCGCCTGAGCCGCGGGCATGACCGATAACGTCGATGCCACGCTCACGGCCAGCATCGCGCAGGCACGCCGTAAATTGATGATGGAATCGTCCACATCGTCTCCTACGATTTGTCGTTTTATGTTCTTACGCAGGCTTCTGCCACTTCCGCCGCTTGCACCGCTTCTGCCTGGTACGCGGACAACGTTCGCCTGTGGGGACGCCGTGCTCGCGAAAGCGCTTCATTTTGCGCTCGAAGGATCGGCGGCGCTCGACTTCGAAGCCGCTTCATCATACTTCCCGAAGCCATAGCGCTGGAAGATATCGAACGCCTCGGGCGAGCGCAGAAACGCCAGCCACCGACGCGCCGCTTGCGGATGCGCCGCACCCTGCACCACGGCGCCGGCATAGATGGCCGTCGTGTTCTCGGCGGCCGGAATATCCACATGCTCCAGCGGATGACCGATCTGCTCCTGGAACAGCGCTTCCGATTTCCACACCACGCCGGCATCCGCACGACCCTGCATCAGAAAGAGCGCGGTTTCGCGATGATGAATATGCGTCAACTCAGTCGACCCCGCCCGCACCTTGTCGCCGTACACGGTAGTCGCCAGCGCCTCGCCACCGGCCTTGACCAGCGACGCATTGATCTGCCGCGTCACGCCTTCGAACTCGGGGTTCGGCATGGCGAGACGCAAGCCGGGTTTGCCCAGATCATTGAGCGAGCTCACGTGTTGCGGGTTGCCTTGACGAACCATGATCGTCAACTGATTGGTCACGTACGGTACGGCGGGTCCGGTGAGCGTGCCGTCCGCGATCAGCGCCTTGACCTTCGCGAGCCCGGCGAAGTAGGCGTCGGGCTTGACCGTCCACGTCATATTGCCGACGGTGATCGTGCCGCCGGCCTTGATCTGCTTGACCAGCAGGCCGGGCGGAATCGTTTCCCAGTAGATGCGTCCGCGAAACTCGGGGTGATCCTGCTCGAAGCGGGCCACCAGCGGCGCCATCGCAAAGAAGTAGTTGCCGCCGACGAACAGCACCAGCTTCGGCGCCGTGAGGTCGCCGTGAAAATCGGCCAGCACGTCGACCTGCGGGACCGTGAATTCCATGCCGCGATTCACGGCGTCGTTGTTCGCACCGTGCTGCCAGGGCGGGAAGAGGTTCGGGTTCGAAGCAGGGCCTGGGCTCGCGTCTGGGCCTGGCGCAGCAGTCGCTGAAAACGCGCCAGTTGCCACGCAACACAACGAGACCGCCAACGTCATCCGCACGAACCGTCGAAAGCCCTGCGACGCGCTGAGCGCGTAACTAAACGGCATGACGACCCCCTACGCGATGTAGTGAAACCCGGCCTGCTGAAGTTCGACCAGCGTGGCCACCGCGCCTGGTGTGACGACCGCGCCCGGAATCACGTGGTTGGTCAGATCGGCCGCGAGCGCGTCGAGCGGCAGTTTGTCCGGATTCACGTTGGCGGCGTTCAGCCGGTCGGCCAGTTCCCAGATCGCGTTGTGGCACGACAGGAACACGACGCCGCGTTGCTGCAGCGCGGGAATGCAGTTTTCATGCGACGAAAACGCGCCGTCGGGGCTCTGGTGATCCAGCGTGCCGCTGGCGGCGGCTGCCTTGTTGTCGAGTAACGAATTGGACGCGAACTTGCCGCCGCTCATTTTGGCGAGATCGTACTTGTCCCAGGCGAGCTGATCGAACAGCGCAAGATGCGCGGAACCGTGCGTGGCCGATACGGCCAGAAAATCCGGATGCCTGAACGACCAGATTTGCGCGTTCAACGAATTGCGCATCAGGTTGAGCCACGGACCGGCAATGTCGGTGTTGTCCCACGCCTGTTTCGGACCGGCGCGATAGCCGATCACTTCCGTTAGCGCCGCGTGATCCCACTGATCCGGGTGGTCGAGAATCATCGGCACCGTTTTGAAGTCGCGGCGCCGTGGCGCGGCGCCGAGGCGCCGGGTCAGCTCGGTGAGGTTGGCGGCGCCGTCGGGCAGCAGCGACGCGGCGCCGGCCGCGAGCGCCTGCGATGAGCCGCCCGCGCTCACGATCGCCGTGCCGGCAGCGACGGCGAAGGTTTTCAATGCATTGCGGCGGGTAGTGTTGTTAGTCATGGTTATGTCTCCAACCTGTTGTCCGAACCGTTCGCCGTCGTGGTTGGGGGTCGAGGTGAGTCCTCGCGCCCGACAAGCTGCGGCGTCGTTGTCGCGTGCCTAGTCTAGAGACATCCGTTCCATAAAAACAATCATAAAATCGGATGTGAAGTATTGGCGCGTCCGATCGTTCGTTCTGTTTTTCTCAAGACGCTGTCAGATTTCTGCCGCGCCGAGCGCGGCTCTCGCACGCGACTCCTCGTCCCGATCGAACATGCCGATCAGCACGATCAGCGACTCCGCCGCCGTTCGCGTGGGCGATGCCGTAATCAGCACACGACGGCCGACCATGTGCAATTCATGCAACGCACCGTCGCTGTCCAGACGCACGAAGCCCTTGGCGCGCAGCAGCTTCGCCGAAAAACTTTGCAGCGCTTCCTTGAGCTTGCTGCGACTCAGGCACGCGTCGGTGACGAAAGAAAAACTGCTCAGCGCTGCGAGCGTGGGTGTGGGCGAGGCAGCGGCGGACAACGGCGACCCGTCGTGACACCGGGCGGGCACGACCTGACGGTCGAAGATCAAACCGAGCGGCACCACGCCATGAACCGCCTCGAGCATGACGCGGCTATGCGCCAGCGCTTCGACACGCGTTCTCACCGTCTCACGCGATGTCTCATCGAGCAGATCCATCTTGTTCAGCACGAGGGCCGTTGCACCTTCAATCTGCCGTTGTGCGATATCGCCGACATATGGATCGGCAAGCGTCGCCTCGATGCGCTCGGCATCCACCAGCACGACCACGCCGTCGAGCCGGAACGCCCGATCGAGCAAGCCAATCTGTGCGATGCGAACCGGGTCCGACACGCCGCTCGCCTCGATGATCAGCAGGTCCGGCGGATCGTCGCGCGAGCTGATGGCGAGCAGCGCGTCGACCAGCCGTCCGCCGATCGAACAGCACACACAACCGTTCTCCAGATTGATCACGTCGTCGGTGCGTTCGCGGATCAGCGCGGCGTCGATATTGATCGAACCGAAGTCGTTGACGAGCACCGTGATACGGCGCGTGCCGGCGTTCGTCAGGACGTGGTTGAGCAGGGTGGTCTTGCCGGCGCCGAGATAGCCGCCGATCACGACGAGCGGAATCGCGCTCATCCCACCGGCGCCTGGAAGACGCGGCCGCCGAGCACCGTGCCCCACACTTCGAGGTCTTTGAGTTTTTCCAGTGCGACCTCGGCGGGATCTTCAGCCAGTACCGCGAAGTCCGCGAATTTGCCGACTTCGATACTGCCCACCAGGTGATCCATCTTCAGCGTGTAAGCGGCGCCCAATGTGATCGCGCGCAATGCATCCGCGATCGGCACGCGCTCGCTCGCCCCGAGAATGCGGCCCGACGACGTCTCGCGTTGCGCCGCGCACCATGCGGTGAACAACGGATTGAGCGGCGTGATCGGCGCATCGGAATGAAACGCGAATGGAATGCCCAGACGTCGCGCGGATTCGGCCGCGTTCATGCGGTTCGCGCGATCGGCGCCCATGGTCTGCGTGTAGTGCGCGTCGCCCCAGTAATAAAGGTGATTCGAGAAGAAGTTGATGCACAGGCCGAGGCTCGCCGCACGCGCGAGTTGGCTCGCGTCCGCCATCTGGCAGTGTTGCAGCGTGTGCCGATGATCGCGGCGCGGATGGCGTGTCAGAAGCTGCTCGAACGCGTCGAGCACGAGTTCGGTCGCTTCGTTGCCGTTGGTGTGAACATGCAGTTGCAGGCCGGCTTCATGGAACGGCGTGAACACCTCGACGAACTGGCTCGGCGGAATCAGCCATAAACCGTTGGGCTTGCCGTTCAGATAGCCGGGCCATTTCAGCCGCGCGGTGAAGCCCTGAATCGATCCGTCGACGATGAATTTGACCGGCCCGAAATGCAGCTTCGGCGTCGCGGTTTTCATGGCGTCGAGCACCCGTTGCGCGCCGCCTTCGGGACTGCGTTGCGGCGCGAACGCGGGCATGATCCGCACCGGAAAATCCGCCGCCCCGGTGACGTCGCGCAGATTGCGATTGCCGCGTTCGGAGAAGTCGTTGACCAGATCGGTGGCGGTCGTCACGCCGGCGAGTTGCGCGACGCGGCCGAAATTCCAGATCGCCTCGACGCTCTCGCTCGCGGCGATCGACAAGCCGCCGCCGATCACCCGATACACGGGGAACATCGCCGCGAACTCCTGCAATTCGCCGGTGGGCTGACCGTTGCTATCCTTGTCGATACCGTCGATATCGGTTTCCTCGTCGATACCCGCGCGCTGCAGCATCGGCGAATTGACGTTCATCAGATGGACACTCGCATGCAGGATCACGATGGGACGCTCGGCCGACACCGTGTCGAGTTCGCGTACGGTCAGACGCTGCGTGCCGAAGAAGATCGGATCGAAGCCCCACGCGAGCAGCGGTGTGTCGGCGGACGGCATGTCGGCTTGCGCTTCGCGCAAACGCTCGATCACCGCGTCCAGCGTTTTCAATCCCGGCCAGCGGCGGCCGTCGGGTCCACGGCGGTCGTAGTAGCCGACGTAGACGGCGTCCCACATCGCGCCTTCCATCAGATGGCAATGGCCTTCCACAAAGCCGGGCATCAGCACCTTGTCGCGGAAGGTGTCGACGACCTCGGCATCGCCCCATTGCTTCACGTCGTCCGCGTCGCCTACCGACAGAATCCGGCCGTCGCGAATCGCGACGTGGGTGGCGTGGGGCTGCATCGGGTTCATCGTCACGATCTTCTTCGCGACGAACACCTGAGTCCGGTTTCGGTTATCTGACTGTGTCATGGGCAGGAAAGTGGTTCGGTCAGGGCAATGCATGCGCACGGCTCGCTTTCGCGGTGAGATTCACCGCGGTCAGCACCAGCAGGTTCACACCGAGACACAGCAGTCCCAGATTGAAGCCGCCGAGGTCGACCTGCAGCATATACAGAATGACCGCCAGCACCTGTCCGGTCAACATGCCGCAAGCAATCGCGGCGGGCCGCACGCGCAGGCCGAACAGAATGATGATCACGCCCGGAAAGAACTGTGTGACGCCGTAGTAGGTGGTGTTGATCAGCGTGAGCATCAGATTCGGCGTGAGCAGCGTCATCACGATCGACACAAGCAGATACAGCACGATTACCACTTTCGCGCTTTTCTTCTGACGCGACTCGGGCATGCCCGGCAGCAGATTGCGCGTGACGATCGGACCGATCGCCAGACAGATGCCGGCCAGCACCAGCAGGCCGGACAACGACGCGCCCGCGGCGACGAGCCCGAGCAGCCAGCCGGGCAGCAGACGGATCGCGGCGGCGAAGAACGCTTCGTTCGGCGACGCCAGTTGCAGGTTCTGGCTGATCGCATAGTAAGAGGCGACCACGAGGAACGGATACATCAGCATGTAGAGCGGCATGGCGACCTGCGTGCGGCGGATCGTGTTCGCGCTCTTCGCGGTGAAGAAGTTCTGCACCGCGAACGGCATCACGTAAAAGCCTAGCGACTGGAACAGCATGGTGCTCATGGAGAAGGTGAGCTGATGCGAGTTCATCCGGTTGCTCACATGCAGACTGGCTGCATGGAAGACGTCAGTCACGCCGGTTTCCATGGCCACGGCAACACCCGTCACGACGATCGCGGCGACCATCAGAATGTCTTTCAGCACGGCGATGTAGGCCGATGCGCGCACGCCGGCAATCGCGATATAGGTGAACGCGAGCAGCGCGGCGAACAGGATCAGATAGAGCGGTTTGAAGTGCCAGCCGAGACCGTTCAACGCGGCGACGAGTCCGGTGAATTGCAACTCGCCCCACGGCAGCAGAAATACGATCGCCGAGGCGGCCACGATCAACTCCAGCGGACGGCTCTGAAAATGGCCCTTGAACAGATCGGGCAGCGTGATCGCGTTATAGCGTTTGCCCGCTTGCCAGATTTTCGGGCCGATGAAATAGCCGACTGGATAGGCCAGCAGAATGTAGCCGAGAAACCAGACGCCGTAGGTCGGTCCTTTCGCATAGATGCCGCCCGGAAAACCGACCATCGTGCCGATGCTGTAGATCTCGCCGGCAGCCAGGAAGAACACCAGGTAAGCGCCGAACTGCCGCGACGCCACGAAGAAGTCATGCATGCTTTGCGGGCCGCGTCCCTGATTGGAACGGATCGCAAGATACAGCGAGAAAGCGATGAAACCGAGGAATACGGCGGTGGCCATCCGGACACTCCTTTAGCGGTTTTGCGGGTGGGACTCGTCGTGATGGCGGTCGAACACGCGCCAGCAGATCATCAGGCAGCCGGAAGTGAGAATGAACCACGCGAAGATCCACGCGTAGATGAACGGCACGCCGAACACGAAGCGGTCGACGGAAGCCACCCACGGCAGCAGGCCGATCACGCCCAGATACGGAATGCCGAGTCCGATAAAGAATTTGAGCACCTTGGTTCCTCGCGGATGAAGTCATGGATGATTAAGCGAGCCTGACCACCAGTGTTGCCGAACAAAAAAACAGAACCATAGAGCCAGTTGACGGGACTCGTTGAGTCCAATTCAGTGTACGCCGCATAGGTGACGAAACCCCGACGGCGCGCCATGTGCCAGGTGGGATCGCAAGCCGTGCCGTAGCGTGCTGCACCAGGCGAAAGCCCGGCACTGGACCTACCCGTCAGACAACCCCCCTGCCTACAATTTCCGCACGGATCGCCGGGTCGGTGGCGGCATCCCATGCGTGACCGAAAATCATCCAGGAGAAGAGCTTCATGGCTCAAACACAAACCGCACAACCGCAAGTCACGGCCGAGACGCTCGCCGCGTTTTCCGACGCCTTCAATCGTCACGACGCGCAGGCGTTGATGGGTTTCATGACCGAAGACTGCGTATTCGACGCGGCCGGCGGGCCGGAAGTCTTCGGCACACGTTTCGTCGGCAGGGAAGCGACGCGCGCGGCGTTCGAAGCGGTCTTCAAGACCTTCCCCGACGCGCACTGGGGGCAAGGCCGTCACACCGTGAACGGCGAGCGCGGCGTATCCGAATGGCTGTTCACGGGCACGCATGCGGAAGGCTGGCGCATCGAGGCGGAAGGCTGCGATCTGTTCGAGTTCCGCGACGGACTGATCGCGGTCAAGCGCGCCTTCCGCAAGGAACGTCCGAAGCAGAACGTTTGATGCTCACAGGAGCCGCAGATGGAGCACAGTGAAATCGAACGCGTCGCGCAGCGTCTGTCGTCGGAGCGCGAGGACGATACCCGCTACGATCCCACCTACGACCCGCTGGTGTCGCCCGGACCGGGCTGGGGCAAGCAGTACGCGCCGACCTACTGGGTGGCGACCGCCGGCACGCCGCCCGCCGACGACGGCCCGATTACCGCTGACGTGGATGTGGACGTGGCGATTATCGGCGGCGGGTATACGGGGCTCGCGACGGCGCTGTGTCTCGCGCGCGAGCACGGCATCAAGGCGGTGGTGCTGGAAGCCAACAAGACCAGTTGGGGCTGCAGCAGCCGCAACGGCGGGCAAGGACAGAACGCGTCGGGACGGCTGTCGCGTTCGCAATGGATCGAGCGCTGGGGCAAAGACGTCGCGCTGAAAATGCACGACGAGATTCAGGAAGGCTTCGACAACTTCAAGTCGCTGATCGCGGAGATCGATTGCGATCCACAACCGGGTGGCCACTTTCTGATCGCGCACCGGCCGCGCATCATGCAGAAGCTCGCTGCGGAGGCCAAGGTCTGGAAGGACGTGTTCGGCTATCCGTCGGAGTTGATCGACCGGCAGACGTTTCAGCGCGAGTATGTCAACGACGCGGAAGCGGCCGGCGCGCTGCACGAGCCCGAGGGTATCGGCATCCATGCGCTGAAGCTCGCGTTCGGCTATCTGCGGCTCGCGCGCGAAGCGGGCGCGAAGGTGCATCCGGCGAGTCCGGTGCTCGGCTGGGAGACCATCAACGGGATTCATCATTTGCGCACGCCGGGCGGCATGGTTCGCGCGCGCGCGGTGGGGATCGCGACCGGCGCTTATACGGCGCAAACGCTGCATGATTCGTTGCGCAGTCGCATCATGCCGATCCTGTCGAATTCGATGGTGACGCGTCCGCTCACCGCGCAGGAAATCGCCGCGTGCAATTTCCGCACGACCCAGGTGCTGACGGATACGCGCACGCTGCGCTTCTACTATCGATTCCTGCCGGACAACCGCCTGCAGATCGGCAGTCGTTCCGCGATCACCGGCGCCGATGCGCCGAATCCGCGCCACTACGAACTGCTGGTCGACGGCATGGTCCGCAAGTTTCCCGCGCTGCGCGGCATCGCGATCGACTACTCGTGGTGGGGCTGGGTGGACGTCAGTCACGACATGATGCCGCGCGTGTTCCAGCCGGATCCGCGGGAGACCATCTATTACGCGCTGGGTTATGGCGGCAACGGCGTGTCGTATTCGCAGCAGGCCGGGCGGCGGCTGGCCGAGCGCATTGCAGGGAAGGCCGCGAAAGAGACGCTGCCGATTTTCGCGTCGCCCTTGCCGGGGCATCCATTCGCGCCGTTCCGGCGGATTGGGCAGCGGGCGCTGTACCAGTTGTACTTCCGTCGTGACGAGAAGCCGTAAGTCGCGCAGAAATATAAAAAACGGAATGATTTGTATCGGAAAAATAAACTGCGTATCATGAACCGGCGAGGCCGCGCCACGCTTTTCCGTGTGCGCGGCCCTTGTCGTGAGGCAGGCCAAATACTGGCCAAACACAGGCCAGGCAGGCGACGCACAGAGCACAGAGGAGAGCGCAGTGACCGATATCTCGACAGCCCGACCCGACCGCATGGTTTCGGTGCGCACGGTGTTCGGCATCGATTCAGGCTTGATGGTGCCGGCCTTCAGCGAACGCGACGACCACGTGCCGGACATCGACGAGGTGTACCGCTTCAATCCCGAGGTGACGCTGGCGATTCTCGCCGGCTTCATGCGCGAGCGCCGCGTGATGGTGCAGGGTTTGCACGGCACCGGTAAATCCACCCATATCGAACAGGTTGCCGCACGCCTGAACTGGCCGTGCGTGCGCGTGAATCTCGACGGTCATATCAGCCGCCTCGATCTGGTCGGCAAAGACACGATCGTCGTGCGCGACGATCTGCAGGTAACCGAGTTTCAGGAAGGCATCGTGCCGTGGGCGTTGCAGCGTCCCATGGCGCTGATCTTCGACGAATACGACGCGGGCCGACCGGACGTGATGTTCGTGATCCAGCGCATTCTCGAACGCGACGGCAAGTTCACGCTGCTCGATCAGAATCGCGTGATTCATCCGCATCCTTTTTTCCGGCTATTTGCTACGACCAATACGGTCGGGCTCGGCAATCTGAACGGTTTGTATCACGGCACGCAGTTGCTGAATCACGCGCAGATGGACCGCTGGAATGTGGTGGCCACACTCAATTACCTGCCGCGCGAAGAAGAGGCGAGCATCGTGCAGGCGCGCGTGCCGGAGCTGGCCGATGAGGCCGGCCGCAGGCTGATCGAGTCGATGATCAGCGTCGCCGATCTGACGCGCAAAGGCTTCGCCACCGGCGATCTGTCGACGCTGATGTCGCCGCGCACGGTGATCGACTGGGCGGAAAACTGCCAGATTTTCCGCGACCCGGCGCTCGCGTTTCGCCTCACGTTCGTCAACAAGTGCGACGAGGCCGAACGGGCGATCGTCGCCGAATATTTTCAGCGCTGCTTCGACCGAGAACTGGACAGTGAGGTCCGCTCTACGGAGGCGCAATGAGCGCCGCCGAGCGACAAGCGGCGCGTCGTGCGGAGCAGCGGCAGAATCTGTGCGCGGCGGCCGCGCGCGCGTTCACCGGCGACGCGCAATTGCATTACCGCGCCGGCCGTTTGTGTCGCGGGTTGCATCCGCTGCCGCTGCATGCACCGCATCTGCGCACCGATCCGCAAGTGGACGATCTGGCCTCGCTGCGCGGTGCGGCGGATGGCGCGGCGTTGCGGCTTACGCATTCGGACGCGGTTCTGCACGCGAGCCTTTGCCCCACGGAGCCGGTCGAGCGTTTGCTGTTCGAACTGTTCGAGCAACTGCGTTGCGAAGCGCTGGCGCCGGTTGCGATGCCGGGGCTTGCGCACAATCTGCGGCATCGTTTCGAAACGTGGTCGCGTGCTTTCTGTCGCGCGGGATTGGCGGATGGGCACCTTGGGATTCTGCTTTATACGGTTGCACAGATTGTCTGGTCGCGATTGTCGGGCTGGCCCGTGCTGGAGGAAAGCGAAGGCCTGATCGAAGCGACGCGCGCCGCGATCACGCCGACGTTGGGCGTGCCGCTCGCGGCATTGCGGCGGCATCGCGCAGAACAGCGCGTGTTCGCGCTTCATGCGCTCGAACTGGCGCGTCTGGTTGGCGTGATGATGCGCGAAGCGCGTGGGGACGCCGCAGAAGAGGACGTAGACGCGCTCGAAGACGATGAAACCGTGCGCGTGATGTTCGCGCTATGGTTCGATTCCGACGCCGGCGAGCAGGTCGACATGGGTCTTGCGGCCACTGGCGACAGCCGCGTGCTGCGAGAGGCCGATCAGCGTTATCAGGCCTACACGACGCGCTATGACCGCGAGCTTGTGCCCGCCCCAGGAATTCGAAGGGAGTTGCTCGCGCAATACCGCGACCAGCTCGATCAACGAATCGCCGCGCAACGCATCAACGTGCCCCGGCTCGCGTATGCGCTGAAGGCGGCGCTTGCCGTGCCGCGTCGCGATGGCTGGTCGTTCGGCGAAGAGCAGGGGCGTGTGGACGGTCGCCGGCTCGCGCAACTCGTCAGCTCGCCGGGCGAGCGGCGTCTGTTTCTGCTCGATCGTTACCGGCCGATGGCCGATTGCGTGGTGAGTTTTCTGATCGACTGTTCGGGGTCGATGCGGGCACATATCGAACAGGTCGCGGTGCTGGTCGACGTGCTCACGCGTGCGCTCGATCAGGCCGGCGTCGCGACTGAAGTGCTCGGGTTTAGTACTGGAGCATGGAATGGTGGGCGGGCAAGGTTGGACTGGTTGGCAGGTGGCAGGCCACAGCATCCGGGACGTCTGAACGAAGTCGCTCATCTCGTGTTCAAGGATGCCGCGACGAGTTGGCGGCGCGCGCGCACGAATCTCGCCGCGTTGTTCAAGGCCGATCTGTTTCGTGAAGGCGTGGACGGTGAAGCGGTCGATTGGGCATGCACGCGTTTGCGCGCGCGCGCGGAGCCTCGGCGGATTTTGATCGTGATTTCGGACGGTAGTCCGATGGACAGCGCGACCGCGCAGGTCAACGACGCGTATTACCTCGACAATCATCTGAAGCAGGTGGTCGCGCGCAATGAAGCGGCGCGCGATGTCGAAGTGTTGGGGCTTGGGGTAGGGCTTGATCTGAGTCCGTATTACCGGCGCTGTCTTGCGGTGGATCTGTCGACGCCGCCGGATATGGCGCTGTTCGGTGAAGTGGTGAGCTGGATTGGTGCGCGGCGGTAGGGGGCTTGGGCCGTGCGGATGGTGTGAGGTTGCACCGATCACGTCGCGTGTTCGTTGTCGATCTGGTTGCGAATTCAACGCAGGGACTATGACTCTCGTTGAAGACTGAGAATCGCCCTTCCGATCGGGTTGCCTGGCACTAACGGATTCGGCATCCAGGCCGTACTGACTTCGAGCGTGTCTCCGTCGAGCTTGTAGAAGCGTTCCTGCTCAGTGCCGTTCCAGGCTTCGTTCCAGCACGAGTCGATCTTTACGATGAACCTGTCGCGTTCTATCCGATATCGTCCTGTATAGGCCATCACGGTGCGGAAGAGTGCCACCATTTTTTCGTCTGTATTGCCTGGCTCGCGCGCCTGTGCGGTGACCAGTACCATCATTCGGCCATCAGCGCTGAACATCAGGTATCCATTGGGGTCGGCGCCCCACGGTTGAGTACGCTCCTTTGAATCCTGAAGCTCGGTTTCAAAGGAAACCAATCGCCAGTTACCGTGGAGATTTGTGTCGTGCTCGGACATATTCCCTTCCCGTAGTGGTTCGCCTGAATGTAGCTGCATGTCGAATGTTTGAGATAGCGCCTGTTTTTCAAGAAGTCCGACGGCCGAATGACCAGGAGAATGTCTCCATTGCCGATAGGCTTGCTCAACGTGTACCCACCGGCTACGGATCTTACTGTTCCTGGGCACTTGTGGCTCGCCTCCATACGCCTGCCAGCGTCGCAGGCACCCATTGCTCGGCCGGGCAGCGACTCCAGGTGTCGGCAAGGAAAATCATCGATTCGTCACCACTCGTCTGCCGAGCCTTCTCCAGTTCCAACAACAGCAGCGTACCTGCGGAGTAGGGGCAGCCACCGACCGTTCCACTCGATGTCGCTTGGCGAAGGACCACGCCCGGGGCGAAAAGGCAGCGATCGCTGACCATCTCGGGCGAGAGTGTCTGCCGCACCGAGGCATCGAGATAAAGACTATGCATTTGATTCAGGCCTTTTACGACATTGTGTATTGCTACGGCGACCGCGTGGACACCTGCAAGGTCTCCGCCGACCATTGGAGCGAGTAACGCCTTCGCGCGGGTCATTTTGCCGGTTATTTGCCAAGCCAGATTGCGCAGCGTATTTCCCGGCGCAAGCGACGCGGCAATCACTTGCGCAGCGGCCCAGGTGGCTTCGCCGGCTTCGAAGCTGGGACTGAATAAACGGCCTATGACCTGCTGCACAAGCGGCCCGACTGCTACGGCAGAGTTTGTGTCGCGAACCCACGCTGCCAGCGGCTCCAGATCGACGGGGCCGCGCGAAATATCTTGCAGGAAGTACGGCGCTCGTAGGTGTGGCAAACGAGATGGTCAAACATGGCGCACTCCCGGCATCGGTGCTTAATCGTTACGCCGGGTTTTGGCTTCATCCGCTTGATCTGCCGGGAATTGCAATTTTGGTCTCAGCCGGCTCAAGAATCGCAAAAGTTGCAGCGCCGGCTATCGCTGGCGCTTGCATTGGGATCGCTATCCGCTCGGCTTACGGGGCGCTTCTTTAAGCTCGACGCTCACCCGATGGCGAAATTATGGACATGTCTGAACGTCAGACACAATCGGACATTCAAAACGGGCCATCGGCACAACCCCGAGCGGCCGTACCCGGCCGAACCCAGTCTCCGCCCGCATGAATTGGCTACTTTTTCTGAAAGTACAACCTCGATGCAAATCAGGAGGCACCACGGCGATAGACACAAGGTGCTGCCATTACGCAGCATCGCGCCCACTATCAAGGGTTCTCTGCAATCTCCGACGCTCAAGCCCGTTACGCAATTGCCCCGCAACAAAAGCGCTGGCAATCACCGCCAGATAAAACGTAACGAGGTTATGACGCCAGCTTTCGAGGGCGAATTGATGCGCAACCAGTTTCGGATCGAGCGCTGGCAGAGTGAAGTTCTTTGCCTCGACGGCGCGCATCATCCGGAAAAAGCCCACCGCGGACAGCAGCGGCAACAGGATGACTAGTGCCAGCAGCGCAGGCTTCAGTCGACGAGCCAACGGATAGTGGCGCAATCGGAACCACAGCCCCAGGCATCCGTGTATCCAGCCGGGTGCGAGCAGAGCAAGTTGCAAACCCTGCTTGCCGCTCATGAGCAGCGCGACGATGACGCGTTCATAGTCGGGTTCAAAACCATAGAGCGAGGACGCAAGGCGCGTTGTCACCGCATGGCGTATGAGCAGCAGCGGCAGGCTAAGGCCTGCCCACAGGCGGATCCATTCGGCGGGTGGCAACGTCCAGTGGCGACGGTCATATATCGTGCGCAACGCCAGCGAAAAATGCAGCGCCGCCGCACCGTATAGCGCGATCGTGCCAGCCTTGCTTCGCCAGAGTCGCAGCGCCAATGCGAGTCCGTGTCCGGCAAGCTCGAGTGACCAGATCCCGAGCGCATGATTGACCAGGTGGAGAAAAAGATAGATGAGCAGCACCACACCCGATCCGAGTTGCAAACGGCGCAGAATGGATTGCATCTGAACGTTCAACTCGCGGTAGCGGCGAATATGCCGACCATCGCCTTGCCAATTGCTTTCTGGTGAGCACGGCGCTCCCGCTTCGTGCGGGCAAGGTGCGCCGGGTGCAATCGAATAAAACGCTCGATGATGTCCATTTTGACCCTCTCTTCCGTGTGTGCTTTCCTTGCAAGACTATTCGCGAGGGCCGTTTATTCCCTCATTCGTCCGTCGACAGGCGAGGGCAGGCAGACGCGCGTCGTTGCCGCGTTGAGCGCGTGGAAATCTCACGGGAAGAGGGGCGACCAATCTCTCGAAAGCGTCGCCCCGATGGCTGCGCTATGACCTATGGCCGCCGGCGGGTTCGATCCGGTTACCGGGTTCCAGGAGTTGATGATCCATAGCGAGCCGCGAGGTCAGCCGGGCTGAGTCGCGCACGCCGTTGTTCAGCTTCTGCTCAAGGCGTTTTCGTTTGCAGCAAATCACGCGCGTGGCCGAGCATGCCATCGGCGATCTTGCCCGAGTCGATCTGGTAGCTACCGTCACGCAACGCGGCCTTGATCGACTCGACCTTCGCCGTATCGATGTCCGAATCGCCCGACGTGTGCACCGCCGACATTGACGAGAGACTGACAGTCGAATTCTGCGCGTCGGCAGCGCCGACCTGTGGCACGGACTCGACCGCGCCCTCCGCATCGCTATTGACGGTTGTGCCTCGTGCGCCGCTCTGTCGAGCTGTGAGCGGATAATTGCCGGATTCAATCTTCATGGTATATGTTCCCCATCTGTTGAATCCTTTAACGGTCCCGCGTTTGAAATCTTCACCCTGTCGCATGAAGCGCAACGGTGTCAGGGGTCCGTTTCAAGCCGCCAAGCCTTGCTGGGCGGGACCTGCAGCCACCTGGAACAAATTGAAACAAAGTGTGAGCAATACCACACAGCACCCCATTTACCACGTGTGAACAAACGTATCCGCCGCCCTTTACCGCCGCAATGGCCCTTTCCGCCGCGTCGCGATGTCGCTGGTCGCTCGTTCGGCGATCTCGTCGCGCTTCAATATTGCGGCGCGGAGTCGTGGCTCTGGCAATGCCGCTGCGGCGGGCAGGTGACTGCCGCGCTGAAGAAGGTGGAAAGCGGAGAAGTGCAGGATTGCGGTTGCCGTGAGCAGCGTCGTGTGTGGCGGTCGCGGCCGGGCTCCCCCGCGCTGAAAAGCGGCGAGGTTTTCGGCCAGTTGACAACGCTGCGGTACGCCGGCGATGGATTGTGGACTTGCCGCTGCGAATGCGGTGCCGAAACGACCGTGAGCGCCGGTCGGCTGCGAACGGGCAGGGCGCGCTCGTGCGGCGTTTCTTGCCTTGCGGCGTCGACGGATCGGGCGGCATAGCCCGATCCTCTGCCCATCAGATAGGCTTCAAAGCGCAACGACCCTTACACGTATCGTGCTTCGTCGAGATCGGCGAGCAGCGTCGGACCCGTCGGCTTCCAGCCCAGCCGTGCCTGCGTCAGCGCGCTCGACGCCGGCATATCCAGACCGACAAACATCCCCATCCATCCGAAGTGCGCCGCCGCTTCTTCCTGCGAGATCGACACGACCGGCAGGTTCAGACCGCGTCCGAGCGACTCGGCAATCTCGCGACTGCTGATGCCTTCTTCTCCGACCGCATGGTAACGGGCACCCGGCTCGCGCTTTTCGATCGCGAGCCGATACAGACGCACAACGTCGGAAAGATGACCCGCGGGCCAGCGATTACGCCCTTCGCCCACATAGGCCACCACGCCTTTCTCTTGGGCAACGGCGACCAGCGGCGTGATCAGCCCCTGCTTGAAAGGATTGTGAACTTGCGGCAGCCGCATCACCGATACATTGATGCCGGCCTCAAGCAGCGCATTGCCGGCCAGTTCCGAGCCGATCCGCGGATTGGGGTGGGCGGTGTTGAAAACGTCTTCGCTCGCCGGTTCGCCGTGCTCGCCGCTGCCCACACCCGTTCCGGACGTGATGAGCAGTGGACGATCCGAGCCAGTGAGCGCGGACCCGAGTGCGGCGATGGCACGCTTATCCTTCTCGCAATTCGCGACGAAGTTCGAGAAGTCGTGATCGAAGGCCGCGTGGATGACGGCATCCGCTTTCGCGGCGCCTTCGCGCAAGCTCGCGGTGTCCTCCAGGGTGCCGCGATGCACTTCGGCGCCCGCATCGGCAAGTGCTTGCGCGCCGGCGTCCGAACGCGTCATGCCGATTACGTGATGGCCGGCTGCGATGAGCTCGGGAACGAGGGCCGATCCGATAAAACCCGTCGCGCCCGTGAGAAAAATACGCATAGTGAACTCTCCGTGTGTGTCACCCGTTCACTATCCGATCATTTCTCCTTCCGTAGAAGTAGTGAGCTCATCATGGTAAACCGACTAACAGGATCCGACGCGCGCAAGCGCCGCTTGCGCCTGGACCGCCGTCACGGCGATCACATAGTAAATATCATCCGCACTGCAACCGCGCGACAGATCGTTAGCCGGCTTCTGCAAGCCCTGTAGCAAGGGCCCAATCGCCTTCGCACCGCCGATCCGCTCCGCGAGTTTGTAGCCGATGTTGCCCGCTTCGAGACTCGGGAACACCAGCACATTCGCGTGCCCCTCGACCTGCGAATGCTTGACCTTGCGCAGCGCGATTTCGGAGACGATCGCGGCGTCGAGCTGCACGTCGCCGTCGATCATGAGATGCGGCCGACGTTCCTGCACCCGATGCGTCGCGTTGACCACTTTATCGACCGCGGCATGATGCGCGCTGCCGCTGGTCGAAAACGACAGCATGGCGACACGCGGTTCATCCATCAGCAGGCTGCGTCCGCTGTCGGCCGCGGCAATCGCGATCTCGGCGAGCTGGTCGGCATCCGGTTCGACAACGAGCGCGCAGTCGGAAAAGATCAAGCCGCCCTTGAGCGTGTGGAACGGCTCGCACAGCATCATCAGGAAGAAGCTCGACACGAGTTTGAACGACGGCGCAATGCCGATCACCTGAATCGCGGTGCGCACCACGTCGGCGGTGGTGTTGACGGCGCCGGACACGGAACCGTCGGCGTCGCCGAGACGCACCATCAGGTTCGCGAAGCACAGCGGCTTGAGGATTTCCTGTTGCGCCTGATCCAGCGTCATACCTTTCTTGCCGCGCAGCGCGAACAGTTCGGCGGCGTAGGCAGCGGCGAGCGGCGAACTCGCGGGGTCGACCAGTTCCATACCGGACAGATCGATATCGAAGCTCGCGGCGGCCTCGCGAATGCGCGCGGTGTCGCCCACCAGCACGATACGCGCGACACCTTCACGGCTTGCGCGCTGCGCGGCCTGCAGCACGCGCGGATCGTCGGCTTCGCTCAGCACGATGCGCATGGGCGATGCGCGCGCCTGGTCGATGATGCGAAGAATGGCTTTCATGGCAATGCCCGATAACGGAGGCCGCAAGACACGCAGCGAAGGGGCCGTGCAGAGGAACGCCGCGAACGGCATTCGAACCGGCGACCCGCAAGCACGGCGGGCTCCGACCGCCTCAAGCTACAAGACGAAAACCGGAGCCCGCCGACACTCAGATGCCTGCTGTGCTCAAACGTAGTCCTTGTACTTGTCGAGCATGCGCACCGGCTTGGCGAGCGCATCGCGGCGGAACGGGTCGCCCAGTTCGCGGGTACACATGATCTCGATGATCGTGGTCTTGCCGTGATTCATCTGCAGATCGATGGCGCGCTTCAATGCCGGGCCCACATCTTCGAGTCGGTCCACCACGATCCCTTCGGCGCCCATTGCCTTCGCGATCTCCGCGAAGCTCTGGTTGTCGAGTTCACCGGCGACGAAGCGGCGGTTGTAGAAGTCCACCTGGTTCTTCTTCTCCGCGCCCCATTGGCGGTTATGAAACACCACGGCCGTCACCGGAATGTTGTGGCGCACGCAGGTCATCGTTTCCATCATGCTCATGCCCCACGCGCCGTCGCCGGCATACGAAATGGCAGGGCGGTGCGGTGCTGCAACCTTTGCGCCGATGATGGTTGGGAACGCGTAGCCGCAATTGCCCCAGCTCATCGCCGCGAAGAAGCTGCGCGGTTTGTTGAAGCGCAGGTAGCTGTTGGAGACGGAGTTGATGTTGCCGATGTCGGTCGAGACCATCACGTCTTCCGGCATGGCCTTTTCCAGTTCGCGCAGCACCTGGCGCGGATGCAGATAGGTGCCGCCGCCCGGCGTGCGTTCCTGCTTCTGTTCCTCGATCATGTCGAGGCTGTACGGGTCGCGTTCGTGGGTCCACTCGTCGAGTTCTTTCTCCCACGCCGCTTTTTCCGAGGCGATCTGATCGCCGCGTTCGTTGCGGGTCGCGTCGCAGGCAATCTTGCGATCGGCCAGACGCTGCGTCAGCGCAATGGCGGCGGCCTTCGCATCGCCGCAAATGCCCACCGAGATCTTCTTCACGAGGCCGAGCATCTTGTGATCGGCGTCGATCTGGATGATCTTCGCGCTGGTCGGCCAGTAATCCATGCCGTGCTGCGGCAACGTGCCGAACGGCCCGAGCCGCGAGCCGAGCGCGATCACCACGTCGGCGCGCGAGAGCAGCTTCATCGCCGCCTTGGAACCCTGATAGCCGAGCGGGCCGCACCACAGCGGATGATTCGCCGGGAACGAGTCGTTGTGCAGATAGCTGTTGACCACTGGCGCGCCGAGGCGCTCGGCGAGCGCCTTGCATTCTTCGACGGCGTCGGCCATCACCACGCCGCCGCCGGAAATGATCACGGGGAATTTGGCCTGCGCGAGCAGTTCGGCGGCTTCGTCCAGACGCTGATCGCCGCCGGCGCCACGGTCGAGCCGCTGCGGTTGCGGAATCTCCACCTTGACCTGACCGTAGAAGTAATCGCGCGGAATGTTGAGCTGGGTCGGGCCCATTTCCGCCATCGCGCGGTCAAAGCAGCGGCCGGTGAATTCCGCCATCCGCGCAGGGTGCGTGACGTGGCCCTGGTACTTGGTGAACTCCTGGAACATGGGCAGTTGTTTGGCTTCCTGGAAGCCGCCGAGACCGATACCCATGGTGCCGGCTTCCGGCGTCACGATCACCACCGGGCTATGGGCCCAGTAGGCCGCCGCGATCGCCGTGACGCAGTTGCTGATGCCCGGGCCGTTCTGGCCGATCACCACGCCGTGACGGCCCGACACGCGCGAATAACCGTCGGCCATGTGGCCGGCGCCTTGCTCGTGAACCACGGGAATCAGGCGGATGCCGGCGGGTGCGAAGATGTCCATCGCGTCCATGAACGCCGAGCCCATGATGCCGAACATGTCGGTCACACCATTGGCCGCCAGGGTTTCGACGAAGGCTTCGGACGGCGTCATGGCTTGCGGGCCGCTCGCGCGGTGGTCGGCGCTGGCGTCACGCGGGGAAGGATTCTGCTCGCTCATGGGGGTGTCTCCGGCTCTTTAAGATAAGTGGAACAAAAAATACCGAAAAATGCTTGGTGTCTAAAATGTAGGGCAGGCTTTTCGGGGCGTCAATCGAAAATACAATAAGTGGAACGTTTTGTACCAATATGTTCCGATATGCGAAGGGCAACACGGCAGCGCTCCGCGAGCGTCGCCGCCCGAGCCGTCAAACCCGGCCTTTCCACGGCACCAGCACGCGTTCGAGGTAGCGCATCAGCAGGTCGAAGCAGAGCGCGAAGAAGCCGATCACGATGATCCCCATGATCACGACATCACTCGCCAGGAACTCCGCGGCGTTAAGCACCATGAAGCCGAGGCCGCTGGTCGACGCGACCATTTCGGCGGCCACCAGCGTGGTCCAGCCGACGCCGATACCGATCCGCATGCCGGTGAAAATCTCCGGCATCGCCGACTTCAGGATCACGTACAGCACCACTTGCGTGCGCGAGGCGCCCATCGAATACGCGGCGTGAATCTGTTCGATCGATACCGAGCGCACCCCGGCGCGCGCCGCGATGGCAAGCGGCGCGAAGATGGCGAGATAGATCAGCAGCACTTTCGAAAATTCGCCGATGCCGAACCAGATGATGATGAGCGGCAAATACGCGAGCGGCGGCAGGGGCCGGTAGAACTCGATCGGCGGATCGAAGGCGCCGCGCGCGAAACGCGACACGCCCATCATCACGCCGATCGGAATCGCGGTGACGCAGGCCAGCGCGAACGCGCCGAACACGCGCAAGAGGCTCACGCCTGTGTGCTGCGCGAGCGTCGAGTTGGCGAAGCCTTCGGTGGCGACGAAGATGAACTTCGCGTACACGGCCTGCGGCGACGGCAGGAACAGCGGCTTGATCCAGTGCAGGTTGGTCGCGGCGAACCAGAGGCCGAGAAACGCGGCCACGGTAATCAGACTCGTCACGACGCTGCTGCCCTGGCCCGGCACGCCGAAGGTGTCGCCGGGGCGAGCGGGTTTCTTCGCCAGCACGCGGGTTTTGCGGCCTGGCCGGCGGGGTGGTTCGATTGGTTCGATCGGCGCGTTGGTGTCCATCGGCGAGACCTCGTGCCGCAGAACGGCTTGTGCGGATTTGGAACTAAACATGCGCCACCCCGGCTTCGACGGCGTGCAGCTTCTCGTCGCCGTAAATGATGTTGAGGACCTGCTCGCGCATCGCGATGAAATCGGGACTCGATTTGATGGCGCGCGCGTCGCGCGTGTCGAGAAAACGGCGGTTGAAATCCAGTTCGTAGGTGTGCGTGATGCGCCCCGGCCGCGGCGACATCACGATCAGGCGGCTCGCCAGAAACAGCGCTTCCTCCACGCTGTGGGTGATGAAGAAATACATCTTGCCGGTCTTCTTCCAGACGTCGAGCAGCAGCTCCTGAATGGTCTCGCGGGTGAGGGCGTCGAGCGCGGCCATCGGTTCGTCCATCAGCAGCATGGCGGGGTCGCAGGTGAGCGCGCGGGCAATCCCCACGCGTTGCTGCATGCCGCCCGAGAGCTGATAGATCATGTGCTTGTGGAAGTCCTGCAGGCCCACCAGCGCGAGGTTACGCACGGCAATCTCACGGCGCTGAGCGCGCGGCACGCCTTGCAGCTTGAGGCCGAATTCGGCGTTGTCGATCACGTTGAGCCACGGCAGCAGCGCGTGCTTCTGGAACACCACGCCGCGATCCGCACCGGGGCCCGCAATCGGCTCGCCGCCCAGCAGCAGTTCGCCCTGGGTCGGCGCGATGAAGCCGGCCATCAACGACAGCAGCGTCGTCTTGCCGCAGCCGGACGCGCCCAGCGCCACCACGAAATCGCCCGGGCGGATGGTCAGGTTGATGTCGTCGAGCGCCCGTACGGTCTGGCCGGGCCGACGCCCCGGAAACGTCACGCTGACGTTCCTGATAGTCATGTTTTCCATATTGCCTCCTGAAACGCGTCAATCTCTGTTGAAGCCCAAGGCGACGTCACTTGAGTTTGGCCGCGGCTTCGGCATAAGCCGGCGTCACGAACTTCGAGTAGTCGGGCAGCACGGTGCCGATCTGCTTCTGGCTCTTCAGGAACTCCGAGGTGTCCTTGAGCGCCAGCGCCGCGCGGCTCGTTGCGCCGCCGCCGAGCCATTGCGCGGAGGCCTGCTCCTGCAGCGTCGGGAACGCATACAGCGACAGCGAGTCCGGCACGTCGGCAGGCGTGCCGCCGATCATCTTCGCGATCGCTGCGGCCTGCGGCGAGGTCGCGTTCCATTGCGCCGGATTGGCGCGGTATTGCTGGTCGGCGTCGGCAATGGCCTTGACGAGCTTCGCCATGAAGTCCTTATGCGCTTCGCCCCATTGACGGTCCACCGCGATGCCGTCGAAGGTCGGCTTGCCGAGTTTCGACAGATCGCCCGACGTGATCAGCACCTTGCCGCTTTTCTTCAGCTCGGCGAGCGCGGGATTCCACACGTAGGCCGCGTCGATATCGCCACGCTCCCAGGCCGCGACGATCTGGTTCGGCTGCATGTTCAGGATCTTCACGCTGGACGGATCGATGCCCCAGTGCTGCAGCGCGAACATGGTGTGATAGTGGGTCGTGGAGACGAACGGCACGCCGATGGTTTTGCCCTTCAGGTCGGTGGGTTTCGTGATGCCGGCGCCGTTGCGCACCACCATCGCCTCAGCCTGATTGATGTTGTCGAGAATCCAGAACAGTTGCAGATCGAGCCCCTGGCTGACCGCAGCCGCGAGCGGGCTCGACCCGATCACGCCGACCTTGACGTCGCCGGAAGCAAGCGCGGTCGCCACTTTCGCGCCCGACTCGAATTGCCGCCAGTTGATCTTGTAGCCGGTGGCTTTTTCGATCGAGCCGTTCGCGATGCCGACCACCCACGGATCGACGATCTGCTGATAGGCGATCGTGATTTCCTTGTCTTCGGCGTGGCTGGGCGTCGCCACGAGAGCCGCCGTGGCGGCGAACAGCAGCGACAGCACGCAGCGCGCCGTCCATTGGAACCAGGGCCTTGATGTCGAGTTTTTATGGCGTTTCATAATAGGTCTCAGAAGGTCTTGCCGATGGAGCAGGAAGATCGTGTGGCCACGACCGGTGCTTGTCCCGATCGCGTTGGACGGGGTGAGTCGAGTATCGTCAGTAAAAAATGGAGCAAGTTAGTGCCAGACGGCGGCGATCGTTGAGTCCACATCCGCCCGGCTCCCTGTCATTTGAGGAGGAAGCATGTCCAGCCGTACCGCGACAGCCCTATGGACGCAGCGTTTTCAGCGTCCGGGCGACTCGACCATGAGCCTGCAAGGGCAGATCCGGCGGATGCTGGTGGCCGCGATTCTGGACGGCCAGTTGCCGCCGCAGACCGCGCTGCCGTCGAGCCGCGAATTGGCCGATCAACTGAGTGTCGCGCGCAATACGGTCGTGCTGGCGTATCAGCAGCTGGTCGAGGAGGGCTATCTGATTTCGCGCGAGCGCAGCGGCCATTTCGTCAATCCGGCGATGCTGGAAGGGCGTCACGGTTTCACGCCGACGCAGACGGTCGCGACGAATGGGCACGAAGACGCGCATGCGCGGCCCGACTGGGCGCAGCGCGTGCAGCGGCCACCGTCGGCGCAGCGCAACATCGTCAAGCCGGGCAACTGGCAGAACTACGACTATCCCTTCATCTACGGACAATTCGACCAGACGCTGTTTCCCACCAACGACTGGCGGGAATGCTGCATGAAGGCGCTTTCTGTGATGGAGATCCGCAACTGGGCGCCCGATCTGATCGGTCGCGACGACGATACGTTGATCGAGCAGATTCGCACGCGCGTGCTGCCGCGGCGCGGCGTGTTCGCCATGCCGGACGAGATCGTCATCACGATCGGCTGTCAGCAGGCGCTTTATCTGATCGCGGATCTGCTGGCCCGCGAGCGCACCACCGTGGGTTTCGAAAACCCCGGCTATCCGGACGCGCGCAACATCTTCGAGAACCGCAACGCGCGGCTGGTGCCGCTGCCGGTCGATGCGGGCGGCGTGCGTCCCGTCGAAGATGCTCACCTGTTCGCGCAGTGCGACTACGTGTACGTGACGCCGAGCCATCAGTGCCCGACCACGGCGACCATGCCGATCGACCGCCGTCATGCGCTGCTGGAACTCGCGCAGCAGCACGATTTCGTGCTGATCGAAGACGACTACGAGAGCGAGAACAACTTCTCGGGCACGCCGCATCCGGCGCTCAAGAGCCTGGATACCGCCGATCGCGTGATCTATATCGGCAGTCTGTCGAAGACGTTCGCGCCGGGTTTGCGGCTGGGTTATATCGTCGGACCACGCGAACTGGTGCTGGAATTGCGCGCGCTGCGGCGGCTCATGGTGCGTCATCCGGCGGCCTATATTCAGCGCGCGTTCGCGACGTTTCTGTCGCTGGGTCATCACGATGCGCTGCTGAGGCGGCTGGCGTTTGCGTACCGCGAGCGTGCGTTGGCGCTGATGGCCGCGCTCGACGCGTATCTGCCCGAGGCCCGCTATCTGCCGGTGACGGGTGGCGCGTCATGCTGGGTGGAAGGACCGCTATGGCTCGACGCCGAACGTCTCGTCGCCGATGCCGAAGCGCACGGCATTCTGATCGAACGGGGCGACGTGTTCTTTATGGATGGGCTGGAGCAGAAGCATTGCTTCCGGATGGGCTTCTCGGCGATCAAGCTGGAGAAGATCGATGAGGGCGTGCGTTTGCTGGCCGGGTTAGTGCGTAAGCAGAAGCCCGCGGAAGAATGAAGCGGTGAAGCGGCCGGGACCGTATCGCGCGCGATACGCGAACCCGGCGGCGCGCCAACATACGCACAAGGCAGGTACAACGCAGGCATAACGCAGGCACGTGCCCGCAGTTTGCGCCTCACGCACCTCATCACACGCCCCACACCGCGTCAGAAGGTCTTGGCGAGTTCTCTAGCCGCTTCCTGAAGCCGCGGCACAAATTCCAGCGTCCGTGACAGCGGCGCGCGCGACACCGGCGCATGCACGGCGATCGCCGCGATACACGCACCGCTGTCATCCACCACCGGCGCCGCGACGCACACAATACCGGCCAGAAACTCTTCGTTATCGATCGCGATGCGCTTGTGCGCGGTGCGATCGAGTTCCGCCTCAAGCAACTCCGGATCGGTAATCGTGTTCTGCGTGAAGCGTTCGAGCTTCAGCGCGCGCACCAGCGCCGAGCGCTGTTCGCGCGGCAGCATGGACAACAGCAGCTTGCCGCTCGCGCTGCAATACGCGGGCACGTGCGAGCCTGGTTTGAGATCGAGGCGCAACGGCCAGGGCGCTTCCATGCGGTCGAGGTAGAGCACCTCGGTTTCATGCAGCATCGTCAGATTGCAGGTTTCGCCGAGATCGGCCACCAGCCGCGCGAGGATCGCGTGACGCAAGCGCCGCGTGCCCGGATGCATCACCACGCCCAACGCGAGTTGCGCGAGGCGCGGCCCGATCACATAGGCGTTCTTCTGCCCCGGTTCGCGGATCACCAGGCCGCCGGCCTCCAGCGAGGCGAGCATGCGATGCAACGACGCCTTGGGCAGCGCGACGTCTTGCGCGATGTCGGCGAGCGACACCGGGCCGTCGGTATTGACGAGGTGTTCGAGCAGCGCGAAGGCGCGCAGCGTCGGGGTATCCGCTTTGGTCATGCCTGCCGTTCCGGAAAATGGATCGGCGTCATTGTACCGTTCCGTTCCGGGCGGCCCGGCCTTCGCACGCGCGGTTTGCGCGGCGGCGGAAGCGTCGGCGGATACGTGGCCCGGATCGTACGGATCGCTCATCGGCAAGGCGTCAGCGGTCATGGTTCGCGTGCTCCATGGAGGTCGTGGCGGACAACAGCGGCGCGAGCTTCAGCGCCGCCTCCTTGAGCCGCGGCACGGTCTTCAGCAGATCGTTCAGACTCGCGCGCGCGGTGGGCGCGTGAATCGCCAGCGCCGCCAGCAGATGCGTGCCGCTCGCGTCGCGCACCGGCACCGCGACCGCCACCATGCCGCGCACCAGCTCTTCATTGTCGATCCCGATACCGCGCACCGCGAGCCGGTCGAGTTCCGCTTCCAGCAGATTCATCTCCGTCAGCGTGTTCTGGGTTTTGCGTTCGAGCGTCAGCCGCGCCAGCATCGCGCGACGTTCTACGGGCGGCATCTGCGCGAGGAACAGTTTGCCGCTGGCCGTGCAGTGCAGCGGCACGCGGGTGCCCGGTTGCAGATGCAGGCGCAACGGCTCGGCGGTTTCCACACGCTCCAGATACAGCACCGTGTCGCGGTCGAGCGCGGTCAGGTTGCAGGTCTCGCCGAGCGCATCCACCAGCGCGCGTAGCAGCGAGCGGCAGGCGCGCCCGAAGGTGTTGTTGGCCAGCGTGGTGAGCGCGAGTTGCGCCGCTTTCGGCCCCAGCGTGATGCCGCGATCCGTGCCGCGCGAGTCGGGCAGATGCGTGACATAGCCCTGCGCTTCGAGCGATTCGATCAGGCGCATCAAGGTGGCTTTGGGAATGTGCAGGCGCAGCGAAAGTTGCGACAGCGAATACGGCTGTCCCGCCGCCGCCAGTTGTTCGAGCACCGCCAATGCGCGCAACGCCCGTGAATCTTCGGTCAGGGGTTCGCTGCGAGGGGATGGGCAGTGTGCCTGCATACGCTTCCTTGCTGTCGATCGAGGAGTGCCCGGCGTCCGCGACCGTTGCGCAGCGGGGCGGTCATTGCGAAAACTGAAACAAAAAATCGTGTTTCTGTTTCACATGGGCCGATCTTAGCGGGAATTTCTTGAACAAGAAACCGGCTGAACATAAATTTCAACGAAACATACCGGTTTTTATAAAACGCTCGCAATTCAGGTTGCGTGATCGGAGACACGTCACATGGCAGATCGATTCGACTTCGTGGTCGTCGGCGCGGGTTCAGCGGGCTGCGTGCTCGCCAACCGGCTTTCCGAAGGCGGCCGCTACTCGGTGTGTTTACTCGAAGCCGGCCCCGCCGATCGCTTCATGTGGATTCATATCCCCATTGGTTATGGCAAGACGATGTTTCACCCGGTCTATAACTGGGGCTTCTATACCGATCCCGATCCGAACATGCACAATCGCCGGCTTTACTGGCCGCGCGGCCGCACGCTCGGCGGCAGCAGTTCGATTAACGGCCTGATCTATGTACGCGGCCAGAAAGACGATTACGACCAGTGGGCGCGGCTCGGCAATCGTGGCTGGAGCTGGAACGAATGTCTGCCGTATTTCAGGCGGCTGGAGCACAACGAACTCGGGGAAGGGCCGACGCGTGGCGTCGACGGGCCGTTGTGGGCCTCGACCATCAAGCAGCGGCATGAACTGGTCGACGCGTTTATCGCGGCGTCCAATTCGTTAGGCGTGGCAAGCGTCGACGATTTCAACACGGGCGATCAGGAAGGCGTCGGCTATTACCAGTTGACGACCCGGCGCGGCTTCCGCTGTTCCACGGCGGTGGCCTATCTGAAGCCTGCGCGGCAACGCAAAAACCTGCACGTCGAAACGGATGCGATGGCCTCGAAAATTCTGTTCGAGGGCACCCGCGCCTGTGGCGTGCAGTATCGGCAGCGCGGCGAACTGCGGGAAGTGCGCGCGAATCGCGAAGTGATCCTGACGGCCGGCGCGCTGCAGTCGCCACAGTTGCTGCAACTGTCAGGCGTGGGACCGGCCGCGCTGCTGCGCGAATTCGGTATTCCGGTGGTGGCCAATCGGGCGGGTGTCGGCGGCAATCTGCAGGACCATCTGCAGATCCGTCTGATCTATGAAGTCAGCAAGCCGATCACCACCAACGATCAACTGCGATCGTGGACGGGCCGCGCAAAAATGGGCCTGCAATGGGCGCTGCTGCGCAGTGGCCCGCTGGCCGTCGGCATTAACCAGGGCGGCATGTTCTGCCGCGCGTTGCCGCAGGAATCGCCAACGCCGGATATCCAGTTCCATTTCTCGACGCTATCGGCGGATTCGGCGGGCGGCAACGTTCACGCGTTTCCCGGCTGCACGTACTCGGTGTGCCAGTTGCGTCCCGAATCGCGCGGCGCGGTGCGGATTCGCAGTACCGATCCGCGTGAAGCGCCGTCGATCCAGCCGAATTATCTCGACACCGAGTTCGACCGTCGCACGACGATTGCCGGCGTGCGCTTTGCGCGTCGCGTCGCGGCAACCGAGCCGATGGCTGGTCTGATGAAGCGCGAAGTCCGGCCCGGCGCGGACGCGCAGACCGACGACGAATTGCTCGAGTTCTGCCGGGAATACGGACAGACAATTTTCCATCCGTCTGGTACAGCGAAGATGGGGACGGCCGGCGATCCGCTCGCGGTGGTCGACGAGCGTTTGCGCGTGTACGGCACGCAGGGCTTGCGCGTGGTGGACTGTTCGATCATGCCGACGCTGGTGTCGGGTAATACGAATGTGCCGATCGTGATGGTGGCGGAAAAAGCGTCGGACATGATTCTCGACGACGCGCGCGGCGTCGATCGCGGCGCGGCGGTGGCGCCCGCGGCGAAGGTGGCGGCTTAGAAGTTGGCAGGTGCAACACAGCAGATGCAACACAGCAGGTGCAAAACAACGCGGCCGAAACGCGCCGCGCAATGCAGTCGCGAGCCCGCCGTTTCACGAACGGCTCGCTGTCTGCCAACAACACCCCCGGAGGAGACAACTGGGGTTTTCGTCCGGCCGCCTGTGAGCACGAGTGCTGAACACAAGTGGCATGGCCGTCCATTGAGGAGCAACTGCTATGGCAATCGATCCCCGTACTATCCGGCGCGTGGCCTTCGCCAGTGTGATCGGCGCAACCGTCGAATGGTATGACTTTTTCCTGTACGGCGTGGTGGCCGGCATCGTCTTCAACAAGCTCTATTTCCCCGCCAGCGATCCGCTGGTGTCCACGCTGCTCGCGTATTCGACCTTCGCGGTCGGGTTCGTCACGCGGCCGCTGGGCGGCGTGCTGTTCGGCCACTTCGGCGACAAGATCGGCCGCAAGTCGGCGCTGATCCTGACGCTGATCATCATGGGGATTTCCACGGCCGGCGTCGCATTCGTGCCAACGTATGCGCAGATCGGTATCTGGGCGCCGATTCTGCTGTTGTCGCTGCGCGTATTGCAGGGTATTGGTCTCGGCGGCGAATGGGGCGGGGCGGTGCTGATGGCGTACGAATACGCGCCGCCTGAAAAGCGCGGGCTCTACGCGAGCTTGCCGCAGATCGGTCTGTCGATTGGCCTCTGTCTCGCGTCGGGGATGGTCGCGAGTCTGTCGCGCCTGCTGCCCGAAGCGGCGTTTCTGTCGTGGGGCTGGCGGATTGCGTTCGGCGCGTCGCTGGGGCTCGTGGTGATCGGCCTGTATATCCGCTCGAAAGTGATGGAAACGCCGGAATTTATGGCCCTCAAGCGCGGCGGACGGGAAGCCAGGATTCCGTTCATCGATATGATCACGCGCTATCGCAGCGAGGTGATGCTCGGCATGGGCGCACGGTATATCGACGGCGTGTTCTTCAATGTCTTCGCGGTGTTTTCGATCGGTTACCTGACGCAACACGTCGCGATGAGCCGAACCGATGCGTTGCTCGGCGTGATGATCGCGGCCGCTGTGATGTGTTTCTTCATTCCGCTGTTCGGCAGTCTGTCGGACCGGATCGGCCGCGCGAAGGTGTATTTCTGGGGTTCGCTGATTTGCGGCATCTCGGTGTTTCCGTCGTTCTGGCTGATCGAAATGCAGCCGGGCAACACGCTGCTGATCTGGACCGCGATCGTGATTCCGTTCGGCATTTTCTACGCGATGGTCTATGGTCCGGAGGCCGCGCTGTTCGCCGAACTGTTCGACGCGAAAGTCCGCTATACGGGTATCTCGTTCGTGTATCAGTTCTCGGGCATCTTCGCGAGCGGCCTCACGCCGATCATCGCGACGATCCTGATGCGGCTGAACGGCGGCAAGCCGTGGACGGTGTGCGCGTATGTGCTGTTCTCGGCGTTGGTGTCGGCGTTGTCGGCGCGTGCGATAGAGCGGCGGCGGGCGGGGGCGTTCGATTCGGTGGTGCACGCGCAGTAAGTCTTCACCGCCTTACTCGCGAAACGTTTTCGCGGTTTCCTCCGCCGCGTAGCGCAGATCGGGCACGAAGGCGAGCAGATCGTCGAGCGTGACGCGGCCCACCGGCGCCTGGACCGCAATCGCCGCGCACGCGCGATTGCGGTCCAGCATCACCGGCACGGCGATTGCAATCAGCCCTTGCAGATGCTCCTGATTGTTGATCGCGAGCAGGCGCCGCCGCGTGGTCGTCAACTCCTTGCGCAACGCGTCGCGATCGGTGATGGTCCGTTCCGAATAGCCGCGTAGCGGCAGCGTTTCAATCACACGTTCGCGTCGATCCTTCGGCAGAAAACTCAGCAGCAGTTTGCCGCTCGCCGAGCAATGCAGCGGCACATGCGAGCCCGGTTGCAAATGCATCCGCAACGGCCATTCGGTTTCCACGCGGTCCACGTAGACCACGTCGTTGCCGGACAGCATGGTCAGATTGCAGGTCTCGCCGATCTTCGCCACCAGCTGTTCGAGCAAAACGTGCCGCGCCGCAGCAGGCCCCGCGTGCATCAGCACGTTCACGGCCAGCATCCGCACGCGCGGCGAGCACTCGTACAGACGGTCGCCCGCGCCACGCGTGACGAGCCACGCGTCCATCAATTGCACGAGAATGCGGTGCACGGTCTGCTTGGGCAGGCCGAGCGCGTTGACGAGCTCCGTCATCGACAACGGGCCGCCCGCTTCGGCCAGCGTTTCGAGCACGCGAAACGCGCGCACCGCCGCTGCATTCGACTGATTCGACGTCGACATTCCGCTTCCTTGCCCACGTGGCTATAAGTCTGATTTTGCATCGGATTGAACGGTTTTCGGGACTGTGGAAAGTACCGAATTCCGCACTTTCCGATGCGCGCGAATGCGTTGCGACGCTTAGCGCGAAAAACGGGACTTCGGTCTGCGCGCCGGTGGCTAGATTGGTAGCACTGCAATCGAAACCGCTATCCGGAGCATACCGATATGAACGTCAGGGCCACAGGAGCCGAAATCGCGGGCGAACGCACGGACGGCGAAGCCGAACGTGTGGTTGCCGCACTCGTGGCGAAAGCGCGCGCGGCGCAGCGCGCTTTCGAAAGCGCGGGGCAGGAGGCGCTCGACACCGCTGCCGCCGCGGCAGCGTGGGCCATCATGGAGCCGCAGCGCAACCGCCAACTGGCCGACCTCTCGGTGCGCGACACCGGCCTCGGCAACGCGGACGACAAGTTCCGCAAGAACTATCGCAAGACGCTGGGTTTGCTACGCGATCTGCAAGGCGAGAAAACCACCGGCGTGATCGCGCGCGACGACGCCAGCGGGATCATCGAGATCGCTCGCGCAGTTGGTGTGGTGGCGGCGATCACGCCGTCGACCAATCCGGCCGCGACGCCGGCCAACAAGATCATCAACGCGCTCAAATGCGGCAATGCGGTCATCGTCGCGCCGTCGCCGAAGGGGTATTCGTCGTGCGCGCTGCTGATCGGGTTCATTCACGCGCAGTTCGCCAAAGCCGGGCTCGACCCCGATCTCGTGCAGATGCTGCCCGCGCCGATCAGCAAGGCCGCAACCGCCGCGCTAATGCGGCAGTGCGATCTGGTGGTCGCCACCGGTTCGCAGGCGAATGTGCGGATGGCGTATGCGAGCGGCACGCCCTCGTTCGGCGTGGGGGCGGGCAATGTCGCGTCGATCGTGACTGCCTCCGCGGATCTGCATGATGCGGCGCAAAAAATTCTGCGCTCGAAGACCTTCGACAACGCCACGAGTTGCTCATCCGAAAACAGCATCGTGATCGAAGAGGCCGTTTATCAGCCGATGCTGGCCGAACTGACTGCCTGTGGCGGCATCCTGCTCGACGCCGCGCAGAAAGCCCGCCTGCAGGCGGCGATGTGGGTTGACGGCAAGCTCTCCGAACACTGCACCGCGAAATCCGCCGAGGTCGTCGCCCGCGTGGCGGGTCTCGACGAGATCGCCGAGCGGCATCCCGCGTTTCTGATGGTGGAAGAGAGCGGCGCCGGCAGCGACTACCCGTTCTCCGGCGAAAAACTCTCGCCGGTGCTGACCGTCTATCGCGCGGCGAATTTCGGCGCCGCCGCCGACGTGGTGCGCGACATCTACGCCTACATGGGTGCCGGCCATTCGGTCGGCCTGCATTCGAGCGACGCGGCGCAAGCCGTGCAACTCGGTGTGAGCTTGCCGGTGGCGCGCGTGATCGTGAATCAGGCGCATTGCCTCGCGACCGGCGGCAATTTCGACAACGGCCTGCCGTTTTCACTGTCGATGGGCTGCGGCACGTGGGGCCGCAACAACTTCTCGGGCAACCTGGGTTTCCGCCACTACCTGAACACGACGCGGGTCGCGTACCCGATCGAAGAGCGCGTGCCGGATACGGACGACCTGCTCGGCGACTTCTTCGCGAGGTACGGTCGATGAACACGCCCGCCACGCTCCGCGCGCTGATCGACGAGCGCGCCGCGCAGTATCCCGACAAGCCTTTTCTGCTGGCCGCGCTCGACGACGAAGAAACGGTCGCCCCCGAGCGTCGTGCGACCGTGCTGACGTTCGGCGCATTGCGCGACGATTGCCGCGTGCTGGAGACGCGTTTCAGGGACGCCGGACTGCGGCCGGGCGACGTGATTTCGGTGTTCATGGGCAACGGCATCCAGACCGCGCGGCTGTTGCTTGCCGCGATGTACAGCGGGCTGGTGGCGAATCCGCTGAATCTGTTGTGCCAGCCGTCGCAGGTGCGCTACATCGTCGGGCACTCGGATACGCGGATGATCTTCGCCGCGCGCGACACGCACGCCACGATCGAAACGGCGCTCGCCGCTCTGCGCGCCGAAGGGCTAACGCGCGAGATCGCGTTGATTGAAACGGAACCGGACGATCCGGCGCCGCCGTTGCTGATGCGATGCGAGCCTGCGTTGGCGGAAACCGGAGCGCACAACGCTGCGCTGGCTGCGGCGTCGGCTTTGACTTCAGCTTCCACTCCGCTTGCGCCGCGCGGCGTCCCGCAACTTGCTACCGACGAACCCACCGACGCCTCGACTGAACCCGCCGCCAGCGAAGTCGCGTTGCTGATGTACACCTCAGGCACCACCGGCACGCCCAAAGGCGTGCTGCTGACCCACCGCAATCTGGTTGCGAACGCACGCAATATCACCGCCGAACATCGGCTGAACGCGGACGATCGCGTGCTCGCGTCGCTGCCGCTTTATCACATCAACGGTCTGGTGGTGACGCTGCTCGCGCCGCTGTTTCACGGCGGCTCGGCGGTGATGACGCCACGGTTTTCCGCACGCACCTTCTGGCGCGATGTCGCGTTGCATGCGTGTACGTGGATCAACGTGGTGCCGACCATCGTCGCCTATCTGCTCAACGCCGACGAAGCCTGCACCTACGATCTGGCCGCGCTGAAGTTTTGCCGCAGCGCGTCGGCGGCGTTGCCGGCCGACCATCATCGCGCGTTCGAGGCGCGCTTCGGCATCGGCGTGATCGAAACGATGGGGATGACCGAAACCGCCGCGCCAGTGTTCAGCAACCCGTACGAGATGGAGCGGCGGCGGGTGGGCAGCATCGGCCTGCCTTCGGGCGGCGAAGCGCGCGTGATCGATCGCGAGGGGCGAGACTGCGCCGCCGACGAATGCGGTGAGCTGATTCTGCGCGGCGAACAGGTGATGGGCGGCTACTACAAGCGCCCCGAAGAAACCGCCGCCGCGTTCACCGCCGATGGCTGGCTACGCACCGGCGACCTCGGTTATCGCGATGCGGACGGTTACTTCTACATCAACGGCCGCGCGAAGGAACTGATTATCAAGGGCGGCGAAAACATCGCACCGCGCGAGATCGACGAGGCGTTGCTGCGTCATCCGGGCGTGCTGGATGCCGCAGCGGTCGGCGTGCCCGATCCGGCGTATGGGCAGGACATCGTCGCCTTCGTGGTGCCGCGCCTGAACGACGGTCGCGCCGCGCCCGATCCGGCCGAACTTCGCGAGCACTGCCTGCGCGAACTGGGCCGCTACAAGACGCCGAAGGAATTCCGTTTCGTCGACGAATTGCCGCGTGGGCCGTCGGGCAAGGTGCAGCGATTGAAGCTGGTGCCCACGTGAGTGACGTTGAAGCAGGGGCGTTGAAGCAGGGGCGTCGAGCCACGCGGAAAAGTGCCGAAGGGCCAGAGAGCCGATGAACCGCGCACCGCATCGCGCCAGCAGTCGCAGCAGAACGGCAGCATCGAACGGCGGTTGATCGACACCGCTCTCGACACACAAAAGACAGCAACTACGTTGCATGGAGACAGCATGGAAACGCGCATCCGGCGTATCAAAACACGCCATATCATCCTGGCGGTCATGTGTCTGATGTACTTCATCTCATACATCGATCGTGTGAACATTGCCGTAGCCGGTCCGTTGATCCGTCATGAGATGGGCCTCACCACGGTTCAGCTTGGCCTGGTGTTCTCGGCCTTCGCGTATCCGTACGCGGCAATGCAGATCGTCGGCGGCTGGCTCGCCGACAAGTTCGGGCCGAAGCTGGTGCTGACCGTGCTGTCGCTGATCTGGGGCGTGGCCACGCTCGCCACCGGTTTCGCGGGCAGCGTGACCATGCTGGTGCTGATGCGCTTCGCGCTAGGCATCGGCGAAGGCGGTGCGTTTCCGACCGCCACCCGTGCATTTACCTACTGGATGCCGGTCTCGGAACGCGGCTTTGCGCAGGGCATCACGCACAGCTTCGCGCGCCTGGGCGGCGCCGTCACGCCGCCGCTCGTGCTCGCGGTGGTGGCCACCGGCGGCTGGCGCGATGCGTTCATCCTGCTCGGGATCGCCAGCCTCGCGTGGACGGTGCTGTACCTGTTCGTGTTCACGAACTCGCCGGAGCAGAACCGCCGCATCACGCCCGAAGAAACCAGCGAAATCGGCTACCACACCGGCGATTGCGACCGCGCGAAACACGCGGCGACGCCGTGGCGCAAACTGATTCGGCGCATGTGGCTCGTGACCTTCGTCGACTTCTGTTATGGCTGGCTGTTGTGGGTGTATCTGACCTGGCTGCCGTCGTATCTGCGCGAATCGCGCGGCTTCGATCTCAAGCAACTGGCGCTGTTCACCGCGTTGCCGCTGCTGGCGGGCGTGGTGGGCGATACGCTCGGCGGCGTGGTGTCGGACAAGCTGTTCAAGATCACCGGACGCCTGCGCTTTGCGCGCTGCGCGGTGCTGGTGGTCGGCATGGGCGGATCGCTGGTGTTTCTGGTGCCGATGGTGTCCGCCACGAATCCGCTCACCGCCGTGTGGTATCTGTCGGCGTCGTTCTTCTTCCTCGAAATTACCAATCCGGTGCTCTGGACTTTGCCGCTGGATATTGCCGGTAAGTACGCGGGCACGGCCGGCGGCATGATGAATACCGGCTTCGGCGTGGCGGGGATGATTTCGCCGGTCGTGTTCGGCTATCTGATCGAGAAGACCGGCAGCTACAACGTGCCGTTCACGATTTCGGCGGGGCTGCTCGCGGTCGGCGTGCTGGCTGCGTTGTTCATCGACACCAGCAAGACCGTCGAGGCCGACGAGGAACGCGAACGCGCCATCGGTGCGCCGCTCGATGGAATGCCCGCGTTTCTGCATGCGGGGCCGGCGGTGCGGCTGGAGCGGCACCACTTGCGCCGGCCGTTGCGGTGGTGGAAGTGAGGGCCGGGCGCGCGCTTACTCAACAGCCGGTTTAAGCGCCCGCAAACGCCAGATCAGACTCGACGTGTCGAACCGGTTGCCGCCCAGCGCCTGCACGTCGGCGTAAAACTGGTCGACGAGCGCGGTCACCGGCAGCGACGCGCCATTGCGTTTCGCTTCATCCAGACAGACGCCCAGATCCTTGCGCATCCAGTCGACGGCAAAACCGTAATCGAACTTGCCGTCGATCATGGTCTTGCCGCGGTTGTCCATCTGCCAGCTCGCCGCCGCGCCTTTGCCGATCACCTGCAGCACCAGCGGCATATCGAGGCCCGCGATCTGGCCGAAGTTGATCGCCTCCGCCAGTCCCTGCACCATGCCCGCAACGCAAATCTGGTTGACCATTTTCGCGAGCTGCCCCGCGCCGGCGGGGCCGATCAGCGTGACGGCCGCCGCGTAATGCGCGAGCACGGGCGATGCCTCGTCGAACACCTCCGCTTCGCCGCCGCACATGATCGTCAGCTTGCCGTTCTGCGCGCCGGCCTCGCCGCCGGAGACGGGTGCATCGATGAAATGCAGGCCTTGACCGCTCGCCAGTGCCGCGAGTTCACGCGCGACGTTCGCCGACGCGGTCGTGTGATCGACGAACGCGGTATTCGCCGCCATGCCGGCAAACGCGCCGTGCTCGCCGAGCACGACGCTGCGCAGATCGTCGTCGTTGCCGACGCAGGCGAGGATCAGCTCCGCGCCGTCGGCCGCTTCACGCGGCGTGCGTGCCGCGCGGCCGCCGTATTCGGCGACCCATTGATCCGCTTTCGACGCGGTGCGGTTGTACACGGTCACGTCGAAGCCGGCCTTCGCGAGATGGCCGGCCATCGGATAACCCATCACGCCGAGGCCGAGAAACGCGACGCGACGAATAGCAGGGCGGGAAGGGTGGGTGGCGGGATGGCTCATGGAGGGCTCCTTGAAGTGGCGTCGGAAAACGGCATCATGCCCGTTAAGACGCCGGAAGTGGCTAGAGCAGCTACGAAGACCTGGTGCGCCGCCCGGAAGATCCAGGCCGGGGGCTTCCCGTAAGCGGGTTTCGCGGCGCGCTGCCTTGCCCGAAGGTTTCCTGGAGAAAGGCAATGAACGTCACCAGCTTCGGCGGCAGGTGCGCGTCGGGCAGATGCACCAGATGGATGGGCCAGGTTTGCGCAGGCCAGTCGGGAAACAGACGAACGAGCCGGCCCGTGTCCAGATCTTCCTGCAGCATCATCTGAGGTTGGAAAATTATCCCCAATCCCGCGAGCGCGGCCTCGCGAAGCGCCAGACCACCATTCACGTCGAGGCGGCCTCGCACCGGGATCTGC
The DNA here is from genome assembly GCF_902833695.1 of Paraburkholderia sp. BCC1876. Lineage (NCBI taxonomy): Bacteria > Pseudomonadati > Pseudomonadota > Betaproteobacteria > Burkholderiales > Burkholderiaceae > Paraburkholderia > Paraburkholderia sp. BCC1876. The sequence continues at coordinate 1,024,118 of NZ_CADFGI010000002.1, read as the reverse complement.
TCCACGCCCTTGCCGTCGGGGCGTCGAAAACTCCATTCGCGTTCGGGACCGGTCGCGACCATAAAGGCTAGGCAGTTGTGCTGGGCGAGATCGGCGGGCACTTGTGGATGCCCATGGCGCGCCAAATAGGTCGGCGATGCGCAGGCAATGCGCGGCGAACAGGCCAGCGGTCGTGCGATCAAGCCCGAGTCGGGCAACACACCGGCGCGAATGGCGGCGTCGAAGCCGTCTTCCGCCAGATCGACAAAGCGGTCGTTGAGTGACAACTCGACCTGCACCTCCGGATAGCGGTCGAGGTAAGCGGCAAGCGCCGGGACGAGCACGCGCGTGCCATAGATCACAGGACAACTCACCCGCAGCCGGCCACGCGGTTTGCTCTGCATCTCGCGCGCGTCCAGTTCGGCGGAGTCCACCAGCGCCAGGATTTCGAGGCACCGCGCGTGATAGCGCTTGCCGAGTTCGGTCAGACTCTGACGCCGCGTGGTGCGATTCAGCAGCCGGCCTTTGAGGCGCCGCTCCAACTCGCGGATGTGGTTGCCGACCATGGTCGGCGTCATGCCGCTGCCTTCGGCCGCCGCGGTAAAGCTGCCGCATTCGACCACGCGCGCAAAAATGGTCATGCTGCTAAATCGATCCATTCGCAAGTCCTGTTAAGAGGTGCTCGAAGATAAGTCGGGTTTATCAACTTTAGTTAAAGAATAATACTGGCGTCCTTGCTTCACTCACAACCCGCTTGCAAGGAATTTTCAATGACTACGGCAGACATGAAGCTTCGGAATCAACGCGTCGTCCTGTTGGGCGGCACCTCGGGCATCGGCCTCGCCACGGCTCGTGCCGCGCTGGCCATGGGGGCCTCGGTGATCGTGGTTTCGTCGAGCGCTAAACGTGTTGCCGACGCCGTGAGCGAGCTTGGCGAGCGGGCCTCCGGATACGCGGTCGATTTGAGTGATCAGTCCGACGTGCGCGCTTTGTTCGAACAACTCGGGCCGTTCGATCATCTGGTCTACAGCGCAGGCGATGCGCTGCAAACCGGGCCGCTCGCCGGGATGGATCTCGACACGGTGCGGCGGGTTTTCGATGTGCGTGTATTCGGTGCCATTGCCGCCGTAAAACATGCCACGCCGTATCTGCGTCCCGGCGGCTCCGTGGTACTGACGGGCGGTGTCGCCAGCCTGCGGCCGCAGCGGGGTTGGGTGGCGCTTGCCGGTGCCTGTAGCGCCATGGAAGGCCTCGTGCGGGCCCTGGCGGTGGAGTTGGCGCCGGTTCGCGTCAATCTGGTGAGCCCGGGGCTGGTACGCACGCCGCTGTGGGCCCATTTGGCCGATGTTGACCGTGAGGCGCTTTTTGCTGCGAGTGGGGAAGCGATGCCGGTGGGGTATGTCGCCGAGGCCGACGATCTGGCGGGCGCTTATGTTTTTTTGATGACCAACCGTTATGCGACTGGGCAGACGGTCGTGGTGGACGGCGGCGGGGTGTTGGTCTGAGGGCGGTGCTGTTGGATTGATTTGTTTGCCTTTGCCGGTAGGGATCTTTGGGGGCTTTTGTCGGAGATTCTCTCCTGGCACAGATGCGTTAAACCTTCCGAGTGCTCGGGCGGAGTGGCGGACGGTCTCGAGTCCGTGTTGGTTCGGCCAGTTTCGGACGGTCGACCAAAGGTTCTGAAATGACGATAATTCGTGGTTACGAGGTGTGCCACATAACCAGCAGAGACATCCAACCAGGGCGAATTTAAAAGCAACATGGCCTTCTATCGAAAACTGGCGTTATATAGTGACCAGGAGATGCCTGCCAATGAAGAAATGGATGCGCGTCTTCTACGGCTGATCGGGCGAGCGCAGCCGAGGATTGGTTATATTCCCGCGACAAGCGATCCCGAGCGCATCTATTTTCGGCGCAAAGCCGAGTACTACGCCGGGATTGGCGCGAATTTGGCCGTGTACGTAGACCCGACTCAAGACACATCGGAAGCGGATTGGTCGTCTCTGCTGACATGCGACGCGATCCACCTCTCTGGCGGGAATACGTTTTCATTCTTATCCTGGTTGCAGCGACAAAGCGTACTGCCGCTTCTGGCTCGGTACGTTTCCGAAGGAGGGGTGCTGATCGGTGTAAGCGCGGGCGCTATCTTGATGACGCCGAGTGTGAATTCCGCATTGCTGTGTGGCGACGTTCGGGACGAACCGTTGACGAATGAAGCAGGACTCGGCCTTGTTGATTTCAACTTCTGGCCGCACTTCAATGCCGAATGTGTGACTCAGGAGCAGTCGAAGTTGTCCTGTACGATCCCGGAACTCTATGCTTGCCCGGATGGTTCGGGGATCGTCGTCGATGGCAAGGAAGTCGAGCTATTCGGACAGGTGCATCGTTACGATTTGGGAGTAGTTCGTCCTACTCCGCTCGAGGATTGAAGTCATCCCGTTGTTTCGCACGCACTGTGCGGGTGGCGCATGTTCGGCCCGGGAGCGGCCGTTTCCGGGAAGAGCGAACATCACCTCAGGGTCGAAACGGGAGGGCCGTTGTTCGTCTCGGTTCGGCCAGAAAGGGACTGTCGACGGAGCTACTCGATACTCGATTGGTCAAGTTTGCTGCAAGATATTGCGGACTCCATAAACAACGTCAGCGCGATATTGGGGGCCAACACTTGCCACACTATTTTCAGCAGGTCGCGTGCCGCAAGGTGAGCTTGATGTTGGGCCGGAACTGAAGATCTACCTTCATTTGCTCCGCCAATTGTCGATGTGACGTGCTTAAACATCGCATCCAGACTGGGCATTTTCCGAGGTTGCAAGCCCGCGCCCAGTGCGCCGCCAGCCGCCAGCCGCCAGCCGCCAATGACCCAATACAGCGATTCCCGTCGGCTTCAGTTTTGGGTAGGAGCATGTTGTTCAGTGCATCGCCATACCCGTACTGTTGCCCAGACTTCGCGCCTACGCAATGGATGTTGCGCCCGACAACCGGTGGCGTCTCGGCGAATAGCGTGCGCTGCGCAGCGTAGCCCGCAATTGCCCCGACCGCCGAAATATAGGTTTCGGCGTGGACACGGCGATTGCCCTTCAATCGCGGCTGAAGGTTTATTAGAAGATGACCCATTGCGAGACTGCACGCCATCTCATCTGGGGTATTTTTTAAGGGAAGTACGTTCGGCGTGGATTGCATCTGGTCTTCGATATCGGTTGGATATGATTTTTGGCGGCCCACAGTTCGTGGAATTCTATCGATTCAGGCCACGCACCCGGAATACGTTGTCGTCAATTTCCACGCGGCGTGCTGGGCTCTTTCAGCCACACCGTTCCCGTCGCCCGGCAAGACACGCTAACTCCTGAGTAACGCGTTGTCCTCGAGCGTGTCCGCGGGGACGGCGTCGCCAATGCGAGGCCACACGATCTCCACGTGTGCGTCCCAGTGACGCAGCGCCGTTACGCGCTCCTCATGGAAGACGAATTCGAACGTGACGTCAGGAAAATCGTCGCTACGAAATTGCAGGCCTTTGAGCGGCTTGAGAACCTCGGCAGGATCGCCCGGGGCGGAGAGCACGATATCGCCGTCCCGATTCAGTCTGACGCCGATCTTCGTGCCGAGAGGCGTCTCGTATGTCCCGACCAGCTTTGCGAGCACGTCTGCTTCAGGGCGTATAGCCAGACGGACAAACACCGCTTCGATCTGGTCAAGCTGTATTACCGCACGGTCGATGTCGCCGAGCGTGCTCGTCAGGAACGAAACCGACCATGCACCTTTTGCTTCGTCGTCACGGGTGTCGAAGCGGTCGTAATGGAAATGGATCAGAGGCAGGTCGGTATGTCGGAAACCGAACAGAAGCTGCGTGCCGTCCATGGTGATATTCATTTTGCCGTACGCCGGATGCTCGTACGAGCCAACGTAGTCGGCGAGATCGTGCGACGGGCGCGTATTCGAAACCGCTCGCGACCCGGAGCGTTCTCGCGCCTCGCGCATCGTGGCCTTGGCCTTTAAGCAAAGGTCGCGGAATCGCGCCGTCCAGTCGGTCGCCTCCAGGCCAAGCGCGCGACTATAGATGTCGAAGCCAATCGCGTTGCACAGCGGTGCGCAATGGTCGCCGATCACGAACACCGATACGCCGATCTTTTCGTTCGGCAGATAGGAAACCTGCGAATGAAACGCGCGCAGATTGCCGCCGTGACTCGCCAACAGATGGCCGCGAAACACCGACGTCATGCGTCCCATGCCGTAAATACTGTTCAATTCGGTGTCGAAACCGAGCAGGTCGCTCATGCCGTTTGGCCATGCCAAGCCGGGAACGAGCGTCGCTTTCAGAACGCTCGCGGGAATCAGCTGCTTGCCGTCGATCACACCGTCGTTCATCAGCATGATCGACCAGCGCGCGATGTCCTCCAGACTCGTGACGATGCTGCCTGCGGGGCTTCTCTCGTCGTCCTTGGGTGCAGGCGGTTGCCAGAATTCGTCGCTATCGCGTCGTTCGGAGAAGGGTAATGCGTAGTCACCTTCGGCCTTGGCATCACCATACGTGAACAGGGTTCGTTGCATGCCAAGCGGTGCCAAAATCTCGTCGCGCACGAATTGATCCCACGGCTTGCCGCTCATCAACTCGATAATATGGCCAACCGCTTCGTACATCATGTTGTTGTAGATCATCCGCGAACGGAGTGGCGCCACCGGCTTCATGAAGCGGATACGCTCGAACAGCTCTTTTGTCGAATAATCCGAGTCGTCCCAGATCATGTCGTAGCGCGGCACACCCGTTCTGTGTCCGAGCATGTCGCGCAACGTCACCGCGGCATCGAGCGATGGGTCGTAAAACCGCAGACTGGGTACTGCATTGCGAATCGGCTCATCGAAACTCAGCAGGCCACGTTCGACCAGCAAACCTGCGGCGATGGCAGTGAACAGTTTGGTGTTGGACGCGATAGGAAAGAGCGTCGAGGGCGTAAACGAAAGTAAGTTTGCGGCGTCGCGATAACCGTAGCCGCGCGTCAGCACGATCTGATCGTTTCTGACAACGCTCACGCCGACTCCCGGCGCATGCCAGTCACGTATTAAGGCTTGCATGTACTCATCGACATTTCCCAAATCCAAATCACGCGAATCGCTCAGCATCGAATTTCCTTTGAGTGGAGAGTGAAGCGTCAAAATGCGGACTGTATTGCAGGAACCCGCGACGGGGCCATTGCCGGCCAGTGATTCTAGTCGGGAAAATAAAGCAGCGGCGAATCATGCATCTCGTCGCGCGAGCAACGATTCATGCCGATTGCATGGGGTGGCGGCCGACGGCCAGAAGCGGCTGGTCGTGGCCGCGCCACCAATGTCCGCTCGCCGGGTGTTAGGTTAGCGCTAGCAATCTCAGCGCAAGATCGCCGACTCATTGCCGTAATCGGGTGACAGCGCCACGATGTGTTGCGATGTCGTAAAAGACAAACCCGGCACTCAGGCCGGGTTTCTATGGTCGCTACCGTTCTGGCAAATTTCGCTGCTATTGCATACCAGAAGAAACATAACTCACATCAGTGACAATTCCATTCGGATCGACTGTTACGGTCAGATCCCGCTTCGAGAACTTCAAATTAAAGGCTGAGCCGCTAGTCGTGTGGTATGAGTACACCAATGCCTGTTCATTCTTTTCCTTGGTGACCGGGTAGATAGCATAGCCGGCAGGCCTGCCCAGTAACTTGACAACTTCTTCGCGTGTCGTCTTGCCTTTGACGATTGCACTGCGCGTCGATTCGTCGAAGGTACTGGCATCGTCCTTGAACGAAGAGATAAAGACGTTAGACACCAGCCGGTCCTTCCAGAAGGCCAGTTCCAAAGAGCGAGCCGGTATCACGCCGGCTTCAAGTGGTGTGCCGCCTGTCGATGCATACGCATAAGACAACAGTGTTATATCCTCATCGTTCTTGGTGACCTTGCTCTCGCGAAACGGGCTGCCGTAGGTTGTCCGTGCCTCAGCGATGGTGGTTTTGCCATTTTGCAAGGCCATATCATCCGGACGTACAAAGTTCGTACCCGCACAACCGCTTAGCGCGCCGACCAGCGCTGCACCAAGGCAAATCATTCCAAACCTGTTCATTAAGTCCCCGTGGAAACGTAGAAGCAAATCAGTTTTTCGTCTTTCATGGAAGGCTATTTGTAATGTTATTGGCCTGTGCATCTTCTTCCCGTAATGAAATGTCGGCGGCATGGCGGAAAACTTTAGAAGATTTTTTTCATGAAAGACTGGAGGTCAGTCGCAGCCTTGCAAGGTCAAGGCTTCGATGCTATTTGCATGAAGTGGAATTCGGTCAACAAGTGACGGTCGATGCGATCAGCCAAATCGTCGACAATGAAACCCGGGTAACTCACGATGAAATGCAACACGAACGGATGCGCATGAACAGACGAAAGATTGTCTTGCGCGGCGCTCTGCCACAAGCTTGACTTTCAACCGCGTACCCGCGATCTCTGACAGCCTGAAAATTGGCTGCGTCAACGCAACGGCACGTTGCTAACATTCGCTCTCACGTAGCGATCAAAAGGAATGATCGATGGCAGACATATTCATCCGCGTGGCAGGCGACTCAGACAGAAGTGTACGTCGTTGAACGGGATGGCGCGTCGGTCGGAACGTTGTCGCTCGATCTGGACGGCGAAAGGCATTGGGGACCTCAAGAACCGATCGCCGGTTATGTGCCTGGACTGTGTGTGCGGAATGGTTTTAACGGACGTGGACTCGGCAGCTCCATGCATGACGAGGCGTTCGAACGTCGCTTAAACCCACGCAGCAGACCGTCCCGACCGATCTATCTGAGCGTTGGCTGCCGATATGGCGGCTTGCTCCATGGCGGATGCTCCCGGCGGTGCCTTGAGGCGTCCCGTCGTCGTATCCACCGCCGAGTCATGGTAGTGAAGCAGCGCGATACCGGTGCGTTCATCGAACCACCTGTGCCGTCCTGCAAAATGCAAGTAGTAGTTGGCGTTCGAAGGTGCGTGTCGGAACGGAATCTGCCCTACGTGAATGGCCAGCCACATCGCCACCTGGTCGACGTGCGTTTGCTTGCGGGCTCTTTTTAGCGGTTCGATGTTCTGCAACAGCCAGAGCGCCCAATATCGCCAAGCCGTGTCCACTTGCTCGACCAGATGTTTGGGGATGCCGTACATACCACCGTTGCAATTCCCCACGAACGTCAGATCCTGCTCGGCATGCTTCCTGGTGGACCCCACCAGTTCTCGCAGCGCTATTAGCGGCTTTCGCAACAGATGAATCATCGCCGGCCTGGACGCGTGGCCAGCCTGTTTGTCCGAAGACTCGTGAGCGGCGCGCTTGCCTCCATCGCTACTCGCCACGAGCCCCAATCCGCTCGAAGCATCGACTTCAATCAGCTGCGGTTCCTCGCGCAGTCCAGCAAGGCGGGCGACCTGTCGCAATACGGACAGCGGCGGGTTCGGACCGTCGACGACCTTGGCCGTCAGCTCCGCGTTGCTGAGATGAGGGCGTAGATCATCAAGAGCGATCATGTCGGTATCGAGCAGGACAACAATCGAAAAGTCGAGGTCTTTCAGATTGCCCAGCTGCGCCAGCTTATTGCAGTAACGACCGTCGCCGAACGGTTCGATCTCGTGCGTCGTGCAGCCCAGCTCTTCGAAGATACGCCTGGCTTCATCCGGCACGCTCTCCGTAAACTGGACGTGAATATCGGCCGGGTCGTCGCAGCTATGCCGACGCAGAGACAGCGCCAACTGATACCCCATGGAGGCGAACTTGGGGTGCCGGTCGACAACGAATGAAAACAACGTTTTCCGGACGTTGATGGGGCCGCGAGAATCGTGCGCTAAAGAGGGCATGGCGAATGCGTGACTCGTCAAATTTCGGCTAGGACAAGCGAACCGCGCGCAGGGCTCGCACCGCAGCCGAGACCATTCTCGAGATCGACTGAACCGCCGCGGGCGTTCGCGTCGGTTCCTGTTGAGACAAGGCGTAATGCTCGGCGTCTCTGAGCGCCAGGACGAGCGCGGATCTGGACTCTTCTTCCTTGTGTGAAAGCATGGCGCGCAGTGCCTGGAACAGGCGCTGTGCCAGTTGCGGCGCGGCGTGCGCGGCGTCGAACTCCTCAGGGGTAAATTGCCAATGCCGAAGGCGATTATCGAGGAACTCTTGCGCGTAGACGGCGACTCGCTGAGCGTTCAACGCAAGTCCCAGGCACGTCGAGACACGCGTGAGCTCCGCGATCGGCGCATCGATAAGCGTATCGTAGTCGACGAGTACCCGCCGTTGCCCGTCTGTTGCGCGAATCGCGGGCACCATGTGAGCGAGCCACAAGCGGCACGATTTCTCAATGCTGAAGCGGTCCCGACGTTTCAGCGAACGGGCCACGCTGAGCGGATTTCTGATTGCAATGACGTAGGCAATGCGTATCCCGGTGCGCTCGAACACCGGCATCCAGAACGGCAGCAATCGCGACAGGCGAGGGTCCTTGAGCGCGAAGATTCCCGTTCGACACTTCTCGCGCAGCACCGAAGTCGCGCGCTCGCGAAAGACATCGAGCATTGCGGGTGCGATCCGATCGAGATCGATGGGGGCCAATGAGTCCCAACTCGCGCCGGCAGCGTGCAGCAGTTCGGCGTTGATGCGGTGAATATCGAGATCTTCGAAAAAGCCCTTGTCGTTTTCTCCTGCGACGGGATTCCCAAGGTTGGTGCCGAAATCCGCGCCTATTGTCTCCATGGCCCGAGTAATGGCGCTAGTTCCGCCTCGGTGCATGCCTAAGACGACAATGAGCGTCGATTCAGTATGTGAACGATTGACAGCGGGGAGGTCATTTTCTAAAGAGGGATAGGAATGCGAATAGACTTCCGTCACGATATGCCCTAGTAGCGCATTAATGCGAGTCATCAGGCGGTTCGAGCCGCGAGACGCTTAACACAGTCATGCATAGGCCGAGGACGACCCAACGCAGAAGCGAAAGAGGTGCGGAAACCGTGGTCAGGTTGAGGGGCTGAATAGCTTGAACCATCATAGCAGCGGACCAGGCGCTGAGTCGGCGAAACAGGACGGAAAACGGCTCGCTGGCGGAGGGATTCGATTACCGAATATTCGGGTTGCTTGCGAAATTATCAGGTTACAGAATATTCCGTAAATTGCCGAAATAAATCGGGCGCTCTTGAAAGTCTCAAAGCAGTGATGTTGGACTGCCCTCTGATGGAGAGGGGAGTCTGCCTCGTTGTCTGTTGTTGCCTTATGAGAGCGTGTCCAATACATCGCTTGAGCCTGAGATTCGCAAATTCTCTTATGTGTTCGACAAGGAAAGCCGAACCGCGTCATCCGCTCGATATTTTTCCGATCCCGTAGCAAAGACAATCACCCCGCATAGCTGGACTGAGCCTCTTCCAGATAATCGGCAAGCCGCTTCGGAGCACGGCCGATAAGCGATTCAAGATGGTCCGTCACGATAGAAAGATTGCCGGCCCGAACCTCTGCTTCAATCGACACCAGGACAGCAATAAACACGTCAGGCACACCCGCCGCTTTCAACCCCGTGGCGAGTTGCTGATCGGTCACAGGGACGACGGCAAGGGGCTTGCCTGTCGCCTGGCGAGCAAGCTCGGCGATCTCTTCGTTCGACAGCGCCTCGGGGCCCGTGAGCGTGTAGGTCCGGTTATCGGGAGTTGACGTAACCAGCGCTGCGGCAATCGCTTCAGCGATTTCCTCTCTTGCGGCGTATGACGTTCTGCCGCCTTCAGCCGCCGAATGCCATTGCCCGCTCTTCAGCGCATTGGGGAGCGACCTGAGCAGATTCTCCCGATACCAGCCGTTCCGGAAAATCACGTGCGGCAGACCGGTGGCCTTGATGGCCCGCTCGGTTTCCAGATGATCCGGCGCGAAGGTCAGCAACGAACTGTCCGGATTGGGCTGCGATGTATAGGCAAGACGCTCGACGCCCGCGGCGACGGCTGCCATGACCGCATTGCGATGCTGCTTCAGGCGTGTGTCCGCGCCATCCAGCGCATCGGTTGAAATGATAAGGACCGTTCCCGCGCCTTTGAACGCCTCGGTCAGGCTCGTCGGATCTTCGAAGTCCGTCTTGCGAACCTCGATGCCCGCCGCAGCGAAGCCGGCAAGTTTCCCGGGGCTGCGGGTGCCGGCGATGATGCGGCTGTGTGCCACGCCGCGCGCAAGCAGATGCTTGACAACAAGTTGACCGAGTTGACCGGATGCACCGGTGACGAAAATCGTATCGCTCATGGCCTGGCCTCGTTTTGAGTGTTACTCTCGTTTTGAGAGCGAGCAGATCATCGAGCTTTGGCAGGCTTTCGTAAAGAAGGCAGTTTTTCAGGAGATAGTTACCCGATGGGAACCACCAACGCATCGCCAGGCGCCCTCAAAACGAGGCTGGAGGCGGCCCGGGCCCAATACGGTCCTTTGACGAATTGCCCGGTGCGCGATGTCATTGACGTCATTAGCGGGCGATGGAGTTCATTGTTGATGATGGCGTTAGCCGAGCATCCGCATCGGTTCGGCGAACTGCGCCGGTTGGTGCCGGACATTTCGCAGCGAATGCTCACGCAGACGCTGCATGAGCTACAGCGCGATGGTTATGTGCATCGCAAGGTCTTCCCGACAAAGCCCCCCGGCGTTGAATACAGCCTGACCGAACTTGGTCGTTCGATGTTCGACGCGTTGAACGTTTTGATTATGTGGGCCGACGGGAATCATGCCGCGGTCACCGCAGCTCGCCTCGACTTTGATCGTGAGAAAGAATCTGCCTAGGAGACGCGCCATCGAACAGCAGACAAGCGGTATCGGGCGAAAGCTGGGCTTGGGTTTCGTGTTTTTATGGTTCTTCATAGGGGGGATTGCGCATTTTGCCGCGACCGGTCTGGAGATGCGCATTGTGCCGCCATGGCTGCCAGAACCCAGGCTTCTGGTTCTGGTGAGCGGCGTGTTCGAATTGCTCGGCGCGATCGGTGTGCTGATACCACGCACCCGGCAGGCAGCCGGGTATGGGCTCATGCTGCTGACCATCGCGGTGACGCCCGCGAACATCTACATGTGGCAGCAAGCGAGCCAATTCCCGTCGATTCCCTACTGGGCGCTGACACTTCGCCTGCCGCTTCAGGTCGCGCTGCTTGCCTGCATCGCGTGGTCGACACGTGACGTACGGCGACGTTGGCACGCGGGATCGCAACCCGGCTCGCGACGATAGTTCTGACGACGTTCCATCGAATGGTTCAGGCAGGCGTGCCATCGATCTGTCTCAGCCGGCGTTCAGCCAGGAGGAAACTGTAACGTCGTGAAAATGCTGGCGAGCTCCGGCATCGGAAACGCTACACTTCGCTCTCTCGTCCAGAGGAAAGTCACGCATTACGATGTCGCTCCAATGTCCATTGCCGATCCGTTAAAACTATTGTCCAGTCGGCCTGACTTGAAGGTCATCGCCCGGCTTGCCTCCCTGCAGATGGTGTCGCTCGCGCTCGTCGCACTCACGGCGGGAATTGTCCTGTGCGCCTGGCTGATGCCTGCTCTAGCGACGCTGCTTCCGCATGGCTGGTCGCTGATGAAGGTCAACACCGCGTTGTGCCTGCTGCTCGGAACGGGCAGTCTGGCATTGTCCCGAAACAGGCAAACCGCCCGTCAGCTGATGGTAAGCCGCGTTCTCGCCGGGGCGCTGCTGCTCATCGCCGGATCTGTGTTGCTTGAGCATTTGACCGGAACGGCGAGCGGTTTCGATATCCTGCTGGCCGCCGATCCGACATCGAGCAGGCCAGGACGCATGGCCCTGCAGACGTCGGTGTTTTTTCTTCTGCTTGGCGTGACATTGCTGTTTGTCCGCTCGCGCAAAAGCCCACTTTCAAACATGGCCGACGCGCTGACGCTGGCGATGGTAATTCTGACGCTGGTGGTCCTCTCCGGATATTGCTTTGGGGCAGCCAGGCTGTTTGGCGAATCGTCCGACACGCGGACCTCGCCCCATACCCTCGTTTGCATGGCGCTACTGGTGTTCGTGGAAATCGGCCGCCGGGCCGAGAGCGGCCATTTTTCCGTTCTGCTGGGCATCGGCATCGGCAGCCGGATTGCACGGAGCGTTCTGCCATTCGCGCTGCTCTTGCCGTTCCTGATGGTGAGCGGCAGCGCTTATACGACCCGACAGGGCTGGCTGTCCGCGTCGTACGCAGCGGCACTGAGCGCGTCCGTTATCTCTGTCGCGTTGTTCGGCCTGGTCGTTCTGATGGCCGGGCGGATCAACGAGCTCGAACGGGATCTGCGCGACATGTCGCTCACCGACGATCTGACTGGAATATTGAATCGCCGCGGATTTAATCTGCTCGGCGAGCAGGCGGTGCTGCAGGCGCGACGGGACGAGTCCCCTCTGACGGTGCTGTTCTTCGACCTCGACGGCTTGAAGCAGGTCAACGATAGTTTTGGCCACGAAGCAGGATCGCGATTTCTCGTGGATGTTGCAACGTTGCTTCGGAACACCTTTCGCGGCTCGGATATCGTCGCGCGGATCGGTGGCGATGAATTCGCCGTGGTGATACACGACGGTAGCGCAAAGGCCAAAATTGCCATGGCGCGGATGGATGAGAGCGCTGCGGCCATGAATCGAAACGGCGGCAGGTTTTATCCGATCAGCTATAGCGCCGGTGAAGCGAGCCGCGATCCGACCGGGGACGAATCGTTCGAGCAACTGGTCTCACGGGCCGACGCGATGATGTATGAGGCGAAACTGGCGAAGCGTCGTCACGGCAAACAACGTGCAACCGTTGGGGTGATCGGGGTTTAAGCGAGGCGGCGGTGCGATAGGTGCACCGGGTGCGACTGGGCTAACTCGGTGGAGGTGCCGGTAGGTGGCCCATGTTCGGTTCGTGAGCGTCCGCCTCGAGGAAAACTGAACGTCAGCTGAGGGCGGCGGCTGCCGATCGCTACCTTGCGGAGTTGGGGTGATATATGCTTACTGCAGGAGGCAGTGATTAGCCGAATTTCGCCAATCATCGCGTGATAACTCCCCTTAAACAATTCAAAATAGATGGGCAATGATCATCGTGGGTAATTCAGCCAAACCTACATAAACGTCGGGAGCGCATTTATGTCACGGGGTCAAGAAAGGGGTGTGCCAGACCTGTTCCGGCGTTTGGCTGGTGTTTCGCTGTGCACCGCGCTCGCGCTAGCGGGCTGCGGCGGATCGTCGGCGCCAGCAAATCCGCCGCAGCCGCCAGCGGGGCCCCCGACTTTCACCGTGGGCGGCACCGTATCGGGGCTGGCCACCGGCACCACGCTCACGCTGAATGACAATGCCGGTGATCCGCTTACTGTGAGTGCGAATGGCGGGTTCACCTTCGCTACCCCGGTGCCGCTCAATGGCGCTTACGCCGTCACCATCGGCGCTCAGCCCGCAGGACAAACCTGCACGTTGTCGAACGGCTCCGGGTCGGGCGTGACGGCCAATGTCGCCAGCGTGGGAATCAACTGCGTAATCGGCCCGGAATTCGCTTATGTAGTGAACATACTCGGCAACTCGGTTTCGCAGTACGCCATAGGCGCTAACGGGGCGCTCACCCCCATGGCTGTCCCGTCTGTGCGGACGGGAGAGGAACCAGATTCCATCGCCATCGATCCTTCGGCTCGCTTCGCCTATGTGACAAACTCAATCGACGGCACGGTTTCGCAGTACACGATTGGCGCTGACGGTGCGCTCACCGCCGCGAGTTCCACGAGCGTATCGAGCCCATCGATTGGCGGCTTCATAATGTCCGTCACGGTCGAACCTTCAGGTCGCTTCGTCTACGTGGCACAGGGAACTACGATTTATCAGTACGCGATAGGCACTAACGGCGCGCTGATGGCCGTGAGTTCGCCGACTGTGACGACGGGACGTTATTCGGAGTTCATCATCACCGATCGCACGGGTCGCTTCGCCTATGTGCCCTGCCAGGACAACTCGGTCTGGCAGTTCACGATTGGCACGAACGGTGTGCTCACGGCCATGAGTTCGCCAAGCGTGCCTACGGGAAGCCTTCCAGAATCCATCGCCCTCGATCCTTCAGGCCGTTTCGCCTATGTGCCAAACAGGGACAGCAACTCGGTTTCGCAGTACACGATAGGTGCTGACGGCGCGCTCACGGCCATGAGTGCCCCGACCGTGCCAGCGGGACTCGGTCCACAATCCATTACCATCGATCCGTCTGGCCGCTTCGCCTACGTGGCAAACGGCACCGACGACACAGTTTCGCAGTACACGATAGGTGTTGACGGTGCGCTCACGGCCATAAGTCCCACGACCATCTCTACCGAAGACTCTCCAACAACCTTCGCGGTTGATCCTTCAGGTCGCTTCGCCTATACGGCAACCTCGCCCCAAGGCACGGTTGTGCAGTACACGATAGGTCTTGACGGCGCGCTCACGACCATGAGCGGCCCGGCCGTGCAGGCGGGACCGACGCCCGTGTCCATTGTGATATTTCGCCGGTAGAAGCGTAATCAGAAGTCAATGACCGAGCCCACCCTTGTCACGCATCGCATCGTGATCAGCCAGGCTGAGTATGACCCCGCGTTCCGCGCGACCGCCGCTCGATTCCGGAATCGAATTTCTGAGCCCTCGCGCCATGGCCGAACTTCTCCCGGTATGCGGCCGGACTCGTGAGCGCGATACGTCGGAAGTGCCTGCGCAACGACTCCTCCGAGCCGAACCCCGCCAGCTCGGCGATGCGGCCAATCGGCAATGGCGTTTGCGCTTCGAGCATCTCACGGGCCACCGCCACGCGTTCACGCACAAGCCATTCGTAAGGTGCCATGCCGGTGGCGTCATGAAATTGCCGTTGCAACGTGCGCGGGCTCATCGCAGCCCGTTCTGCGAGCGAGCGCAGCGTGTGCGGCAAGGCAGGATGCTGGCGCACCCAGTCCATCAACTTCGCCAGACGTCCGCTTTCGTCCCGCGGCATGGGACGCGGCACAAACTGCGCCTGACCACCCTCCCGATGGGGCGCCACCACGAGCCGCTGGGCGACCCGATTCGCCACCGCGCCACCGTAATCGCGTCGCACCAGATGGAGCAGCATGTCCAGCCCCGCTGCCGATCCCGCCGACGTGATGATCTGTCCTTCGTCGACATACAGCGCGTCGGACTGCACGCGCACTAGCGGGTAGCGCTGTTGCAGTTTCGTCGCGTATCGCCAGTGGGTCGTCACGGTCTTGCCGTCGAGCACGCCGGCCGCTGCCAGCACGAACACGCCGGAGCAGATCGAGCAAAGACGCGCGCCCCGCTGGTAGGCGGCGCGGATCTTCTTTAGCAGCGCGTCGGGCGGCAATTCGTCCGCATCGCGCCAGCCGGGCACCACGATCGTATCCGCGCGATCGAGCAGCTTGAGCGTGTAGGGTGCGGCGACCGTGATGCCGCCTGCGGCGCGGAGCGGGCCGGGCTCGCCCGCGCAAACCGCGAACCGATACCAGTCGACGCCCAGCTCCGGACGTTCGAGCGCGAACAGTTCGGTCACGCAGCCGAATTCGAAAGTACAGAGCCGGTCGTAAACCAGCGCGACGACGAGATGCTTGTCCATGGCGCGATGTTACCGGAGATTGACGATTACGCCACTTATCCGGTTCGCGACTCGACGCCAGAATGAGGCTCCTGGATCACTTTTCCAGGCCCATGTTCACCGGACCACTCATGCAGGATTCAAACATGTCGACTACCAATGCCGTCACCGCCGTTCCCGCCGCCGACAGCGCGGTCGCGCTTGCGCACTTCCGCGCGACTTTGCAATTCGAAACCGATTGCTCCGATATCGCCGGCGCGCTCGCCAGCGGCGCGCCCGGTTTCGTCCTGCTCGATGTGCGCGGTCCGGCGCTGTTCGCGAAGGGCCATGTGCCGGGCGCGCTCAATCTGCCGCACGGCAAAATAGTCGAGTCGAAGCTGGTGAACTATCCGTCCGATACGCTCTTCGTCACGTACTGTGCGGGTCCGCATTGCAACGGGGCGACACGCGGCGCGATACGGCTTGCGCAATTGGGCCGGCCGGTGAAGGTCATGATTGGTGGGATCACGGGATGGCTCGACGAGGGCTGCAGCCTGGCTGTGAGCGAGGCCGTCGCCGTTCCCTGACCCAGGAAAAGCGACACACGCCGCCGCGTTGCGCCGCCCGGGGTGAAGTATTCCAGCGACCACCCGCATAATGTCGCTCTGGTTCGCTAACCCAAGGCAGCCGAAGATGAACAAGCTTTCAATAATGAAATCCCACCGCGCCGCGTTCAAAATCAAAACGCGGGCCGCTGCTGTCTTACTGGCAACGAGCGTGCTCTTGCCTATCGCGCTCCTGTCCGCAGCCCCATCCGCATTCGCACAAACGCAAAACGCAAGCGCCTCGCAACCGACGGCTCCGACAAACCCCCTCAACCGACCAGGGCCCGCCATGACCTCCGTATTCGCGCCGCACGGCACGCTCCGCGCGTCAATCAATCTCGGCAATCCGGTGCTGGCCAGTCTCGATCCGGCCACCGGTCAACCGGTTGGCGTATCCGTCGATCTTGCCGCCGAATTCGCCAAACGCCTCGGCGTGCCGCTGCAACTGGTGCCGGTCAAATCGGCGGGTCTATCGGTCGACAACGTCAATCAGGGCAAAGCCGACATCGGCTTCTTCGCCGTCGATCCGAAACGGGGCGAAGAGATCGCGTTCACGAAGCCGTACGTGCTGATTGAGGGCTTCTATCTGGTGCGCGACGCATCGCCGATCAGCAGCAACGCGCAGGTCGATCAACCGGGCGTGACGGTCGCGGTCGGCAAGGGCAGCGCCTACGACCTGTTCCTGACGCGCGAACTTCAGCACGCCACGCTGGTGCGCATTCCGACGTCGCCGGCAGTGGTGCAGGGTTTCCTGGATCAGCATCTGGACGTGGCCGCGGGCGTCAAACAACAACTTCAGAAAGACGCTGCCCACACAGGTGGATTACGCATACTCGATCAGCGCTTCATGGTGATCCGTCAGGCGATGGGTGTACCTAAGGCGAGAGGCGAGGACGCGGCCGCGTATCTCGCGCGCTTCGTCGAGGAGATGAAGGCGTCGGGCTTCGTGAAGGCGTCGTTGGCGCGGCACCATATCGACGGCGCGGCCGTCGCGGGTGAGGGCGACTAGCAAGCGCTGTCGTCGGGTCCTCGCCGGTACGAAACACAAATCGGCGCATGAAGTTTTACGCGCCGACTTCTCACGCAAACGTTTCCGCGTTTATGATTCAATCTTCATAACGATTCAAGACTCATAAACACGACGCGCGTCGCAGAACGCGGCAATCAGGCGTCGTTCATACACCGCGTAATCCACTGCGCTTATTGCCTTGATCGCGCAGCAACTCATGTCCCGCGCATCGATTCCCATCGCCTCAACGGCCGATCAAGCAAAGGCGAAGCCCACTCGCCGCCAGACAGCAATTTTCAGATAGCACTGCGCAATTTCCCCTAAGAACTGACCGGCCAACCGTCGCTATGCTCCGGGCTCGGCTTTATCAAATCGTCGCGTCTTTTACGAGGAGATATATGGTTGTTCTATTCGAGCACGATGAGCTGGACGAGGTGCTTCAGCGTCACGATTCCGCACCGCGGGCATCGACGGGTCAGTGCCATGGAACGTTCGGCGAATTGATGCAAGGCGTATTGCCGGACAACCGGCATATTCTCGTCACGCTGCCGATCAACCTGAAGAGCGTGATCGAATTCAGCGCCGCGCGCACCGACCGGGTGGGCGCCGACGTCAGCCGCAAGACCAAGGCGTGTCGCGCCGTCGAAGACTATTTGCGCCTCGCGGACCTGCCGCCCGGCGGCCTGCTGAATTTCAGATCGACGTTCCCGGTCGGCAAAGGGCTGGCGAGTTCCTCTGCCGACATGGTCGCGGCGATTCGCGCGGCAGCCGGCCATTACGGCCAGACGCCCGCGCCGGAAACGATCGAATCGGTGCTGCGCTTCATCGAACCGACCGACGGCGTGATGTACGACGGCGTCGTGTCGTTCTATCACCGCGAAGTCAAACTCGACGAACAGCTCGGCGCCACGCCGGGCCTCGCAATCGTGTCCGCCGATCGCGGCGGCGAATGCGACACCGTCGAATTCAACCGCCGCAAACACGAGATGCCCAGCGCGGTGCGCCACGAATACCGGGACATGCTGGCCGGCATGAAAGAGGCGATCCGCGCGTCCGACCTGCGCACCATCGGCGCCATCGCGACGCGCAGTTGCGATCTGTCGCAAGCGTTCAATCCGCATCCGCACATCGACCTGATGCGCGAACTGCGTGCCGGGACCGACGCGCTCGGCCTCGTGGCGACCCATTCCGGCACCTGCATCGGCCTGCTTTACGACACCGAGGACCCCGAGCGTCACGCCAAAACGGCGCACGTTCAGGCGTCGCTGCGCACGCTACAGATTGAATCGAGTCAATACACGACGGTATAGGAATCCAGATGCTCAGATATGAATCCTCGCTGGACGCGATGCGGGACGCCACGCTGTTTCCGATTGACGATGCGCTGCACATGGTGTCGTTCAAGGCGATGAAAATCGTGCCCGCGAACTTCATCATCCAGAAGGCAATCGCGCGCGGCGATCTGAAACCGGGCGGCACGGTCGTGGAAACGTCGAGTGGTAATTTCGCGCTCGGCATGGCGATCGTCTGCAACCGCCTGAAGCATCGTTTCGTCGCGATCGGCGATCCGGCTATCGAGCCGTCCTACCAGCGCCAGTTGGAAATGCTGGGCGGCCAGGTCGAAATCATCACGGATAAAAAGGGCAGTCAGGGTTATCAGAAAGCGCGCCTGGACCGTCTGCATGAAATTCTCGACGACGAACCCGGCTCGTTCTGGTGCCGCCAATACGACAACGAGGACAACGCGAACGCGTATGGCGAGCTAGGCCGCGAGCTGCTCGCCGCCGTGGGCCGGCGGCTGGTGCTGGTCGCGCCGGTCGGCTCGGGCGGTTCGAGCTGCGGGATCGCCAGTGCATTGCGCGCGGCCGGCGCGGACTGCACGCTAGTGGGCGTCGATACGTTCAACAGCATTCTGTTCGGCCAGCCGGACGGACCGCGCAAACTGCGCGGCCTCGGCAACACGGTGATGCCGAAGAACCTCAGGCAAACCCTTTTCGACGACGTGCATTGGGTCGGCTCGGACTTCGCCGAGCATTTCACGCGCAAGCTGTATTCGTCCACTGGACATTTTCGCGGACCGACCACCGGCGCGGCTTTCGCGGTGGCGCGCTTCGTCCGCGAGCGCTATGCAGCGACGCCCGTGGTGTTCCTGAGTCCGGACGACGGTTCGCGCTACGTCGACACGACCTACGCCGCCGACCCCGCCAACGCCACCTACGACACGCTCGCACCGCAACAGATCGCGCAGCCGACCGCGTACGCGCCTGGCGCCGACTGGGCATGGATGAACTGGCAACGCGCCGATATTCAACAATACCGTTAAGCCATGGCGATCATTTACGTCGAATCGAACACCACGGGCTTTGGGCATCGTTTGCTGGAGGTGTCGTGTCTGTATGACAGCGTGGTTTTCTTCATTAGCGACCCGGCGCGCTATGCCTTTCTGGACCAGTTGCCGGCCGGGGTGAATGTCGTGCGTTGCGATACGCGTTCAGTCGACGCGCTTCGCGAGGCGTGTGCGCAGATCGACGCGATCCGCTATGTCGTGTCGACGAGCGATGCGTTCATCGACATCGCCGCGCGGCTGTCCGACGAACTCGGTTTGCCGACCAACTCCGCCGCGGCCATTGCGCTATGCCGCGACAAGCTGCGCTTGCAGGACGTGCTGCGCGACAGCGGCGTCGCGTATCCGCACACCACCACGATCCGCTCCGCCGACGCCGTGGCGCGCCTGAGCTTTCCGGTGATCGTCAAGCCGAGGCAAGGCACGGGCAGCATCGGCGTTCGGCTGGTTGAAAGCGCGCAGGACTTTCCGGATCAATTCGACGACGACATGATCTGCCAGCGCTTCATTCCGGGCACGGAGTTTTCGGTCGAATCGTTCAGCGACGCCGACGGCCATCAGGTTCTCGGCGTCACACGCAAGTTCGTCACCAAGCCGCCGCACTTCCTCGAACTGGCCCACGTGTTTCCGGCCGACCTCGACACCGCGATTCGCTCGCGGATCGTCGATACGGTGCGGCGCGCGCTCGACGCGGTCGGCTACAGCTTCGGCCCCGCGCATACCGAGGTGAAGGTACACGACGGCGCGGTATCGATCATCGAAATCAACGCGCGGCTCGCCGGCGGCATGATTCCGACGCTGATGGAACGCTCGTTCGGCTGGTCGATGGCGGAGCTGTATATACGCAGCTATCTGGCCGGCCGGAGCCAGTTCGTGGTGCCGACGCCCGCGCTCTACAGCGCCGTTGCGTTCGTGGTGCCGGAGGTAGGGCGTCGCTATGTCGGCATCGACTTTCCGAGCGATTACGCCGACGCCGGCATGTTCCGCAGCGAAGGCGTCAACGCGGGCAAGTTCGACTTTTCCGACCGCGCGGGTTATGTGATTTCGGTTGGCCGTAGCGCGATGTCGGCGCTGCGGCAAAGCCTGTCGCTGCGTATGCGTTCTGCTGTGCTCTATGACGACCGGCGCGAACCGCCGCCCGACGCGCAGACGATTCACGAGATCGTCTACCGCAAAAACGGGCCGAGCTTCGGCGCACTGACCGACACGCTGCTCGTGATTGAAAAAGCGCACCTGACGATGCTGCGTCAGCAACGCATGCTCAGCGCTCCCCAGTTCGAGGCGTTGAAACAGGCCGTCCTCGCGCTGGAAGCCGATCCGGGTCTGCTACGTAATCACAACTCAGGCCGCGGCGATTACTTCGATTACGAAAACTACGTGATCGACCGGTGCGGACGCGAAACGGGCGGCATGATCCAGGCGGCTCGCTCGCGCAACGACATCAACAGCACGCATCTGTCGCTGACCTTGCGCGAGGCGCTGTCGCGGGTGAGTTCACGCACCGTCGATCTGGCCGCCGTGCTGGCGCGCCGTGCCAACGAAACCGCGGACATACTGTTGCCGATCTACAGCCAGTATCAAACGGCTATGCCGGGTTCCGCCGGTCACTATCTGGTCGCGCAATGCCAGATCCTGCTGGATACGCTGGGTGCGTTATCGGCTTTGCATGACAGCCTGAGCGTGTCGCCGCTCGGCGCCTGCGCGGGCGCGGGGACGACGTTCGCCACCGACACCCACAGCACCGCGGCCTTGCTCGGCTTCGCGAGCGGCCCGTCGAATTCGTTGCGGGCGATCAGCGACAAGAATCATGCGCAGCGCGGCGTGTATCTGCTGACCGAACTGAGCGGCAACCTGAACCGGATCGCCAGCGACCTGCAACTGTGGACCATGCGCGAGCTGGCGCTCGTCGCATTGCCGGACGCGATGTATGGCGGCTCGTCCAACATGCCGCAAAAGCGCAACCCGTACCTGCTCGAATGGCTGCGTCTGGGCCACGAACGCAACGCCGCCCGCTTGACGATGGCCGTATCGTCGCTGTCGCATCTGCCGACCGGCAACTCCTATCAGGCGAGCCGCACGGCTATCGAAACGCTGGTCGAATCGACCGTGCAGATCGTGGATATGCTGACCGTGCTGACCTATGCGATCGACGGCGCGCGTTTCAATGCCGACGCCGCACGTCGCGCGCTTGAAGCGGGTAACGGTTGCGCGACGCTCGCGGCGGAACGGCTGGTGCAGCAGCACGAGGCGTCGTTCCGCGATGCCCACTCGCGGGTGGGCCGCGCACTCGCGCCGGCCGCCATGACCACAGCGCCCACATCCGCCGACGCAAGCGCGCGAGCTTTGCTCGCCAGCATCAACGACGAACTGACCACCGGCCACGTATTCGAGCGGCTCAGCGGCGGCGGCGGCCCATCGGCGGATAACACGCGCGCGGCATGGAAAGCCCTCGACGCGCAACTCCGCGACGCCCGCCGACATCATCTGGCGCGCGACGCGCGTGCCGACGCGCTCGCGCGCGAACTCGATCGCCGCTTCAGGAGAACCCTGTGAACAGCTTGACCCCATCGCCCCAATCGCCCCCGTCCACCCCATCCAGCCCGTCGATGCCGGCCATCACCGTGCTGTGCTCGGACGGGCCGCATCATCTGTATCTGGCGGGCGAAATCCTGAAGACCTTCGGCAAGGTGCGCCTCATCGTCGAACCCGGCCACGCTCAGGTGTCGCGTTTGTGGCGTAACCGCCAATACCGCGCGTATGGCTGGACGCGTTATCACCAATGGCGGCGCAGCCTGTTCGGCTACGACGCGTACCGTCAGCGCTATTTCACGCAAGGCGAAGCGCCGCTCACCTGGGACGCGCTGCGCCGCGACGCCCGCGTTCGGCTGATCGAAACGCCGTGGATCAACGATTCCTGCGTCGTCGAAACCTTGCAGGAAGAGGGCGCCGACGCGTATATCGTGATGGGCACCAAGAAGATCGGCGAGGCCGTGCTCGCGCAGATTCCGCCGGACCGGATTCTCAATCTGCACGGCGGTCATCTGCCTCACTACAAGGGCAATCACTGCTTCTTCTTCGCGCTGCATCACGGCGATTTCGACAAGCTGAGCACAACGCTGCACCGCGTGGCGTCCGGTCTCGATACCGGCGAGATCGTCTCGCACCACACGGTGCAATTCCAGCAAGGCGACAATTCGGAAACGCTCTATTCGCGCGCCGAAAAACGGGCCGTGGACAACCTGGTCGCCCGCCTCAAGATGGACCCGGATGTCACGCGCTGGGACAGCGAACCGCAACCCGACGCGGGCGCGACTTACCGGATGCGCGATCGCGGCCCGCTGCTCGAAATCGCGCACCGCTTCGCGCTGTTGCGCCACCTGCACGCGGTGTCGGCCGTGCGCCGGAAAGGGAATCAGGCTCGATGAACAGCGCCCTGATTGCCCAGCTTTCGCAGGTCGCGCTGTTTTCGATCCCGCTGACCATTTCGCCGGGGCCGAACAATCTGATGATGACCACCAATTGCGCCCAGTTCGGTTTCCGGCGCACGCTGCCTTCGCTGGTCGGCATTTCGCTCGGCGTGTTCGTGCTGTTCATGGTGGTGGCGCTGGGTCTCGGCGGCGTGCTGGCTCGCTATCCGCAACTGCATCTCGCACTGAAAGTGGTGGGTTCCGCGTACATTCTGTATCTGTCGTATCTGCTGTTCACGTCGCATTCGTCGAGCGCGCAGAAGAAATCGACCGAACGGCCGATCACTTTCGTTCAGGCGGCCTTGCTGCAGGTGTTGAATCCGAAGATCTGGCTGCTCGCGGCAACGGCCTGTTCCACGTTTCTCCCCCTGACCGGCAACGTGCATGTCGACGCGATTCTGCTGTCGCTCACGCTCGGCGCGATCTTCTTTCCGTGCAACTCGATCTGGGCGCTGTTCGGACTCGTGATGCGCGGGGTCATGCGCGGCAGGGCGTTTTACCGGACCATGGGGTTGATGACCGCGTCGTCGGTCTTTTTCGTGCTGTTTTGAGTTGGCTAATTCGCCGCGACGTCACGGCTTGCGCGCATTTCTATCAAGGACGGCCATGAACCACATCGTGCTAGCTTTTTGCATCGACCCGGCAAAAGATCCTGTTTCGTCGCATGTGCTCGCGCGACTGCTGGCCTCGGGCGCTTTCACGCCGACCGACGGCAGCGTGGACGGCCACCCCGTGTTGCGTGCGCAACTGGGCAGCGTGCGCTGCGATCTGCTGCAACTCGACGACGTGCTGAGCCACGACTATCCCCGCTACGCGCCGATCCTCAACGACGGGTTCGGCACCGCCGACGCGGTCATCATCGTCAACTGGCACGAAGGCAAGAACGCGCCCGATCCAATCTTCACCGTGCAAACCACGGGCGACATCGAAACCGGCACCTTCAGCCCCGTCGATCCCACCGTGACGCGCGCGCTGTTCCTCGCGGTGGAAGCGCAGCGGCAAAAGGCCGGCCTCGGGCAATTCTCGACGTGGATGGAGGCGACGCACTGGTCCGGGCCACTGTACGGCGCCGCGTCGGGCAAGCTGGTCAACCTCGTGAAGCCCTCGGTGATCGATCTGGAGATCGGCAGCACGCCGCGCGCGTGGTCGTATCCGGCCGCCGCCGAGGTGCTCGCGCGGGCGCTGCTCACGGCGTTCGAGTCACCGCGGAAACCGGCGATTTCGCTACTCGGGATCGGCGGCACGCATTTCGAAGCGGGCTTCACGCAACTGCTGCGCGACTACGGCGAATCGCAAGGGCTCGCGTTTTCGCATCTGCTGCCGAATCACTGGCTGGTTGCGCATCGTTATGAATCGTCGGCGCGGCTGCCCGATCTGCTGGCCTGCGCCCGCTCGATCAAAGGCGGCGTGGACGCGATTGCGTTCCACGACAATCTGAAAAGCAGCTACAAACATCAGGTGCAATTGCTTGCCAGCGAGCTTGGCGTGCCGGCGTTCTCGCACCGCAAACTGCGATCGGACGACATAGCCGGTCTGATTCGCGACGCCCGCGTCGAATCGTGATGCGTGATGGACGTGGCCGATCAAAGCCCTCGAAGCGCTCTCGGCGGATAGCCGAAGTGCTTCTTGAACGCGGTCGTGAACTGGCTATGCTGCGCGTAGCCGCATTCCAGCGCGATGGTGGTGATCTTCTGCGGACTGTTCTTCAACAGGTTGTGCGCACGGCTCATTCTCGCGTGGGTCAGAAACGCATGCGGCGAGTGGCCGAAGGTGGTTTTGAATTTACGCAGAAAGTGATACCGGCTGAGACTCACCAGGCTCGCCAGATCTTCGAGCCGCACCGGTTCGCCGAGGTTGTCGCTCAGATAGTCGCGCAGCAGTTTGGTCTGCTGGACCGAGAAACGGCCGCGCGTATTCGGCGCGTCCAGATCCGTGGCGGCATACGAGCGGATCGTGTTGAGCAGAATCCAGCTCATCAGACCGTCTACGCCGAGCAGCAGCGATTTGTCGTCCCAATCGGCGAGCGCGATGCTCGCGGCCGCTGCGCTAATGACCGGCGACGCCTCCTGGAACACCTCGCGGAACGAATAACTCTCCGGCGGCTGGCGCAGCGACTGCAGCAGGCTTTCCTCAAAGTTGCGCGGATCGAAATACACGTGCAGGAAATTCAGCCGCTCGGTGATCTGCCACTGCGACTGGCCTTCGCCAATAGGGAACAGGCAGACCGCGTTCTTGAAGCCGCGCCGCAAAATCTGCCGGCCCAGCACCTGGTTGCAGTTTTCCCCGCCCGACAGATATACGCTCAGCACGTTTTCGTTCGAGCTTTGATACTCGGTGAGCGTATTGCGGCCGGTCCATTCCGACACCACGATGCCCGACGGCAAGTGCATGGACCGGACGAGCTCGGCACCCGCCGATTTCAGCGCGCCTCTGACGTTAATCGAGTTTGAAGACCGCATCTTGCAAATGATCGCTTATCGGCTGGTGGTAGAGCGGGGGGCGGCGCGCTGTGCCATGGAAATCAGCAGAAGCGGGCCGCCGGTCCGGAATGCGTTGTGGCTAATAGAGGTGGCCAATAAGGTAGCCAACGAGGTGGCTATTGTGTCAGAAGATGAGGGTGGTGAGCGCGCGGCTGGGCGGGGTAGCCAGCGCGCATAAAACAACCTGTTTTCAGCGGCTTTTATTCGCTGCTGGTCCACTCCACGTTCGCGCCCACCGAACGCAAATTCTCGACGAAACGCGGATGCGCGCGGCGGATCGGCAGTGCATTCATGATCTCCGAGCGTCCTTCAATACTGGCCGCGACCATCAGCAACGCAATCGCCACGCGGATGATGTACGGGCTCTCGACGCGCGCCGGGCTCAGCGTCAGCCCGCCGAACGTGATCAGCCGGTGCGGATCGGACAGGAACACGTGCGCGCCGAACTTGGACAGTTCGCTGGTCCAGCCCATCGCGCCGTCATAAACCTTGTTCCAGAACATTGCGCTGCCCTCGGCCTTCACGCCGAGCGCGACGAAGATCGGCAGCAGATCGACCGGCACATACGGCCACGGCGCGGCTTCGACCTTGGTGAGAATGTTCTGGGTGAACGGCCGGCGCACCTGCAGCGCGCCGTTGCTATGCGCGCGCGACCAGCCATCGCGATGCACCACGTCGACACCGAACTTCGCGAAGGTGCGGTCGATCAGCGGGAACTGCTCGGGCGCCGAGTTCCTGACCACGATGTCGCCGCCGGTGATCGCGCCCAGCGCGAGAAACGTGGCGATTTCGTGGAAGTCTTCGCTGAAGCGGAACTCGCCGCCGCCGAGCCGCTTGCCGCCCGTCACGCTGAGCCGCGAGGTGCCGATACCGTCGATGCCTACGCCGAGCATCGCGAGAAAGCGGCAGAACTCCTGCACGTGCGGCTCGGACGCCGCGTTGGTGAGCGTGGAGGTGCCGTCGGCCGCCGCCGCGCATAGCGCGAAGTTTTCGGTGGTGGTCACCGACGCATAGTCGAGCCAGTGATCGTTGGCGGCCATGCGCCGCTCGGTACGCACGATCAACGACTCGTCGGTGCGCTTGACGCGAGCGCCGAAACGCTCGAACACCTCGACGTGCGGGTCGATCTCGCGCACGCCGAGCGTGCAGCCTTTCACGTCGCTTTCCAGCCGCGCCACGTTGAAACGCGCGAGCAGCGGCGGCACCAGCATGATCGACGAACGCATCTCCTCGGGCAGCTTGTGCGTGGCCGGATCGAAGGTGGTGGCGTGGTGATGCAGATCGAGCAGGCCGGTCGAGAAGTCCACCGACACATCGCTGCCCAGCGCGCGGAAGATGTCGAGGATTTTCTTGACGTCGGTGATCTCGGGCACGCCGATCAGGCGTACCGGTTGATCGGTGAGGAGGGTAGCGCAGAGAATCGGCAGAACAGCGTTCTTGTTGGCGGACGGCGTGATTTCGCCGCGTAACGGCAGGCCGCCGTGGACGATCAGGTTGGACATGTTCGGAAAGCTTTGAAGAATGAAGACGCGAGGCCGTCATGATGCCATCGCCGGGGCGTGCCTGCTGCAACTATCCGCCGGGCCAGGGCAGGACCCGGCGAATCGCGCGCCTGAGCGCTTAGCCTGAGTGTTTACACGCCCGCCGCCACCGTCGACGAACTCGCCTGCGCCGCCGGCAACGCCGCCTCCAGACGCAGAAACTCGATCAACGGTTCGAGCAGCTTATGCCGGCGCTCCGGCGCCGTGCGCAACACGAAGCACCACGACGCCGGCCGCGACAGGTCCGGAAAAAGCCGCATCAGACGGCCGCTGCGCAGATCCGCTTCGATCAGCGGCAAGCGTCCGAGCGCGATTCCAGCGCCGCCGATCGCCGCGCCGAGCACCTGGCTAAAGCCGCTATAACGGACGATCTTGGTTTCGAAGTCACTGGGCAAGCCGAACTGCCCCTTCCAGTTGCGCCATTCGAATTCGGGCGCGTTCTCATGGGTTTCCTGCAGCAGACGGCAGCGGCACACCGCCTTCGACGCGAACGGATGCAGTTCCGGCGCGCAGACCGGGAAAACCTCCTCGCGAAACAGCACGAGATCGTCGGCGCGCACCTTGTCGACATGAATATGCACGATGGCGACATCGACCTCATGACGGGCGAACTCCGGCTCGCCATCGAGTGTGATCGCGCTCAACGGCGTCTCGGGATAGCGCGCCGAAAATTCGGCGAGACGGCGCGCGAGCCACATCGACGAAAACGAGCCGTTGGCTGCCACGGTCAGTTTCTTCGGCACGCCCTTGACCTGCGAGCAGGCCTCTTCCAGCAGCGACAGCGCGTGGCTCACGGCGGGCAGCAGGCTCGCGCCCGCCTCGGTGAGGCCAATGCCGCCGAGGCCCGTGCTGCGTTCGAGCAGCCGCGCGCCGAGCAGGTCTTCGAGGCCGCGAATCTGATGGCTGACCGCGCTGGTCGACACACTGAGTTCGACCGCGGCGCGGGCAAAGCCGCCGAGTCGCACGGTCGCTTCGAAAGCGCGCAGCGAGGCCAGCGGCGGGATATGCGACTTGGGGGACGTGGGAGACTTGAGAGTCATGCGGGGTATTGTAGGATACTCAACACCCGTTGAAAAACCATCTTTTGCCTCGCTTCGCGCGCCCCTGTAACGTCGCATCCATCCGATACGACAAGCAATCAAAAGGGGCAGGCATGTATTTCGATGGCAGGTTATGGGCGATGCTGGCCGGGCTGAGACTACGCGTGGCAGCGGCAGTCGGGCTGGGTCTGATCGCCATGGTGTTCGGTGTGTTGCGTTTCGTGTTCCTTGGCCGGATGCTGGCGCTCGCGTTGCAGGGCGCGCCAGTGCGCCAGATCGCGCTGGCCGCGGCGGGCGTCGCGGTTTGCGTGCTGTTGCGCGCCGCGCTCGATCATCGTCGCGTGGTGGTCGCGCAGCACACGGCAGGGCGCGTGCAATCGGTGCTGCGGGCGCGGCTGTTCGACCGGATCGTCGAACTCGGCCCAGCCTGGTTCGGCGCGGAGCGGACCGGCGGCGTGATGCTGGCGGTGATCGACGGTGTCGAGCAGTTGCAGACCTTCTTCGGCGCCTACGTGCCGCAGTTGATCATCGCCGCCTGCGCACCGCTGATGATCTTCGCGGTGCTGGCCTGGTGGGACGTGCCGACCGCTGCCGTGCTGCTGGTTGCCGCGCTGGCCACGCTCGGCTTGCCGATGCTGGTCCACAACGCCGACAAGCAGGCGGCCATTGCAAGGGCGCGTGCGTTCAAGGCGTTCGGCGAGGAGTTTCTCGACGCGGTCCAGGGTCTGCCCACGCTGAAGGCGTTCGGCCAGAGCGGCGCGTTCGCGCAGAAGCTCGCCGAACGGGCGCGGGCGTTATCCAGCAGCACCTTCTGGGTGCTCGCGCTCGGCTTGCTGACGCGCTTCTTCACCGACCTCGGCACGGGACTCGGCGCGGCCGCGGCGATTGCCGTCGGCGCGTGGCGGGTCAGCCATGGCGAGATGAGCCTCGAAGCCCTGCTGATCGTTCTGATGGCGGGCACCGAGGTGTTTCGTCCGTTGCGCGATCTGCGTAACGTGCTGCATCAGGGGATGATCGGCCAATCGGCGGCGACCGCGATTCATACGCTGCTGGAGGCGCGCAGCGACGCCCCCGCCAAGGGCGCCGGGCAAGTGCCGGATCTCAGCCCACGCATCACGTTCGAGCAGGTCGGCTTCAGCTATCCGGGACGTCGCGCGGTCGCGCATACCGGTCTGAGCTTCGAGATCGCCGCGGGCGAAACCGTCGGCATCGTGGGGCCGAGCGGCGCGGGCAAGTCGACGATTCTGCGCCTGCTGTTGCGTCAGCACGATGCGCAGGCCGGCACGATCCGGATCGGCGGACAGGACATCCGCACGCTCGACCCCGACCAGATCCGCGGCATGATCGCGATCGTCGCGCAGGACACCACGCTGTTCGACGGCACGATTGCGGACAATCTGCGGCTCGGGCGGCACGACGCCGCCGAAGCGGACGTGATCGCCGCAGCCAAAGCCGCCAATATCCACGATTTCATCAAGGCGCTGCCCGACGGTTACGCCACCCGCATCGGCGAACGCGGCGCGACGCTGTCCGGCGGCCAACGCCAACGGATTGCGATTGCCCGCGCGCTGTTGCGCGACGCGCCGATTCTCGTGCTCGACGAAGCGCTGTCGGCCGTCGACGCCGAGAACGAAGCCGTGATCCAGCAGGCGCTGGACCGGCTGATGCGCGGCCGCACGACCTTGATTCTGGCGCACCGTCTGTCGAGCGTGATCGGCGCCGATCGGATTCTCGTGCTGGACCAGGGGCGCGTGGTCGAGAGCGGCAAACACGCCGAGTTGATCGCGCGTTCAGGGGTCTATCGGCAGTTGATGGGGCCGCAGGTCGCCGCACCCGTCGAGCGTTCCACGCTAGCCGCGCCGGCCCGTGCCGCGTCGCGTGCGTCGGGGCCCGAGGAACGCGCGCTCGCCGTCGACGCCGCCGAGATCGGCTGGGTCGACACGCTGCGCAGTTTGCTGCGCTTCGTGCGGCCGTGGCGAACCCAATTGACGCTGACGGTGCTATGCGGCATCGGCCGGGTGCTGGCGTTTATCGGCGTCGGTGTGCTGGGCGCGCTGGTGGTCGCGGGCATTGCGTCGGGCCGGCCGGTCACGACGCTGACCATTGCGCTGCTGATCAGCGCACCGGTCGCGGCAACGTTGCACTGGCTGGAGTCGTGGATGGCGCATGCCATGGCGTACCGTCTGCTGTCCGAGATGCGGATCGCGCTGTTCGCGAAGCTCGAACGGCTCGCGCCCGCGTATCTGTTGCGCCGTCGCTCCGGCGATCTGGTGGCGCTGGCCACCCAGGACGTCGAGACCGTCGAGTATTTCTACGCGCACACCGTGGCGCCGGCGTTCGTCGCGCTGCTGGTGCCCGCCGCCGTGCTGGCGCTGCTCGCGTGGACCGCCTGGCCGCTCGCGCTGGTGTTGCTGCCGTTTCTCGCGTCGGCCGGTTTAACGCCGATCCTCGCGCGCGGCAAGATCGACCGTCTGGGTGGTCGTGCGCGCGCCGCGTTGGGACAGGTCGGCGCGCATCTCACGGAGACGATCCAGGGGCTCGCCGAACTGATCGCGTTTCAGGCGACGGGGCGTCGCCGCGCGGTTTTTCTCGATGATCTCGCCACTTACCAGGCGCAGCGCTCGGCGTTGCAGGACGATCTGTCGCGCCAGAGCGCCGCGCTCGAAGTGGCGACCGGCCTGGGCGGTCTCGCCGTGGCGTTGCTTGGCGCGGTGCTGGCCGCGCGCGGCTGGTTTGCGCATGAATGGCTGCCGTTGCTGGTGCTGGTTTCGGTGGCGGCCTTCATGCCGGTGGCGGAGATCGGTCAGGTGGCGCGCCAGTTGGCCGATACGATTGCGTCGACACGCCGACTGCATGTCGTGGAGTCCGAGCCTGAACCGATCGTGGATGGCGATCAGCCGGTGCCGTCGAACCCATCGGTGCGTTTCGACACGGTGAGCTTCGCTTATCCGGGCCGCAGCGCAGGCGCACTGGACGAGGTGAGCTTCGCGGTGCGTCCTGGTAGTACGGTGGCGCTGGTCGGCGCGTCGGGCGCGGGGAAATCGACGGTGGCGAATCTGTTGCTGCGTTTCTGGGACCCGCAGCAAGGGCGCATCACGCTGGGCGGCGTCGATCTGCGTGACTTGCACTCGGACGGCTTGCGCCGCCACATCGCGCTGGTCGCACAAGACACGTATCTGTTCAACGACACGCTGGAGGCCAACATCCGTCTCGCCGGCCGCGACGTGTCCGATGCCGATGTGCGCCGGGCGCTGCAACGCGCCGCGCTGAGCGACTTCGTGGACAGTCTGCCGGAAGGCCTGGCCACACGCGTGGGCGAACGCGGCGTGCAGTTGTCCGGCGGGCAACGTCAGCGGGTGGCGATCGCGCGCGCGTTTCTCAAGGACGCGCCGATCCTCATCATGGACGAAGCGACCTCGCATCTCGACACGATCAGCGAACAGCAGATTCGCGCGGCATTGGAGGAATTGATGTCGCAACGGACGTCGATCATCATCGCGCATCGTCTGTCGACGATTCAGAACGCCGATACGATTCTCGTGATGGACGCGGGCCGTGTGGTTGAGGCCGGCAGTCATGACGAGTTGCTGGCCGCGCGCGGTGCCTATGCGCGGCTTGTCGCGAACCAGTCGTGGATGGTGGCCGCGTAGCACGGCTTAAGGCGACCTCGGCGACCTATCCGTTTTGCTAGTGTCCGATACGTGGCGTGGCACGTATCGTCACAGTCTTTGCCGGAATCGGCAAACTTCCGGTTGCTCTCGTCGCCGCCGTGCACTACAAATCTAAACCGGAGCGCGTGCATCGCGTGGCGCGCACGGTCAAGATCATCCGGTATCCAACCTTCCGAATCAGACAAACCAGGAGACTCCCGTCATGGGTATGCGCCCCGATCCCACGTTCCACGCATCGCCGAAACTCGCGATGGAGGCGCCGCCGGAAGATTACGCGTACACGCTGCTGCTGAGCCCCGATTTCTCGCAACCCGACGCGCTCGCCGTGATCGACGTGAAACCCGGTTCGCCCACCTACAGCCAGGTGGTGCACACGGTGACCATGCCCAACACCGGCGACGAATTCCATCACTTCGGCTGGAATGCGTGTTCGTCGTCGTTGTCGCCGCTAACCGGACATGCGTTTCTCGAACGGCGCTATCTGATCATTCCGGGGCTGCGTTCTTCGCGCATCTACATTGTCGATACCAAGCCGCATCCCACGCAGGCGCGCATTCACAAGATCATCGAGCCCGAGGAAATTTTCCGCAAAACGGGGTACTCGCGTCCGCATACGGTGCATTGCGGACCGGAAGGGATTTACATCAGCACGCTGGGTGGCGCGGGCAAAGACGGCACCGACGGGCCGCCGGGCATTTTCATCATGGATTGCGAAACCTTCGAGGTGCTCGGCCGTTGGGAGATCGATCGCGGCATGCAGGCGAAGCACTACGACTTCTGGTGGAATCTGCCGCGCGACTACATGGTGTCGAGCGAGTGGGCGTTGCCGCCGCAGTTCGAGAACGGGATCGTCCCCGAAGATCTGCTTTCCAATCAATACGGGCACCGGGTCCACTTCTGGGATCTGCGCGCCCGGCGCAACGTGCAGACGCTCGACCTCGGCGCGAATCATCAGATGGCGCTCGAAGTGCGGCCCGCGCATGATCCCAGCCGCGAATACGGCTTCCTCGGCGTGGTGGTCGACACGACCAATCTGGAAGGTTCGATCTGGACCTGGTGGCGCGAAGGCGGGCAGTTCCACATTGAAAAGACCGCGACCATTCCGGCCGAACCGGCCGCTGCGGAATTGTTGCCGCCGCTGCTGCAAGGTTTCGGCGCGGTGCCGCCGCTCGTCACCGACATCGATCTGTCGATCGACGACAAATTCCTTTACGTCGCCTGCTGGGGCACCGGTGAATTGCGCCAGTACGACGTAACCGAACCGCGCAAGCCGAAGCTGACCGGCTCGGTGCATATCGGCGGCATCGTGCGGCGCACGCCGCATGCGAACGGCAAGACGTTCGGCGGCGGCCCACAGATGATCGAGATCAGCCGCGACGGCAAGCGCGTCTACTGGACCAACTCGCTATATTCCACGTGGGACGACCAGTTCTATCCGGAGGGCGTACCCGCAGCCAAGGTCATGGCGCATGTGGAGCCGGGCGGCGGTCTCACGCTGGACAAGGAGTTCTGGGTCACGTTCCCCGACGGCTACCGGTCGCATCAGATCCGGCTGGAAGGCGGCGACTGCTCGACCGATTCGTTCTGTTATCCGTCGGTGGGCAGTTGATCGGCGCAGGTTGGTCGCAGACCGGCCTGTGGCTGGCGGTGCTCGCGAGCGGCCTCTATCACGGGCTCAACCCGGCCATGGGATGGCCGCTCGCGGTGTCGAGCGGATTGATGCAACGACGCGCGCGGGCACTCGCCGGCGCGCTGCTTTATCTCGCGGCGGGACACGTGCTGGCCATGCTCGCGGTGATGATGCCGTTCGCGATGCTGGCGGTTCTGCTCGCGTGGCAGCGTGAGATCCAGGCCGGGGCAAGCGTACTTGTGATCGGCTTCGGCGTGTGGCTGCTGATCCAGCGACGGCATCCGCGCTTGCTCGCGCGGATTCCGCCGTCGCGGCTGGCGCTGTGGTCGTTCGCCGTGGCCATCGCGCACGGCGCGGGGTTGATGCTCGTGCCGGTTTATCTCGGACTGTGCCGCTCGTACGGCATGGATCACGCGCATCGGGCCGCGCAGACGCTGATCGATGCGAATCTCCAGATGGCCTTGCTGGTGTCCGCCGTGCATGCCGCAGCGATGATGGCGGGCGGTGGTCTGCTGGCGTGGCTGGTTTACCGCTACCTCGGCCTGAAATTCGTGTCGCGAAGCTGGTTCAATCTGGATACGGTCTGGGCCGTGAGCCTTGTGCTGGTCGGCACGCTTTCGCTGGCGCTGATCGCGGTCGACGGTTTCAGGCTGTGAGCGCAGTGGCGGTGACTGTGCTTGCGATCTCCGGCAGAGCGTGGAGATACGGCCAGGGAAAAATGCCGCGATCGTGTCCGTCGCTGAAGACCAGTTGCACGCCGTAACCCATCGGCTGGACTGTGCTTACGACCACATCTTGCGCGTGCACAGTTTCACCGGCCTCCCTACGCAGACGACGGCATCCCGCACACGGACACGCGTCGCGCAACGTGCGGTGTGCGATCCGCTGCGCGGCCGCGCCGGGCCAATGCAAAATCACGGCGTCGGCACTCAGTTCGACGCGCTTCGGTATGTTCATCGGCTGGCGTCCTCGATCTGCTGAAGCGCGATTCGCACCGCTTTACGCACGTCGGGGTCCGCGTCGTTCAACGCGTCGCGCAGTGCGGGCAGCGTCGCGGGTTCGCGCAATTCGCCCAGCGCGAGCGCGGCTTCCTTGCGCAGATTGCTGATCGGATTCGACAACAACGCGGCGATAGGCAACGCGGCGGCGCGTTCGCCCATGTGTCCCAGTGCACGGACCGCGCGCAGGCGGACTTGCCAGTAGTCGTCGGCGAGTGCGGCGATCAGTGCGTCATGCACCTTATGCACCTTATGCACCTTATGCACGTCATGCACGTCATGCACGTCATGCGCAGCGTTCGCGCGCAGTTTGCCGAGCGTCGTCGCGGTTTCTTCGCGGACTTGCCAGACCGGATCGCTCAGCGCTTGCAGCAATGCGGTCAGCGTCGCCGTGTGCGTGGCCGGTGCGAAGCCCAGCGCGCCGACTGCCGCGCGACGGATATCCGCGTTGGTGTCGCCGGTGACGGTGTCGGCGAGCGGCGCCAAGGCGCGCGTGTCCTTCAACCAGCCGAGCAGCACGACGGCTTCAGTGCGCACGCTGTCGTCGGTATGGTCGAGCGCTCGCAACGCGGGTTCCAGCGCGTCGGCGTAACGCAGCTCGCGCAAGCCGCGCAACACGGCGGCCTGTACGAACGGTTCAGCGTGATCCGTCCAGCGGTGCAGCACTGGACCGCACGCGTCGTCCTTCAAGGCGGACAGACTCTGCGCGGCGGCCGTACGCACGTCGTGATCGGCGTCGAGCAACGCGTGGCAAAGCGCGTCGGCAATCCACGCTTCTTCCCACGAACCGAGCACGCGCGCCGCTTCGCGCCTGACCTCGGCCGATACATCATGGGCCAGCGCGTGCGCGATCAGCGGCAGGGTATCCGGTTCTTCGAGATCGGCCAGTTCGAGCAGCGCGATCCGGCGCACGACCGGATCAGTATCGGCGAGACGCGGCAGCAGCGCAGCGGCTTCGGGCGCCAGCGTGTCGGGATCGTGCGTCAGTAAAGTGGAATCGGTCATGAACGGGTGCGCCTAGCGAAGCAGATAGGGAATCTCGACCTTCACCGCGCCGGTCGGGCAATCCTGCTCGCACGGCATGCAGTACCAGCATTCGTCGAACTGCATGTAGGCCTTGCCTTTACTCACGTCGATCGCGAGCAGGTCGAGCGGGCAGACGTCGACGCAGACGGTGCAGCCCTTGTCCGCGATGCATTTGTTTTCATCGATCGTGACGGGCGCGCTACTGCGCTGGAAAATCTCGTGGGGGGTATAGGACATCGGGGGGCTTCCTTCCTTTCGTTCTGGCGTTCTTACGTTCTTTCTTTCAGACAGTGGCATCGGCGAGCGGGCGGCTCTCCGCTTCGGGGATGCGCAGCTTGCGGTACGAGTCGAGTTCGGTCTCGGTGAGCGCCACGACATACGGTTCGACCGCGCGCTTCTCGCTGACCATGCGGCCCGCGTCGTCCTTGCGCAGATGCGTGTGGCAGAACCAGTCGGCGTCGTTGCGCTGCGGATAGTCGACCCGATGGTGATACAGCCCCCAGCGGCTCTCGGTACGAAACAGCGACGCCCGCGCGGCCATTTCCGCGCAGTCGCGAATCGCGCGGACTTCGGCGGCGCGCATCAGCTCGTGCGGATGGTTGGCCTTGATCGCGGTGATGTCGTCGGCGATTTCCGCGAAGCGTTGCAGGCCGATTTCCATCTTGCGCGTGACCTTGGGCGGTTGCAGATAATCGTTGACCATGCGGCGCAGCTTGTATTCCACCTGCGAAGGTGCGAGACCGTTGTCGCGTTCGAGCGGCGCATAGATGCGCGCGCGTTCGGCGTCGATCTGTTCCTGATCCAACGCAGCATGCTCGCGACCCGCTGCATACGCCGCTGCGTTCTGTCCCGCGAACCAGCCGTACGTGAAAGCGCCGAGCATGTAGTTATGCGGCACGGCGGCCATATCGCCGGCAGCGTAAAGGCCCGGCACGGTCGTCTCCGCGCGCGCGTTCACATACACGCCCGAGGCGCTGTGGCCGCTGCAGAAACCAATCTCCGAGATATGCATCTCGACCATCTGTTGCCGGTAATCGGTGCCGCGTCCCGCATGGAAACGTCCGCGACTGGGGCGCTCGTTCGTGTGCAGGATCTGCTCGATGGTCTGAATGGTTTCTTCGGCGAGGTGATCGAGTTTCAGGAACACGGGGCCGTTGCCGCTTTGCAGTTCCTGGTAAAACTCCCACATCATCTGACCGCTCCAGTAGTCGCATTCAATGAAGCGTTCGCCCTTGCCGTTGGCCGTGAACCCACCCAGCGGGCCGGTCACGTAAGCACACGCGGGGCCGTTATAGTCCTTGATCAACGGGTTGATCTGGAAGCATTCGAGGTTCGCGAGCGCGGCGCCCGCGTGATAGGCCATCGCATAACCGTCGCCGGCATTGGTGGGGTTTTCATAAGTGCCCATCAGATAGCCGGACGCGGGCAGGCCGAGTCGTCCGGCCGCGCCGCACGACAGGATCACCGCCTTGGCGCGCACCACGTAGAAATCCGCGGTACGGCAGTCGAAACCGAGCACGCCGCACACGTTGCCCTGCGCGTCCTTGAGCAGACGCGTGGCGACGATACGGTTCGTGATCGCCACCCGCGCGCGCTTCAATTGCCGGTACAGCACCTTCTTGATGTCGTGGCCTTCGGGCATGGGCAGCACGTACGATCCCATGTGATGCACTTTCTTCACCGCATAGTCGCCGGTGCCGTCCTTCTCGAACTTCACGCCCCAGCGATCCAGTTCCTCGATGGTCTTGAAGCTGTGTTTCGCGTACGCATAGACCGCTTCCTGATCGACGATACCGTCGTTGGCGATCGTGATTTCGCGTGTGTATTGCTCGGGCGTCGCGTGGCCGGGAATCACCGCGTTGTTCAGGCCGTCCATGCCCATCGAAATCGCGCCGCTGCGCTTGACGTGTGCTTTTTCCAGCAGCAGCACCTTGAGGCCGGGATTCGCTTCCTTCGCCTTGACGGCGGCCATCGGGCCCGCCGTGCCGCCGCCGACGATCACGATGTCGTAGTCGAGTACATGGGTAATCATGGTGCTGTCCTGGTTGCGTTGCGTTTGACCGTGTGGTCGGCGCCGGCCGTCCTGTCCCGGTCGACCCGCAGCCGGTACTGGAACGCGTCGCCGCGAAAGTAGAGGTGCTCGTAGTCAATCGGCGCGCCGTCGGCGTCGTGGGTCAGACGGTCGATGCGCAACACGGGCCCACCTGGCTCGACGCGTAACGCGTCGGCGATTTCGTCGTCGGCGAGCATCGCGTCGATCGCGATGTCGGCATGACCGAGCGGCATGCCGCAGTCGTTTTCGAGGATCAGGAAGATGTCGCGCGTGACCAGGTCCGCATTCGCGAGGCGCTTGCCAAGTGCTTCCGGCAGCCACGTCAGTTCGAGCGACACCGGCTCCCGATCGAGCAAACGCACGCGATGAATTTCGACGACCGGCGCGCCTTCGTCGAGCTTCAGCCGCGCGGCAACCTGGCGATTGGCCTCGACCACACGAAAGCTGCGCAACTGGTTGACGATCTCGTGGCCCATCGACGACATCGCTTCGGCGAAGCCTTGCAGCGAACTCACGTTCTGAAACGCCCTGGGCTTGGAAACGAAAGTGCCTTTGCCGTGCAGCTTGAACAGCAAGCCTTCTTTCTGCAGATCGCCGAGCGCCTGGCGCACGGTGATGCGGCTCACGCCGAACATCGCACAGAGCTCGTGTTCGGACGGCATCTGGCTATGCGGCGCGTAACTGCCGTCGAGGATGCGTGTGCGTAGCGTTTCCTTGATCTGCGCGTAGAGCGGCAGAGGCGAGGGCGAAGCAAACTGGGGGAGCGGGCTAGACAGCGAGTTCGTCATGGTTCAACTTGTTATGACAAGATGAGTCGCAGTCTAGTGAGCGGATTGGGCGGATCAAACCAACTATTTCTGCTATCGATCTGCGCAATCGTGCAAGCGGCGCGCGCGTTCCTTTCCGATGCGCTGATGGGAATCCAAATGCGCAAAGCCCGGTTCACGGATAGTCGGGATTCCGGTAACGTGTCCCACTCCCGGTCGTTCATGGAGCCCCGATGACTACCTTGCACAACGAAATCGATCTGGATGCCGATGGACGTCACGTCGGCTATCTGCGCCTGCCGCATTCGGTGCACCGTTCCGCGTACGGCTGGATCCCGATTCCGATCGCCTCGGTGCGCAACGGCGAAGGCCCCGTCGTGCTGCTGATGGGCGGCAATCACGGCGATGAATACGAAGGTCAGGTTTTAGTCTCCAGCCTGATTCGCGACATCGAGCCACAGTGGGTGCGCGGCCAACTGATCTTCCTGCCGATGGCGAATTTCCCCGCCGCAGCGGCGGGACTGAGAACCTCGCCGCTCGACGGCGGCAACCTGAACCGCAGTTTCCCCGGCGATCCGCAAGGCACGCCGACGGCAGCGATCGCCGACTACATCGAGAACACGCTGCTGACTCGCGCGCAGTATCTGATCGACCTGCATTCGGGCGGCAGTTCGCTGCTCTACGACGGCGCGAATATGCTTGCTATCGAACCGCGTGACCCCGAAGAAGAGCAACGCCTCAAAGCCTTGCTCGCCGCGTTCGGGTTGCCGCGGGCGTTTCTGCATCGGCCGAATCCGGTTCATTCGGCCAGCGCGGCACGGCGGCAGGGCGCGCTGTCGATCCTCGCGGAACTCGGCGGTGGCGGCACCGTGCAGGCGAGACTGTTGCGCGAAGCACGGCAAGGGCTGCTGCATCTGCTCGGCTTTATCGGTCTGCTGAGCGGGCCGCTCGTACCGGACGCGCCGCCGTCGCAAACGCGTTTCTTCAGCGTGTCCGGCTCGCGCCATTACGTCTACGCCTACGATCGCGGTGTCTATGAGCCGCTCGTCGAACTCGGCGATCAGGTCGTGGCAGGGCAGCCCGCGGCACGTATTCATTTCCCCGACACGCCGTTGCGCGAACCCGTCACGACGTTTTTTGCGGGAGCCGGGCAGGTGGTCTGCAAACGCGTGCCCGCCGCGGTGGAGCGCGGCGACTGTCTGTTCCATCTCGCCGAACCGGTTTGAAGCCGGGCAGACATTCGTTCACCGGCGTTATCCTGGAGAAACGCGCGTTTCATTTGCAATAACCGGCATCCGAACGCGCGATTTCTGAATTCCCATCTTTCTCTAATGGCTAAATCGCGCCGCTATAGCGCGAATAACGACGCCAATAAAACTCCATTAATCATGGAATAACCATTCGCTAAATGTTTGGTTCATTCCGCATTGCGGGCCTGTTATCTTGCTTTTAGTTCGACAGCATTCGAAGTCGGACAGGCTCAAGATTCCACGGACAATCGACCGGCGGCAGCGCCATCCCCGCATCCATCATGACCTACGAGATTATCGATACCACACCGCTCGATTCCATCGCTCAACCGCTATTGGCCGCGTTGGAGATCGAATACACGACGCGTTATCGCGAGTTCCGCAAAGATAGCGCCGCGTCGGTGACCGAAGAGATGTTGCGTTATCCGGCCGAACTGTTCGCGCCGCCGGAGGGCGCCTTTATCGTGATCCAGCGCGACGGGCGGACGGTCGGCGGCGGTGCGTTCAAGCGCTACGACACGGACACGGCGGAACTCAAGCGGATCTGGACCCACGAGAGCGAGCGTCGCCAGGGACTCGCTCGCCGCGTCGTGGAGGAACTCGAAAAGCGCGCGTTACGCCAGGGCTATCGCCGCGTTTACCTGACCACGGGTTTCAGGCAGCCGGAAGCGGCTGGGCTCTATGCGAGCACGGGCTACGAAGCGCTGTTCGATCGCTCGATCGCGCCGGAGATTCATTTCCGGCTGCCGTTCGGCAAGGACTTGCTGGCGCCGGGCCGCCTCGAATCGCTCAGCGATCTGCGCCGCGCCGAGCCGCTCGGTCAACGGTCGTAGCGCGAGACTCCCGGCTTGCCCAAGAGCTGGAAACGGCAGTTGGAACACTAGCTGGACCGTGAGGGCAGCGATCGCTGCCTGGCGGGAATTCGCTTTCCATCGTTTTCATCACCACGTTACTGCCTTGCGCACGGCTGCGATCAGCCGGTGTGCCGGCGCCCTTCGTCCATACAAAACGGAACAGTCGATGCGCGGGACAAACAGCAAGCATCGGGCGACTCAGCCCGTCATGGAGGTTCGCAGGACCATGCTGTCGATGGCCGTGCTGGCGGTCGCCTGCAACGGCACGGCATGGGCGCAGGGTGCGCCTGCGTCGGGCGCCGTGGCCAACAGCGTCAACACCGTGCAGCAGGACACGGTCGTCGTCACCGGCACGCGCACCGATACCAAAGCGAGCCAAAGCCTGACACCGGTCGACGTGATCAGCGGCGCGCAATTGCGCTCCACCGGTCAGAGCAATCTGCGCGATGCGCTGGTCCAGTTGTCGCCGTCGATCTCGCGCGAAACCTACGCAGGCGACGCCGCGTTGCTCACCGACGCGCTGACGCTGCACGGCTTGAGCCCCGACCACGTGCTCGTGCTGGTGAACGGCAAGCGCCGCCACACCACGGCGAATATCGCGCTCGACGGCGGCCTGAACCAGGGCTCGACCGGTGTCGATATCGACATGATTCCGGTCGGGCTGATCGATCACATCGAAGTGCTGCGCGACGGCGCGGCGGCGCAATACGGCTCGGACGCGATCGCGGGCGTCATCAACGTCATCCTGAAGCGGAGTTCGCA
Source organism: Paraburkholderia sp. BCC1876 (assembly GCF_902833695.1). NCBI lineage: Bacteria > Pseudomonadati > Pseudomonadota > Betaproteobacteria > Burkholderiales > Burkholderiaceae > Paraburkholderia > Paraburkholderia sp. BCC1876. The sequence goes on along the minus strand of NZ_CADFGI010000002.1, from coordinate 983,147 downwards.
CGGCGGCGAGTTGCAGACCACCAACGGCCAGACCTACGCGGGCGACGGCTTCAAAAACGGCGAAACGGCCACCATTGGCCTGAATCTCGGCGGTAACGGCTTTCTGGATCTGAGCGCGGACTACAACCGTCAGAACCACACGGTACGCACCGGCCCCGACGACTATTTCGGCTCGTTCAAGCCGGGGCACGGCTACTACAACCCGATTGAAGGCGACCCGGCCAGCACGCGCGAAGCGGTCGGCTACAACGCCGGCTACTACGTCGGCGACGACGTCGAGTTGTACGGCTTCGGCACCTACGCGCACCGCAATGCGCAGGCGTATCAGAACTACCGTCCGCCTGGCGTGCTGCCGCAAATCTACCCGAACGGTTTCGTGCCGACCGAGACGGTCAACGAAAACGACTTCTCGGCGACTACGGGCATCAAAGGTCAGGACCTTTTCGGCTGGTCGTGGGATCTGAGTTCGACCTACGGCGGCGATCATGACGTTATCGGCATGACGAACTCGGCGAACACGGGGCTGTTCGCAAGCCAGGGCTATACGCCGACCAGTTTCCATCTGGCGACGGTCAGCAACACGCAGTTGACCAACAACCTCGATTTCTCGCGCGCGTTCCAACTGCCGGTGCTGCCGGCGCCGGTGACCGTGTCGTGGGGCGTCGAGCAGCGCCGCGAGACCTATACGGTGGGGGCGGGCGATCCCGCTTCGTATCTGGACGGCGGCTCGCAGGCGTTGCCGGGTCTCGCGCCCGTCAGCGCGAGCGACAACTCGCGCAACGTGGTCGCCACGTATATCGATCTGTCCACACATCTCACGCCGAAATGGACCGTCGATCTGGCCGGACGCTTCGAGCATTACAGCGACGTGGGCAACACGACCAACGGCAAGTTCTCGACGCGCTACGACTTCACGCCGGCATTCGCCGTGCGCGGCAGCGTCAGCACGGGTTTTCGCGCGCCGTCGCTGGCCGAGGAGTACTACAGCAACATCAACGAATCGCCGGCCTCGGTCGAGGGGCTGCTGGCGGCCAACTCGGGCGCGGCCCGACTGATCGGCGCCGCGCCGCTGAAGTCGGAGAAGTCGACCAACTACAACCTCGGCTTCGTGCTGACGCCGGTCAAGGGCCTGCACCTGGCGCTCGACGCGTACCAGATCGATATCCGCAACCGTATCGTCGAAGGCGGCACCGCGTCGGGCGCGGCCGCGATCGCCGCGATGCAGGCCGCGGGGTTGTCGGTGCCGAGTTCAATTCCGGCCTCGGCGGTGTCGGCGAGTTACTTCACCAACGGCGCGAACACCCGCACGCGCGGGCTCGATCTGACCGGCACCTATCACACGGGTTTCGGCGCGTTCGGGCAGGTGGACTGGGACCTCGGCGTGAACATCAACACGACGTCGGTCACGCATATCGCAACCGGTGCGAATGGCGGGCCCGAACTCAACGCGCAGCAGATCGCGTGGCTGAGCACGTCGACGCCGAAGAACAAGATCATCGTCGGCGGTACGTGGCATCTCGACAAGTGGGGCGTCAGCCTGCACGAGACCCGTTTCGGCTCGACGTCGAGCGAGGAAACCTACATTGTCGGGCCGAATGCATTTTCGACAACGCAGTTCCTTCACTTCGAGAATGCGGCGCGCTATATCACCGACGTCGAAGTCCGCTACGACGTGACGAAGAAATTCCAGATCGCGGTGGGCGCGAACAATCTGTTCGATGTGTATCCGACCAGGCTGCCTTACGTCGCGCAACTCGAAGGCGCGCAATACGATTCGTTCGCGTCGACGACCGGCGTGAACGGCGGCTTCTATTACGCGCGCGCCCGCTACCTGTTCTGACGATTTGCTGATATGCAAAGCAAAATTTGCTCGAACGGAATCGGGCGCGGATGACCATAATGGATCAACGGTTTCGTTCGCCGCGTTCGGCTCGTTCGGCGCTTCGTTTGGCTTATTCCCCACAACTTATCCCCATGTACCTGGCGGTACACCAGGAGGGCTCACTGTGTCCTATTCACTTTCTATTCTCGACAAGAGTCCCATCGCCGACGGTAAAACGGCCCACGACGCGCTGCGTTTCACGGTGCGTCTCGCGCAGCGCGCGGAGGCGTTGGGCTACAAGCGTTACTGGATCGCCGAGCATCACGGCGCGCCTGGTCTCGCGAGTTCCGCGCCGGAAATCGTCGTCTCGCATCTGCTCGCGCATACATCGCGCATTCGCGTCGGCTCGGGCGGCGTGATGCTTCAGCATTACAGCCCGTTCAAGGTGGCCGAATCGTTTCGCGTACTCGCTGCGCTGGCGCCGGGGCGTGTCGATCTCGGCGTCGGCAAGGCGCCGGGCGGACTGCCGCTGACCACGCGCGCGCTGCAATGGTTTCACGACAAGGCGAAGAAGCCTGACTTCGCGCATCAGCTCGCCGAACTCGACGCGTTCCTGAAGTGGGGCGTGGCAGAAGATCATCCGCTGGCCGGCGCGGTGGCGCTGCCCACGCCGCCTGAGCCGCCGCAGCGCGTGTTGCTGGGCGGCAGTCCCGAGAGCGCGGCGCTCGCCGCGCAGCACGACTGGCAGTACTGCTACGCCGGCCATTTCAATGGCGACGAGGCCAACATCGAGCGTTCGTTCGACGCGTATCGCAGCGCGACGGGCCGCACGCCGCTGCTCGCGGTGTATGCGTTCGCAGCGGAGTCGAAGGCCGAGGCACAGCGTCAGGTCGGCGCGCTGCGAGTGTTCAAGGTGCGGCTCGCCGGCGGCCAGACCGTGAACCTGCCGAGCCCGGAAGCGGCGGCGGAATTCGCGCGGCAGACCGGCGTGACCGACTTCCGGCTCGACGAACTGCGGCCGCATGTGATCACCGGCACGCCGGATGAAGTCCGCGGCGAACTCGACGCGCTGCACGAACGCTTCGGGATCGAGGAATTCGTGATCGACACCCCGGTGACGGATTACGCGTTGCGGCTCGCATCGGTTGAAGCACTCGCCGCAACGCGGCAACCCGCCAGCGTTTAATCGCATCCCGCTTCTCCCCATTCCCCCTTTGACGGACCCGACCATGACTCAGCGAAACCTCACTTTCGGCATCATGCTGCACGGCGCAGGCGGCCACATGAATTCGTGGAAACATCCCGCCGGTCCCGCGGACGCCAGCGTCAACCTCGACTTCATCACCGGTATCGCGCAGAAGGCCGAAGCCAACGGCGTGGCGTTCGCGTTCGTAGCCGACGGCCTGTATATCAACGAGAAGTCGATCCCGCATTTCCTGAACCGCTTCGAGCCGATCTCGGTCCTGTCGGCGCTCGCGACCGCGACCTCGAAGATCGGGCTGGCCGGCACGCTGTCGACGTCGTACAGCCATCCGTTTACGGTGGCGCGGCAATTCGCGTCGCTCGATCTGATCAGCGGCGGGCGGGCCGGATGGAATGTCGTGACGTCGCCGCTCGAAGGGTCGGCGAAGAACTACGGCGGCGAGCATCCCGATCACGAACTGCGCTACGAGATCGCCGACGAATATCTCGACGTCGTGCAGGGCCTGTGGGACAGCTGGGACGACGACGCGTTCGTGCGCGAGCGCGACAGCGGCCATTTCTTCGAGCGCGACAAGCTGCATACGCTCGATCACAAAGGGCGCTTTTTCCAGGTCGCCGGGCCGCTGAATATTCAGCGCTCGCCGCAAGGTCAGCCGGTGATTTTCCAGGCGGGCTCGTCGGACTCGGGCATCGCGCTGGCCGGTAAATACGCGGACGCGGTGTTTACGCATTCACCGTCGCTGGAGGAAACCAAGGCCTTCGCGCAACAGGTACGGCAAAGCGCGGTCCTGCACGGGCGCACGGCGGACGATGTGAAGATCTTCCCGGGCATCGGCCCGATCGTCGGCGCGACGGTGGAGGAAGCCGAGGCGAAGTATCGCGTGATCCGCGACCTGCTGACCGTGGACGATGCGCTCGCCTATCTGGGCCGCTTCTTCGAACACCACGACTTCACGCGATACGAGCTCGACGCGCCGTTCCCCGAACTGGGCGAACTCGGCACGAACAGTTTCCGTTCGACGACCGACCGCATCAAGGCCGAAGCGAAGCGCAAAGGCTCGACGCTGCGCGAGGTCGCGCTCGAAGTCGCGACGCCGAAGTCGCAATTCATCGGCACGGGCGAGCAGATCGCCGACGAACTGATCCGCTGGTTCGACGCCGGCGCGGCCGACGGTTTCATTCTCGGCTTTCCGGTGCAGGCCGAAGGGCTCGACGATTTCGTGCGCTACGTGATTCCGGCACTGGAGGCACGCGGCCGCTATAGCCGCACCTTGGCCGGCACGACGCTGCGCGATCACCTGGGTCTGCCGCGCCGCGAAAGCCGCTACGCGGCCGCGGAAACGGCATGAACCACGACGGTTTGCAACGCAGGAGGGCAACATCATGAGCGACACCACCACGCCGTTTGCCGGGTCCGTCCACTCGGGCCAGCTACCGGACACCACCGAGCGGCACGAGTACGCGCACTACCGGATCGTGCCCACGCGGCATCACGCGCGCACCGCCGGCACGGTGCTGGCCATCGTGCTGATCGGGCTCGTCCTGAACTCGGTGCTGGGCAATCCGCGCTGGGGCTGGGGCGTGTTCTCGGCGTGGTTTTTCGCGGAACCGGTGCTCTCGGGCCTTGGACGCACGCTGGTGCTGACGGCGCTCGGTGCGCTGTTCGGCTTCGCACTGGCGACGCCGCTCGCGCTTGCGCGTGTGTCCGGTTCGCCGTTGCTCGCCAGTTGCGCGTGGGCGTTCATCTGGCTGTTCCGCTCGATTCCGCTGATCGTGCTGCTGCTACTGCTGAACAACCTGGGTTATCTGTACGAGACCATCTGGATCGGCGTGCCGTTCACGCATATCGCGCTGCTGAATGAGTCGACCACCGATCTGATCAGCCCGTTCTTCGCGGCCGTGCTCGGGCTCACGCTGAATCACGCGGCGTTCGCGGCCGAAGCGATTCGCGGCGGGCTGCTGTCGGTCGATCACGGGCAGCGTGAAGCGGCCGCCGCGCTTGGCTTGCCGGGTGGACGGCAGGTGCGGCGCATCGTGCTGCCGCAGGCCATGCGCGCGATCCTGCCGACCGCGTTCAACGATGTGATTGGTCTCGCGAAAGGCACGTCGGTCGTGTATATCCTCGCGATGCCGGATCTGTTCTACACGGTGCAGATCGTCTATCACCGCAACCTGGAAGTCATTCCGCTGCTGATGGTCGCCACCGTCTGGTATCTGATCATTCTGACCGTGCTGTCGGCGATTCAGGTGCATATCGAGCGGTATTTCGCGCGTGGCGCGACACGCGACCAGGTGGCGGTGTCGCCGTTGAGCGCGCTGTTTGGGCGCTGGCTCGGTGCGCGCGGCAGCGCGCGGGCGGAACGCCTGGCGCAACGGGATGCGCAACCGCGTGCGGTGAACACGGCGAGTACGGCATGCCCATCTGACACGGCGGCAGTGGAAGCGGCGGGCTGGGCGCAGCGGCGAATCGGCGGCCGGGTCGGCATTCACAACCTGTCGAAGAGCTTCGGCGCGCTGAAGGTGCTCGATGACATCTCGCTGTCGTTCGCGTCGGGAAGCGTCACGGTGATCCTCGGACAGTCGGGCTCGGGCAAATCGACGCTGCTGCGCACGATCAACCATCTCGAACGCGTCGACGATGGGTTTATCGATATCGACGGTGAACTGGTCGGGTATCGGCGCGATGGCCGCACGCTCTACGAACTCAAGGAAAAAGATATCTTGCGACGACGGCGCGCTGACGTCGGCATGGTGTTTCAGAGCTTCAATCTGTTCCCGCATCTGAACGTGCTCGGCAACGTGATCGAAGCGCCGCTCGCGGCGGGCGTGCCGCGTGCGCAAGCCGAGGCGGAAGCGCGCGCATTGCTCGCGCGCGTGGGACTCGCCGACAAGGCCGACGCGTGGCCGCGCCAGTTGTCCGGCGGTCAGCAGCAACGCGTGGCGATTGCCCGCGCGCTGGCGCTGAAGCCGAAAGTACTGCTGTTCGACGAGCCGACTTCCGCGCTCGATCCCGAACTCGTCAACGAGGTGCTCGACGTGATCCGCCAGCTCGCGCGCTCCGGCACCACACTAATCATCGTCACGCACGAAATCGGCTTTGCGCGCGAGGTGGCCGACACGATCGTGTTCATGGACGGTGGACGTATCGTCGAATCCGGTCCGCCGTCGAACGTGCTGGGCGACCCGGCTCATCCGCGCACGCGCGAGTTTTTATCGAAGGTACTCTGACCGTATGCGACGACGACAACGACAACTCGACACGCAGAATCCGAATCCATCGCTCAAGCTACGCCGTACGTTCCTGCTTGAGCTAACCGCGCTGGCCGCAATGCCGCTCGCGTGGCATGCCGGTATCGCGCAGGCCGCCGCGCAGTCTTTCGACTTCAGCGCGGAGCAGAAAGGCCGCGTGCGCGCACCGAAAGACGCCGAAGCGCTAAAGGCCGCCGCAAGCTACCGCTTCGTCACGCCCGGCGTGTTCACCGTGGCGGTCGCGCCGGCCGCGCCGCCTATCGCCACTTATGCGACCGATGCGCACAGCGTGGTGGGCGCCGATCCCGACTACGCTCAACTGCTGGCCGACGCGCTCGGCCTGCGGCTTCAACTGGTGCCGGTCGCGTGGGCCGACTGGCCGCTCGGTCTGACGTCGGGCCGCTACGACGCGGTGATTTCGAACGTCGGCGTGACCGAGGGGCGCAAGAAGAAGTTCGACTTCACCACCTACCGGCTCGGTCTGCACGGCTTCTATGTGCGCAACGACAGCCCGATCAAAGCGATCCGCGAGCCGCGCGATATCGCGGGTTTGCGGATCGTCACCGGCTCCGGGACGATTCAGGAGCACATCCTCCTCGAATGGAGCCGGCGCAACGTCGCGCAAGGCCTGAAGGCGGCCACGCTGCAGTACTACGACGACGACCCCGCGTCGGGACGGCTCGCGCTGCTGTCGCGACGCGTGGACGCGATCTTCAATCCGGATGCGCAACTGGCCTACGAGGCCGCGACGCAAGGGCAGACCCGGCGCGTCGGCACGGTCAACGCGGGCTGGCCGCTCAAGGCCGACGTCGCGATCGCGACGCGCAAAGATAGCGGGCTTGCGTCGGCGCTGACGGCGGCGACCAATCAGTTGATCCACGGCGGGCAGTATCGCGCGGCGTTGACGCGTTGGGGTGTGCAGGCGCAAGCCATCGAGCATTCGGAAACCAATCCGCCGGGGTATCCGGATGCGTGAACCGGGGGGGCGTTGTCCGATATCGGTTTGTCGGCACCGGGCGTTTCAAGCGCGGCATCGACGCAGTTTCAGAACAATAACGAGGTCCACTATGTGCGCGGTTCGCATCGATCATCTCGCTTTCCTGACGCCGGGTAATTATCCCGACGATGCGCCGCTCGCCGGTTTCGAGCGCACGCTCGACCTGTTTCGCGCCGGCGAGTCGCTCGGCTACGACAGCGCGTGGGTACGTCAGCGACATCTGGAGCGCGCGGTGTCGTCCGCCGCGACGTTTCTGGCGGCGGCGAGCCAGCGCACCACGCGTATCGGACTCGGCGCGGCGGTGATCCAGATGGGTTACGAGAATCCGTTCCGGCTGGCCGAAGATCTGGCCACCGTCGACGTGCTGTCGCACGGCCGCCTGAATATCGGCCTGAGCGCGGGCGCGCCGGCGCACGGCATTCTGCTCGGCGAGCGGCTGTTCGATGCCAATCCCGAGTTGATCGATTTTTCGCACGCGCGTGTCGAGCGCTTGCGGCGCAATCTGGCGGGCGAATGGCTCGGCGAGGAAGACAGTTTTGTCGAATCGGCGGCGGGTCGCGTGCGGCCGCGCGTGAGTCCGTATGCACCGGGGCTGACGGATCGGCTCTGGTACGGCGGCGGCTCGCAGCGCTCGATCGAATGGGCCGGCCGCAACGGCTTCAATCTGCTGATCGGCAACATCACGACCGGCGAGGGCACCGACAACTATCGCGACGCGCAGGTGAGCCAGCTCGAAATCTTTCGTTCGCACTGGCGCGAGACGCGCGCGCCGCGCATTGCGCTGGGTCGCGTGATCGTGCCGACGGATGGCGCCGATGCTCGCACCCGGCAGCGCTATCGCGAGTTCGCCGAACCGCGCCACGCGCGCACGCTGGCGCCGCAGGGCGAACGGCGCACGCTGTTCGTGCCCGATCTGGTGGGATCGGCCGATGAAATCGTCGGCCGTTTGCTCGATGACCCGGTGCTCAACCAGGTGAGCGAACTGCGGCTCGAGTTGCCGTATGATTTGCCGTTCGAGAACTATCAGCAGATCCTCGAAGACGTCGTCACGCGAGTCGCCCCCGAACTGGGCTGGCGGCCGGCCGACGCGCCGGGACCGCAACTCACCACACCCGCGGAACTGCCGGTTCGTTACGCGCAGGCAAGGAGATAGGGTATGTCAGCGGTGCTTCCCTCCGTCGCAACAGACGATCAACTCGTCTACGTTTCGGTTCTCGATCCGTTGGCACGTCCGCTGTTCGACGAACTGGCTCAGGAATATGGCAGCCGTTACGCCGGCCTGATCGACGAGCAGGAGATCGCGCAGGAAATGCAGCGCTATCCGGTCGAGGCGTTCGCCGCGCCGGAGGGGGCGTTCGTGCTGGTATTGCGCAATGGCGAAGCGATTGCGGGCGGTGCGTTCATGCGCCATACCGATCCCGGCACCGTCGAATTCAAACGCATCTGGGCGAGCAGCCGGCATCGCCGTCAGGGGCTCGCGCGGCGTGTGCTGACCGAACTGGAAGCGCAGGCCGTGCGGCTGGGCTATACGCGCGTGTTTCTTGGCACGGGGCCGCGTCAGCCTGAAGCGATCGCGCTTTATCGAACCAACGGCTATACGCTGCTGTCGGCGCATGACTTCGGTGAGGATGAGCCGCCGGGGTATCTGTTCGAGAAGGCTTTGCCCGCGTTGCAGGGCGGATAGCGCAAGCGGCCGGGGAATCTAGCCGCGGCCTCAGGTTGAACGCGGCGCGCCTCGTGGGTTAGAAGGCGGTCGCCGCTGTTACAGCACGTGTGTCTTTACATCTTTTTCGCCCGCACCGACGCCACCAGGTAATCCAGCACCTGAATCGTGCCCGGCAAACTTTCCGTGCTGGCGGGACCGGTTAAATACTTGCCCTGTACGGCTAACGTAGGCGTCGCATTGACCTGATAGTCCTTGATCAACCGGGTGTCGCGCTGCAACGCGCTTTGCGTCGAGAACGAGTTATACGCCTGCAGGTATTTGGTTTTATCCACGCCCTGGGTGGCGAGGAAGGCCGCTTGCGAATCCGGCGTCAGCAAATAGTCTTTCTTCACGTAGATTTCGTTGAAGACCACGGGCGTCAGGCGCGATGCCAGGCCGAGCGCGTCGAGTGCATGAAACATCCGGGAATGCGGCACGAAATCGTCGCGGAAGGCAACCGGGACTCGCTGAAACACCACGTCCGGACCCTGCTTTTTAACCCATGCCTCCAGATACGGATCGAACTCCGCGCAGTGCGGGCAGCCGTACCACATGAACTCCGTGACGACGATTTTGCCGGGCGCATCCACCGGTTGCGGCGTGGAGAGAACGGTGTATTCCTTGCCGGCCACCGGTGCCGACGTCGATGCATGGGCAGTGGAAAGCGCGGTGGCAAACAGCGTAACGGCGACGATCGAGGCGCGGAAGAGGGTTTTCATGATCGCAAAAGGGAGGGAACGGGCCCCGAGCAAAACATAAAAAAATTAAACGATGCTTAAGGATTTGGGCCGGCCTCAGCGATTCACCAGCCGTGCCGGAATAAACACCAGAATCAGCACCGCCGAGAGCGTCAGCGTACACGCCGTCAGCACCAGCCCGGACGCCAGCGTATGCGTATACCCCTTGAGCCAGCCGATCACGGTCGGACTGATAAAGCCCGCCAGATTGCCGGTGCAATTGATCAACGCAATGCCGGCCGCCGCGCCGCTGCCGCCGAGAAACGCGGTGGGCAGCGCCCAGAACATCGGCAGCGCGGTGACCACGCCGGAGACGGCCAGCGTGAGGCCGAGCATCGACAGCACGGAGCTGTGGCCGTTGGCCGCGCACAGGCTGAAACCGGCCGCGGCCACCAGCGCGGGCACGACGATATGCCAGCGGCGTTCGCGCGTGCGGTCGGCATGGCGGCCTACCGTGAGCATCGAAACCAGCGCGACCGAATACGGAATCATGGTCAGCAAGCCGATCATCAGCGGATCGTCGATGCCCGTGCCGCGAATAATGGTCGGCTGCCAGAAGCCGATCGCATACGAGCCCATCACGATGCCGAACAGCACGAGGCACAGCAGCCAGACCCGCGCCGACCCGAACACCGCGCGCACCGAACCGTGTGTGCGGACCACGCCATCGGCATCGATTTCGCCTTGAATCAGGCGCTTTTCCGCGTCGGTGAGCCAGCTGGCGTCGGCTACGCGATCGTCGAGACAGCAGTAGATCACCACGCCCAGCACGATGGACGGCAACGCCTCGACGATGAACAGCCACTGCCATCCTTCGAGTCCCCATGCGCCGTTGAACGCATGCATCAGATAGCCGGACAGTGGACCACCGAGCAAACCGGAGACGGGAATGCCGGCCATCAGCAGCGCGGTCATCTTGCCGCGCCGATGTGACGGAAACCAGTACGTGAGGTACAGGATCATGCCCGGGAAAAACCCGGCTTCGGCCACACCGAGCAGAAAGCGCACGATGTAAAACATCAGCGGCGTGCTGACCCACGCGGTGACCATGGAAAGCAGCGCCCACGTCACCATGATGCGGGCGATCCAGCGTCGCGCGCCGAAGCGGTGCAGCAGCAGATTGCTCGGCACCTCGAACAGGAAATAGCCGATAAAGAAGCAACCGGCGCCGAGACCATACGCCGCTTCGCTGAAATGCAGGCTGCTGAGCATCTGCAGCTTCGCGAAGCCGACATTGACGCGGTCCAGATAAGCGACCACGTAGCCGACGAACAGCAGCGGCATGAAGCGCCACGCGACGCGGCGGAACAATGAGTCGGCGGACGTCGCGTCGAGCGCGACGGGGTAGGACGTGTGACTGAGCAAGGCTTGTCTCCTGGCCCGCCGTACTGGTTATTTTGAGTGCGGTGGCGGGCGAACGATGTAAGAGTGTACGGGCCCGTGAGCCGTGCTTCCAGGGGCGGGGCTCACGGGTCAGGGTCAGGCGGTGCTGCTCTCCTGACGACGCGGCTTGTGGTTTGCAAAGCCGTTCTGCGGCTGAAAACCCGCCGCAAGCCTCACCTCGCCTTCCATTTCGAAACCGTCGCGCGAGAGCGCCTGTTGCAATTCGCGTTGCTGTGCGTCGTCGAGTTCGACCAGCGGCGCCCGCATCGCGGTCCATTGCGCGTCGCCCGATTGCCAGGCGATCGCGGCCTTCATCGCGGCGATGATCGGGTAGCGCTGGAATATCGTGCGCGTGTCGTTCAGGCGCTGCTGCCGGTCCGCGGCGTCGGCGTCGCGCCAATTCCGCGCGAGACGCACGATCGCCGCCGCGTTGACGTTGCCGGTCGCCGTGATGCAGCCGGCGCCGCCGTGTTGCAGCGTGGGCAGCAGGGTCGTTTCGGTGCCGGCGAACACGTCGAAGTGTTCGCTCTGGAATGTCTCGATCAACGCGGCGGTGTGTTGCCAGTCGCCGCCGCTGTCCTTGATGCCCGCGACGACGCCCGGATAGCGCTTGAGCAATCGCTCGATCAACCCAAAGCTGAGACCGACCTGCGAAACCGGTGGGATGTGATACAGGTAAAGACGCAGGCGGCTGTCGGCGACCGCGTCGATCACTTCGGCAAAGCCGCGAAACAGGCCTTCGTCGCTCACGCCTTTGTAGAAGAACGGCGGCAGCATCAGCACACCGGCGCAACCGCTGGCCACCGCATGACGGGTCATGTCGATCGCGTCGGGCAGCGCGCAGGCACCCGTGCCCGGCATCATCCGCTCGGGCGGGAGGCCGGCTTCCAGCAACGCGTCAAGCAGCGCGCGCTTTTCGTCGACGGTGAGCGAGTTCGCTTCCGAGTTGGTGCCGAACACGGCGAGCCCGACGTCCTGGTCCAGCAGCCAGCGGCAGTGATTGACGAAGCGGACCGGCGAGGGCGTGCCGTCCGCATTGAACGGCGTGAGGACCGGCGACAGGACGCCGCCTAAGCCACGGACGCCACGTAAGCCACGTGTGCCGGGTAAGCAGGACGAGGGCGTGCTCATGTTTTTGTCTCCTTCGGTGTTCAGAGTGGCCGCGTCCTTGAATGCCTTTTGACGGCATTCAGGCGCCGAAGCAGTATTGCGTGACCATGAACGGCGAAGAAGCGTGAGCCGCTTGCTTCAAACGTTAATTATTTTTGTGTCCCGGGCCGAAGCGGTTTCGTCGCGGGCATCGCGTCGAGCTCCTGCGCGGTCTTCAGAAACGCCTGCACCAGCCGCATACGCGCCGACGAACGCCCCCACAGCAGGCCCACCACGCGCTTCGGGAACGCATGCGGCAGCGGCCATCGGGCGAGCGCGAGTCCGGAGAAACGCGTCATCAGCCAGTCCGGCACCAGCGACACGCCCAGCCCCCGGTCCACCATCACCGCGATCGCATCGAGCCCGTCGAGTTCGCAGCGCTGATGCGGCTGGATGCCGTGCTGACGCAAGTAGCCATCCGCAAGCTGACCGCCGACGACATTGCGGTCGTAACGCACGAACGGTTCGCGCCGCAGCACCTCGTGCGGATCGCCGACCTGCATCGACGCGGGTGTCAGCAGCACCAGCGGTTCTTCGCGGAAGGTGTGCCAGTCGCAGCTTTTCGGCAGCTCGAACAGCGGCTGCACCAGCATGGCCGCGTCCAGGTCGCCGCTCACCACCTTGCGGTACAGATCGACTGAATTGCCGGGCTCCAGATAGATATCGATCTGCGGATGCCGCGCGAGCAAAGCGGCCAGTACGTCCGGAATCACGCTCGTCATCATGGTCGGCGTGCCGCCCAGCCGCAGTTGACCCGCCAGCACGGACGCGTCGTTCAGATCGGCGGAGAGGTCGCGAATGTCGTGCAGCACCGCACGGGCGCGCGCCAGAATGCGCTCGCCGGCCTCGGTCGTGCCGACCGTGCGGCCGGACCGGCGCACCAGCTTCGCGCCGAGTTCCTGTTCCAGCATCTTCACGCGCTGCGCCACCGCAGCCGGCGTCAGATCGAGACGCCGCGCGGCTTCGGCGATCGAACCGAGTTCGACCACATAGACAAAGCTCTGCAGATAGCGCGAGTCCATCGAATAGAATTTTTATCTTTTGAAGAAGCCAAAGGATACTGTTTTTGATGCCACGCGGCTATCACACTTCGATCTCACCGAACGCGCATCAGACGCGAACGGTCCGCCAACATGGAGGAGTGTGGAAATGCCAAAGATTGAATCGGTATCGGTTTGCGCGGCGGGTGTGCCGCTCGATCGTGTGACTTCGTTTGCTACCCGCACGGTGACGACACGTCACTACGGCCTGGTCAAAGTGCGTTCGACCGATGGCGTCGAAGGAATCGGTTTCTGTTATGTGGGCAGCGCGGGCGGTGAGCTGCTGCGCGTGGCCGTCGAGCAGTTGCTCGCGCCGGTGCTGATCGGCAAGGACTCGTACGCGGTGGAGGGCCTGTGGCAGGCGATGTACCAGGAAGCCCTGCTGCACGGCCGCGCCGGCACGGTAATGCGCGCGCTCAGTATTCTCGACACGGCGCTGTGGGACCTGAACGCGCGCAGTCACAACGTGCCGCTGCACAAGTATCTCGGCGCGGTGGAACTCGAAACGGTGCCGGCGTATGCGAGCGGCGGCTATTACCTCGACGGCAAATCGGCGGGCATGCTCGGCGAGGAAATGGCGAGCTATGTCGAGATGGGTTTCAAGGCGGTGAAGATGAAGGGCGGCCGTCTTTCGCCGCGCGACGAAGAAGCGCGCGTGCGCGCCGCGCGCGAAGCGATCGGTCCCGACGTCGAACTGATGATCGACATCAACAACGGCTGGACCGACACGACCCAGGCGTTGCAGCATTTGCGGCGTATCGAGCAATACGATCCGTACTTCGTCGAAGAGCCGTTCTCGCCGGACGATATCGACAATCACGCGCGACTCGCTAAGCTCACGCGCGTGCCGGTCGCCACCGGCGAGATCGGCTATGGCCGTTGGTATCACAAGGAACTGCTCGACAAGGGCGGCGCGGCGATCCTGCAAACGGACGCGGTGGTGTGCGGCGGCATCAGCGAATGGCGACGAATCGCGGCAACCGCCGCGAGCTACGGCGTGGTGATGTGCCCGCACTGGTTTCACGACGTGCACGCGCCGTTGGTTGCGGCCACACCGAATGCGCGCTATGTCGAGTACTTCTGGGACGATCAGGTGTTGAACTTCCGGCGGTTGATCGACCGGCAACTTGGCCACAAGAATGGCCGCATCGTGCTGCATCAAACGCCCGGACTCGGCTTCAATTTCGACGAGCGGGAAGTCGCGAAAGTGGGGAAGTGGACGGTGATCGACGCTGCCGGCGCCGGCAATCACTGATCGCCGGTCGAACCGCTAATCACCGTCGTGCGGTTTTGCCGGACCTCATGGGGTGTTTTGCCGGTCCACCGTTTGAACGCATGCCGAAAACCCACGGCATCGCTAAAGCCCAGCGTCAGGGCAATGTCTTCGGTGCCGAGCGTGGTGGTCGTCAGATAGTCGATGGCGAGCGCTTTGCGCACGCTGGTCAGCAACTCGCTATAAGACGTGCCCTCGGCGTCCAGTTTGCGACGAAGCGTGCGTGAGGTCATGCACAGGTTCCCGGCGATCTGCTCGATCACCGGGAACTGGCCGGGCGTGCGAATCAGCTCCTGATACACGCGCCGGCTGAGGCCCGCCTGCCAGCGGAATGTTTCGAGCAGACGGGCGCACTCCGTCGACACCTGCGCGGCCGTGATCGGGTTGGCGAGTTGCGGCGCGCGCGACAACCACGCCGCCGGATAGCTGAGCGTGTTGCGCGGCTGGCCGAAGGCAAGCGGACATTCCAGCGCCTCGGCCAACGCGGCGGCATGCGGCGGCTCCGCTTGCGTGAAGGACGCATGCGCGGGCACACACCAGGTGCCCATCACATCTCTGGTGACGGTTGCGTGCACGGTGATTTGCAGGTCGATCAGGAAGCGGTAGAGCTGATCGTCCACCTCGGGCAGCAGGACTTCTTCGCGCTGCGGAAAGAGCCATGACGCCACACCTTCGTGCTCGACCCAGCACAGATCGAGCACGCCATTGACCAGTTCGAAGTATTTGACCGCCGTGTCGAACATGCCGGCCATGGTGCCGGCACAGAGCAGCGCGTAGCCGTACATGCCGTAACTCGACGCATGCATCTGACGCCCAACCCGAACCCCCAGGTCCGACTCGCCGTACTGGCTGACCGCATTGCGCGCGGCGGTGAGAAACTGCAGCGGCGACGTCAGCGTGAACGGGTCGGCGATGGCCTCGACGTCGAGACCGGTGCCGGCCAGCACCGCGCTCGCGTCCAGACCGGCTTGCGAGGCGACCCCAATCAGCACCGCGAGCTTGGACGGCGAGAAGCGTTTTTCCCGCAGGACGATGGCCGACGACGCGTGTTTCCATCGATTGCTTTGACGTCGCGTTGCCGGCGCCGGAGTCGCCGTGCTGTGCTGCATGTGAGGCCTTGTGTCCGAATCGATATCCATGGTGGGTGCCAGATTTTGCGCTCGTCCGTGCTTCGATGCCATAGGGTTCACCCTGATCGCCGGCGCGGGGGCTGGCTTTTGTGGTCCGGCTGGCACGTTGCCCATGGCGCGCAAGCGTTGCGTTTGTCCATTTCAATCACGGTTTTGGCCGCGTAGAGCATTTGCAAGTTGCGGCGTCGCGCGCCATAGTCGCAGCATCCGATCCTCTGCCGTTGCGCGAAAAACCGACATGAACAAGAGACACTGGCTCCAGTCGTATGGCTCGATTCCCGCCGAGATCGACGCCGACCGTTATCCATCCGTGAATGCGTTGCTGGACAGCGCGATGCGCGAGTTTGCCGGGAAGCCCGCCTTCCACGCGTTGGGCCAGACACTGACTTTCGCCGATGTCGACCGTGCCTCGCACGCGTTTGCCACGTATCTTCAGCAAGTAGCGGGCATCAGGAAGGGGGACCGGGTGGCCGTGATGCTGCCCAATCTGCTGGCGTTTCCGATTGCCTTCATTGCGATCGCCAAGATCGGTGGGGTCCAGGTCAACGTCAATCCGCTCTATACCGCGCGCGAACTCGAGCATCAACTCAACGACGCCGGCGCCGAAGTCGTCGTGGTGTACAACGGCTCGACACCCACGCTAGCCCAGGCGATCGGCAAGACGCGCATCAGGACGGTTATCACGGTCAGTCCCGGCGACTGGGGTAACAACGATCGCAACAGCGGCGGCGCTGCGATTCCAGGACCCCCGTCGATGCGTCGTTGAGCGATGCCATCACGTTCTCCGCCGCCATCGCTCAGGGTGAGAGGTTGCAACTGGAACCGGTGGAGGTGGGCGGCCACGACCTGCTGTTCCTGCAATACACGGGCGGCACGACCGGTCCGTCAAAGGGCGCCGCGTTGTCGCACCGCAATCTGGTCGCCAACATCGAGCAGTTCAAGGCCTTCATGCCCGATGTGCAGCGCCCCGGCGAAGAGGTGGTCGTCACCGCGATTCCGCTGTATCACATCTTTGCGCTGATGGTGAATTTCCTCACCTTCTTCTCGGTCGGCGCGGCGAACTGGCTGGTGGCCAATCCACGCGATGGCGATGCGTTCATCGACGTGCTGAAGGCGGCGCGGCCGACCGTCTTCGCCGGCGTCAACACGCTCTACGCGAGCCTCGTGGCCCACCCGCGACTGACGGAGGTGGACTGGTCGCGTCTGAGGCTCGGCGCGGGCGGCGGCACCGCGGTGATCGACGTCGTTTCGGCGCGCTGGGAAAGCCTCACCGGCAGCTTTATTCGCGAGGGCTATGGCTTGTCGGAGACGTCGCCCATTCTGACGTTCAATCCGCAGGCCATTGCCGCGTTCACGGGCACCGTCGGGTTCCCCGTGCCGTCCACGGATGTGATGCTGCTGGACGAGCAGGACAGGGCGGTCGGCGTGGGGGAGGCCGGCGAGATCTGCGTCAAGGGGCCGCAAGTCATGCTCGGCTACTGGAATCAGCCGGAGGCGAATGCGAAGGCGTTTACCGACGAGGGTTATTTTCGCACCGGCGACATCGGTGTCTTCGACGCAGAGGGCTTCCTCAGGATTGTCGACCGCAAGAAGGACATGGTCATCGTGTCGGGCTTCAATGTGTATCCGAACGAAGTGGAAGCGGTCGCGACCGCGTTCCCCGGCATCGCCGAATGTGCCTGCGTCGGCGTGCCGGACGAACGGACCGGCGAGGCGCTCAAGCTCTTCGTGGTGATGGCGCCGGATGCTGATGTCACGGAACAGGCGCTAATCGCCCACTGCCGCGCCAGCATGGCCGCTTATAAAGTGCCGAAGATCGTCCGCTTTGTCGACGCGCTGCCGAAGTCGCCGGTGGGCAAGATTCTGCGGCGGGCGCTTCGTCAGGTGGAATGAGCTGCTCGCGAGAGACGGTCACAACGCCATGCCGCCGTCAATCGTGATGCTGGAGCCCGTCATATAGCCTGACTCCTTGCTGGCGAGGTAGGCCACCAGGCCGCCAATCTCGTCCGGATCTGCCGCGCGCTTGAGCGGAATGAGCGGCGTGATCCGCTCGATATGTTCGACCGTCATGTCCGTGACGGTCGGCCCCGGCTGAATGTTGTTGACGGTGATACCGCGGTCGGCGAGGTCGACCGCGATACCTTTCACCATGACCGCGACGGCGGCCTTGGTCATCGAATAAACGCTCGAACCCGGGTGTCCGCTGCGCACCGCCGTGTTGCTGCCGATCGTGATGATGCGGCCACCTTCAGTGAGACGCGCGGCCGCCGCCTGAATCGCAAGAAAGACACCTCGCACGTTGACGTTCAACATCCGGTCGAGATCTTCCACGCTGACCGTCGCCACATCGCCACGCAACAGAATGCCCGCGTTGACCACCGCGATATCCAGTCGCCCAAAGCGCTTCACCGTCTGCGCGACCGCCGCTGCGATCGCTGCCGGGTCAGCGCTGTCGGCCTCGATGGCGAGGCCGGCCCGTCCGGTGGACTCGATCGCCGCGACCGTCTCGGCTGCCCGTTCCGGCGCCGATACATAGGTCACCGCGACATCGGCGCCCTCGTTGGCCAGCCGTCTCGCGGCCGCCGCGCCAATGCCTCGCGAACCGCCGAAGACAAGGGCAACCTTTCCTGTGAGCTGGCGAATTTCATTCATTTGCATCTCCGTTTTTGACAGATCAGTCCATAATGGGGCGCACGCAAACCACGTCGGGCGCTTCTTGCCTGACGTGGCGCTAACGCGGCTTAACGTGCTCTAAAGCGATTGATGGCGAACCTGGCGAGTACGCGCAGACTTTTCGCGTCGCTACCCGCACGCGCGCCGAGTTGAATGCCTTGCATCGTCATCTGCAAAAAGGCGGCGGCTTCGCGGGCGTCGAGGCTCGGGTCGATTTCTCCGCCGGCCTGTCCCTCACGAATGCGCTCCACCAGGCGTCGCGACAGCTTCGGCCCGGCTTTGCTCCGTAGCATCAGCAGCTCCGGGTCCGCGGCGCCAAATTCACCCACCGCCCCGACGCCCATGCACCCGAGTGCGCGCTCGCTCTCGTCTTCGGCAATCAGACCGAGCAGAAGCGCCTCCAATCCTCCCAGCGGTGACGTCGCGCTGTTCAGCCGCTCCAGATGGCCCGCCGTGCTTTCCCGTTGATATCGCTCCAGCGCTTCAAGGTAGAGTTTCCGCTTGTCGCCGAACGCGTTGTAGAGACTCTGCCGCCCGATATTCATCGCAGCGAGCAGGTCTTCCGTTGAAGTCGAGGCAAAGCCTTTCTCCCAGAACACGCGCGTCGCGCGCTCCAGCGCCTCTTCCCGATCGAACTCTCTAGGTCTCACCATGAACGGAGATTATTTGTTATGGACTGATCTGTCAATAACAAATGTGCGGCCGACTCCGACACGAAAGAAGCAACAGCGGCGCTACCTGTCGGGATGTAAGACAGGGCGAAGCCCGATACCCGCCGCTATTTTGAGTTGCTATCCTGCGTCGGAACCCGTTCATCCCCGGCCGACGCCTTGTCCAGCGCCTTGCGAATCAAACGTCGTCGCGGCCGGCGAACGGTGTGACACCGATTTCGTATCGCCCAGGAGTACCGCCATGCTGCGTTCGTTCGATCAACTCTGTCAGCCGGTCAACAAGGACCTGCTGGTCGCTGCCGACGACGGCCACGCAACACTCACCGGCGGCGGCACCTACGCGATGCCTTGGCACTGGCACGACTGCCTGATGTTCATTCTGCCGAGCCATGGCGCGGTTGAGCTGCGGCATGAAGACCGTCGCGCGGGCACCTGGCTGTCGCAGGACCGCTTCGCGGTGGTGCCGCCCGGCCGTGCCCATCAAACCCGCGCGGGCTGCGGCACGCACACGCACGTCGCCGTCTACGTGACCGGCGACGCGCTGCACAAACTCGACGTCGGAGTCGGCTCGCTGGGCGAATTCCGCCGCCGTACGCGCAACCCGATTCTCGTGCGCCGGACCGCCGCCATCCGCACCTTGCAGGAACTCTCGTTGCGCAACGACCGCGACGCCTATGGCAGCGCGGCGACCCGCCAGGCGCTGTCGTCGGCGCTATTAATGCAGTGCATCGGCGAGGTGATCGCGGGTAAAACGGAACCCGGAACCTCGCCGCGCGAGCACGGCATGGCGCTCGTGGCCGACCTCGAAGCCTTCCTGACCCGTCATGCCGATCAGGACATTCCGCTCGACACGCTGGAAGAGCGTTTCGGCATCTCGCGTCGCCACATGACGCGCCTGTTCCGCGAAAACACCGGACGCTCGATCGGCGAATTCCAGCAACAGGTGCGTTACGAGAACGCCCGCCGTTTGCTCGCCGACACGGACCTGCCGGTCGGCGAGGTGGCGTTCCGCGTCGGTTTCGAAAGCGGCGCGGCGCTCTCGCGCGCGATGCGCCGTATCGGCGGCCAGTCGCCCTCCGAGTTGCGCGCCGGCGTGGCCCGTTCGGTCAAATCTTAGGGCCCGCTCGACCGCGCGGCGCGGCGCCGATCCCCGTAATCTGGCCGGATGGAAACACATCCCCCGGTCAGCGGGGCGCACGCCGCCATGTCTTTACGTCATACCGTCGAACTCGTCAGCGTGTTCGCCGCCGGTCCCGGCGGCGGCAACCCGGCACCTATCGTGGTCGACGCCGCCGGCATGTCCGACAGCGACATGCAGCAGGTCGCGCGGCATTACGGCCACGAAAGCGGCTTCGTGCTGCCGGCGCCACCTGATTCCGATTGCGATTACGAGTTTCGCTTCTGGGTCCCGAACCACGAAATGCCGATGTGCGGCCACGCCACGGTTGGCGCGGTCTGGCTGCTGCATCGAAATGGGCACCTGCAGCGCGACCGGCTGACCGTCCAGACCCGCAGCGGTCGGGTCGGCGTACGCATCACCGGCGCCACACCGGAAGGCGCCGCGGTCGAAATTTCCCAACCCGTGGGCCGGATCGAAGCCTTGCCGCAAGCGCAACTCAGCCGCGACGAGATCCTCGACGCGCTCGGCATCAGCGCCGCACAACTGGCGCCGCTGCCGATACAGAACGCCTGCACCAGCCGGGTCAAGACGCTGATTCCATTGGCCAGTCCCGCCTGTCTCGATGCGCTCGCTCCGCGCTTCGAGAAAATCGAGGCCCTGTGCGAGCGCATCGGCTCCACCGGCCTCTATCCCTACGCGACCTTCGACGCCGCCCGGCAAATCTTCGACGCCCGGCAGTTTCCGCGCGCCTCCGGTTATCCGGAAGACGCGGCCACGGGTATCGCGGCGTCCGCGCTGTCGTTCGGTTTGCTCGCCAACGGCATGGTGGACGCGTCCACGCGAACCATCACGATCCGTCAGGGACGCGCGATGCAACGGCCGTCGCAGATCTCGGTGCGCTTCAGCTTCGACGCCGAAGCCGGCGCCGGCCGCCCCGACGGCTGCTGGCTCGGCGGTCCGGTTCGCCTCGAAGCACACAGCGGAGCGCCGTCATGACGATCGACATTCCAGCCCGGCTCGCGCAACTGGGCATGACGCTGCCGCCCGCGCCGACGCCGCGCGGCGCCTATCAGGGCGTCGTGATTCACAACGGTATCGCCTACGTCAGCGGTCAGGTGAGCCGTACCGCCGACGGGATCATCGCCGGGCCGGTGGATCGCGACACGCCGTCCAGCGTCGTCCAGTACGCGGCACAAACCTGCGTGCTGCGCGCGTTGAGCGCGCTCGTGGCCGCGCTGCCGGCGTCGGGCGCGGTCGAACGCATCCTGTTCCTGCGCGGCTTCATCAATGCCGTGCCCGGTTTCGTGAATCACAGCACGGTGCTGGATGAAGCCTCGGCCGTGCTGCACGACGTGTTCGGCGATCACGGCCGGCACGCGAGATCGGCACTCGGCGTCTCCAGTCTGCCGGGCAGCGGCCTGCTCGAAATCGAACTCACCGTGGCGCTGATGTAAGAGGTAATAGCGCACGAGCGGCATCCGCCTCCCGCTGAAACGCGGCGGCAGCCGTAGCGACACCGACGCATGACACACCATCCGGCCGCGCTGAAAACGACGTGCCGGGCACGATCACCTACCGTGGAGTAACAACCATGAATCGCCGTCAACTGCTGCAACTCGGCCTGGCTGCCGGGCCCGCCATTCTGCTGTCCCGCTCAGTGCTGGCCGCCGATGCCGAACTGGTGGTCGGTTCCAACGTGGGCGCGCCGCCGTTCGCGTTCAAGCAGGGCGACACCTATTCCGGCTTCGACGTCGAAGTCTGGGGCGAGGTCGCCAAAGGCCTGAATCGCACATGGCGCTTGCAACCGATGGAGTTCGGCGCGCTGATCCCGGCGCTGCAGACGCACAACCTCGACGTGATCGTCTCGCAGCTCTTTATCAAGCCGGAGCGCCAGCAGGTGATCGACTTCTCGACGCCGTACTACAAGAGCGGCCTGATCGCGCTGACCCGCATCGACAACACCAGCATCCACACGCCCGCCGATCTGGCCGGCAAACACATCGGCACCGAAACGGGCACGGTTGCGGTTGCCTACATCAAGGATCACGTCAGGGACGCCACGCTCGAACAACTGCCCAGCATCAACAATGCGCTGCTCGCGCTGGAAGCGGGTCGCACCGACGCGGTCGTCTACGACAAGCCGCAACTGCTGTACTACGCCAACACCGCCGGCAAGGGCAAGGTCCGCGTGGTGCAACCGCCGCTCGAAGGGCTCGATGTCGGCATGGGCTTCCAGAAAGGCAGCCCGCTGGTCGCCGCGGCCAACCTTCAGCTCGCCGCCATGCGGGCCGACGGGCGGCTACAGGCGCTCAACCGCAAATGGTTCGGCGAGGCGGCGTCATGAGTTTCGACTGGGCAGCAGTGTTTGCCGCGCTGCCGGACCTGCTGCAGGGTCTGCGGCTCACGCTCCTGATCGCACTCGCCGGGCTCGGCGGCGGCATCGTGCTCGGGGTCCTCGCGGGCGTGGCGCTGACCTACGGCGGCCGGCTCGCCGTCATCCCGGCGCAGATCTACGTGGCCTTGATTCGCGGTACGCCGATCGTGGTGCAGGTGATGTTCGTCTACTTCGCGCTGCCGATCATGATGGATATCCGCATCAGCGCGACCAGCGCCGCGATCATCACGCTGATCGTCAACTCGGGCGCGTATAACGCGGAAATCATCCGCGGCGCGCTGGATGGCGTGCCGCTCGGACTGCGCGAGGCCGGACTCGCGATGGGCCTGCCGTTTCACAAGGTGCTGGCTCACGTCATCAGCCCGATCGCGTTTCGACGCGCGCTGCCGGCAATGGGCAACCAGTTCGTCAATCTGGTCAAGGACACCTCGATCTTTCTCGTGATCGGCGTGGGTGAGTTGACCCGGCGCGGCCAGGAGATCATGGCCGAGAACTTTCGGGCGGTAGAAATCTGGACCGCCGTCGCGATCATTTATCTGCTCGTGATCAGCCTGCTCGCGCTGAGTCTGCGAGTGCTCGAACGGAGAGTGCGTTTGCCATGAGCATGATCGAATTCAAGCAAGTCTCGAAGCGCTTCGGTCACAACGTCGTGCTGCATCCGCTCGATCTCGCTATCGAACGCGGCGAGGTCGCCGTGATCGTCGGCCCGTCCGGCTCGGGCAAGTCGACGCTACTACGCTGCATCAACGGACTCGAAACCATCAGCGCGGGCGATCTGCGCGTGGACGACATCAGCGTGCTGGGCTCCGCGCGCGACATCAGACGCATCCGGCTCGAAGCCGGCATGGTGTTCCAGCAGTTCAACCTGTTTCCGAACCTGACGGCGCTGCAGAACGTCATGTTCGGACCGATTCGCGCACGTGGCCAGACCAAGGCGGAAGCGCGCGAGATCGCCGGGGCGCTGTTGCACAAGGTCGGCCTGGCCGAGCGGATGCAGCACTACCCGTCGCAGCTTTCCGGCGGTCAGCAGCAACGCGTCGCGATCGCGCGAGCGCTGGCGGTCCAGCCGAAGCTGATGTTGTTCGACGAACCGACCTCGGCACTAGATCCCGAATTGCGCCAGGAAGTTCTCAAGGTCATGCAGACGCTCGCCGGCGAGGGCATGACGATGGTTGTCGTCACCCACGAAATGGGCTTCGCACAGCGCGTGGGTTCGCGTCTGCTGTTCATGGAAGCGGGCCGCGTGGCGCACGACGGCAAGCCCGCCGAAATGCTGTCTGCGCCGCCCGGGGATCGCTTTCGCGAGTTCCTGCAGCACGTTCATTGATGCATTTGCGTTTTCACGATCGACCGCCTCAGGAGTTTGCAGTCAAGATGATCTCTTCAAGCTTCGAAAACGACTACGGTTTTCGCCGCGACAGTGTGCGGCATGGCAACTGGCGCGAGGCGCCCTGGAACGTCTGGGCGTTTCGCCACGTCCACGAACTGATTCCGACGGCGCGCATCGTGGCCACGCCCGGTCTCGCGGAAGAACCGAAGCTCGACGCCGACGCGCTCAGCGCACACGAATTGATGCACGACGGCGAACGCCGCACGGTCGCCTCGATTCTGCGGCAGACCTCGACCGACGCGCTCACGGTAATGCGAGCCGGAAAGTTCGTCGCCGAGTTTCACGCTCCGCATTTCACGCTGCAGAGCCGCCATATTCTGTTTTCGGCCAGCAAGTCGGTGGCGGGTCTGCTCGCGGGGATGCTGGTCGGCGATGGGCTTCTGGACCCCGAGGCGCTCGTCGCGCATTACGTGCCGGAACTCGCGCATTCGGCTTTCGGCGATGCCCGTGTCAGGCATGTGCTGGATATGCGCACGAGCCTCGAATTCGACGAGGACTATCTCAACGCGAGCGGCATCTACGCCCGTTATCGCCGGGCCGGTCTGCTGGATCCGCGGCGCGACGGCGAACCGGCCGAGACGGTGATCGAGTTGCTCGCGTTGCTGCGCAAAGGGGCAGGGGAGCACGGCGGCCCGTTTCATTACTGCTCGCCCAACTCCGACGTGCTCGGCCTCGTGATCGAGCGCGCTTCGGGCCAGCGCTATGCGGACTTCGCGTCAACGCGGCTGTGGCAACCGTTGGGGCTGCGCCAGGACGGTTGCGTGACGGTGGACATCGCGGGCACCGCACGTTCGGGCGGCGGCCTGTGCATGACGGTGCGCGATCTGGCGCGGGTCGGCGAACTGGTGCGCCTTGGTGGCGTGGTCGACGGACGCCGGCTGATCGCGGCCGACTGGATGAACGACACGTTGACGGGCGGCAGTGCCGAAGCGTGGCGCCAAGGCAGTTTTTCGGACTGGCTGCCGAACGGCAAGTATCGCAACAAGTGGTATCAGGTCGGCAACGCCAGCGGCGCGTGCTTCGCGATCGGCATTCATGGCCAGTGGCTGTACGTCGACCCGTTACACGAGACGGTGATCGCCAAGTTCTCTTCGCAGCCGGACCCGACGAACAACGAAGTCAAGCGGCTGAACCTCGCGTTGTTCGAATCGATTGCGGCGGCTGGCTGAACGCTGTCCTCGCATGACGGACTCCCGCGTGCTGCGCGGGAAAACGTCGTTTCATGGAGTGCATCGTGAGTATGATGGCGAATCAACCCGCCCATTCCGATCACGAGAGCCGATAGCATGACGACGCGCAGGAAACCTGCAGTTCCAGTAGGCATGCCGGCCAAACAGGACCTCGAAGCGATGTCGCTGTTTCGCTATCAGCTACGTCGATTTCTTCGTTTCTCGGAGGAAGTGACTCATGCCGAAGGGATCACGCCGCTGCAATATCAACTGATGCTGCACGTCCGCGGTTTCTCGGGCCGTGACTGGGCAACGGTCGGGGAACTGGCGGAGCGGCTTCAGGCCGCGCCGCACGGTACCGTCGCACTGGTATCGCGCTGCGAGGCAAACGGTCTGGTTTCGCGCCACGCAAGCCGGGCCGACGGGCGTCAGGTCGAAGTCCGCCTGACTCTTAAAGGCGAGCAGTGCCTCGCGCGACTCGCGTCGAAGCACAAGCTGGAAATCGAGGCGTTCGGATGGGCGTTCGACCGCACGCCGTCCTGAGCGTGAGGACGGCGGAATCCCGCCTTGCCTTGCCCGTCCTCGTCCGGAAAGAAATTGGGAAACCCGGCTTCCGCACACTATGATAGATCACAGGGTGACATATACCGTCATGCCGCGCCCGGCGTTTGGGTAACGCGGCGTTCGTTGTCGGGAAAGGGACTCGCCGGCGGCGAATCGAGGTGCTGGAGGTCCACGCCGACGGTTCGGCCCGCGAACCCGTAGTGCTCTGAGGACCTCATACGATGCCGGGCGACGCCGATCGGCCTGATCAGACAGAAAGAAGCGAATCGCGCCACGTCAAGGTGGCGCCGCTCCAGCCGCGCGCGGTTAGCCATCAGGACGACGATGCCGTTGAGCCCATTGCGCTGCGTTGGCTATGCCTGCTGGCGTTTGTCGTCGGTATCGTCACGGGCTTTGGCGCGGTGGTATTTCGCGCCTTGATCGGGCTTGTGCACAACGCGTTCTTTCTCGGCCGTCTGTCGTTCGCTTATGACGCCAGTCATTTCACCGCGGCATCGCCGTGGGGTGCGTTCGTGATTCTCGTGCCTGTGCTGGGCGGCCTCGTCGTCACGTGGATCGTCAGCACGTTTGCGCCGGAGGCCAAAGGTCACGGCGTGCCCGAGGTCATGGACGCGATCTATTACAAGCGCGGTGTGATTCGCCCGGTCGTGGCGGTCGTGAAGTCGATCGCGTCTGCTTTCGCGATTGGTTCCGGCGCCGCGGTGGGCCGCGAGGGGCCGATTATCCAGATCGGCTCGGCGCTCGGTTCGACGCTCGGCCAGGTCGTGCGGATGTCCGCCGGGCAACGCATCACGCTGGTAGCGGCGGGCGCCGGAGCCGGCATCGCCGCGACCTTCAACACGCCGATCGGCGGCGTGCTGTTCGCCACGGAACTGATGATGCCGGAAATCAGCGTCAACACGTTCTTACCGGTGGCGATCGCAACCGGCACGGCAACGTTTCTGGGGCGGCTGTTCTTTGGCGACGCCCCGGCATTCTTTGTCCCGGCGCAACTCGGCGCCATTCCGAATCAGCCGGGCAGCGTGTTGACGCTGATTCTCTACGCGTTGCTCGGCACCTTGACGGGCGCCGCGGCAGCGCTGCTGATCCGCGCGTTGCATTGGGCGGAAGACGCCTTCGACCTTATCCCCGGACGTTATCAGCGGCACGTCTGCGGGATGCTGCTGGTCGGCATGACGATGTATCTGCTGTTTCGCCTTGCGGGTCACTATTACGTGGAAGGCGTGGGCTACGCCACGATTCAGGCGACGCTTTACGGTCAGCTTCAGGGCGGCGCATTTCTATTGATGCTGGCGCTGTGCAAGACGCTGGCGACATCGGTCAGTCTGGGCTCGGGTTCGTCAGGCGGCGTCTTTTCGCCGTCGCTCTTTATCGGCGCCACGCTGGGCGCAGCCTTTGCGTCGCTGGTCGCGATGGTCATGCCCGGTGCGCCGGTTAGCGCGCCGGCTTTCGCGATGGTGGGCATGGGTGCGATGGTGGGCGGCGGCACCGGCGCCGCGATGACCGCGGTGGCGATGATCTTCGAAATGACGCGCGACTACGACATCGTGCTGCCGATGATTCTCGCGGTGGCGTTCAGCCTGGGCGCGCGCCGGCTGTTGTCGCCGGAAAGCATCTATACGCTCAAACTGGTACGGCGCGGCCACCCGATTCCGAATGCGATGCATGCCAACATGTTTCTCGTGCAGAACGCGGCTCAGGTGATGGAAACCGACGTGTTCGTGCTCGACGCCCAGGTGCCGTTCCGCGACTTGCTGACCCGTTCGGAGGGCCCGGCATTCCGGCACGTGGTGGTCACGCGCGAGCACGAGATCTATGGTGTCTTGCGCATCAACACGGGGCTGCGCCGGGCGGTGAGCGAGAGCGAATCGGATATCTCGCTCGGCGCGCTGGCACAAAGGAATTTCATCGTCGTGCGAGAAAACGACGTGGCGTTCGGTGTGATCACGCAGTTGTGGAAACAGCACGCAATGATGGCGGTCGTGGTGGGGCGTCACGAGGGGCATGGCCCCGCGCGCGTGCTTGGGATCATCGCGAAAGAGCACATCGCCGACGCGGTGGCGAGTAGCATCAGGATATTCCCCGGCTAGGCGGCAGGGGCGAATAGCATGCCGCCGCGCGGGGTGTATTGCGAAGGAGCGAACCGTGAAACTGTCCCATGAACTGGATGCGGCATGCAAACGCATCGGCAAGGCGTTGCACCTCAACGGGTTGAAAAGCGTGTCAGGCGAGAGGCGAGCAACGAGAGAGGCGCCCGCGTGCGGATGGGTGATTGTCTACCGCACGGCGCAGGGGTTTTGCTGCATGTACGAGGGCGCACCGATCGAATTCGACGAAATGCTCGACGTTCAGATCTGGTCCGAGGAAATGGAGGTGCAGACTTATTTCATCGGCTTATGAAAGCCTTACGCTCGATCAGGACGCCGCACCCAAGCAACGCACACGACGCTCGTGTCGTGTCCCGCACCTAGCCTCAGCGCCTCAGTGTTCATGCGTATTGCAGAACCGGGCGATCCTATGGGAAATTGCAAAACGTGCCTTGGCTACCGGTGAACGATGAAGCCGCGTCGTCTTCATTCAGCCGGTAGGGCCACGGCGAACGCGCTCATTTCATTGCGGTCCTTTCTAACAAGAAACAAGAGGCGACTATGTCCAACCAGCAGGCCGCTGAAATTGCCGCACGTCTCGACCGGCTTCCCCCTTCGCGCACTGTCTGGGCCATGGTGATCCTGATCTCGCTCGGCGGTGTGTTCGAGTTTTACGATCTGTTTTTCACCGGCTATGTGGCCCCGGGGATGGTGCAGTCCGGCCTATTCAAGCCCGAATCGCTCGGCCCGTTCGCCGCGCTCGCGCCGCTCGCCGTGGCGGGGTTCGGCACCTTTGTGTTTGCCACGTTCGCGGGCCTGTGGGTCGGCGCGCTGACCTTGGGGTATGTGGCGGACCGCTTCGGACGGCGCGTGATCTTCACCTGGTCGCTGGTCTGGTACATGGTCTGCACGATCATCATGGCGTTCCAGACAACCGGGTACGCACTCAATATCTGGCGCTTCGTCGCGGGCATCGGCATTGGTGTCGAACTGGTGACGATCGACACGTATATTTCCGAACTGATTCCGAGCCGGGAGCGCGGTCGCGCATATTCGGTCAACCAGTTCATCACGTTCTCGGTGGTGCCGGTGGTCGCGTTTCTCGCGTACGCGTTGAACGGCACCAAGCCGCTCGGCCTCGACTATTGGCGGGTGGTGATCCTGATCGGCTCGGTCGGCGCCGTCGCTGTCTGGTTCTTGCGGCGCAACATTCCGGAGAGTCCGCGCTGGCTCGCACGGCATAACCGTTTCGACGAAGCCGAACGGATCGTCGCCGAGATCGAGCGGCGCGTCGCGCTCGAGAAAGGCATCACGCTGCCGCCGCCGCAAGCGGTGGAACCCGAGAAAGAGGGGCGTGGCGCGTTCAGGGAAATCTTCGCCCCCGGTTATCGGCGCAGGACGATCATTCTGTCGATCTTCAATATGGCGCAGGTGATCGGCTTCTACGGCTTTGCCGCGTGGGTGCCGACGCTGCTGATCCATCGGGGCATTCACGTCACGGCAAGCCTCGGCTATGCGTTCGTTATCGCGATCGCCAATCCTTTTGGTCCGCTCATCGGCACGTTGTTCGCCGACAAACTCGAACGCAAAACCCAGATCTGCGGCGGACTCATCACGATGGCCGTGGTGATCGCGGTCTTTTCGCAAGTGTCGACGCCCTGGATCCTGACCGTACTCGGCGTGGTGTTTACGCTGGCGGCGAACATCATGTCGTATGCCTATCACGGCTACCAGGCGGAGCTTTTCCCGACCCGGATACGTGCCCGGGCAATCGGCTTTGTCTATTCATGGAGCCGGATTTCGGCCGCCTTCGCCGGTCTCGCCATCGGCATTCTGTTGCATGGTTACGGCGTGCCGGGTGTTGCGGCTTTCATCGGCGTTTCCATGCTGGTCGCCATCTGCATGATCCTGCTTGGGCCCGCCACAAAGGGACTCTCGCTCGAAACCATCAACCAGCATTGAAGCCCGTGCGGTGGTGCGCCTGCTCAGCGTCCCACCGTTTTGAACACGCGATTCCTGTCGAGCGTGACCGGGTCGAGCGGCTTGCCGGCATCGGCCGCGGGCTCGGGTTTCGTTGCGCTCGCGTCTTCCAGCGCGCGTCCGGTGTAACGTCCGCGTGGCCGGATGACCTTGCCCACCCGCAGCTGCTCGATGCAATGCGCGAGCAAGCCCACGCTGCGCGCCGTGGCGAATAGCGCGAACGACGCATCGCGAGGCAGCGCCAGTTGCGCCGCGAGGCTGGCGAGCGCGACGTCGATATTCGGCTTGAGCCCGGTCAGCGCCACCACCCGCTCGATGAACGACATGATCTCAGCAGGCGGATCCAGCACGTCCAGCAGGGCCGCCGCTCGCGTGTCGCCGTCCGGATACAGATGATGGCCGAAGCCCGGAATGGGAATGGCCGAGCGTAAGTGATGGGCCACCACGTTTTCCGCGCCGAGTCGCTCGACGTCGTCGAACACGGCGCGCACTCGACCTGACGCGTCGCCGTGTAGCGGGCCGGAGAAGGTGGCGAGCCCCGTGAGCAGGCAGCCCGGCAACGAGGCGCCGGTGGACGCGGTAATCCGAGCGGCGAACGCCGAACTCGTCATCTCGTGGTCGGCGACGAGCACCATCGCGCGGCGGATCAACTCGGCGCCGGCGCGGTCCTGGCCCCAGCCGAGCGCGAGCTGTTCATGCGTGCGTTGCCCGGGCGTGTCGCCGCGCGCGCCGAACGCTCGCGCGATCAGCGCCACGAGCCGGCCGGCCTCGACATGCAAGGCGCTGTCGGTACGCCCGAGCGTGGAGTGCCCGCAAGCCGCGAGCGCCGCCAGCGACGTGAACGCGCATTGCCTGCCGCGCTCCTCGCCTTGTAACGGCAGGTCGCCGGTGTCGAACGCAATCGGTGCGCGCGCATTCCAGAGAATGGCCGCGACCTCTTCGAGCGTGGCCGTTTCCGAGAGGCGGATGCTGTCGCGTCCCCGGTAATACGGGCGATCTTTCGAGAAGGTCGTAATGCCGCTGTAAATGCAGGGCTCCGCACCGAATATCGTGCCGGCGGCGAGCGCCTCGCGCTTGCGTCCCACCTGTTTCTTGCGGCACAGCGCGGCGACGTCCTCGGCGCGATAGAGGCTCTTGCGCGGATCGAGCGGATCCGGCATCACCGCGATATTGCCGCGGCTGACGTACGCGTAGACGGTCTGCGCCTGCACGCCGAGTTGTCGGGCCGCTTCGGTTAGCGTGATCCAGTTTCGCATGGGATATCAGGCGCGATGCTGCGAGAGAAAAGGGCCGCAAAGAACGGTCGACGCGGCTCGCGAGTTGCCTGCACCCACGGCCGATGCTGGGTCGATTCTGGTCTTGTTTCAGGTAAAAGTCATCTCGGCGGGACGGCGTTCCAGAATCTCGATGAGGATATCGCCCGGCGATCGCACGAAGCAGGCTCGAACACCGGCGCGAACCTGCTTGACCGGTTCGACGATCTCCGCGTCGCAGCGCACCAGGTGATCGAACGCGGCGTCGAGGTCGTCCACGAGCACGCCGAAATGGTCGATGCCCTCGGCTTTCTCGCCTTCAGGCGACCGGCCGCTTTGTGCGCCCGGCAGCGCCGTGATGAACAGATTGATGCCGCCGATACGTACATCCACTCGCCCGGGCCGACGCACGATGTCGGCGTTCAGGCAGCGCCCGAACCAGGCGGCGGTGGCTTCGGCATCCGCCGAGCACAGTTGCAGATGATCCCACTTGAATTCGATCATTCAGTTTCTCCGGATAGTCGACAGCATTACAGTTCGATGCGCGAAAGCTTCCCCAGCAGCACGGAGTACGAGAGCGTCCCCAGCAGGCAGATGCCGCCCATCAGGTTGAGTGCCCAGTAGAAGTGCCCGGTGTGCTGGGTGATGTAGCCGATCATCAGCGGCGTGGTGACCGCCGCGATATTGGCCGCGAGGCTGGTGATGCTGCTGGTCAGGCCCACGTATTGCCGTGGTGCGATTTCGGAGACGGCGGCCCACGACATCGAGCCGACGCCCTGCGCGAAGAACGCGATCGTCAGAATGGCGATCACCCCTTCATTCGATTCGACGAAATTGACCAGCATGATCGACGCGCCGAGCAGGGTGCCGATGATGAGCGGCGCCTTGCGTGCGGTGGACAGCGAGACGCCGCGCCGGATAAAAAAGTCCGACAGCAAGCCGGCGATAAGAATGCCGAGCGTCGCGCCGATAAAAGGCAGCGCCTGGAAAATCCCCACCTTGATCATCGACATGTGACGCGCTTCGATCAGATAGGTCATGAACCACGTGGTGAAGAAGACCAGCAAGGTGTTGTTGCAGAACTTGCCGATGCAGATGGCGATCACCTGCCGGTAGCTGAGCAGCTTGAGCGCGAGGCGCCAGTTGAACTTCTCGCGCGGCTTGCGCGTGGCGGTAGCGCCTTCGTTGATGTAGTTCAGTTCGGCGGCATTCACGCTTGCATGATGCTGCGGGTCGCGATAAATCCGGTACCAGACGAAACTGAACAGAATACCGAAGCCGCCCGTCACGAAAAATACCGAACGCCAACCGTACGTGGCGGAGATCCACAGCAACAGGCCGGTGAACAACGGCGTTCCGATGTATTGCCCCATCACGTAGACGCTGGTCGCGAAGCCGCGCTCGCGGGCCGGAAACCATAACGTCACGGCGCGCGCGTTCGAAGGAAACGCCGGCGCCTCCAGCGCGCCGATGGCGAGCCGCGAGCCGAGCAACATGTGATAGCCGGTCGCGAGACCCTGCGTCAGCGTGGCGAACGACCAGCCGACCAGCGACAGCGCATAGGCGAGGCGTGAACCGAGCACGTCGGTCAGCACGCCGCCGGGCACCAGCGCAATGGAATAGGCGAGGCCGAATCCGGCAAACAGCTCGCCCATTTCCATCCGGTTGAGCGCCAGCCCCTTCGAGAGACCCGGTGCGACGATGCCTAGCGCCGAGCGATCCACGTAGTTGAGGACGGTCGCCACGAGCAGCATCGAGAGCACGACGTAGCGGACTCTGGAGCGTTTCGTGGTATCCGCGTAAGCCGGATTGCCAGCCGGCAAGCTGTGTTCCTCTGCGACTTTCATCGGTGTCTCCAAACAGTGGCCAGTTGATTTTTTTTATATCTGGCTGAATGACGATTTATCCGCGGCCGACGAACGGCATAGCGCTCGCCATGATGGTCATGTTCAGAACATTGGCTTCGAGCGGGAGGCTGGCCATGTGCACGACCGCGTTGGCCACGTGCGTCACGTCCATTCGCGCTTCGGGCGCCATGCGTCCATCCGCTTGCAGGACGCCCTTGTTCATCCGTTCCGTGAGCGAGGTCGCTGCGTTGCCGATATCGATCTGACCGCAGGCGATATTGAACGCGCGTCCGTCCAGCGCAATCGACCTGGTGATACCCGTCACCGCATGTTTGGTCGCCGTATAAGCAATGGTATGCGGCCTCGGCGCGTGCGCGGAGATCGAGCCGTTGTTGATGATGCGCCCGCCTTGCGGCGACTGCGCTTTCATCAAACGATACGCGGCCCGCGCGCACAGAAACACGCCGGTCAGATTGGTGGCCACCACGTCGTTCCAGAAATCGGTGTCGTAGTCTTCGAGCGGAACGGCGCCGGCGTTTCGGCCCGCGTTATTGAAGAGCACGTCGAGCCGGCCGAATGCCGCAGCGATGTGCGAAAAAGCCTGATCGACCGAGGCGGCGTTGCTGACGTCGGCCTGAAATACCTGCGCTTCGCCGCCGGCCACGCCGATGACTTCTTTCGTTTCGAGCAGCGGCTCGGCTCGGCGCCCGATCAGCGCGACGGTGAATCCGGCTTCGGCGAGCGCCACGGCGGCGGCACGGCCGATGCCGGAACCGGCGCCCGTCACAGCGGCGAATTGTTTCGATGCAGGCATTTCGTCTCCTCCTGAGCATTCCATTGAACATGGGAAACAGAGTTGCATTCGCCCAGGTCGTTGAGCAAGCTTGATTGATTGAATCAACATCAAAGGGCTTGGCGGGCGGGAATGCCTTAGGGTTTTCCTGAGGCGTTTTATTGCGGGGAGCGGGAAGCGGGGGGGCGTGGGCCGTGCCGGTACGGGAGCGGGTCGGAGGGGTCGCAGGAGTTGATTGATCGAATCAATATTGACGTCGGAGTCGGCGGTTTCGTAGGCTCTCGACGTCACTCCATCGAAGGAAAAATCATGTCGCAAACTCACCGCACCCGTCTGTTGATTGCGCGAAAAGTCCCCGCCGCCGTGGCGAGTCGCGCCGAGGCCGAATTCCACGCGTTCGTGACCGAGTCCGATATGGACTCGGCGTCAGTGGTCGACTTCTGCAACCGGCACGACGTGCCGGCCATCCTGATCGGCAAGAAGTCCGGCCTGCAGGCCGAGCATATTGCCGCGCTGCCGTCGACGGTCAGGATCATTGCCAACGCAAGCGCGGGCTTCGATCACATGGATGTCGCCGCCGCCCGCGAACGCGGCATCGCCGTCACGAACGCGCCCGACGCATTGACCGAATGCACCGCCGATTTCACGCTGCTGCTAGTGCTGGCGGCCTGCCGACGCGCGTCGGAATACGAGCGGATCATGCGCAACGGCTGGGGTAAGTCGTTCGGTATGACCGACATGCTGGGCACGCGCGTGAACGGCAAGACGCTCGGCATCGTCGGCTTTGGGCGCATTGGACGTGCGGTCGCGAAGCGTGCGCAAGGCTTCGGCATGCGCGTGATCTACACCGACGTCCGGCGCGCGGATGCGGCAGTGGAGAATGGCGCGACGTTTTACGCCAGCCTCGACGACATGCTGCCGCAATGCCAGGTGCTCACGCTGCATGTGCCGGGCGGTGGTGTACCGCTGATGGCGAAAAAAGAGTTTGGCTTGCTGCGTAAAGGAGCGGTATTCGTCAACGCGGCGCGTGGCGGCCTGGTCGATGAAGATGCGCTGTATGACGCGCTGACCTCGGGCCATCTGTTTGGCGCGGGTCTCGATGTGTATCAACACGAACCCAAAGTCGACCAACGCTTCTCCGGACTCGACAACGTGTTCCTGACGCCCCACATGGCCAGCGCCACGATCGAGACGCGCGACCAGATGGGCTTCACGGCACTGGACAACGTGGCCGCCGTGCTGGATCGGCGCGCTGCGTTGAATCCGGTCTGATGCGCGCTTGCCCGGCATCCGGGCAAGCGATGGTTGAGTGGCCGGGGATGCCCCGGCTCACTCGCCACACGCGATAAAACGCCCTGAACGTGCTGCGCCGCGTCTAGATACCGGCCAGCGCCGGCAACTCCATCTCAAACGAAAGCCGCTCGCTGCGGCTGATCGCCGTTTGCTGAGGCAACGCGCGATTCATCTGCGGCGCGCTTTCAATCTGAATCTGCAAGCACGCCGGATAACGCAGGCGTTTTTTCTCAAGAATCGCCTCGCTTAAAAACACCGCGCTATAAGCCTTCAGCAAGTGCGCATGGTGTGCCTCGATGTAGGCCTCGATCTGCTCCCGCTCGCCGTTTATCGCGGCCAGCGACGCGAGCGTGCGCACGTCCCAACGAAAACGCAGGCCGAGTTCGTCGAACGCGGCGTTGTAGGCGCATAACTGCGCCTGGATTTCCGCATCGAGCGCGGGATCGGATGCTTCGAATGACGAGGCGTTCATGGTCAATCTCCTCAGGGCAGGTGGCATGAACGGAGAGTAGAAGGACGAATCGATAAACAACAGTCAAAGTTTTTTCGAAAAACCATAGCGCTTTGTTTATGTGTTGGTTTACCCGAAGCCCCTCCGCGACGCGATCTCACTCGTCCCGACAGCGCATCACGTTATTCATCGACCCATGGAGCGGGGCAGTGACCGGTGTATTAGGCATACCTAATACAAACCATAAAATGTTTTAATTTTTACTTATCGATCATCACGCGCAGCATCCACTCAGACACGCTACGCCCCCAACCGCCTGCTACCGGCTGGTTGCACGTACAACGAGTTCCCT
Source organism: Paraburkholderia sp. BCC1876 (assembly GCF_902833695.1). Taxonomy (NCBI): domain Bacteria; kingdom Pseudomonadati; phylum Pseudomonadota; class Betaproteobacteria; order Burkholderiales; family Burkholderiaceae; genus Paraburkholderia; species Paraburkholderia sp. BCC1876. The sequence goes on along the minus strand of NZ_CADFGI010000002.1, from coordinate 947,421 downwards.
CTGGCCGACCATTGGCGCTTCATTGCACTCAGACCGGCAGCGAAGCGATTCGATCACGTAAGTCCCACGCGCCGTTCGAGCGCGACGGAACATGCAGGAGACGCAGACATGGAACATTCCAACTCACGGGAGAGCGGCCGCACCGCCTTCTGGCATCACCGCTGGGCGCAACTCGCGATCGGCGTCGTGTGCATGGGACTCGTGGCGAACCTGCAATATGCATGGACGCTGTTCGTGGTGCCGATGGACAACGCCCACCACTGGGGACAAGCGGCGATCCAGACCGCGTTCACGATCTTCATCGTTACCGAAACCTGGCTCGTGCCCGTCGAAGGCTGGCTCGTCGATAAGTTCGGCCCGCGTCCCGTGGTGATCGGCGGCTCGCTGTGCGCGGCGCTCGGCTGGATCATCGACGCGCATGCAAGCAGTCTCGCCGCGCTGTACGTCGCGGCCGTCATCGCCGGTATCGGTGCGGGCTGCGTGTACGGCACCTGCGTCGGCATGGCGCTCAAATGGTTTCCGGACAAGCGCGGCCTCGCCGCCGGTTTGACCGCGGCGGGCTTCGGCGCCGGCGCGGCCGTCACGGTGATTCCGATCGCCAACATGATCCAGCGCTCGGGCTACGAGCATACGTTCATGTTCTTCGGCATTTTTCAGGGCGTTTGCATTCTGCTGCTGGCCACGATGCTGGTGCGACCCAAGCCGCCTGTCGGCGCGATCGCGGCTAAACGTGTGGTTGCCAGCAAGATCGACTACACGCCCGGCGAGATGATCCGCTCGCCGCTGTTCTGGGTGCTCTACCTGATGTTCGTGTTCGTGGCGGCCGGCGGCATTATCGCGACCGCGCAGCTTGGACCGATTGCAAAGGAATACGGCTTCGCGAAATTGCCGGTCAGCCTGATGGGCATCACGCTGCCGCTGCTCACGATGACGCTGTCGATCGACAATCTGTGCAACGGCTTCACCCGTCCGTTGTGCGGTTTTCTATCGGACCGCATTGGCCGCGAAAACACGATGTTCATGATCTTTCTCGGCGAAGGCGTCGCGTTGCTCGGGCTGATGCAGTTCGGCCATAACCCGTACGCCTTCATGTTCTTTGCCGCGGCCGTGTTCCTGTGCTGGGGCGAGATCTTTTCGATCTTCCCGGCCACCTGCGCGGACACGTTCGGCAGCAAATACGCCGCGGCGAACGCCGGGACGCTTTATACCGCGAAGGGCACCGCGTCGATGCTGGTGCCGCTTGCCTCGCTGCTCTCGGCGAACGGCGGCTGGAGCACGGTGTTCATCTCGGCTGCGGTGATCTCGATCGCCGCCGCCGTCTCCGCGAAGTTCGTCCTCGCGCCGATGAGAAAGCGCTGGATCGACAACTCGGGCACGACAGCCGGCGCGGCGATCAACGAAGCCCGACTGCAACCTTTATCCGGCAGCTCGCGTGAATAAACCATCACGCTGCACGACCACACGAACGCGCCGCTCACACCCCAACGCATAACAACCCAGCGATCAGCCACCAAGGAGAGCAGTCATGGCAGAAGCCGACCAGCCCGCAGCAGACGTTACGTCGAAACAGCAGGCCGCTGAGACGACCGATGGATTCCATCTCGTCATCGATGCGCTGAAACTGAACGACATCGACACCATCTTTGGCCTGGTCGGTATTCCTATCACCGACCTCGCGCGGCTCGCGCAAGCGGAAGGCATGCGTTTCATCGGCTTCCGTCACGAGCAGCACGCCGGTAATGCGGCGGCGATTTCCGGCTTTATCACGCAGAAGCCAGGCATTTGCCTGACCGTGTCGGCGCCGGGTTTTCTGAACGGCCTCACGGCCCTCGCCAACGCGACCACCAACTGCTTCCCGATGATCCTGATCAGCGGCTCCAGCGAGCGCGAGATCGTCGACTTGCAGCAGGGCGATTACGAGGAAATGGATCAGTTGAATGCGGCGAAACCGTACGCGAAAGCGGCGTATCGCGTGTTGCATGCGGAGGATATCGGCATTGGCGTAGCGCGGGCGATTCGTGCCGCGGTGTCGGGCCGGCCCGGTGGCGTGTATCTGGATCTGCCGGCCAAACTGCTCGCGCAAACGCTCGACGTCGTCAAGGCGCAGCAGTCGCTGGTGAAAGTGGTCGACGCCGCGCCGCGTCAGTTGCCGGCGCCGGAATCGGTCGAACGTGCGCTCAACGTATTGAAGAACGCCAAACGTCCGCTGATTCTGCTCGGCAAGGGCGCGGCCTACGCGCAGGCCGACGCGGAGATTCGCGCGTTCGTCGAGCAAAGCGGCATTCCGTATCTGCCGATGTCGATGGCCAAAGGCCTGCTGCCCGATACGCACGAGCAATCCGCGTCCGCGGCGCGCTCGTTCGTGCTGGAGAACGCCGACGTCGTCGTGCTGATCGGCGCGCGTTTGAACTGGCTGCTGTCGCACGGTAAAGGCAAGACGTGGGGCGCGCAGCCGAAGCAGTTCGTGCAGGTGGATATTTCGCCGACCGAAATCGACAGCAACGTCGCGATTGCCGCGCCGGTGATCGGCGATATCGGCTCGTGCGTGGCGGCGCTGCGCGCCGGCGTCGATACGAGCTTCATGACGTCGAACACCGAATGGACTGCCGCGATTGCCGAGCGCAAGAACAAGAATCTCGCGAAGATGGCCGCGACACTCGACCAGAATCCGTCGCCGATGAATTTTCACAGCGCATTGCGGGCGATTCGCGATGTGCTGAAGACGCGCCCGGACATCAACGTCGTCAACGAGGGCGCGAATACGCTCGACTACGCGCGCAGCATCATCGACATGGCTGAGCCGCGCAAGCGCTTCGACTCGGGCACGTGGGGAATCATGGGGATCGGCATGGGCTTCGCGATCGGTGCGGCGGTGACGACCGGTAAGCCGGTGGTCGCGATAGAGGGCGATAGCGCGTTCGGCTTCAGCGGCATGGAACTCGAAACCGTCTGCCGTTACGACCTGCCGGTTTGCACCATCGTCTTCAACAACAACGGCGTGTATCGCGGCACCGATGTGAATCCGACCGGCGGCAAGGACGTCGCGCCGACCGTGTTCGTGAAGGGCGCGCGTTACGACCGGATGATCGAAGCCTTTGGCGGCGTCGGCCACCACGCAACGACGCCGGAAGAACTGACAAAGGCGTTGGTCGAAGCCATCGCATCGGGCAAGCCGACCTTGATCAATGCCGTGATCGACGAAGCGGCCGGCACCGAAAGCGGCCGCCTGACCAATCTGAATCCGCAAAGCGCGGCAACGAAAAAGTAATCCGGGCAACCCAGGAGATATCACCATGACCAAACCCCTCGAAGGCATCAAGATCATCGACTTCACGCACGTTCAGGCCGGCCCCGCGTGCACGCAGTTGCTCGCCTGGTTCGGCGCGGACGTCATCAAGGTCGAACGGCCGGGTTCCGGCGACGTGACGCGCAACCAGTTGCGCGATATACCCGACGCCGACGCGCTGTACTTCACGATGCTCAACAGCAACAAGAGGTCGCTGACGCTGGACACGAAAAAACCCGAAGGCAAGGAAGTACTCGAGAAACTGATCCGCGAATCCGATGTGCTCGTGGAGAACTTCGGTCCCGGCGCACTGGACCGCATGGGCTTTTCGTGGGAACGTCTGAACGAATTGAATCCGAAGATGATCGTCGCTTCGGTGAAGGGTTTTAGCGACGGCCACCACTACGACGACCTGAAAGTCTATGAAAACGTCGCGCAATGCGCGGGTGGCGCAGCGTCCACCACCGGCTTCTGGGACGGTCCGCCGACCATCAGCGCGGCGGCGCTCGGCGACAGCAACACCGGTATGCATCTGGCGATCGGCATTCTGACCGCGCTGCTGGGCCGCGACAAAACCGGCAAAGGCCAGAAGGTCGCGGTGTCGATGCAGGACAGCGTGCTGAACCTGTGCCGGGTGAAACTGCGTGACCAGCAGCGGCTGGAGCGGGTGGGATATCTCGAAGAATATCCGCAGTACCCGCACGGCGAATTCGGCGACGTGGTGCCGCGCGGCGGCAACGCGGGTGGAGGCGGTCAGCCGGGTTGGGTGCTCAAGTGCAAAGGCTGGGAAACGGACCCGAATGCGTACATCTACTTCACGATTCAGGGTCATGCGTGGGAACCGATCTGCAAGGCGCTCGGCAAACCCGAGTGGATCGACGATCCGGCCTACAAGACCGCGGAAGCGCGCCAGCCGCATATCTTCGAGATCTTCAAGACGATCGAAGAGTGGCTGGCCGACAAGACCAAATTCGAAGCGGTGGATATCTTGCGCAAGTTCGACATTCCGTGTGCGCCGGTGCTGACCATGAAGGAACTGGCTAACGATCCTTCATTGCGCGCCAGCGGCACGATTGTCGAAGTGCCGCACAGCAAGCGCGGCTCGTATCTGACCGTGGGCAGCCCGATCAAGTTTTCGGATATGAAACCTGAGGTGACGGCGTCGCCATTGCTTGGGGAACATACCGACGAAGTCCTCGCGAGCCTGGGCTACAGCAAGCAGGACATCTTCAATCTGCGCGAAGTGAAAGCGGTTTAACGCGCTCAGCGGCAGTCATGTTGGGCAGGCCCGGCTGAAGAGTCGGGCCTGCAGTCGTGACGTCATGTTCTCGATTCAAATTTTTACGCTCAACTTCGGGGAAGCGCCGTGCCGAGTGTCATCGATTTCCAGCAACTGGCCAATGCGATCGGCGACGCGATCGTCATTTCCGACGCGCGCGGCCACATCGAATTCTGGAACCCGGCGGCCGAACGGATGTTCGGCTTTACTCAGGACGAGGCGATCGGACAGTCGCTCGATCTGATCATTCCGGAACGATTACGCGGCCGCCATTGGGACGGTTATCACCAGACCATGGCAAGCGGTGAAACGCGCTACGGCAACGACGTGCTGCGCGTTCCCGCCGTCCACAAGGACGGGCGGGCCTTGTCGATTGCCTTCACGGTCGCGTTGCTGCATTCGCCGCAAAACGAACTCAACGGCATCGTCGCCGTGATTCGCGACGAGACCAGCCGTTTCCACGAAGATCGTCTGCTGCGCAAACGGCTTGCGGAACTGGAAGCGTCGGCGGCCTAGTCCTGTGAGCGGCAACGTGAGTCCCCGCGGTGCGCGTTAGTCGAGCTTGAATTGCGTCACTGCACCCGCGAGGCTCACCGCCTGGCTCTGCAACGCGGCGGCCGCCGCAGTCGATTGCTCGACCAGCGCGGCGTTCTGCTGAACCATTTCGTCGAGCTGGCTGACGGCGCGATTTACTTCCTGAATGCCGCGCGTCTGTTCGTTCGCGGCCTGGGTGATTTCGGAAATGATGGTGGTGACGTTGGCGACGTTGCTGACGATCTCCGTCATCGTTTCGCCGGCCTGACGCACCTGACCCGACCCCGACGTGACGCTCGCCACCGTCGATTCGATCAGCGCCTTGATTTCCTTCGCGGCCTGCGCGCTGCGTTGCGCGAGACTACGCACTTCGCCGGCCACCACCGCGAAACCGCGCCCCTGTTCACCAGCGCGCGCGGCTTCCACTGCGGCGTTTAGCGCAAGGATGTTGGTCTGGAACGCGATGCCGTCGATCACGCCGATGATTTCGGCGATCTTCACCGACGCGTGTTCGATTTCGCCCATCGTCGTAATCACTTCCGCGATCACCACGCCGCCGCGCGAAGCCACTTTCGACGCGGACACGGCAGTGTCGTCGGCCTGCTTCGCGGCGCTTGCCGAGTGCGTGACCGTCGAGGTGATTTCTTCCATCGACGCGGCAGTTTGCTGCAAGCTCGCCGCTGCGGATTCCGTACGGCCCGACAGATCGACGTTGCCCGCGGCGATTTCATTCGCGGCCACCCGCACCGATTCGCTGGCATCGCGAATCTGGCGCATTACATGGCTGAGTTTGTCGATGAAGGTGTTGAACGAGCGCGCGATCTGCGCGACTTCGTCGTTGCCGTCGGCGGGCAGGCGATGGGTCAGATCGCCGTCGCCCGAACCGATCGCGTCCATCGCGTCGCGTACGTTCGAGAGGCGCTTGAACGATACGGCGGTGACGGCGGCCACGACCGCTGCGGCAATGCCCGCGATTACGACCAGCGCGATCAGCGAGGCCGTCAGCAACGAACGCATGCCGGCGGTGGCTTCCGCTTTATCCAGCGCGACGACCGCGTACCAGTCGGTGCCGGGAATCGCTTCGGTGCGCAGCAGTTTGGCGCTGCCGTTCACGTCGACTTCGAGCGGATGTTCGGTGCTGAGGAGGGTGGCCAGTTTGTCGCTGGTGAGTGCGGGCACGAGATCCGACACGGGCTTCAACGTCAGTTTCGAATCCGGATGCGCAACGATATGGCCGCTCGCGTCGATCAACATGCCGAAGCTCGCGGGCGTCGGATGAATCGCCTTGACGTTGGCGATCACGCTGTCCATCGCGACGTCACCGGAGACCACTGCTTTCACCACGCCGTCGCGCACCACCGGCGCGGCGAACGAGACCACCAGTTTGCCGGTGCCCATATCCACGTACGGCGGCGTCACCACCGGCTTGCCGGCCGTGGCGGCCTGCTTGTACCAGGGGCGGCCGGTCGGATTGTAGTCGGGTGGGATGCCGGTCGGGTCGGTGAACTTCCAGGTCTTGTCCGCGTACCCGACGTACACGTTGGTGAACTTGCCGGCAGCGGCGACCTGCTTCAACGCGGTGAGCGGATCGGGCTGCAGCACGGCGTCCTGCAGCGAATCGATCATCTGGCCATGGCTGGCGATCCAGTCGCCGATCCCGTCGGTGTGACCGCTTTCGACGGCGCTCAGACTGCTTTCGATCGCGTCGGCGTTATACGAACTGGCGACGAGATAGTTGAGGCCCGCGTTGGTGGCGAGCGCAACCACAACGATAGCGACGCACAGGGCGACGATGCGCGCGCGAATGGAAGAGAACATGTCGGGAGTTTTTCGGAGTAGGGGGTGAGTCGTGGCTGGTGAGGCAGGCGCCTCACCAAAGATAAACCTTCCCGGCGCCGTTCCAGCGCACCGGGAAGGATCGATACTCAAGCCCAGGGCAACGAGTACGTCTTCACATGCGTGAAACTCTTCATCGCTTCCTGCACGCCTTCCTTGTAGCCCAGACCGGAGTCCTTGATACCGCCGAACGGCGTGAGTTCCAGCCGATACCCCGGCACTTCGCGCACGTTGACACTGCCGACTTCCAGCTCGGCGATGAAACGCGCGATGTAGTCCATGCGATTCGTGCACACCGAAGACGACAGGCCATAGTCGGTCGAATTCGAAATGCGGATCGCGTCGTCGATATCGCGGAAACGGATCACCGGCGACACCGGTCCGAAGGTTTCGTATTTGACGAGCGGCATGTCGGGCGTCACGCGATCCACCACGGTCGGCGAATAAAGCGCGCCGTCGCGGATGTTGCCGTACAGCAGTTTTGCACCACGGCTCACCGCGTCGTTGACCTGTGCTTCGAAGAACTTCGCGGCCGCTTCGTCGATCACGGTGCCCATATCGGTGTCCGGGTCCGCCGGATCGCCATACCGCAACGCGCGGGTCTTTTCCACCAGCAACTCGACGAAGCGATCCGCCACCGCTTCATGCACGAGCATCCGTTTGATCGCCGTGCAGCGTTGGCCGGAGTTCTTGTACGAACCCGACACGGCGAGCGTGCTGGCCTCGTCGAGGTCGGCGTCTTCCATCACGATGATGGGATCGTTGCCGCCGAGTTCGAGCACCGCGCGCCGGTAGCCCATTTTTCCGGCGATGTATTTGCCGATCGGCACGCCGCCGGTGAAGGTGATCAGATCGACGTGCTCATTGGTGATCAGTTCGTCTGCGATTTCCTTCGGGTCGCCGGTAATGACCTGCAGCATTTCCTGCGGCAAGCCGGCGCTATACAGAATGTCCGCCAGCAGGTACGTGGACAGCGGCACTTTCTCCGACGGCTTCACGACGATCCGATTGTTCGTTGCAATGGACGGCACGATCTTGTGCGCGACCTGGTTCATCGGATGATTGAACGGCGTGATCGCGGAAATGACCCCCAGCAGCGGGTCCCGAAGCGTGTAGACGCGCCGCTTCTTGCCATGAGGCGTCAGGTCGCAGGAGAACACCTGGCCGTCGTCCTTGAGCGCTTCGTTGGCGCCGAAGATCAGCACGTCGCTGACGCGGCCCGCTTCGTAGAGGGAGTCTTTCCTGCACAGACCGGCTTCGGCGGTAATCAGCGCGGAGATTTCCTCGGTACGCTCGCGCACGATTTCCGCCGCGCGCCGCAGGATCTGCGAGCGCTCGTAGCGGCTGAGCCGCGCCCGGTACGCGTGGGCGTAAGCGAACGCGTGCCGGACGTCGGCGAGCGTCGCCTTCGGCACGGTGCCGACCAGCTCGCCGTTATACGGATTGCGCACTTCGATGACCTGCTCGCGTCGAATCAGTTCGCCGCCGATTCGAAGGGCTTCATGACGGACCGCCAAAGACGGTCGCGGTTCCACGATGGCATTCATGCTGTCTCCTGATAGGGCAGAAGGTGACGGACGGTTACTGGAGATGGTTGAGCGCGAGGTCGAGAATGTCGAAGTTGCGCAGACGTGCCCGCTGCGAAGCGGCCCGTTCGACGGGGCGGCTGAAAAGCAGCGGCACGGTCTGTTCGGACAGGCCACCGTGCGAGCGCAGCGGTGCATCGAGACCGGACAGGTCATGGCGCGATTCGCTCGTCCCCAGCACCACATGGCGGCCCGACACGACGATGATGTCGCCGAGGCGGTCGCGCGGCAGCTCGAAGCGCTCGCAGCCCTCGGCACCGCTGACGGCCAGCTCGATCCCGGCGCGCTCGCGAAGTCTGGCGATGACCTGCTCCTGATCGACGGAAGGCGGCAAATAGATCGTGGCGAACGAACCCAGCGCGCCGTGGTGCACGACATACGGATCGGTAATCGGCAGGATCACGCGCGCCACCGCGAAGCCGAGCCATGCGTCCAGTTCGTCCTGCAGGTAGATCACATTCGGCTTGCCGGCTTCGTCGTGCTTGTCGTTCATGCCGTGGTCCGCGGTGATCGCGATGGTGGCGCCCAGCTCGGCCATCCGTTGCAGATACGGGTCCATCATTTCGTAGAACGCGTTGGCCCCGACGCTGCCCGGCGCGCATTTGTGCTGCACGTAGTCGGTGGTCGACAGATACATCAGGTCGATGGGCTGCGTTTCCAGAAGACGCACGCCGGCCGCGAACACGAACTCGGACAGCTCCGAGCTGTACACCTCCGGCACCGGCTTGCCCACCAGTTCCAGCACACCCGTAATGCCGTTTTCCGCTTCAGTCACCTGATCGGCCTTCTCGGACGAGAAGCAGATGCCGGTCAGCTGATCGCCGAGCAGGCGGCGCAGTTTGTCTTTCGCGGTCACCACCGCCACCTTCGCGCCGGCATCGGCGAACGCCGCCAGCACCGTCGGCGCGCGCAGGTACTTGGGGTCGTTCATCAAGACTTCGGCGCCGCTCTCGCGGTCGTAGAAGTAGTTGCCGCTAATGCCGTGCACGGCGGGCGGCACGCCCGTCACGATCGACAGATTGTTCGGGTTGGTGAAGCTCGGCACGACGCATTCGCCCTTGAGCGCCGCGCCGTCTTTGAGGATCTGGGCCAGAAACGGCGCGACGCCAGCCTCGGCGGCTTGCGTCAGATAGTCGTATTCGCAACCGTCGACACAGACGACGACGAGAGGCCGGTCCATCCAGCGGTAACTACGTCCATTGACGTTGACAGTCGGAGTGTTCGCGTTCATGAGGATTCCCTTTGAGTAGTCAGGTGAGGGTTGAGACTGGCGTTGCGTTGGGTCTCGGGGTGAGTGGTGTGCATGCGTTCGCAACTGGCGGCGACGTGAGCGCGCAGCGCGTGTCCGGCGGCGTCGCCGTTACCGAGGGCAATCCGGTCGACGATCGCCCGATGCTCGGCCAGCGAGACGGCAAGCGTTTGCGGATGCGCGAGCGTTTGATGCCGGAACAGCGTGAGTTCCTTGACCAGGCACCGGTACATATCGACCAGCTTGCGGTTGCCGGTAAACACGGCGAGCTGGTCGTGGAATTCGAAATTAAGCGCGGCGTAGTCGGCCATCTGCCCGAGCGCTGCCGCTTCATCCATGCGGTCCAGCAGGTCGTGCAGGCTTTTTAGCTGGGGCAGTGTGATGCAGCGGGCGAGGGTGCGCCCGATCAGTTCCTCCAGCGACGCCCGCACGGCAAAGATGTCGTCGGCCTCGGCGACTGAAATCTCCCGCACGAACACGCCGCGATTGCGGGTCAGCCGCACCAGACCGGCTTCTTCCAGCGTGCGAAATGCCTCCCGCACCGGGCCGCGGCTCACGCCCAGATGCTCGGCGACCGCCAGTTCGCTCAGCTTGGCGCCGGCCTCCAGCTTGCCGCTCAGGATCATCCGCTCGATCTCGCTCCTCACCAGCCGCGTCAGTGAATGGCTTTGCAACATTCCGATAGTCGGTGCGCGAGTCAGGGTTTCCACGGCAGTCGTCGAATAGTTTTTTTGCATGCTTGACATTAGACTTTGTGAATCGTAGATTGTCAACAACATGCAATAGACAAAAAGCACTCTACAACTAAAGGCGTCTCCACAACGTCCTTTGCCCGAAGTACCAGGCGCGCCGCGGCGGCGCTGCGGGTCGGCTGTGATCCGCAACGCCGGAGCACGGCAGCGGAACAGAAATTTCCAGGAGGATGACGATGACGGAATACCTGCGCATTGACGCGATACACAAGCAGTTCGGCGCGACCCCGGTTCTGAAGGACGTCAATCTGACGATCTTCAAAGGTGAAATGGTCTGCTTTCTGGGCCCGTCGGGTTGTGGCAAGACCACGCTGTTGCGGATCATCGCGGGGCTGGAGACGCAAAGCGCCGGCACAATCGCGCAGGCCGGCAAGGACATTTCCAATTTGCCGCCGATGCTGCGCGACTACGGCATCGTGTTCCAGTCGTACGCGTTGTTCCCGAACCTCACCGTGGCCGACAACGTCGCGTATGGACTCACGAACCGGAAGGCCGGCCGCGCCGTGATTCGTCAGCGCGTGGCCGAATTGCTGACGCTCGTCGGACTGCCGGATAGCGGCGCGAAACATCCTGGGCAACTGTCCGGCGGTCAACAGCAGCGGATCGCGTTGGCGCGAGCGTTGGCGACGTCGCCCGGTCTGCTGTTGCTCGACGAGCCTTTGTCGGCGCTCGACGCGCGCGTGCGGGTTCGCCTGCGCCAGGAAATCCGGCAATTGCAGCAGCGGCTGGGCGTGACGACGATCATGGTCACGCACGATCAGGAAGAAGCGCTCTCCATGGCGGACCGGATCGTGGTGATGAACCACGGCGTGATCGAGCAGATCGGCACGCCGAGCGAGATTTACCGCGAACCGGCCACACCGTTCGTCGCCGATTTCGTCGGCAAGGCCAATATGTTGCCCGCCACCGTGCGCGACGACGGGGCGATCCAGGTCGGTGACATCGGCTTGCAATGTGTGCGCGGGCGTAACGCGCTGACGAGCGGGGCGCGCGTGTCGCTGTTTCTGCGGCCCGAGGATTTCGTGGTGCGCGGTGTCGACGCGCAAGCCGGCAACACGTTGCGCGGGCGGATCGAGAAGATGGAATTTCTCGGTGCGTTCTGTCGCGTCAGCGTTCAGGTGGACGGTCTCGCCGGGACTGAACTGCTTGCCGATCTGTCGTATCACGATATGACCGAGTTCGGCCTGCAGCAGGGCTCGCCGCTGAACCTCGCCGTGCTCGGCGACCGCGTGCGGATCTTCGGCGAAGACCAGCGGAGGGTTCAATGAGCGCGACGCTTACCGAACCGAAAAAGACCGTCGTGCTCCCCGACGTGCGCCAGCGGACTCACTGGCAGGACCGGATCGGCCACGCGGGCATGCTGCTGATGACCGCCTTTCTGCTGCTCGCATTGCTCGCGCCGCTCACGATGGTCGTCATGAAATGCGTGGTGGACCGCGAAGGGCGCTTTGTCGGCCTCGCCAATTTCACCTCGTATTTTCAGACGCCGGCGCTGTGGAATTCGGTCGCGCATTCGCTGATCGTCGCCGTGTCGGTCACGGCCATTGCGATTCCGCTGGCCTTTACGTTCGCCTATGCCTTGACCCGCAGTTGCATGCCGTTCAAGGGACTGGTGCGCAACATCGCGTTGATCCCGCTGCTTGCGCCAACACTGCTCTCCGCGGTGTCGTTCATCTACTGGTTCGGCAATGCGGGGTTGTTGCGGCGCTGGATGGTGGGCCACAGCATCTACGGCGCGCCGGGCATCATTGCAAGCCTGGTGTACGCGTCGATGCCGCACGTGCTGATGATTCTGATCACCGCGCTGTCGCTGACCGATGCGCGTCTGTACGAAGCCGCGGACGCCATGGGCACGAGCCGTCTGCGCAAGTTCTTCACGATCACGCTGCCCGGCGCGAAGTACGGGCTGATCAGCGCGACGATGGTGGTGTTCACCATCTGCGTGAACGACTTCGGCGTGCCGATCGTGATCGGCGGCTCGTATAACGTCCTCTCCACCGATGTGTACAAGCTGATCGTCGGTCTGCAGGATTTCAACACCAGCGCGGTGGTGAGCATCCTGTTGCTGGTGCCGGCGCTGCTCAGTTTCGCGACCGATTTCTTCGTGCGCCGCAAGCAGCGTTCGCTGCTTGGCGCCCGCTCGGTGCCGTATGAGCCCAAGCCCTCGCGCGGTTTCGACATGGCGATGCTGGCTTACTGCGGCGTTGTCTGTCTGCTGATGATGGCGATCGTCGGCATCTCGATCTACGGCTCATTCGTGCGCTTCTGGCCGTACAACCTGTCGCTCGGACTCGGTCATTACCGGATGGGACTCGTCGGCGCGGGCATCATCGGCGCCTATAAGAACAGCCTGGAAATGGCGACGCTGGTTGCCGTAGCCGGAACCGCGCTGGTTTTTTGCGGCGCCTATCTGGTCGAGAAGACGCGCGGCATGGACTGGCTGCGTCCGGTCATCAACCTGTGCGCGGTATTGCCGATGGGTGTGCCGGGTCTCGTGCTGGGTATCGGCTATATCTTCTTCTTCAATCATCCCGCCAATCCGCTGAATGTGCTTTACGGGTCGTTGCCGCTGCTCGCCATCGTCACGATCATTCACTATTACTCGTCCAGCCATCTGACCGCGATCACCGCGCTCAAGCAGATCGACAACGAATTCGAAGCCGTGTCCGCGTCGTTGAAAGTGCCTTTCTACGTGACGTTTTTTCGCGTGACGGTGCCGGTGTGTCTGCCCTCGATTCTCGAGATCAGCCGCTACTTCTTTATCAACGGTATGACGACGATTTCGGCGGTGGCATTTCTCTATTCGCCGGGGACGCAACCCGCTTCCGTGGCCATTCTCAATCTCGACGAGGCGGGGCAGATCGGACCGGCCGCGGCCATGGCCACCTTGATCGTGATCACCTCGACGCTCGTGTGCGTGCTGTATGCGGTGGTGAACCGCTTGCTGCTGGCGCATACGCAGCGCTGGCGCCAACCCTCGCGTTGCCGCTAACGCGTACGAAACAACAGGACACGACAGGAAATAGCAATGAGACCTTTCTGGCTCGAGCAGGCATTGCGCGGCGAAGCCGCGGACGCGCCCGCGTTGCAAGGTACGGTGAACGCGGATGTTTGCATCGTCGGTGGCGGTTTTACCGGCCTCTGGACCGCGTTGCAACTCAAGCGCGCCAATCCGCATCTGGACGTCGTGCTGATCGAAGCGGATATCTGCGGAGCGGGCGCGAGCGGACGTAACGGCGGCTGCATGCTGACGTGGGAAACCCGCTTTCTGACGCTGCTCCGGCTATTCGGCGAGAGCGAGGCGCGGCGGCTCGTGGAGGCGTCGCGGCAAGCGGTCGGCAAGATCGCCGATTTTTGCCGCGAGCATCGGATCGATGCACAGATGCGTGTGGACGGCACCTTATATACCGCGACGAGCGCGGCGCAGATGGGAAGCCTGGAGGCCGTCGTGGCGGCGCTTGAAGAACGTGGCATGAGCTCGTTTTCGGGCCTCGACGTCGACGAGGTTCATCGGCGCGCGGGTTCGAAGCGACACCTTGCCGGTGATTTCTCGCCCGCAGCGGCGACGGTGCAGCCCGCGTTGCTCGTGCGTGGATTGCGGCGCGTCGCCTTGGAAATGGGCGTGCGCCTGTATGAGAAGACGCCATTCGAAGCCCTGTCTTATGCACCCGGGCCGCTGGTCCGCACCACCTGCGGCGCGATTCGCGCAAAGCGCGTCGTACTGGCGATCAACGCCTGGATGGCGCAAACCTTCAAACAGTTCGAGCGCAGCATCGCGCTGGTGTCGAGCGACATGATCATCACCGAACGCGCGCCCGACCTTCTGGAACGCGTCGGTTTGACGGACGGTCTGTCGGTGCTCGATTCGAGAACCTTCGTCTATTACTACCGCACCACGCCGGACGGCCGGCTGATGCTCGGCAAGGGCGGCAATACCTTCGCGTACGGCGGACGCGTTCTGCCCGTGTTCGACCAACCGTCGCCGTATCGCGCGGCGCTCACCGACGATCTGGGCCGCTTCTTTCCGGCGCTCGCCGCAGTGCCGATCACGGCGAGCTGGAACGGACCGTCGGATCGCTCGGCGACCGGCCTGCCATTCTTCGGCCGCCTCGATGGCCGGCATGACGTGTTCTATGGCTTCGGCTATTCAGGCAACGGCGTCGGACCCAGTTACATGGGCGGCGAGATTCTTTCGTCGCTCGTACTCGGTCTCGACAACGCATGGACGCGCTCGCCGATCGTGCGCGGACCGCGCGGCGTTTTTCCGCCGGAGCCGATTCGCTACCTCGGTTCGCTCGTCGTGCGCGATGCCATTCGCCGCAAGGAGCGGGCGGAAGACGCCGGCGCGACACCGTGGTTTTTCGACCGTGCGCTGAGCCGACTTGCTCAGGCGGCCGGCAAGGCCGACAAGGCTTAACTTCGATCAGATTGACCCATTATCAGGAGACAACCGTGAATACTGAAAAGGATCCCGTTCTTCTTACGCCGGGCCCGTTGACCACCTCGTTGATCACCCGAAGCGCGATGTTGCGCGACTGGGGATCGTGGGACACCGCGTTCAACTCGATCACGGCCAGCCTGCGTGCGGATCTGGTGGACATCGTGAATGGGCGCGACACGCACGTTTGCGTGCCGTTGCAGGGAAGCGGCACGTTCTCCGTGGAAGCCGCGCTCGGCACGCTGGTGCCGCGCGACGGCAAAGTACTCGTGCCGCAGAACGGCGCGTATTGCAAGCGCGTGGTGCGAATCTGCGAATACATGGGCCGCGCTGTCGTCGAGTTGCCGATCGCCGAAAGCACGTTGCCGACCGGCGCCATGATCGAAGAGGCGCTGCTGCGCGATCCGGCGATTACTCACGTCGCCCAGGTGCATTGCGAAACGGGGACCGGCACGCTCAATCCGCTGCAGGAGATCGCGCAAATCTGCGCGAGACTGGGCAAGGGACTCATTATCGATGCGATGAGTTCGTTCGGCGCCATCGAAATCGATGTCCGCACGACGCCGTTCGATGCACTCGTGGCAGCGTCGGGCAAGTGTCTCGAAGGTTTGCCGGGCATGGGCTTCGTAATCGCACGGCGCGCTGTGCTGGAAAAGTGCCAGGGTCATTCGGCCTCGCTGTCCATGGATCTCTACGATCAGTGGGTCTATATGGAGAAGACGTCGCAATGGCGTTTTACTCCGCCGACGTCGATCGTCGCCGCATTGCGCACGGCGGTCGATCTGTTCAAAGCCGAAGGCGGGCAGGCCGCCCGCGGCAAACGCTACCAGGCCAATTGCGACGCGTTGATCAACGGCATGGAGGAACTCGGCTTTCGCACGTTCCTGCCGCGCAACGTCCAGGCGCCGATCATCGTGACGTTTCATGCGCCGGAAGATCCGGCCTACGAATTCCGCGCGTTCTACGAGAAGGTCAAATCCAAAGGCTTCATTCTTTATCCGGGGAAGCTGACCGAAGTGGATACGTTCCGCGTCGGCTGTATCGGCGATATCGATCGCGATGTGATGCAGCGCGCGGTCCGAGCGATCGAGGAGACGCTCGCCGAAATGGGCGTCAAGCAGATCTCGTCGCGCGAGATGACCGCGTAGGCGCACGAAGATGGTTTTCCGCTAGCGCGGCTCATGTGAAAGACCCTCATACCGGGAGAAAGAGATGTTCAGGCTCAACAGCACCACGCTGCACAGTGTTCCCGCTTTACACGGCGTCCGTACGATTGCGCTGCTGACGACTGTGGCCGTCGCGCTGCTCGCCGGCAGTACGGCGACGGCTGTCGCCAAGACGACGCTGCTCGTCTATACGGCGCTCGAAGATGAACAGCTCAAGCCGTACCAGGATGCGTTCGAGCAGGCCAATCCGGACATCGAAATCAAATGGGTGCGCGACTCGACCGGTGTGATCACCGCCAAGATTCTCGCGGAGAAGAACAACCCGCAGGCGGATGTGATCTGGGGGCTCGCGGCAACCAGCATCGCAAAGTTCGAGAGCGACAACATGCTGCTGCCGTATGCGCCGAAAAACCTGTCCGCCGTCAGCGCGACCTATCGCGATCCGAAGTCGCCGCCGAACTGGTTCGGCATGGACGTGTGGGGCGCGACGATCTGCTTCAATACTGTGGCGGCCGCCGAGCAGCATCTGCCGAAACCGCAGAGCTGGCAGGATCTGACCAAGCCGGTCTACAAGGGCAAAATCGTAATGGCGGACCCGGCTTCATCGGGAACCGGCTATTTCGACGTGACCGCGTGGCTGCAACTATTCGGCGAGCAGGGCGGATGGCAGTACATGGATGCGCTCGACAAGAACATCGCGCAGTACAACCATTCGGGTTCCGCGCCGTGCACGATGGCGGCTTCCGGCGAATATCCGATCGGTATCTCGTTCGAATACCGCGCGGCAACGCTGAAAGCGCAGGGCGCACCGATCGATCTGGTGTTCCCGGCTGAAGGATTGGGTTGGGATCTGGAGGCGTTCGCGATCATGAAGAACACCACCAAGCTGGACGCGGCGAAAAAGCTCGCCGACTTTGCCGCGAGCCGCGACGCCAACCTGCTTTACGCAAAAAGCTACGCGATCACGGCGGTGTCGGGAACGGCCAAACCGCTGCCCAATATCCCCGCCAATTATGCCGGCTTGCTGGTCAAGAACGACTTCACCTGGGCGGCGAATAATCGCGCAAAGATTCTCGCTCAATGGAGTCAGCGCTATTCGGCGAAAAGCGAGAAGAAGCAATAGTCGACGGGGCGGCTAGAGCGCTTTCAGTTTCGCGCTTTGGCCGCTTGGGTCGCTTGGGTCGCTTTAGTCGCTTTAGTCGCTTTAGTCGCTTTAGTCGCTTCGGCAGTTTTGGCAGCTTTGCAGCGCATACTGGCCTGCTCATGTCGCGCTTTAGAAGCGCGGCGAACCTATCCAGATCGAGGTGAGAGATGTTGATCGGCGTACCGAAGGAAATCAAGAATCACGAGTATCGCGTGGGCCTGACACCGGCCAGCGTACGTGAACTAACCACACGGGGTCATCAGGTACTGGTCCAGACCGGCGCGGGCGCAGCAATTGCACTTGCTGACGACGCTTATACCGCTGCCGGCGCGACACTGTGCGACAGCGCGGCGGAGATCTTTTCGCGGGCGGACATGATCGTCAAGGTCAAAGAACCGCAACCCGCCGAATGCGCGATGCTGCGCGCGGGGCAGATCCTGTACACGTATCTGCATCTGGCGCCCGATCCCGAACAGACCGCGGCGCTGGTGAAGTCCGGCGCGGTCTGCATTGCCTACGAGACCATCACCGGGCCGGGCGGCGGCCTGCCGCTACTCGCGCCGATGAGCGAGGTGGCTGGTCGCATGTCGATCCAGGCGGGCGCGGCTCACCTGGAGAAATCGAAGGGCGGTCTTGGCGTGCTACTC
This sequence comes from Paraburkholderia sp. BCC1876, assembly GCF_902833695.1. Classification (NCBI taxonomy): domain Bacteria; kingdom Pseudomonadati; phylum Pseudomonadota; class Betaproteobacteria; order Burkholderiales; family Burkholderiaceae; genus Paraburkholderia; species Paraburkholderia sp. BCC1876. The sequence continues at coordinate 929,504 of NZ_CADFGI010000002.1, read as the reverse complement.
GGCGGTGTGCCGGGCGTGGCCGCGGCGCACGTCGTCATTATCGGCGCGGGTGTGGTCGGCACGAACGCACTGCAGGTGGCGGTCGGGATGGGCGCCAAGGTGACGATTCTCGATACGAATGTCGATCGCTTGCGGCAACTCGATCTGGTGTTCGGCAATCGTATTGCCACACTCTATTCGAACGGACAGAGCATTGAAGAGTCGGTTCTGGATGCCGACCTGGTGATCGGCGGTGTGTTGATACCGGGCGCCGCGGCCCCGAAGCTGGTCACGGCGAGCATGATCTCGCGAATGAAGTCCGGGGCGGTGGTCGTGGACGTGGCGATCGATCAGGGCGGCTGTTTCGAGACCTCGCATGCCACGACTCACGCCGAGCCGACCTATATCGTCGACGATGTCGTTCACTACTGCGTGGCGAACATGCCCGGCGCGGTGGCCCGGACCTCTGCTTTCGCGCTCAACAACGCGACGATCGGTCATGCGGTCGCGCTGGCAGGCAAGGGCTGGAAGCAGGCGCTAAAAGATAATCCGCATCTGAAAGCCGGCCTGAACGTTTGCGAAGGTCACGTCACGTACGAAGCCGTAGCCAAAGATCTTGGCTATCGCTACGTTTCAGCGGATCAATTGCTGGGCTGATGCGCTTGCCGCATGCGTTCGCGCCCATGCGCAAGGTGGTTGCGGATCAACCTCTCGGTTAGATCCGCGTCACCGGCGGCAATGGCCTCGACGATGTCTTCGTGTTCCTGCGCGGACTGGTCGATCGCGTCGACGTTACGTGTCAGCACCGCTTGCCGGAACAGGCTTAGTTCGCCGACAAGGCGGCGATACGTGTCGAGCAGTTTCCGGTTACCCACCGCGGCTGCCATCGTGTCATGAAACTGCAGGTTCAGATGACCGTAAGTCTGTCCGTCGTGACTGCTCTGCGCGAGCTTCATTGACTCGACGATGCCGCGCAACGCGCCTAAATGCTCAGCCGATATGTCGCCGGCCAGTAGCCGGCCAATATGCTCGTCGAGCATGGCGCGGACTTGATAGATTTCTTCGGCTTCCTTGAGCGACAGGCTTCGCACCGACACACCGTGATTCTTCTCGGTGCGCAGCAGACCCGCCTGTTCAAGCGCGCGAAATGCTTCGCGCACGGGTCCGCGAGAGACACCCAGGCGCGTGGCCAATTGCGCTTCGTTCAATTTGTCGCCAGGAGCGAATTCGCCACTGAGAATCAGACGCTCAAGTTCATCCTGCACCAACGTTGTCAGCGAGTGTTTTTTGAGTAGTTGAATTGCACCGACGGAGGGCTCGTCAATCATGGCGGACCGGACTCAGAATAATTGGCGACGGTAGCATGAGGATCGTCAACTGTCAACAAAGTGTCTTTTTGCCTGCACTTGTTGGTTGTTGACAATAAACACACAATGCCGTTTAATGCCACATGTCGCCGCATCGCGACATCAAGATGTCCACAGTGGATCTTCGGTCGACAGCGTGTGGATCGCGTACCGACAGAGTCCCTACACCCGGAATATCTCCCCGCCTCGACGCGTATCGGCAGAAGCTTTTTTTGAAAAAGCTTCGACGTGAAAATCAGTTCTTACATAAATAGGAATCCGGATTTATTCATTATTTGGGTATCGCTTCAAACTGACAAATTCCGCTAATCGAGAAGCTCCCACATCCTGGATTCGATTCAACGTTATTGCCTGTTTGTTTTCTTTGCTCATAGAATCCGCCTCACCTCGCGTCGTGGTCAGAAAGGATTCTTTATAAAAGGCGTGGCGTCGCGAATGATCTGGAAGAGTCATCTGGTTTACGCGAATTGATTCGGCATGCGAATTTGTTGGTCATTGATCTTGCTGGACCACTATAAGTGGAGAGGCGCCCAAGTGAACCGCCCCGGATTTTGTGGAGGCTCCAACTCTTGAGAGAATGGAGCCATGAACAAGAAGGTAACCAAGTTTTCCCCGGAAGTCCGGGAGCGTGCAGTGCGCCTCGTGCGCGAGCAGCGTAGCGAACATCCGTCGATGTGGGCGGCGGTCGAATCGATTGCACCGATGATCGGCTGCACACCGCAGACACTGCACGAGTGGGTCAAGCGCGACCAGGTCGACCACGGTGAGCGCGATGGCGTGACCACAGACGAGCGCGAACGCCTCAAGGCCTTGGAGCGCGAGGTTAAGGAGTTGCGTCGTGCCAACGAGATTCTCAAGGTTGCGAGCGCGTTTTTCGCCCAGGCGGAGCTCGACCGCCGGTTCAAGTCCTGAAGGCCTTCATCGATCAGCATCGCCACACCTTCGGGGTCGAGCCGATCTGCAAGGTCTTGCGGATTGCCCCGTCGGGCTACCGACGCCACGCCGCGCAGCTTCGAGATCCGTCGCGGCGCTCTGTTCGCGCAATCCGCGATGAACGTCTGCGGCCGGAGATCAAGCGTGTGTGGCAGGCCAACATGCAGGTCTACGGCGCGGATAAACTTTGGAAGCAGATGAACCGGGAGCATATCGCGGTGGCGCGCTGCACGGTCGAACGGTTGATGAAGCAACTGGGTTTGCGCGGCGTGATGCGAGGCAAGCGTGTTCGCACGACAGTTCCTGATGCCATGGCGCCGCGCCCGCTGGATCGGGTAAATCGCCAGTTCAAGGCGGCACGGCCGAACCAGCTCTGGGTTTCGGATTTCACCTACGTTTCGACGTGGCAGGGCTGGCTGTATGTGGCTTTCGTGATCGATGTGTTCGCTCGCCGTATCGTCGGCTGGCGAGTCAGCAGTTCGATGACTACGGACTTCGTTCTGGATGCACTTGAGCAGGCGCTTTACGCGCGGCGCCCGGGCGACGACGGAACCTTGATACATCATTCGGACAGAGGGTCCCAATACGTCAGCATTCGCTACAGCGAAATGTTGGCTGAAGCTGGCGTCGAGCCGTCGGTCGGCAGCCGGGGCGACAGCTACGACAACGCATTGGCTGAAACGATCAACGGCTTGTATAAGGCTGAACTGATTCATCGCCGCACGTGGAAAACGCGGGAATCCGTTGAACTGGCAACGCTGGAGTGGGTGGCCTGGTTCAATCACCACCGGTTGATGGAACCGCTCGGCTATATCCCGCCCGCCGAAGCTGAGGCAAACTTCTATCGGCAACTTGAAACAGCCGCAGTTGCATCTGCGTCAACTTAAACCAACCAGCCTCCACGATTCCCGGGGCGGTTCAGTTCAGCGCAGCGGCGAAGCCGCGAGCACTCGGACTCGTGTCAATAACTGTACGCGTACCGTTCGGCCAGGGGTGGCTGTTCCGGCTGCGCAGTTGGATCGAAGTAACGAAGTCAGCGTTGGTGGGGAAGGGAACTGCGCGAAATGGGGTCAATGGAACCTATAGACCGAGAAATTTCCATGATACAAATGAAGATCGATTGCCCGTGCTGCGCCGGTGAAATTGACGCACGCCATACCGAAGGTCTATCTACGACGTTGCGACGAATGTACTTCGCTTGCGAAGACTGCGGCTATCGTACGTCGGCGGCCTTCGAAATACTGTTCTCGCTCTCGGCTTCGTCCCGGCCGCGGGAAGGCGTGTCACTCGAGGTACGGCCGTCGCCGATGCTTCGCGGAGCGGTCAACGCGCGCACTACGATGAACCGGGATGAGCGCAGATGAGATTCACGATTGCTTGTCCACATTGCGGCGCTCGCGGTATCGCCCGAGCGATGGAAAAGAAATCCTGCACGCAGTGGGAGATTGATTTTCAGTGTGATGACGTGACGTGCGGACACACGTACCGAACGCGACTCGAAATGTTCCCACCCGAACTACCCATACCGGAACGCCTGCCGCGGAAAACCGAAGCACTCCCGTTCGACGTCTAGGAGGCGTTGCCGCTATGGGGACGGCAACGCGACATTCAGGTTTCCGATTAAGCTATGCGACTGGACGCTTGCAGTGCTGATCCATGAAATTGCATCTTTCAGAAGCGGGAGTCAATCGACCTGCTCGACAAGTCCGGCAGCTTTCATGAACGTGACTAGCTTATTTTGTTCGTCGCTCGCCCATTCTCTGTATTTCGCTTCGTCGTAGCTGGAACTGCCAAGTAATTTGGCGGATGTTTCTAGACACTCTTCATATAGCTCCGGCTGCTGGCAAAGCGTGCGATCCAGGTCCTGCCGTTCGGCGACTCGACGTTGAATCAATCTCCTAACTCGAAGTTTGATCGTGTCTAGTTGCGGTTCAGGGATATTGTCGTCCATATGCGCAAGGCCAAATTCGTCTGGATGTGGAACCTTGACACGCTTGCAATAGAAGCCTAGTGATAGCATGTCGCAAGCCGGATCGTTGAGCAACACGTGGTACTCACAATGGGGAAGCATATTGGCCTGCCAAGCGCGCTCCGCGTTGAACAAAGTATGTACTACCCAGTTGCTCATGCCGAGCGCAAACGAGTTGGAATAGGCGCTAGTGGAAAGCTTCTCAATATCGAGCCGCCCCTCGGTGAGGTCCGATTCCTTGACAATTCCAGACGCGAGGAGATCTTCTTTGAGTTCCGGTTTTTCGTCCAGAATGTCATTTACGGCTTTGACTAGGCGAACCATAGTCTGCGGATCGACCATGTCTTTGTTCGATCTCGTCGTAATGAAAAACAACCAGTCATCCTGCCGATGGGTTGCTTGGTGATGCAATAGTGAGAAAAGGGCGTTGACGAGGTTCCCTCCTTTCACGCCGGTCGGCCCCTCTGCAAACGAACCACACAGATCAATGTTGACGACGTCGAAGGATCTCTGAGCAGAAATGACGCGCGCGTATGCTACCGACTTCTTTACTGCAAGCTGCTCAAGACGATCCTTCACCACCTCAGACGCAGGATCGATGAACGGAAGCGATCGGACACGATTCAACAGTGCAGCCTCAAGCCCAACCTCGGCATTGTCATCATCGCCGCTGTTAAGTCCAAGGAATTGCAAGGGTACGTTCTTTGCCTCACATACCGGTTGAATGGATCGAACGTCCAAAAGATCCGGGCCAGGTAAGCTCAGATACCGCACAGGTCGTTGTGATTCGACCAGGTTCAACGTGTCAATGAGCTTTCCGATGCTGTCGGCCCATTGCTTAGTACGCACCCACTGTTTGCGAGGTTTATGCCATGGCAGAAACTTCGTCCGGACCTCGAAATTAACGTGGTCTGTCGATGTCGGGGCGATCCCCTGTTCGAAGCTATCATCCGGATCGCCAAAATCAGCATTGAAATCGTTCATTTCTTGAAATCAACCGAGAAGATAGCAACAATTTTCTGCAGTAGTTCGTCGCGAGTGGAGTTGTCCATCGATTCGAACACCTTAAAATCAGCCAAAACTGTCGCAACGGCTTTTATCTGTTGCTCGAGAAGTTCTTCTCGCAATTTGTCCGACTTCGTGACCGCTTTTTTATCCTTTCGCGGACTGAATACAGTCGCGCGATCAAATACCAAGCCGTCTTCTGCTTGCCTGATCAGTGGCGGCGCTGAAGAGAACTCTATTTTTCGAGCTTGTTGTGACTCCGGAGACCCGGACACCACAATGCCGCGGATTTCGTCCAACGCGGCTGACAAGTTGCCTTGCATTCTTTCGCCACTTGCGGACGCCGTCAGTGATTTCTGACGTGTAATCAGTTGTCGAAGTGAGTGATGCACCCACTTTTTTAGAAATTGATAGTGGGGGTGAGCAATATTGAACGACTCACGGTCGATGTTCAACGCGGCATCCAGTCCACGGTGAACGAAGATCTCTGCAGTGATTTGCCGAAGACGATTTTGTTCGGAAATTTGATATTTGAGAAAGTGTTCGTCAAACAGAATTCCGCTTGCACCATTGATTCGAACCATAATGCCATTATGATCCACAGGAACAACGCTTTGCTGCCAGTAAAAATATGCTTCGAATTCAAGTGGTCCGCCGCTATATTCGTTCGGCAAGCTCGCCATATCTGATTTTATCTTTCCGACGAACATAAGCGGACGCACTCCGTCGATAGTTCCGGCGGCGTCGCCAAAGCGCAAAGGGCGTGCAAGTGAAAGCCCGTCTACTATGACTTCAAACGGCAATGGCTCCGGATTTGTCGACGCCGTCAAGGCTGTCTTATCGCGAATAGTCTGCTTCGCTGTCAGGTCGAGCGGCTGAACTTTCGGCCTTACCGCCTTGTTGCTCAGAGCAAACGACGACGTTATATCATCGCCTGTGAGATCAAAAGGATGCTTTTCGACGTAGGGAAGTGGCACGGATAGACTGAGTGTCCAAATCGTTCGAAGATACGTGTCTAGGACCTCACTCAGTCGAATCCGCTCGGTAGTAGCGCTAGCCAGCGCGGTAACGCCAAGCACGAACTTCTCGAATTTCTCTCTCGGGCTATCGTCAGGGGTCCAAGGAAGGGACGGCTGAATGGCGAGCATCTCTCCATCTTCACGACTTACGCGGCCGATGTGGAAAGATGGCACCGGTGGCCGATCGTAAAAGTCGTCTGGTGGCACTTCACCGCTCAATTCGGCCAACAACTTCGCGCCCTGATCGTCTTCAGCATCCGCTGTCTCAGCAGACTCTCCCTCGATGGCTGCCCATGAGGCGGTGGACTGAAGGCTTTCCCGCACAAATCCCCGAATATCAAGCAACGTTATTTCCGTTCCTTGCGCGTCTACGTCTTCGGCCGGCAACGTTTGGATTTTTACCTTTCCCGTTACGAACCCTTCTTCTTCGCTGTGTGACTCTTTCTGCGCATCGCTTTGCGGCATCAACAGGATGTCGCAGACCCGTCGAACCGCCTCACCTTTTACCTTCGTTACGATAAGCAGATGATGCGTAAGCTGCGAGATAGAAAAAAGCCCAATACCTAGCTTCCCAATCAACTTACGTTGCTTGGGACTTAGCGTAGGGTCAGTGCTACTGACAACGTTAAACTCGCTACCGCGTTCAGTCCGCTTGAGGCTGCCGCCGATGTGGCAAATCACATGTATCAGCGCTTCTTCAGTCAAGCCATGCCCGTTGTCGCGAACAACGATACGAGAAAATCGCGGGGCGTCCGTATCTACCCGAACCTCAGTTGCGTCAGCGTCGTACGCGTTGGCAATTAGCTCTCGTAACGCTGAAGCTGGCTCGCGGTAAATACCATCAGTAATACGCGCGAAGACCCTCTCATCGGTCTTCAAGGTCGCCGTTACAATGGCTCCGGCGGCTCTGGCGCTTTTTACTTCTTCGAGAAGCGCCTTCTCGGAACCTGGTCGGGCGTCAGTCATCGGTCGAGGCAAGCATATTAGCGTTGGTGTAAATTTGCGCTATCAGTGCTGATGCGATAGCGAATGCTACAGGCGGCGGCACAGCATTGGATATCTGAGTGACCTGCTCACTCAAGTTCCCTGATAGTCGGTAAGTTGGTGGGAAACCTTGAAGCAACATGGCCTCGTAAATGCTGAGCCTGCGCATCCCATTGGGATGAACGTGTATTTCGCGATGTCCGTACGCGACAGTCCGACTTGGCTTATGCCATGCAAGACGGATGAGCGAGCGTCCACTTGTGACGAGATCCGGACCAAATCGCGGCGAACGCGGCTGCATCGTCCAATGATTGGGATGGAACGGTATCAGCTCAGGCGTGAGCGATCGGTGGAAAAAAGTAGGGTCAGGCAGCCCCGCAATCGCGTCTTCTACTGTCGCATGGATGTTAGCTGTTGGCGCGGGAAAGGCAAATTTCTGCGGATGACCCACTCGCTTTCGTAAACCCACAATAAAAACGCGCTGGCGAGTTTGAGCAACCCCGAAATCTGCCGCGTTCAAACAAGCTGTAAAAATCTGAAATTTGCGTGACAGCGTTCCCTTTAAACTCCGCAATATTGAAATGTTCTCGATCGCAAGTAACTCGGGCACATTTTCGAAAACGAAGAAATCGAGCGGATATACATCCGCCAGCTCCGAAATCATTTTCGCGTAATGTTTGGCAAGATCGTTGCGCGGGTCTGCCTTAGACCGTTGCGTGTTCGCGCGAGAAAAACCTTGGCACGGGGGACCCCCGATAACGCCTCGCGGCATAGCTCCAGGACGCTCCGCTTCAACCAGTTTCTGAACCTCGCGAGCGGACGCAGCGGATAAATCCAACAGCCTGGCTACGGGTTTACCCGCGTTCGTGTTGTGCGTTTCGACGGCTGCTCGCGCATAGTCTGCAGCAAATACAACGTCGAATCCGGCCTCAGTAAATCCGAGGTCCAATCCGCCAGCGCCGCAGAAAAACGACAATATTTGCGTTTGATTCAGCGCAGTATTGGACGGACAGAGGCCATGGTCTGGCGCATCGAGCACCGCAGTGGGAGCGTTGGCAGAGTATGCAGATGTGGCTCGATCGTCCATCGCTCAAATTTTGTTGGTTTAAGGTTCGCGCGATTGTAACTGACGCCCCCACCGCGCGCATCACATCGCATCACACGGCTGGCTCCGAAATCGCCCCGAATCTCGCGCGGATTGGCGTCGCATCGGCCAACAGCGTAGTGCATCAAAACCAGCGGTCAAAGAGGAGGGCAGGCGGGGAGGGGGACTGCGATCTTGAAAGCGTGGGGATCCTACGTCTCCTGCGACGAGCACGCGAAATATAGGTCGTTGGCCCCTTGACCGACAGCCGCAAACCCGCTGTAGGGGCGGAAAATGCTCAGGAGCCTTATCGTTTTTGCTCTCGAAGCGTTCGTTCTAGGCCGCGCAGGCTTCCCTAAGCGGCCATAGAAGATCGACCGCTGCTTTGCTTTCGCCTTCGATCGTTCCTGTCTTGCCCGGTTTCGGATTATTTGGGACCACCCCCCATCCGCTGCGATACATTGACCACCAACTACAGTGGAGGCTAGACCGATGGATGCTAAAAAACTGTTCCGCTCAGTTAGCGAAAAAATGCGCAATGACTTTGAACAAGCCGCGCACTTCGCACATAAAGGCACGCGTGGCACTGCGCGTGAGAATACCCTTCGCGATTTCTTGGCGAAAGGACGATTGCCTGCCAAATATGGATTGGGTGCGGGAGAAGTAGTCGGCCACGTCCGGGACGTTTCACGACAATGCGACATCATCGTATATGACTCAATCCACGGCCTTTCTCTGCACTATGATGAAATTAACCAGATTTACCCAATAGATTCAGTTTATGGAATTATTGAGGTTAAATCTGGATTATCAAAGACGGAGTTAATTGATTCGTTGGAAAAAATAAAAGCGTTCAAGGAGATATCTCTCGGAGGGGCGATCGCTGAACCGCTTGCGCACGGGTACGTGATTGCAAGGCCAAGGCCTAAGCCGTTTGGTGTCGTATTTGCATATGCATTGAGCGGAAATTCACTCGATTCGTTGTGGGAAAATCTGAACGAATGGGAAGAAAAAAATTCGCCAGAGTTCTGGCCTAACTACATTTGTGTTTTGGGAGTTGGGTGCATTTACCATCAGTCTGGTTTCGATAGCTGCATAGATAGTGAGGCGATTTCAGATAAATCGATGACAACTTCGATCAAGTACGAAAATGACAGCCTATTCAAATTCTACTGCGCGCTACATGATCTATGTTCGCGTATGAAGCTTGGTCCGGTTGAGCTGGAACGTTACTTTGATCCCGGAATTAAAATTGGGCGATTTTCTGTTTTCGGCCGAGTAACGGAGGCGAAATTGATGATGGACGATAAGCGTCTGGTCTCCGCGCGTTTGAAAGAATCAACCTTGGAAAAAATTGTCGATTGGTGCTCGAAAACTGAAAAGATTAAATATTCAGAAATTCTTAAAAAAAGATTTGGTGCACTGCCTGGCGGCGTAGACGAAAATTCGACCCAAATGAATACGCTGGTCTATCTGTACAACCCGGACAATTTGCCAGGTATTGACGAGTTGAGAGCAAATCCGCCCACCGATGGTAATGGTCCAAAGGATCATTTTTCAACTTTGCTCAACGTCTTCGATATCGTGATTGACCGTGTGCCCTATATTTTAGCCGCCAATAGCCTGCCCCCTTCTGAATGGGACACGTTTGAATAGTCATGTCGCACGAGCCCCTTTTTTACCATCTCGACCGATGCCGATGGTCAGACCGGCAGACCTCTTGGATTATTTTCCGCTGCTTGACGAGACGTGCCGTTCGACTTATCCGCGTCTCGACGGTCGCGACTTGTGCCAGCGGGCGCCAATGGATTAGCCGTAACACGCGGACAATGCTCAGACTTTGGCGGCCGCCCGTTTGATACTGTAAGGAGAGAAGCGCACGACTTCGTCGCCGATCCACTCGTTGAGTTGAGTGAACCGGCGCTGGAGCGGTTCGATTTCATTTGCGCCGAATACCTCGGCGGCCGTGTCCGCTGCACCGAATCCGCCGGTATTGCTCGGCACTACACCGATAAGCTGCGGCGGTACGCGATGGGCGGCAAGCAGGTCATCGCGCGTCACGTTCTTGATGTTGAAAAACTCATCTTTGGCCGTGACCTCGGACACAGGAATGAGCTGGATCCCTTCCTTTTTGCCCTGTGGCGCGTACATGAACAGATTGCGGAAATTTCCCGGTCCCTTGCTGTTCTTCAACGCCTCGCGCAACGCGTCTACGTCTTCCTGCTTCTGAGCGGCATCCGTCATGTACAGGATGAACCCGGCGTGAGACCCGTTTTCGTAGTAGCGACGACGAAACAGCGTCGCGGATTCGTTCAGCCATGCCGCGTGTAACGCGCCGAGATATTCGGGGAGGCCATACACCTCCTGGTTGATATCCGGCTCCATCAGATGATGAACACTACCGGCCGCGAATTCGTATTTTTCCTGAATGCCGTTGACCTGAAAATACCGCTGTAAATCAGTCGCGCGGCGCATGTATTTTGACGGCGCGCGTTTGAGCGCGAGCGTCCCGCCGATTCGGTTCTGTTGCTTTTCAAGGTAGCCATTGCCGAACACCATGAAGTCAAGCGCCCACCTGTCGAATTCCTCGCGCGTGAGCAGCTTGTGGGGGATGAACGTGGACGACAGCACATTGCGCTTGAAGTAAATCGCGGAGCTGTGATGGACGCCGGCGCGAAACGACTTCGCCAGGCCGGAGAACGACACCGGCGGCTCAAACCATTCACCAGCCGACCAGCTCTCGACGTAATCCAGAATCTCGGCCCGGTCCATGACCGGCATCGCGTCGCCGAATGTGAAGGCCTCGGCGCGCGCTGGCGGCGTTGCGACCTGCGCGGGCGCCGCGGCGTGTGTGTGGCGTTGTTTGCGCTTGCTCAATTTGAGAACTCCAAACCTGTGTTGTTGGTTGTGACGCCTTCCAGCGGCTCATTACCGAGTGCGTGCAGGCATGCCCATGCAAGATCGGCGTGGCCGGTTTCCTCGCTGCGGCTGGCCTCATAGGTGACTTTCCGGCCGCTGGCGGTCATGGTTTTGCGGATGGCCATGAACGACTGTGCGAGATCGGTCCAACCAGCATCGAACTCGAGTCGGCCCTTGCCGATCACCGATAGACCTTTCTTTGAGAACGAGCTGGCCTTTGACCTCTGGCGAGTAGTTGAGCGCGACGACGTTCGGGTAGAACTGGCGAACGAGCTGGTACACGCCCTGGCCGATGCCGGTCGTATCGATCGCCATGTACTCGACGTTGTATTCCTGCGTGATGCGCCGGATGGCATCGGCCTGGGCTTCGAAGTCCATGCCGCGCCATTGCTCTTTGTGCAGCACGCGAAACTTGCCACCCGGCACCGCCGGCGGCGCCACCACAATCAGGCCGGCAGAGTCGCCGGATAGCGCCGGGTCATAGCCGACCCATACAGGGCGGTACGCGAAAGGGCGGGGCGCCAGTGGCTTAAAGTCTTCCCAAAGCTCCCACGAATCCACCATGCAGCGCTGCAGGTCCGCGAGCGGGAAAATCGATGCCGTGTCGTCGATGAAATGACACATCAGCAGATTCAGATATTCCTCGGGGCTGTATTCGAGCCGCAGTTCGTCAAGATCGAACAGATTGCAGCCGCCGGCGACGGCGTCCTCTACCGTGACGATCTGGCGCCACTGCCGGTCCTCACAGAGCCGGCCGCGTGAGAGCGCCTTATGCGTCACGTCAAGGTGCAGGTGATCGACCTTCGCGCGGCCGCGGTTGAAATGGTCACCGGTCCAAAAGGAATAGGCTTCGTGCTGCATGCTCGACGGCGTGGAGAAATAGGTTTTTCTCCACTTGCTATGCATCGCCATGCCGGAGGCGACCTTGTTCAGCTTGCGAAAGCCGCCGACCCAGAAATACTCATCGAAATAGAAGTTGCCGTGATAGCTCTGCGCGGTGCACCGTGGCGCCCGAGTCGATCGGCTCGATTGCATCACTCAAGGAACTGGCGACGATGGGCGACGCCGGCGACGCGTATGTGCTGGTGGACGGCGCCGGCAATGTATACGGCGCTTTCACTATCATGACGCAGACCGAAACGCAGACCTATCACACGCCCGAAGGCATCCCGCGAAAGATCGAATTTTCGCTGACGCTGAAACGCGTGGATGATGAGATGCTCTCGATGGTGAAGCAGAAAGCGCAGAAGGCAAACGAGGCAGACGCATAATGTTTGCCGACAAGAACAACGCCACCGGGCGAACGGCCGACCCGGTCGATCGCGTCGAGCCGCAAGCCGATTACCGCGTAACGCTCGACGGCCGCGATCTGTCGAGCCTCATTGCACCGCGCCTCATTTCCCTGTCGATTTCAGAGTCACGCGGCGACGAAGCCGACATGCTCGACCTCGTACTCGACGACTCGAAAAACGACCTTGCAATCCCGAAGCGCGGCGCGGAAATCAAGGTTTCGATTGGATGGGTCGGCGAGCCGCTGACCGACAAGGGGACATTCACCGTCAACGAGGCCGAACATGGCGGCGCACCGGATACGATCACCGTGCGCGCACGCTCGGCCTCGATGACCAACGAAATGCACGAACGCCGTGAAAAGAGCTGGCACGGGCAGAAGATCGGCGCGATCGTGCGCGCGATCGCAATCCGTCATTCGCTCAAGCCGACGATCGGCGACACGCTCGCGAATATCCTGATCGACCACATCGACCAGACCCACGAAAGCGACATGTCGTTTCTGACGCGCCTCGCGAAGCGCTACGACGCAGTGATGAACGTGAAGGATTTGCGCCTGCTGTTCATGCCGATCGGCACCGGCAAGACGGTGAGCGGCAAGGCGCTAGGCGTGATCGAATTGACGCGTTCGAGCGGCGACAAGCATCGCTACCACGTCGCGCAACGTGAGAGCTATTCGGGCGTGCGCGCGCATTACCACTCCAACGCGAAGGGCAAACGCAAGTCGGTTGTGATCGGCGGTGAGAACAATAAAAACATGAAGGTGCTGCCGGAAGACTACGCGACCGAAGCCGAAGCGCGCGCGGCGGCGCAAGCCGAGTATGACCGCACGCAGCGCAGCCAGGCGACATTCGACTACACGCTCGCTCGCGCGCGGCCCGATGCGTTCCCCGAAATGCCTGTGACCGTTTCCGGCTTCAAACCGGAGATCGACGGAACGCCGTGGCTTGTGAAGAAGACGACGCATACAATCAACGATAGTGGTTTCGAAACTGTGCTGGAAATGGAAATGCGCGACGATCCGACCACCGACCGGCACCGCTCGCACTTTCGCAAGGGCGGTTAGGTATTCTTTTGATAGAGTGTTGACGGTCAGTTTTGACCGGACATGCATACCGCATGAGTGCCGTAGATTGCGCGGCCGGTGCGGCCACTCAAAGGGAGCGAATGCGATGCCGATAGCATGCACCGGAGCGGGCTTCTACAAAGCCTTTAAAGACAACATGGACGCCCTCGGGCTCGACGTTCCTTCGAGCATTTCCACCGCGCCCGCCAATGTGCTGGCCCGCGTCGGCGCAATGGTCGCCGCCGCAGAGAAGCTGGGCAAGACTGCATCGATTGGCGAAATCATCGGCGCGACGACGGCGAGTGAAAAGCTACTCGCGTTCGGGGCTATCTACGCATCCTTCTGGCTCGGCGCCGCTGTCGGCAGCCTGATGGTCGCCACCGACGCATATCTCGATTGTGGTTCGACGCCGAACGCGACCGCGAAGGGCGTTCAGAAATTCACGTTCGACACCGGCATTCGTGTTCCTGCCCAAACGCTTTTTGTCATGCAAACGAACCCCGAAATTTTCGCGGTCGGCGCGCCTGGCCGAATTGCATTTGTGAAAAAAGCAATCATCCCGGCCGGTCGGCTGCAAGCGGTGGGCATGCAATGAAAGTTGGTTCGAAAGAATGGTGGATTGACCGGGCCGCACTGATCGCGGTAGCAGTCGGATGCGCGGCTCTCGCGTGGCTGTTTTCTGCGGCGGCGGGAACCTATGCAACCGAGATCCTGCTCGTCGTCGTTTTCGTCGCGTTGATTCTCGATAACAGGCGGATGCGCAAACTTCTAAAGGATCGCACCCCACCAGCCTGACTGTGCGAACAGCCTAGGCGCCTCGACTGAGATCTTGCGCCTGATAAGCGCCGAAGACCGCAATCTGCCATGAACAGACACTCGCCACGGTTTGCTTGGGGCGGCTATTCGGCTAGCATAGTGGCATCACAATTAAATATGAGGTGCGAAGCATGACTGATCGGGGAATTTACGCGGCACTTGTCGATGGTATTTTCGGTGCAGGGACAGCCAACTTTAACGTGGCTGATCCGAGTTACAACCATGTGACTGGCGCTCTCGGTAACCCTGCGACATTTTCTAAATTTTCCGCCAACTTCGAGCAACGCCTTCGCCGGCTCGCTGCTTCAGTCGCGGCGGACGCGAGCCTTCGCACGGAAACCGTCGCTGCGATCAACAAGATCGCCACTTCCGGATGGGATGGAGCCTACGCTGAGCTTTGTGCACTCGACTATTTCTTGGCTGATGCCAGTACCGGGCCCGGGAATATTGTCCTGGACCACACAGTGTCCGCGTCCCAGACGCTGGCGTCGGAAATGGGAATGCAAGACGCGAATCATGACATGAGATTTCCCAAGCTCGGCGTTTCGATGGACACGAAGCTACTTTCCGATAAGATTGGCGGGATCCTCGAAGGAATTTTCAAAGATTTCCGTGGGGCGAAGAAGATCAAGAATTTGACGATCCTTCCTTCGTACAATCTCGGCGACGATTTCGTTACCTATCAGACCAGTCGCCAAAAATTGCTGGATGAGCTGAATCACGGCGTCGACGTAGATGTCCGTCCCTCAAGTCTTATCAGCAAAGTCATTCCTGGGTTGTCGTATAAATTCGCTTGGAGTCCCGGCGTGATGACTGGCGAAAGCAGCTATTCGCCGTCAGAACACGCAATGAACCATCATAGGCTGCTTTTCGGGCATGCAAAGAAGTTCTCGAAAGTGGAGCCCACAGTGATCGTGTTCGTTATTTTTCCGTGGGCAGGGGAAAGAGTATTCCATTTCGACGACTCAAAAAACCTGTTCTTCAGGCAATTGGGTGACCATTTCTTCTCCGACTATCTTTCTTCACCCGTTCCCGCGAACAACTTCAACGGCAAGATCAAATCGCAGATTTTAGCGGGCGAGGTAACCAAACATTTGTCGGGCGTCGTCTTTCTCGAGGACGACTCTATTGAGGCCAAGAGCCCCAACAACGTGAACGTCAAAGCGAGCTTCCTCTGGAACCCCAACGCTTTGCATCCGCTCGCTGGCAGTGGCTTGGAAGCTACGTTGCAGGCTCGTAGCGCGCTCAACTTGCGGGCGGTCTCTTAGGCAAACACAGCTTTGCTCGCGCTACGGGCCGTCCCCACTCTGTTCGCCAAGTAATCCTGGGAATTGACAAAGATCCGTACGGTCAGAATGCGGCGATTCCTGCTCGACCCGCACGCCGTCCACCGGTCAATCCCGCGGCGTTCGCCCCAATAGGCGAACGTCTGTTGTGGGCGAGCGGCCTGTGCGCTGACCGGCCGGGGTTGACAGGGGACAGTCGGCGACTTAACTGAATCGATGCGTGAGTAGTTCCGCCTGCTCAACGCTAGGTTGGTCCGTCTCTGAATTTTGATTGCTGCCGGCCGTACGTTGGATGCGCTCCGCATCCGTTGGTGGGGAGAGTGTGAGTGTAACTGTGGACGGCGCAACGCCGGCTTGCGCTGGGCGCGAACAGTTCGGACTGACGCAGGTCGAAGTCGCTGCGCGCATGGGCATCAGCCAGTTGGCTACCTGCAGCAGGAAAGCATCGAGAGGCCGTAGAAATCTTCGCGCCAATAGATTGCGTCCGCACTTGGCATCGCGGCGGACCAACTCGACTTCTGACCGGTGCGCGTGGCGTCGCCGGTTCGTCACGACGCCGTTTTTTTATCTAGGTACGCGGGCGGGCCAATACCCGCAAACAGCCGCCCCGAACGCCACATGCGCGGCAACTCCACGGTCTGCTCGCGCCAACGCGCAAGCACCGCTGAAAACGTGCCTTCGCACTTGGCCCGTCGAATTTTGTCGACGACATTCCATCCACGAACGTAAAGGGCGAAGCTGCGCCGGCTCGACAGGAAGTGCGGCGCGTGCACGCCGACCCAGGCGAGCAATTCGGTCGGCGGGACGTCCGGCGCTGCCGGGTCGGGATCGATATTGGCGACGAGGGAAGGTTCGTCGGCGGGCGGTGGAACGTTCTGATTCTCAGACGCCGCGCGCGCGTCAAGCGCGAGCAGGCGAAGCAGTTCGATGCGATGCCAAGGAATCGGGGAGCGGCCGGCGACGTAATTGCGGATGGTTCGCGAGCAACAGCGCAGCTTTCTGGCGACCTCGGCGATTGAGAGTCCGCCGGTCAGCTCCAGAAACTCATGCAAGCCGCCATGTCGTTGCTCTGCGAACACTTGGAAACCCTCTGAAGTCTGAAGGTCGCGAAATCTAACGTAAGCATTACAATTCTGCAGGGGGCGCAACAAATTGTAAGCAACGAAGAACCAAGGTTGGCAAGTTCATTTGACATAAGATAAATTATCAACAATCCGTCTGTAGCAGCAATATGAGAATGTCGTGTTTCAGCAAGATACAGATGTCGTGTTTTGCAGCCGGTGCCATGCTCGGCGTTTCCGCTCTGATTGCGGCAGGCTCGCATGACCACATCCGGGACGATCACCATAACGACACTCCAACGCCCCCATCTACTCGCTGAAGATATCCGTAAACTTCGTGAGCATCCTCGTACTTACATTCGACGCCCCAGGACTGGCGAGCGTCATCCGATTACTACCCATGTCATGCGCGAGGAAACTGCCCGCCACATATTCGTTCTCCAGCATGTCCGCCGGATCCTTCCATTCCCAACGTTGAGTCAAACTTGCATCACATGGTTTAAATGAGGTCAAGTCGTTGCCGTCGAGGCATTGCCCGGCGTTTGCAGCGCTGACATACCGGCCGTACTGATCGTAAATAAACGACTGCGCGTTACTTTTGAGGTCGCAAGCTTCAATGATCACCTTACCCTGCGAACCATTCGCGATGCAGGAATTGTTCTGGTCACCCAGTTGAATGTTGACGGGACGACCTCCGGTAAAAACCGGATGATCCCAGTCGACGTCGAAATGTACGACTTCCGACACTCGTCGGTACTTCTGCCATTGCTCCTTGGCCTGATACGACTTGTGCGTGCCGACTACGTAAAAATGCTGATAAATTGCGTCATAGATTGCCCATATATTGACGGACGAGTCTATGTAAAACCGTGTGACGCCTTTCGCGGCAGGCGCGGCCCTGTAGATGACGTCAAAATTCGGCGTAATTCCACGGTAACTCAGTGCGCTAATTTTTTCAGAGTCAATCGGGTACAGATTATCCCAGGCCGGACTGGTCGAAACGTTAAGAAGCGATTCAGCCGTGGGATATTGCTGCCGTTCCCATATAAATGAAATTTTGCTTGAGTCCGGCGACGACCTCACGACGCGGTAGTCCTCTGTTTTATAACTCAAAGTCAGATCCTGACGATAAGAAAACTGAGGTTCCAGCTTTAGCTTCGGCGCGCTTCTGGTCGATTTTATCCCTCTGCCAACTCCAATTTCAAAACCAGAAACTTCGGTATGTTCAAAGTTGGCATTGAAGTTCGAGGCGGGATAGGTTTTGAGAATCGATGCGGTTTTTTGATCATTTCCGGAAACATCAACAGCATCGATCGTGAACCTGTAATCTTTTGCGATTGCATCCGTTGAGTGGCTGGCAGTCCATCCATCCACCACGGTACGATCCGTGTAGGCTTCCCTCCAGCTCAGTTTTCTATCGTTGAGTTGAATGCCTGCCCCGCCAGACTGCTCGTCGAGCGAGATTCTGACCAGTTTCGCGTCCGGCGTTGCCGACCCTCCCAGGCCAAATGCCAGCGAGCGCATCAAATTGACGCGATAAACCAGCGAGATGTTGCCGTTATTACAAAATGTACGACTGCCTTTCTCCCAGAAATGCGAGTTCGGAAAGGTACATTCCCAGTCATGAATCGGGCGGTTGACATCAACATAAAATGCCACATGAGGTAGCGTCGCCTGATCCTCAGACTTTGGGTTCCGTCCATACGCAGTTGACGCTGCTGGTTCGTCTGCACGATTCACCGCGACCCTTAGCGCGGCATCATCCAGACTACGCAGTGGAGTGAAAATCAGATTATTTTTATGCCGTCCAATGAACAGCCAATCCGACTCAAAACTTACCCCAAGATTAGTCTGAATGCCCTGCTTTATATTTTTCTTTTGAGATTCGCTCAGGCCGCCCAGGTCAACGAAATACCGTCGCCCTTCTTCCAGAACCATTTTTCTGATGCGCGACAAATTTCTGATATCGCCTGAATTTACTCCGCCGATATAGCTTATGCCATCCAGGTTCTGCGAGTCGAATTGTTCAAACACCGCAGCGACTGGCGAGCGGACGATATCCATGCCATTTGCACCGGTCATGGGAGCAATGAGTCCGCTGATCAATAACGGAACCGCGAATAGATGGGGTGTCCCGATTCCTTTCATCTCGCCTCCTGGCGCGCAAAGTCAGGAAGGATAGTTAGCCAAAGTAGCGCTTCTGAGAAGCGCTAAACTGCCGCGGCGCGGGATTGCGCTTACGCGGCCAACGAACGTTTTTGTGGACGGCCTACCGCGCAAATTCGTCCTTAAGCGCCGCGTAAATCCGCCGATACCGCGCAAGCCGATCCTCGGCCAAAGTCCGCTTTGCGGCGTCCGGCTCACAAACCTCAACCGTCTCCGGCGCCGTACAAACCAGCCCCACGCTCTCCTTCGTCACCGCCAGCCGCGCCAACCTCGCAGCCCCCAACGCCGCGCCAACATCGCCACCCTGATGCCGCCGCATCGCCACGCCCGTCGCGGTCGCGCACAGCGTCGCCCAAAACCGGCTACGCGAACCGCCGCCAATAAACGACGCCGTCTCCAGCGAAGTCCCCGCGCCCTGCAGAGCCGCATACCCGTCGGCCATCGCGAAAGCCACGCCTTCCATCACGCTATACGCGAGGTCGGCGTCACCATGGGCGCCCGTCAAGCCCCAGAACACGCCCTTGGCATTCGCATCGTTGTGCGGCGTCCGTTCACCGCTCAGATACGGCAAGAACAACGGCGCGTTCTGCGCATCCGCGCTCTCCGCGCAATTGACCAGTTCGGCGACATCCTTCCCCAGCAACTCGGACAGCCACGCCAGACTCGACGCCGCCGACAGAATCACACTCATCTGATGCCATCGCTCCGGCAAGCAATGACAGAACGCATGCACCGCCTGCGCGGGATTCGGTGCAAATCGCTCAGTGCCGGCGAACAATACGCCCGACGTCCCCAACGACAGAAACGCGCTGCCCGCGTCGGCGACGCCCATGCCGATCGCGCTCGCCGCGTTATCGCCCGCCCCGCCGCACAGCGTCACCGAACCCGCAATGCCCCATTCGCGCCGCAAGCCGTCGTGCAACTGCGCGGCCGCGTCGCTGCCTTCCACCAGCCTCGGCATATGCTCGCGCGACAAGCCGGTCGCCGCGAGCATCCGGTCCGACCAGTCGCGTTTCGCAACATCGAGCCACAGCGTGCCCGACGCATCGGACATGTCGGAGACGAATTCGCCGCTGAGCCGCCACGCCACGTAATCCTTCGGCAGCAGCACCTTGTGCGCGGCGCGAAACACGGCCGGTTCGTACTTCGACAGCCACAGCAATTTCGGCGCGGTGAAACCCGGCATCGCCAGATTGCCGGTGATGGAACGCGATTCGGGCACCAGCGCTTCGAGTTCCACACACTCGGCAAACGCACGGGTGTCGTTCCACAGAATCGCCGGACGCAACACCTGTCCCGCGCGATCGAGCAAGGTCGCGCCATGCATCTGCCCGGACAAACCGATCCCGCGCAGCGCGGCAAAGGCGCCAGGATCGGCGGCCCGCACCTGTGCGATCGCATCGAGCGTGGCATGCCACCACGCCTGCGGACTCTGCTCGGACCAATGCGGATGAATATGCTCGACCTCGAGTCGCGCGCTACCGGTGGCGATCGTCGTCGACGCGTCGTCAGTGAGGAGTGTTTTTACCTCGGAGGTGCCGAGGTCGATGCCAAGGAAGGTCAAGAGTGTCGTCCTCGTGTTGGCGGCCTGACTGTCATGTCATGCAGACAGGTGCAAGGTCAGGCCGCGATCATGTGTTCGTTGAGCTGATGCAGCGCGCGAAATTTCGACGGCGGCATCGCCTTCGTTGCCAGGAATTGACGATTGAAATTCGACAGGTTATTGAAGCCGACGCGATAGCAGATCTCCGTCACGCTCAGCGTGGAGCACATCAGCAATTCACACGCCTCGTTGATACGCAACCGGTTCTGGTACTGCACGAACGTGCAGCCAGTGTGCCGCCGGAAAAAGCGCGTGAACGTGCTGACGCTCATGCCGGCGAGTTCGGCGACATCCGCTTCGCGCAACGTGCCCGGCAGGTTCTGCTGAATATACGAGAGCACCTGGTTGATCGTGGACTGCATGTAGCGATGCGCGTTGACATCGTACGAAGGCCCCGCGAGCAACCTGCGCTCGCTGCACGACGACAGGCGGTCGAAGATCCACATCAACAGTTCGACGCGACGGCAGCCGTGCGACACGGCCAGTTCCAGCATCTTCGGCGCAATCGCCAGACCCACGGCATCCGGAAACTGAATGCCGCGCGCGGCGTCGTCGATCAGGCCGACGATCGCATGCAGTTCGGTGAACGCGGCCGCCATCCGCTCGACCGCGTCGCGCGAAAACTGCAGCACCACGTCGCGCGACGGCACGGCGTCGCCCTCGCCCACTTCGCTGATCCAGTTATGCGGCAGATTCGGTCCGGTGAGCACCAGGTTGCCCGGCGCGAAATCGCCGATGAAATCGCCGACAAAAAACTTGCCGGTCGACGCCCGGATCACGTGAATCTCATACTCCGGATGAAAGTGCCATTTGGCCACCGTATGCGGGTAATCGTGCGCCCACGCGCGAAACGATTCGTCGCGCCGCGTGTGCACCAACTCCAGGTCTGGATTCATACCGTGTCTCCTTCTCGGCCGTCTCGACGCCGCGCTTTTTTGTCAGTGCAAAGCCGCGCCCTGCACGCCCGCATCCTGACGCGGCGCACCGCCGAACTTTTGCGCGGTGCGCTGCGCAACGGGCAAGGAAACGTTCTGCTCCGTGCCGGCGTCGAAAACGTGCAGGTCGGCGACTTCGAACTCGAACGTTACCACGCTATCGCGCTGCGGCAAGTCGCTCGCCGGGATCAGCGCGGCCATCCGCTCGCCGGCAAAATTGAACGTGACGAGTGCTTCCGCGCCCAGCAGTTCGATCAATTCGACGTTTCCGCTCAGCCTGAGCATGCCGGGTTCTTCTTCGGCTGACGCCAGCTTCAGATAGTTCGGCCGGATGCCCAGCTTCACCGCCTGGCCGCGATGCAATCCGGCGAAACGCGCACCGGCAAGCGGCCAACGCTCGCCCTGCACATCGACGAAACAGGTGTCGCCGAGTCGTTCGACCACACCGGCCACGAGATTCATCGCCGGTGTGCCGATGAAGCCTGCGGCAAACAATGTCTGCGGAAAATGGTAGAGATCGGACGGCGTACCGGCCTGCTCGATCCGTCCGCCGCGCATCAGGATCACGCGGTCGGCGAGCGTCATGGCCTCGAGTTGATCGTGCGTCACGTACACCGTGGTGGTTTTCAGGCGCTGATGCAAACGCTTGATATCGCCGCGTAGTTGCGCCCGCAACTTTGCGTCGAGATTGGACAACGGCTCGTCGAACAGAAACACCTCGGGCGTCTTGATCATCGCGCGAGCGATCGCCGCGCGCTGCTGCTGGCCGCCCGACATGGCGCGCGGTTTGCGGTCGAGCAACGCGTCGAGGTTCAGCATCGCGGCCACTTCACGCACGCGACGATCGATCTCCGCGGCCGGCACCTTGAGACGGCGCAGACCGAACGCGACGTTGTCGTACACCGTCATGTGCGGATACAGCGCGTAGTTCTGGAACACCATCGCGACGTTGCGCTCGCGCGCCGGCAAGTCGTTCACGACCGTCTCGCCGATCGCCAGATCGCCGCCGCTGATGCCTTCGAGACCCGCGATCATGCGCAGCATCGTGGACTTGCCGCAACCGGACGGCCCGAGCAGGACGACGAACTCGCCGTCGTCGATTTCCATATCGAGCGGATGCAGCACCGGCGGGCCGCCGTCGTACTGTTTAGTCAGACCTTTGCAAACGATTTTAGCCATGGCTCAATCCATTTCGATCTGAATCTTGACGTCGTTCGGGTGCCCCGCCGCCGCCTCTTCGAACGCCTTGAGACCGTCGGCGAACGCGAACTTGCGCGAGATGAACGGCTTCACGTCGATCATGCCTGAGCTGATCAGCGCCAGCGCGCGCGGAAACACATTCGCGTAACGAAACACCGATTCGAGGCGCGCCTCTTTCGCCTGCATCGCGACGACGTCGAGCGGCACACGATCCACCGGCATGCCGACCAGCACCGCGCAGCCACCCGGGCAAAGCAGATCGAACAGGTCGTCGTAGACCTTCGCGTTGCCGCTCGCTTCGAACACGACGTCGGCGCCCCACCCTGTGGTGACGTCCTGAACGACGTCGGTCAGCTTCTGCTCGCGTACGTTCACGGTGGTCACGGCCGGATTGCCGGCGAACAGCGCGAGCTTTTCCTTGATCACGTCCGCGAGAATGACGCGCGATGCGCCGCCGGCCAACGCGGCCAGTGCGGTCATCGCGCCGATCGTTCCAGCGCCGATCACGACGGCGACGTCGCCGGGTTTCATGGCCGCCTTCTTCGCCGCCTGCAAGCCGATCGACAACGGTTCGACAATCGCGCCCTCCGCGAACGACACATTGTCCGGCAGCCGGAACGTGAAGGCCGCAGGATGCACGACATAAGGCGTCAGGCAACCGTGAATCGGCGGTGTCGCCCAGAAACGCACGGCGGGGTCCAGGTTGTAGAGACCGCGCATCGTCGCGGGCGAATCGAATTGCGGCACGCCCGGCTCCATGCACACGCGGTCGCCCACCCGCAGATGCGTGACCTCGCTGCCGGTTTCCACCACCGTGCCGGACGCTTCATGACCGAGCACCATCGGTGCTTCGACCTTGAATGGACCGATGCGCCCATGCGTGTAGTAATGCACGTCGCTGCCGCACACGCCGACCGTATGAATCTTGATCCTGACGTCGCGAGGTCCGACCTCGAGCGGCAGATCGATATCGCGCAGCGCGAGCCGGCGCGCTTCTTCGAGTACGAGGGCTTTCAAAACATTCTCCTTACTTGCCTTTGAGCATTGAGTTCAACAGCCGGCTCAGCACGCCGACGAAAATAATCGGAGGTAACGCGAGCAGCACCGTGGACGCGTTGATCACGCCCCACGGCACTTCCTGCCCGAGCGACGTGAACGCGGACGCCACCACCGGCAGCGTCGCGCTTCTCGACGAGGTCAGTGCGAGCGCGATCATCAGTTCGTTCCAGACCAGCACGAAGCTGAACACGATGCCGCCCATCAGCGTGGTCGCGCTGATCGGCAACGCGATCCGCCAGAACACACCGTACGGGCCGTAGCCGTCCAGCGTGGCCGCCTCTTCGACTTCACGCGGCAGACGCTGAAACACCGGGATCGACAACCAGGTGATGGTGGACAGCGTGACCAGCAGATACGTCACCACCATCGAAAGTTTGGTGTCGTACAAGCCCAGATCGACCCAGATCGCAATCAACGGAATCGCGACCGCCACCGGCGGCAAAAACCGCAGCGACAGCAGAAAGAACTGAATGTCGCGCTTGCCCGGCACGTGATACCGCGCAATCACATAAGCAGCAGGCACACCGAGCAACGCTCCCAGCAGCACCGCAAAGCCCACGATCGACAAACTATTGCCCAGGCCGATCAGCACCTCGGGGCTCGACACGACCTGGCGGTAGTTGTCGAGCGTCGGCGTAAAGATGAAACGCGGCGTCGGCGTGACGATGTCGAGCAGGTTCTTCAGCGAATTGAGGAACGCCCAGAAGATCGGAAACACGGCCACCAGTGCAAGCGCGAGGCCAAACGACCATGCAGCGCCGCGCGAAATCAGTCTTCCCATTTGTTCACCCGCTTCCAGATGAAAGTGAAAATCAGCGTGGTCGCCACCATCATCAGCACGGCCATACTCGACGCATACGACACTTTCCCGGACAAGCCGATTCCTTGCGAATACGCGTACATGTCGAGCGTTTCCGTGGTGATGCCCGGTCCGCCTTTGGTCATGACATAGACCAGATCGAACGAGCGCAGCGATTCGACCATCTTGATGAACACCAGACTCATGATCGGCACCTTCAGCATCGGCAACGCGATATACGCGTAGACCTGCCAGGTGCGTGCGTAATCGAGCCGCGCGGCTTCGAGCGGTTCGGGCGGCAGCGTCTCCAGCAGCTTCAGCACGACCACCGCGAAAAACAGTCCCCATTGCCAGATGTCGACGAGCGCCACCGCATACAACGCGAGGTGCGGGTCGGACAGGAAGGCCGTGTTGTCGATGCCGAGCAGCCCGAGCAACCAGCTCAGAATGCCGGTGAGCGGCGAATACATGAATTTCCAGATAAACGCCGCCGACACGCGCGGCAACAGCACCGGCACGATCAGCAGCAGCGAAATGACGCCGCGCAGCCGGCCGTGAATCTGTTCGAACAGGTAGATCGCAATCAGTACACCGACGGCGACGGCGCCCACCACGGTGACGATTTCCCAGATCGCCGAGACCTCGATCGAATTGAGGAAGCGCCGGTCCGAAAACAGTCGCGCGAAATTGCGGAACCACACGTACTCGCTGTCCGGATAGCGCAGCACGCGGTTCCGCAGCGCGAGATTGATGGCGGCGATGGTGGGCACGAGACCCAGGACCGCCATCACGGCAAGCGGCGGTCCAAGAAATACGAACGGCAGGCTGGTTTTGCCCCGATTGAACATTGATGTCTCCGACAGCGAGGTCACGCACGAAGCCCTGTTCGCGCGCGACCCCGATCCGATCTGCAGTGCCCCAGCGGCGCGCGGCATGCAAGCCACGGCCAGGGGGCGGCCACGTTACTTCTTCGCGCCGTGCTCCATCGCGTCCTGCGCGTACTGCACGGCGTCGTTCAGGGTGGCCTGAACATCGGGCTGCGTGCCGGTGAAGATCTCCTCGAGCGCAATGCCGAGGTTGTCGCCGATATCGGGCCACTGCGGGCTCGACCAGATCGTGACCTTGGTGACCGGATTGGTGTCGTTCAGGCCGGCGAGAATCTGCGGCTTGACGTGCTTCTGGAAGTAATCGCTTTTGATCGTGCTGGTGCGGTTGTAGTCGCTAAAGACGTTGTCGCGCAGGCGGGCCTGCTCCTGGTCCTTGCCGGTCGCCCAGGCAATGAATTTGCCGGCGGCCTGGCGGGTGCATTCGTCCTTGGCGCCCACCGACGAAATCGCCAGGCCGTGTCCATAGGCCGCGGACGGCAACGGCGCGGGCGGCCTGACGTAGCCCACCTTGTCCGCCACGCTCGATTTGGTCGGGTCTTCCATCCAGTCGGCGAACGGCGTCGATTCGATCATGAACGCGACCTTGCCGGAGCGGAATGCTTCCAGCGCGTTGCTCCAGTCGTAGGTGGCCGCGCCAGGAGGCGCGTATTTGAAGAGATCGCGATACAGCAGCGTGGCCTTCACCGCGCCCGGCGAATTGAAGGCCGCCGCCTGGTTCTTGTCGGTCCACGTGCCGCCCTCGGCGAGCATGAACGGCGCCCAGCGCCATACGTTCATGCCCGAGCCGCGTTGCCCGCGCGCCACCCAGCCATACATGTTCGGCGGCGCATTGAGCTTCTTGATGTCGGCGACGAGTTCGTCGAGTGTCTTCGGCACCGGCAGATGCGCTTTCTCCAGCAGGTCGCGACGATAGAACAGGAAGTCGCCGCCGCCGATCAGCGGCGCAAAATACGCGACGCCCTTATAGCTCGCCACCGCGCGCCGGCCCGGCAGGAAGTCGTCGTAGTCGGCGTCTTTCGGATAGTACTTCAGGAGCGGGACAACCCAGCCGGCCGACGCGAACTCGGCGATGTTCGCTTCGTCGACGTAGTAGATCTGGTAGGAACCCGCACCTGTCGACGCATCCAGCCGCGACTTGGAGCGCCGGTCGTTTTCGCCGAAGTAATTGATTTCAACCTTGGTGCCGCTGCGCTTTTCATAATCGGGCAGCGACTTCTCCATGACCGTCAGGCCGAGGCTCTTTTGCGCCAGCACCTTGAGCACCGGAACGTTGCAGGTCTGCGCCGTCGCCAGCACGGGAAGGCTCACGCCCACCACCGCGCACGCTGTCAACCAATGAATGGATTTCACTCTTGTCTCCGCTTTTGGAATGTTCTTTGGTATCGCCATACGGGCGCTGCATTGGGCGGCAGAGCATGCGTACGGTGATGAGAACTGTAGTGGCCGGGGCCAGGGGCCAGCCACTGCAAAAGGCGGAACGTGCTGATACTTTTTGCGCGCACATTGGGTGCGCTGCACAAAATGTGTCAGTGAGGGGAATGGAGTCGTTGAGTGAGCGACGCGCGGGGTTGTCGAACTACAAGCAGCACAAGGACAACTACAGCAGACCCGCGTAATGCACCGCGACGAACAACGCGGCGCCGCCCGCGATCAACACGATCGCGTTGATCCGCGTCTTCATCACGAGGACGGTGGCGCCCGCGGCGGTGAGCCAGGCGATCCAGCCGCCGTCGAGTTCCTTCATCAGCACGTAGACCGCCGCGAGTATCAAACCCGCGGCGACCGGCCGCAAACCGGCCTGCAATGCGTTCAGCCAGCGCGCGCCTTCGTGCCGGTTCCACACATGCACGACGCCGTACATCAGGAACGCCGTCGGCCCGAACAGGGCCAGCGTCGCGACGAGTGCGCCGCCCAGACCGCCGACCTGCCAGCCGATCAAGGTTGCCAGCAACGACGCCGGCCCCGGCGCGAGTCGCGCGATCGCGAAGTCGCTGAGGAACTGCGCGTGCGTCATCCAGTGATGCACGTCGACGACTTGCCGCTGAACCTCGGCGATGATGCCCTGCCCGCCGCCGACCGTGACGATCGAAAGCGGAGCGAATACGGCGAACAGTGCGACTAGATTTCTGGACACGGAATAGCGCGGGATAAAGTTGGCGGACGCTCGTTACTGCTGCTGCGGAGACGAACGGAGATATTCGTAGCCGACGCTCAGCGCACCGGCGATCAGCACGGTCCACACGAGCGACACGCGGAACAACGCGGCCGCCGCGAAGGTGGCGATCAGCACGAGGTACGGAAACAGCCGGCGCGGCAGTCGGCGGGCCGCCGTGATCGCCATGCTCAAGGACAACCCGATGGCCGCGGCCGCCGCGCCGGCCAGCGCGATATGCGTGAGCGGCAGATAGGCGATCGCGGAGAAGAACACGCCGAGCAGCACGATCGTCACCGCCGGCGGAAACACGATGCCGCAAAATCCGGCCACCGCGCCGCGCCAGCCCAGCAGGCGATAGCCGATCCAGATGGCCAGATTCTTGACGTTGACGCCCGGCAGCGCCTGCGACAACGCAAGGCCGTCGAGAAATTCCTCTTCGGTCAGCCACTGCCGGTCCTGCACGAACTCGCGCAGGAACCAGCCGCTCAGGCCGCCGCCGAAACTCGTCAGTCCGATGCGGGTAAAAATCAGGAAGAGCCCGAGCGCGCTCACGTCGCCGGACGATGGACCCTTGCGTGACGCGAGGGTTTCGCGCTTCACGGCCGGGTCGTGTGCTTCATGCCCGTCAGTTCCGTCTGTATCTTCTGTACCTTTGACCAAGGTCTTCTCCCTACGCGCTTTGCAAGGCGGGTGAAAGTTTGAGACGTCGTTGCCTCCCAACGACGCGGATTGATTGAATCATATCCGCACACGCTCACACGCAGGGCTGCCGGCCGCAGATTGGATTCTGGGCATGGGCGGCGCCAAGCCCGTTAAAATCGCGGGAATGCAGGTCTAAACTCGCAGGTCTAAACCCACGGGCCTAAACCCGCGAACTCCAACCCGTCAACTCAACCGGAGAACCAAGTCTTGCGTGTAGGCCGCCCCGTCAAAGCCCTTCCCCAACCCGATTGCGATTACTGCGGCACGCGTGCCGTGCTCGCGCGCAGCGGGGACGAGAGCTATCCGTATCGTGACGATCACGGCCCGGTGTGGATCTGCGCCGCGTGTCAGGCGTGGATCGGCATTCACGCGCGCAGCACGCGCAACGTGCCGCTAGGGCGACTCGCCGACGCCGCGTTGCGCGACGCCAAAAGCCGCCTGCACGATGTGCTCGAACCGTTGGTCGCGGGCAAGATCCGGCGTGACCGGGTGAATCCGTTCGAAGCGCGCGCGAAGGCGATCCGCTGGGTGGCAGAACAACTCGCGTTCGATCCGCTGCCGGCGTCGATCCATAATCTGTCGCTGGAACAATGCGAGCAGGCGATCGCCCACGTCGAGGCTTTCATCGCGCAACGCCGCGCGGCGGCGCCGGACGATCGCGCTTGAGCGGGTTCAAGCGGCGGCCTCAAGCACCAGGCCCAAGCACCAGGCCCAAGCACCAGATTCAAGCCGCCTTAAACAGCGTCGCCCGTTGAATTTTCGCGCTGCATGCCCGCCTCGTGTGCCGTGCCGTGCCCACGTTCCTCCCGGTCCGCCTGCAACACCCGCCGCCCGGTGCGCGTACCGAGCACCAGCAGGATCGCCAGCACGCCGGTGCCGAACAGGTAGCTCGGCGGAATGAAGCGCGCGTCCGTGAAGTGCGCCACCAGCGAGATATAAAACGGCGCCAGCCCACCGAACAGCATGACCGACGTGTTGTACGAAATGGCCACGCCGGTGGAGCGCCCCTGCACGGTGAAAATCTTCACCAGCATCCCCGGATGCGCGGCGCCCTGCAGCGTCAGGAACAGAATGCCGATCAGTCGCACGACCATCAGACTGCTCTCGGTGGGCTCGGCCAGCAGGTACGCAAACAGCGGAAACACGCAGATCAGCCAGCCCGCGATAAAGAAGAAAAACAGCCGGTACGCGCCGACACGATCCGCCAGCAAGCCGAACACCGGCGACAGCACGCACATCACGATGCTCGTGACGAACACCCCTTGCAGCGACGAACTCAGCGACAGATGCAACTGCATCTGCGCATAGGTCGGCAGATACGCATTCCACACGTAGTTCAGCGAGGTGCCGGCGATCATCACGCCCATCGCGCACACCACGGCGTCGCCGTTATCGCGCACAAAGTCGCGCATCCTTTCTCTCACCGGCGCGCGTGCCGCGGGCCGCGCCTGCATGCGGTGAAATTCGTCCGACTCGTCGACATGGTGGCGAATATAGAAGCCGATCGGCCCGACCAGCGCGCCGATCAGGAACGGCACACGCCAGCCCCACGCCGTCAGATCCGCATGCGACAAATGTTTCGACAGCAGGTAGCTGCAGCCCGACGACAACATCGCCGCGACGCCGATCGACAACATATTGAAGCTGCCGTAAAACATCTTGCGTCCGGGCGGCGCGACCTCGTAAATCGTCACCGACGACAGCGCGAACTGCGCGCCCACCGCGAAACCCTGCACCAGACGGCCGATCACCACCAGCAGCGGCGCGAGCAGCCCCAGCGTCGCGTACCCCGGCGTCAGCCCCAGTATCAGCGAGCCCACCGACATCAGGACCATGATCCACGACAGCACCTTGACGCGACCGACGCGGTCCGCGGCCATGCCCATCAGCACACCACCGAGCGGACGCACCAGGAAGCCGACCGCGAACGTCGCGAAGGTCAGCAGCAAGGCGCCGCTACGATCGACGGTAGGAAAAAACACCCGCGCGATCATGCTCGAAAAATACGAGTACACCATGAAGTCGAACCACTCGAACGTGCCGCCGATTACGGTCGACACGATGGTTTTCCAGAGCCTGGCCGGATCGCTTGGGGTGTGCATGGGTTTAACCTCCGGCTCGCAGCGTGCGCAACGTCTGTGCGAAGAAATCCTGAACCACGTCGACGACCTGCATGCCGTTGTGGGCGATATTGGCCAGCTCATCGAAACGCACGCGGACACCGGCGGCTTCGAACGACGCCTGCAGCGTGCGCAACCGTTCCGGACGCGTGGCGCCGGCGTCGTTGATACCCGGCAGATACATCGCGCTGTCTTCGGGCACGGTGATTTCCCAGGTCTCCAGATCTGCGCGGCCGACGATCATTTGCACCGGCACACGCTGCAACGCGGCCAGATCGAACGGCTTGCCGAAGTGGCGTTCGAAACCGCCCAGGCCTAACCACCAGTCTTTCGTGTGATCGAGCACGGTGACGTTGCCCGGCGCACCGATCGACGCGGCCCACAGCCGCTCCGGGTGCGCGTACGCGAAGCGGTTCACGTACTGCCCGCCGCCCGAATAGCCGAACAGCGCGAACTGCTCGAAGCGTTTGCCATAACGTTCGCCCACTTCGCCGACCATGTCGAGCAGCACCTGGTCGTAACGGATATCGCCGTCGATCAAACGCTTGAAGCCATTGCGATCGCCGTCACCACGCACGCCCACCGGAAACAGCGGACACAGCACGATGCAACGGTTCCAGCGGCCGAACGGCGCGAACGCGTCGCGGTATTGCGTGAACTGGCGGCCGGTGCCGTGCATCGCGACCACGAGTTGCACGTCGTTGCCGGGCGTCAGGACTTCGGGCGGCACGTACAGCACGTACGGAAAGCGCGCGTCGTGGCGGCTGGCGTACACGGTGGTCGAACCCAGGTCGTATAGCGCCTGCGCTTTTTCATGACCGGGTGCGGAGCGCTTCTCTGCATCGAACATCTGTCATTCCCCTCTGACGTTTTCAAATGTGGTTTTCAAATATCGCTTTCAAGCCGTGCCACGCCAACCGCCACCGCTCAAGCCACCTCGGCGAGCGGCTCGTGATGCAGGCTGTAGCGCGTGAAAACGCGATTGAGCGCGGGCATCGGCGCGACATCCATTTCGCCTGCGGCCGGCTGCATGACGATCATCGCGACGGTCGCGGTCATCGTGTGGCGCGTGCCGGGACGCGGCGGACGACACACCGAAAACGGCGTGCCGAATGCGTCGAACAGCGCGGCCTTGACGGCGTCGCGGTCCACCATCGGCGTGGCGTTCAGCAACTGACGCACGCGCCAGTCGCGGTAATAGCTGTCCGGCGAGCTCTCGCAACCGGTGTCCAGCAATTTGGTGCGCGCCACCGGGCTGACCCAGTGGTTCGCGTGCACGATCAACTGATCGTCGCCGGGATAGATCGGAAACGCCTCGTTCGGCGCGCATTCGAAATCGATGCCGAAGCCCTCGGCCATGCCGAGCATGATGTTGTTGGAACAGGATTTCGGCGTGGTGGCGATCACCCGCAACGCGTTCGAAAACACCGGTTCTTCCAGCACGCGGCGACGCAGCAGCGACAGCGGCACGCCCATCTGCATGAAATCGCGCTCGGACTCCAGATAGTTCGCGGTGATCGACACGCCCGCCGCGTTGAGCCCGCTGCGCGCGAGGCCACCGGCTTCGACGAAGGTCAGGAAGTCGGGGCCGTCGTCGTTGCGCACGCGCAAGACGATGCCGGTATCGACGCAATCGGCCTTCCAGTCCCAGTTTTGCGCATGGATCAATTGCCCGTTCGACGACCGCGACGGCAGCACCAGCACGCCCGTGCAACCGTCTTCGTCGTCGGCTTGCAGCGCCATTTCGGCGCGCGCTTTGGCCAGCACCTCGGTGCGGGCGTTGATCATCACGATGTCTTCGAACGGCACGTCCGCGCCTTCGGCGATGCCGCGCATCTCGTCCAGATAGGCCGGCTGGAAGTCGCCGATCACCTGTTCGAGCGAGCGGATCAGCGCCGTCTGCGACGCCTCGCTATAGCCGAGATTGCGCAACGTCTGGCCGTAACGGGACGCGCTCAGGCGCACCCGCACCGCGGCCGCGCGGCCGTATTGCACCCCGCGCTCGTGCGGCTTGCCGGACACGCTGATAAAAGGAAATTGCGAAAACGCTTGGGTTTGCGACATGTTGGGACTCCTCGCCCTGGCTGCGAGCGACGCCGCCACGCGGCCTGCGGCCTTGCGCTGACGACATCGACTGGATGGCTGACCCAACGATTTTCACGAGCCGTAAATAAAATAAAAAGCGTTATTTTCTTTACAGAAAGGAAAGAATTTTTTTCGTTTCGTGCGATCATGAAGCGTAGGCCGGTGAGCGAAATTCGTGCGCCGAACGCACGTCCAGAAGGCTGTTGAGGAGAATTCGGCATGAGTGAAATTCGAATGCTGCGCACGTTTCTCGCCATTGAGAAGCACGGCACGATGGCGGCCGCCGCCGACCGCATCGCGCTCACGCACGCGGCGGTGGGTGCGCAGATGCGCACGCTGGAGCGCGTGTGCGAACGTCAACTGTTCGACCGCAGCGGGCGCAGCATCCAGTTGAACGACGCCGGCCGTTCGATCATCGAGCAGGCACGCGCGGTCGTGGCCGCGTACGACTCGCTATTGCGCGGCGTCGCGGACGAGCTCAGCGTGGAAGGCTCGATCACGATCGGCTCGACGGTGTCGTCAATGGGCTTTCTGGCGGCCAACGTGATCCGCCTGAAGGTCTCGTATCCGCGTTTGAACGTGCGCCTCGCGCACGGCGACAGCGCCCAACTCGGGCGCCAGGTGCGGGCGGGGGAAATCGATGCGGCGGTGATCGTCAGCGAACCGCGCGTGACCACCCTGCCCGAGTTATGGGAGCGTCTTTACGATGAGCCGCTGGTGTTGCTGGTCAATCCGGCGAGCGCGCCGGCCGACGCGACTGTGAGCGCGCTGCTCAAGCGTTTGCCGTTTATCGGCTTCGAGACGTCGTCGCTGACCGGCTCGCATGTCACGAGTCTGCTTCGGCGCTTGCGCGCCGACGTCAAGCCGATTCTGGAAATGAATTCGATCGCCGCGATTGCCGATCTGGTGCGGCAGAACGTGGGCGTGTCGATCGTGCCGCGTCTGCGGCATGCCGCGTGGGACGACGATCCGTTGTTGTCGGTCAGGCCGATTCCGGGCACGGCGTGGCGCCGGCATATCGGCTGGTATGAGTTTGGGCGGCAGCCGCTGGCCACCGCGATCGTCAAGAACCAGTTGCTCGCGGCGTTGGCGGAGTGAGGGTGCGTCGTTATCCGTGCGCCGTAACGCGCTCCGCCTCCCGCTCAACAGCCCATCAACTCAGAACGATTCGTTGAACGGCCGCAGATCGATTTCCTGCGACCACGCCGTGCGCCCCTGCTGATGCAGATGCCAATAAGCGTCGGCGATCTCGTCGGGGTTCAGCAGGCCGTCTGCGCCGCGCTCGGCCACCCGCTGCGGCGCGGACGTACGCAGACGTTCGCCGTCGATCCCGCCGTCCACCACCACATGCGCCACGTGAATATTGCGTGGACCGAACTCGCGCGCGAGACTTTGCGTGAGCGAACGCAGACCGGCTTTCGCGGACGCGAATGCGGCAAACGGCGGCCGACCGCGCAGCGCCGCCGTCGCGCCGGTGAACAGCAACGAACCGCGACCGGCCGCGAGCAAAGGCTCCAGGGCCGCGCGGGCAAACAGAAAGCCGCCTAACGTTGTGACGCGCCAGGCCGCCTCGAACTGCTCCGCGCTGAGTTCGAGCGTCGGCGCACGAGTCGCGCCGGCCGCGTTGAAAATCGCGACTTCGAGCGTGCCATGCTGCGCGAGTTGCTGTGCGATCGCATTCAGATCACGCTCGCTGGTGACGTCGCCGGGAAACGCCTGCGCTTGACCGCCTGCCGCACGAATTTCGTCGACGACGATCGCCAGACGTTCCTGCGAGCGGCCCGTTACCGCCACACTGAAACCCTCGCGCGCAAATCGGCGCGCCAGGGCCGCGCCGAGTCCGGCGCTCGCCCCCACGCCAGCGATCCACGCAAGACGCGCAGGCGCCGGGTTCGATACGACCGTTTCACTCATGGTGTTCTCCATTGAGGCGCTTTGACAGAGGGACGCATGAATGCGCAGAGGCGAAGCTGACGCGACATCTGCACACGCCACCGACCCGAGGAAGATCGCGCCAGTGTAATCGCGCTGCGCCGAGCTTGCTGGCGCGCTAACGGCGCGGTGCTCGCGTGACGTTAGCGGCGCGCCGTGTCGACGCGCGTTGTCGGGCAAGACTGCTGTTTCACGCAAGACCACGCGCCGTTTGTCGCGTCAGCGTCAGGCTGTCAGGTCACGCAGCACGCCATTTCGCATCCGACACGATCAGCTTCTTCGGAATCAGCTTCAGCTCGCTAAACGTATCGGCAATCTGCTGCTGATAATCGAGCGTCGCGGCATCGATAGGTTGCACGCCAAAACTGCTGCGATTCAAGGCCAGTTCGAGCGTCGGCGCGTCGAGTCCGACGAGCGGCGACAACTGGCTCGCCACCGCCGGAATATGATCGCGGCTCCACTTGTCGACCTGATCGAGTTCGGCCAGCAGTTCGCGCAGCAACTGCGGCTGCGTATCGGCGAATTTGCGCGCGGCGACGTAGTACTGCGTGTTGCGCACCCGACCTTCGCCATTGACGATCACGCGCGCGTTGGCCTGCTTTTCCACTGCGGCGAGATACGGGTCCCAGATCACCCAGGCGTCGATACTGTTCTGCACGAAGGCGGCGCGCGCGTCGGCCGGCGTCAGATAGACCGGCTGAATGTCGGTGTACGACAAGCCGGCTTGCTGCAGGGCCTTGACCAGCAAAAAGTGTACGTTCGAGCCGCGGTTCAGCGCGACCTTCTTGCCGCGCAATGCCGCGACCGAGCGAATCGGCGAGTCGTGCGGCACGACGATCGCCTCGGCCTTCGGCGCGGGCGGCTCATTGCCGAGGTAGACGAAGTCGACGCCAGCGGCCTGCGCGAAGATCGGTGGCGTTTCGCCCACCGTGCCCACATCCACGGCACCCGCGTTCAAGCCTTCGAGAAGCTGCGGACCCGCCGGGAATTCGAGCCACTGCACCGACACGCCCTGCGCGGCGAGGCGCTTTTCCAACGTGCCGCGCGCCTTGAGCACCACGAAGTTGCCGTATTTCTGAAAGCCGACGCGCAAGGTTTTGCCATTGGACGGCGCTTGCGCCCGCGCCTGCTGCGAGGGCAACAGCGTGCCGGCGGCGAAACTCGCCACGCCGGCCGCGGCGGCCTTCAGCAGCGTGCGCCGACGCGGGTCGCCCAGATCGGTGAGGGCCGGGGTATCAGGGTGGAACGGGTCGCGGGATGTCATACGCTTGCCAGGTAGAGAGGTGGACGCTAAATCGTTGAAGTTAGCGGCTCGCACCGTGCCGGGCAACCAACCAAAGTTCATAAGGTTATGAACGGTTGCCGCCCTGCCCGGTTGAGCCCGGCGTACCCGGGCAGTTACGTCTGCGACCAGCCGGACAGTACGCGCATGCGTCTCACGAGCGGTCCGTTCATCGTGGCGCGCCGGCCGCCACCGCTTGCACGACGCTACGTGCAAAGGAAGGCGTGAGTTCATGCACCACCGCCGGACTCGTGCCTTCGTTGCGCGACACCGCCTGCGTGACATGCGAACCCGGCGCGACGTCCTGTGTGAGCCACACATTGCCGCCGATCACCGAGCCGCGGCCGAGCGTGACGCGGCCGAGAATGGTGGCGCCCGCATAGATCACGACATCGTCCTCGACGATCGGATGACGCGCGTGGCCTTTCGTCAGATGCCCTTGCCCGTCGCGTGGAAAACGCTTCGCGCCCAGCGTAACCGCCTGATACAAGCGCACCCGCTCGCCGATGATGGCCGTCTCGCCGATCACCACACCCGTTCCATGATCGATGAAGAAGCCCGCGCCGATCCGCGCGCCTGGATGAATGTCGATACCGGTCTGCGCATGCGCATGTTCGGCGACGATACGCGCCAGCAGCGGCAAGCCCAGGCCATACAGTTCATGCGCGAGCCGATGGTGGATCATCGCCAGCACGCCGGGATAGCACAGCAGGACTTCGTCTACGCTGCCTGCGGCGGGGTCGCCGTGATAGGCCGCCAGCACGTCGCTGTCGAGCAGACTACGAATCGCCGGCAGGCGCGCCGCGAACGCGCGCACCGCGACGCCGGCCTGCGCCTCGATCACCGCCGCGGGCGGCGGGTCGTGGCGGCTGCGGTAGTGCAGTTCCAGCCGTGCCTGACTCAACAGCCCATGCAGCGCGGCGTCGAGCGCGTGACCGACGTAGAAATTCTCGCTTTCCTGGCGCAGATCGGGCGGCCCGAGCCGCATTGGAAACAGCACGCCCTTGAGCGTATCGATGATTTGCGCGAGCGCTTCACGCCCCGGCAATTCGCGACCTCCGGGTTCGAGCGAGCGCTTCTGCACTTCACGCCATTGCTGGCGGACCGTCTGCAACGCGAGGACGATCTCGTCGACATCAAACACAGCCACAGCGATTACTCCCCGTAAAGTGCGACGTGGAC
This sequence comes from Paraburkholderia sp. BCC1876, assembly GCF_902833695.1. NCBI lineage: Bacteria > Pseudomonadati > Pseudomonadota > Betaproteobacteria > Burkholderiales > Burkholderiaceae > Paraburkholderia > Paraburkholderia sp. BCC1876. The sequence continues at coordinate 892,619 of NZ_CADFGI010000002.1, read as the reverse complement.
GCTAAGGACGCTTCAGTCCTGAATCCACGGCAGCCTGTGGACGCGCCAACCGTTGCCGGCGCCGCGGCGAAAGCAACCGCCTATCGCCATCAGGAGACACTATGCGAGAGACCCCGCCGCAGCCGAACCAATTTATTGTGATTTCTAAAGAAGCATCGGTTTGGTCGCTGCGGCCTACTTGGTCGACGCCGTTGTCTCCGTTGTCGCCGTCGTCGATGCCGAAGCCGCTTCGGCCCGCTTCGTGCTGAAATTCCAGCGCAACGCCGTCGCCGTGTCGACCGGTGCGGGCAGCAAACCCGCGCGATAGAAGGTGTCGGCGATCTTCTGCTGCTCGCCGAAATGCCGGGTCTCCACAGCGCGTACCGCATAGCTGCGGCGACCGTTGGCGCGCTCGATCGTCGCCGCGTCGAGCCCCCAGATCGGCGCGAGCAGCTTCGCCGCGTCGTCCGGATGCGCGCGCACCCAGTCGCCCGCCGCGGTCAGTTGCGCGAACACCGTGGCGATCACGTCCGGATGCGCCGCAGCGAAACTGCTCGACGCCAGGTAGTAGCGTTGATAAGAAGCGAGCCCTTCGCCGTTGGCGAGAATGCGGACGTCCGGCGCTTTATCGACCGACGCGACATACGGGTCCCAGGTGATCCAGGCGTCCACGCTACCGCGCTCGAACGCGGCGCGTCCATCGGCCGGCGTCAGATAGCTGATGCGCACGTCCGCCGGTGCGAGGCCGGCTTTGGCGAGCGCGGCGAGTAGCAGATAGTGGCTGCCCGCGGCCTTGGTCACCGCGATACGCTGGCCCTTCAGATCCGCCAGCGTATGCAGCGGCCCGTCGCGTTTCACGATGATGGCCTGCGCGCCGGGCGACGGCGCTTCCTGCGCGACATACACGAACCGGGCATGCGCGGCCTGCGCGAACACCGGCACGGTATCGGCCACGTCGACGCTAAAGTCGACCGCGTCGGCGTTGAGCGCTTCGGTCAACGGCAAACCGCTGGCGAACTCGTTCCACGTAATGGTCACGCCTGGCGGCGCCAATGCCTGTTCGAGCGAGCCGCGCGCTTTGAGGATGGTGATGAGCGTCGAGGACTTCTGATAGCCGATGCGCAGTTTCACCGGCGCGGCAACGGGTGTAACGGTCTGCGCGTGGGCGGCGCTCATGGTCATGCTCACGCTCATGCTCACGGCGAACAGCGAGGCCAAGGCCGCGCGGGCAAGCGAACGAAAAATGGAGAGGGTCACGGCGCGAATATCCAGTCAGTGTCTACGACGAAACTCCGATCCTAACAACGCCGGATCGCCCGGATAAACGAGCGTTTTAACTATGCTTAGCAGGTACGCGGATAACGGCGAGGATCGACGTCGCGTATCGGATCGAGATATTCATATGGCGTTTCGTTGTTTGTTCATTCCGCTCGCCATGCTTATGTTTACGCGTTGCCACGACCCTCCTTCGCTCAGCATGACGACCCTCCCGCAGCAGCATCTCGACGCGCTTATCCCCGCATCGCACGCCGACGGCGACCGCGACGCCGCCTTGCAGGCCCGTTTCGCCGACGTCTTCGAACGCATCGCCGCAGGCGCCGTGGCACGCGAGCAGCATCGCGAACTCGCTTATGAAGCCGTGCAGTGGTTGCGCGAAGCCGGCTTCCCCGCGCTGCGCGTGCCGCAACGTTATGGTGGTGGCGGCGTCACGCTGCCGCAATTCTTCCGTCTGCTTATCAGTCTCGGTGCAGCCGACTCGAATCTGCCGCAAATTCTGCGGCTCAATTTCGGCTTCATCGAAAACCGTCTCGAAGACAGCGACGAGGCGATCCGCGCGCGTTGGCTCACCCGCGTGGCGAACGGCGAACTGGTCGGCGCCGCGTTGTCGGAGCGCACGGCGTCGACACACAACTCCGTCACTCTCACCCGCGATCCGCACGACAGCCAACGCTGGCGCCTGAACGGCGAGAAGTACTACAGCACCGGTTCGCTGTACGCCGACTGGATCAACGTCAACGCGCACGACGGCGAATACGACGTCAATCTGATGGTGCGCGGCGACGCGCCCGGCGTGAACCGTATCGACGACTGGGACGGCTTCGGCCAGCGCCTCACCGCGAGTGGCACAACGCGTTTCGATAACGTCGAAGTCCCGGAAGAACAGATCCTGCTGCGGCATCGTTTATCGGAACCGCAGCACGATACTTTCCAGATCGCGTTCTATCAGAACGTGCACCTCGCGACGCTGGCCGGCATTGCCCGTGCCGCGCTGCGCGATGCGATCGCCTTCGCCCGTGCGCATACCCGCACATTCGGCGTGCCCGGCAAATCGAGTCCGCGCGACAACCCGCTCGTGCAGCGCGTGATCGGCCGGCTGGCGAGCTTGAGCTATTCGGCGGCAAGCCTGGTGAATGCACTTGCGGAAAGTCTGGAACGTGCCTCGCAGGCACGCGCGGCCGGCCTCGCGACTGAAGCGACCTACATCGCGCTCGACATCGAAGCCTACCAGGCACAACAGATCGTGATCGCGCAAGTGCTCGAAGCGACCACGCTGCTGTTCGAAGTGGGCGGCGCGTCGGCGACGAGTGAGCGGCTGCGGCTCGATCGCCATTGGCGCAATGCACGCGTGATCTCGTCGCATAACCCGGCGATCCAGCGCGAGCAGGCCATCGGCGCGTTTCATCTGAACGGCACGCCGCCGAGCGAACGCTTCAGCTTGGCGCACAAGAAAGACGCGAACCAGTCTGAAGCGTAAGCCGCCGTCGTTGACGCTTACTCCGCCGTCGGAATCCACCCTGCCGTAGCCGCATCGCTCAAACGGAACGCCGGGAATTTCTCACCCAGTTCGGCAATCGTTCGGATGTTGTTCTTCACCAGGTCGTCGCGCGTGATTAGCGTCGGCTTGACGACGATCCGATGCGCGGGCTCCTGCCCCGCCAGCAACAAGGCAGCAGCACGCACCGACACCGCGCCGACCACCGCCGGATTGGTCGCCGCCGTCGCGACCCAGGCGCTGTTCGGCGCGCGGATCGCTTCGATGTCGGAGGTCGAGATGTCGGCGCTGTAAATGCGCAATTTCGACGACAGGTTCGCTTCGTCCGCGGCAAGCTTCGCGCCGCGCGCGAACTCGTCATAAGGCGCGAACACCACGCGAATGTCAGGATGCGCGCGATACGCAGCGGCCGCCTGATTCGCCACCGATTGCGCGATCGGATTGTCAACCGTGCCCCAGCGCGCTTTTTCCTGCACCTTCGGATGCGCGGCCTTGAAGTCGCGCCACACCGCGTCGCGCCGGTCGAGCGGCGCGAAGCCGGCCACGTAGACATAGCCGGCGGCGAAGCCGTCGCCATTGTCCTTGACGGCCTGATCGAGCAGCAGCGACGCCAGATCGCGATCGCTCTGTTCGATCTGCGGCACTTTCGGATTGCCGAGATCGACGTCGAACGCGACGACCTTGATGCCCTTGTCCAATGCGCGCTGCACGACGTCCTTCAGCGACTCGGGCAAGCCGTGATTCACGATGATCGCCGACACGCCCAGGCTGATCGCCTGCTGGATCTGTTCGCGCTGTTCGGCGGCATCCTGTCGGCCTTCGTAAATGCGCAGATCGATGCCGAGCGCTTTCGCCTGCTTCTGCGCGCCGGCTTCATAGGCCTGGAAGAAATCGCCCGTGGACAGATAGTTGACGAGCGCAACCTTCACGCCGCCTTTGTCGAACGGCGTGGGCGCGCCCTTGAGCGGCGCGGCCTGCGCGGTGGTGGTAACGGCAACGGCGGCACTCGCCGCGACCGTAGCCGCCAGAACAGCGAGCGTAGCCAACTTGAGTTTCACATTCAGCCTGCGACGAAGCAACGATCTCATCAATGATCTCCAACCGGTTAAGCGACGTTTTATTTGTGAACGAGCCGATGCTAGCCGGCATGCGCGGGCGTTCGCACGCGATAGGCCGCGCCCGGATGCGGTTCGGCGAGCCGTGGCCCCTTGCCATGCAGTTTTTCGCGCAGCGAGCCGCTGGCGTAATCCGTCTTGTAGACACCGCGCCGCTGCAATTCCGGCACGACCAGATCGACGAAGTCCGTAAAGCTCTCGTGCGTCAACGCATAGGCGAGATTGAAACCATCCACGTCGGTCTCCTCGACCCACGACTGCAATTCGTCGGCGATCTCCTGCGGGCTGCCCACCGAGAGCGGCCCGAGTCCGCCAATGCCGCCCCACCTGGCGATCTCGCGCACGGTCCAAACCCGCGTGGGGTCCGCGCTGGAGAGCGCCTCCACCGCCGACTGCACCGCATTGCTCTCGACATAGCGCAACGGCTCGTCGAGGTCGTACTTCGACAGATCGATGCCGGTCCAGCCGGACATCAGCGCGAGCGCGCCTTCGTCGCTGGTATAGCGGCGATAGTCGGCGTGTTTCGCGTGCGCTTCCGCCGAAGTCTTGCCGGTGATCACGGTGTGCAGGTTAAAAATCAGCACGTCGTGCGGATCGCGGCCGAACGACTTCACACGGGCGCGGATATCGGCGACGAAGCTTTTCAGAATCGTGCGCGACGGCGCGGCGATGAAGATGCACTCGGCGTGCTGCGCGGCGAAATCCTTGCCACGTTTCGATGCGCCGGCCTGATAAAGCACCGGCGTGCGCTGCGGCGACGGCTCGCAGAGATGAATGCCCGGCACGTCGAAAAACGGCCCGCGATGATTGATCGGATGCACCTTCGACGGCTCGGTGAACACGTGCCGCGCGGTATCGCGCACGACCGCATCGTCTTCCCACGAGGCTTCCCACAGCTTGTAGCAGACCTCCAGGTAATCTTCGGCAAGCGCATAGCGATCGTCGTGACTGGCTTGCGCCGGCAGACCGATATTGCGCGCGGCGCTATCCAGGTACGACGTGACGATATTCCAGCCGACCCGGCCGTTGGTCAGATGATCGAGCGTCGACATGCGTCGCGCGAACGGATACGGATGCTCATACGACAGCGAACAGGTCACGCCGAAGCCGAGATGCTCGGTCACGTTCGCCATCGCCGAGACCAGCAGGATCGGATCGTTGACCGGCACTTGCGCGGCCTGGCGGATCGCGGCGTCGCCATTGCCGTTGAAGACGTCGTAAATGCCCAGCACGTCGGCGATAAACAGGCCGTCGAACTTGCCGCGTTCAAGCAGCTTCGCGAGGTCGGTCCAATAGTCGAGTTGCCGGTAACGCCACGACGTGTCGCGCGGATGCGCCCATAAGCCCGGCGACTGATGGCCCACGCAGTTCATGTCGAACGCGTTGAGGCGGATTTCTCTGGCCATGATGGTGTGTGTTTGAAGGTGTGACGTGGGAACCGCGTCAATTCCACGGATGGCGCGCCGGCTTGACGCCGTTCAGGTAGTAGTTGCCGACGAGGTGGTACTTCCACCGCACGGGGTCGTGCAACGTGTGGACGCGGGCGTTACGCCAATGGCGGTCGAGATTGTGTTCGGCGAGCGTCGATTGGGTGCCGGCCAGTTCGAACAGTTTTTCACCGGCGAGCAGCGCGACTTCCGTGGTCAATACTTTGGCTTCGCCGACCGCGACCGAAGCGCGCGCCACGTCGTCCTCGCTCGTTTCAGCTTGCGCGGCGATTACGTCGATCACGCGCGCGGCCCGTTCGAGCAAGGCCTCGGCGGCGTGCAGTTGAATATGCAGATGGCCGATCTCGCGCACGGTCAGCGGATCGTCGCTGGCGCGCTCGACGCCGCTGTCGATCCATGGCCGCGAGCGCGAACGCACGAACGTAAGCGTATCGTCGAGCGCGGCTTTAGCGATGCCGGCGTCGATAGCGGCCTGGATGATCTGCGAGACCGGCCCGTTGAGCGTCGGGAAATCAGACACGCGGTGCGCCGGCAACACATGCGAAGCCGGCACGCGCACGTGGTCCAGCACCACCGTGCCGCTGGCCGTGGTGCGTTGACCGAAACCCGACCAGTCGTCGATCACGGTCAGTCCCGGTGTGCCCTTCGGAATGTAGGCGAGCCAGCCTTTACGTTCGGCGTCGAGCCCCAGCACCGGGACAAAATCGGCGAATAACGCACCGGTCGAATAGAACTTGGTGCCCTGCACGACGTAATCGTCGCCGTCGCGCGTTACGCTGGTTTTCAGGTCGAGTACGTTCTTCGTGCCCTTCTCCGAAAAGCCGTTGCCGAAGCGCTTGCCGTTCAACACCTGCGCGAAAAAGTACTGCTTCTGCGCTTCCGATCCAGTCAGCGCGATCACATCGACCAGACCGAAATGATTCTGCGGTAGCTGTCCGAGCGACGGATCCGCTGCCGCAACGATCTTCACCACCTCGGTCAGCGTGACGAACGACACACCCGCTCCGCCATAGGCTTTCGGCACCGTGATTGCCCATAACCCCGATTGCGAGAACCAGTCGATCTCTTCGTGCGGCAAGCGGCGTTCGCTATCGCGTGTGGCCGCGCCTTGCGCGAGCCGAACGGCGAGTTCATGCGCGACCGCGATCGCCTGCGCGTCGTCGGCGATGATACGCACCGCCTGCCGCTTCACGTCGAGCGTGTTCGATGATGCCGCTTCGTCAACCTCTGCCATGGGAGTCTCCGTTTGAATGACCGTTCGCTCAATCTATCAGCGGGTGTCGCGGGCGCAAACTGAACGATTCGGCAATCGATATTCCTTCGGATGGCAAACGGTTCGCGCAGCGCGCCGCGCAACTCACGCACGCGAGTCGCTACGCCGTCCGACGCTGAAGGTGAACGCCAGCGCGAGCACCAGCAGCACGCCCTTGATGAAATCCTGCATGTAGTACGGCGCGTTCAGCATGGTCAACCCATTGAGCAACACGCCGACGAACACCGCGCCGACCACGGTGCCGAACACGTTGGGCCGTTTCGCGCCCCACACCGCGTAGCCCATCAACGCAGCGGCAACCGCATCGAGCAGCAGCGAGTGACCCGCGCTCACGTCGCCTCGTCCCACGCGCGCGGCGATCAGCACGCCGCCCAGCGACGCAATCGCGCCGGACGCGACGTAGGCCGCGATCCGGTAGCGCGCGGTCGGTGCGCCCGCCAGTCGTGCCGCCGTTTCATTGCCGCCGATCGCATGGATCACGCGACCCCAACGCGTCGTTTCCATTGCGATGCAGGCCAGCACCGTGACGGCGACGAGAATCAGCACGGGCAGCGGCACCACGTCGAAAACACGTAGACGGCCGAGCGCCAGAAACGCATCGGAGAACACACCGCTCGCTTCCGTGCCGTCGGGCAGCACCGTGCCGGTGGCAAGCGAGCGGCCGCCGGTCGGGATCAGTTGCAGACCGGCTAACAGAAAGAGTGTGCCGAGCGTCGCCAGTTGATCCGGCACGCGCAGCCGCGTGATCAGCAGGCCGTTGAACAGCCCGGCCGCGACGCCGAGCGCCACGCAGGCGGCAACCGCGCCGAGCGCGCCGCCGTGCCACACGATCAGCACGTAGCTGGCCGCCATCTGTGCGGACGCGGCCACGCTGCCCACCGACAGATCGAAGCCGCCCGCCGCCAGCGTGATCGTCACGCCAATCCCGAGCAACGCGACGATCGATACCGCTTGCAGAATACTGAACAGGTTGTCGAGGTTCAGAAACGCGGGTTCCTTGATGGCGAATACGGCGATCAGCAAAGCGAGCACGAGCAGAATGCCGGTGCGCTCCAACTGATCGCGCAAACCGCGTAAGCCGCGCAACGTGGGACGTGCGCGTCGGCCGGCCGACGTATCGCCGGCAAGAGAAGGAGTGGCGGGTTTCATGACGGAACCTGGGGACTGAGTTCGTGAGTGGGTGAGCGTTGGAGCGTCGCGCGATCGAACCAGACGACGCGATCGGCAATCTCCAGCGCTTCTTCAAGATCGCTGACGAAAACGAGGGTCGCGCGTTCGGGCGCGTGCCGCCGCAAGGTATCGACGATATCGGCGCGTGCGCCGGCGTCGACGCCTTGAAACGGTTCGTCGAGCAGTAAGAGCCGCGCGGGTTCGACATGCCAGCGCGCGAGCACGACTTTCTGCTGATTGCCGCCGGAGAGCCGCGTCAAACGATCGTCGGGACCGGTGCAGCGAATGCCGAAGGTCTTGATTGCTTCGCTCGCAGCAGCGCGCTCGGCCGCTTCGTGCACCACGCCGCGCCGGAACCAGCGCGACAGGAACGGAAAACTGAGCGTGCCCGCAATCGACGCGAACGGCACGCTGTCGGGAAACAGCGAACTGCGCCAGCGATCCTCGCCTGCGAGAAAGACTCCGGCGCGAATTGCGTCGGCCGGAGAGCGCGGACGCCAGGGTTTGCCGTCGAACGTCATCCGACCGCCGCTGGCATGTGCCGCGCCAAAGATCGTCCGCGCGAGCCGCGATTTGCCGCCGCCGACTGGACCCGCAATCGCCACGATCTCGCCGCGCTGAACGTCGAGGTCGAAGGGCAGACTGGTCGGCGTCAACTGAAGATCGCGCGCGCTAAAGCACGCTTCGAGCGACGCCGCGTGGTGTGCCGTTTGGGTTCGCGCGGGCGGCAGCGGCCGCCCGATCATCGTCTCCACGGCGGCATCGAAATCGATCGGCGCTTGCAGGTCGGCGACGAGACGTCCATCGCGCACAATCGCCACGCGGTCGGCCACGCGCCGCAAGTCGCCGAGCCGATGCGACACCAGCAGGATCGCGACGCCTTCGTCGCGCAACGGCGCGAGCCGTGCGAACAGACGGTCGGCTTCGGCGGCGGACAGGCTGGCGGTGGGTTCGTCGAGTATCAGCAGTTTGGGACGCGACGCCAACGCGCGCGCCAGCGTCACGAGTTGCTGACTCGCGAGCGACAGCGAGTCGAGCGGCGCGGCCAGATCGACGTCCAGTCCGACCCGTTCGGCCAGCGGTCGCGCCGCCTCACGACGTGCCGCCGGCGGCACGCGCCAGGGCGAGCCCGGATCGCACAAACGGTCGAGCAACAGGTTGTCCGCGATCGACAGCGACGGCACGACCGCATCCGCAATCGACTGATGCACGGTGGCAATGCCGAGTTGCTTCGCCGCCTGGGGCGAAGCCGGTCGATAAGCTTGCCCGGCCAGCGTCAACGTGCCGGCATCCGGCGCGTAAACGCCGCTCAGAATCTTGACGAGCGTCGACTTGCCCGCACCGTTGGCGCCCATCAACGCGACGACTTCGCCGGCGTGAATCGACAGATCGAGGTTCGATAACGCGAGCGTCGCGCCGAACTGTTTCGTGAGTCCCGAGGCCGTCAACACCGGCTCACCCGCGCCTTCGTGCCGCGCTCGCGACCCGTTCTGCCCGTTCATACGTATCCTGATTGTGATAGGCATGACGGATACTAAAGCGCTTCAAAAGGAAGGGAAAACAAGCAAAAGTGATTAGCTTTGCAGCGATCGGACGCACGCCATAGCGCGCTCGCGTCACGCCCTCGCATCATTGAGCCGCCGCCGGTTCTTCCGCTTTAGTCCGCGATTGATCCACATCAACGGCGCATTTCGAATCCTCTCTACTCTTGGCGGCGCATGACTCGCACTGCCGCCCGGCTCGCACGCCCATGAGCCCGATCCCCGCGGCAGGCCATTCCACGGAAAGGGAGAGCTGTATGGCATTGCATCAAACGGTTGAAACGCACGACGAAGCGATCGAAGACGTCTACTCGGCCAGTTCCTCGCAGCGGCGTCTGCCGAAATTCCGGCTTCCCGAGCATTCGACGGCGCCCTCCGCCGCCTACAACCTGGTCCGCGACGAGTTGCTGCTGGACGGCAATTCGCGGCAGAACCTCGCGACCTTCTGCACGACGTGGGTCGAACCCGAAGTCCAGAAGCTGATGGCGGACGCGGTCGACAAGAACATGATCGACAAGGACGAGTATCCGCAAACCGCCGAGATCGAAAACCGCTGCGTGCACATGATCGCCGACCTCTGGCACGCGCCGAAGTCGTGGGACACCATCGGCTGCTCGACCACCGGTTCGAGCGAAGCGTCGATGCTCGGCGGCCTCGCGCTGAAATGGCGCTGGAAGAAAAAGCGCGAAGCGGCGGGCCTGTCGACCGACAAACCGAACTTCGTCTGCGGCCCGGTGCAGATCTGCTGGAAGAAATTCGCCCGCTACTTCGACGTGGAGATTCGCGAGGTGCCGCTGCGCGACGGCGCGCTCGGTCTGCAGCCGCACGACCTGCGCGAGTTCTGCGATGAAAACACCATCGGCGTGGTCGCCACGCTGGGCGTCACGTTTACCGGCATCTACGAACCGGTGGCGGCACTGGCTCGCGAACTGGACGCCATGCAGCGCGATATCGGCCTCGATATTCCGATTCACGTCGACGCGGCGAGCGGCGGCTTCGTCGCGCCGTTCATTCAGCGCGAGCTCGACTGGGACTTCACGATCGACCGCGTCAAGTCGATCAACGCATCCGGCCACAAATACGGCCTCGCGCCGCTCGGCGTGGGTTGGGTGGTCTGGCGTTCGAAAGCCGATCTGCCGGAAGACCTGATCTTCTACGTCGACTATCTCGGCGGCAACATGGCGACCTTCGCGCTGAATTTCAGTCGGCCGGGCGGCGAGATCATCGCGCAGTACTACAACTTCCTGCGGCTGGGCCGCGAAGGCTATACGCGTATCCAGCAGGCCTGCTCGGACACCGCGCAATGGCTCGCCGCGGAGATCGCGAAGATCGGCCCGCTGGAACTCGTCTACGACGGCAAGGACGGACTCCCCGCCGTCTGCTACAAGCTCAAGGACGGCGAAACGCACGGCTTCACGCTGTACGACCTGTCCGAACGGGTGCGGATGCGCGGCTGGCAGATCGCCTCCTATCCGCTGCCCGCCGATCGTCAGCAGGTGGTCGTGCAACGCGTGCTGATCCGCCACGGCGTGAGCCGCGATCTGATCGGTCTGCTGCTCGACGACCTGCGGCGCGGCATCGACTACTTGCGGCAGAACCCCGTGCCGAATTCCGACGCCGGGCCGACCTTCAGTCACGGCGCGCACGTCGTCCCTCTGAAGGTGCCGCTGAACGTGCCGCTGAAAAACGCCTGAACAAGGACCTAACGACGGCCGGGCGTCACCGCCCACGCCCGCACCCTTACCTTGCGCCGCGACGCCCGCCCTGGGCGCACCGCGGCGTTTTTCCCTGTGCACGGATCGCGAGGCAAGATGATTGCATTCCTGAAGTTTCTGCAAAACAACCCGTACGTGCTGCTGTTTCTCGTCGTCGGCCTGGCCATCTGGATGGGACGCTGGACCGTAAAAGGCTATGGCCTGGGCGCGGTCGCGTCGGCGATCGTGGTCGGCTGCGGCGTGGCGACCTGGGGCGCCGCCTACGGCGTGCACTTCCAGCTCGACAACTTTACGAAGAGCCTGTTCTATTACCTGTTCATGTATGGCGTCGGGCTGCGCGTCGGGCCATCGTTCATCAACAGTCTGAAAGGCGACGGACTGAAGTTCACGTTTCTCGCTATCGTGTCGTCGTTCCTCGGACTCGGCATCGTGGTGATCGGCACGAAATGGCTGCAATTGCCGCTCGGCTCCGCGGGCGGCATTCTCGCGGGCTCGCAAACCATGTCGGCGGCGATCGGTTCGGCCGAACAGGCCATCACCTCCGGCGCGGTGCCGCTGCCGCCCGGCACGACCCAGGGCGACGCGACCGCGATGATCGCGCTGTCGTACGGCATCACGTATATCTGGGGCACCGTCGGCATCATTCTGATCTGCAAGTATTTGCCGCGCTGGTGGCGGGTCGACGCGCGCAAGGCGGCCAAAGAATACGAAAAGGAGCACGGTGTGCCGAACGTCGACGACGCCGGTTTGAGCGGCTACCGTCCGTTCGATCTGCGCGCCTACCGGCTGGCTAACAGCGAACTCGACGGCATCACGATTACGCAGTTCCGCGCGCGTTTCGCCGAGTATCAGATCGAGAACGTGGAGCGTGGCCCGGATCTGCTCGGCGCCGATCCCGAACTGGCGCTGCGCGTGGGCGACGTGATCGCGCTGGGCGGCAGTCTCGACGCGCTGACCGATCATATGGGGCTGATCGGCCCGGAAGTGCCCGATGCGCGCGTGCTCAATATTCCGCTGGATCAGGCCGAAATCGTGGTGACGCACCGCAAGGTCATCGGCCGCGCATTGAAGGAATTCGCGTCCTCGCCGATCGCGGGCCAGGTGCAGTTGATCGGCATCCAGCGTGGTGGCGCGCCGTTGCCGGTGGGGCTGGAAACGCAATTGCAGCGGCTCGATGTGCTGCAACTGGTCGGCTTGCGCAGCGCGGTCGCCAAGGCCGGCGAGATGCTCGGCATCATCGCGCGACCCAGCACCGCGACCGATCTGTTGACGCTCTCGCTCGGCATGATCCTCGGCTTTCTGATCGGCCTGATCCAGGTGCCGGCCTTCGGTTCGTCGGTCGGATTGGGCAATGCCGGCGGCTTGCTGGTGTCGGGCATCATCGTGTCGTCGCTGGTGTCGCGCGTGCGGTTCTTCGGCAATACGCCTAACGCGGCGCGCAACATTCTCGAAGACATGGGGCTGATCTTCTTTGTCGCGATTGTCGGCGTCAATGCCGGCGCGAATCTGCTGTCGCAACTCGACGGCGCCATCGCGCTGAAAATTTTCCTGCTGGGTTTCGTGGCTTGCACGATTCCGCCGTTCATCGTCTGGGCGATCGGCTTTCATCTGTTCAAGATCAATCCGGCGATCCTGATGGGCGGCGTGGCGGGTGCGCGCAGTCACTCGGGACCGGCGCGGGAAGCCGCCAAGGAAATCGACAGCACGGTGCCGTGGATCGGCTTTCCGGTCGGCTACGCGGTGTCCGGCATTCTGCTGACGGTGTTCGGTTACTTCGCGATGATCCTCGCGCGTTGAGCCGTTGATCGGGTTTTATCGAGCCTTGCCGAGTTTTACCCGCCTGCGCGGCGCGTTCTGCGCCGCTTCGAAATTGGCCCTTGCTAACGCAGGGCCAATTTTGATTCGAATCAATGTTGCTTCCACCTCCCCCCATCGACAATAGCGCCGATGCCGGCCCCTTTCGGGCGTTCAGTTCGGGTCGGTTCGCTGGTCCACGCGCGCCCCCGCTGCTTATCTACCGTCCCAATCGGCTGTCTATCTGGAGAAGATGATGAACGACACGACCGCCGCCGGTCCGTGGCTATGAACCTGTTGCGCCGTCGTTTCCAGACCAATGAGAGCTTTCGTCTGCTCGTCGACGCCGTCAACGATTACGCGATCTTCATGCTGAACCCGTCGGGCCATGTCGTCACCTGGAATGCGGGCGCGCAGAAAATGAAAGGCTACGGCGCGGACGAGGTGCTCGGCCGTCATGTCTCGATCTTTCATGCACGCGAGGACATCGCGGCCGGCGAGCCCGGCGCGCTGCTGGCACGCGCCGCAGCCTACGGGCGCGCCGAAAACGAAGGCATCCGGATTCGCCGCGACGGCTCGCAATTCTGGGCGAACGTGGTGATCACCGCGATCCGCGACAAGTCCGGCGCGTTGCGCGGCTTTGCCAAAGTGACCCAGGATCTGACCGAGCGCCGCAGAGTGGCGGAACTGGAAGCGGTCAGCCGTCTCGCGGCCCGAATCCAGGCCGCGCGCGAAGAGGAACAGATCCGCATTGCGCACGAGCTTCACGACGACCTCGGCCAGCAGTTGACCGCGCTCAAGATGTCGCTGGCCGAACTGGAACACGGCCTGCGCGATCGAGGCTCACTCGATGCCGGCATTCAGTCCGGTGTCACGGACATGGCCCGGGTGATCGACGACACCGTCGCCTCGTTGCGCCGGATCGCGACGGGTTTGCGGCCAATCGCGCTCGAAACGCTCGGACTCGCGTCCGCACTCGAATGGCTGATCGACGATTTCACGCAACGCTATGGCATCGCGGTCGCTACGTCGCTGCCCAACCCGCCGCTGAACCTGCACGAAGCGGCGGAATCCGCGCTGTTTCATATGGTCCAGGAAGCGCTGACCAATGTCGCGCGGCACGCGCAAGCGGACCGGGTCAGCGTGGAACTGAGCCGGCAATCCGGTCAGGGAAAAGGCCGCTGTGTGCTGCGTATCGTCGACAACGGTCGAGGCGCGGCGCCGGTCGAACTGGCGGGCGAAACGTCGTTCGGCCTGGTGGGCATGCGCGAGCGCGCTCGCGGGCTGAACGGCACGGTGCAGATCGACACCGCGCCGGGCGGCGGCTTCAGCGTCATGGTCAGCCTGCCGCTGGAGGCGATCGAGCCGAGTGACACGAGCGGGGACTGACGGCTGCAACGTCCGCTACCGGGGGGGTCGTGGCGACACGTCCGCCACGCCGCCTTCATCTTGCAACGCGACCGGCCAGCGGACCACTCACTGCGTCCCCGCCAACGCCCGCAACGCGGCCATGTCGAGCAGCGTAATCAGACGCGGCCCCTTGCGACGAATCACGCCCTGCGTTTCGAGCGCATGCAAGGCGCGGCTCACCGACTCCACCGACAACCCGACATAGTCGGCCACGTCATGCCGCGCCATCGGCAGCGCGAGTTCGCCGGCCGCTCGCTCCGGCATCGCATACGCATGCTCGATCCACAGCAGAAAACTGGCGATGCGCGCCACCGCGTCGTTTTTCCCGACGGTGAGCGCATGATGCTGCGAGCGCCGCAGCTCGTGGCACAGCTTGCAAAGCAGGCTCAAGTCCAGACGCGGATCGTGTTCGAGAATCGCCTCGAGCGCGTCGAGCGGAATCCGGTAGGCGGTCAACGCGGTCAGCGATTGGCCGGTTGCCACATAGGTCCCGTTGAGGCTGAGCCCCATCAGGTCGCGTGGAAACAGAAACGCGGTAATGCGCTTCTGACCGTTGGCCAGCAGTTGATACGTCTCCGCCACGCCGCTGACGATGTTGTAGACGAACTCCGCCGTCCCGCCTTCGGGATACAGCACCGTATTACGCCTGACGCTGACCAGCCGCGAGGCGTCGATCAGCGCGTCCTGTTCGGCGACGGACAGCAGTTCCACCGCGCTGCCGTCGCCGGTCTTCCTGAACGGCGCGGCGAAGATCGACGGTCGATAGCGCGACGCCGGGGAAACATCGTCTTTCATATCATGCCGCCGCGCGAATCCACGCCGCGATCTCCGGCCACGCGTCCTTCAACGTGCGCGAGCCCATGAACAGGCCGATATGGCCGCCCGGCACGAGCTTCCTGACGATCTTGCCGGGCGCGGTGCCGAGATACTTCACGGCGTCGAACACCTGCTCTTTCGTGGTGATGTCGTCCGATTCGCCAGCCAGCAGATAGACCGGGCACGTGACGGCCTGCAGATTGAGCGTCTGGCCGAGCGCGACGAATGTGCCTTTGGCGAAGCGGTTTTCCTTGAAGAGCTGAACGATGGCCTGCAGATACCAGCGGCCCGGCAGATCGATCGGGTTCTCGTACCAGCTCTCGAAAATTTCCTCCTTGCGCAGATACTCAGGGTCGTCCATATGCTCGTAGAGGTCGATATGGTCGGTCATGTAATGCTGTTCGGGATGCATGTTCTTCCAGCCGCGCAACATCAGCTTGCCGCGCATCACGCCGCGTCCCATGTCGACCAGTTCCTGATAGAACGACGTGGGGTACGTATGCGCCATCTTTCTGACCGGACCGTCGCCCGCGTCGGTGTCGATCGGCGAGCCCGCCAGCACCAGGCTCGCCACCTTGTGCGGAAAACGCGCCGCATACATGGCCGCCATCCAGCCGCCCTGGCACAACCCGACCAGATTCACGCGGCCGCCTACTTCGTCGACGCAGACATTCAACTCGGCCAGATACTGATCGATCTCCAGATCTTTCATGTCGTCGGTGGCCGACTTCCAGTCGGTCAGATAAAGCCGTGAGAGCCCGTTGTCGCGCAGCGTCTCCATCAGGCTTTGTCCTGGCTGATAGTCGGCGATCATCGCGCTGTGCCCGGCATAAGGCGCGTCGACGATCGTGGGCACGCCACTCGCGTTTGGCGTCGAATAATCGCGGAACACCATGGTGCGCAGATCGAGCAAGGGCCGGTTTGCGGAAGCCAGCGCGGGACGCAGTTCGAAGTGAATTTTCTCTTCTTCGGCGAGAAACGCGAGGTTCTTCGCCGACAGATCCGCGCTGGTCTTCAGCATCGCGGCGGCGGCGGCCATTGGCCAGAAAAACGGCAGAGCAAACGCAAAAGCCGGGTTCGGCGTGGTGGAGGAATCGTTCATCATGTCCTTCGAAAGGAAAGAGTCGGGGTGGCCGGCAAGCAACGCGTGAACAGGTTCAGCGGTCCAGCAGCCGGCGCGTGTGCCGGGCGATCATCAGGTTTTCATCGGTCGGCAAGACCCAGACGGCGACCGGCGACGCGGCGGTCGAAATCAACGGACCATGCCGCTGGTTGGCTGACGGATCCACTTCCACGCCCAGCCAGGCCGCGCTTTCGCCGATGCGCTCGCGAATCTGCGCCGCGTGTTCGCCAATGCCGGCCGTGAACACCAGCGTGTCGAGTCCACCGAGTGCCGCGGCGAGCGAGCCGAGTTCGCGGGCGGCGCGATAGACGAACAGGTCAACCGCCTCGCGCGCCGCCGGCGACTCGCTCGCGAGCAGCACGCGCATGTCGCTCGACAGGCCGGACACGCCCAGCAAACCCGAGCGCTCGTAGATCAGATGCTCGACCTCGTCGGGGCTCATGCCCTCGTGCTGGATCAGGTACAGCACCACGCCCGGATCGAGCGCGCCGGTGCGCGTGCCCATCGGCAGACCGTCGACGGCGGTGAACCCCATCGTGCTCGCGACACTCCGGCCGTCGCGCAGCGCACACATGCTGGCGCCGTTGCCCAGGTGCGCGACCACGACCCGACCGCGGGCCTGGTGCGGCGCGATGTCGGCCAACGCGCCGCTAATATATTCGTACGACAGCCCATGAAACCCGTAGCGCCGGATACCCTTGTCCGTCAGTTCGCGCGGCAACGCGAACGCCTGCGCAAGCGGCGGCTGACTGTGATGAAACGCGGTGTCGAAGCACGCGACTTGCGGCACGGCGGGCGCAAACGCGGCCACCGCACGAATCGCCGCGACGTGATGCGGCTGATGCAACGGCGCGAGCGGCGTCAGCGCTTCGATGGCGCGCAACACCGTCGCGTCGATCCTGACCGGTTCGGCGTAGTCGGGGCCGCCATGCACCACGCGATGGCCGATGCCGTCGAAGCCCGACTCGCCGCCCACGTGCGACGCGAACCAGTCGTGAATCGCCGCGATGGCGCCACGATGCCCCTGCCCGGACACCGCCGCATCGGCGAGTTCGTGGCCGTCCGCATCGCTGACGCGCAGGCGCGGCGCCGTGTCGATCTCTTCGACCGCGCCATGCGCGCCGGCCACGAGCGAGCGATCCGCGCGCGTTTCATAGACGGAGAACTTGAGGCTCGACGATCCCGCATTCAGAATCAGCAGAGGCTCACGCATGCTGGATGTCCCAGATCGCGTCCAGCGCCTGCGTGACCACGCGATTGCGATGCGCATACAGCGCCGCGACCGCGCAACTCGCCATGCGGGCGCGCTCGTTGTCGGCGCGGCTCGTCAGGATGATCGGCACGCGCGCGCCGAGCACGATGCCGGCCGCGTCCGCCTTCGCCAGATAGGTCAGTTCCTTGGCCAGCATGTTGCCGGCTTCGAGGTCCGGCACCAGCAGAATGTCCGCGTCGCCGGCCACGGGCGAATTCAGATGTTTGATCGCCGCCGCTTGCGCGCTGATCGCGTTGTCGAACGCGAGCGGACCGTCGATGATCGCGCCGCTGATCTGCCCGCGATCGGCCATTTTGCAGAGCGCGGCGGCGTCGAGCGTCGATGGGATTTTCGACGTGACGGTTTCCAGCGCGGACAGCACCGCCACTTTCGGCAACGCGATCCCCAGCGCGTGCGCGAGTTCGATCGCGTTGCGCACGATGTCGGCTTTCTGTTCCAGCGTCGGGAAGATGTTGACGGCGGCGTCCGTGATGAAAAGCGGCTTCGGATAGGTCGGCACGTCCATGATGAAAACGTGACTCAAACGCCGCTCAGTGCGAATGCCGGTGTCCTTGCGGACCACTTCCTCCAGCAGCTCATCCGTATGCAGGCTGCCTTTCATCAGCGCGTCCGCTTCGCCGGCGCGCACCAGCTCGACCGCCTTCGTGGCGGCAGCGTGACTATGCGGCGCATCGACGACGCGGCAGCCGGCCAGATCGAGTTCGAGCGACGCCGCCAGACGACGGATGCGGCCTTCCGGACCGATCAGCGTCGGCACGATCAAGCCGGCCTCAGAAGCTTCCACTGCGCCGCGCAACGAGACCTCGTCGCACGGGTGAGCCACGGCGGTTCGCACGGGCGTGAGCGCATGGCAACTGGCAATCAGTGCATCGTAGTGCCGATGCGGACGGGGCTCGGACATGAGCAGCACACTCCTGAAAAACAGCGTGTTGAAGGGTGGATTCCTGCAGGGCATCGGGTGGGTCGTTGCGCGAGGCGCGAGGCGCGACGTCGCCGTGCCGCGACGAATCCATAGTATTAGGGTGAATCCCTGGGCCATTGATCTAACTCAAGCCGCACCCGGTATGGAACGCCTTACTCTGTGATGAACCGCGCGACGAAGGGATTCGATAGGGATGCCTTGCTCGTGCCGGCCCTCTACCACGTGAAGAAGGAATGGGCGCATGCACATCCGCGAAATCCGCTCGAAGATCCGCAGCGTGTCGGCGACCCGCAAGATCACCCGCGCGATGGAAATGATGGCGCGCACGAGAATGGCCAATGCGCAGCGGCGCGCCCGCACGTTCCGTCCGTACGCGGAACGGATCCGCGAAATCGCGCTGCGTTCGCGCGAGGACAGTCCCGACTATGTGTCGCCGTTGTTCGTCAAGCGCGCCCGGATCGCGCGGGTCGGGCTGATCGTGGTCAGCACCGACCGTGGCCTATGCGGTCCGCTCAATAGCCGGCTGCTGATGCGTTGCGCCGAAAACCTCAATGACTGGCAACGCCGCGGCGTGGAAGCCGAGGTGATCGTGATCGGCGCGCGCGGCGCCGGCCCGTTGATGCGGCACGGCGCCCATATCGTCGCGCGAACCGCCGCGTTGAGCGCGGATCTGCACTTCGAGTCTTTCTTCGGCGCGGTGAGCGTGCCGCTGAGCGGCTTTCTCGCCGGCCACCTCGACGAGGTCTACGTGGCGTACAACCACCTGAGCAGCGCGCTCTCGTATGAACCGCGCATCGACAGGATCTTGCCGCTCGGTGAAATGCGGCGCGAGGGCGAAGAAGTTGAGCATGCCGGCGCGGTGCGGACCGAATACCTGTATGAGCCGAGTCCTAAACCGGTGGTGGATGCGTTATTGCTCCGCTATGTCGAAGCGCTGATCTACCAGGCGGTGGCCGAGAACAACGCCTGCGAGCAATGCGCGCGGATGTTCGCGATGCAGACGGCGACCGAGAATGCCGACCGCGTGATTCGCGATCTGCGGCATCTGTATCAGAAGACCCGCCAGGCGCAGATCACGACGGAACTGTGCGAGATCGTCGGCGGCGCGGCGGCCGTGTAGGTGGCCTTAGGCTTTTTATCGGCTTACGGGCTTACGGGCTTTCGGGCTTGAGTGCCGCCCAGGCTGCGAACGAGAGGACCTCGGTGATGGAAAGTTTTATGCAAGTCGACATTCTGAGCGTCGAGCAGATGCTTTATTCCGGCAAGGCGAGCTTCATCGTGTTGCCCGGCGAGATCGGTGAACTCGGTATTTTCCCGCGACACGCGCCGCTGCTGACGAAAATCAAGCCGGGCGTGGTCACGGTTCACGAGCAAGGCACGACCGTTGAACAGCATATTTTCGTCGCGGGCGGCATTCTCGAGGTATTGCCCGAGTCCGTGATCGTGCTGGCGGATCACGCGGTTCGCACGCCGGAACTCGATTCCACCAAGGCCAACGACGCACGCCGCGAAGCGCAAACCTTGCGGGCGCGCTATGCGGACACGCGCCGCCCGGGTTTCGATTTCGCGGCGGCCAAAGCCGAACTCGCGGATGAAATAGCGCGCTTCTTCATGCTGGCGCTGCGGCGCGGCGCGCAGGAGTAGCGGAACGCCGCGCGGACGGCGGCGATAACAGTGGCGGCAACGGCGGCAACGCTACTCAGCCGTTCAACGAATCCAGATTCAGCGTAATGATCTTGACCGACACGTCCTTGCAGGTCTTGTCGCGGCAGATGCCGCTGAACCAGATTTCGCCGCCGCCGATCATCACGCCCTGATCACGCGAGAACAACGTCGCATAGGTCTGATGCGCGACCAGATCGACCAGCTTCGGCGTAAAGATTGCGTCGTAATGCGCGACGAAGTCGCGCTTCGTGCGCAGCGTCACTTTCTTGCCATGCAACGCGACGGTGATCGGATATTTGACCATGCCCGCGACGGCCGGTTTGTCGGCGCGCGCCACGGCCTGTTGCAACTGGTCGAAGAACTGGCGGTACGGCACGTGGGAGCCGAACAGAAAGTCCATCCGCGCATCGACTGCCTGATCGGTCTGGGCATCGCTCTGCGTGTCGGTCTGTGCAGCGGTTTGCCCAACAGCAGGAAGCACGGAACCGAATGCGAGGGCGACGCCGAGCACAGCGCCCGCCATCAATTGAACGTAAGTCGGGCGTCGGTGTGAGGGGATGCGTTTCATTGCGGCGTTCTCTTTTCGTTGCGTTATAAAAAGGACGCCCATTATCACCTCTCCCCTCACCCCACCTACGTATCGCGCCCCGAATCCGCTACATCGATCCCATAGCGCTTGAGCTTGGCATACAGCAGTTGCCGGTTGACGTTCAAACGCCGCGCGGCATCGGTGCGATTGTTGCCGCT
This sequence comes from Paraburkholderia sp. BCC1876, assembly GCF_902833695.1. Classification (NCBI taxonomy): domain Bacteria; kingdom Pseudomonadati; phylum Pseudomonadota; class Betaproteobacteria; order Burkholderiales; family Burkholderiaceae; genus Paraburkholderia; species Paraburkholderia sp. BCC1876. The sequence continues at coordinate 871,855 of NZ_CADFGI010000002.1, read as the reverse complement.
ATGGCGGAGCGCGCGGCGAATCAGCATCTCTTCGAGCCTTGCCAGCGCGGAAGGCAAGTCCTCATCCGGCCAGTCGAACTCAAGCGCTAAATCCTGCGGCGAGCGTGCGTCCTGCAAAAACGTCAGGTCCGTCGCGTGGATGTATTCGCCGCGCACCATCACCGCGGCGCGCTCCATCGCGTTCTTCAGTTCGCGCACATTGCCGGGCCACGCAAAGCGGATCAGCAACGCGGCGGCATCGGCGGACAGGCGCTTGCCCGCAGCCACGCGCGTCAGAAAATACTCGGCGAGCGGCACGATATCCGCAATGCGTGCCGACAGCGGCGGCAGATGAATCGGCACCACGTGCAGCCGGTAAAACAGGTCCTCCCGAAAACTCCCGTCACGCACGCTGCGCAGCAGATCACGGTGAGTCGCGGCGATTACGCGCACGTCGACCGGCACCGGTTTGCCGCCGACCGGCACGACCACCCGCTCCTGCAACGCGCGCAGAATCTTGGCCTGCATCGCCATGTCCATATCGCCGATCTCGTCGAGAAACAGCGTGCCGTGCGCGGCCTGACGAAATGCGCCGTCGCGATCGGCGGTGGCGCCGGTGAACGCGCCGCGCGCGTGACCGAACAACTCGCTCTCCAGCAGATCGACCGGAATCGCCGCGCAATTCATCGCGACGAACGGCTGGTCGTGACGCAGCCCGTGTTCGTGAATCGCCCGCGCCACGACTTCCTTGCCGGTGCCGGTCTCGCCGGTGATCAGCACGGTGGCGTCGCTATCGGCGAGCACGCCGATGGTCTTCTGCACGGTCCGCATCGCCTCGCTCGAACCGATGATCGCCTCGGCCTCTTCCGCCGGAAAGCTCGCGCCCGGCTCGGCGACGCTCGACAGCATGCGCTGCAGCACCTGCGCGAGATCGGCGCGGCCAATCGGCTTGGTCAGATGATCGAACGCGCCCAGGCGCATCGCTTCGATCGTATTGGACGCGGTGGCGTGCGCAGTCAGCACCGTCACCGCCGGCGCCGTGGGCCGCGCGCGCAACCGGCGCAGCACCTCGAGTCCGTCGATGCCGGGCATGCGCAGATCGAGAAACATCGCGCTGACCGGCTCGGTGTCGAGCAGGGCCAGCGCGCTCAAACCATCGGCGGCGAGACAGGCGGTGTGGCCGAGATCGACCACGACTTCGGCGAGCGCGTCGCGCATGGTGGCGTCGTCGTCGACGATCAGGATGTGGGGCATGGCAGGATGATCTCGAAAGTAGTGCCGTGGTCGGTCGATACGAAACGCGCGGCGCCGCCGTGCGCCACCGCGACTTCGCGCACGATCGACAAGCCTAAACCGGTGCCGTCGGGCCGTCCGGTCACGAAGGGTTCGAACAGATGATCCTGGATATCGGCGGGTGGCCCCGAGCCGCGATCGTGCACGGACAGCACCAGCGCCTCCGCGCGATGCAGCGCGGCGACCTCGATCCGGCTGCCGGCCGGCGCGGCGTTGATCGCGTTCAGAATCAGATTGTCGAGCGCGCGCTGCACCTGGTCCGGGTCGAAGCGCGCCTCCTGCCAGTCGGCCGAACTCGCGATCGTCAACTGCCGGGCGGCGGCACGCTCCGTATGTTGAGCCACGCAGGCGTCGAGAAACGCGCTGACTTCGATCCGCTCGCGTTTCGGTTCGTCGTGTTCGGTGATGCTCAGTAACCGGCGCACCAGCGCGTCGAGCCGTTCGATCTCGCCGAGAATCACGCGCAACGCTTGCGGCTGACGCTCGGCGCCGCCCGCGACCGCGCTTTCCGCTTTCAGCCGCATCGCCGCGATCGGGTTGCGGATCTCATGCGCGACGCCGGCGGCCACCCGGCCGATCGCGGCGAGACGCTCGGCGGTCGCCATCTGCCGCGCGAGCGTGTCGCCCCGCTGCCGCGCGACCGATAGCCGCCGGCCGGCCTCGTTCAGCGCGAGGACGATGCGGTCCAGCTCGCGCTCGCGGGTGGGCGGCAACACCGGCAGGTCGGCCACGTCGTACGAACTGAGCGCCGTCTCGATCTGCGACACATGGCGCGACCAGGTCATCGTCAGATGGGTCAGCAGCGCGGCCGCGATCAGCACCGTCACCAGCAGCACGGCTTGCCCCGCCATCAGTTGATAGTAACTGCGGCCCGCGAAGGTGAAGGTCCATGTCATCGTCCACGCCGTCAGATGCGGGATCGGCCCCGGCAGCGGACAGGCTGAGATCAGCAAGGTTTGCGAGCGCGCGCCGTAGCGGTGACTGGCCGCGCGGTCGCTGGTCAGCGCGGCGGCATTGATCTCGCGAATGCGTGGTAGCTCGCCGCCTGGCGGGTCGGTGCGCGGCGCGGCGCCGTCGTAAGTTGGAAACGCGTAGGCGAGCGAGCCCGTGTCGCCGTGCCAGATGCCGCCCTGCACGCCCGGCCGGTTGCGCAACGCGTTCTGCACGACGGCGCTCAGACGGCCGCGCGCGGCGGTGTCGTCGAGCGCGGGCGGCGCGGCCCCCCAGTCGGCGCTATGCAGACGGTAGGCGGACGCGATCGCGTCGCAGGCGCGAGCGTTTTCCGCGGCGGCCTGGCCAACCTGTGCGGCCGCCGATTGATGGAACAGCCCCACCATCAGCCAGGCGGTTGCGCCTGCGGCGACGACCAGCAGTGCAAGCAGCACGATCAGCCGGCCGCGTAACGATCGAAGCATGGTGTTGTCCCGTGTTTTATCTCTGGCTGACTCTGGCGCAGTCCCTCAGCCGCAGAGTCTCCGCCGCACTCCCTGATGCGAATGGTATGCCAGAGCGAAGCTATCCGGCATGGATGGGCGCTTGAGCAGGTCATTCGGCCATCGGCGGGCATTTCAAAGGCGTGGCGAGGCTGCCGGGTTTGGCGCAACGGCCTCTGAAACACGCACGGTCGACCGTCGTGCGCCCGACATTGTCCTGATTTGCGACACCTTGCGTCGTGAATCGCGACAACCGGCCGCCGCCTGAGCGTGCGCGAACCCGAAGGCATCGGCATCGCACTGTTGGCACGGTGGTTGCAGAGCATAGCCGGCAAACCACCCTGTCTGATCGAACGAGGCGCACGTGAAAAGAACCAACCTGAAATGGCCGGCGCTCGCCGTCCTCGTGCTGCTGATCGTGGTGGCCGTCTGGTTGCTTTTCTTCCGGCATCCCGCGCGCAAGACGCCGGCCGTGCCGCCCGGCACGCCGGTCTCGGCGGTCGCGGCGAAACTGGCCGACGTGCCGGTCTATATCGATTCGCTCGGCACGGTCACGCCGACGCGCACCGTGACCATCATCACCCAGGTCAACGGCATTCTCGATTCGGTCGACTTCAAGGAAGGCCAACTGGTGCATCGCGGCCAGGTGATCGCGCGGATCGATTCGCGCGCGCTCGAAGCGCAACTGGTGCAGGCGCAAGGCACGCTGACGCACGACAAGGCCGCGCTCGCCAACGCGCAACTCGATCTGCAGCGCTACCGTCAGTTGATCAAGGTCGGTTCGATCACGCAGCAGACGCTCGACACGCAGATCGCGACCGTCAACGAAAATCAGGGCACGGTGGTGTCCGATACCGGCAACGTGAAGAACCTGCAGGTGCAGGTCAGCTACTGCACGATCACGTCGCCGGTGGACGGCGTGGTCGGTCTGCGCCTGGTCGATCCGGGCAACTACATCACGACGACCAGCACGACCGGCGTCGCGGTCATCACGCAGTTGCAGCCGGCGACCATCGTGTACGCGGTGCCGGAAGACTATCTCGGCCAGATTCATCGCGCCATGTCGCGTGGCGCGGTCGCCGTGCTCGCCTACGACCGCGACAAGAAAACGCTGCTGTCGCACGGCACCTTGCTCGCCGTGGACAACCAGGTCGACACCGCCACCGGCACGGTCAAGGTGAAGGCGGAGTTCCCGCAGTCCGGCGACGCGCTGTTTCCAAACCAGTTCGTCAATGCGCGGATGCAGGCGGATACGCTCCGGCAGATTCCGGTGATTCCGACCGCGGCGATCCAGCACGGCACGAACGGCGATTTCGTATTCGTGGTCGGCGCGGGCAACAAGGTGGCGCTGCGCAATGTGAAGGCGGGGCCGGTTAGCGGCGACAACACGGCGATTCTCGACGATGGCGTGAAAGCCGGCGAGCAGGTGGTGACGGACGGCGCCGACAAGCTCGATAACGGCTCGGCGGTGCGGGTGGTGGCGGGGCCGCCGGCTGGGGCGTCTGGAGCGAGCGCGTCGGCATCGGCAACGGCGGGCGCGGCAGGCGCGGCGGCATCCTCCGCCGCCAGCGCCTCAAGTGCTCCAAGTGCTTCAAGCGCCGCCGCCTCTCCCGCCTCCAACTAACAGCCGGTCTCCATGAACATCTCGCGCCCCTTCATCGAGCGGCCGATCGCGACCACGCTGCTGATGATCGCCGTGCTGCTGGCCGGCCTGCTCGGCTATCACCTGCTGCCGGTCTCGGCGTTGCCCGAGGTCGACTACCCGACCATCCAGGTCTACACGCAGTATCCGGGCGCGAGCCCGGACGTGGTCAGCTCGTCGATCACCGCGCCGCTCGAAGTGCAGCTCGGCGAAATGGCCGGCCTGAAGACGATGAACTCGACCAGTTCGAACGGCGTCTCGGTCATCACGCTGGAGTTCGACCTGTCGCTGTCGCTCGACGTCGCCGAACAGGAAGTGCAGGCGGCGATCAACGCGTCCGCGAGCTACCTGCCGGCCAACCTGCCCTATCCGCCGGTCTACAGCAAGGTCAATCCCGCCGACGCCCCGGTACTGACGTTATCGCTGACCTCGAACACGCTGCCGCTCACCAAAATCGAAGACCTCGCCGACACCCGTCTCGCGCAGAAGATCTCGCAGATCTCCGGCGTCGGCCTCGTGACGATCAGCGGCGGCCAGCGCCCGGCGGTGCGCATCGAAGCGAATTCGGGCGCGCTGAACTCGCTCGGCCTCTCGCTCGACGACGTACGCACCGCGCTCGGCAACGCCAACGTCAACCAGGCCAAGGGCAATCTGGACGGCAAGTACCAGGCGTATTCGATCGGCGCGAACGACCAGTTGCAATCGGCCGACCAATACCCCGACATCGTGCTCGCGTACAAGAACGGCGCGCCGATCCGCCTCGCGCAGATCGCCACCTCCGTGCAGGCCGCCGAAGACGTGCAGCAGGCCGCCTGGACCAACAGCACGCCGTCCATCGTGCTGAACATCCAGCGGCAACCGGGCGCCAACGTGATCGACGTGGTGGACCGCGTACAGAAGCTGTTGCCGCAATTGCGCGCCAGCCTGCCGGCCACCCTCAAGGTCGCGGTGCTGACCGACCGCACGCAGACCATCCGCGCGTCGGTCACGGATGTGGAATACGAACTCGCGGTGGCGGTCGCGCTGGTCGTGATGGTGATCTTCATTTTCCTGCGCAAGGTGGCCGCCACGGTGATTCCGGCGGTGACGGTGCCGCTCTCGCTGATCGGCACGCTCGCCGTCGCGTACGGCCTGGGCTTCTCGCTGAACAATCTGACGCTGATGTCGCTGACCATCGCGACCGGCTTCGTGGTCGACGACGCGATCGTGATGATCGAAAACATTACGCGCTACATCGAGGCCGGCGACACGCCGATGCAAGCCGCGCTCAAAGGCTCGAAACAGATCGGCTTCACGATCATCTCGCTGTCGGTGTCGCTGATCGCGGTGATGATTCCGCTGCTGTTCATGGGCGACGTGGTCGGCCGGTTGTTCCGCGAATTCGCGCTGACGCTGGCCATCGCGATCGTGATCTCGGCATTCGTCTCGCTGACGCTCACGCCGATGATGTGCTCGCGCATGTTCAAGGCGCACGAGGAAGAACACCGGGTCGATTTCTTCGACCGCGTGAATCGCCGCTATGTGCAGGGCCTCGGCTGGGTGCTGGAGCATCGCGGTTTGACGCTGCTCTCCGTGGCGCTGACCGCCGCGCTGACCTTCGCGATTCTGCTGCTGATGCCCAAGGGCTTCTTCCCCGAACAGGACACCGGCCTGATCGAAGGCATTTCGCAGGCGGCGCCGAGCATATCGTTTCCGTACATGGTGCAGAAGCAGCAGCAACTGGTGAGCGATCTGCTGAAAGATCCGGCGGTGGCGAGTCTGTCGTCGTTCGTCGGCATCAATCAGACGAGCCCGACGCTCAACCAGGGCACCGTGCTGATCAACCTGAAGGACAAAGGCGATCGCGACAGCAGCGCCGCCGTGATCCGGCGTCTGTCGGACGCGACCGCGAGCCTCGCCGGCATGCGGTTGTTCCTGCATCCGGTGCAGGATCTGACGCTCGACGACACGATCTCGACCACCAGCTACCGCGTCGGCCTGCAGGCCACGGACCCGAACGTGCTGAACGTATGGACCGGCAGGCTGATCGACGCGCTTAAAAAAGACCCGGCCTTCGCCGACGTGCAAAGCCAGGCGTCGCAACAAGGCAACCAGATTCAACTGACGTTCGACCGCGCCACCGCGTCGCGCCTGGGCGTCACGCCGCAAGCGATCGACGACGTGCTGTACGACGCGTTCGGCCAGCGCCAGGTGTCGACCATTTACACGCAGCTGAATCAGTATCACGTCGTGCTGGTCGCCGACAAAACCTCGGGCAACCTGTCCGACCTGCTCTCTGGCCTTTATGTGGATACCGCGTCGGGCAGCGTCGCGCCGCTCGCGAGCATGGCGACGATGAAGCTGGTCCACGCGCCGGTCACGATCAACCGCCAGGGGCAGTTCCCGTATGCCGACGTGTCGTTCAATCTGCAGCCCGGCTATACGCTCGGCACGGCCGTCACGCGGCTCGCCGACATCGAGAAGCAGATCGGCCTGCCGATGACCGTGCAGGCGTCGCTGGAAGGCACGGCGGCGACCTTCCAGTCGTCGCTGTCGAACGAGGCGTTTCTGGTCGGCGCGGCGATTATCGTGGTGTATCTGATGCTCGGCGTGCTGTACGAAAGCTTCATTCACCCGGTAACGATTCTGTCGACACTGCCGTCGGCGGCGCTCGGCGCCTTACTCGCGCTGGTGATTACCGGCACGCAGTTCGACATCATCGGGTTGATCGGGATCGTGCTGCTGATCGGCATCGTCATGAAAAACGCCATCATGATGATCGACTTCGCGCTCGAGCTGGAGCGCAACGAAAAGCTCCCTGCGGTGGAAGCGATCCGCCGCGCCGCCGAACTGCGTTTCCGGCCGATCCTGATGACCACGATGGCCTCGCTGTTCGGCGCGGTGCCGCTCGCGTTCGGCACCGGCATGGGTTCGGAATTGCGGCATCCGCTGGGGATCGCGATTATCGGCGGGCTGGTGATCAGCCAGTTGCTGACGCTGTTCTCCACGCCGGTCATGTATCTCGCGATGCACCGCGTCGAAGACCGCTTCAGCAAACGCGACCAACCCGCGCCTGCGGCGGAGTGACGCGATGAACCTGTCCGAACCGTTCATCGCGCGTCCGATCGCGACCGGGCTGCTAGCGATCGGTATCGCGCTGTTCGGCGCGCTGGCGTTCAAGCTGCTGCCGGTAGCGCCCTTGCCCGAGGTGGATTTCCCGACTATCAGCGTGCAGGCTACGCTGCCGGGCGCGGACCCGAACACCGTCGCCACCTCGGTCGCGACGCCGCTGGAGCGCCAGTTCGGCCAGATCTCCGGCATCACGCAGATGACCTCGGTGAGCTCGCTCGGCGCGACCCGTATCACGATGCAGTTCGATCTGAATCGCGACATCAACGGCGCCGCGCGCGACGTGCAGGCCGCGATCAGCGCCGCGCGCACCAACCTGCCGGCCAATCTGGACGGCAACCCGACCTACCGCAAGGTCAATCCGGCCGACGCGCCGATCCTGATCGTCAGCCTCACTTCCGACTCGGCGACGCGCGGCCAGCTCTACGACGCGGCGTCGACCGTGCTGCAGCAGAAGTTGCTGCAAACGCCGGGCGTCGGCGATGTCACCGTGGGCGGCGGCGCGCTGCCCGCGGTGCGGATCGAACTGAACCCGGACCGCGTGAATCACTACGGCGTGAGCCTCGAACAGATTCGCAGCGCGATCGCCACGGCCAACGTCGATCTGCCGAAAGGCTCGGCCGCCGTCGGGCCGTTGAAGTACAACCTCGGCGCGAACGACCAGCTCTACAACGCCTCCGACTACGCGCCGCTGATCGTCAAGCAGAGCGGCAACGACGTGGTGCACATCTCCGATCTCGGCTATGTGCGGCAAGACGTAGAGAATCTGGAGAACTACGGCCTGTCGAACGGCAAGCCGGCGGTGCTGCTGATCGTCTACAAGCAGCCGGGCGCGAACGTGATCGACACGGTCAACAACGTGAAGGCCGCGCTGCCGTTTCTCGAAGCGTCGATCCTGCCGACCATCAACCTCAACATTCTGATGGACCGCACGTCGACGATCCGCGCGTCGCTGCTCGACGTCGAGATCACGCTGGCGATCTCGGTGCTGCTGGTCACCGCGGTGACCTTCGCGTTTTTCCGCAACTGGCGCACCACGCTGGTCCCCGCGATCGTCGTGCCGCTGTCGCTGCTCGGCACTTTCGGCGTGATGTACTTTCTCGGCTTCAGCCTGAACAATCTCTCGCTGATGGCGCTGACCATCTCGACCGGCTTCGTGGTCGACGATGCGATCGTGGTGGTCGAGAACATCATGCGTCACATGGAGCGCGGCGAGCCGCCCATGCAGGCGGCGTTGACCGGCGCGCGCGAAGTGGGCTTCACGGTGCTGACCATCAGCGTCTCGCTGATCGCGGTGTTCATTCCGCTGCTGCTGATGGGCGGGATCGTCGGACGGCTGTTCCGCGAGTTTTCCGTGTCGTTGTCGGTGGCGATCATCATGTCGATGATCATCTCGCTGACCGTCACGCCGATGCTCTCCAGCATCGCGTTGCGCAGCACCGGCCAGGCGCACGACTACAACGAATACCCCAATTCGCGCTTTCACCGCTTCTATGCGCGCACGCTGGGTTGGGTGATCCGCCATCCGGTGCTGATGGGGATCGTGACGATTCTGGTGCTGGCGCTGAACGTGCTGCTGTATATCGTGATTCCGAAAGGCTTCTTCCCGCAGGAAGACACCGGGCGCCTGATCGGTCAGGTGCAGGCGTCGCAGAGCATTTCGTATCACGCGATGCAGCAGAAATTCCTCAAGATCAATCAACTGGTGCTGAAGAATCCGAACGTGCAGGCGGTGGGCGGTTTTGTCGGCGGTTCGAATTCGGTCAATACCGCGCTGCTGTTCGTCACGCTCAAACCGCTCGGGCCGCGCAAGGCGAGCGCCGATCAGGTGATCGCGCAGTTGCGCCGCTCGCTCGCCAATATTCCCGGCGCGCGGCTGTTCCTGCAATCGGCGCAGGACATTACCGTGGGCGGCCGGCAAAGCGGCGCGCAATACCAGTTCACGATGACCGCCGACGAGCAGACCGATCTGGACAAATGGGTGCCCAAGGTGGTCGCCGCCATGCACAAGCTGCCGATGCTGCAGGACATCAACACCGACCAGCAGGACAACAGCATGCAGGCGAGCGTGGTCGTCAATCGCGATACGGCGGCACGGCTGGGGGTCAATTTCGCGTCGATCGATCAGGGCCTGTACGACGCGTTCGGGCAGCGCCAGGTGTCGACCATCTACAAGTCCGCGAACCAGTATCACGTGGTGATGGAACTCGCGCCCGAGTACTGGACCGATCCGGCCGCGTTGAAGGCGATCTATGTGCCGGCCGGTGCGGCCGCCACCTCGGGCAGCGGTTCGACGGGCGGCGGCACATCCACGGCGCCGAGCGTGGCGACCTCCGCGAACGCGGCGTCCGCTGCGGCGGCGGCGGCCAGCGCGGCGGCCATGGCCGGTCCGGGCAGCCGTACGGCGACGCCCTCCACCGCCGTGCTGTCGAACGGCAACGCGCTGGTGCCGCTGGCCGCGATGGCGCATTTCTCGATCGCGCAAACGGCGATCTCGATCAACCATCAGGGCACCTTCCCGGCCGTCACGGCGTCGTTCAATCTCGGGCCGGGCGCGTCGATCGGTCAGGCCACGCAGCAGGTTGACGAAGCCGTCGCGCAACTCCGCATGCCGGCGAGCATTGTCGGCAGCTTCGCGGGCACGGCGCAGGTATTCCAGCAATCGGTGGCAAGCGAGCCGATCCTGATCGTCGCCGCGCTGCTCACCGTGTATATCGTGCTCGGCATGCTGTACGAGAACCTGATGCATCCGCTGACGATTCTGTCGACGCTGCCCTCGGCCGGCGTCGGCGCGCTGATCGCGCTGCTGGTCACCAATACGGAGTTGTCGATCATCGCGCTGGTCGGCGTGATCCTGCTGATCGGCATCGTCAAGAAGAACGCGATCATGATGATCGACTTCGCGATTACCGAGGAACGGCAATCCAATCTGCCCGCCGAACAGGCCATCACGCGCGCCTGTCTGATCCGTTTTCGCCCGATCATGATGACGACCAGCGCGGCCATTCTCGGCGCGCTGCCGCTCGTGTTCGGCTCCGGCTACGGCTCGGAATTCCGCAAGCCGCTGGGCATTTCGATTATCGGTGGACTGATTTTCAGCCAGATGCTCACGCTATATACGACGCCGGTCATCTATTTGTGGCTCGACCGCGCGTACCAGCGTCTGCGCCGTCGACGTCACGGGAAGGAAGCAACATCATGAAGAGCAGAGTGTTGAGCGCGGTTGCGGGCTTGGGCGTGGGGCTGGCGACGCTGTGCATGACCGGCTGCGCGGTCGGGCCGGATTACAGCCAACCCACGGTGGCGATTCCCGCGACGTTCAAGGAAGGCGTGAACTGGCAACGCGCGCAGGCCGATCCGCAAGCGTCGCTGTCCAGCACATGGTGGCAGGTCTATCAGGACGACACGCTGACGGATCTGATCGGCCGCTCGCTCAAGGCGAATCAGTCGATCGCCGCGGCCGAAGCCGCGTACCGGCTCGCGCAGGCCACCGTCGACGCCAACCGCGCGAGCCTCTTCCCCGTGATCACGGCGGGTCTTTCGGCGACGCGTAGCGGCACCGGCAATGGCGCGGCCAGTTCCGGTATCAGCAGCACGACGGGCAGCACCGTGGCCGGCATACGGAATTCGGTCAGCGCCACGGCCACGGCGAGCTGGGAGCCGGACTTGTGGGGCGAAGTGCGGCGCGAGGTCGAGTCCGCGAAAGCCAGCGCGCAAGCTAGCGACGCGCAGTTAGCGGGCGAACGCCTGTCGATCGCGGCCACGCTCACCAACGATTATTTCGCGTTGCGCCAGGCCGATCTGGATATCGACTCGCTGAAACAGCAGCAAAAAATCGACGCACGCATTCTCGACATTACGCGCACCGCGTTTCTGCAAGGCACCGCGTCGAACGACGACGTGCTGACCGCACAAGACACGCTGGAGATCGTGGTCGCGCAATTGCAGACCACCGAAACCTCGCGCGAACAGGACGAGCATGCGATCGCCGTGCTGATCGGCGTGCCGCCCTCCGGCTTCTCGCTGCCGCCGAAAAAGGATTACGCGTTCGCCAATCCCTCGGTGCCGCTGGCGTTGCCGTCGCAATTGCTCGAACGGCGCTACGACGTGGTGAGCGCGGAACGCACGGCCGCCGCCGCGAACGCGAAAATCGGCGCGGCCGAAGCGGCGTTTTTCCCGGTGCTGGATCTGTCGGCGCAAGGCGGCTTCGAGCACAACGCGTTCGCGCACCTGTTCTCGCTGCCGAGCCGCGTGTGGACGCTGGGGCCCGATCTGGCCGCGACGATCTTCGACGGCGGCGCGCGCAGCGCCGCGGTGCGCGAAGCCCGCGCGACTTACGATGAAGATGTCGCGAACTATCGCGGCGCGGTGCTGACGGCGTTTCAGAGTGTCGAGGACAGTCTGTCGTCGATCAATCATTTGCAGCAGCAGGCCGCGGCGTATGGCGAGATCTATCAGCGCAACCAGCAGTTGTTCGCGAGCCAGCGGGCGCAGTTGCTGGCCGGGACGGCGAGCGAGGAAAGCGTGCTGACGCAACAGTTGACGTTGTTGCAGGCGGCGCAATCGTTGACGGATAGTCAGTCGTTGCTCGCGCAAGGGAGCGTGACGCTGATTAAAAATCTGGGCGGTGGCTGGCAGTGGGATGGAGCGCCGGGGAGCAATGCGGGTGCGTCTGGGCCGGTGGTGGCATCAGCGCCGGTGGTTTCAACCTCGACTGCGACTACGGCGTCTGCGTCGGCTGCAACTTCGACTCCGGCGCCCTAGGCGCTGCGCGACCTGGCGCCCGGCTCACTCCTTCTCGCCGCCCTGCAACCGCGCCAGCAACTCGCGCCCCCGACGGGTCAACTGCAGCGTCATTTCATGCGGCTGACGCTGCCGCACTTCGACGAGCGCATACCGGCGTAACGCCAGCACGTCGGGGTCCAACGGCTCGATACGTTTCTCCGTGTCGCGAAACAGCATGAGCGTCGCGAGTTCGTGATGGCTAAGCATCCGGCACCTCCGTTCATCAAAGCGTGGCGATGAGACGATAGTAGTCAGACGCCGCGACAGTTTGGCTACAGACACGTTTCCGCTTCTTACGGGCACGCGGGCTTCGCGGCGGTCAATCCGCCCGCAGGCCCGGCGTGGTGCGCCCTCCGCCGTCGAGCACGCGTAAACCGGCGTAACTCGCCGCGATTCCGGCGGCAAAAAGCTCACGATCGTGCGCAATCCCTCACGATCCGTACCGCGATCTATCGAAACCCTATCGAATTCAAGCGTCGGCCCTTTCCGCCCGCAACGGCTGAAACTCGTCGCACGTAGGGAGTTAACATATGTTGTTATTATTTTGTTTACTGCAACATATGGATCCAGGCGCCATGGCGTGCCGCTAACGATCGTTCGATATCACTGGGGAATGAGATGGTCCGGGAAAAATTGTTGATGCTGGTCGTGCTGGCATCGGCCGCACAGGGCGTGCTCGCGCAAGACGCAACGCCGACCATGACGAAGATTCAAACCAACGGCCTGATTTCGATCGGCCATCGCGAGACGTCGGTCCCGTTTTCCTATGTGGACAGCGACAACCAGGTCATCGGCTTTTCTCAGGACCTATGCAACAAGGTCATCGACGCCGTGAAGGCGAAGACGAAACGGTCCGAACTGCGTGTCCGGTTCATTCCGGTGACGTCGCAGAACCGCATTTCGCTGGTCCAGAACGGCACCGTCGATCTGGAATGCGGCGTGACGACCAACCTTGCCGCCCGGCAAAATCAGGTCGCGTTTTCCGATACGTTCTTCGTGGCCACGACCCGGCTGCTGACGCGCAAAGACTCCGGCATCAAGGATTTTCCGGATCTCGCGGGCAAGACGGTCGTGACCAATCAGGGGACGACGTCCGAGCGCATCCTGAGAAAGATGAACGAAGAGAAGAAAATGAACATGCAGATCATCAGCGCCAAAGACTACGGCGAGGGACGCCTGACGCTGGAAACCGGCCGCGCGGTGGCGTACATGATGGATGACGTTTTGCTGGCGGGGGCGCGCTCGCTAACGGCGAAGCCCGCTGACTGGGTGCTGGTCGGCACGCCGCAATCGTCCGAGGCTTATGGATTCATGCTGCGGAAAAACGACCCTGAGTTCAAGAAAGTCGTCGACGATGCGATGCAGCAGATCATGAAGGGCAAGGAGATCAACGCGATGTACGACAAGTGGTTCATGAAACCGGTCCCGCCGAAGAACCTCACGTTCGACTTCCCGATGAGCGACTCATTGAAAAAGGTCTACGCGAATCCGAACGATACGGCGTTCGAATAAGGGCTGCGAACCGGCGTTGCCCGGCCACGGGTGCGTGTTCGCGCGATTACGACGACGCGTCATTGCGTGCGCGGCCGGTTCAGAACGCGCCGATCAGTGCCGCGACGGCTATGACGAGCACTTGCACGACCGCGAGTATCGTCACCAGCCGGACGAGACGGGCGACGCCGCGCACACGCGCGTCGAGCGTGCGTCCGGCCTTCGTTTCGTCGATCCAGCCGAGCCGCTGCAACGCGTGGTCGAGTGCCGCGAGTGCGTCGTCTTCATTCGTCAACGCGATTGAATGCGCGAGCGTGCTGAACAACCGGCGATCGATCGCGACGCGAATCAACAGCCATAGCGCGAGCACGGCCACCGCGCCGCTCACGCACACCACCGCTACGCACGGCCACGCGCCCAGTGCGAAAGCGAGCGCGAGCCCCACCCAAGCTGCCACCTGAGTGCAGATCGCGACGATCAGTCCGGCGTCGAGCAGGCCGCGCGCCGCGGCGATTTTGAATTGCACGCTGGCGGGTGTGTCGTTCATGATCAAACCTCAGGTCCGGGGCGCGGGTCGCGTGGCGCTTCATGCCGCATTGGCAATCGCCAGTCGATATACCGCTGCAACAGCGCCACGCTCGGCGCCCGCAACACCACTTGCGGACGCGCTTCCCGCAGCAGCGCCAGCGCGGCTTGCGCATCGTTCAACTGCAAATGCGCCGCGAGCCACGCGGCCACCGTCAACGCGCTGCGCGAATAGCCGAGCGCACAGCACACCAGCACCGTATGCCCCTGCTCGCGCAACATCTCGATTGCGGCGACGGCTTGCTGCAATTGCGCGAGCGTCGGCGGCAGCAAGTCGAGTTGCGGCACGCACACATAGCGGATCGCGGGATCGCGCCGGGCCCAGCCGGGCATTTCAGCGGTCAGGTCGACAATCGCGGTGGCACGCGCCAGCCTCGCCTCACGACGCGTCGGCGTACGTCCCACCAGCACCGAGTGACCCACCGGCGACGACGACGCATGACGAAACGTCCACGCGCGCGAGTTGATGAACATGCCGACCACAGTCGGCAGGAACAGCGCGGCGGTCGCCCACGCGAGACCGCCCGCTTCGCTCTTCTGATACAACCCGGCATCCACACGCCAATAGACAATCGCGACGCACAGCACGGCCAGCGCGATCCAGCCGATCAGCAACGCCGCGAACGGCGAATGCGGAATCGTCACGCAGGCGGCAATCAAAAACACCAGGGCCAATGCCGCATAGCGTCGCGCAAGGCGGCGGGCGTGAGCCAGCACGATGGGCATGACCGGTTCGTCGACGGCACGCGAGCGGGACGTTCCATCGCCCCGCCGAAGCGGAAACAGAAACAGCGCGAAGCAGCCCACCGCCGCGCCGGTCGGCACATCGATCACGTGATGCTGATAGGTGGTCAGCACGGAAATGCCGATCAGCGCGAACCAGCCGTGCAGCAGCCCACGCCACGCGCCGCGTGCATGCAACGCATACACGGCCCACAACACCACCAGCAAACCGATATGCAGCGACGGCGCCTGGTTGAACGGCTTGTCGAAACCCGCGAGCAGCGTGAACAGCGCGCCGCTCATGCCACCAGCGGCCGGCCGCTCGAAGCTGAAGCGCAGCGGCCACGCAATAAAGCACACCACTGAGATAACCTGCACCGTCAACAGCCGCTTGACGTGATCGAGCAGTTCATCGCGCCAACGCCACAGAAAAAACGACAGCGCGTACAACAGATCGATCGACCAGTACGGCACGATCGTCCACGGCCAGAAAGGAATGGCATGCTCCCAGCCGAACGCGAACGACGGCACGCTCGCATGCCGTCCGGCCAGCCAGTTCGCGAAGCCATAGGTCGAAAAGAACACGAGACCCATGGCCGCCAGCAGCACGCATTTCAGTGCAAAAGTCGCCGGCCGCGCAGCGGCTGCGTCGCGGGGCCACGCGCTTGCGTCGGTGCGTGCGCCGCTGCTACTCATACGTCCGCGACCCGTTGCGCGACGCTGACGGTGAAGATGCCCCACTCGTCGATACGTTGCGCGATCTTGCGAAAGCCCGCGCTCGCCACCAGCTCATCGAGCTCGGCCTGCGAGCGGCGGCGCATCACCCACGCCGCCTCGCCGCGATGGTTCTTCAGCGTCCGCGCGATGAATTCCAACTGCGGATGCCACGGCTGCCCCGTATAAACCAGGTAACCGCCGGGCGCGACGGAGCGCGCGAGGCCGCCGAGCGAAGCGCGGATCATCGCGTTGTCGCTGAACAGTTCGTATAGCCCGGACACGATGGCAAGATTCGGACGCGGTTCGAGCGCGGCGAGCGCTTCGGCGTCGAACGCGTCGCCTTGTTCGAAACGCGCCTTCGTGCCGAAGCCCTTCTGAATGATCAGCGCGCGGCCGGCCTCGACATTCGGCGGACTGTAGTCGCGCAGCAGAATATGTTCGATGCCGGTTCGGCTCAGTGCGGCCGCGCCAATGGCGTCGAGCACATAGCGCCCGTGCCCCGCGGCGATATCGACGATCCGCACCGGCTGACCTTCGCGCCGAAGACGCGCGATGGCATCGGCGATCAGCGCTTCGATATGAATCTTGCGCTGACGAATGCCGCGCCAGCCGATCGAGTCGAGATAGTTGCGGTCGATCAGCCGGCCGAGCGGCGAACGCCCTTCCGCGCGATTGCGGTACACATAGTCGAGCGACGAGCCGGAATCGAAGCCGCGCTGGAACCCGAGCGCGATCCCCGAAGAGAACCACGACGACAGCCGCAAACCGCCGCGCACCAACGCCCAGTAGGCGCCCACCAACGGTTGCGGCGGTTGTTTCAGGCCTGCGAATTCATCATGGAACGGCCCGCGCTCATGCGCGTCGAGCAACGAGACCGGCGCGCTCGGCGCATCGTATTCCTGTAGCACGAATGCACGAACCGGCGCGATGGCGCGGCTGCGCTCCAACTCACCGAGCGTGTCGTGATGGAAACCGTCGAGCACGATGCGCTCCTTGCGCGCCGAGCTCAGCCGTTCGTAAAACTGGTCCTGCGGCTGCCGGCGCACGACCCAGTCGGCGCCGGAAATCAGCACTTGCGTCGGCACCTTGATCGCGGCGGCGTCGGCTACCACGCGTTGAGCCATGTCGTGCAGATCGAGCAGCATGTTGACCGCGATGGCACGCGCGATCAGCGGATCGGACTGGTAACTCGCGACGCGCTCGGGGTCGTGCGTCAGCAGCTTCGGCTTCACATAGCTATTGACGAAGAAGCGCCCGCGCAGCCTGTACATGAGCCGCAAAGCCGGCAATGCGAGCGGCACATAAAGCTTGATGCTGAAGGCCGGCGCGGCCAGCACCAACGCGCGCAGCGGCGGCGCGTAATCGTGCACCCACGCGGCGGCCAGCACGGCGCCGACACTCTGGCCGATCACCGTCATGTCTTCGATCGCGATGCCGTAGGTGTCGCGGATATGCTCGGCGAACGTCTGAACGTCGCGCACCGACGCCGCCGCGCTCGGACTATAGCCGCGTTCGCCCGGCGAATGGCCGTGGCCGCGCGCGTCCCACGCAAAGAACGCATGCTCGGGCAGATCGAGTTCGTCGACGAGATGCGCCATGCGCGCCGAGTGTTCGTGACCTCGATGAAACAGCAGCACGGCGCCACGGCAACGTTCGCCGGCCACCGGCCAATGGCGGTAGAACAGCGCCTCGCCGTCGTGCGTGACAAAGGTGTGTTCCCCGGCAGTGCGGATCGTCATGGAAGTCCCCTCGAACGTGGAATGGTACTCGCGGCCTGGCTGCGTGCCCCGCCGGGTTTCTGCTTCAGCGCGCCTCGGCGACCCCGTTGCGCACCCGTTGGCCAATCGTCACGAGCGCCAGCAAAACCAGCACGCGCCACAGCCACGTGGCCCACGGCGCGACCGTCAGGCCGAGGCCGATCCACAGGCCGAAGGCGCCGATCACCACCGCGCGATCGCTCTTGCCGAGCGGGCCGTCGTAGCGGCGCGTGGCGCCCGCCAGCGGCCCGATCAACCCCGCGCATTCGACTACCACGGCGGCCAGCGCGAACGCCCAGATATCCGCGGCATTGAATGCGGGAATGGCCAGAAACGGTAAAACGAGTGCGATGTCGGAAATCACGTCGCCTAACTCGTTCAAATACGCGCCGAGCGCGCTCTTTTGTCCGAATTCACGCGCCAGCATTCCATCGACCGCATTGAGCGCCATGCGCAGAAATAGCCAGATCGGAATCAGCAGGAACAGCCGGTAAAAGCCCGCCGCCGCGACGCCGCCCACCACGATCGAGCCGAGCGCTGCCGTTACCGTGACCTGATTGGCCGTTACGCCGCCGCGCGCGAGCTGGCGCACCAAAGGCCGCAGCAGATTCTGGAACTTCGGTTTGAGTGCGTAGACGCTCATATTTATTTAACAGTTCAAACGGGTTGACCGGCCCATACACGAATTGCCCGGAAACGAAATTATCGCGAGCGGTTTTTTCGAGCTATTAGAAACAGCGACATCGTCATTTAAATGGGAGGAAAGGTCAAGATTCACCCTGCTCTTTAAATCGATGTGGTGATCGTCAGAAAAAATCGTCATAATGCCGCGACCGAAACGCCACCGGCGTTCAGAATGGCGCAATCAATGAGTCGGATTCAATGAGTATCTGGCACGCATGGCAACGCGATTGTCTGCTGGGTGTGGTGCGTCTCGTGGCGGGCGCCTATCCGGTCTGGCATCACGGCACACCGAACGCAACGCAGAAGATTTATTTCTCGAATCACACCAGCCACGTCGACACGCTGGCGATTCTCGCCGCGCTGCCCGGCGAGTTGCGCTCACAGGTGCGGCCGGTCGCGGCGCGCGACTATTGGGAGCGCGGCAAGGCCAAGGTGCATATCGCCAATAACCTGCTCAACGTGGTGCTGATCGACCGCAAGAAAGAAGGCGACGGCGATCCGCTGGAGCCGGTGCGCGAAGCATTGCGGCTCGGCTATTCGATCATTATTTTTCCGGAAGGCACGCGCAGCGCCGAGGCCTTGCCGCAGGCGTTCAAAAGCGGCCTGTACCGGCTCGCCGGCGAGTTTCCCACGGTCGAGTTGTGCCCGGTCTATCTGGAGAACCTGCAGCGCATCATGCCCAAGGGCGCGATCTGGCCAGTGCCGCTGATCTGCAAGGTGCATTTCGGCGCCACGATCACGCTGGCCGATAACGAGCCCAAGGCGGACTTTCTGCAGCGCGCACGGGAGCGCATCGTCGAACTTTCGCCGGTAAGCCACGCGGATTGACGGGACTCGCATAACAACAACGGGGAAACACACACGATGAGAACCGCGTTCTGGGAACTCGTGGCCGGCCTGACCGGCTTTCTGGCGATCGCTTCGGTGATCGGCGGCCTGCTCGCCTGGCGCGACGGCGGGCGCAGCACGACCATCGCCAATCTGAATCAGCGGATTCGCGCGTGGTGGGGAATGATCGCGATCATGGCGATCGCGATCGGCCTGGGGTCGACCGCCACTTACATCGTGTTCGCCTTCGTGTCGTATATGGCGCTGCGCGAATTCATCACGCTGACGCCCACTTCGCCGAGCGATCACACCACGCTGTTTATCTGCTTCTTCATTGCCATTCCGGTGCAGTACCTGCTGCTATGGGTGAACTGGTACGGCATGTTCTCGATCTTCGTGCCGGTGCATCTGTTCATCACGTTGTCGCTGGTGTCCGCGCTCACGCAGGACACGCATGAGTTCCTCAGCCGCAGTTCGAAGATTCATTGGGCGTTGATGGTGTGCGTCTACGGCCTGAGTCACGCGCCCGCGCTGCTGATTCTGGATATTCCCGGCTATCAGGGCGAAAACGCGCTGTTGCTGTTCTTCTTCCTGCTGGTGGTGCAGATCAGCGACGTGTTTCAGTACGTGGTCGGCAAGCTGTTCGGCAAACGCAAGATCGCGCCGAAGCTGAGTCCTTCGAAAACCGTCGAGGGGTTTATCGGCGGCGGGCTGCTCGCTACGTTGTCGGGGGCGGCGCTTTACCGGATCACGCCGTTCAGTTTCGGCGCGGCGTTTCTGATGTCGCTCGCTATCGTGCTGGCGGGGTTCGTCGGCGGACTGGTGCTGTCCGCGGTGAAACGCTCGCTCGGGGCGAAAGACTGGGGGTCGATGATCGCCGGACACGGCGGTGCGCTCGATCGCGTCGATTCGATCTGCTTTGCCGCGCCGGTGTTTTTTCACCTGGTGCGGTATCTGTATGTGAATTGAGGGGCCGGTGCGGCTTAGGTCCGGCCTGGTTGCGGCTTAGTTGCGGCTTAGTTGTTAGAGCAACCGCCGCAGCTACTTGAACTGCAACTGCTGGAACTGCTGCAACTGCTCGAACTGCAACTGCTGGAGCTGCACCTGCTGCCGTCGATGCCGCTGCCGGAACTGCTGCTGCTCACCACCGCCGGCACGTTGAGGGCGCGCTCATAGGTGGCCCATGCCGTGCCCGACAGCGCCCCGACACCGAGTAGCGCCGTGCGCCACAGCAGCGCGTCGGATAAACCTGCGTCGTTCGGTGCGCTCTGCTCGCGGGGTTGGGCGGGTTGGCCTGGTTGGCCCGCTTGTTTCTGCTGGCCCTGCTGGCCAGACAGACTCCACGCCACCGCAAAACGCGCGCTGCATTCCGCAAGCGCCTGCTGGCCGCCCTTCGTCGGCCCGCTGCGGCCCAAGCCCGGCAGCCGCTTCATGACGATCACATAGGCAAGCGCAAACAGGATTACGCCGATCACCAGCAGCAAGACCGGCCGGTCACGGCTCATGCCGACGCAAATCTTCGCGAAGCCGAGTGCCGCCACACACAGCGCCAGCGCACGCGCGACGAACAGCAAACCCTCCATGCCGCCGCGCTTCCATAGCCAGCCGCTTTCGATCAACTCCGCGTCGAACGATTTTTCCTGCAGCATCAATTGCGCGCGGAACGCCACGTAATCGGCCCGTCCGTCTTTTCTCGACCGCAACCATTGCCACTCCGACGCATAACGGCCAGCCATGGCGATATTCTCGGCCTTCACGGAGGGCTTTCCGCTCGGGAAAGGCGAAAAGCTGATCGCGCCGGCATCGATTAGCGCGAGCGTCGCGACGCGGGCCATGCGTTGCACACCGCCGGTGAGGAACGCGGCCTGGTCGGGCGTCATCGAGCGGATCGCGTGAGGCGCGCCGTGGACGCCCCATGTGCGTCGACGGTGTTCGAATTTTTGCGCCCAGTAGATCAGTAGCAGAACACCGAAACATAGCGCCAGATAGAACTGCAGGAAGTCTCGTCCCGCGTAGTTCAGGACGTTGAAGTCGATGGTGGTGAAGTCGCCCGCGTACGCGTATGTGGCAACGGCGGCCGTGAGCCAGGCCAGGCCGCTGAGCGGCAAGCGGCGCTCGCGGTAGGTGCTCCAGCGGCGTGCAAGGCGGGTGATGATGTGGTCTTTGTGCTCTTTGTGTGACTTTGCATCGTCCGGCTCCGCAATCTGCACGGCGCTAGCCCGCGACGGCAAACGCGGCCAGACCGCCGCGGGCGGCTCCGTGCCGAACAGGCGCTGGTAGTCGTCGAGCGTTTGTGCGTAAGCCCGCGCATAACCCTCAGCCTCGCCGGGCGAGCCATTGCCCGGTGTGTGATGCAGCGGCACGCCCAACACCTGAACGCAAAAGACGTCCCAGTATTCCCGGGTGTATTCGAGGTGCAGATGCCACGCGGCATCCACCGCTTTGGACGGCGTCGCGACTTGCCCCGTCGACACCGCGAGAAACGTGAAGCGCTTGTATTCGGCGATCACCTCGGCGGTATGGTCGCTCGACCAGCCCTCGCGCTGCGCGAGGCGCACGCTGTACGGCAGCGCGACGTTCGGCGCGTCGAGCGAATACGCGTCGAGGCGTTCGATCAGCGCGCATTGGGCGGCGCTCATGGGCTGCGGCGAGAGCGCGATTGGTGCGATTGGTGCGATTGGTGCGATTGGTGCGATTGGTGCGATTGGTGCGATTGGCGGCGTGACAGCCGGCAACGTAGGGTTTGAATATCGGCGCATGGAATGGTAAAAACCTCGCGGCGCAATCATTCGACAAACACGCGCCGAACTGTTGGGAAATGGCCACCCTCTTAAACTGAAACGAGCACGCCGTTTTTTAAGCCGGTTAATCGCATTGGATTCTAATCGAGTAGAACGCCCGGCGTATAGCGTTTAGATGGCAACGTCAAAGCCGCACTCGCACATGAGGATTTATCCGCTGCGCGATTGTCGAATGAACGGCATCGCACCGCGTCTTTCCGGTTCATATCCGATAGCCCGATTCGCGCAGGCGATCTTTCCCGCTATTGAGTGTGCGGCGACGCGCCAGCCTCGGAAGCCGGCGCCGCATTGTCCTGCGCGGCTCCGCATTGGTGGCAATGCGGAAAGAAGAAGAAATTCCGGCCGAGGCATGCGCATAGATTGAAGAGCTTCAGTCCGCAATGCACGCAGAACGTGGAGTCGTCGCCGCCGAGATTCCATTGTTTGTCGCATGACGGGCAGCGCTTCTTTTCCAGCGAGCGAACCGCCTTGTCATAGCCAATGGCGCGTGCGCGCTCGCCCTGATCCTGCTGCAACTCGATACGCTTGCGCTCGGCGTAGCGCTGGAACGCCCTCATCATGTACAGCCCGGCGAACACGGTCAGCGCGATGCCGACCAGCACCCGCACATAGCCGCCGAAGTCAGGCAGATACGGGACCAGTTCGATAAAAAACGCGCTCAACGCAAACAGGCCGAAACCGTAGACGAACGGCCAGTAACGCGCCTTGCGGTAGCGGATGAACAACCAGATCCCAATCAGCAGAATCGGCAGCGTCAGCGCAAGCCGCAGACCGAACACCTGCAATTCATAGTGCCGCGTCGCCTCGTCGAAGCGGCGTTCGGCTGCCGCGTCCGCATTGGCGCTTTGCGTGTCCAACTGCGCCTGCCTGACTGCCAGCGCGCGTTGCTGGTCGTCGAGCGCATCGATCTGATGCTGCCAGACGATCGCCACCGCCTGCAACGCGTCCAGCTTGCGCGTGCGCGCCTGCAGGTCCGGGTCGCGCGTGCTGTCGCCCGTTACCGAGCGGGTGGCCAGCCAGTTGCGGAAACTTTCTCGCGCGTCCGCGTAGTCTTTGACAGCGCGGCGATGCGCCACCTCGAGCGTTTGCGCCTTCTCATCCAGCGTGTCGTGCTGCGCCTGCAGGTCGCGTTTCGCTGCGTCCAGCCGCGCTTTAGCCGGGACGTCCGCAAATTGCTCGATCGCTGGCGGGCCGCCGCGCGGCGCGAAGGCCATGTCGCGGATCACGAGGCTGCCGAGCATATTCAGAAACACGGCGAACACGATCGCGATCGCCCAGGAAGCGAGTTGCAGGAGCCGCGCCGGACGGGTCAGGCTATCGCTGGAGATTGCCATGGTTGTGTGCCTTTGGAATAGTTTCGACTTTGCACGAGAGAATACCCAACAGTTCTTTCTTCGCCAATGCAAACCCGAAAAATGATGCCCATTAGCACGGAATAAATCGAGTCGGCGTCGTTAAAATCCGTATGCGGCCAGCATTTTTTCATTCGCTGTGAGTACGGCATATTCGCCGGTTACGGAATCGGCAATATCATCCTGGGTTGCGCCGATAAAGTCGCGATAGATAGTCCAACAGGGACGCGGCCGTTAATACGCGATCAGAACTTCGGATGGCACTCGAAATTAACCGACGACCCATGCTCGGTCAGCATCTGCACGCCGCTCACGCTTTCCGTCGTCACGCTGGTCATCATGCCGCGACTCTCGCAATAGTCGCGCGCCTCGCTCATGGCGTGCTCGTGCGCGCGCGCCCAGGCCATCCGGCCGCCGGTCGCGCTGGCGGCCACCGTGTAGGTGCCGGGTTTGTCCGTGGCGACGACGTCGGTTGCCGACGCACACCCCACGAGACTCGCACACGCGAGCGCGGCGGCGATCAGCGCGCGCCAGCCGCTGGACGAGGAATCCTGGGAACCCCGCCCGCCAAACGCAACGGAAGCCGCCTGCCGCTCGGGGCGCCGCTCCGGGACCGTGTTGAACATATATCACCTGCACTTTTTATCCGGTTCATCGAGGATGAAATTATCCGCAATCGCGTGACGAAGATCAGCCTCACCGACTGAAAACACTGTTGCGAGGGGCTTAACAATGTCACCGGATGTAAGTGGAGGTGCAGGCAGGACGGGATCGCGGCGCGCTGGGGGCGGCCAGCGGATCACCATGCCGTACAGGGTTTGTTATGCCAGTCTGCTCAGTCCAGATGAAGGCAGCAAAGATTGCCCTCGCGGTGAGCATGAGCCAATAAAGTCGGTGACAGCAACCCGCACTGGGCAACGATGTCACGCGCCCCCGCCTCTTTCAACAACTTGATTGTCGCTTCGCCTGGATAGTCCACGCCGAAGGCTTGGTCATTGACGTAGTCGGATTGGAGCGGTTCGCGCAGGCCGTCGAATGCGAAAAAGGTCAGATTGTCGATGACCAGGTGACGGGAAGCGTCGCCCTGGACGTGGCACTGCGCCGCGAACTCGCGAATCTGGTTTCGCTCGCGGCCATAACCGAGCGCCGGGATCGACAGAGGTTGACCCGGCAGCCCGATCTGCGCTGTGCGCTGATTCTCGATCGTTGGGGGCAGCACTTTCGACAGCAGCAGTGCCGCGCTACCCACGAAGAGCAGACTCAACGAAAACAGCGCGGCGATCGTGATGCCTTTAACGATTCGGGCGGGCATCAGCGAGCCGAGTGCCACCAGGGTCGAGACGGCAAGCAGAGCCGCGAGAGGAACCGTCAGCGTGCCGGTATAGAAGTTCCACGATCGATATAAGGCCATGTGCCCGAACAGACCAAGCCACAAGGCCACCATGCAGCAAGCCGCACCGTCCAGCCGGCGCCGCATGAGTTTCAACGCAAAGCCAAGCGGCGGCAGGATCGCGGCAACGCCGAAGATCGCTACGATCACAGCGCGAATGAGCGGGTTGATCCACGTGATCAACGGCATTGCAGCAACGCCCGGTGATGCGGCAAGCCAGGCTGACTGATACTGGTCAGCAAAAATCAGCTGATCGACAATCGCGCCAGGCGCGGTGTGGACATTCACCCAAAGTGCATTGAGGAATCCCAGCGGATCAGAAAGCAACTGACCCGTTGGCGTCACTAGCGATAGCCATTGCGACGAAAACATCGGCGCGCCGGCACATTTTGTCAGCGCGCCGGCGAAAACGAGGCTTTGCCACACCGTCGCCAGCACGAAGCCCGCCACGACAAGTGTCAACGCCCGGCTATGTCGCCAGAAACACAGCACGCACGACGTCAACACGACCGGAAAGAAAAACAGGGTCTTGGGGTGGGTGTAGAAGAAGACCGACACCGCGAGGCAAAACAGGATCGCGCAGGCCAATACCCTCGCGCGACTGGTGCTTCCTGCAAAGCGCGCCGTCAATGCAGGCAGGCACAGGAACAGCGTGAGCAGAACGAGCATGACCTGCTCGCCGCGCGCCATGACCAGTGTCAAAGGCAAGACCCCCAGTCCGCATACCGACGTAACCGCGGCAAGCAACGCCCAGTGCAGATGCTTCGGCTTCGTCAGAACACGGATTGCCCCAGCCGTGAGCACGAGCCAGCACAGGTCGGTAGCCATACCGAGAAGCCGTATGCCGAGCGGCGTCGCGCGTCCATAGATCAGGTCGTAGGCGAACGCTCCCGGGTAAAGCAAAGCGGGAACGCTGCGCAAATAGTCCCGATTGCATTGCGGCAGGAGCGTGTTGTATTTCCAGTCATTCGCGAAAAACATGCCGCGCATCATTTTCGTCGCGGCTTCGTCGCTATAAACGGGGACGAACAGGCCGGCCGCCACGATCAACAGAAACACGGCCAATACAACAATAACCAGAACAGCAAGAGACGGAGAGTGCTGCCTGACCTGAAAATCTGCGGGCTTTGACATCATGAAAATTTATTATCGCTTGCCTGAAATAACACGCGTCCGGTTGGACATCTATTACATGCCGCCGACGTTCTCGATGGCTCGGGCAAGTGCGTCCACAACATGCATTTGCTGGTCGTTCGTCAGGCCGATCCACAATGGCAGGCGGATCAGACGGCTGGCCATGTCGTCCGTTACGGGAAGTGGGCCGTGCGATCGTCCGAGGCGTTGACCGCCCGGCGCCGAATGAAGCGGAACATAGTGAAACACAGCGTGAATGCCCTTAGCCTTCAGCGAACTCAGAACGTGCTGCCGGTCGGCCGCCTTGTCCAGAATCACGTAGTACATATGGCCGTTGTGTGCGCACTCGGAGGGAATAACCGGGCGCCTTAACGCCCCGGCCGTCTCAAGCCGGGAAAGCAACGTGTGATAGTTATCCCAGAGCGCAAGCCGGCGACGCGTGAGATCCGTGGCCTCTTCGAGTTGCGCGCATAGAAACGCCGCAGTCAGTTCGCTCGGCAAGAAAGAAGAACCGATCGACTGCCAGGTGTATTTGTCGACCTCGCCGCGGAAAAAGCGGCTGCGGTCAGTGCCTTTCTCACGAATGATTTCAGCCCGCAGGCGCAAATCTTCACGATTGACAAGCAGAGCCCCGCCTTCACCGCTGATAACGTTCTTTGTCTCGTGAAAACTGTACGCGCCGAGCTGGCCCAGTGCCCCTAACGTCCGACCCTTGTAAGTCGCCATCACGCCTTGAGCAGCGTCTTCGATGACGAAAAGGCCATGGCGTTCGGCAATGGCCAGCAAGGTGTCCATTTCACACGCCACGCCCGCGTAGTGGACCACGGCGATCGCGCGGGTTCGCGGCGTGATCGCCGCCTCGACCAGCCGTTCATCGAGATTGAGTGTGTCCTGTCTGATATCGACAAATACCGGCACCGCACCGCGCAAGGCGAATGCATTGGCCGTCGACACGAACGTGTACGACGGCATGATGATCTCATCGCCGGGTTGCAGGTCCAGCAACAGCGCAGCCATCTCAAGCGCGGCCGTGCATGAGTGGGTGAGCAAGGCCTGCAGCGATCCTGTGCCTTCCTCCAGCATGGTGTGACACCGTTCGGTGAACGGTCCGTCGCCAGCGAGGTGCCCTTGTGAGTGCGCCTGCGTGATGTACGTTAATTCTTTGCCCGTCATGTACGGACGATTGAACGGAATCGCGAATGAAGGAGCAGTCATGATTAATCTCAGCGGTTCTTTTGGGCAACAATCAGCAGGGAGCCACCAAATGGTATGCGCAGGCCCCGCCGTATAAATGCGCTTTCGAGGCTCATTGCGCCTTCAAGAATACCGTTGGTCAAGCGGCCGAGCCGAAGGTCGGCCGTCATGTCGTAATCGGCATCGTCGACGCGGGGACGCCGCCGGGTCAGATACATCAGCGGAAACAGCAGACTGACGAACGACGTCATCAATCGGACGGTGTACCCGGCGTTCTGCAACTTCTGACGCATTTCCGCAGCGCGGTAACGCCTCACGTGGCAAACCTGCTCGTCCTGTTGACTCCACATGAATGGATGCTGTGGGACGGTAATGATCAACTGCCCTTCTGGTGCGAGGGCACGATGCATTTCCGCGAGGACGCGCTCGTCCTCTTCAATGTGTTCGAGCACGTCGAATGCGCCCATCACGTTGAATTCGCCGTCGAACGGAATGTGCCGCGCATCCATTTGATAGAACGAAGCGTGCGGCACGCGCCGGGAAGCAAACGCCAGAGCGTCCGCGTAGATTTCCGTTGCGGAGAATTTCGTGGCCGGAAATGCGTTGGCGAGTCCCGCCAGCACGTAGCCCGTGCCGCAGCCGACCTCGCAGAAGTGCGCGGCGGGCGTCATGTATGGCGACGCGGCCCAGACGATGAGCCGATTGCGCGCCCGGAACCAGAAGTTGCGCTCCTCCACTTCGGCAAGGCGCTCGAAATATTCCGGACGAAAGCCACTAGTCGCATTCGACAGGGTCGGACTCAAAGAAAGAACACCCTCCACCGTAGGCGCGGTTGCTCCGCAAGCGTCGCAATGCCACGCGTCGTTCACGTTGGCGTCCCCACATCTTGGACAAACTTTCATTCCTGTTCCACAAAAGACCGGCTGGATGCCGGGAAGACCCATAGGCGTTGTGCGACAAACATGAAAGCGGCGACCACAACAATCATGACGGCTTGCACGAGTCGATCTGAAACATGATAGCGATCCACGAATATCATCATTGCCACCAGGTTGATGCCGTAGGCGGCGCAATAAGCCGCAAGATAGCGAATGAATGTCGATCCATTCTGCCCGCTGTGCTGGAACGACCATTTCTTGTTAAAGAAGAAGGTTTGACCGATTCCTAGCGCGAACAGGCCGGTCATTGCGACTTTGTGCCCAATACCCATACTCGTGGCCAAGAGATACAGCACATATAGAACGGCGTTGGAGGCGATGCCAACTATCACGAATCTTGCCAGTTGCCTGCTTGTCTGCATGGAACGGCTATCCGAAACGCGTGCGAAAGCGTTCGAGCGGCAGCAACGATGCGCCGGTCTCACCGTCGATCAGTTCAGTCACACGAAGCAGGCCTTCACCGCAAACCACGACGGGACAGGCATCTTCCATCCAGATCACTTTTCCAGCTTCGCGGTTTTCAACCCGAACATCCGGCAATGGTTGCGCGGCGAGTACGCGCGCGGATTCACCGTTGACCAGCGTATGAGCGCCCTTGTAGGGTGAGCCCACCGCATCGACAAAGCGAGCCAACCAGGTCGCCGGGCGCTCCCACTGCATCCAGTAATCTTCGTCGTCTCGCCAGAGACTGAAGCTCGCCAGGCTCTCATCCTGGGGAATCGCTGTAAGCGGGCCACCACCCGCCAATTGCCGCAGCACGCATTCCGCTGTCTCGCGGTAGTTCGCGGCAACGAGATCGACGGCACGGGCGATCGTGCAGGGGTACTGGATGCGCGTACTCGACTGCGCGAGTATCGGCCCCGCGTCGTATTGTTCTGCGCCCTGCAACGCGGTGACGCCGATCTGTTCCTCGCCGTTGATCAGGCAGGATACAAGCGGATTGAATCCACGATAGCGCGGCAACAGCGAATCATGGAAAACAATCAGCCGCTCGGCCGGAAAATCAATCATCCAGCGCCACGAAACGGCCATTGCGAAATCAGTGTCGATCGTGAGCTCGGGCGTGCGTTCGCGCGTGCGCAATCCATATTGCTCGCACAGGCCGGCAATTTCGTCGTGGTAATCGTTGTCCAGTGAAGCGTCCCGGCCGATCACCACGAGTTCGAACAAGGGGTGAAATTGCGCGATGAGATCGGCAAGCAGCGTATAGCCCTTCTTCGTCATCAGGAAGAGTGTGAGCTTTTTCACTTGACCGCGCCCTCTACGCGGTTCGGCGCGACCTGCTCTTCAGAACGGTTCAGTACGCTGGCAATCGCATAGGCGGGCCGACCCATGCTGCGAAAGTGCATGCGAGCCAGATATTCACCGATCATGCCAAGCGCAAACAACTGGGCGCCGGAAAAGATGGCGATGATCGACGCAAGAAACGGGAAACCGGGAACAGTGGTCCGATCGATGAAGTAGCGGGCAAGCACGTAACAGAACAGCACAATTCCGAAGGCGGTGAAACCAAAGCCGACAAAGCTGGCAATCTGCAGCGGCACAGTACTGAAGCCGGTCACCATGTTCATCGCATGGGTGAAGAGCTTGCGAAGGGTGTAGTTGGACACGCCGACAGCGCGCGGATCGTGCCGAACCATGACGTGCGTGAAGCGCGTGGTGCCCCATGTCAGGAGAACGTCGATCGACACGAACGGGCTTTGGTACGCGACGAAAGCGTCCCGCAAACCAGTACGGAACGCACGAAATGCGCTGACGTGGCGCGCGGTCTGCGCGCCCATTGCATTCTGCAGCGCGATTTTGGTGACGATCGACGCCTTGTCGCGCAGAAAACTGTGCTGCTCGCGTTCGGGTGCACCGTAGACGACGTCAAATCCAGCCTCGAGTTGGGCGAGGAGTCGCGGGATTTCCTCTGGAGGATGCTGCAAGTCGTCGTCCAGCGTGACGACCACCGGGTAGTTTGCTGCCCGGATGCCACACAGCAGCGCGTTGTGTTGACCATAATTCCGGCTGAGCCGGATGCCCTTTACCTGCGGATGACTTGCCGCGAGCGCTTCTATTACGGTCCAGGACGTGTCGAGTCCGCCATCTTCCACAAAGATAATTTCATGGCGTTCCGCGGCCCGCTGAAGGACGGGCATCAGCCGCTCGACCAAAGGCTGAAGCGTTGCTGCGGAGCGGTATACGGGGACGACAACGGAAATTCCTTGCATCGAAATCCTGTTTGTAGATTGCCGATTCGATTTTGTTCGAACGTGTGTTCCCTTCGAGATGGGGAACCGGTTAGAGTTCGAGGGCCCGGCGAGCGCACCCGTTTTCTGGTGGGCGACCGTTCAGCAACGGGGCGCGCCTATCGAAGTCTCTGACGTGCTGAAAAACCGGCATTTTGGTCGGGTATTTTACACGGCACGCGAACGGTGCGATCGCACGCCTGACAAAATGCTGAATGGACCTTCGAGGGCGATGTCTAACGGGTCGCAAGAGATCCGCGCGGCCCCCACGGTGGTCTCGGATTGTCCATTTGCCGCCATGCGAGGCGCGGGCGCGTCGCTATGTCGGCCGAGGTCATCACAACGGCCGCCGGCCCGCGACTTTCGGCAACGGAACGGGCAGCGCCCTCGTCTGTTTGGGCCTATAGGTTTGGGTTCATAGTCTTCGCTGTGATGGATCGAGCCGGACGCCACACGCCGCCGGACCCTTGCTCTTGCCACTGAACTGGGCCGGCTCTTCCCTCAAGGTGAAGCATTACCGCCCGTCGGCGCATTCGCCGACGCGCCGCCCGTGTCCGGCGATCCGATATCGTCCGGTGTGGGTGTAGGCGAGGAAGCGGCTTCGCCATTGCCGCGCGCTTCGCCGTCGACCGGTCCGCTCGCCGCCACCGGCGCCGATGCCGATGCAGGCATGCCAAGCAACGGCGGCAACGCGCGCGGCTCGGTCGCCGCAGCGGACGCCGCCGATGCGGAAGATGCCGAAAACGCCGAAGACACCGAAGCCCCTGAAGACGCCGCCGTCGAAGCCCCCGCCACCACCGCCGGCGCCGGCGCCGGCGCCGCACGACGCGTCGTACTGCGCGTCACGACCGGCGCCTCAGGCTTTTCAGGCGACGACAACACCTGCTGGAACCAGTCACGCAAGCGGCCGGTGCGCTCGGCAAACCAGCCCGGCTCCTGCTCCGTCGCGAACTTCACGCGGCTGTCCACCAGCTTCGAGCGCTGCGCGCGCTGGAAGAAATCGCCGACGATCGGCAGCGCGCTATGCGCTCCCTGCCCCCAGTAGTCGCTGCGCAGGGTCACGCGGCTGTCGTTGAAGCCGACCCACGCGCCCGCCACGAGTTGCGGATGAATCAGGATGAACCAGCCGTCCGCGTTGCCCTGCGTCGTGCCCGTCTTGCCCGCGACATCGCCGCGTACGCCGAAGCGGCTGCGAATGCTCGATCCGGTGCCCCGATTCACGACGTCGCGCATGATGTCGATCAGCATGCGGTCCGCGTCGGCGGGCAGTTCCTGTTTCGGCGACACCGGCGCGAACTCGGCCAGCACATCGCCCTTGCGGTTTTCGATGCGCGTGACCATGACCGGCTCCACGTAGCCGCCGAGGTTGGCGATCGTGCCGTAGGCCGAGACCATTTCTTTTAGCGTGACCGGGCTCGTGCCCAGCGCGAGCGACGGCACCGGGTCCAGTTCGCTGTCCCGCACACCCATCGCGCGGGCGAGTCGTGCGACCTTGTTCGGGCCGACCGTTTCCATCAGTTGCGCGGTGATGCGGTTGCGCGAAAACGCCAGACCGTCGCGCAGGCTGATCGCGCGGTCGCTCGGTTCGTCCTCGTCGTTCGGACGCCAGACTTCGCCGCCGGCCAACTGGATTTCGACGGGCTTGTCGACGAACGTGTCGGTCGGCTTCGCGCCCGCTTCGAAGGCTGCCGCATAGACGAACGGCTTGAAAGTCGAACCCGGCTGACGACGTGCCTGCTGCACGTGATCGAACGGGTCCTGGGTGAAGTCGCGGCTGCCGACCCATGCCCTGATCTGGCCGTTGCGCGGGTCCATCGCCAGAAAATCGGCTTGCACGCGCGTCTTGGTTTCGCACAGCGACTGCACGAAGCCGCGGTCGGATGAGACCTGCTTCAATGCGTCCGCGTCGCTCAGGCCCGTGCTTTTCGCGGCCTGATACTCCGGCGTTTCGCGCAGGAAGGTTTGCAACAGATCACGGCCGTTCGAGCAGCCCGAGCGCGTGCCCCACGCCGAATTGGCGATGCCCTGCAACTGGTTGCCCTGCAGCGTCACCGCCTGGGTGGCCATGGTCTGCAGACGCGAATCGATCGTGGTGCGCACGACGAGGCCGTCGGCATAGAGGTTGTAGTCGTTGCGATCGGCCCACGCGGCGAGCCACTTGCGCAGCTGTTGCGCGAAGTGCGGCGCGGGGCCCGGCGGCTCGGTCTGACGCTCGAAATCGATCCGCAACGGCTTGCGCTGCAGCGTCTGAAAGGCGGCGGGCGTCAGCTTGCCGTACTTGACCATTTGACCGAGCACCGTATTGCGCCGCTGCAACGCGCGCTCGGGATTCAGCACCGGGTTGTAGTAGCTGTTGCCCTTGAGCATGCCGGTGAGCGTCGCGCTTTCCAGCACGGTCAGGTCGGACGCCGATTTGTCGAAATAGGTGCGCGCCGCCATCTCGATGCCGTACGCGTTATAGAGGAACGGCACCGTGTTCAGGTAGGTCTCGAGAATCTCGTCCTTGGTGTAGAGCGCCTCGATCTTGAAGGCCGTGATCGCTTCCTTGATCTTGCGGGTCAGCGTCGGCGCGCGGCCGATTTCGTCCGGATACAGATTGCGCGCGAGCTGCTGCGTGATCGTCGAGCCGCCCTGGCGGTCGCCGGAAAACGTATGCAGCGCCGCCGATGCCGTGCGGCGCCAGTCGAGGCCCCAATGCTGGTAGAAGCGGTGATCTTCGGTGGCGATCAGCGCGTTCACCACGTTCGGCGAAATGTCCTTGAGCTTGACCCACTCGCGGTTGGACGGCTTGAATTCGGCCAGCAGCTTGCCGTCCGCCGACAGAATCTGCGCCGGCTGCTCGATCTTGGCCTTGCGAATATCGCCGATGCTGGGCGTGAACGGAATCAGCACCAGCA
Organism: Paraburkholderia sp. BCC1876; assembly: GCF_902833695.1. NCBI lineage: Bacteria > Pseudomonadati > Pseudomonadota > Betaproteobacteria > Burkholderiales > Burkholderiaceae > Paraburkholderia > Paraburkholderia sp. BCC1876. The sequence goes on along the minus strand of NZ_CADFGI010000002.1, from coordinate 838,893 downwards.
CGTACAGCACCAGCAGCAACGGACTGGCCGCAACGGCCCACGCGAGGCCGCGCCGGGTCGGATGGCGCACATGCCACATGGCCCGCGCGATAGGCGCGTTCACTCGGGTAAGGCCTTTGTCCAAGGCCGCCAGGAGGGGGATGATCAGGCGCGTCAATCTAGCTTACCGTCTGCTGGGAAAGGCGCAATCCTACCAAGACGCCGGGCGGCGGCTGGATTTTTGCGTTTTTTGGGCGGCCGTGCGGCCGGTGGTGGCGCGCTTTGACGTGCTTTGGCTCGCTGTAACCGGCTTTGGATGGCCGGGAACAGCGGTGCACAGACGCCATGCCGGCAAACAATCGCGGCCTACTATAATGTCGGCAATTCCGACAAGAGGTGCTTCATGATCATCAAACCGCGCGTGCGTGGCTTCATCTGTGTTTCGACCCATCCGACCGGCTGCGAAGCCAACGTTCGCGAACAGATCGACTACGTCAAGGCACGCGGCCCCATCGCCAACGGCCCGAAGAAGGTGCTCGTGATCGGCGCATCCACCGGCTACGGCCTCGCCGCCCGCATCAGCGCCGCGTTCGGCGCCGACGCCGCCACGCTCGGCGTGTTCTTCGAGCGCGCCGGCAGCGAAACCAAGGCGGGCACGGCAGGCTGGTACAACACCGCCGCGTTCGAGAAATTCGCCACGGCGCAAGGCCTGTATGCGACGAGTATCAATGGCGACGCGTTCTCCGACGAAGTCAAGCAACGCACGATCGACGTCATCAAGCGCGATCTCGGCCAGGTCGATCTGGTGATCTACAGTCTCGCTGCGCCGAAGCGCAAGCATCCGACGAGCGGCGAAGTGTTCAGCTCCACGCTGAAGCCGATCGGCAAGTCCGTGACGTTCCGCGGCATCGACACCGACAAGGAAGTCATCAAGGAAACGGTCCTCGAACCCGCCACGCAGGCTGAGATCGACGACACCGTCGCGGTGATGGGCGGCGAAGACTGGCAGATGTGGATCGACGCGCTGCTCGAAGCCGGCGTGCTCGCCGACGGCGCGAAGACCACGGCGTTCACCTACCTCGGCGAGAAGATCACGCACGACATCTACTGGAACGGTTCGATTGGCGCGGCCAAGAAAGACCTCGACCAGAAGGTGCTGGGCATTCGCGAAAAGCTCGCGGCCCACGGCGGCGATGCGCGCGTTTCCGTGCTCAAGGCGGTCGTCACGCAGGCCAGTTCCGCGATTCCGATGATGCCGCTGTATCTGTCGCTGCTCTTCAAGGTCATGAAGGAGAAAGGCACGCACGAAGGCTGCATCGAGCAGGTGTATGGCCTTTACAAGGACAGCCTGTACGGCGCGGCGCCGCATCTCGACGATGAAGGCCGTTTGCGCGCGGATTACAAGGAACTCGACGCGGACGTGCAGGCGCGAGTGCAAGCGCTGTGGGGCCAGGTGACGAACGACAATATCTACGAACTCACGGATTTCAGCGGCTATAAGACGGACTTTTTGCGTCTGTTCGGCTTTGAGATCGCGGGCGTGGATTATGAGGCGGATGTGAATCCGGATGTGGCGATTCCGGGGTTGGTGCAGGTTTGATCGGGGCGGGGGTGCGCTGCAATGCTTTGCTTTGTGCTGCGCGGACACCCCCGTTTTGTGGGTTTGCGGATGAATTCATGACTTACTCGAGGTCTATCCCTCTATAGTCCTCTTCACGAAGATTTTCGTATGCGCTCGCATGAATGGATGCATCGTTTGTGCATCGAAAATTCTCGACTCTTCTTCCCTCTTTCTCCGCAATAACACCCGCATTCGTCTCAAGGGACTGGCGAGTCGTTCTATTTCTGTCATAGATATAATACGTATAGCCTTCTCTAGAAAATTTTACGTGTCCTTCTCCGCCGCCAGGATAAGGTCTACTGCTCACAAGAAACTCACCCGCCGAGCCAGATGTTTTTTCCGGATAGGCAAGATAAACTTTATTCCTGGACCTGAACCTGTAAATGAAACTATTTGTGTCTTTCGAATAGCACAGTTCGGCGATTTTGTGGCTATGCATACAGTTAAACGCAACCTCTTCGTTAGGCTGGCAAAATTCACTCGCACGAACGCCATGCAGCAATCCGCCTGACAGGAACAACGAAAGCGCTATTTTTTTAATCATGACCTTGGTTGTCCTGCGGCACGTCAAGCAAAGAAGCGATTCGATTAAATGAATTTTTTCTCTCCGCGTATCCGTTGAGGCCACCATTAACCAATTTTGTGATGGTTGCGACGGTTGAATTCGAGTCGTCGCAGACGGAATTGGCGCGAACATTTTCCCAGTAGAAAAACGCCGTCTCGACCCCGTAGTCAAGACTCGAAAGTACGACGTCTGGATTCGAAACGAAATCCCGTTGGTCATCTGGAAATTTCTGGTTATGGGAATCTTTGAAACGCGTGTAGTTCCGCTTGCCAGTCAATTGGATAATTCCCCGCCCCCTATACTTATAGCCATCGCCAGTCTCCTCGCCCCCGTTATCCATCCTGTTGGCATACACGTAGTTCGCCAGACGCTCCGGCTGATGTGCGTAATGATCAGCCTCCGTCCATAACTTGCCTCTTAATTGGCCGAAGTTGCAGACTACATCTGCCGGCGTTTCATGAAATTTCCCTGCATGGGCGCCACTGGGAGGAGACTTGCATCCAAACTTCTTTTTCATTCCCTTGACGCTATAGCTCAGCCCCTCTTCCAGATTCTTAAAATGACTTTCCACCGCGATCTGGGAGAGAAAATGTGCGATCCGTTTTGGTTTGTCTATTCCATATTTTCGGGCCGATCTGTTCAGGTAAGGCAAGACTTCCCGATGATAGGACTCGGCTGTATCGGGGTCCACGATCCTTAACATTTGCAATGTGATCAGGTCGTCCGCGTCGGCCATGCTGTCGAGGAACGTCAGCGGGTTGAAATGCCAAACGTGCGACGACGCCGGAAAGTCCTCCACCCCCTCGATCTCGTCCCACCAGGAAAGCTGATCGATCCGCTCGAGCTCGTGCTTAAGCCGCTTCGGATCGTTCTTCAGCAGCGCGTCTTTTTCCTTCAGCACGCTCCACCTGGCCGCATCGGACTTCCCTTGCCATTCACTCGGATGTCTCGCAACAACGTGCGCAAGCGCATTGCGTACGACGGGGTTGTGATTCGCCGCGGCAAGTTCATCGGCCGTGATATCGCTGTCCGGATGCTGATCGATGAGCCGGTAGAGTTTCCTGAAAAACTCCGGCACGTTTTCCGGATCCATATAGCCGTTCGCAGTGGCGTTCGTCTCCTCGACCAGCCGGAAACCCAGCTTTGACCAGTCGTATTGCACGACACGTTGAAGACGACTCTCAGGCACCCAGCCTGTCAACACGCCACCTTCTCCGATACCCTCGACCGGAAACCATTTCTTGTGGTGCGCGTCGAGCTTCGCCAGTGAGGGTGTCGTGTCGACCACAACCGGTAAAAGCAGCGGATCTGTGCCGGGCGTAAAAGTACTGACTCCTGAGGCCGATACCTCTTCCCTTGCAGGCGCTCCGTCCGTACCCGCCATCTTGAACTTCCGGCCTTCGGTCAGTCCCGCCGCATTCGCGAAGAAGTCGTTGAATTTCGGATCGCCGGTGAATATCTCAAGATGAACCTGCTGGCGAGTCATCTTGTCGTGATTGCCTTGGCCGGGCGTTTCGTACAGGCCAAGGTGACCGATGGTGTCGCCTGCTTCGATCGGAATTGGGGGATTACAGGTCACGACGTTGAAGAGATCAGGGATCAGCGGGTCGCGCGAAAGATCAGTCCTGCTCGACCTGATCCACACCGTGGCGCCCACGGCAACCGGCCCTGCCTTGCCCGGGCCGAGCGTCAGTATCGTCACCTGCGCGAAGGGCTTCATCTTGTTGCCCTGCTTGAGTAGCTTCTCCTGCTCAATCTTGACGGTCGTGCCCGGTGGCACGGTATGGATGACAGCGCCCGCGACATTCTGAGCGGAGGGCTCGCCTCTGGCGCTGACTTCATGCAACACCGTTCCGGTCGCCTTCCGGTTCGACTTCCAGTACGACGGGCGCTTTCGGATATCGGCACCGGTCGCGGTCTCTAGCTGGACGCCATGAGTTGCGATCCAATAGTGTTGTCCGGCTGTTATCGCTCGAGATGTCGTATTGCCCGACACCTGTACCGCGTTGACCACGACGTAAAGCAGCTTTGTTATCTGATTGCCCGCCGTCGATTGCACTTCATCCAGCACCGACAACTCAGTGCCCGATGGCAACGCAATAGCCGGATTCACCGACGGCACGTCGTGGAGCCCGGAAAGTGATGAAGCAAAGCCCGACACAGACATCGCACCAGAATCCGACGACGTGTCCGCAATCGTCGGACGCCTCTCATACGCGACTGCAGACGTTCCCTGCACCACGACACGCTGTGCATAGCCGCTATATGGCAACAGGTGCATATACAGGCTGTAGAAGACGAGCGTGTTCCGCGGCCCCGGCGATGTTGAACCCGCAGTCGAAGCCTTACGCGGCGACTCATAACGATGCCGCACCAGACAGAACGACGTCGAATACTTCAACGTCTGCGCATCCGTACCCTCACCCCATGTCGACGTCCGGTAGTCGTCGTTCAGCCGGTAGGCCACCACCTCTCCCGTGGCCATCGCGCGGATCGGCCGGGTGTCCGCCAGATACCCGCTGGTGGCGTCGCTGATATGCAGTCCGCCATGCCAGAAGCCGTGAGTACCTAGCAGGTAAAAACCTGCGGTTTCGCCGTTCAGATGGTCGAACAGTTCCTTCGCCGACTTGAACTCGCTGCCGTCTGATCGGGTGATCGGATACTTGAAGCTGAGAGACATTGATTGAAATACTCTGGCTTATACCGGTTTCGAATGAGCGCTCAGTGGCGATCGCCTGTGCTGCCCACGCAGCGTCAGATGACCTCGACTGTGCTTTCGCATGCCCGCTTTCGCAGTTCCCCAAGCAGCACATTCAAAAGATTAAGCCATATTCCTCATACGAAATTGCCTACTTTTCCAAATCTTGTTGTGGAAATTTCGGCATCCCAATCAAGCAGAAAAAATCCACCTATTCCGCATTTTCTTCATCACCCCGCCGTGTCCCACCCACCCGCTGCGACTGCGCCACATACCCATCCACCGCGCGCATCACACGCACCTCCAGTGCAACCGCATCACGTTCATCACGCTGCCCGGCGGCGTCGACCATGCCGTGCACGATCGCCAGCAAATCGTGCGCGACCAGACTGGCGTCACTCAACTCAGGCGCGTCCCGCTTCTCCGTCAGTGCGCTCATCAGCACGGCATGAACCAGATCCGTCAGCCGCTGGTTGCGTTCACCGAGCGGCAACCTGCGTTCCTCGAAATCGATGACGCGCGCCAGCGCCGGCCGGCGCATCTGATGCGCGACCGCCGCGCGCACCATCGCCTGCACGCAGCCCCGCGAACTCTCCACCAACGCCGCCGCCTCGATGTCCACGATCAACTGCGCCGTCTCGCGCTCGATCAGTGCCACCGTCAACGCATCGCGATTCGGGAAGTACTGATAGAGCGAGCCGATGCTGACGCCGGCACGCTCGGCGACCGCGTTGGTCGTGCAGGCGACGAGCCCTTGCGTCTCCAGAATGCGAGCGGCCGCTTCGAGCACGGCTTCGACGGTTTGCGCCGAACGCCGCTGAACCGGTGCTTTACGGGGTTTCAGACGCTGTGCAGCAGTGGATTTGGCCATGGCTGAAATGCGAGTTTTAAACGTGAGTGATCGCTCGTATTCTAAACCTGTTTTTCGCAAAGACCCGATCGACCTCTTAGCCCTCGACTGAAACCTGATCTCATGACCTTCTCTGCAAAAAAAACCGTGTTGACCGTTTTCATGCTCGTCAAAACGAAGCCCGAATGGCTCGCCTTGTCCGACGATGAACGCGCCCGCCTGCTGCACGAACACGTGTTGCCGATCCTCAAGAGGCATGCCGACGAAGTGACCTTGCGGTACTACGACATCGAGTTCTACTCGGCCCGCGTCACCGACATCTGGGTATGGGACGCGAGCAGCCACCACGCCTATGAAATGGTTGTCGAAGCGTTGCGCATGACGCCGCTCTGGGATCGCTTCTATGACGTCGTCGAGATTCTGCCCGGCGTGGAAAACGCCGTTGCTCAGGCCTACAACCGGGACGCGGCACTGCCGGCGGCTTGAACCGAACACCTTCGTGGATAAACAGGCCGGGAAGGTGCCGTAGCGGCGTCGGCGACGCGCTACCTAGCGTCAATCGGTCTTCGTTTTTTCTGGATCGGATTGCGATTGCGATTGCGATTGCGATTGCGATTGCGATTGCGATTGCGCCACCAGCGTCCGATCGATCAACTCCAGTTTCAGCGGCTTATCTGTCGACAGTTTTTTCCTCGGAATCACCGTGCGCCACTGACCATTCGGGCTCGGCTCCCGGTAAAACACCACAATCGCGACGTACCGCGTATCCGTCTGTACCGGCTCAGACAGGCTTACGGCGCCACCCGGATTCACCACCGCCGCCGCGCTCGCCCGCAAGTCCTGCGCGAGCAAGGTTTTGTCGTTCGTCAGCAAGTCGCTGTACGACGCGGCGTCGAACCGCTTGCGGTCTTTCAGCTGATAGACGCGTACGGCCACTGAACAAGGCCGATTGGCTTCATCCGGATTGATGGATGCCCGCGCGACGAAATCGACATCGACCGTCTTGATCTGCCTGTAAAACACCGCGCGGTAAACGCCCGTGCCCGTCTCCGAAACGGCTTGCCAGGCGCCGCAGCTCGACGGCATGGCGATCGATACGAAACCGGTGACAATCGGGCGTAAAAACATGGACACTCCGGACTTAGGCGACGCATGCAGCGTCGAGAAACGGGTTGGCGGCGGCCGATGGAAACGCCTCGCAAACGCCAAGCGGAATCGTCAACAAACGATCCGAGGAAGAAGGCAACACGGTGGTCCACGCGAGCCGGGGCGCGGGTCCCTCATACGACGCGCCGACAACAGGCGCCGGCGCGAAGCGCGAGGACATCTCCATCTGCACGAAAACGTCGGCCTTGACGCCGACATAGAGCTTTAGAAACGCCATCAGTTCGCGATGCAACGCTGCTCCCGGCAGAAGGTCGTATGTCTGGCGCACGTCGGCTGGCCGCAACGTCACACACACTGCGCCACTGCGATACGCCAGCCGTGCGCCAAGCACGTAGCCGCCGCCGAGACCGTGAGGCGCGCGCCCCGCCCCGGCGACGCAACCCAGCGGGCTGGGTTTGCCCACCCGCTTGAGCGTCGTATGAAATTCATCGACGCGCACCTCGACGCCCGGGACAGCTAGCGCGACCACACCCGCGAGCCCTTCGGACGTACGGGTTCGCTGAATCAGCAGTCCGAGCAGCGCCAACGCGCGCGAGTCCGGCAACCCGGCACGCGCCGGTTTACCACCCCAACCGAAACCCGCGAGACATAGCAGATTCCGCGAATGGTTGTCAGCGCCTCCGGCACGAAAGCCGATCGGATAGCGATATTTCTTCCACGCGCGATAGAGCAGCGTGACGAAGCGATGGTTGAACTGATCGAGAAAGGCTTCGACCGCTTCATGCCCTTCCTCGCGCAGCACGATATCGTCGATCAGATGCGACGGCATCGCCGCGTCCACGCCGTACAAGCCCATGAAGGTGGTGCGCACCGTCGGCGCCGCGCCGGGACGTTCGACGTCGAGATCGACGCACGCCACCTCGCCGGCCGGAAAGCCCACACGCTGGCGCGGCCGGAAGCGCACCGGTTCGAATTCGGGCGTGTCTTGCGTGCCGAAACCCGGATGGTCAGGCACACGCAGTTCCAGTAACCGGCACAATTGCATGAAGCTCATCGTCGGCGCGCGGCCGAGCAACGACGCGACGAACGGGTCAAGCTCCGCCGGAAAAACCTGCGACGAAACACGCGCGGTCATAACGGACAACGCAGCGCCTTGCTGCGTGGCCAGGCGATGCGGGCCTGGGAAGGCAAGCTGACTATCTCAAGCTGCGTGAACAGGTTGATCTCGGCATACAACGCGAAAAACCGGTGCAGCAGTTCACCGAACAGCATCAGGTCGCCCTCGCCCGCGAACGCGTGGCTATCGAGCGTGACTTCGATCAGCACGCCACGTTCGACCGCGCCGCCCGTCACCTCCTCGCGCAGTGCCTCCGACACATGCAGAATGCCCGCGAGACGGCGCCGGTTCAGTTCGTCGCCAGTCCACTCATACAGCGCCAATGCGCCGCGCAACACCTCGGCGTTCATCAGCGACAGAAAGTTCGGTGCGAGATGGGACAACACCCGCCATTGAAAGCGATCGCCCGTCGGTGGATACAACGGCAGCGTCGGCGCAACAAGATTTCGCACCCTCGCGACATTCGGCACGCCGGCGCCGAGTTCGTCGAGACTCACCTCGTGCCGGCCCTTTCTCGGCAACATGCCGTTCGTGCCGGTCACGCGCAGCGACAGACTTTCTTCCGGCAGATCCGTCGCGCTCTCCCATGCGTGGCCGCCCAGAACGATCCACGTTTCATGCAGCCCCGCGCCGTTCTGGCGCACCCGCGTATGGAAATAGCGCTCAGGCGCTTCGTGCCGCAGCATGCCGCCACGGTGCCGGAAAGTCGCGAACGGCACGTACTCGTAACGTTCTGCGTTGTCGTGATCGATCGCCTCGATCGCCTCGACGCAATACGTTTCGACGTGTCCCGCCGCGTGGCCCGCCGGCACGACCCGGTATTCGGTTTCGTGGTGATCGACCTGGACCGTTTCGGCATCTAGCGGAAACAGATTGATGACCGGCGCACAGAAGAGGCGCACGTTGTCCACCGTAAAGCGCTGGTCGGATGGGTAATGGTGCGTGAGGAGAATTTCGAGTTCGAAGCGGGTCGTGTCGGCGGGCAGTTGGGTCGCGTCCAGACCGCATAGATCCACGAACAGAAATTTCTCCCGGAAACTGAAATATTCGAGCAGCAGTTGATAACCCGAAAACGCCGCATCCGCTTTCGGCCACAACCGCTCTTCGAGCGTGAATCCCGCAGGTTCGATGCTGACGCCACCTAGCGGCAGCGCATCGCCGCCGCGCACTTCCGGAATCCGCCACGCGATCGACGCCACCTGCCGGGTCAGCGCGAGATGCATCGCGAACGCCGTTGACAGGTCGGCGTTCAGATAAAGCGGCAGACGCGAGAGATCGGTCGCGTCACGGCGCGCGGACCGGTCGATCTCGAACTGCAGACCGATCACCGAACGTCCGTCGTGACGTACGGCCGGCGCGGCGTTGAGCAGACGGACCGGTTGCAAACTCACGGCCCGGGTCGTGCGATACAGACAGTGCACGGCCCTCGGCGCCGCACCGTGAGAGGCCGCCGCGAGTGGCATGGCGATCGGTGCCGAGCGCACCGGCACGCCGGCGGCCAGGCATTCGGTTCTCTGCAATTTCTCCTCGATCGGCGTAAATTCCACGATCGATAGCGACGGAATCATGCGCAGGTAATGCGGCCACAGCAGACTGACGAGTCCTTCGGTCAGCTCGGGTAATCCGTCGTCCAGTTTCTGCTGCAAACGCCCGCTCAGAAACGCGAAGCCCTCGTAAAGCCGTTCGACGTACGGATCGCGGTCGCCCACGCGATCGAGATTGAGCATGCGGGCCCGGTCGGGATGCGCCTGGGCGAACTCCTTGCCGGCCTCTCTCAGATAGCGCATCTCGGCGTCGTAATAGCGCAGGATCGGATTGTCGTGGCTCATGGAAACTCGGGTTATGACAGGGCCAGCGCGCGTGCCGGGTCGAGCACGATCAGCTCGCCCTGCAGATGTTCCACACGACGGGCCAGCGCCGGCTTGTCGGCGTCCTTGCGGCGGCCAAGCGTTTTGAGCGACTTGAGCAACTGGTGCTTGATGTCGAAGCCCAGCGCGGGCTCCCACTGAATCAGCTTCAGCGATTGCACGGCAGCGTCCAGTTCGCTCAGCAGCGACGTGGCGATCTCCGGCCGCCCGGCGTGATCGGCGACGCGCGCCATGACGACGCGTTGCAGATAACGCCGGCGCTCGCTCCTGACGCCGGGCAGCGACTCCAGCCAGACGAAGGCCGCTTCGAGCGTCTGGTTCGTGCTCAGTTCGCGCGCCTGCGCTTCGATTTCGGCCCAATCGTCGGCGACGTCGAGGTGTTGGTGCGCCGTAACCGGCAACGGTGCAATCGCCTCGCCGGCTTCCAGATCGCGCACGACCGCGTGCCGCGCAATCCATTCGCGGGCGGTGTCGTCGGCGAAAGGCGTGCCGTCGTTGAACGCCAGCCGTTCGATGCCGGGCAGCCGGTCGAGAAACAGTGCGATGTCGGCCCGCAGCAGCTCGCGCCAGGTGCTGTACGGTGCCCCGATGTGATCGAGCGCGACATGCTGGAAGTACTGCAAGTCGAGCCACAGATGATTTGCCCCCTCCATGAACGCCCCTTCCACACGTTCGAGCAGTTCATGCCACTGTTTTTGCAGTACGAGCAGCTTCATCTGCTGACGTAACTCCGCGCGTGGCGGCACGAGACGCGTGCGTGCCTCCACGTCGGCGGGTGGCGGCTCATACAGGGTGTCCCAACGTACGCCACGCACGAGCCTTGCGGATGGCAGATAGCCATTTTGCTGCTCGCGCAGATAGGCCGCCATCGCGCGAGCCTGATCGAGTAGCTCGTGCATGGAAGACACGCTGCCGGCGGTCTGTGCGGTCTGTCTAGTCTGTGCGCTTCGAGCGGTCTGCGTGCCGGCTGATGCTGCTCCGTGGTCTGCTTCATGGTTCGGTCTCGGCGTGTCATTGCGCTCGAAGCGGACCATCAGCGCCTGCAGGTTCGGGCGAGCCGTCTCGTTCCATTGGTTCGTCGCCGTGATCAGCAGATCCAGCGCGGCGATCGCGCGTTCGAAATCCGCTGGTGCGAACGCGCCTTGGCTCGCGAGTGGATCAACAATCCGCGTCGTGGCAAGCCACTCGATTGCGGCCTTCTTCGCTACAGGACGAGCGGGCAGCAACGCTTCGCCGAAACGGTCGATCAGCGCGGCGATCAGATCCAGTCCATCGGCAAGGCCCGCGGGTCCGTCCTGACGCAGCCGGGCGAATGCATAGTACCCGGCCACCCGCAGATCCTTGCCGACCTCCTTGAGCAACTGCTCGCAGGTGGCGACGATCAGCGCGTCGTCGATGCGCGAAAGCCGGGTGACCTCGTCTTTCAGCGCGAAAAATGCGTCTTCGTAACCGGGATCGCGACCCACGCCGCCAATGCCGCCGCCCGCGATGGGTTGCAGCCAGGCGTCCCAACGGACGATGCGCTCGCGCATCCGTTGCTCGGCGTCGCGGGATGGAAACAGGTTTTTCAGAAGATTCGGCAGCATGCTCATTCAGACTCCAGCGTGGCGCCTTCCGGCAATGGTGTGGCAGCGTGCTTTGCCGCGGCGAGCGCCGCAGGCGGCAACGGAGGTGCCGACGCGTCGGCCAGCTTCTGTGCAGCCTTCGCGCCACCGCCGATGAAGATTCGCGACGGCAGCGAAAAGTGACGCAACGCAAGGACGTCGAGCGGCCCTTTCCCCACCTCGCTGCGCAACTGCACGTTCAGCGGCAGGCCAGCGCTCTGGTCCGGCGACCAACTGATGAGATAGCGGGCGCTATCCTGCGGCGTCACGCTCGCGCGTTCGAACAGCCGGATCGGACCGAAGCGACCCGGTGCGTCCAGCGCGGCGCGCAAGCCGCCCTGTTCGGTCTGCCATTCGATGCGCGAGTGGTTTTCCAGCGTGTCGCCCGGCCAGACGAATGGCGTCCATGATTCCTGCTGGTTGAAGTAGTGCAACTCGCGGCCCGACAGCACCAACCTCGTGTCGGTGACGCCCGCCGTGGGGACGCCGCGCAACTCAAAACGCACGTGGGCCTCCCCCGACGGAAACAACACCGTCGACACCCGCGTAAGCTTGTTCAGCGCGGCGAGGAAGGTGGGATCGACCGTCAATGCAGTGCGGTTCGCCCCCTGCGCCAACACCCAACGATCGCCCTGCCGCTCGACGATGCCGGCGAGTTGCGTCGTGACGAACTGCGCGATCACGCCGTTGTCCATGCGCATGAAACGGCCCATTTCCGGCAGCGAAGCGTCGTTGTCGGAATCCGCGAACGGATAGCGACCGGCGAAAACCTTGTTCCAGTCGGCCACGACACCGTTGCGCCAGACGTCGCTCAAACTCGCCGCCGCAGGCTGCAGCACCACACGCCACGTCTGGTCGAGCGGTTGTTGCAGCAGATCGCCGAAGCCGGTCCACTGCTCGCCCAGACTCGCGGCCACGCGGCTGGCGTAATCGCGGCTGTCGGCGATATCCGACGTGCGCCCTTGCAGCACGGCTTGCGCGGCGGCACGAGACGATGCGTCCGGATCGCTGCCGGTCATGATCTGCTGCAACTTCAAACGCATGGCCGTGACGCGCTCCAAATAGCGCTGTACGCTGAGATCGACGGTCGCCGCGAACTGCGCGGACGCCGTGTCGTTGTTGTCCGAACCGCCGGAATCGTCGCCGCCTGCCAGGTGCAGCAGCGGGCCGAATGCGGTAGCGAGCGGCGCTGTGGTTCGTGCATGAGTTGCCTTCGACGGATTCTGTTCGGCGGCGCCGACGAGTTGTTGCGCCCTGTCGATCAGCGTGTCGGAGAGCGACTGCCCAAGCGCGCCGGCATGACCTTGATAGACGATCACCTTCATCAGCGCGCCAAGCGGCGAGCGCTGCGGATCGGCAAGCAGCGTCAACTGATCGATCGTGCCGGACAGCGTCGCGTCCTGCTGCCAGCGAATGCTGTTGAGGAACTGCTGCCAGGCGCGCGCGTAGTCGTTGAAATAGCGTTGCCGCAGTTCGGCCTTTAGCGTCGATGCAGACGGCTTGCTCGTGTGAGGATCGGACAGCACCCAGTCGCCGCCAACGCTGCGCTGTTCGTCAGCGGCGTCGATCGCTTTCGAGATGCGTTCGTCCCACGCCGCGCGCGTGAAGACGCCGGGCAAGGTGGTCGTGGTGTTAAACAGGCCGCGGCTGCTGGTGTCGCCCAGCAACGTGGCGAGCGACAGCGGCGGGTACTTGCCACGGTTTTCGTCAAGGATCTGCCGGTAGAGCACATCGGTCGAATTCTGCAGGCCGATCACACCGATCAGGGTCTGACGAACAGCACTGACGAGCGATGCGTCGGGGACGATGGCTAGCGCCCCGTCATCGCTCGATGCGCGATGCCCGAGGTGATCCGCGTAGAAGGTCACGAGACGCTGCTGAAGGTCTCGCCATGCACCGTCGCTCAGTGCGGCGTGCTGCGGGTGCGTCGGTTGGCCCATGGCAAGCAGTTGAGCGGTGAGAAATTTTGCGTCCGTGTGTTCCGGCCGCGCAAGCATCAGATAGGTTTTGAGCGTTGCGTGGGCCGCTGTGATCTGCCGGTCGCCACCGCCGACGATTTCAGCGTCGGAGAGCGAGCTGAGTTGCCGTAGCCGGGCTTCGAGCACGGCGCGGATTGGTTGAACCAGAATCCGATTGCTTGCGACTTCATAGCGTGGCCAAAGCGCCGCGAGAAGGTCGGCGTTGCGATTCAGACCGAAGCGGGTGTACCAGGGTGTGCCATCGCGTTGCCTGACGTCCAGCGTGTCGAGTTGCTTCTGCAGGCTATCGAGCGCGAGTGCGGCATCGGTCGGGTCTTGAGTGCTCGAGAGCTTGACGGTCGTCGCGGCGGCCGTCTGGATGGTGGCGCGGTGGGTGAAGCCCGACAGATTGGTGCCGGCGATCCAGCATGCAACGCAGGCCGTTGCGATCCAGGCGGCGGACGTGAACGCTGATAACCCTATCGGACGACCTCGGAAGCGGCGGCTGTGGGCTGCGATTGTTTGCCAGATGGCTGAAACCATATCGCCGCGGTTGGCGTCGAACGACAAAGTATTTTCAGGCTTCTGGTGGTCTGCGTTGCTAGCGTGTTCGTTGTCTTGCTGGCCTGACGTCGAGGCCGTATTCCGTTCGTCGAAAAGCGGCGTGAACAGCACGCCGTGAATCGCGGCACGCTCGACGCGCGACCGCCCAATCCGCACGACGAGCGCGGACAATGCCGATCGATACCATGCGATATGTGTGGACAATCCGGCGGCATAGCTGTCTGCGGCATCGTTCGTCAGGCGCATCACACCGAGCTCAGCCAGGTCGTTTGCGAGGCCTTGCAGGGAGGCCTCGATCGCATCGGGCCGCAACTGTGCAGTCGACCACGTACAGCCGATGACTTCGTGACGCACCGACGTCTCGCCGCCGATCCCGGCTATGTTCACGACGTACGCCGGCGCGGACCAGCGCAACGCATGAGCATGGCGCGCCAGGCGCTGGACCAGGCTCGCATCGTCGAACGGCGGCTGCGCGCCGATCCGCGTTCTCACGATGATCGCCATTGCATCGACTGGACAGCGACGGCGTGTGCGCCGGATCCGCTCGAGCCACGCGGTATCGAGTCGATCGCCAATTGGCCGGGCGCAAAGCAGAACGGTGCCGCCGACGATCGCATAACCCGATTCCGTCAAGCCGGGTGCAAGGCGCTCGATTAGCGGACTATCTCCGACTACGAGAACCCAACGATCACGATAGCGCCACCGCCAGCCGTGACGGTTTCTTAGCGCCAGCGCCAGGTTTTCATAGCGGTGTTCGGTGAGATCGACCTCCGGTAGTTTCGCCGCGCCAATTCTTGCCGACGGATCTCGCTCGTATTGCTCTTTTTTACGGCTGGGTGCATGGTGCGCGGCAAAACGCCAGGCGGACGCGAGATGAGCGCGTGCGAGCAACGCGATCACGCCGATGGTCAGGACGACAGCCACTCGACGATAGGGCGAGGGATCCAGTTCCACTCCGTCGAAGTACACGAAGAGCGCGGCGAACGCCGTCAACGTGAAAATCAGAATCCAGTAGCCGGAGACTTTTTTCAGAGTCATGGCGTGGGCGCCTTCTCTGTTGTGTCGGCGGTGGGTCTTGCGGCAGATTTTGCAACTGGGTTCACGACGACCAGTTGCAGCGATCCTGCCCGATGAACGATGAGTTGCGGGGTATGGACTCGTGCAACGTGCTCGATGGCAAACGCGACCGCGAGCCAGCCTGCTGCGGCCCCGGCGTGGCCTAGCGTGATGTCGATATCGTGCAGACTGGACAGGTCCCCGGTTTTTGAAACCCCCAGCGACAGAGCCGAAGCACTTTGCAGGATGGCGGGTTTGTCGTCGGCGGCAAGGTCAGCCTGCCATAGGTCGCCGATCTCGGTAGACGCCGATTGTCCCCAAAACAGCGCTTTGAGAATCGCGTCGTCAAGCGCACCGGGTTCGGCTTTGACCGGACGGTGCAGCATCGCGAGCGGCTTTAGTCCACGCCGTTCAAGCAACGGCGGCCATCCGAGTAGCAGTGCAACAGCCGCTTCCGCGCTGTTGTGCGGCGGCGTGACGTGCAGTTGCGCCGAGACGTAGAGCGTGATTTTCTCCAGCGCGGCGCCGCCCCGGCTGTCCAGCCATTCGTCCAGCGACATCAACCCCTGTTCTGCGGCAAGCCGCGATGCCTTAGCGGGCCGCAGGCCGCTCTCTCGCCAACAGTCTTGCCAGATTGCCGACAGATCGTCCTGTTCTGGACTTTCGGGATTGGCGGCCAACGCAAGGCAGACATTGAATGGCAGGTCTCGCGGCAACGCGCAAATGGCAGGGCCGACTCCGTCCAGTATTTCAAGGAAGCACGCTCGATAGCGTTCGAGAAGGGTCCGGGCTTCGCCCAATTTCAGAGCCGTGTGCCGCACCGCAGTGCCGCCTGAATGCGGCACCTGGGCGCTTAGGATCGGATGTGTTGATGCTGTCTCGTTGGCGGCTCGTCCGTCTTTTAGCGCGCTTAGATAGCGGCATTCCAGTACCGCCAGGGGTTCGCTTCCCAAAAGGCGCGCTTTCGCCTGATCGTCTTTTAACGTTTCCTCTTCGGCGCGAACCCGATCTGATTCCTGTTCGTAATAGAACAGTCGAAGCCCGAATGCGACGAAAAATCCCAGTGCCGGTAGCACAAGCAGTTTCGTCCAGAACCAGCTCGAGCCGGTGGGTTCGCTTTTGGGCCAGGTGAGTAATGTGCACTCCGCGCCGGCCAGCATGACAAGCGCAAACAGACCCACCCACACGATGACGCGTGGCGACTCGGGCAGCGTATCCGTCGACGATGCAATGGGCAGGTCTACCGGCATGACGCTCGACTCACAAAAGGCCTGAAATCAGACGGCATCCGCACATCGTCCGGTAGCCATGCCGCGCGACCGGTACACCGTGGTCCATGGTCAACTCGTCACCGTCGATGATCAAGTTGGGCCGCAGGTTGTGTTTGGGACAGGACACCTGGTCGCCTTTACGCGCAACGAACCGGCCGTCGTAGCGCATTGTGGATGACGCGCTGATGACTTGGCCTCCATGGTCAGTGGGATCACCCAGGCGGATTAGATTTGGCATGGTTTGTCCTGTTGTAGGGAGTGGGGGATACGAAATCGGTACGAGGGAACAACGGACCAGCTACTGGGAGAAGCTGAAGAATCCTTTCTGAGCATTCCGAAAGTCCTTCGGAGGTGGAAAGCTTGGCTTGATCCGCATCGAGTTCGCGCCCTGCTTGTCCCACGCCGCACACTTTTCGAGGATGTCGCCCGGCGTGCCGTTCTCTATGCCCTGCGGCGTGATCCGTATATAGGACCCGCCTGCACCGATCCATACTTCCCTATCGGCCGATAGAATCAACTTGCCGTCCGTACTGGTGATCGATACGTCTTTTAAGGCGGCAAGATTCATCGCGTCGCTTTGGGCCTGAATGTCGACCTTCCCTTTCGCAGCAAAGAGCTTGATTCCAAACTTCGCCGCAAACAGCGATATCGCGTCGCCGGCAGCGACCGTGAACCTTTTGACGACGCCGATATCGACGCTGCTGCCCGCCGTGGCGATCAGATTCTGACTCGCGCTCACCTGCAGATGACTGCCGGAGACAAGGCCCATGCCTGCCGGAGCCGTAAGCAGAATGGCCGCCTGTTTCAAGCCGGCCAACCTGTCGTGAAGCAACGCTTTCTGTTTGGCATACTCCGCGGCAATCGCCTGTGCTGCCTGGGCGGCGTCTGCGAGCGTTTCCATCTGTTCAAGCGCCTGCTCCAGAAGTGATTGCGCAGTCCGCATGTCGAGCTGCGTCCCATTTCCCGCGGGCTGCGCGTCAGCCGAGATCAAAATCCCTCTACCACCGCGAATCGCAACGTGTTCGTCCGTGCGTAACTCCGCGCCCTGCCCGCGTTCCTTGCGCTGCGCGTCGACCATATGACCCAGGTTCAGCTCGCTGGACTGGAACGGCGTCGTCAGATGGATGTGCTCGCTGCCCTGCTTATCCTCCATCCGCAGTTCATTCCGCGCGGCGGTGCGGATCAGGTTCCGCGTGTGATTCATGTTATTCACCGGATCAGGATGCAGGCTGTCGTGCATCGCACCGACTATCACAGGCCGGTCGGGGTCTCCCGCCGTAAAGATGATCGCCACCTCCGCTCCATCGATCAGCGGGAAGTGATGACCATAGTTGTCACCGCTATACGGCTTCGCAAGTCGCACCGGCCGGCTTGTACCACCTGGGCTCCATGCGTCGAGATCGAATGGCAGCCTGATCACGTACCAGCCTTCCTCAGTCAAATAGGCGCGTGGGTAATCGCCTGGTGACGTAATCCGCGCAGGCAGAATGCCGTGGATCACCGGCCGCTTCTCAGGCACAACCGGCGTACGCCAGACCCGGTCAGACGGGATTGCCGTGAACGTGTTGGAGTAAGCGTCGCTGCGCCCGCCGCGCGACGCGACCGAAATGACCAACAGACCGTGCGGTGCATCCAGGGGATTGCTGTCCAGTCCCAGCACCTCTCCCGCTTCCAGCCCGAACGCGTTGCCCTTGCCCGCGTAGGTAATCTGCTGCGCGAGATGCGCCTCGTGACGCAATTTCGCCAGCCGCCGACCTTCATCCGGCGTCTCGTAGTGTTCGCCCCAGAGGCATTCGACGGCGTTCGTCGTCCGGTCGTCTTTCGCGGCATTCTGCTCGACGAGCAGCGGCACGCCCGCCTGACGATGGTTGTAGTCGTTCAACTGGACTGCTTCGGGCACGCGGCGCATATGCCGCTCAAGCGACTTGATGGACTCCGCACCGACGCTTTCCAGACCCGCATCGCGTCGCAACGTTACAACCCGTTGGCGACGCGCGTAAGCATCGAGATCGTCACCAAACACGATGACCTCGTGTCCCTTCGCCTGTTCGAAGCGAAACCAG
Source organism: Paraburkholderia sp. BCC1876 (assembly GCF_902833695.1). NCBI lineage: Bacteria > Pseudomonadati > Pseudomonadota > Betaproteobacteria > Burkholderiales > Burkholderiaceae > Paraburkholderia > Paraburkholderia sp. BCC1876. The sequence continues at coordinate 820,572 of NZ_CADFGI010000002.1, read as the reverse complement.
ATGCCTTCGTCCGCCGCGATCCGCTGGATGAACGCCAGCGTCGTCTCGTGAAACTGCGTGATGTAGTCGTGCCGGCGGTACTGCGCGCGCAGGCTGAACCGAAAATCGACGCCTTCACGAAACCCGCTGTGCCGCAGCGCGTCCGCGATGATCTCGTGCACGGTTTGTTTCTGGAACAAACGGCTGGTCACTGCACGAGCCAGATCCGCCGTGCGCGGCTCGATGACCAGACGGTAATGGGTTTCGTCGGCCGACGTGCCGAATTGATCGAACTGCGTGACGATGCCGTGCACCGTGTGCGCACTGGGCAGCCCGCCAAACTTCGCCGCGTGCTCGCCGGCCATCTTCTGCAGATAAACCGCATTCGAATCCACTGACTGAACCATGAACCGCGCTGGTCGCCCCAGCACCTGGTCCATCGGGATGTCCGCAACCGGACTCGTGAAGTCGATTTCGTAGCGGTACAGCTGGCTGAGCGCGTCATGGCCCGCAAACTTCAATACCGAAAACGGCGCCGGCTGCGGCGCCAGTTTCAGCGTGTATGCCTGCTTCGGCAGAACCATCGATCCCATTGCACATTCCTTATTACTAACGCGTCCAGTTCACGAGCAATCACGCAGCAGCGCTCAACAAAACGTCAGAGACTTGTCTCAACCTGCTCCAGCAGATCGCACGCCCTACGTCCAATCAGCTTTTCGCCTTCGGCATCTGCGACACCAGAGACAACCCGATATCCATTCCTTCCACCTGAAAGTGCGGCACGATGAAAAGCTTGATGCGAAAGAAACCGGGGTTGTCCTCGATGTCCTCCACCGTCACTTTCGCCTCGCGTAGCGGATGCGACGACTGCAATTCATCGCCGGGGTCCTTCATCTCAGTCACGAGGCCCTTGATCCAGTTGTTCAACTCGAGTTCGAGCAGACGCCGGTCTTTGGTCGTGCCGATGTTTTCGCGCTGGATCAGCTTGAGGTAGTGCGCGATCCGTGAAAGCAGAAAAATGTAGGGCAGGCGCGCGTTGATGCGACTGTTCGCCGTTGCTTCCCTGGTCTCGTACAGAGCAGGTTTTTGTGCCGAGCTGGCCGAGAAGAAGCACGCGAAATCGTGGTTCTTATAGAACGACAGCGGAATGAACCCGAGGTTAGCGAACTCGAATTCCCGCGTTTCCGGAATCAGCACTTCGGTCGGAATCTTCGGCAAATAACCGGTGCCGAGGTCGTACAGGTGAACCGGCAGTTCTTCAACCTTGCCGCCCGCCTGCGGCCCACGAATCTGCACGCACCAGCCATTGCTCACGAAACTGCGCACCATGTTCGCGGCAAAAGCAAACGACGCGTTGACCCACAGATAGCGGTCGTGATCGGGGCCTTTCACGGCCTCCTCATAGTTGAAACTGCGCACCGGCGTAGTATCCGCCCCATAAGGCAAGCGCCCGAGCACGCGCGGCATGGTCAGACCGATATAGCGTGCGTCGTCCGTATCACGAAAGCTCTTCCATTTGATGTACTCCGCGCGGTCGAAGTAGTTGCCGATATCCTGGATCGCGGCAACCTCTTCCATCGTTTCCTTACCGAAGAATTTCGGCCCCACGGATCCGATGAAGGGCATATGCGCTGCCGACGCCACCTTCGAGAGATTGCGCAGCAAACCGATATCTTGCGGTGAATTCGTGAACTCGTAATCGCTGATCATGGCGCTGATCGGCTGACCGCCCGGCGTGTCATATTCCTCGATGTACGTGTGACGGTACAAGCCGCTCTGAACGATCTCCGGCGTGTCTTCGAAATCGCGCAACAGGGCGTCTTTCGATACATCGAGCAACTCGATCCTTGCATTCTTGCGAAAGTCCGTACGGTCGACCGTGAACTTCAGGCCGCGCCAACGGCTTTCCAACGCCTGAAATTCGCGCGAGTGGATCACGGCGTCGAGTTGGCGGCTGATCTGCCTGTCGAGCCGCCCAATGTGAAAATCGAGCAACGACTTGTCGAGACGATCGATCGGCCTGCTGCCCTCGCTCACCAGATTGAGGAACACGCTCATAGCTCGCGCAAGCCGTTCGTCGGCCGACGACTCCGAGAGCAGATGGTTGTCCTGGAAGGACTCGAGCGGGCGAGCTTCGTTGACGGGCCTCAGGTTGATCTTGCTGCACAGCGACTGGTAAACATTGTGATGAGCCGATACCGCCGTCCCCGTTGCGCCTGTTGGTTGTGGTTCGTTGCGTTCCATGATGTCCTATCGCTACCGTTGTCCGGGATGTGCCGTGTGCACGCCGCTTTGTGCCGACTTGCCTCAGGTATGGCCTGCGGGCTGTGCCGCTGTCGTGGCGATCTGACCGAGCTCGCCGCACAGCCGCTCCGAAAGCGACTTGTCTCTCAGGATTTTTTCGAACTCGCGACGGAACGTGCCGTTGTCGAGAAGATTCGACCTCAGGTCACGCAGCAAATTGCGCATGGCAAGCAGCGCCTTCAGTTCGGGAATCTGACGCGCGACCAGCTCCGGCTCGAAATCCTTCATCGACTTAAAACCAAGCGATACCAGCAGCTCAGAGCCGTCGGCTGCCAACGTGTTCTCGACCGCGATCTTCAGTGCGGGATTCAGGTCGGAGAGAACCGAATCGAAGTTGTTTTTGTCGACGTTGATCTTTTTGCGCTCCGCGAGCGGCGTCTGCTCGTCGCTCGCGCTGAAGTCGCCAGCCACTAGCAGCTTCAGCGGCAACTCGACCTTTTTCTGCGCGCCGCCCGTGTGGAGGTCGAGCGTGATCTGTACGCGGCTCTTTGGGATTTCTCGCTGGAAGCTGTCCATGGGGGTTCCCTGGAAAAGATTGGATCACAGAGGAAGATCGCGACCGACATTTCGCGCAGCACGATCCTTATTTCACACAACGAGCAGACACACCTATCACGCTCGCAAAACACGTCGAGATAACCATGGCGACTATCAAATCAGCGCATTTTTCCGTCACCAATTAAACACTCCAGACGGCATTAGGTCAATCAAATAAACCCATCTCAATTCATATTTATTCTGAATAATTTAAATTAGGAAAAATACCCTTATTTCTCAAAATAGAGAAGTTTCCACAACTTAATTTGGAGATACCTCTTCGGCATACAAAGCAATACAGGCAAAGCTTTCAACCATAAACCGGCAACCACCCCCCCCGTAAAGTCAGCAATACAAATTCTCAAATCTCACAGACAAAATCAGAATCTCTTGACGATTTTTTTCAATTTAATTTTCACATCAAATCGAACATGGAATTAAACTAATTGCGTACGTCGACATGCCTAACGACATATACAATCCGTCATTAAAAACAGGCAAAATAGTAAAGAGCCTATTCATGCGAATCGACAAACCCTTGTGGCACGAGGGCCTGATACTCACCCAGCAGCACTTCCAGCAGCAGGAACGTTGGGTGGATTTCGCGCACCGCCAACTCGCATCGGCCGCAGTGTGCGAGCCGTGGGGAACGCTCGGCGTCGAAATCGACGAAGAGGCGCTCGCCACCGGCCGACTCAAGCTCGCGAGACTCAAGATTCGCTTTCCTGACGGTACGCCTGTCGATACAACATTAGCTGGTGTGTTACCTCCCGCTCGCGACCTGACGCGCGGTATACCGGACGATCTGCAGAGTATGGTCGTGTACGCTGCCGTACCGCTGCTCAACGCGACCGGCAGCAACTGCCGTTTTGATGGGACAACACTTGTGCGCCCGCGTCGTTCATACCGCGAGTTTGTCCGCGTCACGGATCTGAACGGCACAACAGAAGCGGAAATCGCTGTCGAACGCCATGCCGTGCGACTGCTCTTTGACTTTGAATCACATGCGGACGACACACTGTGTGCAATCGCAAGGCTCACACGCGGTGTCGACGGCCAGTTCCAGATGGACCCTCGTTACGTGCCGCCGTGCCTGACGTTGGCGGCCCACCCACTGCACCTGGAGCGAATCAAGCGGCTTGCGGACATCCTGCTCGCGAAGAGCGAGGCACTTGGCGCGCGCAAACGCGAGCGTGTGGAACAGGTGGTTGAATATGGCATCGCCGACGTCTCCCTGTTCTGGCTCCTGCACAGTATTCACAGCTACTGGCCGCAGCTAAGATTGCTTGCCACGCATTCGAACCAGCCACCTGTCCGGCTCTATGACCTGCTCGCGCAGTTGGCAAGCGTGCTGACTACGTTTTCGACCGGCGCGCGGCTTACCGACGTTCCGGTGTACGACCATGCGCATCAGAATGAAATCTTCGCGACGCTGGAAGCGCTGATCCGCGATCTCCTCGACGCGATCATTCCATCGCGCGTAGTCCCGATCGCGCTAACGCGCAAGAACGCCACGACATGGTCCGGCCAGTTCCTGGACGAGCGGGTGGTGGCCGGCGCTGACTACTACCTGTCGGTGAATGCGTCGCTGCCGCCGTTCGATCTTATCGACCAGGTGCTGCGGCTATGCAAGCTCGGCGCGCCCAACGACGTCGAAGAGATTGTCAACGCCGCGCTCGCGGGCATTCCTGTTAAAGCCGTCCAGCGCGTGCCGGCAGCCATTCCAGTACGACTGGACAATCTTTACTTCGCACTTGACGCTAACAACCCCGCTTTTACGAGGATGCTGGCTGCGCGCGCATGCCAGATTTACCTGCCAGGCTCGGTGCCAGACGCGTCGATCGAGCTCTACGCGGTGCTTCATTCATGAGCTATTTTGTTGACGTTTCGCGCGATGTCGCTCTGCTGGAAAACCAGTCTGCGGCGCATCACGGTTCGCGCGCCAGTATCCGAGGTTTGCTGCGCGACACCGCGCTGCAGGTAAGCACACTCAATCAGGGCGGAATAGCCCAATCCGTGCCGATCCTGCGCAAGCGCTGCCTGGAATTGGTGGCGGTGTTCGCGGCAACCCTCGAGCAACGCGGCATTGCCGCAGACGTGCGGGAGGACGCGCTGTACGCCCAGTGCGGTTTGCTTGATGAGACGATCCTCAGATATTTACCATTGGACCAAAAACATCAATGGAATGCGCAACCGTTGCAAGTCGAACGGTTCGGCAAACACAACGCAGGTGACTACGTTTTCGAGCGACTCACTGAGCGTATGCGCGAAACACCACCGAACATCGATCTGCTCGAGTGCTACTCGGCGGTTCTTGGGCTCGGATTCACGGGCCGCTATGCGCGTGAGGGTGAAGAAAAGCGTGCTGCACTAATCGTCGCACTCGAAACGCAGATCGCGAAACTTCGCCCCGCAGTGCATCACAGATTGATCGCAGATCACGGCAGTGTCAGTCTGACCGACTGGCTCCGCTATGTGTCGCCGTGGGCGATCGCGAGCACGGCTTGTGTGATTTCCGTGCTCGTCTACTTTGTCTGGAGTCACGCGCTCGACGTTCAACTTGCCCATTTGCTCGCCCCACTGCCGGCTGTCAGATCGTGATGGCCCCGATTGTGTCTCCAAGCGTGCTGAAGCGCGTCCCTCTCGCAGGCTTTGGTTATCCTTTGCGCCTGATGATCATCTTCGCGGCCATGTTGGCGATTGCCGACATCGTTGTGCTGCCACCGGGCAGACGCGTGCTGACGTATTCGCTCTCGGCAATTCTGGTGCTGCTTGCGTTGGTGGCGATCGTCGCGCGTACATGGCAACTCGACAGGATTCGCGCGCAGAGCCGGAGCGTGATCGCCGCATTGGGCTCGACTACGACCGATCTCCCGCTTGAGTTAAGGCTCGGCCTTCCGTCTGGCTTTTCGCTCGATCCAGGCACACGCATGCCGCTCGTAATGGTGTTGGGCGATGGGCTCGCTGACCTGTTCAATCGCGAAGGCCACGAAGAGCGTCTGGCGTATATCGGCGAGGGAGCCATCTGGCTACGGGTGGACCGGTTGCAGGATCTGCCGTCGCTAGTGGTCGCCGTCCAACAATGGCGCAACGGCCTCGCACCCGACGGCGTCGTGTTGTCCATCGCACCCGCGCTCCACGCCACAGAAGACACGTTGAAGCAGCAACTAAGCCTCGCGCGTCAGGCTGTCTCCGACGCGTCGCGCGCGCTTGGCGCAACACTGCCTGGCTATATTGCGATGTATCAGCGCCTGACGGCGACCGACGCTAGCCTCGGCGCAGCGTCGTGGTACGGCGTATCGTCCGCCACGCGACTTCAAACCACGTGGCACTTCGAAACTCCGCACTTCGAAACCGTGATCCGCGCGGCGGAAATTGGAGCCCAAATCGAAGCCCACCAGGCATACGACAAGGCACGCGGCAATCCTATCCCCGCGGCATGCGCGGCGAAGCTAGCCTCGCTAATCGACTGGACTCATCGCGTGGTAATCAGCGCACTCGCCGACCGGCGACACCCTGCCACACCATTGTCGCTCTACGGCGTGGGCTGGATTGACTGCGGACCGGCAAGCCACCCCGGCACGCCGTGGATGCGCGACGTGGCGGTTCGAACCCACATTCAGCCTGCCCCGCTGCCTGCGTCGAGTTCACCGTGGCCACTACCTCAGCCGCTGCTCGAAGCGCTACCCAAACGTCCGCGGACGTCACCCCGCCAGACAGCACTGCTGCAAGTAGTCGCGCTGCTCGCCGTCACGATTGCGCTCGCGATGTGGGGCGCGGCGCACCACAACCAGCAGATATTGACCCGCGTCGGCACCGAACTGGGCCGGTTTGCCGCGATCGCGTCCACTCACGACGATGCACGCCGCGATGCGCTGCAAACGCTCATTGCGGAACGCGACCGGTTCGACCGATACGCGCGCACAGGCGTACCACTGAGTTTGTCATTCGGCATGTATCGGGGAGCAGCGCTTACACCCGTGCTCGACAATGCAATCGCGTCCTATCAGGCGCCGCCTCCACTACCATCGGTCATCACGCTCGACAGCATGTCGTTGTTCGACAGTGGCACGTCGGTGCTCAAAGCGGGTTCCACACGCTCAATCGTTGCTGCGCTCGACCTGATCAAAGCGCATCCCGACAAGCGGATTCTTGTCGCAGGCCACACCGACAACGTCGGCAACCCGGACAGCAATCAGAGGTTGTCGGTCGCACGCGCAAGCGCCGTGCGCGACTGGCTGATCGATGCCTCGGGTCTTTCGGCCACGCGCTTCGCGATTCAGGGCTATGGCGAAACCCGGCCACTCACGAACAACAGCACCGACGCGGGGCGCGCACGAAATCGCCGCGTGGAAATCACTCTGGTGCCCGACATATCGATTGCGACAGGCACTTGAACGCACAGGCACTTGAACGCATAACGCTCATCGTTTTTAGCGCCCGAAGCACACTGCTTCTGGATGTTTTATCGCCCGAAGCATGCTGCTTCAGGATTGGAAGGCTTGGACCGATCGGGCAGTGTTCACACACAGTCATAGAAAAGGAGTCACGCAATGGCAATTCCCGCATACATGTGGATCAAGGACGATGGTGGCGCCGACATCAAAGGTTCGGTGACCGTGCAGGGACGCGAGGGTAGTGTCGAAATCGTGGCCTTCGACCACGGCGTGAGCATCCCGACCGATTCGAATACCGGCAAGCTGACCGGCACGCGCGTGCACAAACCTATCACCTTGACGAAGGAAACCGACGCGTCAACGCCGTACTTCTATAAAGCTGTGACGAGCGGTCAGACGCTGAAGTCTATCGAAATCAAATGGTATCGAATCGACGACGCGGGCAAGGAAAAGGAGTATTTCAACACCCGACTCGACAACGTGAAGGTGGTCGCAGTGAGTCCGAAGATGCTCGACATCAAGAATCCGGCGTACGAGAAACACAACCATCTCGAAGACGTCGAACTGCGCTACGAAACGATCACCTGGTCGTACAAGGACGGGAACATCATCCACAAGGACACCTGGAACGAACGCTCGTGACGCCGCGATCGTCAGACGGGTTATCGGTTCGATCAACCGCAATCCAACAGCCACAATCCGATCACCCGTCCGCTTCGCACGCCGATCTTTTCATTCACGCTTCAGTTCAGCAAACGCCTGAGTACGCACACCATGCCAACCGGTCCATCCCTATACGACATGCTGCTTGGACACATCGGCGGCGAACCGCTCAGCGCGCACAGTGCCCCGACGCTGGAAGTCATGAGCGTCATGCGTAATGTCGAGCGGATTCTGAATACACGAGCCGGATCGCTCAAGCACGTGCCGAGTTTCGGGCTGCCCGATCTGACGAATATCTATAAGGCACTGCCGGCTTCCGCGCATCTTCTCAAGCAACAGATGGAAGCCACGCTGCTCGCTTACGAACCGAGAATCGGCTCGATCGACATAGAAATCGACGATAACAATCTCGACGAGGACGCTGATCCGGGCATCACGGTGCGTTACGTGATGACCTGTCATCTGAGGAAGACCAGGCTCGTGCGCTTCGGCACGTACTTCGAACCAACGGGACGCCTGCGCCTCAAGCGCAAACCACGGCAACGCGACGAACACGGAAGACCACGATGAAGCACCATCAAGCCATCAAGCAGCATTCCAGCCGACGCCCGCAGCGCTTAGCCATCAGCAGGGAAACGCCGCCTGCAGTGAACGAAGGATCGCAAGGCCGACCGGAAAATCATCCGAAATACTGGGATGGTTGGTGAAGAACTCGTCGAGCAGCGGATAGACGTTCTGGTTGCCGATGGCAAGGTCGGTCGGCGGACAAAAGAGCGGCGCGCGTTTCTTCGCGACCAGATCGCCGTTCGCCCAACCCAGCGCGTTGATCGTGCCGGTAATGTAGGCCGCGTAGACCGAGTTGTTATCCGTGTGAGCCCATTTCCGGTACTGGGCGGCCGTCATCTCGGCGTTCGCGTTGAGAGTGAAACACGCTGTCAGCAGTGCCAGCGCCAATGTTGATACACGCATCGTTGAACCTTCAGGCTGTGTCGCAAAAACGGCCATTGTAGGCGAGCCGGGTCATCCCGCGCAGATGCCCGACCCAAAGAGGATTTCGCAAGCATTACATTGGGTTTTTGTAAGCGGCGCAAAGTACCACGCCGCTACGACGAAACGTACCGGGACCTGCGCTCAGGTTCCGAAAGAGAGGAAGAGACAGAAAGAAAGCCGTCCGCGGCGTACAACGCATTGCGAGCCTCACGGCGTGCCGTTACGGCAATACTTGCGGTAGCCGTCACGCGTGGCGAGGCGCGCCAGATAGGCCGTGACCGCGGGGAAATCGTCATGCCGCAGCGGCGTCTCCAGCCAGCGGTTGATCGACAGCGCAATCGGAACGTCGGCGAGCGAAAACGAAGTCCCCGCGATAAACCCATCCGTTCGCGCCAGTTGCTGGTCCACGAGTCCCATCTGCCGCGCCCAGTTCGCGCGCGACAGTTCGATCTGCCGTGGGTCCTGATGGAGCGGCGACTGCCTGACGAGCGCCAGAAACGCGTAGCTCCACGCGCGGTTCAGTTCGCTCGCCTGCCAGTCGATCCATTGATCGCATCGTGCGCGGGCGCAGGGATCGGTTGGGTAGAGCGACTCGCCGTGATAACGGCCGGCAAGGTAACGGATGATCGAATTCGATTCCCACAGCACGAATTCACCGTCTCTGATCACGGGGACCATTGCATTGGGGTTCAGCGCGAGAAATTCCGGCGTATCGGTGGCGCGAAAGCCGGCGCCCCAGTCTTCCTGCTCGAACGCCAAACCGAGTTCGGCGCAAGTCCACAGCACCTTGCGGACATTAATCGATGAGGTCTTGCCGAGTATTTTTAGCATAGTTCAAAGCGTAGCGGCGAAGTGCCATCAACAACATGGACAGTTCGCCAGCGCCCCACCAGGCCAGCGAAACTCACCCCAACTCAAAGCAACTCAACGCCAGACACACACCATTTTGATCGCCCCAACCCACCCAAAACCCAAAAACCATGCGATTATTTGATCAAATCTCACAATGCAAAACAACCCAGCTTCCGACCCGGCAGCGCGACGCGCCGCCTTCATCAACCGACTGGAGTCCATCTTGCCAAGCGACCTACGCGACGATCTGCGCGAATTTCTGGAGCATCACCGAATCCATGAAGTGGAATGCGTGATGCCGGACATGACGGGCGTCGCGCGCGGCAAGATCGTGCCGAAGAACCTGTTCCTCGCGCAGGGCAAGATGCACATGTCGAACGCGCTGCTAATGATCACCGTCAACGGCGAGTTCGCGGATTTCGAGCGCTTTGTGGGGCCGAGCGATCCCGACATGGTGTGTATTCCCGATCCGAACACGGTGCGGCTCGTGCCGTGGGCGATCGAACAGGTCGCGGTGGTGATTCACGATTGCGTCGGACTCGACGGCCAGCCGATCGGCATCTCGCCCCGCGCGGTCTTGCGGCGCGTGCTGAAGCTGTACGAGGAGCGCGGCTGGCGGCCGGTGGTGGCGCCGGAGATGGAGTTCTACCTGATCGCGCAGAACAAGAATCCGCACGAACCGCTGCGCCCGCCGCTCGGCCGCGCGGGTCGCCACGAGGCGGGCCGCCAGTCTTTTTCGATCGATGCGGTCAACGAATTCGATCCGTTCTTCCAGGATCTGTCGCGTTTCTGCGAGATGACGCAGCTCGGCGTCGAGACGCTCGTGCACGAAGTCGGCGCCGGCCAGATGGAGATCAACTTTTCGCACGGCGACGCGCTCGATCTCGCCGACCGCGTGTTCCTGTTCAAACGCGCGGTGCGCGAAACCGCGTACCGGCACGGCATTTTCGCCACCTTCATGGCCAAGCCGATGGAGCAGGAACCGGGCAGCGCGATGCATATCCATCAGAGCATCGTCGACCGTGAAAGCGGGCGGAATATCTTTTCGCAGCCGGACGGCTCGGCGAGTCCGCTGTTCTTCAACTACATCGGCGGCTTGCAGAAGTACATGCCGCAAGCCATGCCGATGTTCGCGCCATACGTGAATTCATACCGGCGCCTGTCGCGCTTCACCGCCGCGCCGATCAACGTGCGCTGGGGCTACGACAACCGCACCTGCGGCATCCGCGTGCCGAACTCCGACGCCGACGGCAGGCGACTCGAGAACCGCGTGCCGGGCGTCGACGTGAACCCGTATCTGGCCATGGCCGCCACCCTCGCCTGCGGCTATCTCGGCATGGTGGAGCAGCAGGAAGCCTCGGCGCCGATGGTCGAAAGCGCGTACGACCTCGAATACGAATTGCCGCGCGGCCTGGAAGACGCGCTCAAGGCGCTGATGAAATGCACCGAACTCGCTGATGTATTGGGCGAGAGTTTCGTGCATGCCTATTGTTCGGTGAAGGAAAAGGAATTCGAGACCTTCTCGCAAGGCATCACCGCGTGGGAACGCGAGCATCTGCAACTGCTCGTCTGAATGTCTGACTTCTGAACGCGGACCACGCATGAACCCCTCATTAAAGAGTCCACCCTTGAATACCCGTCATGGCATCAACTGGACACGGGCGCAGGCACTTGTCCAGCGCGAGCGTCGCGCGTTCGTCGAGGCCATGCCGACCTCGCGCGCGCTGTCCGAACGCGCGGCGCGCCATCTGCTGTTCGGCGTGCCGCTGCACTGGATGAACGACTGGTCCACGCCCTTCTCGCTGTACGTGGATGAAGCGCGTGGCGCATCGTTTACGGACGTGGACGGCCATCGTTACGCCGACTTCTGCCTCGGCGACACCGGCGCGATGTTCGGCCATTCGCCGCCGCCCGTGGCGCGCGCGTTGGCTGCCCAGGCCGCGCGCGGACTGACCACGATGCTGCCGGGCGAAGACGCCGCGTGGGTCGGCGAAGAACTCGCGCGACGCTTCGGGCTGCCCTACTGGCAGTTCGCAATGACCGCGAGCGACGCCAACCGCTTCACGCTGCGCTGGGCGCGCGCGGCGACCGGACGCAAGCAGATCGTCATTTTCAACGGCTGCTATCACGGTACGGTGGACGACGTGTTCGTCGACCTCGTCGACGGCAAACCGGCGCAGCGCGACAGTCTGATCGGCCAGGTGCACGATCTGCTCGAAGCGACCCGCGTGATCGAATTCAACGATCTCGCCGCGCTGGAACACGCGCTGAAAGACGGCGACGTCGCCTGCGTGCTCGCCGAACCGGCGATGACCAACATCGGCATGGTGCTGCCCGAGCCGGACTACTGGCGGCAGGCGCAGGCGCTGATGCGGCGCTACGGCACGCTGCTCGCGATCGACGAGACGCACACCATCAGTTGCGGACCGGGCGGATATACGAAAGCGCACGGGCTCGAACCGGACCTGTTCGTACTCGGCAAGCCGGTGGGCGGCGGTTTTCCGTGCGCGGTGTATGGCTTCAGCGCGGAGCTTGCCGAACGCGCGCAGCGCGCCAAGCGTGACGCGCCGCCGGGCCATTCGGGCATCGGCACCACGCTCACCGCGAACATGCTGGCCATGAGCGCGATCCGCGCCACGCTCGCCGAGGTGATGACCGACGCCGCCTACGCGCATATGTTCGCGCTCGCCGAGCGCATCGAGAGCGGGCTTCGGGATGCGATCGCGCGGCACGGGCTCGCGTGGTGCGTGACGCGGGTGGGCGCGCGCAGCGAATTCCAGTTCATGCCGCAGCCGCCGCGCAACGGCACCGAAGCCGGACGGCAACTCGACCCCGAACTCGAGCAGATCGTGCACCTTTACCTGCTCAATCGCGGCGTGCTGATCACGCCGTTTCACAACATGATCCTGGTGTGTCCGGACACGTCGTTGCAAGACGTGGACCGGTTGATCGGTGCGTTCGACGATTGCCTTGGCGAATTGGTGTGAGACGGGCTGCATATGCCCTCGTGCGAAGTCGCGCAGCCTCGGGCAACGAGGCTCGCGCACCAGGCGCAAGAAACACGAGACGAACGAGAAGCAACAGAAACGCACAAACCGCACAACGGCCCGCCACGCTAGACCGCCGCCCTATTCCCGCACCCTTTCCACGGCGCGCGCAACACGCTCTATGAAAACTTCGCTTCACCAGACGCTGCAGGACCAGACCTACGACGCGCTGCGGCAATGGCTAACCATCGGCCGCTTCGTGCCGGGCGAGCGCATCAAGATCCGTCACGTGGCGGCTGAACTCGGCGTCGGCGAAATGCCGGTGCGTGCCGCGCTGCAGCGGCTCGCGGCCGAATCGGCACTCGTCAACGTACCCAATTGCGGCGTCACGGTGCCGCGTCTGTCCAAGGCGCAATTCGACGACGTGCTGCGTGTGCGTCTGATTCTCGAAGGTCAGGCCGCTGAACTGGGCGTGCCGCATCTCACGTCGCACGACCTGTCGACGCTGGCGCAACTGAACGCGCACATGGTCGACGCGTTACGCACCGCGAACCCCAAAAGCTATCTCGACGCCAACGAAGCATTCCACCTGATCCTGTACCGCGCGGCCGGCTCGCCGCTGCTGCTTGAGTTGATCGAGACGGTGTGGCTGCAGGTCGGTCCGATTTCGAATCTGCTGTTTGGCGACGCGCACTTTGCCGACACGCTCAACGACGCCCACGACGAACTCCTGAGCGCCGCGACCGCGCGCGACGCCACCGGTGTACGCCGGGCAATCGAACGCGATTTAAGCCATGCCGCGATCTGTTTGCGCGAACAGTGCGATTAGCGGCGAGTCCACTGATTCAAAGCATCAGGTCTTCAAGCCTTCAAACCTTCAGCGTCGCCTGTTCGAGAATCATGTCGTACAACGCCTGCGCCGCCGGCGACAACTGCGCGGTTTTACGCGCGACGAGAACCAGCGTGCGCGACACCACCGGATGCGTGAGCTCGATGGTCCGAACCGTCGGATAAGCGCCCTTCTGCAACGCCAGCGCCGGCACCACGGCGGCGCCCACCCCCTGCGCGACCAGCCCCACCGCCGTCGAACTACGCTGCACTTCGTAAAACGAGCGCAACGCCAGTTCACTCGTCTCCAGCGCGACGTCCAGCAACGCGCGGTTGCCGCTCACCTCGCCGGCAAAGATCAGCGGATACAACTGCAACTGCTGCCACGCGAGGCGCCGCCGCTTCGCGAGCGGATGATCCTGGTGGCAAATCAGCACGTAACGGTCTTCGGTCAACGGCACGCTCGCCAGATCCGGATGATGATCGCGCGCGATATTGATGCCGAACTCGACCTCCCGGCGCAGCACCGCCGCCTCCACCGCCGACGACGCGTGATCGAGAATCTTGATGCGGTTATGCGGATAGCGCGCGGAATACGCTTGCAGAATGCGCGGCAAATACTGCACGCCGACGGTCGGCACGCAGGCGATCGATACATCGCCACGGCGCGCCACGCCGGTTTCGCGGATTTCAACCAGCGCGTCGGCGAGTTCACCGAGAAGCCGCCGCGCTTGCGGCAGAAAACTGCGGCCGATTTCCGTCAGCGCCATGGAGCGCGTGGTCCGTTCGATCAGCGTGACGCCGAGATACGTTTCGAGCTTACGCAGACGCTGCGTAATGGCCGTTTGCGTGACGTGCAGCGAATCGGCCGCGCTTTGAAAGCTGCCGCGATCGGCAATCGCGACGAAGGCCTGAACACCGAGCGTGTCGATTTTCATTAGAAAAATGAAGGAATCGGGAAGATAAATTCATTTTACTCTGCGTGCGACGCCGCCGAGAATAGCCGTATCGGATCGGTTCAAGATACCCCACACGGGACCGGCGACGACCGGACTCCGCTATCGCCCACCGACGACCACCCACAAACACCCACGAACACAAAAGGAGCGTCACATGACATCGACGACGGATTGGTATGCGAAACAGTACGTGCTATTCGAAAACGAGCGCACGCGTCCGGTCAAGGATCTGCTGGCGGCGGTGCCGGCCACGGACGTGCGGGTTGCGGTCGACATCGGCTGCGGGCCCGGCAATTCCACCGAAGCGCTGGCCGCGCGTCTGCCGGGCGCGGCGGTCAGCGGTCTGGACAGTTCCGCCGACATGGTCGCCGCCGCGCGCAAACGCCTGCCGCAATTCCAGTTCGACGTGGTCGACATTTCCACGTGGGACGCGCCGGGACCGTACGATCTGATTCTCGCCAATGCCGTGCTGCAATGGGTGCCCGACCACGAGCGGCTGTTCCCGTCGCTGGTGACGAAACTCGCGGCGGGCGGCAGCCTCGCGGTGCAGATGCCGGACAATCTCGACGAACCGGCGCACCGCCTGCTGCGCGAAATCGCGCTCGATGGCCCGTGGGCGCCAAAGCTGGCGGGGGTCGAACGCACCATGCGGCATGGCGCGGCCTGGTATTACTCGCTGCTCAAGCCGTTGTGCGCGCGGGTCGACGTGTGGCGCACCGTCTACCATCATCCACTGACGGGCGGCGCGGATGCGGTGGTCGAGTGGTTCAAGGGCAGCGCGCTGCGGCCGTTTCTGGCCCAACTCGACGAGGCCGAAGAGCCGGCTTTCCTGCAGCGCTATCGGGACGAGATGGCGCGGGCGTATCCGGCGTTGGACGACGGCGCGGTGTTGCTGCCGTTTCCGCGGCTTTTTGTCGTCGCTACGCGCTAGATTTGCGGGGTCGCGCGGTTCGTCGGGGCGGCGAAACCGCGCGCTGGCGGTCGGTTTCGTGCGCTTGGGCGCGTGCGGCATGACGCGCTGATGGGAAAGGTGCGCCAGGGTACGTCAGACTTTGCCGCTCGCGAATTCTGCGTGATATTGTTCAGTGAAAGCGGAGGACGGTGGTTGCCGTTCTCACTGACATGCCCATTACCGCAGCGAGCGTCGCCATGAGTGATGTACGCCACCATCTGAGTCCACGTGACCGTCTTGAGCTGTTGTGCTGGCTCACATGCGGGAGTCTTGGCGCTTATTACCTGAATGAGGATTGGCCCGACGCGGCGTTTCATGTGCAGGCCGCGCATAAGTGGCTCGACCGGCGGTCGCGGGAGGCGGATTGGCTGAGTATCGCCAAGTTGTCCGCTACCGCTGTTGAGATTGCCAGGCGGCATGCCGGGTTTGTCGAGGCGGATTGGGCTCGGGATGCGGTTGAGGAAATTCTCGATACGGTTGAGTTGGATCCCCAAGCCAGGCTTGTGCGGCAGGTTTTTGGGGATTGTCAGAGTGCGCTGGCTGATCGGCGGGTGGCTGATTAAGGGGTTGCCTGGTCGGCGACGTCGGTTGGTTGGTTTCGCAGGGTGTTGGCCTTTCCTTGATGTCGCAGTGGTCTATTAGTGTTGCCCCTGTGCGGGGCAGCACTCACTTTCTTTGCCGCCGCAAAGAAAGTAAGCAAAGAAAGCGGGCCCACACCGCCAGCCCATAAGCGGCTCCCACGCGCAGCCCATGGTAGTGGCTCATCTGGAATCTGAGTTCTCGCACCTTCCGCCCTCGTGACAAGGCCGTCATTCTTCCGGCGGCGCTGCGCGCGCCCCACGGTCGTTCTTCAATTCCGGGGCTTTTTGGGTTTCTCGCTCTGCGGTGGCTGGGTCGCGCTAATCCTCGCGCCGGGTGGGCAAGCTGGCAGCTAAAATACCGGGCACCGCGCCGTCGCGCGTCACGTACCCGGTCGATCACCTTGAAACGCAAAATGCCCGCGCTGAACGCGCTCAAAGCCTTCGAAGTCGCCGGCCGTACGGGCAGCTTTACCCGCGCCGCGGAATTGCTCAACGTCACCCAAAGCGCGGTCAGCCGGCAAGTCCGGCAGTTGGAGACGCAACTCGGTGAGACGTTACTGCAACGTCATCATCATCATCTGGAACTCTCCGCCGCCGGACGGATCCTCCTGCAGGCGCTGCAACACTCGTTCGATCGCATCGAACTCACGGTGCGCAGTCTGCAAGATAAAACCCACCGTAACCGGCTGCGCATCAACGCACCACCCACCTTCACGAGCCGCTGGCTCATGCCGCGTCTGGGCCGCCTGCGTGACGCCTATCCGCATCTCGAACTCAGCCTGTCAACCCGCGTCGACGATAACCTCGCAGAGTCCGGCGTGCTCGACTGCGCAATCCGCTTCGGCAACGGCGAATGGGAAGGTTTCGACAATCGTCTGCTCATGAACGAACGGCACATCGCTGTCTGCGCACCGGGTCTGCTCGCGCGCCAGGCAGGCCGCGCGGCGCTCGACCTGAATCAGTTCACGCTGCTGCATGTGCTCGCCAGCGCCGATCAGCGGTATCTCACTTGGCAGCATTGGCTGAAGGCAGCCGGCATCGACAATGTCGACACCAGCGGTGGCTATGAATTCGATCTGCTCGACCACGCCATTCGCGCAGCGATCGACGGGCTCGGCGTCACAATCGCCGATCGTCACATGATTGGTCGCGAACTCGCCGAAGGCCTGCTCGTGCCCGTGCTGAACGTCCATGTGGACGGCCACCAGTCGTACTGGTTCGTCACGCGCGAGGGACAAGACGATCTGCCCCACGTGGCGCTGTTTCGTGACTGGCTGCAACAGGAAATCTGGCTGAGCGGCATGGCGCTCGATTCGTCGGAGTCGGCGCCGCTGGGCGACCCGCTGTGATCCGTACGATAGCGATAGTGCCGCGCGAGCGGACATAGAAAAACCGCGCCGATACTCTCGCATCGGCGCGGTTTTTTATTGCGTTGAAGAACTCAACTCAAACCATCTGCGATCAAGCCGCCGCAGCCATCTCCGCTGCCTTCGGTTGATGCGCGGCTTCGCTCGCCGCGTCTTCGAGAATCATCCCCGCGCCCTTTTCCGCGACCATCATGGTCGGCGCATTGATATTGCCGGACGTGATGTTCGGAAAAATCGACGCATCGACCACGCGCAGACCAGCCATGCCGTGCACGCGCAAACGCGCATCGACCACCGAGGTGCGCGGATCGTCACCCATCGCGCACGAACCACACAGGTGATAGATCGAACCCGACTGCTCGCGGAAGTACTGCAAGAAGCCTTCGCGGGTATTCACCTGCGGCCCCGGCGAGATTTCCTCGACCGTGATCGCCTTCAGTGCCGGTGCCGACATCACCTCGCGCACCAGCTCGCAACCCTGAATCACCTCGTCGATATCCTTCTCCGTGGTGAGTGCGTTGATGCGAATCTTTGCGGCATCTTCGGCGCGGTTCGACGCGATCTCAATCGAACCACGGCTGGTCGGACGGCACGGATTGAAGGCCAGCAGGAAACCCGAATACGGTTCCGGTTCGAGACTCGCCTTGTTGCTCTTCGGAATGCGATACGACAGCGGATTGAAATAGAGCTGCAGATTCGGCTGCGTCTGGTGCTCGTTGCCTTTGAAGAAACCGCCCGACTGGTTCACGCTCATCGCCAGCGGCCCCTTGCGCGTCAGCAGATACTGCAAGCCGAGTTTCAGCTTGCCGAGCAGCGGCCGCATTTCGTCGTTCAGCGTCTTGATATTCGCGCGGTAGTAGAAGCTCACGCACAGATGGTCCTGCAGGTTCCGACCCACGGCAGGCAGTTCCTTGACCATCGCGATGCGATGCCGCGCGAGCAACGCGCTGTCGCCCACGCCGGACAATTGCAGCAGCTTCGGCGAATCGACCGCGCCCGCCGACAGAATCACTTCACGGTTCGCCGTGAATTGCCGCGCCGCGCCGTTTTGCGTGACGCTCACGCCGATCGCGCGCTGATTGCCGTCGAATAGCACGCGGCTCACGAGTACCTCGCGCTCGACCGTCAGGTTCTTGCGCGTCAGCACCGGATGCAGATACTCGAAGCTGCTCGACGAACGCTGACCGTTACGCGTATTCACGTCGTAGATGCCCGCGCCTTCGAAGTTCGCGCCGTTGAAGTCGTCGCTGCGCTGATAACCGGCCTGGTCGCAACCTTTGAGAAACACGTGACAAATCGGGTGCACGTCGTCTTTCATCGGCGAAATGCGGATCGGGCCGTCCGCGCCGTGATATTCCGTGTTGCCGAGCGGATGCGATTCGAGCTTGCGGAAAACCGGCAGCACGTCGCGAAACGCCCAGCCCGGGTTGCCCGCCGCAGCCCAATCGTCGAAATCATGCGGCTGGCCGCGCACGTAGATCATCGCGTTGATCGAGCCCGAGCCGCCCTGCACCTTGCCGCGCGGACAATAGATCGGCCGGTTGTCGAGTTCCTGTTCGGGCTCGCTGTAGTACATCCAGTTGTAGGTTTCGTTGTAATACGTCTTCGTGAAACCCACCGGAATCTTGAACCAGAACGAGCTGTCCTTGCCGCCCGCTTCCAGCAGCAGCACCGAATATTGGCCCGACGCCGACAGGCGATTGGCGAGAATGCAGCCCGCCGAACCCGCGCCGACGATGATGTAATCGTAGTTCATGCTCTATGTCGCCAGACGGCGCCCAATCCATTGAATACTGATGCCACGGTCAACCGGGGCCGATCCACTTCAACCCTTGGCCGGCGCGAGGTCTTTCACGTCGACGGGTTGTGCGGCCATTTGCAGATGCAGACGCTCGCCGGTGTACGGCGTGTGCTGCCGGACGACGTCCATGTTCAACTCGACGCCCAAGCCCGGTTCCTGCGACGGAATGATGTAGCCGTCTTCCCATTGAATCGGCTTCTTCAACACCGCTGCATGGAAACCGTCCCATGTGCCGATGCTTTCCTGAATCAGGAAGTTCGGCGTGCAGGTTGCGAGCTGAATACTGGCCGCCGCGCCGATCGGTCCGTTGTACAGATGCGGTGCGATCTGCGCGTAGTACACCTCGGCCAGCGTCGCGACTTTCTTCGCTTCGAGCAGGCCGCCCACGCGCGCCACGTTCAGTTGCAAAATCGACGCGGCGCCCGCTTCGAGCAGCTTGAAGAACTCGTACTTGGTGGTCAGGCGTTCGCCCGCCGCAATCGGAATGCTGGTGTGCCGCGCGACTTGCGCCATCGCGCCTTCCTGGCCCGGCGGCACCGGTTCTTCGAACCACAGCGGATCGTATTTTTCGAGCCGCTTCGCAAGACGAATCGCCGACGACGGCACCATCTGACCATGCGTGCCGAACAGCAGATCGGCCTTGCTGCCCACGGCTTCCCGCACGCGCCGGCAGAACGTCTCGCAACGGTCCAGCACTTCCATCGACAATTGATGGCCCGAATACGCGGTGTACGGACCCGCCGGATCGAACTTGACCGCGGTGAAGCCGCGCTTCACGTTCTCGAGCGCGCATTCGGCCGCGAGATCGGGATCGTCGTAGTCGTACTCGCCGCGGCTGTTCTTCGGATACAGATACGTGTACGAGCGCAAACGCTGATTCACCATGCCGCCCAGCAGCTCGTATACCGGCTTGTTGGCCGCCTTGCCGATAATGTCCCAGCACGCCATTTCGAGGCCGCTGACTACGCCCATCATCGTCAGATCGGGGCGTTGCGTGAACCCGCTCGAATACGCTTCGCGCCAGAGCCGCTCGATATGATGCGGGTCCTTATCGAGCAGATAACGGCCGAACACATCGTCGATGATGGTGGTCATCGCCTTCGGATGAAACGTCGCCGAATAGATTTCGCCGACGCCTTCAATACCGCAATCGGTCTTGAGCTTGACGAAGATCCAGTACATGCCGCCCACATGCGGCGGCGGGACGGCGAC
Source organism: Paraburkholderia sp. BCC1876 (assembly GCF_902833695.1). Taxonomy (NCBI): domain Bacteria; kingdom Pseudomonadati; phylum Pseudomonadota; class Betaproteobacteria; order Burkholderiales; family Burkholderiaceae; genus Paraburkholderia; species Paraburkholderia sp. BCC1876. The sequence goes on along the minus strand of NZ_CADFGI010000002.1, from coordinate 800,163 downwards.
GATATGCGTTTCGAGCGAGACAACTTTCATTTACGCACCCTCTTTTCTGTTAAGCATGTTTCTCAGCGCGAGCCCGGCAAACCCACCGAGCGCCGCCATGGCGGCCACATAGCCGAAATACAGTTGATAGCCGAAGACGCCCGGGAAGGTCTGCGTCAGATAGCCGTTGATCAGCGGCAGGAACACGTCCGGCGAATAACCGAGCACGGAGATCAGGCCGATCGCGAGACCCATCGTGGTGACCGGAATATTGCAGCGGTCCAGCAGCGACCAGTACAGGCCGCGAATCGCGTACGTCAGAATGCCGATGAACAGCACGAGGAACACCAGCAGCACGTGGCTCGAAATACGCGGCGCGGCCATCAGGCCAAGCAGCGACAGCGCGGCGAGAAACAGCGCGATCACCAGCACCGACACCTTGGAATAACGGTCGCCGAGAAAGCCGCCGCCAATGCCGCCGATCGGCCGCATCCACAGTTTGAGCGTGGTGATCGTGCCGGCCATCACGACGGTCAGGCCGATCTCGCCTTCGTGCAGATAAGCGGAAAAACTGTAGGTGGCCCAGAACACCTGATAGCCGCAGAACACGATGGCCGCGACCAGCCACAGCTCGGGAATCTTCGCGAGCGTTTTCAGATCGACCAGCACGTTGCTGCGTTGACGCGATGCGCGATTGGCCGCGGCATCTTCCGCGCCTTGCGGATCTTTGACCAACGCCAGAATCACGCCGAGCGCGATACACAAAATCGCGTACATATAAACGACCAGCTTGAAACCGGCCGCGACCGTTTCGCCTTTGGTCTGCGTCACCCACGCGAACAGCGAGATCGCGATGGTCGCGAGCATCGCTTCGATCAGGCCGCGGCCACCGTCGAGCAAACCGAAGAAACGGCCCTGCTCCTGCGCGCCGGCAATCATCGTCACGCGTTTGATGACGGCGGCCCAGAACGTCAAACCGGTCGACAAACCCCAGCCGCCGAAGATCAGCATCAGCATCGGGAACGACGGCGCGGTCGAATACCACAAGCCCAGTACGCCGGTGGCGATCAGCGAAAAGCAGATCAGCAGACGCGGTGCAATACGGTCGGCCAGCCAGCCGCTCGGCAGATAGCTCACCAGAAAAATCGTGCCCAGCGACGAATACAGATAACCCAGTTGGCTATCGGTGATGTGGAACACTTCGAGCATCGTCGGCTGATACACCTGCCGCAGATAGAGAATCGGATAGATCGCGCCGGCGGCGATCACCAGCAGCATGAGCTGGATATAGCGCTGGGTTTTATTCTTTTGCAGTGCGGCTTCGGCGTCGCTTAAAGCGAGCGAGGCGGCGTGACGAACGGGTTGCGATGACACGTGAGCGCTCCTTAGAGACACCGTGCCGGCGTGAACGGCCGCCGGGTCTCCAATATGTTTTGTTATGGATTTAACTGCGGGTGGATAAAACGCGCGCCGTGCCTTGAAGCGTGCGGCGCGCGCCGGTTCTGCTTCAGTACTTCATGACCACGAGACGGGTCTGCGTGAATTCGAGCATGCCGTGCTTGCCGTCGTCGCCGCCGAGACCCGAGCGTTTCCAGCCGGCGTGGAAGCCCTGATACGGATCGGCCGGCGTGCGGTTCACATACAGCTCGCCCGCTTCGATGCCGTTGGCGACCTTCATCGCGGCGCGATAGGTCTCCGTGTACAACACCGACGACAAACCGAACTGGTGGTCATTCGCCATCTCCAGCGCTTCGTCGAGCGTGCGGTATTTGACGACCGGCATGATCGGACCGAAGGTCTCTTCCTGGATGATTTCCATGTCCTGACGGCAATTCGTCAGCAACGTGGCCGGATAGAAGAAGCCCGGGCCGGACGGCAGCGTGCCGCCGGTTTCGAGTGTGGCGCCCGCCGCGACCGCACGTTCCACCATGGCGTGAATCGACTGGCGCGAGGCTTCGTTGACGAGCGGACCCATCAGCGCGGGCTGTTCGCTGCGGTCGCCGCTTTCCACTGCGCTCATATGCTGTTTCAGCAGCGCGACGAAGCGGTCATGCACGCTTTCCTGCACGTAGACGCGTTCAATCGCCGTACACAACTGACCGCAGTGCGTGGTCTTGGACGCCACCAGATCGCGGGCGGCTTTCTCCAGATCGGCGTCGGCTTCGATGATCGCCGGTGTCTTGCCGCCCAGTTCGAGCGACGGCTTGGCGATATTCGCCTTGCAGTAATCCAGCACCTTGCGGCCCGCGCCGACGCTGCCGGTCAGCGTGATCATGCCGACCTTCGGATGCGTGCAGAGCGCTTCGGCGGTCGCGTGATTCATCGCGAGAATGTTCACGACGCCCGCGGGCAAGCCGGCCTTTTCGACGGCGCGGGCGATTTCGAACGCGGACGTCGGCGTGTTATTGCTCGGACGCACCACCACCGTATTACCGGCGATCAACGCGGGCGCCACCTTGCGCATGAACGTGTAGACCGGATAGTTGAACGGAATCAGGCAGGCCACCACGCCGATCGGCTCGCGATGCAGCACGAGGTTTTCGTCGGGCGTATCGCTCGGAATCACTTCGCCTTCGATACGGCGCGCCCATTCGGCGTGATAGCGGGTGATCTGGCCGGCGTAGATGGCTTCGTTGGTGGCGTCGGCGACACTCTTGCCCGACTCCAGCGCGAGCGCCGCGCCAATGGCAGGCGCGCATTCGGTCAGCGCGTCGGCGAGCTTGTGCAGATAAGCGCCGCGTTCGGCGGAAGGCAGCTTGCGCCAGCCCTTCTGCGCGGCAGCGGCGGCGTCGACCGAGGCAAGGGTCTCGGCCGGCGTGGCCGCCGTGACATGGGCGATCACAGCGCCGGTGGCCGGGTTATGGACGGCGATGAGTTCGTCGCTCGCGGATCCGGTGGCGGGTTCGTTGAACCGTCCGTTAGAAAAATTCCGCTCGATTCGCATGGTCGTCTCCTGAATGGCGTGGTGCAAAACGCATGGCCTCCGGCTATCGCCTTCATGCCTAAGTTGCATGAACGGAATTTTTCTCCTCGTCAGGGCGACCCACAAGCGAATAATTTGCGTGACAAACATTCGAAAAAATCATGTTTATCCAGGGATCGACCTTATACGCCGATCCCCATTCCGAATTGCAGAATCCGGGCTTCGCCAAAAAGCAGCGGCCTCGCGGGCGGCGTTCCAGCCACCCGGACCGAAGGCCGCTCATTACCAACGTCTGGAGCTCGACAATGAAAAAGAACCGCCTGGCCACGGCCACTACCGCCACCCTCGCCGGCTTCGCGGCGCTCGCCTCGCTGGCGGCGACGCCGGCTTTCGCGCAAAGCAGCGTGACCCTGTACGGCGTGCTCGACGAGGGGATCGACTACACCAACAACGCCGGCCGCGGCGCGGTGTGGGAAATGGCGAGTGGTTATGCGCAAGGCAGCCGCTGGGGCATGAAGGGTTCGGAAGACCTGGGCGGCGGCATGAAGGCGGTGTTCCAGTTGGAAAACGGCTTCGACGTGAGCTCCGGCCGTCTGGGCCAGGGTGGCCGCATGTTCGGCCGCCAGGCCTATGTGGGCCTGAGCGACAACCGTTTCGGCACGGTCACGCTGGGACGTCAGTACGACTCGGTGGTCGATTACCTCGCGCAGACCACGGCCAACGGCAACTGGGCCGGCTATCTGTTCGCGCATCCGTACGACAACGACAACACCGACAACTCGTTCCGCCTCGGCAATAGCGTGAAATACGCGAGCCCGGATATCGCGGGCTTCCAGTTCGGCGGCGTCTATAGCTTCAGCAACGACACCAACTTCGCGAACAACCGCGCGTACAGCTTCGGCGGACAGTACGCGAACGGCGGGCTGCTGATCGCGGCGGCCTACCTGCAGGCGGACAATCCGGGCGTGGGCTCCACCGGCGCGATCACCGCGAACGACGCGAGCTTTATCGCCGGCCGCATGCGCGTGTTCGGCGGCGGCATCAACTACACGTTCGGCTCCGCGACTGCGGGGTTTGCGTACACCAACTCGAACTACCAGAACCCGACCGGCAACGGCTATATCGGCATTCCGCTGGCTGCGGCCGGCGTCACGTTGAATACGCTGAAGTACCAGAACTTCGAAGTGAACGGCAAATACCAGTTCACGCCGGCGTTCTTCGTCGGGGCACAGTATGTCTACACCATGGAGAACTACGACGCGTCGTCAGGCAGCGTGAAGCCGAAGATTCACTCGGTCGGTCTGATGGCGGACTACAACCTTTCCAGACGCACGGACGTCTACGTTCAGGGCGAATATCAGAAGGTGGCGGGCAGTTCGACCCACTCGATTCTCGACGACGCATTCATTCCGGGCGTGCAGGCGCCGTCGTCGACGGGCACCCAGGTGGCCGTGCGGGTCGCGTTGCGGCATAAGTTCTAATTGAAGGCAACCGGCGGGGCGGCAGCAGGCCCCGCCGTGTTCAGGTTTTTCCGATGTTCACGTTCCGTATACAGCTCGCATTCTTTGAACACGTTCGCAACGTGCATCGTCCATTGTTCGCCCGCGAGACTCAATCGCCGACTTTCACCACCACTTTCCCGAACGCCCCCCGCTCCAGATGCGCGAGCGCGGCCGGCAGTTGGTCGAATGCATAGACCGTATCGACCACCGGTTTGAGTGCGAGCGCATCGACCGCGCGCACCAGGTCGTCAAGCGCGCGCCGATGGCCAACGCCGATGCCCTGGATCGTCGGCCGTCCGAGGAAACTCGGAATGCTCGGCAGCGACATGCTGTAGCCATCCAGCGTGCCGATCAGCGAAATACGGCCGCCTTGCCGCAACGCGCGCAACGAAGCACCGAGGTTCTCGCCGCCCGCCAGTTCGAACACATGATCGACGCCGCGCCCGCCGGTCAGCTCACGCGCGACACGCTCCCAGTCGGGCGTGGCGTTACGGTCGATGCCATGCGTCGCGCCCAGTTCCAGCACGCGCTGCAGCTTGGCGGCGCTGCTCGTGGTGGCGATCACCTGCGCGCCATGCGCACGCGCCAGTTGCACGCCGAACAACGCGACGCCGCCGGTGCCTTGCATCACCACCGTTTGCCCCGCATGGACCGCGCCCTTCTCCACCAGCGCGAACCACGCGGTCAGGCCGGCGCACGGCAGCGTGCTGGCTTCGACCGCGCTCAGCGAGCGCGGCGCGCGCACGGCCCACGATTCGTGCAGCACCACGTAATGCGCCAGCACGCCCGGCAACGAGCCGCCGAGCACACTCGCGTCGGGCGGACATTCACCGTCCACCCAACCCGCCCAGAACGTGCCGAGCACGTCGTCGCCCTCGCTGAAACGCGTCACGCCGGCACCGGTCGCGACCACCGTGCCGGCCATGTCCGAACCGGGCGTAGCCGGCAGCGTCGCCGACGTGTCCGTCTGCTCGTCGGCGATAAACCACAAGTCGCGATAGTTCAGCGACACCGCCGCGACCCGCACCACGATTTCACCCGCGCCGGGCGTCGGCATTGCCTTTTCTTCCAGCCGCAGATTGTGCGCACCGGCTTCGCGTAAGACCCATTGACCCATCGTTTGCATATCGGCTCCCGCCTGAACGTTTTCGATGAAAAGAGTCTACGGTTTCTATAAACGCTACAGTGGCGGTATCTGATCGTCAGTTTGTAGCGTTTTTGGCGCCAGTCAGTCCGCTATCGTCGCGCATCGAGCCAAGGGAGCGTGTTCCATGAGAGACCGTCTGAGCGGCATCGCCGCGTTCGTCAACGCCGCCGAAGCCGGCAGTTTCGCGCTGGCCGCCGAGCGCATGCATCTGTCGCGTTCGGCGGTGGGCAAGACCATCGCGCGTCTGGAAGAGCAACTCGGCACGCGGCTGTTTCATCGCACCACGCGCAGTCAGAGCCTCACCGAAGACGGTCACGCGTTTTACGAACGCTGCGTGCGCGCGCTCGCCGAACTCGACGCGGGCGAAGCGACCTTGACAGCGGGCCGTCAGGATCCACAAGGAAGGCTGCATGTCAGCATGCCGGTGCTGTTCGGGCGACGTTGCGTCGCGCCGATTCTGCTGGAACTGGCGCAGCGTTATCCCAAGCTGGAGTTGCAGATCAGTTTCACCGATCGCGTGATGGACCTGGTCGAAGAAGGCATCGACCTGGTGGTGCGCGGCGGGCCATTGAATCGCGCGCCAGCGGGACTGGTGGCGCGCAGGCTCGGCGAACAGATCATGGCGCTTTGCGCGGCGCCCGCTTATCTGGCCAGAAACGGCACACCTGACACGGTGGCGGATTTGCAGCGCCATCAAGGCATTTTCTATGCGCGTGGCAGGCGTGAAGCAGCATGGCAGCTTCCGGATGAATACGGTGTCTTGCAGAACATCGTGATTCCGCACCGCCTGCGTTTCGACGATCTCGAAACCATTCTTGCCGCTACCGTGGCGGGCACGGGCATCGCCTGTCTGCCGTGCTGGCTGATCGCCGACGCCATGGCGAGCGGCGTGCTGGTGAAGGTGCTGCCGGCATTGCCCGGACAGCGCATCGATCTGCATCTCGCATGGCAACAGACGCGCCATTTGCCGTCGCGAATGCGCGTCGTGATCGACGAACTCGCGGCGCGCGTGCCCGCTGTGCTCGCGGAGGGCATCGTCGATAAGAGTTGAAGATTCGCGCGGGACGTCATGCGCCAATTCATTAAAGCGGCGCACACCCGGTAAATCTCACGCGCGACAGCAAAACCTCAACCGCCCGAGGTTTTCTTCACGAACGCGCTAACCACGGCCTCCAGTTCCTTCGTAATCGACGTCATCACGCCGGCCACGACCGCGAATTCACGCCCCGTCACATCCGTGCGGCTCGCGACGATCTGCCCGTTGAAGGAGACGATATGCGCCTCTTTCGCGATCGCCTTGATCCGTTCGATCAGATTCTGCTGCTCTTTCTTCTGCGCTCGCGCAATCCGCCGGCTCTCCTCTTCATACACGGCCGTGACGCCATGCAGTTGCGCGAGCAACGGATCGACCGAGCCGATCAACGCGGCGAGCGTGTCCTCCGACTGCGGCGCGGCGCGTCCGATCGCATCGAGCGCCGCCGTGGCCAGCGCGATAAAGTCGGCGATCTTCTGCGCCACCTGGCCATTGCCATGAAACGCGTCACGCAGCGCCGGTGAGAATAATCCCGGCAAGCCGTCGCGACCTTGCACCAGCGCCGCGTGACTGTCGGCGAACGTGCGCAAGGTGTCGCGCGCAATGGAGAGCGCGCCGTCGAATTGCTGGAACGCCAGCATCGCCTTCAACGCAATGCGCTGCGACAGCATCCGCTGACGTCCGGCCATGTTGATCAACGAACTCATCACCTCGCTGGAGACGTCCGTATCGGCCGGTATAACGTGAAGCCTTTGTGCGGTAATGCTCATGGTCACTTCTTAACGATGTCGAGAGTCCCCGCCGCAGGCGCGTTCGTCGCGTAAAACCGCGGCAACGAACGCGCCGGCATGGCCGGGTTGATGCGTCACTCCGTGGCGTGCGCGTGCATTACGCCGGTCTGCATCGACCACGCCATCCACGGACGGCGCAGCGCGACGATCGCGACGAACGCGCAGGCGGCCAGCGCGCCGAAAGTCGCGAAGCCCATCTGATAGCTGCCGGTGCTTTCTTTCGCGATGCCCATCACGACCGGCAGATAGAAGCCGCCGATCCCGCCCGCCGCGCCGACAATGCCCGACATCAACCCGGTACGCCCCGCCCAGCGATGCGGCACCAGCTGGAAGGTCGCGCCGTTGCCGAGACCGAAGGCCACGTACAGGCACAACAGCAACGCGATGCCGCCCACCATCGACGGCATCGCAGCGGCGAACACGAAGTCGCACAGCGAGATGATCGCCAGCAGGAAGGTCAGCGCGCGCACACCCGACACCTTGTCGGCGATCAGACCACCGAGCGGGCGCACCATCGCGCCGGTCGCGGCGAGCAACGCCATGAACAGGCCGGCGTCGATCTTCGACAGTTGATAGAGGTTAGTCAGCAGCAGCGACACATACGAGGACATGCCGACGAAACCGCCGAACGTGATGCTGTACACCAGCATGATCGCCCACGTATCGCGCTCACCGAGCACCGCGCGATAACGCTTCGGCAGCACCGCGATAGCCAGCAGCGCGCCGATCACCGGCAACAGCAGCACGCCGGTCTTACCCGCGCCGAACAGACCGGCTTCGACGAGCAGCACCAGCACGATCAACCCCACCAGCGTCACCGCGAAACTGCTGAATGCGCGCAGCACGCTGCCCGACTTGATGCCCGCGTCGTTGGCCCAGAAATACAGCGTGATCGCGGCAATCGCGAGCAAGGGCAGCGCGCCGCCGGCGGCCATCTGCCAGCCGTAGTGCGTGGCCAGTTGCGGGAACAGGAAACCGTCGAGCACCGCGCCGATATTGCCGGCCGCGGCCAGACCCAGCACCAGTCCCTGCACCTTCGGCGGATAGTTGCTGCCCGCCATCGGCAGCGCCACCGCGAAACTCGCACCGCCGACCCCGAGGAACACGCCCAGCACCAGCAGCTCCGTGTACGACGGCACCGACGCCATGAGCGGCAGCACGATCGTCGGCACCGCCGACAACAGCACGCCCATCAGCGCGATACGTTTGCCGTGCGCGGACTGATAGAGATTGCCGAGCGTCACGCGCAGAATCGCCGCCGACAGCACCGGCACGGCCACCAGAAAACCTTGCTGCGCGGGCGTCATCGCAATGCTTTTGCTGATGAACGGCGCGAGCGGTCCGTACAGCACCCAGACCGTGAAGCCGGTGTCGAAATAGAGGAAGCACGCCACCAGCGCGCGCCAGTCCCCGCTCTTGAGGGAGCTCATCACGTTTTTCATCAGACATCCTCATAAAACTGATTGTTCGTCTATCCGGCCGCAACGTATGACGCTGCGTGGTGCCGTGCTTTTTGCCATGCACCGGAATGGTCGACAAGGTTGAAAACCGGCCTGGACATGCAACCTCCATGCCATCCGGGTCCGTCGTTTGACGCTCGCCTGCGTACTCTTTGAAACCTGAAACTTCGACCTCGGCGGGCCGCTTTTCACCCCGTCTCAATCTTCAGTAAACGTCGCGTGCATAGCGCTTTTCGCGCGCGAGGCGGCTCACGTAGTCGAGCGCTTTTTCGTCGCTCATGCCGCCGTGTCGCGCGACGATGTCCTTCAACGCGGCGTCGACGTCTTTCGCCATGCGATTGGCGTCGCCGCAGACGTAGAAATGCGCACCGTCTTCGAGCCACGACCACAGTTGCGCACCCTGCTCGCGCATGCGGTCCTGCACATAGATCTTGTCCGCCTGGTCGCGCGAGAACGCGACGTCGAGCCGGTTGAGCAGACCGTCGTCGCGCATGGCTTCGAGTTCATCGCGATAGTAGAAATCGGACGACGCATGCTGCTCGCCGAAGAACAGCCAGTTGCGCCCGCTGTCGCCACGTGCACGCCGCTCGTGCAGAAAGCCGCGAAACGGTGCGACGCCGGTGCCTGGGCCGACCATGATCATCGCTGTGTCCGCGCCGTGAGGCGGCCGGAAATGCGCGGACTTCTGCACGAACACCGGCACGTCGACGTCGCCGGCGCGATCGGCGAGAAACGTCGACGACACGCCTTTGCGATGACGCCGGCCATTGCTGTAACGCACGGCGGAAACCGTCAGATGCACTTCGCGGGGATGCGCTTTCGGACTCGAGGCGATCGAATACAGGCGCGGTTGCAGGCGTTTGAGCATGCCGGTCAATTCGGCGGCGGTGAGCTTCACCGGAAACTCGTGCAACACGTCGGCTAGCTGTTGCCCCCACAACCATTGCTTTAGATCGGCCTTGCGCTCGGGCGTCAGCAGATCGCGCAGCGCGCCTTTACCGCTGCCCTTGCCGTTATCGCTGCGCGCGGCGATCAACGCGAGCGCATCCGGATTCGGCCGTGCGATCTCGTAGTGCCGGTGCAGCGCGTCGGCCAGACGCATCTCGCCCGCGCCCGCCACCTGCACCAACGCGTCGGCGTTGGTGCAGGTGAGGCCGATCAATTCATCGACCAGCTCCGGACAATTGCTCGGCCAGACGCCCAGCGCGTCGCCCGTTTCGTATTCGAGGCCGGATTCGTTCGTGCTGAGTGAAAAGTAGCGCGTGTCTTTCGCCGCGCCCTGCTTGTTCAGACGCAGATTCGCGACGAGCCGCGACGCGGCCGGCTGCGCTTTGCTCGGCACGGCGCCGGGGATCACCGCGTTGATCATGCCGCCGGGCGGCACCGCATGTAGCGCGGCATCTTCCTCTTTAATGCGCACGATGATGCGTTCGAGCCACGCGTCGGCGCTTTGCTGATAGTCGCTGTCGCAATCGACTCGCTCCATCAGTCGCCGCGCGCCTTTGGCCGCGAGTTGTTCGTCGAGACGGCGACCGTGGCCGCAGAACTGATCGTAGTTGCGGTCGCCGAGCGCAAGGACAGCGAAGCGCACGCCGTCGAGACGGGGCGCGGCGTCCGTGGCTGCGTCCGCAACTACGTCCGTGCCCAATTCCGTCCAGAGACTTTGCGCGTTGTCGGGGGGATCGCCATCGCCGAACGTGCTCGTCATCAGCAACACGTATTGCGCTTTGGCCAGCGCCGACACGTCGTAATCCGCCATGCACGAGGTGCGGATTTCAAAACCCGACTCCATCAGACGCGTGGCGTAGCGCTCAGTGAGCGATTCGGTATTGCCGGTTTGCGAGGCCCATAGCAGCGTGACCTTGGGCCGTGCGCGTGCGATCCGCACGCCGGATGTTTGCGACGTGTCTGAGGGCGTGTGCGCGAGCGAGGTGGGCATGGCCTCTGATGCAGCGAGCGGCGCGCTGCGGCTAAACAGCCCCGCGAGCAAACCGTCCAGGTAGAGGCGTTTTGTTGCATCGAACGGCGCGCTGATCGGCAAAACCGGCACGGCGCTGCTGTCTCCACTAACGCCCTGCTCCCGCGCCGAGCGCAAGCCACTGACGAAACCCGCCAGATAAGTCCGCTCGGCATCGGAGAACGACGGCGCGGGCGTCGGCGGCAATTGCAACAAACGGGTGAGTGCTTCGATATGCGGCATAGACAGATCCTCGGCGCTGGCCGTTGCAACATCCACCGACGTGGCGGTCGCGCCCACCGCCAACGCAGATGCAGATGCGGCGGCAAACTTAACCGCGTCATCGTTCAAAACCGACTCGCCAACCTCCACGCGCACCGCACTCAACGCGACCGCGCAAAACTTGAGTTCGGGTTGCTGCGAGACCGGATCGATTGCATCGCTTGTCACAGCGTTGATACACAGGTCGTCGCCGAACACGTCGTTCCAGTGCATCGGCGCGAAGCAGTGGCCCGCGCTCACGCGTTCGGTCACGACCGCCGGCAACACCGCGCGGCCGCGGCGCGAACGAATCTCCACCGGGTCTTTGGCCTTGATACCGAGCGTGGCCGCATCCTCGGGATGAATCTCGACGAACGGCCCGGGGTTCAGCTTGTTGAGCATCGCGACCTTGCCGGTCTTGGTCATGGTGTGCCATTGATGCTGCAAACGGCCGGTGTTCAGCACGATCGGAAATTCGCGGTCGGGTACTTCGGCCGGCGCCGCATAAGCGCGCGCGAAAAACATCGCGCGTCCGCTGGCGGTCGGAAACGCGAGCCGTGGATGGCTGCCGTCCGGCAACGCTTTCAGCGTCTGGCTGACGCCGTCGTTGACGTAACGCACGGGATTGCGTGCGTTCGAATCGTCCGCCGCCAGCGGCCATTGCAACGGTGTTTCCTTCAACCGCCGATGGCTCGCGCCACGCAGGTCGTAGCCGGTTTTCGGATTCGACGCCCGCGTGATTTCCGCGAACACTTCGTCGGCGCTCTCATAGCTGAAGGCCTCGGCAAAACCCATTTCACACGCCACGCGCGCAATGATCTGCCAGTCCGGCAACGCCGCGCCCGGCGGCTCGATGCCCTTTTGCATCAGCGTGAGCGTGCGCTCCGAGTTGATCATCACGCCTTCCGCTTCGGCCCATAACGCGCCGGGCAGCAGCACGTCGGCGTAGCGATTCGTCTCGGTGTCGAGAAACGCGTCCTGCGAAATCACCAGCTCCGCCGCGCGCAAACCGGCAATCGCGTTCTGCCGGTTCGCGACGCTCGCCACCGGATTCGTGCAGATGATCCAGCAGGCCTTGATCTCGCCCGCGGCCATGCGCGTGAACATATCGATCGTGCCAGTGCCGACTTCGGTCTTCAACGTGCCGGGTGGAATCTCCCAAAGCGCCTCGATAAACGCGCGGTCTTCCTCCACCAGCACCGACCGCTGGCCCGGCAAACCCGGACCCATGTAGCCCATTTCGCGGCCGCCCATCGCATTCGGCTGGCCGGTTAGCGAAAACGGCCCGCTGCCGCGCCGGCAGATCTTGCCCGTCGCCAGATGCAGGTTGCAGATCGCGTTGGTATGCCACGTACCGTGCGTGCTTTGATTCAGGCCCATGGTCCAGCAGCTGATCCACTCATTTGCCGTGCCGATCATCTGGGCCGCACGGCGAATCGCTTCGGTGGGCAAGCCCGTGATGCGCGCGACATTCTCAGGCGTGTAATCCGCCAGAAACGCGGGCATCGCGTCCCAGCCTTCGGTGGCCTCGGCGATAAAAGCAGTATCCGTCTGGCCGTTTTCGTGCAGCAGATGCAGCAGGCCGTTGAGCAACGCGAGATCGGTGCCCGGTTTGATCTGCATGAACAGATCGGCTTTGTCGGCGGTCGTATTGCGGCGCGGATCGACAACGATCAGTTTCGCGCCGGCCTTCACGCGATCCATCATCCGCAGGAACAGAATCGGGTGACAGTCGGCCATATTCGCGCCGATCACGAAGAACACGTCGGCGTGATCGAGATCGTCATACGAGCCCGGCGGGCCGTCCGCGCCGAGCGACAGCTTGTAGCCGCTGCCCGCGCTCGCCATGCACAGACGCGAGTTCGATTCGATATTGTTGGTGCCGACGAAACCCTTGGCGAGCTTGTTGACGAGGTACTGCGCTTCGATCGACATCTGCCCGGACACGTAGAACGACAGCGCGTCCGGTCCATGTTCGTCGAGCAGGCCGCGCAAGCGCGCCGCCGTGCTGCTGATCGCCTGCGCCATGGGCAGCGGCGCCGGATCCTGGTCGCGCGCGTGACGCACGAACGCGCCTTCCAGACGCCCTGACTTGCGCAACGCAACGTGCGCCGATTGCCCCTTCGTGCAGAGCCGTCCGAAGTTGGCCGGATGTTCCCTGTCGCCGGAAATCTTCACGACCTGTCCGTCCTCGACGTGCAGCACCATGCCGCAGCCAACGCCGCAGTAAGGGCATACCGTTTTAACGTTAGAGGAAGACATGGCGGGCAACGTGGCTCAATACAGTTAGCGGGCGATCAAACGGCGACCCACACCTGACCGTTTTCCACGCGCGTATCGAACGCGCTGACGGAATACGCGGGCGTTTCCAGGCACTCGCCGGTACGCAGATCGAAGTGATGCTTGTAGATCGGCGAAGCGACCACGACGCGTTCGCCGAGACTGCCGATCAGTCCGCGCGACAGCACCGCCGCCTGCGAGCCCGGATCGAAGTTCTCGATCGCGTAGACGGTGGCGTGTGCATGACTGTCGTGCACGTGAAATACGGCCACCTGCTCGCCGTTGACGAGCGCGCAGACGCCCGTGTTGGGGACGATTTCATCGAGCGGGCAAACGGGCTGCCAGACACGCGGCACACGGTCTTGGTTCATGGCGAAGTCCTCGGTAAATAACGCAACACGCGTGAATGGGATCAGACGGTTTCGACGACGACCGGAATCGCCGCCAGCCGGGTTTGCCGTTCAGCGGGCGTGGCCGGCCGGATCTGGCCGCGCTCTTCGACGAACGTCACGTTGCGGTCCGGCTCGCTGCTGTTGACGAAGTGACGGAAGCGCTTGCGCGTTTCCGGATCGGTCACGGCCTTCTTCCATTCGCATTCGTACGTATCGACCACGTGCTGCAGGTCCGCTTCGAGTTCGGCGGCCACGCCAAGACGATCGTGGACGACCACGTCGATCAGATACGCGAGTCCGCCTTCGAGGTTGTCGCGCCACACGCTGGTGCGTTGCAGACGGTCGGCCGTGCGCACGTAGAACATCAGAAAACGGTCGATGTAACGCACCAACGTATCTTTATCCAGATCCGACGCGAGCAGTTCGGCATGGCGCGGCTTCATGCCGCCGTTGCCGCACACGTAGAGATTCCAGCCCTTTTCGGTCGCGATGATGCCGACGTCCTTGCCCTGTGCTTCCGCGCATTCGCGGGTGCAGCCCGACACGCCGAACTTGATCTTGTGCGGCGTACGCAGACCCTTGTAGCGGTTCTCGATTTCGACCGCGAGCCCGACCGAATCGCCGACGCCATAGCGGCACCACGTCGAGCCGACGCACGACTTCACCGTGCGCAGCGACTTGCCGTACGCATGACCGGATTCGAAACCGGCGGCGATCAGTTCTTCCCAGATGAGCGGCAATTGCTCGACGCGCGCGCCGAACAGATCGACCCGCTGACCGCCGGTGATCTTCGTGTACAGCCCGTATTTCTTCGCGACCTGGCCGACGGCGATCAAGCCGTCGGGCGTCACTTCGCCGCCCGCCATGCGCGGCACGACCGAGTACGTGCCGTCGCGCTGGATATTGGCGAGGTAGTAATCGTTGGTGTCCTGCAGCGGCGCGTGCTCTTTCTTCAGCACGAACTCGTTCCAGCACGACGCGAGAATGCTCGCCGCCGCCGGCTTGCAGATATCGCAACCGAGACCATGCCCTTGCCTCGCGAGCAATTCGCCGAAGCTGCGCACTTCGCCCATCCGCACGAGGTGATACAACTCCTGGCGCGAAAACGGAAAGTGCTCGCACAGATGGTTGTTGACCGCGAGCCCCTGCTTTTTCATCTCGGCCTTCATCACCTGCGTGACGAGCGGCACGCAGCCGCCGCACGAGGTGCCCGCGCCGGTCGCGCACTTGAGCGCGCCGATATCGGTTGCGCCCGCACCGACCGCCGCGCACAACGCGCCCTTCGATACGTTGTTGCACGAGCAGATCTGCGCGGCGTCGGGCAACGCGTCGACGCCGAGCGCCGGTTTGGCGGTGCCGTCGGCTTGCGGCAGGATCAGGAATTCAGGCGCCTCCGGCAGCTCGATGCGGTTCAACATCATCTGCAACAGCGTGCCGTATTCGCTCGCGTCGCCGACCATCACGCCGCCCAGCAGATACTTGCCGCATTCGGAGACCACCAGCTTCTTGTAGACCTGCTTGCGTTCGTCGCTGAACTGATAGGCGCGACTGCCCGGCGTGTTGCCGTGCGCGTCGCCGATACTCGCCACGTCGACGCCCATCAGCTTCAGTTTGGTGCTCATGTCGGCGCCGGCGAATTCGGCCCCGGTCGTTTCGCCCTGCAACTGTTTCGCCACCGCGCGCGCCATTTCGTAGCCCGGTGCGACGAGGCCGAACAACTGGCCGTTCCATAACGCGCACTCGCCGATCGCGTAGATGTGCGGGTCGCTGGTGCGGCACGCGTTGTCGATCACGATGCCGCCGCGCGCGCCGAGCGTCAGGCCGCTTTCGCGCGCCAGGTCGTCGCGCGGACGGATGCCCGCGGAGAACACGATCATGTCGGTGTCGAGATGGCTGCCGTCGGCGAACTGCATGCGGTGCGTGCCGGCTTCGCCATCCACGATCGCCGTGGTGTTCTTCTGCGTGTGCACCGTCACGCCGAGTTCTTCGATTTTGGTGCGCAGCACGCGGCCGCCGCCGTCGTCGACCTGCACCGCCATCAGACGCGGCGCGAATTCCACCACATGCGTTTGCAGGCCCATATCGCGCAGCGCCTTCGCGCATTCGAGACCGAGCAGCCCGCCGCCCACCACCGTACCCGTAGTCGAGCGCGCGCCACATTCCTGCATCGCTTCGAGATCGTCGATAGTGCGGTACACGAAGCAGTCGGCGCGCTCGCGGCCCGCCACCGGCGGCACGAACGGAACCGAGCCGGTGGCGAACACCAGCTTGTCATAGGGCAAGGTCTCGCCCGTCGAGACCGTCACGGTGCGCGCGGCGCGATCGATCGCGACCGCTTTCGCGTTCAGCTTGAGCAGCACGTTCTGCCGTTCGAAGAAACCCGGCTCGACCAGCGACAGATCGTCCGCGCTCTTGCCCGCGAAGAACGCCGACAGATGCACGCGGTCGTAGGCCGGCCGCGACTCTTCGCACAGCACGGTGATGTCGAGCCCGTGCGCGGCATCTTGCGCCAGGCATTCAACCAGTTTGTGGCCGACCATCCCGTGACCGATAACGATGATTTTCATGACCGCGGTGTCCTCAATGTGCTGGGCTTGCTGGGTTCCGTACGCCGCCGCGCGACAACAGCGAAAAACGCTTCCGGAAACGAAAACGGCGTCCCGCGAATCCAGTCGATGACTGAATCCGGGGGACGCCGTTGTCCTGACCTGTGCTGCGGCGAGCACTTTGTGTTGCGCTCGCGACGGATCCACGTTGATCCGATGGCACGGCATTATGCAAAGGCCGTGCCAACGCGATGAATTGCACGCGGCGAGGCCGTGGCGCGGGGCTTGAACGGGAATGGCACGCGCGTGCGGCAAGCTACCGGCGCGATGCGTTTTGATGCAGTAAAGCACAGGGATGGTGCGACGCAGCACTGTACGCGTGCGGCGCCCGGCTAACGAAGGGGAACGTCAACGCTGCATTGATGAAGCGGCCGGCGACGCGTGGCGTGACTTCGAACCCGCAGTGCCCATGCGTGGCGTAGTCCTTGCATCAGTCACCGTTGAACCGTTCCGGCAACGCGGCCCGAACGAGCGCATGACATGCATGGCATGAAGCACCGCATTGGCCTCGAACGAAACACAGCGCGGTGTTTCGTTTTCACCAGAAGCGGTTTTCGCCAGAAGCGAAATCAGAAAGCAACGGACAACGGCGTCCGCTCGTGATAATCACGTGCGGACGCTTTTTTTTACGCCGACGGTGCGACTACCGGCCGCCTGCACGCATCACGAAACGAACCACCACGAACCACCAGGAACATCGCGATGAACACGAACCCCGGCAAGGTCACGCTATTGAGCGCGGGACCCGGCGACCTCGACCTGCTGACGCTGCGGGCGGCGAAAGCGCTCGCATCCGCCGACGTCGTGCTGCTCGACGATCTCGCGAATCCCGAGATCGTGACCCTTGCACCGCAAGCGCGCGTGATTCGCGTCGGCAAGCGCGGCGGCTGCCGCTCGACACCGCAGGCGTTTATCGAGCGGCTGATGCGGCGCTACGCGCTCAAAGGCTTGCACGTGGTGCGGGTGAAAGGCGGCGAGGCGCTGCTGTTCGGGCGCGCGGGTGAAGAGATCGCGGTGCTGCGCGAGGCGGGGATTACCGTGGAGATCGTCAACGGGATTTCGTCGGGCTTCGCGGCCGCGGCGGCGCTGGGCATTTCGCTCACGCATCGGCGCCATTGCCACGGCGTGAGCTTCGTCACCGCTCACACGGAGAATCACGACGAGCCGGACTGGGCCGCGCTCGCCGCCACACGCACCACGCTGGCGATCTATATGGGGATGCGACGCATCGAAAGTCTTGCCGCCGCGTTGCTCGCGAATCTGCCGGCCGATACGCCGGCGGCTGTCGTGCAATGGGCGGGTGGCGCCGACGAACGGCGCCTCGCGACTCAGCTCGACCGCCTGGCCGCCGATGCCGCGAGCGCCGGCTTCGGCAGCCCCGCGGTGATTCTGGTGGGCGATGCGATTGGCGAGAGCGAAGCATTCCGTCTTGACGGCATGAGTCGATTCCCCGACCTTGCCGCCCGATACGCTTAAACGCCGGTCGGCAAGCGCGCTACGAAACACGTGCCCTCTTGCGCCGACGACCGGACTTCCATCGTGCCGCCGTGCGCGGAAACGATCTGCTTGCAGATATACAAGCCCAGCCCCAGCCCGCCGCCGGGCTTGCTGGTGGGCGGCCGCCAATAAGGCTCGAACACTTTGCTCAACACGTCCGCGGCGATTTCGTTGCCGCCGTTGATCACCGTCAGCACCAGCTCTGCGCGCTCGATGCGCGCCTGCACCCGCACCGGAAACTCCGCGTCGCCGTGCGTCACCGCATTGCCGAGCAGATTCGACAGCAACTGCTGCACGCGCGTGCGGTCGCAGCGCACCGGCGTGGTAATCGCGATGTCGTCGGCGAGCAGACGCTGCGGGTTGGCCTCGCGCACTTCCGCGACCACCGCCCGCAGCGCGCCGGCCAGATCGTCGACCTCGTCGATCGACACGCCGATGCCCGAGCCAAGCCGGCCACGCGCGAAGTCCATCACGTCGTCGATCAAACGCGCCATGCGCAACGTGGAAGATTTCAGGCGCTGGCCGATTTTCACGAGATCGGGCTCGTTCTTGCGTAACGACAGCAGTTCGGCGGTCGCGCTGACCGCCGACAGCGGATTGCGCAGATCGTGGCCGAGCACGGCGATGAACTGCTCACGCAGGCTGGCGGTTTCCCGCTCGCGAATCAGGGCCGTTTGCGCGGCTTCGTGACGCCCTTCGGTCACGAGCTGCATCGCTATGAGGTCCGCGAATCCTTCGAACATGCTCAGCGTGCGCGGGTTCGAGACCTCGGCCGGATTCGGGTCGATCGCGCAGAGATTACCGAAATAGCTGCCGTCGGGAAGAATGATCGGCACGGAAATATAACTGCCCAGCTGGTAGATTCGCGCCGTGTGATGGCCGTGATAAACCGGGTCCTTGCCGAAATTGTCGATCACGATGGTGGCCCGCGCCGCGCGCGACTCGAAACACAGCGTGGTCTGCAGTTCGAGCTGACCGCCCGCCATCAGGCCGAAATTCACTTCGTCCTGCACCGCGCAGGCGGTCCAGCTACGCTCAGAGACCCGGGCCACGGCGGCGAAGCCCATCCCCGTGTTTTTGCAGATCAGGCGCAGGATCGCGGGCACAGCGCCGATACGCTGGACCGCCTCGATGTCGCGCGCGATTTGCGCGTCTTCGCTATTGCCGAGCGGTAGATTCGTCATAAATAAATGGTGCTGGATGTTTTGCGCGGAGGGCCTGAGAGCGGGCCGGAAAACGAAAAAACGTCGCGCAATAATTCTATCGGGACTTCAAATTGCTCACTACCAGGAATACACATACCAGGAATATTCATAGGGGAAGCCGATGTTTACTCAGGAAACGGCTCGCCTGCTGATCGCCGACGACGACCCCGATCTGCTGGCCGCCTACACGCTCTATTTCAGCGCCCAGGGTTTCGACATCCGCACCGCCCGCAACGGGCTCGACGCGCTGGCGCAGTATTGCGCCTGGCATCCGGCCGCCGCGCTGCTCGACGTCGAGATGCCGCGCCTCGACGGGCGCGCGGTGGCGCGCCGGATCCGCTCCGTCGGCGATGTGCCGGCGCCGACCCTGGTCGCGGTCAGCGGACTCCAACGCGCCGAGGAACGCAGTGAATCACTACGTTCGGGCTTCAATCACCATTTCGTCAAACCCGTTCCGATGCCGGTGATTCTCGCCGCGTTGAACGGATCGAGGCGGCATTGAGCGGGGGTTAGGCGTGGTTTGAGCAGCGTTTCAAGCGGCGTTTCAATCGCCGAAGCCCAACTCCGCCTCGACCGTCTGCCCCACCCGCAACCACGCGCCGGCGCCGCTCGCCACGAGCGCGTTATTGCCGAACGTCAACGCACCGTTGCGCTGCGGATTCGCCCGGTACGTGCTCATCGTGTCGGTCGGCTCGTCCGGCCAGTCCGGATCGGGTGCGCCCGTCGCCTGGTCGACGGTCGGCATCGGACAGCGCGCGCAGGTCTTCACCAATTGCAGTTGCACCGCGGCGACCCCATCAGCCGCGTCGCCGGCATCGACGCTCAACGTCTCCACGTAGTCTTCCTCGTATGCGTCGAGCCCCGTCAGCACGACGTTCGGGCGGAACCGGTCGATCGGAATCGACGGCGCGCCCTTGCGTTGCAGCCGCGTGTTCAGATCGTCGAGCGACGCCTGGCCGACCACCAGCAGCGGAAAACCATCGGCGAATAACGTGTTGGCGCCGCCGGTGCTCCCGGTGTAATCCGGATCGACGGTACGCTCGTGCTCGGGATCGAAACGCAGCAGCCGCGCCGGCACGCCGAGAAACGTGGAGAACCAGGCCGCGCTGGCCTCGCCGGTGTCGAGACCATAGGCCGCGTCCCGCCAGACCTGGGTCTGCACTTTACGCGGCGCATCGAGCCGCGCGGCGTCGAGCGGCGTGCGCAATTCGCTCATGCCGGGCGCGCGAATCACGAGCTCCGTGTCGCCGAGTTCGACCTTGATCAGCGCCATGCGCGGATACGCACGCTGCGTGAGCATCGCGCCGGCCGGGTCGACGACGATCCAGCACCGATCGTATTCGAGCCCGGTGGCAAGCAGGCGCGCTTCGCTCAATGCGATGCCCGCACAGGATTTGATCGGATAGACGAAAAGCTCGCTGATGGTCGGCATGGTGTGGGTCGGCGCGTGGGGCGGCGCTCAGGTGGTTGGTCTTTGAAGCTCAGCTTTGAAGCTGGTCTTTGAAGCTCGATTGTAAGGCCCGGCAGGACGGCGCGTCCGCTTCGAACCGCCTTCGCCGCATCACCGATAGCCGGCATGCGTCATGCAGCGGTTTGTTCGAACCGCGCTTGGACGTAAAATCACCGGGCTGCGCGACGGCCCTCGCTTAGCGTCAAAGCGTCACTGGATTGAATTTATAGAAGCATCCTTACCATAACCCGAGACAGGAAATTCATTATGCTGAGCAAACCCGTGTTGACCGTCGCTGAAACGACCCGCATCCTCGAGGCCGCTCGCGCCGAGGCCGAGAAGCATCAGTGGGCCGTCGCAATCGTGGTGGTCGACGATGGCGGCCACCAGTTGGGCATGCTGCGGCTGGACGGCAGCGCGCCGGCCAGTTCGTACATCGCGACGGAAAAGGCCCGCACTTCGGCGATCGGCCGCCGTGAAACCAAGGTATACGAAGACATGATCAACAACGGCCGCACCGCGTTCCTGAGCGCGCCGTTGCTGGGCACCCTGGAAGGCGGCGTGCCGGTGATCGTCGAAGGCCACGTGATCGGCGCGGTCGGCGTGTCGGGCGTCAAGTCCGATCAGGATGCACAGATCGCCAAAGCCGGCATTCAGGCGCTGGCCGTTTAAACCGCAGTTGTAGCTCAACGCGGGCCGATGCCCCCTCATCGGCCCCATTCAGACAGATGGAGCAGTCGATGACTCAGATGAACCCGCGCGGCGGACTGCAGGTCGCCGCCAACCTCGACCAGTTCGTCGAAACCGAAGCCCTGCCCGGCACCGGAATCGACAGCGCAGCTTTCTGGTCGGGTTTCGACGCCCTCGTGCACGAGCTGGCGCCCAAAAACCGTGCGCTGCTGGCCGAGCGTGACCGCCTGCAAACCGAACTCGACGGCTGGCATCGCGCCAATCCGGGCCCGGTGCGCGATCTGCGTGCGTATCGCGCGTTTCTCGAAGGCATTGGCTATATCGTGCCCATGCCCGCCAGCGTCAAAGCCACGACCGACCACGTGGACACCGAAATCGCCGAACAGGCCGGCCCGCAACTGGTGGTGCCGCTGTCGAATCAGCGCTACGCGCTGAACGCGGCGAACGCGCGCTGGGGCAGCCTGTACGACGCGCTGTACGGCACCGACGCGATTCCCGAAACGAACGGCGCGGAAAAACAGCAGGCCTTCAACCCGGTGCGCGGCGCCGCGGTGATCGCCTATGCACGCGAATTCCTCGATCAGGCCGCGCCGCTCGCGAACGGCTCGCATGCCGACGCGACCCGCTATAGCGTCGAAGGCGGCAAGCTGGTCGTCACGCTGAAGAACGGCACCGGCGAACTGAAAACGCCGGCGCAGTTCATCGGCTATCAGGGCGAAGAGAGCGCGCCGTCGGCGGTGCTGCTCAAGCACAACGGCCTGCACTTCGAGATCCAGATCGACGCGAACGACTCGATCGGCAAGACCGATTCCGCGCACGTGAAAGACGTGGTGGTCGAAGCGGCGGTGAGCACGATCATCGACTGCGAAGACTCGGTCGCGGCGGTGGATGCGGACGACAAGGTCCTGCTTTATCGCAACTGGCTCGGCCTGATGAACGGCGAGCTGACCGAAGAAGTCACGAAGAACGGCAAGACCTTCACGCGCCGTCTGAACGCGGATCGCGTGTACGTTGCCGCGAACGGTACGGCGCCGGTGGTGCTGCATGGCCGCTCGCTGCTGTTCATCCGCAACGTCGGTCATTTGATGACGAATCCGGCCGTGCTCACGAAAGACGGCGCGGAGATTCCGGAAGGCATTCTCGACGCCGTGATCACCACGCTGTGCGCGTTGCACGACCGCAAGCAGCAACTGAATTCGCGCACCGGTTCGATCTATATCGTCAAGCCGAAGATGCACGGCCCGGCCGAAGTCGCGTTCGCAAGCGAGCTGTTCGCGCGGGTGGAAGACCTGCTGAAGCTGCCGCGCAATACGATCAAGATGGGCATCATGGACGAGGAGCGCCGCACCAGCGTGAACCTGCTCGCCTGTATCGCCGAAGCGTCGGAGCGTGTCGCGTTCATCAACACCGGTTTCCTCGACCGTACCGGCGACGAGATGCACTCGGCGATGGAAGCGGGTCCGATGATGCGCAAGGGCGACATGAAGTCGAGCGCATGGATCGCCGCGTACGAGCGCAGCAACGTGCTGGTCGGTTTGAGCGCGGGCCTGCGTGGCCGCTCGCAGATCGGCAAGGGCATGTGGGCCATGCCCGATCTGATGCACGCCATGCTCGAACAGAAGATCGCGCATCCGAAGGCCGGCGCCAACACCGCCTGGGTGCCCTCGCCGACCGCCGCCACGCTGCATGCGTTGCACTATCACCAGGTCGACGTGCAAGCGGTCCAGCAGCAACTGGAGCGCACGGATTACGCACAGGTGCGCGACGAACTGCTCGACGGCCTGCTGACGATTCCGGTCGTCGAAACGGCGAAGTGGAGCGACGACGAAATCCGCAGCGAGATCGACAACAACGTGCAGGGCATTCTCGGTTACGTGGTGCGCTGGATCGATCAGGGCGTGGGCTGTTCGAAGGTGCCGGACATTCACAACGTCGGCCTGATGGAAGACCGCGCCACGCTGCGCATTTCGAGCCAGCATATCGCCAACTGGCTGTATCACGGCGTGGTGAAGCGTGAACTGGTCGAGGAGACGTTCAGGCGCATGGCGAAGGTGGTCGACGAGCAGAATGCCGGCGACCCGCATTACCTGCCCATGGCGCCGGGCTTCGACACGATCGCGTTCAAGGCCGCGCAGGCGCTGGTGTTCGAAGGACGTCAGCAGCCGAGCGGCTATACGGAACCGTTGCTGCATAAGTTCCGGCTGGAAGTGAAGAAAGGCTGAGCGGTTTTCTGCCTTCAGCGCGGCTTGAATGGCTTGAACGGCTTTTGATCACGACGTTCGAACCGCGCAAAAAAAGACGGGCGCCACGTAAAGCGGTGCCCGTTTTAATGTGCGCGGTGCTGCTGCGCGTTGCTTCTGCGTGATGCGTTTGCAGCGGCCGCCGTTTCCCAATCGACACGAGTCGCGCCTGGTACGCCCTGTTCAACTCGCGCCGATCGCCGGCTCCGCCTTGGGGCTCATCGGAGCCCTCGACCGTTCAAATCCTCAAGCCGCTTCGGCCGTGTATTGCGTCGCCGTGCCGGCCTGGCCATTGATCTGCCCTTTACCCTGCATATAAGCCTGCAGATACGCCTCGAATTCCTCTTTCACTTCCGGATGGCGCAGCGCGAATTCCACCGTCGCCTTCAGATAGCCCAGCTTGCTGCCGCAATCGAAACGCGTGCCGAAGTAGCGATACGCGAGCACCTGCTCTTCGGTCAGCAGCGACTGCACCGCGTCGGTCAATTGCAGCTCACCGCCTGCGCCCGGCTTCAGCGCGCGGATATGCTTGAAGATGGTCGGCATCAGCACGTAGCGCCCCACCACGCCGAGATTCGACGGCGCCTTGTCCGGCGCCGGCTTTTCGACGATGCCCGACATCTTGATCACGTTGTCTTCCCACTCGCGGCCATCCACCACGCCATACGAGCGGCTGTCTTCGCGCGCAATGGTTTCGACGCCGATCACCGAGCTGTGATAGTGGTTGAACGTATCGACCAGTTGGCTCATTACCGGCTTCGAACTGTGCAGCAGGTCGTCGGCCAGAATCACGGCGAACGGGCTCTCGCCCACCAGTTTCTCGGCGCACAGCACCGCGTGGCCCAGACCGAGCGCTTCAGCCTGACGCACATAGAAACAGTCGACGTTGGCGGGCTTGATGCTGCGTACGAGATCCAGCAGCTTCTGCTTGTTGCGCGCTTCGAGTTCGGCTTCGATCTCGTACGACTTGTCGAAATGGTCTTCGATCGCGCGCTTGCTGCGGCCGGTTACGAAGATCATCTCGGTGATTCCGGCCGCAACCGCTTCTTCCACCGCGTACTGAATCAGCGGCTTGTCGACGACCGGCAGCATTTCTTTCGGACTTGCCTTGGTAGCCGGCAGGAATCGTGTCCCGAGGCCCGCTACGGGAAACACGGCTTTGGTGACTTTCAGCATGGTAGGCATTCCATCGGTTAGAAATTAGAGTGTTCGCGGGCCCGGCGGCCAATCGATGCCGCCGGCAAGACTAGCAAAAAAATCAAACGGGTTCATACGTGAAAATTTTCTCGCCCCGAATAAATAATTGGATTGAATTTCGATATGCCGCATCGTGATAAACGGCCAGCAACAATTACGTATCTCAATCGAATTATTTTTCCGAAAGTCCGAAAATCTTACTTGTCAGGCTCAGTTGCGCGGTTCAGCGACGTGCGTCGGGTCACGCGACGCCCGGCGCCGCGGAGGCCCGCCGGATTGGGCACTTCATTCGTTCTCGTCGTGCTGGGGCAGCTTGCCCGAAGTCACCCGGTAACGGCGGATCGGCTCGTTGCGCAGCGCTTCCCGGTAAGCGGAGGCGGCGACAAGGAGCAACAGCACGGCAATGCCGGCGAGTAAATGCAGGTTCATGACTTCACCTCGGGTCAAGAGAATCCGTGACTTAAATTAGCATGACAAAAGCAGTAAATAATTCAGCGCCGCATCTGCTTATGCTCAATTACAATTCGTCACAAAATCGTTACCCAATTCAATTCATTCCGCAATTTTTTAGCGATTTTTTTGCCGCCGCGCTGCACTACGATGTAACGCACCGCGGGCGTGCACGGCATGCGCCCATCCGTCCGCTTTCACCCGCCTTTGCCTTTTACCTTTCACCTCCTTCAAACCAAGGACCGCGCATGAGCGACCCCGCACTCGATGCCGCCGGCTCATCCCTGCCGCATCTGCCGCCTTCTTCGCCACGAGCCGTCCGCGTGGCGCGCGCGCAGGACGAAGCACGCGCCACGAGCGTCGGCAAGGAGCATGTGATCGACGCCATGCGGGGTTTCGCCGCGTTGCTGGTCGCGTATTTTCATTGCCGGCAGATCGAGTGGGTCGGCATGCAGGCGTTTCACCAGAATGCGGGGCATTCGTTCAGTCTGAATACGCTGGCCGCGTATCTGACCTTTCCGATTGCATGGGGCTCGGCGGGTGTGCCGATTTTCTTCGTGATTAGCGGTTACTGCATTCATCGCAGCGGCGCGTTGCGGCTCGCCGCCAATCCGGCCTACCGGCTCGACGCGGGCAATTTCTGGGTGCGCCGGTTTGCGCGGATTTATCCGGTGCTGCTCGCGGCGCTGCTGCTGACCTTCGCGCTCGACTGGTTCAGCCTGCAGTTGCCGCCCGTCAGCCACAAGATCCGCGAGATCGGCCTGCAGGCGTTCCTCGTCAATCTGTTCTCACTGCAAGGCGTGGCCGGCAAGACGTACGGCTCGAACGGCGCACTGTGGACACTGTCGCTCGAAGTGCAGTTCTACGCGATCTACCCGCTGCTGTTCGCGCTGCGTCGCCGGATCGGCATGACCAACGTGCTGGCGCTGGTCGCCGTCGTCAATGTGGTATCGGCCTATGTGCTCGAACGGCACGATATCCAGTTCTTCACGTCGTACTGGTTCGCGTGGACGCTCGGCGCGTGGATCGCCGACGCCAAAGCCTCCTCCGGCACGCCGCAGAAGAAGCGCTCTCCGGTGTGGCTCTACGCGCTGGCAGCCGGCTTTATCGCGTTGGGCTGCGCGGCGTTCCATTTCGGTCAGTACGGCGCGTTCCAGTTCTGGGCGATCGGCTTCGCGTTCTATCTGTACCAGGCGCTGGACCGCGGCAACGCGACCCAAGGCAATGCGTGGGGCACACGCGTGCTGTCGCGTTTAGGCGATTTCAGCTTCTCGCTGTATCTGATTCATCTGCCGATCTTCGTGTTGCTGTCGTCGCTGCTGTTCCGCTCGTCGCTGCAAATGACGATCTGGCCGTCGTTCGGCTACATGCTGGTGGCCATTCCGGTCGCGTATGTGTTCTACCGGCTGGTCGAGTTGCCGGCCATGAAATGGTCCGCGAGTTTTAAACCCAAAAAAGCGACTGGGACGCCGGCCTGAATTCCACGCGATCCCACGCGAAAAAAACGGAGCGAAAGTCCCGAGACTTTCGCTCCGCTGCGCCAACGACAGGAACCGGCCAAGCCCCTGCCTACACCCCCGCGTCAAAACCGCTTTAAAGCCCGCTTCACAGACTTGCTCCCGGAACCGTCACTGCCGGCGGCGGCATGAAAGTCCCAAGCCCCAGGAAACACTGAGGCCAGAACTTAAAGCCGCCGCCGGACCGTTTTACCGCCCCGCCACGCCCTTCAGAATCCGCGCGACACCGTCCACATAGGTTGTCGTGCCGAAACGGCTCAGCGCCGTCTGATAGCCGTTCCTGACCAGCCGGTTGCGCAGTTCGTCGTTCGAGCGCAGTTCGGCGAGCGTATCGGCGAGACCGTGCGCGTCGCCGGGAGTGCACAGCACGCCGTTCTCATAGTCGTCGACGATCTCCAGCACGCCGCCCGCACGCGCCGCCACCACCGGCCGCTGCGCGAGCATGCCTTCGACGATCACGCGGCCGAACGGCTCCGGCGTGATCGACGTATGAACGACCGCGTCGACCGCGCACATGCAGGCCGCGATATCGTGCTGGAAGCCGAGAAAATGCACCCGCTCGCCGAGGTTGTGAGCGGCCACGAACGCGTGCAATTCGATCTCGTACTGGTCTTCGCCGAACAGCGGTGCGCCGACCAGCACCGCGTGCATCTGCGGATTCAGCACCATGGCTTCGAGCAGCACGTGCTGCCCTTTCCAGCGCGCGAGGCGGCTGAACGAGCCGACCAGAAACGCGTCCTGCGGCAGATTCAGCCGCTGGCGCAGCGTGGCCTGCGGCACCGTGCGCAGCGCGTCGAACGGCGCGGCCGAAATGCCGTTGAACACCACGTCGACGCGTTTCCCGTCGAACTGCGTGAGTTCGGTGAACGCGCGCGCCGACGCCGCCGAATTGGCGATCACGTGCGCGAGACCGAACCGCGCGCACCACTTGATGATGGCCAGTTGCTTGCCGCCGAAATGCTCGGGGCTGACGATATCGCGCAGATGCCACACCACCGGCCGCCGCGCGAGCTTGCCGGCGAGCGCGCCGATCACCATCGCGCGCTGGGTGTTCGCGTAGATCACGTCGACCTTGCGCGCGCGTTTCGCGGTGGCGCGCACGAGCGAGAGCAGCCCCTTCAGCGCCTGGCCCTTCGGCAGCGAACCGCCCTGTTTGCGCACATTACGCAACGCGCCGGCTTCCAGCACCTCGACGCTCGCGCCGGCTTTGGCGAGCGCCGTGCGGAACGGGCCGTCGTCGAACAGCACGACCTCGATCCGCGAGCGCAACGCCTTGACGATTTCCAGCAGCGACAACTCGGCGCCACCGAGCACGCCGCTTTGATCGACGGCCAGAATGCGCGGCGCGCCGGCCGCGGCTTCCGCCTTGTACGGCACGTACGGCGGCAGCGTCGCGGTGCGCAATGCCGGCACCGCGGCGCGCACATGCGAGAAGAAGCGTTCGCGGAAATGCGCCGCGGAAAATTGCTCGGCGTTATGACGGCAGTCCGCGGGCGAAAAACGCTTCACGTGGTCGTCGAAACGCTCGAGCGCCGCAATGATCGACTCGACATTCTGCTCGTCAAAAAACATGCCGGTGGGCCGCGACTCGGACACGTCGCGCACGGTTTCGAGCGCGCCACCCTTGCCGTAGGCGATCACCGGCGTGCCGCAGGCCTGCGCCTCGACCACGGAGATACCGAAGTCCTCCTCGGCGGCAAAGACGAACGCCTTGGCGCGGCTCATGCGGTCCTTCAGCACCTTGAACGGCTGGTAGCCCATGATCTCCACGTTCGGCCCCGCTTTCGCGCGGATTTTCTGCATGTCGGGACCGTCGCCGATCACGACCAGCTTGCGCTCGGGCATCCGCGCGAACGCCTCGACGATCAGGTCGATCTTCTTGTACGGCACCATCCGCGAGGCGGTCAGATAGAAATCTTCCTTGTCGGTGCAGAGCGAAAACGCTTCCACGTCCACTGGCGGAAAGATCACCTGTGCGTCGCGCTGATAAACCTTCCTGATGCGCCGCGCGATGAAATCCGAGTTGGCGACAAAGCCATCCACCGAGTTCGACGTACGGATATCCCAGTTGCGGATGTAATGCAGAATCAGCCGCGCCATGGCCGACTTCGGCCCGTTGGTCAGTTTCGACTGCTGCAGATACTGGTGCTGCAAATCCCACGCGTAACGGATCGGCGAATGCACGTAGCTGATATGCACCTGGTCGGGCCCGGTCAGAATGCCCTTGGCCACCGCGTGGCTGCTCGAAATCACCACGTCGTACGCGGAGACATCGAGTTGTTCGATCGCGAGCGGCATCAGCGGCAGATAGGTGCGGTATTTGGTGCGCGCGAGCGGCAGTTTCTGGATGAACGAGGTCGTCACCCGCTTGCCGCGCAGAAAGCTGCGGTCGTCGAGAAAATCGACCAGGCTGAACAGATCCGCATCCGGAAAGCACGCAACGATCTGCTCGAGCACCTTCTCGGCGCCCGCATAGGTAACGAGCCAGTCGTGCACGATCGCCACGCGCACGGTTTTATCGGCGCGCAACGCGGCGCGGCGCGGCGGCGCCTGCACGCCAGGCACGCTGGTGAGCTCGGCCAGTGCGCTGCGCGTCGCGGGTCGCAGCACGGCTTCGTCTTCAAGGACTTCGTGGTTCATGCGCTTTTCCTCGGATTCAGTCGCAACAGCAGTGAACGCGCAAGATCGCGCAAAGCGGGGGTCATCGTGAACGACCAGGCGAGATTCGCGCCGACCATCAGCAGGCCGGCCACGATCGCCAGCGCGAGACCCGGCAGAAAGCTGGCGAGCCACAGGCTGGCCAGCAGAAACGCGAGATGGGCGAGCATGTCGAGCGCGATCTGGCGTGCGCGAATCGCGGCGAAATGCAGCAGCACCGCGTAGTCGAACAGCGCGCGGCCGGCCACTGCCACCGCCGCGCCGGTCAGACCGAAATGCGAGATGCCGAACCACAATGCCCCGGCAAACAAGGGCAATTCGAACAAACCGACCCGCGCGGCGGTCGCCGGATGAACCTGCGACTGGATCAGAATCCGCGTCACATTCGCCTGCCCGACGAGCCACACGGCGATGATCATGATCCGGCCCACCGGCGCGGCCACGGTCGCGATCTCATTGCCGACCCACAGATGCAGGAACGGATCGAGCACCAGCATCGCGACCAGCGCGACCGGCGTGAACACGCCATTGAGAAATTCGAGCGACTGCTGCGTGATGGCGTCGGCGTCGGCGCGACCCACGGCGGACAAACGCGGAAACAGCGTGCGCACCAGCGCGGTCGGCACGATATTGAGCCGCGTCACGAGGTTCTGCGGCACCGTGTAATACGTAACAAAGCGCGCGCCGAGACTCGTGCCGAGCATCACGCGGTCGAGCGAGTCGGCGACCATCGTGGTGACGCTCGCAATCAGCATCCAGCCGCCGAAGTTGAACAGCCCCTTCGCGACGCCGAATTGCGGCGCCCGAATGCGCCGAATTTCCAGCACCTTCAGCGCGGAACGGCCCAGCATCAGCGCGGCCAGAATCCGCGCGAATACGGCGGCGGCCAGCACGTTCTGCAAGGTCGCGCCAAGCCACAGCGCGGCGCCCAGCGGCAGCAACTGGAACAGGAACGTACCGATGGTCTGATTGGTGTTGTACACACCGAAGCGCTCCGCGCCGTTGATCGCGCCGGCGAACACCCACGAGACATTGGCAATCGGAATCGCCACCGCGAGCCACGGCAGCGCCATATACACCTCGTGCTGCAACTCGGGCGACACCTTGGTGAAATACGCGGTGTACAGAAACGCGCCGAAATAGATGATCAGGCCGCCGATCACGCCGGTCGCCAGGTTGAGCCATGTCGCGCTCCAGAACACGCGCACGCACTCGTCCTTGTCGCCGGAAGCCCGCGCCTTCGAGATGTGATTCTGCGCGGCCATGCTCATGCCGAGATCGAGAATCCCGAAGTAGCCGATCAGTGTCCACACGAGACTGATCACGCCGTAGCGCTCGACGCCGAGCAGCTTGATATACGACGGCACGGTCACGAGCGAGACGAAGGTCGGCAGGACCAGCCCGAAGAAATTGATCGCTACGTTCTTGAGAATGCCTTTGTCCATCGGATGCCTTGGTTTTGACTGCGGTTGCTGAAGCGCGCCTGAATCACGGAGTGCTTCAAGGTTTCCACCGGTACATCATGACTTTGCCGCGCGCGTCTTCTTCGACGAACACGAGGTACTCGCCATCGGCGCGCTTCGCGGCGCTGATGCCGTTGGGCACGTCGACCCAGCCGGACGCGCGGCCCACTTCCGGGCCCGGCCGGATCACGCCGACTTCCTTGCCGCTGTCCTTGTCCCACACGTGCACCGCGCCGACCGGTTCGACGCCGAACAGGTATTGCCCCTCGACGGTCAGGCCGATGATCGTGGCGATGGGTTTGCTCTGCGTCTGCCACGGCAGCGTGATCGAATAGCGCTGCACCGGATTGCCGCTCGACCATTTGTCGTAGCGCACCAGCACGCGGCCCACTTCCTTCCAGAAGCCGCGATCGACCGGTGTGTCCGCCGTGTAACCGGTCACGTACATCGTGTCGGTGGCCGGTTCGTAAATCGCGCGATGCAGTTCCGTGAACGGCGGCGGCACCGGGTACTGCGTCAGGTTCGAATACGAGTAGACCGGGTTGCCCTTCGCATCGAGACCGCCGAACCGGAAGCGGTAAATGCCCTTGCTGTCGCGCGTGCGCCAGATATCGCCGGCGCTATCCACCCACCAGCCCCAACCGCCCGCGAGCTTCGTGCCGCTCGTGTTAAGTGTGAATTCGTCGGTGTTGAACTTGCCGTCGCCGTTCGTATCGCGCCAGATCCAGTCGCCGCCCGGCGGCGCATTCGGCACTTTCGCGACTGCGCGCTCACGCCCGGCGATGAAGCCCGACGGAATCGCCGTCTCGCCGTCGTGCTGCGGATCGAAGCGATAGATCTTCAGATGGTCCGCGTACATGTCCGTCAGATACAGGAACGTGCGGCCCTTCAACTGACGGGCGATCGGCAGGCCCGGATACTGATCGGTGTGAAACACCGGATCGTCCGGATACTTGAAACGGTTCGACAGAAAGCCCGCATATTTCCAGTCCTGCCCGGCGGGCTTCGACAGATCGAGTTCGAAACGCTTGTTGCCGGTATAGACACTGTCGGGGCGCGCCGGATCGATCCACGCGCCGTCGACGAACAGCAGCCCTTGCACCTGCCAGTTGCGCTTGCCGTCCGGCGCATAGCTTTCGAGCGTCGCGCCGAGACCCGCGCCGGTCGGGTCGTAGCGCGGCCCGATGCCGTTGGTCGACACGTAGACGTTGCCGCGCGCGTCCACGCCCACGCCGGTGAGTCCGTTGAAACGCTGCGGCCCGGGTTTGCCGGCGACGCCGCTGAAGATGCCGCCGCGCTCGCCGAGCGAGCCCGACTCCGCATAGCGGCCATTGCTTTTGCTAAAGAACAGCACCTGCTGACGCGGGCCGTTGTCAGCGATCAGCAGGCGGCCTTGCGCGTCGACCGCGATATCGACGGCCACCGTGTCGGCCGGCAACGTCAGCGTCTCGTCGATGCGCTTGCCCGTCGGCGTGTAGTGCTCGACGTGCGGCGCGCGATCGTTAAGCGTGCCACTCAAGACCCACAGCGTGCCGTCGGGCGCGAGCGCAAGGCGGCCCGGTTCGTGCACGCTCCAGGTGGTTTTCTGCTGCATCGATTCGGCGTCATAGACCTCGATGCGATCGCGTGCGGTGTTCGCCGCGTAGAGCGTGCTGTCGTTCGCCGCCAGGCCGCCGATCTCCGCGCTCGTGCCGGTCGGCACTTCGTTCATCACCAGGAAGCCGGCCGCCAGTTGCGCGTGCGGATCCGCGGCCTTCGCGGCGGGCTGGAACGGCGCGGCGAGCTTCGGGTCGGCGATCTGCCGCCGCGAGATGCCGAACCACTGCTTGCCCTTCTCCGGCCATACGCCCTGTTCGACCAGCCGCCCCTTCTCGTTGCCGACGCCGATCGCGACGAACGCATACTTGCGGTTCACCGCGATCGCGCTGCCGCCGCTATTGCCCCAGCCGTGCGTGCCGCCCGCGAAGCCGAGCATCTTGCCGTTCTGATAAACGCTCGCTTCGGCGCCGCTTTCGTCCCACGGTGCGTTCGTATAGACCTTGCCGTCGGGCGCGACTGCGATCGCGGTGATGTTGATCTGCGCCCAGCTGCCGTCGCCGAAACCGAAGGTATTGCCGATCCATGAAGTCTTCGCGTTCAACGCGGTTTCCGCGCCGGCCGTGACGCTGAGCGATGCCGCGGCGAAACCGGTGGCACAGGCGAGCACAGCGAACCAGCTTTTGAACGTGAAACGGCGCAAGGTATTTCCTCCAGTCAGCGCGGCGCCGCGCGCGGACCTACGCCCGCGCGGGCATCGAAAGAAGCAGAACAAGAACGTGAGACCGGGTCGTGCCATCCGGCACGCAAGCGAAACAGCGGGACAACGTGAGCAAGACAACGCGGCGGATCGCCGTGAACGGGATGCGCGTGCGGCGCGCGCGCCTTCCCTCGCCACCCAATCCGCACGGCTCACATTACGCGGAAAAAACCTCGCGACGAAAATCGAAAATAATTCAAAAATATTCGACGCTTCAAGCATCCTGAAAGAAATCGATTTAAAAATCGATTAACCGGAAATTAACCACGCCGCACCTCTTCATCCGCACGTTGCGATTCATCTTTACCGATGCTATGGCACGGCAGGCTGCACTTATTACGCGCTGCGTCATCGGCGCGACAGGCCTGAACACAAGCATAAAAATCCATTGCGAATGGATAACGAAACACCCTGTTGCAAACTGATTCATTTATCCAATTCATTCCCGTTTTTTCGCGATTTTCTTTTCCCTAGAATCAATTGCACTTTCGTTGCGACGCGAAGCGGGCGTGCCTGCGCTGCGCCGACCCTCGCGCGGCCTCCCCGCTTCACACCATGGACGGTTCATGACTGCTAGCGCACTGCCCTCATCACCTTCTCACTCTCGCCGCATCGTGCAGCTCGATGGCTTGCGCGCCATCGCGGTCCTCGCCGTGTTCGCGCAGCACGCATTGAAAGCGCCGCTGTGGATGGGCGTCGATCTGTTTTTCGTTCTAAGCGGCTTTCTGATCACCGGCATTCTGCTCGAGCGCAAGGCGCGCCAGCAGTCGTATTTCGGCTATTTCTACGCACGGCGGGCGCGCCGCATCCTGCCGCCGTACGTGCTGCTGATGGTGGTGTCGTCGATCCTGTTCGGCTTCGGCTGGGCGCAGCACTGGCAGTGGTATGCGTTCTTCGCGACCAATATCGGCGACGCGCTCAATCAGAGCGGTCACGACAGCCTGAATGTGCTGTGGTCGCTGGCGGTCGAAGAGCAGTTCTATATCTTCTGGCCGTTCGTGATCCTGCTGCTGCCCGAGCGTGTGCTCGGCTACGTGGCGGCCGCGCTGATCGTACTGGTGCCGTTGCTGCGCGGGTTCGCCACGCCGTGGTTCGATTCGTTCTGGCCGATCTATTACCTGACGCCGTTCCGCATGGATCTGCTCGCGGCCGGTGCGCTGCTGGCGGTCGCCGTGCGGCGCGATCGCGATGCACTCGAACCGTACAAGGGTCTCGCCGTGCTGGGATTTTTCGCGGCGCTCGCCGTGCTGGCCTGGCTGCACCTGCACTACCCGCGGTTTCGCGCGGCCAATACGCCGCTGTCGAACGCCGGGCTTTATAGCGTTTCGCTGGTGCTGTGCACGTCGGTCGTGGTGATCGCGTTGCAGAGCAAGGGCATCGTCAAGCGGCTTTTGTGCAATCCCGTGCTGGTCTATATCGGCACCATCAGCTACACGATCTATCTGATTCATCTGAGCGTGCTGTACATGCTGTGGCCGCTGCAGCTGAACCGCTTTGTGACTGCCGCGCTGGCGCTCGCGATCACGCTCGTCTACGCCAGCATCACGTGGTTCGCATTCGAGAAGCGGCTGATTTTCGGCGCAGCGAACGGCCACGCGCCGGCGCCGTCGGGTGTCGGTTCCGGCGTCGCTTCAGGTGTCGGTTCCGGCGTGACCGGGACCGCGCCGCGTGCGCCTCAAAGCCGCGCATGAGTCGCCGCGCAGGGCTCGCCGCGAGCGCGTGGAGCGGGCTGCGGATGCGGCCGTGGTCCGCTGCGGCGACGCTGGCCTGCGTGAGTTTGACGGCTCACGCTAGCCGCGCCGACGCGGCGCAAGCCTCATCCGCGGCGCTGCCCGCCAGGGCCGCGCAGGCGCAGGTGCTGATCGAAGCCTACGGCGATTCGACCACGCTCGGCATCACCTGCAGCGACGGCCACTGCGGTCCGCAGTCGCGCAACGCCGTCGTGTATCTGCAGGACGATTTGCAGGCGCGCGTCGGCGAGCGGGTTCTTGTCACGAACTACGGCGTGGGAGGCACGATGGCCACCCAGTTGCGCGACGGCACGGGCAATCGCCGCGCCGGCCCCACTGCCGGTCTGCCGTGGCAGGCGCGTTTGGCCGCGTCGCCCGCGCAGATCGTACTGATCAATTACGGCATCAACGAAGTCATGCAGAACCAGACGCCCGAGCAGTTTTACGCGGCCGAAACGGCGCTGGTGACGAGCGCCCGCGCGCTCGGCAAGCAGCCGGTTCTGCAGACCTCGAACCCAATGCCCGACAACCGTCTCAATGCGCGGCTCGCCGCGATGGTTGCGATGACGCGCCGCGTGGCCGCCGAACAGCAGGTGCCGCTGGTCGACCAGTTCGCGTACGTGAGCAGCTTGCCGGACTGGAAAACGCTGATGTCCGACGGCGCGCATCCAAAGCCGGACCTGTACCGCCTGAAGGCGGAACAGGATTGCCGGGTCGTCGAACCGATGGTGCGGCGACTGCTGGACGGCACACGTTGAGGCTCTTTTTCAGGTCCATGTGCTTTACCGGGCGCGAGTGTCGATTGTTTTTTCTCTTTTACCAATATGAAGGCAAGCTATGAGCCAACCACGCAAAGCGATCATCACCGGCGTTTCCGGACAGGACGGCGCCTATCTGACGAAACTGTTGCTCGACAAGGGCTATCACGTGACCGGCACTTACCGGCGCACGAGCTCCGTCAACTTCTGGCGCATTCGTGAGCTCGGCGTGCTTGCTCATCCGAATCTGCGTCTGGTCGAACACGATCTGACCGACCTCGGCTCGACGCTGCGCCTGCTGGAAGGGGCGCAGGCCGACGAGTTGTATAACCTCGCGGCACAGAGCTTCGTGGGCGTGTCGTTCGATCAGCCGGTGACCACCGCCGAAGTGACGGGCGTCGGCGCGCTGAATCTGCTGGAAGGCATCCGCATTCTGAATCCAAAGACGCGCTTCTACCAGGCGTCGACGTCGGAAATGTTCGGCCTCGTGCAAGCCGTGCCGCAGCGTGAGGACACGCCGTTCTATCCGCGTAGCCCGTATGGCGTCGCCAAGCTGTTCGCGCACTGGTCGACCATCAATTATCGCGAGTCGTACGGTCTGTTCGCGAGCAGCGGGATTCTGTTCAATCACGAATCGCCGCTGCGTGGCCGCGAATTCGTCACGCGCAAGATTACCGACACCGTCGCCAAGATCAAGCTCGGCAAACAGGACATCCTGGAACTCGGCAACCTGAGCGCGAAACGCGACTGGGGCTTCGCGCTCGAATACGTGGAAGGCATGTGGCGCATGCTGCAGGCCGAGCAGCCGGACACCTTCGTGCTCGCCACCGGCCGCACCGAGACGGTTCGCGACTTCGTGCGTATGGCCTTCGCCGGGGCGGGTTATCAGCTCGAATGGTCGGGCAAGGAAGAGCGCGAAACCGGTATCGATGTCGCCACCGGCAAGACGCTGGTGCGCGTCAATCCGAAGTTCTATCGTCCGGCCGAAGTGGACCTGCTGATCGGCTGCGCCGACAAGGCCCGCGACATGCTCGGCTGGAAGCCGGAAACGACGCTCGAACAGTTGTGCCACATGATGGTCCATGCGGACCTGACGCGTAACGAACAGCACGAGACGTTTTGATCGTTCTGAGTCGGGAAACGGCGCGGGCTCTCTGCGAAAGCGGCGAGCCCGCTGAGGCATGGGCAGCCTGCGCACATGCCTAAAAGCTAAAAAACGACAAAATGGCCACTTTGTTAGCTGGATTGCGACAAATTACGCCAGCCTGGCGAGCGGATAAGCTAGAAAACGACAATCGGGATCACGGCGGCGTTCACTTTGTTTTAGCTAGAAAACGACAAATATGCTAAATTGAAAGCTGGAAAACGACAACCTTGCACCGCGTGAGCCTCTCTAAAGCTGAAAAACGACAATCAGACGACTTATTTTTTTCGTCCGCCGATCCTGCGCGAAACCGCAATTTGCAGCGCCGCGCGAAGGAAGGCGTCCTGACGCGCGTCGGACCGGGCGTGTACGTCGAATCAGGCAGTGAGGCGGAGATCGTTGGCAAAATCCATCGCAACTGGCAAAAAGTCGCGGCGCACGCCGTGCCGGGCGCAGTCGTCTCGCACCTGAGCGCATTTGCAAGCGGTATTACTGCGTCCAACGAAATTGTGCTGTCTCACCCCACACGCTTTAACCGGCGCATCCGTTATCCGGGCCTCACGCTGGTGCTGACGAAAGGGCCGTCCCCGCAACCCGGCGACCTTCGCCTCGGTTCGCTCGACCTTTACTGGGCATCGCAAGAGCGGGCGCTTCTGGAGAATCTCAGTCGCGGTTCGGCAACCACCCGCGCAACGCGCGATGCGATTGAAGAACGACTCATCACCTGTCTGAACGCGAATAAGGAATCTGGTCTCAATCAGATCCGGGACCGCGCCCGTGCACTGACCGAACCGCTTGGCGCAACGGCCAGCTATGCGGCACTGAATGGGCTGATCGGCGCGTTGCTCAGCACACATTCAAAGGGCGTGCTCAAAACCCGAGCCGGCCTGGCAATCGCCCCGGGCACGCCCATCGACATGGAGCGTATCCATCTCTTCAACACCCTGGCCACTGAGTTGCGCACGGCGATACTGCCCGATATCGCGGACGTCGCCGCACAAGGCAATACGCGAATCTATTTTGCGTTTCTTGAATCGTATTTTTCCAACTTCGTCGAAGGCACCCGATTCTCCGTGGAAGAAGCGGAAGGCATCGTTTTACGCAATCAGATCGTAGTTCAACGCCCGAAGGATTCGCATGACATTCTCGGTGTGTTCAATCTCGCCCACCGAACGGAAACCCGGGCGGCGGTGCCGCCAGTCGGCGACGACTTCGTCGATGTACTGCAGGAGCACCACCGTGTCATGCTCGAGCGCAGGCCGGAGGCCAACCCGGGCCACCTCAAGCTCGAGGCAAACTACGCGGGCACGACCCGGTTTGTCGAACCCTCGCACGTACGCGGCACCCTCGCGGAAGGATCGCGCCTTGCGCTGACGATCCCGGAAGGAATCGGACGAGCCATTTATTACCTGTTTCTCGTGGCCGAAGTGCATCCGTTCGCAGATGGCAACGGGCGGCTATCCAGACTGGTGATGAACGCGGAACTGTCGCGATGCGGGCGCTCCCGCATCATTATTCCTACGCTATTTCACCCGCAGTTTGTCGATTGTCTGCGGGCACTCACGCAAGGCGGGCGGCCGGGGCCGCTCATCCAGGCGCTATCGCGCATGGGTAGCTGGTGCGCAGCGTTCGACTACGCGGAAATTACCGACGTCGTACTGGCCATGCGCGGTGCCAACGCGTTCGAAGAATCCGCTGCCGACTTCCGTCTACTCAACGCCGACGGCAGCCGGGCCGCCTAAGCGCCCCGCCATCGCTTCCCTCCCCCTCAATGCACCCCACCCGCCGCGATCGCTTCGGCATACACCGCGGCGACCCGCTTCGCGATCACCGAGTTATCGAAATTCTCCCGCGCGTAACGGCGGCAAGCATCGGCATCCGGCAATTTCAGCGTGCCGTTCAACGCACCGGCCAGCCCTGCTGCAATCGCCTTCGCGCCGGTCTCCGGCAGCACCAGATTCGGCGACAACCCCGCCACCGCTTCCGGTAAGCCGCCCACCGGCGTTACCAGCACCGGCGTGCCCGACGCCAGCGACTCGACCGTGATCAGCCCGAAGCCTTCCAGCGCCACGGTCGGCACCACGCTGATATTCGCCGCGCGGTACAACGCCGCCAGATGCTGATCGGGCACGAAGCCCAGCAGCTTGACGTTATCTTCCAAGCCGGCCGCGCTGATGCGCGCCTGCAATTCGCCTTCGAGCCGCCCTTTACCCGCGATCAGCAGCAGCACGTCCGGCGCGCTCTGCCTGAGCAACTGGATCGCGTCGATCAGATCTTCGAGACCCATGCGCCGCACCAGCCGCCGCACCGCCAGCACGATCGGCCGGTCTTGCGGCAACTGCAGTTTCAGACGCGCTTCGGCCGGCGTGATCGGCAGATTGAACTGCTCGACGTCGACGCAACCCGGCACCACGCGCACGCGCTCCGGCGCGATGCCGTAGCGCGACGTGAGGATCTTGCCGAACGCCTCGGACAACACGATCAACCGCGACGAGCGCGCATACACCGACTGCTCCAGGTAACGCTTGGCGCGCTGACCGAGCGAGTCGGCGCCTTCCACGTGGCTCTCGTCGGCCCACGGTCCCTGAAAATGCGAGACCTGCGGAATCCCGCGCGTCACGTCGAGCCCCGGAAACGTGTACAGCGCGAAGTGCGACGAGATCACGTCGGGCCGCGACCGGCCAACTTCCTCGCGCAACGCGCGGCGCGCCGCCATCAGCCGCAGCGGCAGCGATTGCGCGGCGGAACCGAAACCGTTGATCGCGCCGCCGGTGTCCGCGGCGACTTTCGCCGAGCCGGCCACCACGCCGCGCACCGCGACGCCCGCGCCCGGCAGCGCGCCGACCAGCGAGTAATACATGCGGTCAAGACCGCCCGCGCGCTCGGGAAACCAGTGCATCCCGATCTGCAGCGATTTGATTGAACTCGTCGTCATGATTGATGCCCCTGTGCGTTCTGTGAGTTGTGATGGTCGAACGATGCCTTCTGTCCCGCCAGCGTGTTCAGCGTCAGCGCGTCGGTCTTCGCGACCGCCGCCGCTTCCGCCTCGCTGCGCCGGCGATTCTGCTGCTGCCCCGCGAGTTGCCGGTAAAGCGCGATGTACTGCTCGGCCATCCGCGCCCAGCCGAAGCCGGTCGCGAGTTCGTTGGCGGCGACGCCCATCGCGCGGCGCGCGTCGTGATGCTCGGCGAGACGCGCGACCGCGCGGGCCAACGCCGTGGGATCGTCCGGATCGTCGAGCACGATCCCGCATTCCGGCGTGATGATTTCAGCGCCGCCCGCGGTGCGTGCCGTGACCACCGGCAAGCCCGCCGCCATCGCTTCGAGCAGCGACAGGCTCATCGCTTCATAGCGCGACGGAAACACGAACGCGTCGACCGAATGCATCAGCACCGGCATCTCCTTCACCAGCCCGAGAAAATGCACGCGATGCGCAATGCCCAGCGCCTTCGCCTCATCCGGATACGGGCTGCCCGGCAGAAAACCGGCCACCGCGATCTGCACGTAGTCGGGCAGATGCTTGAGCGCGGCGAGCACGGTGCCGAGGTTCTTGCGCGGCGTGCGCAGATCGCCGACGAACAGCAGCAGGAACGCGTCCTTCGGCAAGCCGAACTTCTCGCGGTCGCCGGTCGCGGCGGCGAAGCCCTGCGTGTCCACGCCGTTGTAGATCACGTCGACGCGGTTATCGGGCGTCAGGCCGATCGCGCGGATTTCGTCGGCGACTTTCTGCGACACCGCGGTGATCACTTTCGAGCGCCGGTACGCCCAGCGTTCGAGCAGCGCGTTGCAGCGCGTGTAGACCGACTGATACGCGGACCACACGCCCTTGGTCAGCCCGAACGGGTAGTACTTGCTGCCGAACCAGCCGCTGTGCACGAAGTGCGAGGTATTGACGTCGGCAGGTATCCACGTGATGAAGCCGTTCACGTGCAGCACGTCGTATTCGCGGCGATGCGCGCGCAGCCACAGCGTGCTCTTGAACGCAAACACCTGCTGGCGCAGCAGATTGGTGGGCCACCAGCGGCCCACTTTGATCTGCGCCCAGCGAACGTTCGGATGCGCGAGCAGATCCGGCGCGACGTGCGAGGCCACCAGCGTGACGCCGATGTTCTCGTCGAGCGCGGCCCGCGCGATCTCGTGGTTGACGCGCCCCTGGCCGTCGTTATGGCGCACGACGTGCGTGACTATGGCGACTCTCAATCAGTGCCTCCGTGGAAAAGTAGCGTGCGTCTGCGGTTGATTTTTTCGTAGTGCACCGCGGATAGGATCGAAAAAACACTCATGAACAGCAACAGTCCGCCCGTGCCCACCAGCGAGTTGGTGAACACCAGCATCGCGAAGGTCGCGAGACTCAGGCTCAGGCAGGCCGAGACGAACTTGTCGTTGCGCAGCTTGAACGAGGCCAGCACCGCGCGCACCACCAGCCAGACGATGCCGGACATGTAGAGCAGCGTGCCGGGCCAGCCGAGCACGAACGGGATATTCATCACTCCGCTGTCGAAGTTGCCGTACTGGCCGAGCTGGCCGCCGTCGTTCGAGAGCTTGGTCGAGGTGCCGGTCGCGCCCATGCCTTCACCGGAGACGTCGGTAAACGCGGTTTTCGCGAAGGTCGCGTAGAACTCGTTACGCGCGGCGTAGCTCTGGTCGTCGTTCAGATTGACGATGGTGGTGAGCCGCGCCTGCATCCGCTCGGCAACCGGGCCGACCGCCAGCAGCGGCACGCACAGGCCCGCCAGCAACACCGCGCTCGCGACGATACGCACCCGCACCTTGTTGTTCGACTTGACCAGCTGGACCAGCAGCGCGATCACCCAGCCGCCCCACGTGGAGCGCACGAGGCTCAGCGCGAACGCGAAGAAGCCGAGCGCCGCGGCGATCCAGCGCACCCGGTGGTTTGCCGCCATCACGTACACCATTGCGCCCATCATCGCGAACGCGAACGGGCCCGACGAATTCATCGTGCTGAACACGCGCACGCCCATCGGCACCGGGTCGCCTTGCGAGTTCATCTGCGAGCCGAGCATCCACAGTGCGTCCCACGGCGGCATGATGAAAAACTGCACGAGGCCGTAGCCGCCCATCACCAGCATGCCCCAGATGAACGTGTTGACGATGGTGTCGCGGTACTGCGGATACTGACGCGTGTG
The DNA here is from genome assembly GCF_902833695.1 of Paraburkholderia sp. BCC1876. Classification (NCBI taxonomy): domain Bacteria; kingdom Pseudomonadati; phylum Pseudomonadota; class Betaproteobacteria; order Burkholderiales; family Burkholderiaceae; genus Paraburkholderia; species Paraburkholderia sp. BCC1876. The sequence continues at coordinate 758,390 of NZ_CADFGI010000002.1, read as the reverse complement.
CGCCATGATGTGAAAGCCGATCAGGATCGGATACAGCCAGTTCGCGAGGTCGTAGGTGGCTGCCAGCGGCCCGCTCGACATCACGCCGACCATGAACGCGTAGATCAGGCCGAGCAGGATCAGCAGCACCGGCAGGCCGCGCCGTTGCGCGAGCAGCCGGTAGTAGCGCAGCAGGGAAAGCGCGCTGATCATCGTCACCGCGAGCGGCGCGACCTGGATCAGGCTGGTGGGCGTGAACGCGCCTTTGGACCAGTCGGCGAGACGCCGTACTTCGGGGCTCAGAAACCACAGCCACCACATGAAGCCGATGTAGCGCGCCGGGCTCTTGAAGTAGAGCCACAAGCCCGTGAGGATCGCCAGCACCGGAAACGCGAGCGTCAGCACCGTGCCCTGATGCGCGATGATCAACACCGCCGTGATCAGCCACAGCAAGGCCGGCGGACCCCACTCCTGCGCCCCGCCGGACCGGCTGCGTCCCGCGCGGTTCGCGCCGGATGGGGCGGTGTGCGTGATGGTCGACATCGCTTAGAGACCTCCGCGTGATTCACGCGCGGCGGGCCGCGAGGTTTGCGCCCTCGCCTGCGGTTGCGTGCGAGCGGCGCGCGCGCGCAGCATCTCCTGCGTAATCCGCACGTGCTGCATCGCGTAGTGCTGGGTGGTCAGGTCGCGTGCCAGCAAACCGGCCGCCGCCGCTTGCGCCTGACGCAAGCCGTCCAGCGGCGACGCGGCGAGCTGGTCGACCGCTTCGCGCAGCGCCTGCGGATTGAACGGCGGAATATAAAGCGCCTCGCCGGCCGGAAAATAATCCTGCAACGCGCCGACGTTGGTGACCACCATCGGCTTGCCGACGGCCGCCGCTTCGAGCATCACCGTGATCCCCGAGGCATGCGAATTCGGCCGCAGCGGCACGACGATCAGATCGGCCCAGTCGTACAACTCGTGCTGCTTTTTAATGCCCGAAAACAGCGCGATCTCGACGTTCGGCGCGCGCAGCGACGCGGGTATCCGCCGCCGCGTCGCGAGCTTGACCGTGTAGCGCGAATCGTTGCCGAAGGCCTTGATCAGCGTTTCCCAATCGCGGTCGCGATCGTTGCCGATCGCGGCAATGCGGATCGGCGCATGCGGCAGCCATTCGGTCGGCGCGTTGACAGGGAAATCCTGGGTGTTCAGCCCATACAGCAGCGGCGTCGCGTCGCGATCGAAATAACGCTGGCACAGCGCGGCGTTTTCAGTGGCGAGCGTGGTCAGTTGATCGGCACGGCTCAGCAGCTTGCGATACAGCCAGCTACGCAAAATCCCGTACGAAGGCCATTTATCGAGCAGCCACACGCTTTGCGCGAGCAGCAAGGGGGAAGCCTCGGCTCCGGCCTTGCGGCCGCTCAGCAACAGCATCAGCGCGGCGGAGAGCCATTCCTGCTCGGTATGCGTCCAGATTACGTCCGCGCGCAGCATCTCGGCACGATTGCGCCACGTATGGATGAAATCGAACCCCAGCGCCGCCTTCAACGCGCGCCGCAACAGCCGCACCGGTTTGTTTTCGGGCGCGTCCTGCGAATAGCTCAGCGCGAAGCCGTCGGACTGCGCGTGGTGATAGCCGTACAGGCAGCCGATGTTGTCGCCCGGCCGGTAAAAGCGCGGGTCCGCGCCGTAAAACAGGTGAACGTGAACGTTTGTACTCATGCGGCCACTCCGCTTCGCGCCCGGCGCGCCTCGTGCGCGCCGCCGCGCACCGCGCGCCAGCGCGACAGCTTCACCCCGGCCTGGTTCGACAGCAACGCGAGCGCCGCATGCGTGAGTCCCGGATAGGCCCGCGTGCCGACCAGCGTCCACCACCACCACGCGGTTTCGCGGTGCAGCGGCGGCAACTGGTCGCGCAGGATCAGATGGAAGTTGAACGCGGCATTGCGCAACGCCGCCATGGTTTGCGCGTTGCGCCCGTCTTCGTCGAAACGCTCGGCGGGAAAATGGTCGACCGCAACGCGCGGGTCGTACACCAGCTTCCAGCCGGCGCGCTTCACCGCGAGGCTGAAGCCCATGTCGTTGTGAGCCTGCGCGCCCGCGCCGCGCAAGCGCGCGTCGAAGCGGATCGTGCGGATCGCGTCGCGGCGGTAGCTCATGTTGGCGCCCTTCAGAATGTCCACTTCGCGCGCGCCGCCGGCGCCGAGATGATGATTGCCGATGATCTTGCCGGACGCCGTGACCTTGCCCACCCGTTGCCGCTCGCCATCCAGCACGCGGCCTCTTTCGTGCACCCAGTCGCGCCCGCCGAGCGCGCCGAGGCGCGCATCGCTTTCGAACGCGGCGGCGATCCGGGCGACCCAGTCGACGTGCGGCGCGGCATCGTCGTCGGTAATCGCGATCACGTCGCCGCTGGCCGCGTCGAGCCCGCGATTCAGCGCCGCGACCTGACCGGGCGCCTCGACCAGCGCCACCGACAGCGGCAGCGCACCCGGCACCGCCGGATCGCGCAGACAGGTGTGGGTCGCCTCGTCGTCGGCGCGCGCCACCACGACCACCTGGTCGGGCGCACGCGACTGGCGTTGCAGTGCCGCGAGGCAGCGCGCCAGATCGGCCGGGCGGCGATAAGTCGGAACCAGTACCGTCACTTTCATCGTGATGTCCTTTTGTATCGTCATTGCGCGAGGGTCGGAAAAACCCGGGAAACGCGTTCCGCTCAGGCGCTCAGGTATTCCTGCACCGCCGCGTAGCCACGGTCGTAGCCGCCGCGCGAGCGCGGCATGCCGTTGAAGATGCCGCCCTGCACATGCACGCCGGCTGCGCGCAGACGCTTCAGCGCGTCCTGGATCTCGCCTTCGCTGTGCACGCCCGAGCGCATCACGAAGAAGGTCGAACCGGCATACGCGCCGATGATCGACGCATCGGTCACCGCCAGCACCGGCGGCGTGTCGATCAGGATCACGTCGTAGCGTTTGGCGAGCCCGTCGAGGTATTGCGGCAGCCGCGGCGACATCAGCAGTTCCGACGGATTCGGCGGACGGCGGCCGCACGAGATGAAGCTCAGGCCTTCCACGTTCGAACTGCGGATCGCTTCTTCGAGCGAGATCTGGCCGCTCAGCAACTCGGACAAACCGTTGTCCTGCACGCCGCCCAGATAACGTTCGAGCGCGCCGCGCCGCATGTCGCCGTCGATCATCAGCACGCGCTTGCCCGAATGCGCGAGCAGCACCGCGAGGTTGACCGTCAGGAAGCTCTTGCCGACGCCGGCCATCGGGCCGGTCAGCATGATGATGCGATTGCGCGCGTCCATCATCGTGAACTGCATGGAGGTGCGCAGGCTGCGCAGACTTTCGACCGTGATGTCCTTGGGCCGCGCATTCGCCAGCACCGAACGCAGACGTTCGCCGCCGCGTTCGAACGCGCTTTCGAGCACCGCCTGTTCGGCGCTCAACGGCACGAGGCCGAACACCGGCAGATGGAACGCACGCTCAATCTGATCCGGATCGTCGATCCCCTTGAACATATTGCGGCGCAGGAACACGAAGCCGGTGCCCGCGATCAGGCCGAGAATCACCGCCGCCGACAGGATCAGCACCTTCTTCGGCTTGACCGGCGCGCCCGGGCGCAACGCGGCGTCGACGATATGTACGTTGCCGCCCGTGCCCGCTTTCTGCACCGACAATTCCTGCACGCGGTTCAGCAACAGCACGTAGATGTCTTCCGCCACCTTCGCATCGCGCTGCAACTGCACGGCCTTCACTTCGGTGGCCGGCAGGTCGCGGAAACGGTCCGCATATTTGGTGCGCTGCGCTTCCAGCTCGGCCATCTGTTGACGCGCGGCCACCAGCATCGGATGGTCGTCGCCGTAACGCTCGCTGAGCTGCGTCATCTGCAGACGCAAACCGGCGATCTGCTGCTCGTACTGCACGCTGCCTTCCAGGTACACCTTGGCTTCGTCGCTCGCGTTGATCGAGCCGGACTGGCGCTGATACGCGGTCAAGGCGGCTTCCGCGCGCTCCAGATCGGCCTTCAGACGCGGCTCTTCGCTTTGCAGGAAGTCGAGCATCTTGATCGCGTCGGCCTGCTTGTTCGACACGTGCTGGCGCACATACGACTGCGCCAGCGCATTGGCGACCAGCGCCGCGTGTTCCGGGCTCTTGTCTTCCAGCGAGATCTGGATCACGCCGGTCTGCTTGCCCTGCTCCTGCACGGTGATCGCCGACTGGAACGCTGTGATCGCGTCGAGGTCGTTGGCGCGCACCACGGTGAACTGCTCGCCCGGACGCGCGACCAGTTTGTTGACCCGCATCGTCACGCCGCCGCCCTGCGCCTGCTGGCCGACCTGGCCGCGCAGCAGCAGCGCGCCGTTCCCGGCGAATAGCGCATAGTGCTGATCGTCGACCACCTTCAGCGTGAGCTTCTGGCCTTCGAGCGCGGGCACCACGTCGATCGAATCGACGTCGGCCACATCGCCGCCCCAGCCATACGACGACAGGCCCAACCACGGCTTCGCCAGTTGACCCGGCGCGGCCAGCTTGGCCGAAATGCTACCGAGCAGCGGAATCGTCTTCGGCGTGACGCTGAAGTTCAGCTTCAGGTCCTGCACGACCGGGCCGACCACGCCACGGCTCTTGATGATTTCGATTTCGGCGTCGGTCGGCAGCGAGGTCGAGCCGGTGGTGATCGCCGCGCCCGTTTGCGTCTGCGTGAGCGCCTGCGACGTGTTGTCGGATTGCTCGACGCGCACGTGCGCGTCGGCCGAATAGATCGGCTTGGCGAGCAGGCAGTAAGCACCGGCAATCGCGACGATCACCGCGGCGATCGCGATCAGCCACCAGATGTCGTCGAGGATCACCTGGATCAGTTGCCCGAGGACGATGTCCTCTTCTTCGGTCCTGACCGGACCGCCCATGTGTGGAGAGAGTTGATTGCTCACAATTCGCTTCCCGTATCGGTTACATCCGTGTTTGCTTCGGTCCCGCGTCACCCCGCCGGCTGGCGGTGTGACGCGGGCCTGGCGACGGCGCCTAGCGCGTCAGTTGTTTCAGGTAGAACAAGGTCTGCACGCTCGGCAGGATCTGCTGCAACACACGGTTGAAGGTGGTCGAAGCGGCGGTGCCCACATACACGACGTCCAGCGGCTGCAACTGGAACTGCGAGGACAGCATGATCGAGTCCGGCTGCGTCATGTCGAGGCGGTAGACGTCCGGCGTGGTCGGATGGTCTTTCATGCCGCGCATCACGTAGATCTGACGCGGATTGGCGTCCGTGTCGAGAATGCCGCCCGACTGCGTGAGCGCGTCGGCGATCGTCATGCGGCCGCGAATGATCGGCACCTGGATCGGCGTCTTCACTTCGCCCATCACGAAGATGCGGCTGTCGGTGCGGTCCGGCACGTTGATCACGTCGCCGTTCTGCAGCATCACGTTCTGCGTGGTGTCGCCTTTGTCGAGCATGCGATCGGCGTCGAGCACGTAGAGCCTGTTGTTGCGCGTGAGGCGCACGCGCTGGATATCGGCGTCCGAATTCGTGCCGCCCGAACGCGTGATCGCGTCGACCAGCGTAAGCGGCACGTCGCTGACCGCGAGCGGGCCCGGCGTCTTCACTTCGCCGGTCACCTGCACCTTCTGGCCGCGATACGACAGCACGCGCACGTCGACCTGCGGATTGCGGATATAGCGCACGAGGCCGCTGCTCAACTGATCGCGCAGCTCGCCGACGGTTTTGCCCGCGGCGCGAATCCGGCCGACGAACGGGAAGAAGATCGTGCCGTCGGCGGCGATGGTCTGGCCGTACGGATCGGCCTGGCCCGGCAGCGCGGCCGTGTACGGCTGCTGCAACGCGCCGCCCACCGACTGCGTGGTGTTGCCGCCCGCCGACAGCGTGCTGCCCTGCGGCGTGGTCAATTCCGGGTGATCCCACACGGTGATGCCGAGAATGTCCTGCGGCGAAAGCCGGTACACGTACTGCGACGGATCGCTGATGGTCGAGGTCGGCAGCACCTGGGTCTTCGCGGCGGCCTGTTGCGCCTGCGCGGCCACGAGCTGCGAATCGATCAGATGCACCGGATAGGTTTCGGCGGGCTGCGACTGATGCTGGCCGTCGTCTTTCAGACGCGACGTGTCGAGATAATTGCCCGGTGCGGTGGCGCAGGCCGACAGAAAGGACGTCAGCAAAAGTGAGGCGGCGAGTTTCGATTTGAAGTTCGCCGCTGAATGCGGTGCGAGTTTTTTCATCAGCATATTTTTTTCAGCCATCCCATGACCAGATGTTCGATGAGCACGAGACTCTCCCTATAAGCGGTTTCCGCGCAGCCGTGCGGGTCGGCGACGTCGGAGTCGGCTTCCCACTTGCCGAGCGGATAGACCTTGCCGCGCGCGGCCGGGTCGAGCGCTTCGACCGCGCCCACCTGGGCGCGCTCGGTGACCAGCACGAGGTCCGCTGAGCGCACCAGATTGCGGTTCAGACGCCGCGAGTAATGGATCCCGGAGGCGACGCCCTGCTCGGCGAGCAGGCGGCGCATCACCGGGTCCATGCCGTGGCCGTCCATCGCGCGCAGGCCCGCCGAATGAAACGCGATCGGCGCCGAAGACGGCCGCGACACCGCGCGTTGCCGGGACTTGAACAGCATCTCGGCGGCCGGCGAACGGCACACGTTGGCGTGGCAGACGATCAGTACATTGGCGAACATGGCAGGCTCCTTGAAGCGCGAGGTGATTCGGTGGGCCGCTTGCGGGGCGGTTGCATGCAGCCCGGGTGCGGCCCGGTTACGGCCCGCATGCAGCCCGCTTGCGCGTTAAGCGACGGCGCGGCGGCCGGACTCGGCCACGTCCGCCGGCGTGAGCGGCACGCCGTTCGCGCCGACCTTGCCCGGCGCATTGCGCAACGCGTGCTGACGGCCGATCGCGTGATACTCGATCCCGAGTTCGAGCAGCGCGTCCGGTTCGTACAGATTGCGGCCGTCGAAAATCAGCGGCGTCTTGAGGATCTGTTTCAGCGAATCGAAGTCCGGGCTCTTGAAGACCTTCCATTCGGTGAGAATCACCAGCGCGTCGGCGCTCTCCGCCGCGTCCATCTCTTCCTTCACGAACTCGAGGCGCGCGTGCTGCTGCGGCACATCCTTCAGGTCGAGCGCGAACACCCGCTTCGATTCGTCGATCGCGACCGGGTCGTACGCTTTCACGCGCGCGCCACGGCGCAGCAGTTCGGCGATCAGCGGACGGCTCGGCGCTTCGCGCATGTCGTCGGTATTCGGCTTGAACGCGAGGCCCCAGACGCCGAACGTGCGGTCCGACAGGTCTTCGCCCAGACGCGCGACGATCTTGTGCGCCAGCACCTGCTTCTGCGTGTCGTTGACGGCTTCCACCGCTTCGAGAATGCGCAGGTTCGCCTTGTGATCAGCGGCGATGCGGATCAGTGCCTGCACGTCTTTCGGGAAGCACGACCCGCCGTAGCCGCAACCGGCGTACAGGAAGTCGTAGCCGATGCGCGGATCGGAGCCGATGCCACGGCGCACCGCTTCGATATCCGCGCCGACGCGGTCGGCCAGATTGGCCAGCTCGTTCATGTACGAAATACGCGTGGCGAGCATCGCGTTGGCCGCGTACTTGGTGAATTCGGCGGAACGCACGTCCATGTACAGCGTGCGTTCGCGATTGCGGTTGAACGGCGCGTACAGGCGCTTCATCAGCTCGCGGGCTTTTTCGCCGGGCACGTCTTCGTCGCAACCGAGCACGATGCGGTCGGGCCGCGTGAAGTCGTCCACGGCCGCGCCTTCCTTCAGGAACTCGGGGTTCGAGACCACCGAAAACATGTGATTGAGGTTGCGCGCGGCCAGTTCGGCGGCGATCACGTCGCGCACGCGCGAGGCCGTGCCGACCGGCACCGTCGATTTGTCGACGATCACCTTGAAGCCCGTCATATGGCGGCCGATGTTGCGCGCGGCGGCCAGCACGTATTGCAGGTCGGCGGAACCGTCTTCGTCCGACGGCGTGCCCACCGCGATGAACTGGATGTCGCCGTGCGCGACCGCCGCTTCGATGTTGGTCGAGAACGTCAGGCGGCCGGCCTTGCGATTGCGCGCGATGATTTCCTGCAGACCCGGTTCATGGATCGGCACGCCGCCGTTGTTGAGCACGTCGATCTTGCGCTGATCGACGTCGAGACAGAACACGTCGTGGCCGATGTCGGCCAGACAGGCGCCCGTCACGAGCCCTACGTAGCCACTACCGATGATCGTCAGGTTCATGTATTACACCTCGCGAAATAAGGTTGATTCAGGAGTGCGGTGAAGGACTCAGTAAGCGTTGCTGCCTGCGAATCCTTTCCACAGCGTCAGCACGACGATCTTGATGTCGAGCCAGAAGGTCCAGTGCTGCATGTAGTACAGATCGAGCTTGACGCGGCCCATCATCTTTTCGATGCGGTCGGTTTCGCCGCGATAGCCGTTGATCTGCGCCCAGCCGGTAATGCCCGGCTTGATCCGGTAGCGGTGCATGTAGCCCTTCACCAGATCCTTGTAGATGTCGTCGTGTTCGAGCGCGTGCGGACGCGGGCCGACCACCGACATCTCGCCGCGCAGCACGTTGATGAACTGCGGCAGCTCGTCGAGACTGGTGCGCCGCAGGAACGCGCCGACCGCGGTGATGCGCGGATCGCGCCGCGTGGCCTGGGTGATCTTGCCGGCCTCTTCCTGGTGCAGCTTCATCGAGCGGAACTTGTAGATCTCGAACTGATTGCCGTCGATACCCTTGCGCTTCTGGCGGAAGAACACCGGACCCGGCGAACTCACCTTCACCATCACCGCAATCACGATCATGACCGGCGCCAGCGCGGTCAACGCGGCCAGCGCGAACAGACGGTCGAACACGCGCTTGGGCAGCACCCGCAGATCGGTGATCGGCGACGCGGCCAGGTTGATCGCGGGCACGCCGAGCAGGTCGACCATCGGCTGATTGAACAGCGTCAGGCTGCGCACGTCCGGAATGAAGCGGATGTTCACGAAGTCGTTCTTCAGGTCCATCACGAAGCGGTGAATCGCCTTTTCCTTCGAGATCGGCAAGGCCAGCCACAGCTCGCGGATCGCGCGCTGGCGCACCAGTTGCAACATGCGCTGATAGTCGCGTTCCACCGGTACGCCGTCGATCGCATTGGCCGCGTCCGGGTCTTCATACGGGTTGATCGTGCCTTCCTCGTCGAACACCACGATCGGCGTGAAGCCCGCTTCCGGACGGCCGCGCATCTGTTCGATCAGAAAGCGCCCATACGGCGCGCCGCCGACGATCGCCACCGCGCGCTGATTGAAGCCTTCGCGGCGCAGACTGCGCAGCACCGAATAGACGATCACCTTGGTGACCACCAGCAGCACGATCGTGGCCACCGCCCAGTAGACGAGCCACAGCCGCGACAGACTGTCCGAACGGTGCAGGCTGAAGCTGATCAGCACGCCGGTGACTTCCACCATCACCCAGCCGCCGGCGACCCGGCACAGCAGGTCGTAGAGCGGCTTGCCGCGCCACGACTGATAGATGCCCAGCGCGGGGAAAAACACCACCACCAGCAGACAGTCGAACGCGAGCGACACTCGCTGCATGTCGTCCAGCCACACGAATTTCCCGCTATGCACGGCTGTCGCCAGCGTCGCGCCGAGCACGACCATGGCGATGTCGATGATTCTCGATAGAACGCTCAGCATGCGCTGCCCCTCAGTTCGTCAGTCAAGTGCCATCCGTTGGTTGATTAAAAATCCGTCGCGCGGTTTTTCTTCAGCGTGCTCCGGCGCCCGAACACGACGCCGGTCTCCGCGTTCGGCGGATCGATGCGCGACGCAGTAAAAAAATGAAGCCCAGCTAATTGCCTCGCCATTCCCAATTTAGAAAACCGGCTGAACAGCCGAACCGGGAAAGGCGAGTCGAAATGAGTGAATACCCTCGTACAGGTATAGATAAAGCTTTATTAAAATTCCCACTGCAAGACCGCAAAATATCTCAAATTGTATCGGTCAAAGTTTCAGCATTTTTTTCGATTTTTGCTCGGCAATTGTTACCGGATTGCCTTTCGATAGGCAAGCTGAAGGCCGCTAAGCGGGCCATTTCGATGCTTTCTGGTCGTTCGGAGAGAGAAGCTTACGAGACGCCTGTTGCGTCACGTTTGTGCAAGCATCGCGCTAAAAAAATCACCCGTTATTTTTTTCGGGTAATTTTTCTTTTTAAAAAATCCATCGGACATTTTTCCTTCACGGAATTCGCTATTTTTATCGGCCGTTTTATATAGTTTTCTATTTAACGCGCTTTTATTGATTCTGCTCTTCATGATAAAACTCGACGCATTCACCCAGCCTCGAGGAGTCCATCATGACAGCTCCGGTTACGGCCACGCCCGCCGACACCCGGTCCACGCAAGCTAAGCCCCTGAACGTCAAGCTCAAGGTTCATCCCGTGATTCTGGCCGGTGGATCCGGCACGCGTTTGTGGCCGATGTCGCGCGAACAGCATCCCAAACAGTTGATCGGCCTGCTCGGCGACGATTCGCTGCTGCAGTCCACCACGCGGCGGCTCGAAGGACTCGAAGCCGGCTATCCGCTCACCGATCAGCTGGTCGTGGTCGCGAACGAAGAGCAGCGCTTCACCACCGCCGAGCAATTGCGCACGAGCGGCAAACCGACCCGCCTGATTCTCGAACCCGCCGGCCGCGATACCGCACCGGCGCTGACCGTAGCCGCGCTGTCGATCGCCGCGCAGGACGACGACGGCATCATGGTCGTGATGCCCGCCGATCACGCGGTCACCGACCTCGCGGGCTTCCACGCGGCCGTGACGGCCGGCGTGGAGCAGGCGGTGGCCGGTCATATCGTGACGATGGGCATCGTGCCGACGCGGCCGGAAACCGGCTTTGGTTACATCCGGATCGGCGCGGCGCTGGGAGCGTCGGAGGCATCGGGCGCATCGCCTGGCATCCCTGACGATGCGGAAAACACCGGCAGCGAAGGCACAATCTGCGCGCACAAGCTCGATCGCTTCGTCGAAAAGCCGCATCTCGAACTGGCGCAGCGCTATATCGAGTCGAAGGAGTACTGGTGGAACAGCGGCATTTTCATCATGCGCGCGTCGACGTGGCTGAAGGCGATCCGCCACTTCCAGCCGGCCATCTACGAAGCCTGCCACGCAGCCTACGCGGGCGGCAAGGCGGACGGCGACTTCTTCCGCCTGCAGCGCGATGCGTTCAGCGCGTCGCCGTCGAACTCGATCGATTACGCGGTGATGGAACAGCTCGGCAGCGATCAAAGCGCCGCCTCGGGCGTGGTTGTGCCGTTGCAGGCCGGTTGGTCGGACGTGGGATCGTGGGACGCGATCTGGGACATCTCGGAGAAAGACGCCGACCAGAACGTGGGCCGCGGGCGCGTGATGTTCGAAGGCGCGGCATCGACCTTCGCGCATTCGGAAGGACGGCTGATTGCCTGCGTGGGTACGCAGGATCTGGTGGTGGTCGAAACGGCCGACGCGATTCTCGTGGCCGATAAATCGCGCGTGCAGGACGTCAAGAAGATCGTCGGACGGATTCGCAGCGACGGCGGGCTCGAAGCGGCCAACCATCGCAAGGTGCATCGCCCGTGGGGCAACTACGATTCCGTCGACACCGGCGAGCGCTTCCAGGTCAAACGCATTGTCGTGAAACCGGGTGCGCGGCTCTCGCTGCAAATGCATCATCACCGCGCCGAACACTGGATCGTGGTGCGCGGCACGGCGCTCGTCACGCGTGGCGAGGAACGCTTTATCGTCTCCGAAAACGAGTCGGCTTATATTCCGCTCGGCGTCACGCATCGACTCGAGAATCCGGGCAAGATGCCGCTCGAAATGATCGAGGTGCAGTCCGGCTCGTATCTCGGCGAAGACGATATCGTGCGGTTCGACGATACGTACGGCCGACAGTAACGCCATCAGGCGCCTGCAAGGCGCCTGCGCAAGCCAATCATCAAGCCAACCTGGCCTGGGCCGTCGTCGAACGGCGGTCCGCCACGGGTCGATCCGGGGTCCGTCCAGGGTCCATCGGGGACTGCGAAAACAAGGCTTGAATCACACTGAATGAAGCGGGAACCTGCGGCGGTTGCTCCTACCGGCCGCGGGGTACTGCCAGACTTTCTTCTGTCGCCGCGCTTATCAATGCGCCAGTCGCCAAACTTGCCAATCTCACTCTGTTACTGCGCTTGCTTGCGCTTGCTGCCGGGTTTCGACCGCGTTCGTTTTAAGCGCGTTTTAACTGCCAGCCGCCGCGCTCATCCTGCGTGAGAGATGAACTCCGGATAAGACGGATACCGTTCCGCCGACGTGCTTTCCGTCGTCGCGCTGACGACCGTGGTCACGACCGGCTCGCTGGGATAACGGCGCAACGGTCCACGAAACGCGTGCAGCGGACCATGCAACGGCGCGCCGTGATTGATCGTGACGGGCTCCGGCACATGACGCCGGACGGGCAGCGGACGCGCCGGCGCAACGTGCGATGGCGTGGGCGAATGCACCTGCGCGGCGGCACGTTCTTCCAGCACCACGACTTCCTCAACCGGAGGCGCAACTTCCGCGGCCGCCAATGTCAGGCATTCGCGATCGATCCATTGCAGCGCCCAGTCGAGCGCGTACTGCTGCGCTTCGTCCGCATCGGCGAAGCGCGGGCCGACCAGGCCGGAACGCTCGACGCGCCTGCCGTCTTTCATGATCTCCGCCCACGCGCGATACATCACGTTGGGCACCTGCTCCGCCGCGACGAAAATCGTAAAGCCACGCGGATCGTCGATCTGCGTGCCGCGCGGCGCGAGGCTCATCGACAGCGGACTGCGCAGGTCGTCGTCCGGCGGACTCGTGTGGCGCGCCGACGAAATCGCGGCATCCAGCAGGTCCATGGCTTGACCCACGGCGGCCGCTTCGTCGAGGCGGGGCAACACGGCGCGCATCGGCGGACGCATGGCGGGCGCGAAGGCGGAAGCGCCGGTGGACACACTGGCCGACACACCATTGGATACACCCGCAGCCGCGAACGAACGGCCCGGCGCCATCGGCGCACGCGCGACGGGTTGATGCGGCTGCTGCAGCGTTTGCGGCGCTTGCGCATTCGCGAGACCCGACAACTGACGCGTGATATCGGCGATCGGGTCGGCCGAACGCCAGTTGCTCAGGCTGCTCGACACGCCGGGCGCCTGCCACGACTCGGGACTCTTCCAGGACACGCCACGCAGACTTTCGTCGCGCACGCTCGGTGCGACGACCACCGGCGCGGCCGGCTTGGTCGCGGCGGGCGGGGCCGGTTGCGGAACGTACGCGAAGGTACGCCCGGTTTGCGATAACAGCCGAACCATCTCGAGCAGCGTGCCGTTCAACTGCCACTCTTCGAAACGGCGCCGGCAGGTCGGACCCGACGGATAACGGCCTGGCAGTTTCGACCAGGGCTCACCGGTTGTCAGAATCCAGAGGACCGCATTCGCGACGATGCGTGGTTCGGCGCGCGGCCGACCGCGTCGGTTTAGACGGACGGCCGGCTCATCGGAGACAAGCGCTGCCAGCAGCGCCCATTCGTCATTGCTTAGCTCATCGAAAAACATTGGGTTTTCTCCACGCAGCCTGGCCGGGCCGCGGCTTTGGACTCGCCACGGATTCAACTTTCACGATCCGTGTGCAGCCCGCGGTTGCACAAAAATGTTCTGTACGTTCTGTTGGCTGGTCAATACCGCCCTGACATGGTGCGGTTTGTCCCTATTCCGAAGCACAAAACGTGGTCTCACTCGTGCATGGGAGAATTTGTGCACGAAGCATACCATTCCCAGGGTTTGCGTGAATATCGTTGAGACAAGTGTTACGGATAGAAACAATCTTGTTCTTTTTGCTGCGTCATTTCACGTATTGCCGTCACAGAGATGCGGGTCGCCTCGGCCCCAACCCTCACTATTGCACAGCACAACGCAAGGGTAAATGTGGCGAATGGCCTTTACAAATCCAGCCTTTATGCGGTATCGCATTTCCATGCATTTTGGCACTCGCGACGGCGCGTGGATGGGTCGCTACGAGTGCCGTGTGGAGAGTGCGTATGCGTCATGACGCGCAGCGCCGCCATGACAGATCGGTCCGCTTGAACGCATGCATGTCGCATTGCACGTGACACGCTTCGAGTGAAATCGATCTGTGGTTTCTAGCGCACAGGATGAGTCGCGCCCTCGCCCACCACGGTCGTCCACGCGCGTACCCGCCAGTGCGTCACAAGGCCGGCGATCACATACGGATCGGCTCTGGCAAAGGCTTCTGCGGCAGCCGGCGAATCGCTCTGAAACAGCAGGACCGCGCCGTCGATGGGCTCGGCCAACGCGCCGGCAAGCAGCAATTCACCGCCGGCCACTGCCGCCCACGCGCATTGCAGATGCGCGTCGCGATAGGCGCCGCGTCGTTCGAGGTAGTCGGGCACGAGCTCATACATCAACAGGTAATGCATGGAGAACCTCCTGAGACAAGGTGGACGCCCGCCCACGCCGACACCTGCGAGTCGAGCTTTCTGGTCAATATTACCAATGCGGTCGACAGCGGAATTGCATGCCGATTTACTATTCAGTTGCATTCGCAGCAATATTCATGCTCCGCGCTAATTTTCTTTGATCAATCAGGAATGGCGACCGTTTAATCTATTTGAAATAGCCATCGCAATTGATCTGGAATGCATAGCATGATTTTTCAATGCCGCTATTCGCCGAATCCCCGCACCGGCGTCGCCTGAGCGCCACCGCGTACGGGAAAACCAGCGTCCGCGTCTGTCAACCGGAATGCGCTTTTGTCCGTTCTGGCAGATAGCATTTGCCATAATGGTTATGCCGAGGGGCCCTAGATGCCGTTGACGCCCGCGCGCATGAACGACCAAAAACGTTTTCACCACCGATGGAGTGTCACATGAAAATCCAATCCGCTATCGCTACGCTGGTACTGGGCGCCGTTCTCGTTTCGTCGGCATTCGCGCAGAACAGCCAGCAAACCAAAATGGCCGACTGCAACAAGCAGGCCGCCGACAAGAAAGGCGACGACCGCAAGGCGTTCATGAAGACCTGTCTGTCCGCGAAACCGGCCGCCGCCGCGCCGATGAGCCAGCAGGACAAGATGAAGGCCTGCAATACGCAAGCCACCGGCAAGAAAGGCGACGACCGCAAGGCGTTCATGAAGACCTGCCTGTCCTCCGCGCCGGCTAACTAAGCCGCGTGGAGCGGCGCCGCATTGCGGCGCCGTCGACATGGCGCCGCGCGTTCAAGCGCGGCGCATCACCCCTCCATCGAGCCGACATCCCGGTCGCGCGAACGCCCCGTTTTTCTTCTATGATGGCGGCGGAGACGGCCCACCCTCACACACAACATTAGACGGGCCGCCATCTTGTCGTTGGTGCTGCAGAGCATCGATCGGAGGCAAGGATGGTAACGAAGCATAAAAACCGCTGGTTGAGGCGGTGGCTGGTCGTCATCATATTCTGGGCGGTGCCCGTGGCGATCGTGGCGGTCAGCGAGATCCGCGAGGAAATGGCGTACAACGCCGTCGACCTCGATCGCGCGCTGACCAGCTGGACGTTCACCGACGCACAACGCGCCGCCGGCGCCCCCGCGCGCTGCCACGGCAAGCCCGACGAGGCGCAGGCCGCCGGCTGCCCGGCCGACGTGCTGGCCGCCAACGCGCCGCGCCAGCAGGACGCGCGCAACGAATACAGCGTGCGTCGCACCACTTTGATGGCTTACCTGTGGCATGCATTCGTCGGCTACTGGATCGTGCCGGCCGTGACGCTGTTCCTGATCGGCGTGCTGATCGGCATGGTGCGGCGTGCGTTGCGGCGGCCACCGCCGCCGGTCAAGAGTCCGGCGAACCATAGCTGAGGGCGGCTGACGAGGGCTGACGACGACCTCCGGCAGCGCCGAACTGAGGCGTCGCGGCAACACTTTCAGTTCAATTGCAGCGCTGCCTGGCAAGGCCGGAATCGGTAAAAAGGGACGTTTTGAACCGCGGTGACTGAGTGCCGGTGACGCCGATCTGCGTCTCCTTCGATTCGCCAGGAACCCGTTCGAACACGCCGCCGGGTCCGATCCGGGACTCTTTTGCACCAGGTCAAAGTTACTGCACTGCGTCTTACGATTACCCGCAAAGCCCCGCCACACAAGGCTTCACGCCTGGCAGCGAGGCACGCCTTTTCCGTTTGCGTGTGATATAACTCATAGGCAACCCGCCAATTCATCCGGCGTTGCGACCCGGAACCATCACGGAGAAAAACGATGCAAAGACGAAACTTCATGTTGAAGACGACCGCTGCGCTCGCTTTCGGAGGCCTTGCACTCGCTGGTTGTACGACTACGTCCAACAGCGACAATAAAAACACCTCGTCCACCGACGCATCGAAGCGTCAGTCGATCGACGCCAGCGTCGACGGCACCATGTCGCGCCTGTACACCACCGTGCAGGGTTCGCGCGAACTCGTCTCGAAGGCGCGCGGCGTGCTGGTGTTCCCGTCGGTGCTGCAAGCGGGCTTCATCGTGGGCGGTCAGTACGGCGAAGGCTCGCTGCGCGTGGGCGGCGGCACGGTCGGCTACTACAGCACCATTTCCGGCTCGTTCGGCCTGCAGGCGGGCGCACAGTCGAAGGCCATCATCTTCCTGTTCATGACGCAAGACGCGCTGGACAAATTCCGCAATGCCGACGGCTGGTCGGTGGGCGGCGACGCCTCCGTCGCGCTGGTGAAAATGGGCGCGAACGGCGCCGTCGACACGACCACGGCCACCGCGCCGGTCGAGGTATTCGTGCTGACGAATGCCGGCCTGATGGGCGATCTGTCGCTGCAGGGCACCAAGGTTTCGCGCCTGAAGATCTAAACGCGTCGCAACCAGCGTGCTGGTCTGGCGCGCCTGCCTCTGATCCGCCCGGTTCCGTGCGCGGCGGCGTGAGGTGGTGGCAAGCGGCGGCGTCAAGCGACCATGAAAAAACGGCGATGCGTGATAGACGCATCGCCGTTTTTTTTGCCGTGCCGTACCGGGCGCAGCGGGCAGCAAGCGAGCCCGCTCCGCCTCAGCTTCCCGACTTGTCGATCACCTTGAAACGCGACCGCTTCTGCGCCCGAATCACCGACTGATACGCGTCCACATACTGCTGCGCCATCCGGTGCGACGTGAAGCGTTCCTCGAAGCGTTGGCGCACGCCCGCGCGCGGCATCTTGTGCAGGCGATTCACCGCCGCCACCGCGCCGATTTCGTCTTCGACGATAAAGCCCGTCACCCCCTCTTCGAGCACCTCCGGCACCGAGCCGCGATTGAACGCGATCACCGGCGTGCCGCACGCCATCGCCTCGATCATCACGAGGCCGAACGGCTCCGGCCAGTCGATCGGAAACAGCAACGCATGCGCGCCCGACAAAAATTCGGCCTTCTGATGATCCGCGATCTCGCCGATAAACTCGACGTGCGGCAGATCCAGCAACGGCCGGATGTCGCGCTCGAAGTACTCGCGGTCGGCGGAATCGACCTTGGCGGCGATGCGGATCGGCATACCGCAGCGGCCAGCTATGCGGATCGCGGTGTCAACGCGCTTTTCCGGCGAAATCCGGCCGAGAAACGCGAGGTACTTTTGCTCGACCGGCTGCGGCGTGTAGAGCTGCTCCGGCAAGCCGTGATAGACAGTGGTCAGCCACCTGGCCTGCGGCAACGGATGGCGCTGAGCGTTCGAAATCGAAATCACCGGCGCGGTGTTGAAGGTGTCGAACACCGGCTGCTGTTCGGGCAGGTCGAGGCGGCCGTGCATCGTCGTGACGAACGGCGTGTCCTGACGCTTGAAGACCGAGAACGAGTAGTAGTCGAGGTGAAAATGCAGGACGTCGAACTGATCGGCCTGGCGGCGCACCAGCTCCATCAACAGCATGTGCGGCGCCACGCGGTCGCGAATGCCCGGATCGAGACGCAGCGCGCGCGGCCACACCGGCTCGAGCTTCGCGCTGGTCACCGAGTCGCCGCTCGCGAACAGCGTCACGTCATGGCCAAGCTCGACCAGCGCTTCGGTGATGTACGACACGACGCGCTCCGTGCCGCCGTACAGCTTGGGCGGCACCGATTCGGTCAAAGGGGCGATCTGGGCAATCTTCATAGCAGGTTTGTCTCCGTAAACTGACGGCTTGCGCACGGCGGCGGGGCGTGTTCAGGGACGCTCTCCGCGCAGGGCGACGCCGATTGCGCCGGTCGATGCAAAGCGCATCTGCATGACCGGCATCGAATCATTATTCACCACAGGACAACAAAAAGCGCCACGTCTTGCATTTCCCTGGCGCTGTTACATTCAGCTTACATTGCGCGGGGCGTTGGGCACAGTCGGGCAAACACCGCAGGGGGTTGCCTGTTCAGTCTCGGGCCCGCTTCGAGGCCGCCTGAGGTCGCTTTGGGCGCGTACCGGGCCGTCCAATCACCAGGCCGCAATTATCGCGCCGGCCATTTCCACGCGGGCAGGTCGCGATCGTCCGCGTCGGCAATCCGGGTGGCGCCGAAATGCTTTTCCAGCACGATGGATTGACTCTCCTCTTCGCGTTCGAGCGCCGCGATCAAGCGCGCCGCATGCGACACCACCAGCACCTGCGAATGCAACGCCGCCTGCGCGATCAGGCGGGCCAGCGCCGGCAGCAGATCAGGATGCAGGCTCGTCTCCGGTTCGTTCAGCACCAGCAACGCGGGCGGACGCGGCGTCAGCAGCGCGGCGACCAGCAGCAGATAGCGCAAGGTGCCGTCCGACAACTCCGCGCCCTTCAGCGGCCGCAGCAGGCCGTGCTGCCGCATCATCACTTCGAAGCGGCCGTCCTGCGTCGAGATGTCGAGTTGCGAGCCGGGAAAAGCGTCGTCGATGGCCGCGGCGAGCGCCGTGGGATCGCCGATCTCGCGGATGGTCTGCAAGGCCGCGGCGAGGTCCGCGCCGTCGTTGGACAGCACCGGCGTATGCGTGCCGATCTGCGGCAGACGCGCGGCGGCGGCGGCATCGGTGCGGAAATGGTCATAGAAGCGCCACGAGCGGATCTGCTCGCGCACCGTGATCATCTCGGGCGCGGTCCGTGGGTCGGAGAACTCCGTCATCATGCTGTCGAAACTGGCGACCGGTTGCGGGATGGTCTGCCAGTCACCCTGCTCGTCGCGCGTGCGCAGCGCCGGCCCCTGCCGGTCGACCAGCAACGCAGACGGCCGCAGCACCGGCCCGCTCCAGATGCACTCGCGCTTGATGGTGGGGTCGAGCGGGAACAGCGTGTCCCTGTTGAGCGGCGGCAGACCGAGATCGATCGCGTAGCCGAACTGATCGCCGGCAAAGCCGAGCCGCAGGCTCACCGGATCCTTGCGGCGCAGCGGCTCGATCGGCAATTCGCCCGCCAGCATGCCGCGCGAGAAGCGCTCGGGACCGGCCCATAGCGTGGACGGCAAACCGCCTTCGCGCGCCAGCGACGTAATCACGCCGCCGCGCGCCGTTTCCGCCAGCAGACGCAGCGAGCGATACACGCTCGACTTGCCGCTGCCGTTCGCGCCGGTGATCACGTTCAGCCGGCCGAGCGGCACGACCAGTTCGCGCAACGACCGGTAACCGGCGATGGCTAGCGTCGTCAGCATGCGGACGACTCCCGGTTGAAGGCGACGCGCAACGCGAGCGACCGCCCGCGCGATAAAACCTTCCGTTCAACACGCCTCATCACCGATGCCCGCCGCCCTTACCCGGCTTCTGCACCGGCACGCTACGCAAATCCTCCAGGAACGTATCGCGCCACACGCCGAGATCGTTCTTGCGCAGCGCCGCCATGTTGATCTCGTGACGCCGCTGGCGCGCGTCGAGCGGCATCTGCAACGCGCGCTGCAACGCTTCGCACATGCCGATTGCGTCGTGCGGATTGACCAATAACGCGCCGCTCAACTCGGCCGCCGCGCCCGCGAAAATCGACAGCACCAGCACGCCGGGATCGTCCGGATTCTGCGCGGCGACGTATTCCTTCGCGACCAGATTCATGCCGTCATGCAACGGCGTCACGAAACCGATCTGCGACTCGCGAAACAGCGACATCAGTTTCCATCGATCGTATTGCTGGTTCAGATAACGGATCGGCGTGTAGTCGAGCCCCGAGTAGCGACCGTTGATGCGCCCTGCTTCGTACTCCAGATCCTGGCGGATCTTCTGATACGTGACGACGTCCGAACGGGTGGGCGGCGCGATCTGCACGAGCGTGACGTTGCCGCGCCATTCGGGCGAGCGTTCCAGCAATTGCTCGAAGGCCCGGAAGCGTTCGACCAGCCCTTTCGAATAATCGAGCCGGTCGACGCTCATGATCAGCTTGCGTCCTTCGAGACTCTGCTTGAGGTCGAGCACATGCTGGCGGCTTTCGTAGCGCTGCGCCTGCTCGGCGATCTCATCCGGGAACACGCCGATCCGGTAGACGCCGGTGCGCAGCTTGCGGCCGAATGCTTCGACGTGGCCGTCCGCGCTCACCGAGCCACGCGCGTGGCGTGTCGCGTAGTCGTGGAAGGCGAGTTCGTCGGTGGCGGTCTGAAAGCCCAGCAGGTCGTAGCACGACAGCGACTTCACCAGCTCTTCATGCGGCGGAATGTTGAGCAGAATCTGCGGCGCCGGAAACGGAATATGCAGGAAGAAACCGATGCGGTTCGTGATGCCCTCGTTGCGCAACGCTTCGGCGAACGGGATCAGATGGTAGTCGTGAACCCAGATCACGTCGTCGGGTTCGAGCAGCTTGATCAGCTTGTGCGCGAGCCACGCGTTGACGCGCCGGTAGCCCGCGTATTCTTCGCGCTCGTAGCGCGCGAGGTCGTTGCGGTAGTGGAATACCGGCCACAGCGTCGCGTTCGAAAATCCGCGGTAGTACTGGTCGTAATCCTTGCGTGTGAGGCCGACGGTCGCGAAGGTCACCGCGCCGTCCTGCTCCAGCGTCGGACCGGCATTGGCGACGGTCTCGCTGACCACGTCGCCACTCCAGCCGAACCACACGCCGCCCGCGTCTTTCAGCGCGCCGAATACGCCGACCGCGAGACCGCCGGCCGAGCCCTTGGTTTCCGTCGGCGTGGCGACGCGATTCGACACGACGATAAGTCGGCCCATGATGTGTCCTCCTTGGTTCGTGCGGCGCGAAGCACGCCCCTGCCGCGCCGGATTCGTGAGTCAGTGGACCATTCGACCGCTTTAGTGCCCGATCAGTTGCATCGATCTGCAAGCGGATGAATACGGTTGGCGGTGGCGAGCTACGGCCACGCCACGCCCTTCCGTCAGACTTTTTCCTGCGCCTTCACCTGCGCAGCCTGGGCCGCAGCGTCTGCATCCGTCACCGGCAGCCGGCCGCTGCGGCTCGCCACCGGATCGGCCTCAGTATGCGCAACCGTGCTACCGGCCGGCGTATGCAAACCGCGCGGCACCCAGTCGAGCGGTTCGCCCTTGCCGTTCTCGAGTTCGGCCGACACGTCGGCGCGCGCCCGCGGCAGGTACTGCGGATAGTGCTGCTGGATAAATTCGAGCAGCCCCTCGCGCACGCGGCAGCGCAAATCCCAGTTCAGCCCCGAATCGAGCGAACTGACCAGCGCGCGCAACTGCATCGACCGTTCGGTGCCGTCGGTGACCTGCAGCACCTGCACGCGGCGATCCCACTCGGGCGCGGCCTCGACGATGCGCGCCAGCTCCTCGCGCAGCGGCGCGAGCGGCATCCGGTAATCGACGTACAGAAACACCGTGCCGATGATCTGCGAACTGCTGCGCGTCCAGTTGGCGAACGGATTTTCGATGAACCACTGCAGCGGCACGATCAGCCGCCGCTGGTCCCACAGACGCACCGACACGTATGTGCCGGTGATTTCCTCGATGCGCCCCCACTCGCCCTGAATCACGACGACGTCGTCGAGGCGGATCGGCTGCGACAGCGCGATCTGCAGGCCGGCAATCAGATTGCCGAGCACCGGCCGCGCCGCGATACCGGCCACCAATCCGGCGACGCCCGCCGACGCCAGCAGGCTCGCGCCGATCTGCCGGACGTTCGGGAAGGTCATCAGCGCGCCGCCCACACCGATAATCACGATCACCAGCATCACCGAACGCGCCAGCACGCGCGCCTGCGTATGGATGCGGCGAGCCTGCAGGTTGTCGGCGGTATCGAGCGGATGGGCCTGAATGATCGCTTCGCCGATCGCGGCCGCCGAGCGCACCGACAGCCACGTGATAGCGCCGATCATCGCGATGCCGGCGGCGTCGCGCAGGGGCGTGATGAACGTGAGCGTATCGGGCGCCTCCCACCACACGGCTTCAAGCGCGAGGATCACGAGGAACAGACGCGACGGTTTGTCGATATAGCGCAGCACCACGCTGGTCAGCGGATAAGGCCGCGCGATGCGCGTGACGATGCGCGCGCCGACCCGCTGGATGCCGAGCGCCAGCAGCGCCGCGACGACCGACACGATCAGCGCGCCGAGCCAGGTATGCAGCGGCGCTTCGGCGATACGGGCGAAGTCGTCGAGAGTGGGCATGGGGGCATGGTCCTCGTGACTTGAGGGAGAGGGATGGATGGGCCGTACGACGGCGGGTCGAACACAAACCCGGGGCGGGTTTCAGACCGATTCAGCCCATATCGTGCCAGGCCGGAGAAGAAAGCGCGATCAGCGCCAAGCGCCCGGCGCGCGCTCGTTAAGCACGCGTCGGGCGCTCGACGTCATTCAGATCAATTACCGCTCTTGCAAGGAAACGCCTTGCCGAGCCCCAGCGAGATCGCCGTGCTGGCGTTATAGCCCGCGACGATCGGATTTTCCGCGATGTACTTGCGCACCGCGTCGGTCAACTGCGCCGAGCGCGCGTCCTGCGGCAAGCAGAAATACTGGCCGACTCGCGGCCCGGTCGTGCCGCCGATTGCGTCGATGGTATTGAAGATGCCGTCGGCGGCGCCTTCGATATAAGCCGCGCATGCACTGCGCGATGCCACGTCCGTCTTGGTGCACAGCTTGTTGAGGTCGCCCCCCGTGAACGCGGCTGCCGATAGTGGTACGGCGAGCGCGCTGGCGAAAATCAAAGCCCGCAGCATGGTGTTCCTTTCCAGGGTCGTTTATCAGGCGGTCTTTCGCCGCATCCGGACGGCGCGCTCAAGCGGCGCGCCAAAGTCGTCATTCTGCACTGTTTTGCGAAGCGCAAGCGCGTCAACTGGCGCTATCTACAGGCAAAACTGCGGGGAACGAGGGAACGGCGCTGTGCCGCATTCACGCTTCGGCACTTCGGTACTTTGGTGCCTTGGTGCTTTGCCATTCCGGCACCTCGGCCCTCTACCCGTCGGCGCGCTGTGCGCGCGCTCCCCATTCCCGCGCCCTTTACTTCTGCATCTGCTGCAGCCGCGCGGTCAGCCCTTCAACCACGTCCGGCTCTTTATAAGTCTTCGCGAAATCGAGCGCCGTCAGGCCGATCTGGTTCTTCACCGTCAGATCCGCGCCGTTGTCGAGCAGCAGCTTCACCGTCGACACATGGCCGCCGCGCGCCGCCATCATCAGCGGCGTGGTGCCGTTTGGCGAGCCGGCGTCGACATACGCGGAATGATCGAGCAGCACCTTGACGACGTCGTCGTGGCCGTTCGCGGCCGCGTAGTGCAGCGGCGCCCAGCCCTTCTTGTTGACTTCGGCGTCCTTCGCGATCAACTGGTTGACGAAATCGAGGTCGCCGTTCAGCGCGGCCATCATCATCGCGTTCTCGCCGGCCTTGTCCTGAATCTCGATGTTGGTCTTCGGATTCGCCAGCAGCGCGGCGCCCACCTTGTCCGACTTTTCGCGCGCGGCGATCACCAGCAGCGGAATGCCCTGGTTATCGACGCTGTTCGGGTCCATGCCCTTGGCGAGCAATTTGTTGACGCCGTCGACGTCGTCG
The DNA here is from genome assembly GCF_902833695.1 of Paraburkholderia sp. BCC1876. Classification (NCBI taxonomy): domain Bacteria; kingdom Pseudomonadati; phylum Pseudomonadota; class Betaproteobacteria; order Burkholderiales; family Burkholderiaceae; genus Paraburkholderia; species Paraburkholderia sp. BCC1876. The sequence goes on along the minus strand of NZ_CADFGI010000002.1, from coordinate 734,535 downwards.
AATTTGACCGACTTGATCAGCGAGTCGATCGGCGCGGCCTGAGCCGGCGACGCGATCAGCGTGCTCAACGTGACGCAAGCCAGCGTGGCCGCGAACACCGAGCGCAGCGCGCGCGACGCGCGCAACACGCTGCGGCGCGCCGGAACCCGCCCAGTGCGCGCGGCGGAAGTCTTTTGAATAGCAGCGATCGACATCGGAATATTTCTCATATTGTGCTTTAGGAACCTTCCCTATCCTTTTGAATTTTATCGACTTTATAAGGTCACGCGCCAGCCGGCACGGGAATCTTGAAGAGCCGGAAAAAGTTTTGCGTCGTCGCGGCGGCCAGCGCCGTGTCCGGCATCTCGCGTTGCTGCGCGATGTAGCGTCCGACATAACTCACGTACGCAGGTTCATTGGGCTTGCCGCGATACGGCACGGGTGCGAGGTACGGCGAATCGGTTTCGATCAGCAGACGCTCGAGCGGCACGCGGCGCGCGACGTCCTGCACATCGGTCGCGCTCTTGAACGTGACGATGCCCGACAGCGAAATATAAAAATTCTGCGCCAGCGCCTGTTCGGCGACGGCCCACGGCTCGGTGAAACAATGCATCACGCCGCCCGGCTCGCTCGCGCGCTCCTCGGCCATGATGCGCAGCGTGTCTTCCGACGACGAGCGCGTGTGGATGATCAACGGCTTGCCCGTGGCATGCGCCGCGCGGATATGCGTGCGAAAGCGCTCGCGCTGCCACTCCATGTCGGCGATCGTGCGGCCTTCCAGACGGTAGTAGTCGAGTCCGGTCTCGCCGATCGCCACCACCTTCGGATGCGCGGCCAGTTCGATCAGCTCGGCCAGACTCGGCTCGCGCATGTCCTCGTGATCCGGATGCACGCCCACCGACGCGTAGACGTTGTCGTGCTGGCTGGCGATCTCCAGCACCGACGGCAGCGTCTCCAGATCGACCGACACGCACAGCGCATGCGTGACCGAATGGCTGCGCATATTCTCGAGCACCTGCGGCAGGCGGTCGGCGAGTCCTTCGAAGTTGATGTGGCAGTGCGAATCGACAAACATGGTGAGGTCCTGCGTAAAAATGGCGTGAGGTGAATCGGGCGGCTTCGGTCGGCCTTATTAGTCGCTCCTGGTCGGGTTTATTCGACTTCGGCGGCTTCCGTCGGCGCGTCGAGGCGTTTGCCGAGAATCACCAGATCGCGCTCCACATCGTCGAGCACGGCTACGCGCGGCAACGAACCCCACGTGTCGAAGCCGAAGCCGCGGAACAGCCGCAAGCTCGCATCATTGTGGCCGAAGATGAAACCCAGCACCGTGTCGATGCCGAGCGCCGGCGCGGCCGCCAGCGACGCCGCCAGCAGTTGCTTGCCGAGGCCGTGGCCACGGGCGCTTTCGTCGAGATAAATGCTGACTTCCGCCGTGCGCAGATAGGCCGGCCGGCCGTAGAAATCCGAAAAGCTCAACCAGGCGATCACGCGGCCGGGCTGCTGCGAATCTTCCACCACCCACAACGGACGCTTATGCGGGCCGTGCGCGTGAAACCACGCCAGACGGCTTTCGACGCTGACCGGTTCGAGGTCGGCGGTGACTTGCCGCGACGGCACGGTCGAGTTGTAAATAGCGACGATGGCGGGCAGATCGTCGAGCGTGGCATCGCGGTAGGCAAGGCTCATGGTGCGTTGAACGTGAGGTAGATAGTCAGGGAGAAGACCCGAACGGACCCAAACGGGGCTTAAAAACCGCAGCGGCCCTACGCGAACAACTCGCGGTAGCCGAGAAACAGCTCCTCGAACACCAGCCGCGCATTCAGCGGATGGTTCTCGACAGCGCGTTGACGCGTCACGGTCCGCATGAAACGCGCGAACGCGCTGGCGTCCGCCTGCGACGCGCAGCGCGTCAACGCCGCCGAAGCCTGCGGGAAATAACGCGGCGCGCCCGCGGTGCGCTGCGCCAGCAGATCGTACATCCAGCGTTGCAGCCAGCCGAGCACCAGCGGCACCGGCAGCTTCTGCAGCGCCTCGCCGCAGGCGAACGCATCGCACCCGGGGCCGGCGGCCAGTTGCTTGAGAGTCCAGTCGCGCAGTGCGCGGTTCTCGTCGCTGGCGAGCGCAAGTGCCGCGAGCGGCGCGCCGCCGGCTTCGGCGAGCAACGCGGGCGCGTCGGCCACGCCCTGCGCGGCCAGCCATGTCGCGGCCAGTTCCGGCGCCGGCACGCTCATCGGCCATTGGCGGCAACGGCTGATGATGGTGGGCAGCAGACGGTCGATCCGCGCCGACACCATCAGGAACATCACGCCCGCCGGCGGTTCTTCGAGCGTTTTCAGCAGCGCGTTGGCTGCGGCGATGTTCAGCGCTTCGGCCGGATACAGCACCACCACGCGCGCGCCGCCGCGGTGCGATCCCACGCCGACGAAGTCGAGCAAGCCGCGAATCTGCTCGATCTTGATTTCCTTGCTGGGCGCGCGGGTCTTTTTGCCTTCGTCGGCGTCGGCCTTGTCCGCTTTTTCGTCCGCGGCGCTGTTCAGGCCGGCTTCGGCGGCCAGCGCCTCGGGCACGACGATCCGGTAATCCGGATGGTTGCCCTGGGTGAACCAGTTGCAGGCCACGCAGGCACCGCACGGCTCGCCGTTGGCCAGCTGCGCCTCGCACAGGAACCCCTGCGCGAGATGCTGCGCGAAGCGCAGCTTGCCGATGCCGCCTTGTCCATGCAGCAACAACGCATGCGGCCAGTGGCCGCGCAGTTGTTGCAGGCGGTTCCAGTCATCGGCTTGCCACGGATAAATCATCGTTTCTCTTTGAAATCAATCGGCTAGCGAAGTAAAGCGAGATGCCACTCGAACTTTGCCGACCGTTATAAACCAGGGTTATATTCTTTTAAAATCAAAGAACTGCAATCAACTCTTCAAGCTGCTTCTGAATGCGCGCGATGGTCTGCGAAGAGTCAATGATAGCGAACCGGTACGGCGCCTCTTCCGCGCGACGCAGATATTCGCTGCGGGTGCGGTTAAAGAACGCCGTCGATTCACTCTCGAAACGATCCGGATCGCGCACCGCGCTGCGCCGTTCGTCGGCGACTTCCGGGTCGAGGTCGAACAGCACCGTCATATCCGGCTGAAAACCGCCCTGCACCCAGCGCTCCAGCGTTTCCAGCTTGTCGCGCGGCAGCCCGCGGCCGCCGCCCTGGTAGGCGAAGGTCGCGTCGGTGAAACGGTCCGACAGCACCCAGTCGCCGCGCGCGAGCGCCGGCTCGATCACTTCGGCCAGATGCTGGCGGCGCAGTGCGAACATCAGCAGCGCCTCGGTTTCGAGGTCCATCTTCTGATGCAGCACGATCTCGCGAATCTGCTCACCGAGCGGCGTGCCGCCCGGTTCGCGCGTCATGACCACCGCGCGGCCCGTGCTCGCCACCTTGTGCTCGAGGCGCTCGCGGAACCAGCTCAGATGCGTGGTCTTGCCGGCGCCGTCTATGCCCTCAAACGTAATGAATTTGCCCCGCGCCATCATTGCCCTCGAATGTATTTGTCCACGGCCTTGTTGTGATCGCCGAGGTTGTCGGAAAAGATGCTGCTGCCGTCGCCGCGCGACACGAAATACAGCGCGGTGCTTTGCGCCGGGTTCATCGCCGCCTGCAGCGATGCGACACCGGGCAGCGAGATGGGCGTAGGCGGCAAACCCATCCGGGTGTAGGTATTGTAGGGAGTGTCCGTCTGCAGGTCTTTCTTGCGGATGCGCCCCGTGTAACTGTCGCCCATGCCGTAGATCACGGTCGGGTCGGTCTGCAACGGCATGCCCACCCGCAGACGGTTGGCGAACACCGCCGCCACCATCGGCCGGTCAGACGGCTTGCCGGTCTCCTTTTCGATAATCGACGCCATGGTCAACGCGTCGTACGGCGTCTTGTACGGCAGGTTCGGCGAGCGCGCGAGCCACGCTTCGTCCAGACGCTGACGCATCAGGTGATACGCGCGACGGTACACGTCGAGGTCGCTGGTGTTCTTGTCGAACAGATAGGTGTCGGGGAAAAACAGCCCCTCGCCGTTACCGATCGACGCTTCCGGCGCGCCGATCGCCGTCATCAGATCGGCGTCGCTCAGGCCGGCCGTGTCGTGCTTGAGCGCCGGATTGGCGTCCAGTTCGGCGCGCATGCGCTTGAAGGTCCAGCCTTCGATAATGGTCGCCACGTATTCGTTGACGTCGCCGCGCGCGATCTTTTGCAGCACTTCATACGGGCTCACGCCGGTCTTGAACTCGTAGTTGCCCGATTTCAGCTCACTCTGCAACCCCAGCAGCCGCGTCATGGCGACGAACAGTTCCGGCTCGACCGGCACGCCGCCGCGATTCAGTTGCAAGGTGACGCTGCGCAGGCTGCTGTGCGGTTTGACGGTGACGTCGAGTTGCGCGGGGTTCAGATCGAGCGGGCTGGTGGCCCAGTGATAGCCGGCTGCAACGGCGGCTACGGTCAGCACAACGACGAGTGAGCCGGCGACGAAACATTTCTTCAGGAGGGACATGCCGAACGGGACAGGAGTGGACTGCATATAATACTTGTTTGCCTTAGCTAAAGTCAGAATTGACTGTTCTCCGAATCCATGAACACACCGCTCGCTACCGCTTCAGGCACTGCCTCAGTCAACCCTTCCGCTGCTGCCGCCGCGCCGGCTTCGTCCGTCGCGCTGCCCGTGCTGCCGCGTCCGTCCGCCGATGAATTCGACGCCGTCGTCCAGCACGGCGCCTACATGCCGCTCACGCAGTTCGGCGTGATCGACACGATCGGCGACGACGCGGCGAGCTTCCTGCACGGCCAGCTCACCAACGACACCCAGCATCTCGACGCCGCCAACGCGCGGCTGGCCGGCTATTGCTCGGCCAAGGGGCGGCTGCTGGCGTCGTTCCTGACGTGGCGCAGCGGCGAGGCGATCCGCCTGCTGGTGTCGAAAGACGTGCAGGCCGCGGTGCAAAAACGGCTGTCGATGTTCGTGCTGCGCGCCAAGGCCAAACTGGTGGACGCGAGCGGCGAAGTCGCGGTGATCGGCCTCGCCGGCGACGTGCGTCATGCGCTGTCGGGCGTGTTCGACGCGCTGCCGGACGGCGTGCATGTGAAGGTGGACGGCCCGGCGGGCTCGCTGATTCGCGTGCCGGACGCGCTCGAGCGGCTGCGTTATCTGTGGATCGGCCCGAAGGCGCAGATCGAAGCGCATCTGCCGGCTTTAGAGGACAAGCTCAAACGCGTGTCGCCGGCGGTGTGGGACTGGCTCGACATTCGCGCCGGCGAACCGCGCATCACCCTGCCGGTGGTTGAGCAGTTCGTGCCGCAAATGGTCAATTTCGACGTGCTCGGCGCGGTGAACTTCCGCAAAGGCTGCTATCCGGGTCAGGAAGTCGTGGCACGCAGCCAGTATCGCGGCACGATCAAGCGGCGCACGTCGCTGGCGAATGTGGCCGGCGAACTGGACACGGTCAAGGCGGGCGCGGAGCTGTTTCACTCGGACGATCCGGGTCAGCCGTGTGGGATGGTCGTGAATGCGGCATCGGCGCCGGAAGGCGGCGTCGATCTGCTGGTGGAGATCAAGCTCGCCGCGCTGGAAAACGGCTCGGTGCATCTGGGCGCGGCGGAAGGTGCGGGGTTGCGGCTTCTGCCGCTGCCGTATGGGTTGCCGACTGAAGTTTGAGCGGCAAAGGAGACCCTCCCCCGATGTGCCTGATCGTCTTCGACTGGCGACCCGATGCGGTCGACGGCCCGCTCTTCACGCTCGCCGCGAACCGCGACGAATTCTTTCGCCGCACCGCCGAACCGGTCAGTTGGTGGCACGACGCGCCAGCCGTGCTGGCCGGCCGCGATCTGGTGGGCGGCGGCACGTGGCTCGGCGTATCGCGCGACGGCCGTTTTGCCGCGCTGACCAATTACCGCGCGCCGCATGAAATGCGCGCGGACGCGCCGACCCGCGGCACACTCGTCAGCGACTGGCTGAGCGGCGCCGCGCGCGACGCACACGGTCAGCCGCTCGACACGCCGCTCGCCTATCTGCAACACGTCGCGCAAACCGGCGAGATCTACAACGGCTTCAACCTGCTGGTGGGCGACTGGACACGCCGCGAACTCGGCTGGTACTGCAACCGTTCGTCGCTGGCGCCCGCGCTGCTCGCAGCGGGCACGCATGGCATTTCGAACGCGGTGCTCGATACCGCGTGGCCGAAGCTCGTCAACAAGCGCGCGGAACTGGGCGCCCTGCTTGCAACCCAGACCATGCCGCCGCTCGAACGGCTGATCGATCTGATGCGCGACCCGCGCCTCGCACGCGACGACGAATTGCCGTCCACCGGTATTCCGCTGGAACGCGAACGGGCGTTGTCGGCGGCGTTTATCGAAACGCCGGAATACGGCACGCGCGGCACAACCGCGTTGCGCGTGGCCGCGCAGGGCGATGTGGTCAGCGTCGCAGTGGCCGAGCGCAGCGACGATAACGGCTCGCACCGGATCGTGCGGCCCGGCGATTTCGAGCGCAGCTTCGCGTTCAATATTGAACGTGAGATCGCCTGATAAGCGGTCTGACGGTTCGCCTGTTGCGAGCAGAGCGGTCAGCGGTCGGACACGCTGCAACCTGAGATCGCCGGATAGGCGGTCTGACGGCTCGCCTGTTGCGGGCAGCAGTAGTCGGACACGCTGCAACCTGAATGGCGACGCCGCTAGTCCACATCGCCAAGGCACGCAGCCACACCGCACCACACCCACCGCTATTCCACGCCGAACGCCCCGCGCAATGCCGCGGCGGCATCGGCATGCGCTTGCGCCACATCCGGCACGAAGCCGCCCATCTTGAAGAACTCGTGGATCATGCCCGGGTAGTGTCGCAACATGACCAGGTTGCCTGCGGCGCGTAACTTTTCCGCGTAGGCGTCGCCCTCGTCGCTCAACGGATCGTATTCGGCGGTCGCGATCCAGGCCGGCGCGAGGCCGCTGAAAGCGGGCGCGCCGCGTTGGCCGTCGAGCGGCGCGAAACGCCAGTCGTCGCGATCGCTGCTGTCGCGAACGTAGTGATCGAAGAACCACTGAATCGTCTCGCCCGACAGCAGGTACCCATTGGCCAGACGCGCATGCGATTCCGTTTGCTGATGGCTGCTCGTGCCGGGGTAAATCAGCAATTGCAGCGCGAGTTCGATATCCGCGTCGCGTGCGAGCACCGCGCAGACCGTCGCCAACGTGCCGCCCGCGCTATCGCCGCCCACCGCCAGCCGGTTTTCATCGATGCCGTATTCCGCCGCGTGCGTGTGCAGCCAGCGCAACGCGTCGAACGCGTCATCGACCGCAGTAGGAAACTTGTGCTCGGGCGCGAGACGGTAATCCACCGACAACACCGCGCAACCGCCGTCGCGCGCGAGCATGCGGCATAGCGCGTCGTGCGTGTCGACGCTGCCCACCGTGAAGCCGCCGCCGTGGTAATACACCAGCGCCGGAACCGGTTCAGCCCAGCCCGGTTCGACCGGGAAATAAAGACGCGCGCGAATCGTCGCGCCATCGCGCGTGGGCACGCGCAGATCGTCGACGGAGAACATCGGCGCGCTGGCGATCTCCAGGATCGGTGCGCTTTTTTCATACGACGCGCGCGCCTGTTGCGCGGTCATTTCATGAAGCGGCGGACGTTTGGCCCGCGCGATCATGTCGAGCACCTGCTCGATCTTCGGATTCAGCGGCATGGTGCGTCTAACGGCGCAAAGGCGCCAAAAAAGTAGAAAGGATCCGGCGAACCTCGCATCGCAACCCATCACGATGCGGCAACTCGCCGGTCATGCTGGCGATCCTCTAACCCGCGTTCTTCACTTCGGGCTTCAGCGACATCGGATCGGTCGGGTTACGCAAATGCTCGATATCCTCATGGCGCAGTTCCACCGTCGCCATGATGCCCGGGTGCGTGATGATGTAGAAACGCCGTGCGGCGATCGCTTCGAAGGTGATATCGGCGACGTCGGCGGCGCTCAGCTTGCCCGACTGCACCGCGCGATGCAGTTGCTTGCCCGCGGCGATCTGCGAGCGGGTCGGGCCGCTGTCGTTGCGCAGTGTTGCGGGGCGCGCGCGTTCGGCGTTGGCGATACCGGTCGGCACGAAGGCCGGGCACAACAGCGAACAGCCCACCAGAGCACCAGCCGCACCCGCACCTTGCACACCTTGCACACCTTGCGCACCTTGCCCCGCTTCTGCCGCCTGCGCCGCTTGCGTCACCTGAGCCGCCTGCGCCAGTTGCAGATCGTGATACAGCGTCTCGGTGAGCGACACCACCGCATGCTTGGACGCGTTGTAGATGCCCATCGCGGCCGGCGACAGCAAGCCCGCCACGGACGCCGTATTGACGATATGCGCCGGCTCGTTCTGCGCCAGCATGATCGGCGTGAAAACACGCACGCCGTGCGCGACGCCCATCACGTTGACGCCGAACACCCACGACCAGTCGTTCACCGAGCTTTCCCACAGGAAGCCGCCCGAGCCCACGCCCGCGTTGTTGAACAGCAGATGCACCTTGCCGAACGCGTCGAGCGCCGCCTGCGCGAGCGCTTCGACCTGGGCCGCGCTGGCGACGTCGGTCGGCACGCCGATCACTTCGGCGCCGCCGGCGCGCAAGGCGTCGACGGTTTGCGCGAGCGCCTCGGGATTCACGTCGGCCAGCACGAGCTTCATGCCAAGCGCCGCGCCCTGGTCCGCGAACGCACGGCCGAAGCCGCTCGCCGCGCCGGTGATCACCGCCACCTTGCCTGTGAATTCGAACATCGTGCGCCCCCTGGTTGGCTCAGATCAGCTTGACGAGTTGCTTGCCGAAATTCTTGCCTTTGAGCAGTCCCATGAATGCCTCGGGCGCCGCGTCCAGACCTTGCGCGATGGTCTCGCGATACTGCAGCTTGTTCTGCGCGACCAGCGTGCCGAGCTGCTTCAGCGCTTCCGGCCACACTTCCATATGCTCGCTGACGATAAAGCCTTGCACCAGCAAACGCTGCGTGAGCATCAGCGAAGGATGCTTGAGCGGCAACGGCTGGCCGTCGTAGCCCGCGATAAACCCGCACAGCGCGATCCGGCCGAACGCGTTCATGCGCGCCAGCGTCACGTCGAGCACTTCACCGCCGACGTTCTCGAAGTAGCCGTCCACGCCATCCGGCGTCACCGCCTTGAGGTCCTGATACAGATTGCCGGCCTTGTAGTCGACGCAGGCGTCGAAGCCGAGCGTCTCGACCACATAGCGACACTTGTCCGCACCGCCCGCAATGCCGACCGCGCGCGCGCCGGCCAGCTTCGCCAGTTGCCCGACCACGCTGCCCACCGCGCCGCTCGCCGCGCTGACCACCACGGTCTCGCCCGCCTCCGGCGCGATGATGCGGTTCAGCCCGTACCACGCGGTGACGCCGGGCATGCCGACCGGTCCGAGATAGGCCGACAGCGGCACATGCGTATCGTCCACTTTCTGCACGCCCGCGCCGTTCGAGACGCCGTATTCCTGCCAGCCGAACATCGCGATGACCTTGTCGCCTACCGCGAATTTCGGGTTCTTCGACTCCACCACTTCACCGACCGTGCCGCCGACCATCACTTCGTCCAGCGGCTGCGGCGCCGCGTACGACTTGCTGTCGTTCATGCGGGCGCGCATGTACGGATCGAGCGACAGGAAGTGATTACGCACGCACAATTCGCCGTCGGCGAGCGGTGCGAGCGGCGTCTCGACGAGCCTGAAATTGTCCGGCGTGACGGCGCCTTGCGGACGCGAAGCCAGCACGAGTTGACGGTTGATCTGGGGCATGTCGTTCGTCTCCATGAGTTGCCGGTTTGATCGGCGAGTAATTTGAAACGGGTGCTAGTCGCAAGAAGCAAAAGCGGCGCGGCGCGCACGGTGTTCGGACAGCACATGCAGATACACAGACACGTCGGTGCACCTGCACGCCGCGGGCAATCAACCGTCGCTCGGACCGGGTTTCGCCGACGGATCGCTGCGCAAGCGCTGCTGCGTCACCTCGCGGCCCACCGCGAGGCGTCGCATGTATTTGAACGTGCCGAGCGCCTTGGCAACGAAGTGCCCTTCGCTGTCGCGAATCTCGCCTTCGCAATAGGCCATGGTGGTCGAGCGATGCAGCACGCGACCGGTCGCGCGCAACTCGCCGCGGCCCGGTTGCATGAAGTTCACCTTCATTTCGACGGTGACCACGCCCACACCGTCGCCGGCCAGACTGCGCGCGGCCATGGCTAGCGCGACGTCGGCGAGCGTCATCGTGACGCCGCCGTGCGCGACGTCCCAGGTGTTCATATGATCGGGCTGCAGCGGCAGTACGACTTCGCTGACGCCGTCCGCCGCGGACACGAGCTGCGCGCCGAGCCGGTCGACGAACGGACTCTCGGGCAAGGTCGCGCTATTGGCTTTGGATGAAGTTGAATCGGTCATTGCGGTTATCTGAATTCGTGCTCGACGCGCGATGAATCACGACGCGATACGGGTCGAGCGGGTTGTGCGGGTTCGGCGATCAGCAGCGGGAAATGATACCCGCTATGGCGTTTTCGCATGCGTGGCCATCCGCGTGGCGAGTCGGCCGAGCTTGCGCACCGCCTCGTCGGCCTGCTCGATATCCGTACTCGGACAACTCAGGCGAATGAAATGATCGAAGCGTCCCGCGTTCGAGTACACGGTGCCGGGCATCACGCGAATGCCATCGCGCAAAGCGGCCTCGAAGAACGCCGCCGACGACACCTCGCGCGGCAGCTCGATCCAGAAAAACATCCCGCCGCCCGGCGGCGTGAAACGCGTGCCGTCCGGAAACGACGCGGCAATCGCCGCCGCCATCCGCTCGCGCTGAATCCGCAGCCGGTCGCGCAAGCGCCGCAAATGCCGCTCATACGCGCTGGTTTCCAGAAATTCGGCGAGCACGACTTGCGCCAAAGGCTCGTTATGACGCGACTGCGCGAACTTCAGCATGCCGACACGCGGATGCCAGCGGCCGCCGTTGATCCAGCCGACCCGCAAGCCGGGCGCCAGCGTCTTGTTGAACGACGTGCAGTGGATCACGGTGCCGTCGGTGTCCCAGGCCTTGAGCGAGCGCGGCGACGACGCCGCGTCGACGAGTTCGCGATACGGATCGTCCTCGATCAGCGCAATGCCGGCCTGCGAGCACAGTTCGACGAGTCTGGCCTTGTGCGCGTCGGGCATCACGCTGCCGAGCGGGTTCTGCAGGTGCGGCACGACCACCACGGCCTTGATGTCGGGATGCGTGTGCAGCGCGAACGCCAGCGCTTCGACGGCAAGACCCGTGCTCGGACTGGCCGGAATTTCGAGCGCGCGCAAACCGAGGCTTTCCAGTGCCTGCAGCAGGCCGAAAAAACACGGCGACTCGACCGCGACGGTGTCGCCCGGTTGAGTCACGGCGCGCAATGCGAGGTTCATCGCTTCGATACCGCCATGGGTCATGATGACGTCGTCCGCACCGATCTGGATGCCGGCCTCGAGCACGCGCCGCGCAATCACCGCGCGCAACGCCGGATCGCCGTGATCGTGGCCGGTGGCGGTCAGCAAGGTGGGCTGCCGGCGCAACGCGCGCAGCGCGGTTTTCTGCAGCGCCGCGGTCGGATAGAGATCGGGCGACGCGGTCGAGCCGCCCAGATTGAGCGCGTCCGGATAGCGCCGGTATTTGGACACGATCGCCGAAATCGTCGAGTGAATCCCGACGAATTGCGCGGCGCCCGGCTGCAAGGCGAGATCCGCCGCGTCCGGTTCGGCGGCGGCCGGCAACGCGGCGGCGGGCGGCACCCGCACGAAATAGCCGGCACGCGGCCGGGCGTCGATCAGCGCGGCGCGTTCGAGCACGCGGTAGCTTTCGGTCGCCGTCGCGAGACTCACGCTGTGGCGCTGCATGAATGCGCGCATCGACGGCATGCGGTCGCCCGGGCGCAGCACGCCGTTGCCGATCGCGCGACGGTATTGGTCGGCCAGTTGCCGATAGAGCGGCTGGCTATCCGCCGCGCGCTCCGCCGACGGCGAGCTGTCTTGCAAGGAAGTGGACTGTGTCATGCGACGATGGTGCGGACTGTTCGCGTGCTGCAACAGATACACATCGGCGCCATTCGGACCGATACAGCACGCTGAATGGCCCTACTGCACCGGTTCAGATAGTCAGGCGTTGCGGCTGTTTTCACGTCGACGGACTCCCTAAGCTGTGTGGCATGAAAACGGTTTAAAGGAATCGCTCATGTCGCTCCGTCAATCTCGCGCCTTCTCCTCTCGCGACGCCGTGCCCTCGCGCCTGCCCGCCGGTCAACTGGCCCTGCACGACCTGCGCGCGCGCACCGCGATCGTGGCGGTGGAAGGCGCGCTGCAACTGCAACTGCGCGATCACTCGCTGGCCTGGCTCGGCGACGCCGTGCCCGTCACCACGATCAGCTTGCAGGAAGGCGAGTGTTTCGTAACGCCGCAACGCGGCGTCGTGTCGATCAGCGCGGTTCAGGGGCACGCGGCGGCGTTCGTGTTGCAGCCCCCGCGCTTGCAAAACAACCTGTACGACCTGATGCGCCAGGCGCCGCAATCGCTGGCCGGGCTCGTCAAAACCTGGTGGCGACGCACCGCCTGACACGCGCCGTCCGGCTCATCGTTGCCCAGTACAATGCATGATCCAACCCGCTTCCTTCGAGGTGCCGGTCATGTCCTTTCTTCGCGCGTTGCTGTCCAGCCGTCCCGTTCGTCTGGCCGCCCTCGGCGCCGTCGTCACGCTGACGCTCAACGGTTGCGCCAGCCTGTTCGGCGGCGACCCGTTGCGCGTGAACGTGGCCGGCATCGAACCGATCGACAGCCAGGGCCTCGAAATGCGCTTCAACGTCAAACTGCGGGTGCAGAACCCCAATGAATCGGCGGTGAGCTTCGACGGCGTATCCCTCGCGCTCGAACTGAACGGCAAGCCGTTCGCCAGCGGCGTCAGCGATCAGGGCGGCACGGTGCCGCGCTATGGCGAAACCGTCGTCAATGTGCCGCTGACCGTGCCGGCCTTCGCCGCGGTGCGCCAGGCCTTCGCGTTCGCGGGCGTCGCGCAGTCGGGGCAAATTCCCTACCTGCTGCGCGGCAAGCTCGCGGGCGGCTTGACGAGCACGACACGTTTCGTCGATCAAGGGACCTTGAGCCTGCCGGCGCTCGGCATGGCAATGCCTTAAGGTTGGCACACCGGGCTGGCAGACCGCCTCACACCACTTCGAACAACCCCGCCGCGCCCTGGCCGCCGCCGATACACATCGTCACGACCACCAGCTTCGCGCCGCGCCGCTTGCCTTCGATCAGCGCATGGCCGGTCAGCCGCGCGCCCGACACGCCGTACGGATGGCCGACCGCGATCGCGCCGCCGTTCACGTTCAGGCGGTCGTGCGGAATACCGAGCTTGTCGGCGCAATACAGCACCTGCACCGCGAACGCCTCGTTCAGTTCCCACAGGTCGATGTCCTCGACCTTCAAACCGGCCTGCTTGAGTAGCTTCGGCACCGCGAACACCGGCCCGATACCCATTTCGTCCGGCTCGCAACCGGCCACCGCGAAGCCGCGGAAAATCCCCAGCGGCTGCAGGCCTTCACGCTCCGCGACCTTCGCGTTCATCACCACGCAGGCCGACGCGCCGTCCGAAAACTGGCTCGCATTGCCCGCCGTCACGACGCCACCCGGCATCGCGGTACGGATCTTCGACACGCCTTCGAGCGTGGTGTCGGCGCGAATGCCTTCGTCGCTGCTAACGGTGACTTCTTTCGTGAACAACCGGCCGCTCGCTTTATCGGCGACGCCGGCCAGCACCGTCAACGGCACGATCTCGTCCTTGAACTTGCCGGCTTCGAGCGCGGCCGCGGCGCGCTGCTGCGAGCGCACGCCGTATTCGTCCTGACGTTCCTTCGAAATCGAATAGCGCCTGGCAACGTTTTCCGCGGTCTGCAGCATCGACCAGTAGATTTCCGGCTTGTGCTGGCTAAGCCAGCCTTCGGTCATCATGTGGCGGTTCATCTCGTTCTGCACGCACGAGATCGATTCCACGCCGCCCGCGACGAACACGTCGCCTTCACCGGCGATCACGCGTTGCGCGGCGAGCGCGATGGTCTGCAAGCCCGACGAACAGAAGCGGTTCACCGTCATGCCCGGCACGCTGACCGGCAGGCCGCCGCGCAGCGCGATCTGCCGCGCGATGTTCATGCCCGTCGCGCCTTCCGGATTGGCGCAGCCCATGATCACGTCTTCGACGCGCGCCGGATCGAGGTTCGCGCGCTCGACCGCGGCCTGCGTCACGTGGCCGCCGAGCGTCGCGCCGTGCGTCATGTTGAAACCGCCGCGCCAGGATTTGGCGAGGCCCGTGCGGGCGGTCGATACGATTACGGCGTCAGTCATGCAAATCTCCTGTTTCGACGAGAGTGAGCGTATTGGTCAGAGTGGGCGCATTAGCGCTGACTCTCGTCCCCTACAAGTTGGTCGGACCTTCCCGATGTCGATGGCGGCGTGCCGGCACTTCGCCGTACGGCAGTTTGCGGACACGCACGCGCCACCTCAGTCATTTCACTCGAAGGGCCTATGGCCCTTGAAGCCTCAGCCGTTGAACCCGCGACCCTTGGCCGCCAGTTCCGCGATGCTCGGCGCGAGTTGCCACGCGTCGCCGTTCGGCCGCGCCGCATAGCGGCGAATCGCGCGCTCGACGTTGTAGAGCCCGACGGTATCCGCGTACAGCATCGGACCGCCGCGATACAGCGGAAAGCCGTAGCCGGTCAGATAGACCATGTCGATATCCGACGCCTTCGACGCGATGCCTTCCTCGAGAATCTTCGCGCCTTCATTGACGAGCGCGAACACGAGACGTTCGACGATTTCCTCGTCGCTGATCTTGCGGCGCTCGGCGTTGGCTTCCTTCGAGAACGCGCCAATCATCTCGTCGACCACCTTCGACGGATACGCCGTGCGGTCGCCCGCCTTGTAGTCGTACCAGCCGCCGCCGGTCTTCTGGCCGAAGCGCCCGGTCTCGCACAGACGATCGGCGATCTTCGAATAGTGCATGTCGGGATGTTCCTGATAGCGGCGCTTGCGGATCGCCCAGCCGATGTCGTTGCCGGCCAGATCGCTCATGCGGAACGGGCCCATCGCAAAACCGAATTTCTCGATGGCCTTGTCGACCTGCGCGGGCAGCGCGCCTTCCTCGAGCATGAAGAGCGCCTGACGGATGTACTGCTCGATCATCCGGTTGCCGATAAAGCCGTCGCACACGCCCGAGACCACCGCGGTCTTTTTGATCTTCTTCGCGAGCTTCATGACGGTGGCGAGCACGTCTTTCGCCGTGTCCTTGCCGCGCACCACTTCGAGCAGCTTCATCACGTTGGCCGGGCTGAAGAAGTGCATGCCGACCACGTCCTGCGGACGCTTCGTGAACGCGGCGATCTTGTCGACGTCCAGCGTCGACGTGTTCGACGCGAGGATCGCGCCGGGCTTGGCCACTTCGTCGAGTCGCTTGAACACCTGCTCTTTCACGCCGAGTTCCTCGAACACCGCTTCGACGATCAGGTCGGCCTTGTTGAGGTCGTCGTAGGACAGTGTGGATGTGATCAACGCCATGCGCTGTTCGAGCGCCTCGGGCTTAAGCTTGCCCTTCTTCACGCTGGCTTCGTAGTTCTTGCGGATCGTAGCGAGTCCGCGATCGAGCGCGTCCTGTTTCGTTTCCAGCAGCGTGACGGGAATGCCCACGTTGATGAAGTTCATCGCGATGCCGCCGCCCATCGTGCCGGCGCCGATCACCGCCACCTGGGCGATATCGCGCACCGGCGTATCGGCCGGTACATCGGGAATCTTGCTGGCCGCGCGTTCGCCGAAGAACGCATGACGCAGCGCGTGGCTCTCGGGCGTCTGCACCAGCGCGATGAAGCAATCGCGTTCGAATGCGAGGCCCTTGTCGAAACCGTTCTGCACGCCGGCTTCCACCGCGTCGATACATTTCAGCGGCGCGGGGAAATTCTTCGCCATCGCCGAGACGGTGTTGCGCGTGAACTGGATGAAACCGGCCGCGTTCGGATGCTCGATCTTGCGATCGCGCACGCGCGGATGCGGGCCTGCCTTCGCGCCGACCTGGCGAGCGAACGCGAGCGCCGCGTCGGCCAGATCGCCTTGCGCGATTTCGTCGAACAGACCCGAATCGGCCAGTTTCTCGGACAGGACCGGCGCGCCGGACACGATCATATTGAGCGACGCTTCGAGGCCGATGGCGCGCGGCAGACGCTGCGTGCCGCCCGCGCCCGGCAGAATGCCGAGCTTCACTTCCGGCAGCGCGATCTGTGCGCCGGGCGCCGCGATCCGGTAATGCGCGCCGAGCGCCAATTCCAGACCGCCGCCCATCGCCACGCTGTGAATCGCTGCGATCACCGGTTTCGCGCTGCTTTCCACCACCTTGATGACGGTGGCGAGCGTCGGCTCCTGGGTCGCTTTCGACGTGTTGAATTCGGTGATGTCGGCGCCGCCCGAAAAGGCTTTGCCCGCGCCGGTCAGCACGATGGCCTTGATGGCCGGATCGTTCTGCGCGCGCTCGATTCCGTCGACAATGCCCGCTCGCGTCGACAGACCGAGGCCGTTCACGGGAGGATTGTTCAGCGTGATGACGGCCACGCCGTCATGAGTTGTGTAGTCCACTGCCATCTCTGCCTGCCTCCATGCGATTCATGCCATGTTGCGGTTGAGGCGGCGCATGACGCGCCGCCCGTCCGGTTCACCGAGTCGGATCATTGTCCGCTTGTTGCCGGCGAGTGGGCGACACGCTCAACGACTCATACGCCGACTCGTAACCAACTCGCTGCTCGATTAACCGGGGTCAGCAGGCAGAATACACAAAAAAGCACGCTCGTTCAATTTACCGTTAGGCGGGGTTTCCCCTAACCAGCGGACAATCCTTCTCGTCCTCCAATGCGGACGGCAGCACATGATTGCGGAACAGATCGCGCAGCTTCAGCTTCTGCAGTTTGCCGGTGGCCGTGTGCGGCAGTTCGTCGACGAAGGCGACGTCGTCGGGAATCCACCATTTGGCGACCTTGCCGTCGTAGAACGCGAGCAGTTCCTCGCGCGTCACGTCGAAGCCCGCGCGCTTGACGACCACCAGCAGCGGCCGCTCGGTCCACTTCGGATGCGCGCAGGCGATGCAGGCCGCTTCCGCCACCGCCGGATGCGCGATCGCGACGTTCTCGACGTCGATCGAACTGATCCATTCGCCACCCGACTTGATCACGTCTTTCGAGCGATCCGTGATGTTCAGAAAACTGTCCGGGTCGATCGTCGCGACGTCGCCGGTTGGAAACCAGCCGTCCACCAGCGGCGAATCGTCCTTGCGGAAATACCGGTCGATCACCCACGGTCCGCGCACATGCAGATCGCCGAACGCAACGCCGTCCCAAGGCAACTCCCGACCGTCTTCGCCGACGATCTTCATATCGACGCCGTACAGCACATGGCCCTGCTTTTCCAGCAATTTGCGCTGCTCGGCGAGCGGACGTTGCGATTGCTCCCACGTCAGTTTCGACAGCGTGCCGAGCGGCGACATTTCGGTCATGCCCCATGCGTGAATCACCTGCACGCCGTAGTCGTCCTCGAACGCGCGCAGCATGGCCGGCGGACACGCCGAGCCGCCGATCACCGTGCGATTCAACGACGAAAACCGCACGCCCGCCTCGCGCAGATAGTTCAGCAAACCGAGCCACACGGTCGGCACGCCGGCGGAATACGTGACGCGTTCGCTCTCCATCAATTCGTACAGCGACTTGCCGTCGAGGTCCTTGCCGGGAAACACCAGCTTCGCGCCGGTCAACGGCGCGCTGTGCGGAATGCCCCATGCGTTCACATGGAACATCGGCACGACCGGCAGCACGGCGTCGCGCGCGGACAGGCTCATGGCATCGGGCAACGCCGCGCCGAACGCGTGCAGCACCGTCGAGCGATGCGAGTACAGCGCGCCCTTCGGATTGCCGGTGGTGCCGGACGTATAGCAAAGGTAGGAGGCCTGGCGCTCGTCGAGCTCCGGCCACGCGAAGTTGCCGTCCTGCGCGTCGACCAGCGTTTCGTAACTGAACACCGGCGTTTGCATGGCCGGCAGATGCGCTTCGTCGGCGAGCGCGATCCAGCCGCGCACTTTCGGGCACTGCGGCGCGAGCGCGTCGACCAGCGGCGCAAACGTGGTGTCGAACATCACGTAGGCGTCGTCGGCGTGATTGACGATGTAGGCGATCTGGTCGGGAAAGAGACGCGGGTTGATCGTGTGGCACACCGCGCCGAAGCCGGTCGTGCCGTAATAGGCTTCGAGATGCCGGTAGCCGTTCCATGCCAGCGTTGCCACCCGTTCGCCCGGTTCGACGCCCAGCGCGATCAGCGCCTGCGCGAGCTGCTTCGCGCGTTTTTCGCAATCTCGGTAGGTGTAGCGATGCAGGTCGCCTTCGATACGCCGCGACACGATTTCGGTGCCGCCGAAATGCCGCGCGGCATGCGCGAGCAACGAGGATACGGTGAGCGGCACGTCCATCATCTGTCCAGGCAGCGGCGTCGTCATAAAGAGAGGTCTCCTCGTTCTGGTTGCTTCAATGGGACGCCAGCCTGCAGCGCCGCGGGAGCGGACTTACAATATCGGTTAATCCAGAGGCGCTCAACATGTCGTTTTCCCCAAGCTTTGCAGGGTTATCCGGGCCGTTAGCGGCTCTTTCCAATGCACTCGTCAGCGCGCCTGAAAACGCGTTCGCGCGGCTCGGCAGCGTCTTCCTGACCCGTCTGCCGGCGGCGCCGCTCAATGCGCCCTACATGGTCGGCTTCTCCGCGGAGACCGCCGCGCTGCTCGGTTTAGAGCCGGGCCTCCAGGGCGACCCCGGTTTCGCCGAACTGTTCTCCGGCAACGCCACGCGCGAATGGCCCGCCGAGGCGCTGCCGTATGCGTCGGTGTACTCGGGGCATCAGTTCGGCGTGTGGGCCGGCCAGCTCGGCGACGGTCGCGCGCTCGGTCTCGGCGAGGTCGCGCATAACGGCCAACGCTTCGAGCTGCAACTCAAAGGCGCGGGGCGCACGCCCTATTCGCGCATGGGCGACGGCCGCGCGGTGCTGCGCTCGTCGATCCGCGAGTTTTTGTGTTCGGAAGCCATGCATCACCTGGGCATTCCGACCACTCGCGCGCTGTGCGTGGTCGGCTCCGATCAGCCGGTGCGGCGCGAAGAAATCGAAACCGCCGCGGTGGTCACGCGGGTCGCGCCGAGTTTCGTGCGCTTCGGCCACTTCGAGCATTTCTATTCGAACGATCGCACCGACGCGCTGCGCGCGCTCGCCGATCACGTGATCGAGCGTTTCTATCCGCATTGCCGCGACGCCGACGACCCCTATCTCGCGCTGCTCGGCGAAGCCGTGAAATCCACCGCCGACCTGATGGTCGAATGGCAGGCGGTCGGCTTCTGCCACGGCGTGATGAATACCGACAACATGTCGATTCTTGGCCTGACGATCGACTACGGTCCGTTCGGTTTCATGGACGGTTTCGACGCCGGCTACATCTGCAATCACTCCGATTCGCAAGGCCGTTACGCCTACAAGATGCAGCCGCAGATCGCCTACTGGAATCTCTTCTGTCTGGCGCAAGGGCTGTTGCCGCTGCTCGGCGAACAGCACGACGAAAGCGTGCGCGGCGACAAGGCGATCGAAGACGCGCAGCGCGTGCTCGGCGGTTTCAAGGAGCGTTTCGCGCCGGCGCTGGAACGGCGCATGCGCGCGAAACTCGGCCTGGAGATCGAACGCGACGGCGACGACACATTGGTGAATCGTCTGTTCGAGGTGATGCACGCCAACCGCGCCGATTTCACGCTGACGTTCCGCCATCTCGCGCGCGTGTCGCGACACGACGCGAGCGGCGACACGGCGGTGCGCGACCTGTTCCTCGACCGCGCCGCGTTCGACGCGTGGGCGAACGACTACCGCGCGCGCCTGTCCCATGAAACACGCGACGACGCCGCGCGCGCCATTGCAATGAACCGGGTCAACCCCAAATTCATTCTTCGCAATCATCTGGCGGAAACGGCGATCCGCCACGCGAAAGAGAAGGATTTTTCGGAAGTGGAGCGTCTGGCGGCGGTACTGCGCCGCCCGTTCGACGAACAGCCCGAGCATGAAGCGTATGCGGGGTTGCCGCCCGACTGGGCGAGTTCGCTGGAAGTGAGCTGCTCGTCGTGACGTGCCGAAGCCGTAGTGCAGTCCCCAAAACAAGCCCGAGACAGGAACCCCGACCATGAACAAGCCCGACGACCTCAACCCCAACACCCCCGACGTCCCCGCCGTGCAGAAAGACGACGCCGAGTGGCGCAAGCAGCTCTCCGACGTCGAATACCAGGTGACGCGCCACGCGGCCACCGAGCGCCCGTTCACCGGCCGCTATCACGACCACTGGGATCGCGGCATTTACGACTGCGTGTGCTGCGGCACGCCGCTCTTCGAATCCGACACCAAGTTCGACGCCGGCTGCGGCTGGCCGAGCTACTTCAAGCCGATCAACGGCGAAGTGATCGCCGAGAAAACCGACCGCGCGCACGGCATGCTGCGCATCGAAGTGCAATGCAAGAACTGCGGCGCGCATCTGGGTCACGTGTTCGAAGACGGCCCGGCGCCGACGGGTCTGCGTTACTGCATCAATTCGGCTGCGTTACAATTCGAGCCCAAGTAACGCAGCGCGGAGTCCGGCGCATTGCCGGTGGGGCCTGCGTTGCAGGCGCCGCCGGCCGTTTCGCGCCGCGTCCCTCATCCCTCGACTCCTTCTGCGAATTCCCGACCAGATAATGAAATTCCTGTTCGATCTGTTCCCGATCATCCTGTTCTTCGTCGCCTTCAAGATCTGGGGCATTTTCACGGCGACGGCAGTGGCGATCGTCGCCACGCTGGTGCAGATCGCGTGGGTGGCGTTCCGTCACCGCAAGGTCGATCCGATGCTGTGGGTGAGCCTCGGCGTCGTCACCGTATTTGGCGGCGCGACGCTCGTGCTGCATAACGACACTTTCATCAAGTGGAAGCCGACCGTGCTGTACTGGGCGTTTTCCGTTGCGCTGATCGTCTCGCAACTGGCCTTCAACAAGAACCTGATCGAAGCGATGATGGGCAAGCAGATCACGCTGCCGCACGCGATCTGGGGCAAGCTGAGCGTAGTCTGGGCGATCTTTTTCGTACTGCTCGGGCTCGTCAATCTGTTCGTCGCGTACAACTACACCACCGACCAGTGGGTCAATTTCAAGCTGTTCGGCGCGACCGGTTGCCTCGTGGTGTTTATCGTCGGACAGAGCTTGTGGCTGTCGAAGTACATGAAGGAAGAATGACATGACCACCGACACCCATGTTTTCATGCACGCCACCACCGCCGAGCGTGCCGCGCTGATCGAAGCGCGCCTCACCGCCGCGCTCGCGCCGGTCGCGTCGATCCAGATCAGCGACGACAGCGCGCAGCACGCGGGCCATGCCGGCGCCTCGGCCGGCGGTCATTTCAGTGTCACGATCGTGGCCGCCGCATTCGCCGGCAAGGCCCGCGTGGCGCGGCATCGCATGGTGTATGATGCGCTGGCCGATGCCATGCAGCGCGGCATTCATGCCCTTGCAATCACGGCGTATACGCCCGAAGAATTCGCTTTGTTGCCCCGCTAGGAACCTTCCGATGACCTTGAAGAAAACCCACCTTTGGGTATTGCTGGCTGCGTTCGCGGCCGCACCTGCATTTGCACAGAACATCGCTGTCGTGAACGGCACGCCGATTCCGAAGGCACGCGCCGACGCGCTGATCGAACAACTGGTGCATCAAGGCCAGCAAAACACGCCGCAACTGCAAACGGCTGTGCGCGAAGAGCTGGTGAATCGCGAAATCCTGATGCAGGAAGCCCTGCGTCGCGGCCTGCCGAATCGTCCGGACATCAAGGCCCAAATCGCCGTCGCGCAACAAACCGTGGTGCTGCGCGCGCTGATCGAAGACTTCGTGAAGAACAACACGCCGAGCGACGCCGAAGTCACGGCGCGTTACAACGCGCTGATCAAAGATGCGGGCGGCAAGGAATATCACCTGCACCACATCCTGGTGGACAACGAACAGCAGGCAAAGGACCTGATCGCGAAGATCAAGGCCGGCGCAAGCTTCGAAGATCTCGCCAAGCAATACTCGAAGGACCCGGGATCGGGCAAGAACGGCGGCGACCTGGACTGGTCCGACCCGAAGGCTTATGTGCCTGAATTCGCGGACGCGGCCACGCATCTGCAGAAAGGCCAGATGACCGACACGCCGGTGCATACGCAATTCGGCTGGCACATCATTCGCCTCGACGATACGCGCGCTATCACGCCGCCGCCGCTGGAACAGGTGCGTCCGCAGATCGTGCAGCAGATCCAGCAGGAAAAGCTGCAAGCGTTCGAAGAAGGCCTGCGTAAGAACGCGAAGATTCAGTAAGCGGGTTACTTGCCCACTGGCTGAAACGAACAAGCCGCCCTCGGCGGCTTTTTTGCTTTGATGACCTGGTTGTTTTACGTTTTGCTCGGTGTGTGAGACAAAAAAACCGCCCTCGGGCGGTTTTTTGTTTCTGCTCAACCTCAGCCTCAGCCCAACCAGCGGCGTGCGTTCTGGAACACGCGCAGCCACGGGCTTGCGTCCGTGCTGCCCTCACCCCAGCCTTCCGGATGCCAGCTCATCTGCACCGCGCGATGCACGCGCTCGGTGTGCGGCATCAGCACCGTGAAGCGGCCGTCCGGCGTGGTGACCGACGTGATGCCCTCCGGCGATCCGTTCGGGTTGAACGGATACTGCTCGGTCGCCTGACCACGGTGATCGACAAAGCGCATGGTCACGGCCACCTTCGACGCGTCGCCCTGCTGCGAGAAGTCCGCATAGCCTTCGCCGTGAGCGATCGCCACCGGAATGCGCGAGCCTTCCATACCGTTGAAGAAGATCGACGGCGAAGCCTGCACTTCGACCAGCGAGAAGCGCGCTTCGAATTTCTCCGACTTGTTGCGCGTGAACTTCGGCCAGGCTTGCGCGCCCGGGATCATCGACGCGAGGCTGCTCATCATCTGGCAACCGTTGCAAATGCCCAGCGCGAACGTGTCTTCGCGACCGAAGAACGCGGCGAACATGTCGGCCAGTTGCGCGTTGAAGCGAATCGCCTTCGCCCAGCCTTCACCCGCGCCTAGCGTGTCGCCGTACGAGAAGCCGCCGCACGCCACCGCCCCGGCGAAATCCGCCAGATTGGCGCGGCCTGCCAGCAGATCGCTCATGTGCACGTCGTGCGCGTCGAAGCCGGCGCGGTCGAATGCGTACGCGGTTTCGAGGTGCGAGTTCACGCCCTGCTCACGCAGGATCGCGACACGCGGACGCGCGCTCTTGCCGATGAACGGCGCGGCCACGTCTTCTTTCGGATCGAAGCTCAAGACCGGCGTAATGCCCGGATCGGCCGCGTCCGACAGCATGTCGTATTCGGCGTCGGCGCAAGCCGGGTTATCGCGCAGACGCGAGATACGCCAGCTCACTTCGCTCCACGTGCGATGTAGGTCGGTGCGCGGCGCTTCGTAGATCTTCTTCGCGTCGCGATAGATTTCGATCGTGTCGCGCTCGTTGAGCTTGCCGATCACATGCGAGCACGCCGACAGGCCGTGTTCGCGCAATGCGGCGAGCACCGCGTCGCGGTCCGTTGCACGCACCTGGATCACGGCACCGAGTTCTTCGTTGAACAGCGCGCGGATCGTGCGGTCTTCACGGCGGCCGCTGGTCTGCTTGGCCCAGTCTTTCGCGTCGCCGTAATCGGATTCGTGGTTCGGATCGAGCACCAGCATGTCGACATTCAGCGACACGCCCACGTGACCCGCGAACGCCATTTCGCACACCGTCGCCCACAGGCCGCCGTCCGAGCGGTCGTGGTACGCGAGCAGCTTGCCTTCGCTATTCAGCGCCTGGATCGCGGCGAAGAAACGCTTCAGATCTTCCGGATCGTCGACGTCCGGCACCGTGTCGCCGACCTGCTGCGTGACCTGCGCGAGAATACTGCCGCCCAGACGATGCTTGCCGCGACCGAGGTCGATCGCGATCAGCACCGAGTCGCCCACGCCATCTGTACCGTTGGCGCGGCGCAGTTGCGGCGTGAGGTGCTTCCTTACGTCTTCAACCGGCGCGAACGCCGTGATGATCAGCGAGACCGGCGCGACCACTTCTTTCGCAACACCGTGGTCTTCCCACTTGGTGCGCATGGACAGCGAATCTTTACCGACCGGAATGCTGATACCGAGCGCCGGGCACAGTTCCATGCCGATCGCCTTGACCGTGTCGTACAGCGCGGCGTCTTCACCGGCTGCGCCACATGCGGCCATCCAGTTCGCCGACAGCTTGAGCTTGTCGAGCGACGCGATCGGTGCAGCCGCGATGTTCGTGACCGCCTCGCCGACCGCCATGCGGCCCGACGCCGGCGCGTTGATCACGGCGAGCGGCGTGCGCTCGGCCATGGTCATCGCTTCGCCGCGGAAACCCGCGTAGTCCATCGTGGTGATCGCAACGTCGGCCACCGGCACTTGCCACGGGCCGACCATCTGGTCACGCGCGGTCGTGCCACCCACCGAACGATCGCCGATGGTAATCAGGAACGACTTGCTCGCGACCGTGGGGTGACGCAGCACGCTGACCGCGACGTCCGGCAACGCAATCCCGGTGACGTCCACCGGTTCCAGCTTCTGCTCGACGCGCTTGACGTCGCGATGCATGCGCGGCGCTTTGCCGAGCAGCACTTCCATCGGCATATCGACCGGTTGATGCGCGCTGTCCGCGTTCTGCTCGGAGTCGATCACCTTCAGTTGACGCTCGGCGGTCGCCGTGCCGATCACCGCGAACGGGCAGCGCTCGCGCAGGCACATGGCTTCGAACGCCGGCAGATCGGCCGGCGCGATGGCCAGCACGTAACGTTCTTGCGCTTCGTTCGACCAGATTTCGCGCGGCGACAAACCGCTCTCTTCGAGCTGGATCTTGCGCAGATCGAACAACGCACCCTTGCTGGCGCCGTCGACCACTTCCGGGAACGCGTTCGACAAACCGCCCGCGCCGACGTCGTGAATGCTCAGAATCGGGTTCTTGTCGCCGAGCTGCCAGCACGCGTTGATGACTTCCTGCGCCCGGCGTTCGATTTCGGGGTTGCCGCGCTGCACCGAGTCGAAGTCGAGCTCGGCGGTATTGGTGCCGGTCGCCATGGAACTCGCCGCGCCGCCGCCCATGCCGATCCGCATGCCCGGGCCGCCGATCTGGATCAGCAGCGAGCCTTCCGGCAGATCGTGCTTATGCGTGTGCTGGTCCGAAATATTGCCGATGCCGCCGGCGATCATGATCGGCTTGTGATAGCCGCGCACCAGACCCGCGACGTTCTGCTCGTAAGCGCGGAAATAGCCACCCAGATTCGGCCGGCCGAATTCGTTGTTGAACGCGGCGCCGCCGAGCGGGCCGTCGATCATGATTTGCAGCGGCGATGCGATGCGGTCCGGACGGCCGTACGCTTCGTGCTGCTCGGCGGGATTGCGGTGTGCGAGCGGCTGCGCGACGTCGCGCGCGTTTTCCCATGCCTCGACGCCGTCCGGCAACGCCAGATTCGACACCGTGAAGCCGGCCAGACCCGCCTTAGGACGTGCGCCGCGACCGGTCGCGCCTTCGTCGCGGATTTCACCGCCCGAGCCGGTGGACGCGCCCGGGAACGGCGAGATCGCGGTCGGGTGGTTATGCGTTTCCACCTTCATCAGCGTGTGCGTGAGTTCGACGCCACGGCGGTAATGTTCCGGCAGTTCGCTTGCGCCGAGGTCGGCCGGCGTGCGCGGGAACCAGCGCTCGGCCATGCCGCCCGCCATGATCGCCGAGTTGTCAGAATACGCGACGATCGTGCCTTGCGGATTCAGCTTCTCGGTATTGCGGATCATGTTGAACAGCGAGATGTCCTGCTTCTCGCCGTCGATACTCCAGTCCGCGTTGAAAATCTTGTGACGGCAGTGTTCGCTGTTGGCCTGCGCGAACATCATCAGTTCGACGTCGGTCGGGTTGCGGCCGAGTGTCGTGAACGCGTCGACCAGGTAGTCGATTTCGTCGTCCGCCAGTGCGAGGCCCAGTTCCGTGTTCGCCGCTTCCAGCGCGCCGCGGCCGTGGCCGAGCACGTCGACGGTTTGCAGCGGCTTGGCCGGCAGTTCGTCGAACAGATGCAGCGCGTGTTCGCGCGAGCTCGACACGCTTTCGGTCATGCGGTCGTGCAGCGCGGCGACGACAGCCGCGCGGGCTTCGTCGGAGAGTGCCTTCTTGCCGCCCAGCAGGCCGCTTTTCAGCGTGACCGTGTACTCGACGCCGCGCTCGATCCGGCGCACCTGCGTGAGACCGCACAGATGCGCGATGTCGGTGGCCTTGCTGGCCCACGGCGACACCGTGCCGAAGCGCGGCACCACGAGGAAGGTTTCGGCCGTGCCGCGCTCTTTGCTTTCTTCGAGCGGATCGCCGTAGTGCATCAGCGCTTCGATCTTCGCCGTGTCTTCAGCGGACAGCTCGCTCTGGGCGTTGACGAAGTGCAGATACTGCCCGCGCACGCCGGTGATGTTCGGGTCGATGCGCGTAAGCGTGTCGAGCAGGCGGGTTTGACGGAAATCGGAAAGGGCCGAAGCGCCGGGGAAACACGAGAAGTGGGCCATGGACTTGACTTTGCGTCGCTCAGTGATGCCGAGAAGTCGCGCGTGCAGGCGACGTGAGGCGGAAAAGAAGTCCGAGATTATACCCCGGGAAAGGGCTTCCGGCCGCCTTGCCGGTGCGCTTTCGGCCCGCTCGCGCCGCGCCGCGCGACGCTTTCCGGCGTGCCGCCCGCGTGGCCGCGCGAGCACTTTGGCTGCTATCATTCGCCCTTTCACCAGATCGGCGCGAGCGGCCTGAGGCAATGAGTCAGGCCGGGCAATGCGCGCCGCATGTCACGCTCAACGGGAGCGCGCCGCTTCGGCGTCCCGTCGGCCATTCGAATCAGAACATGGATGTCATCGTCATCGGCGGCGGGATTGCGGGCGTCGCCACCGCTTATCAATTGCGCGCGGCCGGTCACCGGGTCTGCGTCGTCGAGCGTCACGCCACGGTGGCGCAAGGCGCGACCTATGGCCACGGCGGCACCGTGCTGCCCACGCCGCTCGACGTCTGGTTCGGCCCGACCTTCATGGCGAGCCGGCAGAACGCCAGAAACGGCGTCATCAGCAAGACCGGCTTCACCGGGCCGGCGCGCCAGTTCGTCAAACAACTTGCCACGCTGCAGGACCCCGAGGCCTTCAGCCGCCAATATGCCCGGCTGCGTCCGCTGATCGAACTGTCGCGCGACGCCATGGCCGACGTCGAAGCGCGCTTCGGCCTCGAATTCGAACAAACCAGCGGTTTGCTGTACCTGGTGCGCTCCGCGCAGGAGTGGGAGCAGACCCAGCCGGCGCTCGACCTGCTGCGCCAGAACGAAGTGCCGCATCACGTGCTGACGCCCGCCGAATGCAGCGCGTTCGAGCATTCGGTGCGCGCCGAGCCGGAGTTCGCCGGCGGCGTGCTGTTCGATCAGGAACGCACGGCCAACTCGCCGCTGTTCGCCAAGCTGATCAAGCAGACGCTCGATACGCAAGGCGGCGTGCAATTCATGCTTGGCTGCGAAGTCTCGGCGATCCGTCTCGAAGGTCAGCGCGCGTCGGTGGAACTGGCGCCGCGGCCGGGCGCGTCGTCGCGCTCGCGCGAGGTCGACGTGATCCATGCGGACGCGGTCGTCGTGGCCGCCGGGCACGGCAGCCTCGCGCTGCTCGAACCGCTCGGCCTGCGCCTGCCGCTGCATCCGCTGCGCCTGCATACGCTGGTCGCGCCGATCGCGCATGAAGAATGCGCGCCGCATGTAGCGATCGTCGACGCGGTCAAGCGTATTGCGATCAGCCGGATGAATCATCGGCTGCGGATTGCGGGTGGCGCGGTGCTGCAGAGCGCCGCACAGATCGACAAGCCGCTTGGCGAAGCGTTGACCAAAGAAGCGCTGGCGCTGCTCGGCCAGGCCACGCACGACTGGATTCCGGGCGCGGCGCGGATCTCGGCGGCGCTGCCGTGGGAAGGCGTCAAACTGCTGTCGCCCGACGGCTTGCCGGTGATCGGCAACGCGGTGCATCCGCGCCTCTTCGTCAACGTCGGTCATGGCCCGGCGGGCTGGGGGCTGGCTTGCGGCGCGGGCAAACTGATCGCCGATCTGATGTCCGGTCAGACGCCGGATGTGCCCGCGGACACGCTGGCGGCGCTGCGCGCGGACCGCTTCTAGTCGCAGCCGGCCGATGGGTTCGCGCGGCGCGCTCATCGGCACTACCATAGCGGCTTCTCCAGCTTCCTCGCCTCGGGCCTTGCGCCAGGGCGAATCGCCCGCCGCCATGACCGAAGCCGACCTCACCCCGCCTACCCTCACCCGCCCTCACAACAAGGCGCTGCCTTTACTGACGCTGACCGACCTGCGGCTCGCCGAATCGCAGGCCGCGGCCGGCTTGCCCGAGCACACGCTGATGGCGCGCGCCGGCAAGTCCGCGGCGAGCTTCCTGCAGGAACTCATCACACGCGACACGTCGATCGAACGCGCGAAGCAGAAGGTGTGGCTGATCGCCGGCCCCGGCAATAACGGCGGCGACGCGCTGGTCCTCGCGACGGAGCTGCACAAGGACGGCATTGCCGTGGAACTGTGCATGCCGGTCGACGTGAAACCGGACGACGCCCGCTGGGCTCTCGAACTGGCGCGCGCAGCCGGCGTTGCGATCAGCACGGCGCCGCCCGCGTCGCTGGACAGCTACACGTGGCTCGTGGACGGCATGTTCGGCATCGGCCTGACACGCGCCCTCGACGGCGTCTTCGCGACGGTCGCGCGGCAGCTTTCGCAGCGCGCCAAGGCGCGGCCGCGCAAAGGCGGCGTGCTGGCGCTCGACGTCCCCAGCGGCCTCGACAGCGACACCGGCACGGTGGTCGGCGAAAGCGACGGCGTGGCCGTGCACGCCACGCACACGATCAGCTTTATCGCCGCCAAACCGGGGCTGTTCACCGCGCAAGGCCGCGACCTCGCCGGCTCGGTCACCGTTGCGCCGATCGGCATCGACTCCAGCAAACGCACGGCCGTGCAACTCAATGCGCCCGACCTGTTCGCCGGCTTCCTGCCGCCACGCGATTTCGCCACCAACAAGGGCACCTTCGGCAGCCTCGCCGTGGTCGGCGGCGACACCGGCATGTGCGGCGCGCCGATCCTCGCGTCGCGCGCGGCGCTGTACACCGGCGCGGGCAAAGTGCACGTCGCGCTGCTGGGCGACGGCGCGCCGCCCTACGATCCGCCGCATCCCGAACTGATGCTGCATGCGATCGACGCGCTGCCGCTCGACAAGATGGACGCGCTCGCGATCGGCTGCGGCATGGGCGAGCGCGAGCGCGCCACCCAGGTGCTGCATGACGTGCTGCAACTCGACATGCCGAAGCTGTTCGACGCGGACGCGCTGAATCTGATCGCGAAAGATCCGTCGCTCGCGGCCGAACTCACCGCGCGCGGCGTGCAAGGCGATCCGTGCCTTCTCACGCCCCATCCGCTCGAAGCCGCGCGCCTGCTCGGCACCGACGCGCCCGGCGTGCAGCGCGACCGGCTCGGCGCGGCGCGTGCGCTGGCGGCGCGCTTTGCCAGCGTGGTGGTGCTGAAAGGCACCGGCACGATCATCGCCGCGCCCGACGGCCGCCTCGCGATCAATCCGACCGGCAACGCCGCGCTCGCAACGGGCGGCACCGGCGACGTGCTCGGCGGCATCATCGGCGCGTTGCTTGCGCAACATCTGCCGCGCTACGAAGCGGCGTTGGCGGGCGTCTATCTGCACGGCCTCGCCGCCGACACGCTGACGGCGCAAGGGCACGGTCCGGCTGGCTTGACGGCGGGCGAACTGGCGCCGATGGTGCGGAGTTTGCTGAACCGGCTGTTTTATCCGGCGACGGAAGGGTGAGACGTGGGACGCGGCGCCCGCATCCCAAACTCTGCACCGCGCCGCCAAAGCGCGCCTGCCTGTCACCCTTCACACAAGGCCGCTATACTGAACGACTGCGCCGCGCGTCGGATTCGAAGCGGGTGGCGGCGAAGCTTCCGCGCACGTTCGCATCGCGCAGCGAACGCCCGAAGCCTCCCCACCGCCCCGTGCATCACCGGCCGCGCGGCATCGCTCTAACAGCATCGTTGCCTCATCCTCGGCGGCGCTTCACGCGCTCGCCTTCCTTCGTGCCCTTGGTTAGACGGACGCTATGACGCAGAACTCGCTCCCCTCCTGGTCCTCGCTGCAAACGCATTACGAGAAGATTCGCGATGCGCACCTGCGCGACTGGTTCGCCCCCGAGAACGATCCCGCCCCCACCCGCGCCGAGCGCTTCGCGTTCGCCGGCGGCGGTCTCGCGGCCGATTTCTCGAAGAACCGCATTACCGACGACACCCTCAAGCTGCTCGTGCAACTCGCGCGTGAAGCCGGCGTCGAAAAGCGCCGCGACGCGATGTTCGCCGGCGAGGTCGTCAACCCGACCGAAGGCCGCGCCGCCTTGCACACCGCATTGCGCGCCACCGACCCGAAAGCGCCGTTCTTCGACCAGGTGCAGGCCGAGCGCGCAAAGATGGCCGCGTTCGCCGACCAGGTGCGCAGTGGCGCATGGACCGGCTACACCGGCAAGCGGATCCGCTATGTGGTGAACATCGGCATCGGCGGCTCGGACCTCGGGCCGAAAATGGTCGTGCATGCGCTGCATCATCTGGCCACGCCCGAGATCACCACGCACTTCGTGTCGAATGTGGACGGCGCCGATCTGTACAACGTCATGCAGCAGATCGATCCCGAGGAAACGCTCGCGATCATCGTCTCCAAGACGTTCACCACGCTCGAAACCATGACCAACGCGCGCTCGCTGCGCGACTGGTTCGTCGAGAAGGGTTGTCCGGAAAGCGCGCTGGCGAAGCACTTTGTCGGCGTGTCGGCGAATCCGTCGGAAGTGGTCAAGTTCGGCATCGCCAAAGAGAACGTGTTCGAGATGTGGGACTGGGTCGGCGGCCGCTATTCGCTGTGGTCGGCGGTGGGCTTGTCGATCATGATCGCGGTCGGCCCGCAGCAGTTCGGCGAACTGCTCGCCGGCGCCAACGAGATGGACCAGCATTTCCGCAACGCACCGCTCGAGAAGAACCTGCCGGTGCTGCTCGGCATGATCGGCATCTGGTATCGCAACTTCTTCGGCTCGCAAAGCTATCTGGTCGCGCCGTATTCGAATGCGCTGCATTTCCTGCCGTCGTATCTGCAACAACTCGAGATGGAAAGCAACGGCAAGTCCGCGCGACTCGATGGCGCGATGGTCGATTACCCGACCGCCGCCGTGACGTGGGGCGAACCGGGCACGAACGGCCAGCACGCGTTCTTCCAGATGCTGCATCAGGGTCCGACGATCGTGCCGATCGACTTCATCGCCGTGATGACGCCGGAGCATCCGCTCGTCAGCCATCATCCGAAGCTGCTGGCCAACTGCTTCGCGCAAAGTGAAGCGCTGATGCTCGGTCGCACGCTGGAAGAAGCGAAGAAAGTGGCCGGCCCGGACAAGCCGGAACTCGCGCCGCATCTGGTGTTTCCGGGCAACCGGCCGACCAGCACGCTGCTGGTCGACGCGCTGACCGCGCGCTCGCTCGGCGCGTTGATCGCGTTGTACGAGCACAAGGTGCTGGTGCAGGCGTCGGTGTGGAACATCAATCCGTTCGATCAATGGGGCGTCGAACTCGGCAAGATTCTCGGCAAGGTGGTCGAGGCCGATCTGACCTCGGCGAGCGTGGATGAGAAGAAGCATGACTCGTCGACGTCGGCGTTGATCGCGCGGGCGCGCGCGGCGTTGAAGAAGTGAGTTGAGTCGCGCGGGAGATCGCGTTGATTGAGCAATAAAAAAGCGGGCCATTCGTGGCCCGCTTTGCTTTTGGTGCGACGGTTGGTGTAACCGGTTGGTGCGGCGGTTTTTGTGACGCTGGTTTGGCGCGAGGCTCGTTACCAGGTCGCTTCAAGCCAGCCGACCCGCCTCGATCGTCACAGTCGTATCGCAGCGACGCGCCAGCTCGATATCGTGCGTAACCAGAATCAGCGTGGCGCCGTTCGCGCGATTCATCTCGAACATCAGGTCGATCACGGCGTGGCCGGTGGCTGCGTCGAGACTGCCGGTCGGCTCGTCCGCGAACAGGATCGCCGGATGCGTGACGAACGCGCGTGCCAAAGCCACACGTTGCTGCTCGCCGCCCGAAAGAAGCTTCGGATAGTGACCCGTGCGCTGCCCTAACCCCACCTGCTCCAGCAAACCACGCGCACGCGTCGCGGCTTCCCGTGTGCCGACGCCGCCCTGCAACTCGAGCGGCAACGTGACGTTTTCGAGCGCCGTCAAATGCGGCATCAGTTGAAACGACTGGAACACGAAACCAACCGAACCGCTGCGCAATGCGGCCCGCTCGTCTTCGCTCAATTCGGTGAGTTCGCGACCGAGTAGTCGAACCGAGCCCGAACTCGCGCTGTCCAATCCCGCGAGCAAGCCGAGCAGCGTAGACTTGCCCGACCCGGATGCGCCGACGATCGCCACACTGCTGCCGGCATCGATAGCAAGATCGATGTTGTCGAGAATCGTCAGTTCGCCCGTCGCATCCTTAACCTTCTTGCACAAACCCCGCACTTCAATGACTGGATCAGTTTTGTTTAGCATGGTGAAGCGTAGGTTGAAAGTGCTTGCCATCGCGCCGCGCGCCGCGGCGCCGACTTCGGCATTCGGCTTGGGCCTGGTGGCCGCCACCCTGTTTGCGCTGCCCGTCGCGGCGCGTGCCGCCAACGCGCCCGAACCGGCCAGGCCGGTGATCGTCGTGCTCGGCGACAGCATCTCCGCCGAGTACGGCCTGCCTCGCGACACGGGCTGGGTTGCCTTGATGCGCCAGCGCCTTGCCACCGAGCGAATCGATTATAGCGTCGCCAATGCAAGCATTAGCGGCGACACCACCAGCGGCGGACGCGCCCGTTTGCCGGCATTGCTGGAGCGCCTGAAGCCGAGCATCGTGATCGTCGAACTCGGCGCTAACGACGCCTTGCGCGGCGTACCGCTCTCCACCACCGACGACAACCTGCGCACGATCGTCGAACAGGCCCAACAGGGTCACGCGAAGGTCGTGCTGGTGGGCATGTATGTGCCGCCTAATTACGGCCCCGACTACACCCAAAAGTTCCATGCCATGTACGGCCAACTGTCGCAGCAATTGCATGTCGCGCTGGTGCCGTTCCTGCTCGCCGGCATCGCCGACAGACCGGACATGTTCCAGGCGGATCAGATGCATCCGACCCAGCAGGCACAGCCAGTGCTACTCAATAACGTGTGGCCTGTGGTTAAGCCGCTCCTTCGACCAAGTTCGCCGCGCTGAACAGCGCGCTAACAACTTGTTTCCAGAACTTTGGGAACACGGATCGGTAAGGTCTATCTGACACTTTCGTAATCCCGTGTAACCCGGCTCGATTTTT
The DNA here is from genome assembly GCF_902833695.1 of Paraburkholderia sp. BCC1876. NCBI lineage: Bacteria > Pseudomonadati > Pseudomonadota > Betaproteobacteria > Burkholderiales > Burkholderiaceae > Paraburkholderia > Paraburkholderia sp. BCC1876. Next base: position 700,996 of record NZ_CADFGI010000002.1, on the reverse strand, counting down.
GAGCGTCTCTTGAGGAGATAACGTGAAATACCTACCGTTAATCGCTTTGACCGTGGCAATTTCTGCCTGCGCCGCTCAACCGCCTGCAGGCGTCCAATCTGTCGGTCAAAGCCAGCAACCGGTGAAGGCCGTTGCCACCTGCATCGCGCAGAAATGGGCAGATAGCTCGCAACAGCAGGTCGTGTCGCAAGACACGATGGCTAACGATCAGGCCATGGACGTCTACGTTCCGGGCCAGCAACCGCCTAGTGGCGCGGCCGCGGTGGTGCGTCCGTCGTATTCCGGCAAGGGTACGTGGGTGGGCTTCCGCGCGAACGGCGGTGCGGGTAGCGACGCTACCGGCGCCATCAGCGGTTGCCTGTGATCCTCACTTTGAAGCACTGCAGCAATCCGTTTGGCGATCCGTATCAATTAAGCGTCTGAGACTCTGGACTACTCGCCAAATGAAAAGCCCCGCGATTTGCGGGGCTTTTTTGTTTCTTGCATCGATCAGCGCGAACGCTTATTCGCCGCTCGCCTGCGCATTGCTGCTGTCCAACGCGCCGAAGAACTTCACCTTCGAACGCGCGCGCACAGCCTGCAGATACGCTTCCGCTTCGGACTGCGCGTCGACTTGCGCAATCTGTTGCTGCGCTGCAGCCAGACGCTGCGGATCGATCGGTGCGCCCGCAACCACCGCGTTCACACGATAGATCGCGTAACCGTCGTCACCGAGGTCCACACCGACGTACGCCGGCAATTTTTGCGCGTCCGCTTTGTAGATTGCACTCAGTGCTGCCGGCGGCATGCCTTGTGCATCATTGCGCGACACCTTCAGCGGCGACGAGAATCCCGCGGTCGACCTGGACTTTGCAAAGTCGGCCAGCTTCGCGATACCGTCCTTGTGCGCAGCTTCGTCCGACTGAACCGCGATCACCTTCTGACGCACCGCGTCCTTGACCGCATCGAGCGCCGGTACGGCGGCCGCTTTGTAATCCGTGACGTGCGCCGCGATCAGCGTGTTGCCGCCGACGTCGATAGCCTGCGTGTTGTTGCGCGCGGTCACTGCGTCGCTGGCGAACACGGCGGCCAGAAACTTCGGATTGCCGAGCGGGCTGCCAGCCGGCAGCTTCGGATCCGGCTGCGGCGTCACCGTAGCGGTTTGCACTTGCAGCTTGTACTTGTCCGCGGCCGGTTGCAGGCTCTTCGCTTTTTCGTAGACGATCGACGTGAAGCCTTCCGAATCGTCGCTGAATGCCTTGGTCGCGAGTTGCGTCTTCAGGTCCTTCGAGATCTGGTCTTTCACTTCGTCGAACGGCCGGGTCACGGCCGGCTTCACGTCCGTCACCTTGACGATGTGATAGCCGAAGTCCGTTTGCACGATGCCGCTGACTTCGTCTTTCTTCAACGCGAACACTGCGTCGTCGAACGCCTTGCCGCCAGCGATCATGCCGGGACCGAAGTAACCCAGATCGCCGCCCTTCGACGCCGAACCCGGATCCTGTGAATTCTGCTGCGCAATCTGCGCGAACTGATCCGGATGCGCCTTGACCTGCGCGAGCAGGTCTTCAGCCTTCTGCTTCGCCTTGGCCTTGTCGGCCGCGCTCGCGTCTTTCGGCGCCGCGATCAGGATGTGGCTGGCTCTCACCTGGCCGTCCGTGCGGAAGTGCGCGATGTTGTCGTCGTAGTACTTTTTCAGATCCGCGTCGCTCGGCTGCGCCGACGCCGCCAGCGTGGCCGGCGACATCACCAGATACTGGATCGTGGCGGTGGCGGGCGTGGCGAAGTCGTTCTTGTGCGCGTCGTAATACGCCTGCAGTTGCGCGTCGGTGGGCTGCACTTTCGCCGCGTAGTCGCGCGGATGGAATGCGATGCCCTGCACTTCACGCTGCTGCTCGGCGAGCTCGGTCAGATGCTGCGCGAGCGTCTTCGACGTGAACGCGCTGCTCTGGATCGAGACGGGCAATTGCTGCGTGGCGATGCTGTAGCGCACGCGCTCGTCGTATTGATCGGGCGTCATGCCTTGCATGGCGAGCAACTGCTTGTAACGCTCGACGTCGATCGAACCATCGGGATTCTTCAGCGACGAGATCACCGGGTCGTTCAGCAGCACGCGGCGCACCGCGTCGTCCGACGCAGTCAGATGCAGACGCTGCGTTTCGTCGGCCAGCACGCGTTGCTCGATCAGACCGTCGAGCATTTCGCTACGGCGTTCAGGCGTGTCGAACGACTTCATGTCGAACTGCGCGCCGAGCATCTGACGGGCACGGTCGAGCTGCTGACGCATTGCGTCGTCGTATTCGGCGCGCGTGATCTTGTGACCGTTGACGCTCGCGACATTCGCACTTTCGTCAAAGAAGCCGCGGAAGCCTTGAATACCCACAAAACCCAACCCCGGCACAATGACGAGGATGAGCATGACCATCATCAGGCGTTTGTGATTACGGAAAAAATCGAGCATGCGTGAGGGGTGCCAAAAACAGAACGCCCGATCTTACAACAGCGGGCAATAAAAAAGGCGAACCGTAGTTCGCCTTTCGAGGATACTGGCGGAGTGGACGGGACTCGAACCCGCGACCCCCGGCGTGACAGGCCGGTATTCTAACCGACTGAACTACCACTCCTTGTACTGCACTGATACTGCACTGACTGAGACACTCGACTAAACCGGAAACTGGTGGGTGCTGAGAGGCTCGAACTCCCGACCTACGCCTTGTAAGGGCGCCGCTCTACCAACTGAGCTAAGCACCCGTTTCACGATCTAATCCACTTTAGTGAATCAGCTTGCTTATTTTCTGCCGCTCGATTTCTCAAGCAGCAAGCCCATTAGTTTAGCGCATCCTTCAGAGCTTTGCCAGGCCTAAATTTGGGCACCTTTGCCGCCTTGATTTTGATCGCGGCGCCGGTGCGCGGATTGCGGCCCGTGCGTGCGGTGCGCTTGCCGACCGCGAACGTACCAAAGCCGACCAGCGTCACCGATTCACCCTTCTTCAACGTCCCTTTGACACCGCCGATCACGGCGTCGAGCGCGCGGCCCGCCGCAGCCTTCGAAATGTCGGCTTGCTGTGCAATGTGATCGATCAATTCCGTCTTGTTCATTCCAACCCCCGAGAATGTTTATGGCAATCGTGATGGCGCTCTGCTGCGCCTGGTTCCACGCGGCCGGCGGGCTACGCCGAGCCGAGTCATTAGAATTGGCCGAAACCCTTGTGTCAAGCGGGGTTGAGCCTGATTCAGAGGGATTTGCAAAGGCCCGCTTATCACCAAATCTTGCCGCGAATCGATGTATGTGCAACCAGTCGGCGCGTAGGTCGCAGATTGTTCAAAGGTTGGGAAACCCGGTGCTGCGGAGGCGCTGCGAAACGCGTAATGGCGATCAAGCGATAACCGAGCGATAAAAGAAGCGGGCAATAAAAAACCCGCGGCATAACCGCGGGTTTTTGTCCGGCAAACAGCTTTCGCCGCGCGCCGCTTTAACGCTTGAAGATTAGTGCTTCACGACTTCCGTCGCACCGACGTCTTTGCCTGACTCAGCCGCGACCGGCGTAGCAGGTTTCGGCTCTTCATCCGGCAATGCCTGCGGCACACGTTCGAGCGCCAGTTCGAGCACCTTGTCGATCCAGCGGACCGGCACGATTTCGATTGCGTTCTTCACGTTGTCCGGGATCTCCGTCAAGTCCTTGACGTTTTCTTCCGGAACCAGCACCAGTTTGATACCGCCGCGATGCGCCGCCAGCAGCTTCTCTTTCAGGCCGCCGATCGGCAGAACTTCGCCACGTAACGTGATTTCGCCTGTCATCGCGACATTGGCACGCACCGGAATTCCGGTCAGTACCGACACCAGCGCGGTCGTCATCGCGATACCGGCCGAAGGACCGTCCTTCGGCGTGGCGCCTTCCGGCACGTGGATGTGAATGTCCTGCTTCTCGAACGCTTCGTCCTTAATACCGAGACGACGCGAGCGCGAACGAACCACCGAACGTGCTGCCTCGACAGATTCCTTCATCACGTCGCCGAGCGAACCCGTGCGAATCACGTTGCCTTTACCCGGCATCACCGCAGCTTCGATGGTCAGCAGATCGCCGCCCACTTCCGTCCACGCGAGACCCGTGACCTGGCCAACCTGATTTTCCTTCGCCGCCAGACCGAAGTCATACTTGCGCACGCCAAGGAACGTGTCGAGGTTGCTGCCGTCGACCTTCACCGCGCCTTCCGCCTTCTTCAGCAGAAGCATCTTCACGACCTTGCGGCAGATCTTCGAGATTTCACGCTCGAGCGAACGTACGCCCGCTTCACGCGTGTAGTAACGAATGATGTCGCGGATCGCTGTTTCCGTCACATCGACCTCACCTTCCTTGAGGCCGTTGTTCTTCTTCTGCTTCGGCAAAAGATAACGTTGCGCGATGCTGACCTTCTCGTCTTCTGTGTAACCCGACAGACGGATCACTTCCATCCGGTCGAGCAATGGCGGCGGAATGTTCAGCGAGTTCGACGTCGCCACGAACATCACGTCCGACAGATCGAAGTCGACTTCGACGTAGTGATCGGCGAACGTATGGTTCTGTTCCGGATCGAGCACTTCGAGCAAGGCCGACGACGGATCGCCGCGGAAATCCTGACCCATCTTGTCGACTTCGTCGAGCAGGAAGAGCGGATTGCGCACGCCGACCTTGGTCAGGCTTTGCAGAATCTTGCCGGGCATCGAACCGATGTACGTACGACGGTGACCGCGAATCTCGGCTTCGTCGCGCACGCCGCCGAGCGCCATACGCACGAACTTGCGATTCGTGGCGCGAGCGATCGACTGACCCAGCGACGTCTTACCGACACCCGGAGGCCCAACGAGGCACAGGATCGGCGCTTTCACCTTGTCGACACGTTGCTGGACCGCGAGATACTCGAGAATGCGTTCCTTCACTTTCTCGAGACCGAAGTGGTCTTCGTCGAGCACGCGTTCCGCATTCGAGAGGTCGTTGTTGACCTTGCTCTTCTTACGCCACGGCAGGCCGATCAGCGTGTCGATGTAGTTACGCACGACCGTTGCTTCAGCCGACATCGGCGACATCAGCTTGAGCTTCTTCAGCTCGGCGTCGGCCTTCTTCTTGGCTTCCTTCGGCATGCGGGCAGCCGTGATGCGCTTCTCGAGTTCTTCGAGATCCGCACCTTCTTCGCCTTCACCGAGTTCCTTCTGGATCGCCTTGACCTGCTCGTTCAGGTAGTACTCGCGCTGGCTCTTCTCCATCTGGCGTTTGACACGCCCACGGATGCGCTTTTCGACCTGCAGGATGTCGATCTCAGCTTCGAGTTGCGCGAGCAGATGCTCGAGGCGCTCGATCACCGGGAACATTTCGAGGATGTGCTGCTTCTGGTCGAGCTTCAACGGCAAATGCGCCGCGATCGTGTCGGCCAGACGACCCGCCTCGTCGATACCCGACAGCGACGTCAGGATCTCCGGCGGGATCTTCTTGTTCAGCTTCACATACTGGTCGAACTGCGACACGATCGCGCGGCGCAGCGCTTCAGTTTCAGCGCTGTCGGCGTGGTCGGGTTCGAGCGGCATGACTTCGCACGAGAACTGCGTTTCCTGTTCTTCGATGGAAAGCGTCTTCGCGCGCTGCAAGCCTTCGACGAGCACCTTCACGGTACCGTCGGGCAGCTTCAGCATTTGCAGGATGTTGGCAATACACCCTACTTCGTACATGTCCTTTTCGGTCGGCTCATCTTTCGCAGCCGTTTTCTGGGCGACGAGCATGATGTGCTTGCCGCCTTCCATCGCTGCTTCGAGAGCCTTGATCGACTTCGGGCGGCCTACGAAGAGCGGAATCACCATGTGCGGGAAAACGACTACGTCACGCAGCGGGAGCAGCGGGAGCGTAATGCGTTCCGGCGGGAGGAGTTGGGTTCCTGACATTTCATTTCCCCATGAGTGGAATCAGTTCGTTCGATAGGTGAGGCCAGCAGAAAATATTGCAAGCCTCCGCGTGTGGGAAAAGTTCAGTGACTCCGAAGGTTCAGTGACTCCATAGTGAAAACAAGCATCCTTAACCACACGATAAACGAAAAAAGCCGTTCACGTCGCCATGAACGGCTTTTTTTGCAGAACCCGAAAGCCGATCAGTTCGAACCCGCCACTTTTGGCGCGTCTTCATAGATCAGCAGCGGTTTGCCGTCGCCATCAATCACGTTGTCGTCGATGATGACCTTGCTAACGCCTTTCATTGCCGGCAGATCGTACATCACGTCAAGCAACGCCTGTTCCAGGATGGAGCGCAGACCCCGTGCCCCCGTCTTGCGACGAATCGCCTTACGCGCCACAGCCTGCAACGCGCCCGGGCGAATTTCGAGCTCGACGCGTTCCATATTGAACAGCTTGTGGTACTGCTTCACCAGCGCGTTCTTCGGTTCGACGAGGATCTTCATCAACGCGACTTCGTCGAGCTTGCCGAGCGTGGCCACCACCGGCAGACGACCGATCAATTCCGGAATCAGACCGAACTTGATCAGATCTTCCGGCTCCACTTCGCGCAGCACTTCGCCGGCGTCGCGGTCCTGCTTGCTCTTCACACTGGCGCCGAAGCCGATGCCAGTTTTCTCGGTACGATCGACGATGACTTTTTCGAGTCCGTCGAACGCGCCGCCGCAAATGAACAGGATGTTGGTCGTGTCGACCTGGATGAAGTCCTGATTCGGATGCTTGCGACCGCCCTGCGGCGGCACCGACGCCATCGTGCCCTCGACCAGCTTCAGCAGTGCCTGCTGCACGCCTTCACCCGACACGTCGCGGGTGATCGACGGGTTGTCGGACTTGCGGCTGATCTTGTCGATTTCGTCGATGTAGACAATGCCGCGCTGGGCTTTGTCGACTTCGTAATTGCAGTTCTGCAGCAGCTTCTGGATGATGTTCTCGACGTCTTCACCGACATAGCCGGCTTCCGTCAGCGTGGTTGCATCGGCAATCACGAACGGCACGTTCAGAAGACGCGCCAGCGTCTGCGCGAGCAAGGTCTTGCCGGAGCCCGTCGGGCCGATCAGCAGGATGTTGCTCTTGGACAGCTCGATCTCGTCTTTCTTGTCGAGGTGCTTGAGGCGCTTGTAGTGGTTGTACACCGCCACCGCGAGAATCTTCTTCGCGCGTTCCTGACCGATCACGTACTGGTCGAGGATTTCACGGATTTCCTGCGGGCTCGGCAGATCGGACTTGGACAAGCCCGCCTCGATGCCCGCGCCTGCAGCTTCGTCACGGATGATTTCGTTGCACAGGTCGATACATTCATCGCAGATGAACACCGACGGGCCGGCAATCAGTTTTTTGACTTCATGCTGGCTCTTGCCGCAAAACGAGCAATACAACAGCTTTTCGCTGTTAGAACTTTTCTTGTCCGCCATAGATGTGTGAGCCTCCGGACACTCGATTACATGATACGCCGTTTGCCCCGGCCTCACAGTTGGGGCGCGGCAGGGGCTGAGCCAAGGTGACGGCGTTTGCCGCAGGCGCTCGGACGAGTTTTGATTATTTCACAAACCGATCGGACGACGGCCTTGCCTCATTTCAGGGCAAGGCCGCACCAGATCAAGGGCGCTTGTGCGCGACCTGGTCGACCAGGCCGTAGGCTTGCGCGTCATCGCCGGACATGAAATTGTCGCGGTCGGTGTCGCGTGCAATACGCTCGACCGGTTGGCCGGTATGGTGCGCCAGCAGGTGATTCAGACGCTCCTTCAAATACAGGATTTCGCGCGCCTGAATTTCGATGTCCGATGCCTGACCACGTGCGCCGCCCAGCGGCTGGTGAATCATCACGCGCGAGTTCGGCAGCGCGAAACGCTTGCCCTTCGCGCCGGCCGCCAGCAGGAATGCGCCCATGCTGGCCGCGAGTCCCATGCACAACGTGGAAACGTCGGGCTTGATGAACTGCATCGTGTCGTAGATCGCCATACCAGCCGACACCGAGCCACCCGGGCTATTGATGTAGAAGCTGATGTCCTTGTCCGGATTTTCGCTTTCAAGGAACAGCATCTGCGCGACAACCAGATTGGCCGTCTGATCGTTCACCTCGCCGACCAGGAACACGATGCGTTCCTTCAGCAGACGCGAATAGATGTCATACGAGCGCTCGCCCCGGCCGCTCGTTTCCACGACGATCGGCACCAGTCCGAGCGCCTGCGCTTCGAGATCCCGGGACGACTGGGAGGTCAACGTGTCCAGCATTTGGGCGCGAAAGGTCATGCAATGGATCCTTGTCTGGAAATATTCTAACTATTAGATGCTAGACAGGTGTGGTCGACAAGCCCGTATTCAAGTGCGCGATCAGTGCGAGCGCCGGCTGCAAGGTGGCGCAAAACGCCATGCAAAATGCAACGCATGCTCACGACCTATTCGCCGCACAAAAAAACGGCGTGCGGGCCGTCACTCCGACAGCCGGCACGCCGTTGCAGCGACGCTTACGCTTGCGCCGTTGCGCTTGCCAGTTCTTCGAAGCTTACTTCCTTGTCCGTCACCTTGGCCTTGCTGAGGACGAAATCGACGACGTTGGCTTCAACGACGTACGCTTCCATTTCTGCAAGACGTTGCTGGTTGGAATAATACCAGCGGACGACTTCCTTCGGGTCTTCGTAGCTTTTCGCGAATTCGTCGACTTCGGCACGAATCTGCTCCGGCTTCGCTTGCAGTTCGTTGGCCTTGACCAGCTCGGCCAGCACGAGGCCCAGCTTGACGCGGCGCTCGGCCTGGTCCTTGAACATGGCAGCCGGGATCGGTGCGTCTTTGGCGTTCGGCACGCCGCGTTGCTCCAGATCCTGACGCGCCATCACGACGAGGCGTTCCTGATCCTGCTCGATCAGCGCGTTCGGCACGTCCAGTTCCGAAATCTTCAGCAGCGCGTCCATCACCTGGTTCTTGACGATGGCTTGCGTGCGGCGCTTCGCTTCGCGTTCAAGATTGTCTTTGATCTCAGCGCGCATCTTGGTCAGATCGCCGTCTTCGATACCGAGCGACTTCGCGAATTCAGCGTCGATTTCCGGCAGATGCGGCCACTCGATCTTCTTCATCGTGATCGTGAATTGCGCGGTCTTACCGGCGACTTCCTTGCCGTGGTAGTCCTCAGGGAACGCCAGGTCGAATTCCTTCGACTCGCCGACCTTCAGGCCCGTTGCAGCCGTTTCGAATTCCGGCAGCATGCGGCCTTCGCCCAGCACGAAAGCGAAGTCGTCAGCGCTACCGCCCTGGAACACTTCACCGTCGATCTTGCCGACGAAGTCGACCGACACGCGATCGCCTTCTTTCGCTGCCGTGTCCGCACCGCCGTCACCATGGTCGCCGGCTTCGCCGCGAGCGTGGAAGTGCACGCGCTGCTTGCGCAGGATTTCCAGCGTGCGATCGATTTCCGCTTCGCTGATGGAGGTCGTGGTGCGCTCGATTTCAGCCGTGGCGACGTCGCCCAGCTTCACTTCCGGATACACCTCGAAGGTCGCGTCGAAAGCGTAGTCGCCTTCAACCGCGTCGGACTTCGGCGCGAAGCTCGGCTGACCGGCGACGCGCAGGTTTTCGGCGCGGCTGATGTCGAAGAATTCCTTGCCGACCTTGTCGCTCAGGACTTCGGCTTCCACCTGACCCGAATACTGTTGCGTCACCATCTTGAGCGGCACCTTGCCCGGGCGGAAACCCGGCATGCGCACGTTCTTCGCGAGTTGACGGATACGCGAGTCCACTTCCTTCTGCACGGCGTCCTTCGGCAGGGAAATCGTGACGCGGCGTTCGAGCTTGCCGAGGTTCTCAACAACGTTAGCCATGGCTTCAATCGTCCTAAAATTATTCGAGCGAATCAGTTATCTTCTCCGTGCCGCTTTTCGACGTCGCTTGACAGCGTGGCGTTGCGTCGATTGCGCGCCTGCGCCGCGGGCTTGCAGGCCGCCGGCAGCACGGTTGGGTCCAAAGAGCCGAATATTTTAGCAAACTATTTGCGCGCCCAAGCGGGATTCCTCGATTCGCTGCTTTTTTCTCGCGATTCGGGCCGCTTTCCACGCCGTTTCGGCGCGGTTTCCGCCAGGTTCGGACGATCCCGGCTATGCCGTTCGACATATTCAGTCGGCGCGCCCATGCTGATAAAGTGACGCACGCGCTCGGGGCTGCGCCCGCACTTCTTCCGCAGTGTCGTCGCCGCACCCGCCCTCGCCACGATTCCAAACTATCAGAGACACCATGCCGAATTCGCCGTCCTCGCCCGTCGTCGTCATTGCTCCCGACTCTTTTAAAGGCTCGCTTAGCGCGGAACAGGTCGCGCAGTCGATCGCGTCAGGCATTCGCCGCGCCCGCCCTGACGCCGAAGTGCGTATCTGCCCGATGGCCGACGGCGGCGAAGGCACGCTCGACGCCATGCTCACCAGCGGCGGCGAACGCCGCACGCTCAGCGTGCGCGGTGCGGCCGGTCCGGTACGCGACGCGCTCACGGGCCTACTCGCCGACGGCAGCGCGATCGTCGAAACGGCGGAAGTAGTCGGCATTACGGATCCGGTGGGCATGGGCGTGCCGGTCGAGGCGCGCAGCACGCGCGGCATGGGCGAAGCGATCCGCGCGCTGCTGGACGCGGGCGTGCGGCGCTTTTACGTAGCGCTTGGCGGCAGCAGCACGAATGATGGCGGCGCCGGCCTGCTCGCCGGCCTCGGTCTGAAACTATTCGACGCCCAGGATCAGGAACTCGACGCCACACCCGAACAGCTCGCGCGCGTCGCGCGGCTCGACGTGTCGCAACTCGACGCGCGGCTGAAAGACACGCAATTCGTCGGCATGTCCGACGTCGACAACCCGCTGACCGGTGAGCACGGTGCCACTGCAGTGTTCGGTCCGCAAAAAGGCGTGAAGCCGGAGCAGATCGCGTCGATCGACGCGGCTCTCACCCGCTTCGCCGATCTGCTCGAAGCGGCGCTCGGGCGCAGCGCGCGCGACCTGCCGGGCGCGGGTGCGGCCGGCGGCCTCGGCTTCGCGCTGCATATGCTCGGCGCGCAATTCGAGCCGGGCGCGGAAACCGTTGCACGGCAAATCGGCCTCGACGCCGCGCTCGAAGGCGCGAACTGGCTGATCACGGGCGAAGGCCGGTCAGACGTGCAAACGCTGCACGGCAAAGCACCCTTCATTGCGTGCCGCCATGCACAGGCTGCGGGCGTGCCGGCCACGCTGCTGTCCGGCGCGGTGGACTCCGCGGCCCTGCCGCGGCTCGCCGAATACTTCAGCGGCTGCTTCTCGCCGGCGCCCGGCCCGATCACGCTCGAGGTCGCGATTCGCGACGCGGCGCGTCTGCTGGCCGACGCGGCCGAACAATTGACGCGCCTGAAATTCGGCGCGCGTTGACCGACGGGACGGTTGCGGCAACAATCACAGCGCCGCGACCGCATCACTCACTACGGGAAGACCATGAAGGACTCCGCCAAAGCCGGGCTCGAGCAGTTCCTCACGTACCGCCTGCATGTGCTGAACAAGCTTGCCGAGCGTGGTATCAGCGAGCGCTATCAGGACAAGCTCGGCGTGACCTTGCCTGAGGCGCGCGTGATTGCATCGGTGGGCTCGTTTGGACCGTTCTCGATCATGGAACTGGCGCGGCACGCCAACCTCGACAAGAGTCAGGCGAGCCGCGCCGCGGAAGCGTTGATCAAACAAGGGCTGGTGAAACGCGAGCCGAGCGCCGAAGACGGCCGCGTCGTGCTGGTGTCGCTGACCCCGGAGGGTCGCGCGCTGTACCGGAAGGTGATGCCGATCGCGCGCAAGTGGAACGGCGACCTGTTCGATTGCCTCGACGAGCAGGAAAAAATCGCGTTCGGCCATTCGCTCGACAAAATCATCGAAACGATGATGGCGCGCGAGGAGTGAGACGCAAAAGCGGCGGCCGGGTCGGCATACGCTGAACTCAGGCTTTGCCGTCACCTTTGGTGTTGACGTTGACACTGGCGTTGACGCCGGACCGCGCAGCATCCGCATCAATAGCCGGAGCGTTCATTGCTCCGGATTCGACTGGCAAACCATTCGCCATCGCGCCACTCGCCCCGCCCGCCTGCGCATGGGCGCGAGCACCGCGCGCGAGCCGCCATGCGAGCGCGGCGAGCGAGCCCACCGCCAACAACAACGCCGCCCCTATCAGGTAGCGACGCCGCGCATCCGGTGGCGCGGGCTGACCATCGGCGTCCGGCCCAAGTGACAACGCGTCGCCCACGCGCGCCGTCGCCACAACCGATGACGCGCCCGCCAACAGCTCATCCCGACTCACTGCCGCCGATACGGTCGCGACGCTCCCCACCGACAGCGCGAACGGCGCGACCCCACGCGCGGCGAAAAGCAGCGTCGCCGGACGCCAGCCGGCGGCCACCGTCAAGGTTCCGTTACCTAGTCCGCCATTGCGCGTATCGACCACCACCCGCCATTGACGATCGGTATCGGGCGCGAACGAGAGCGACGGATTGTTTTGCTCGACCGCGCCGTTGTGCAAGCGGAACAGCGTCGCACTCGACACTTCACGCCAAGGCGCGTCGAGACCCGTGCGCGAATAAACAACTGCCGGCGCCACCGTATCGGGCTGCGGCAAATTCAGCCGCAGCCGGTCGACCGGATACGGGCCGCCCGTCGCGAAGAAATACTCGCCCGGTTTCGGCCCGGCATGAGCGACGATGCCTTCGCGCCACGTCCGCTGCGCGTCGGCGCGTTGCGCGTGGACGGCGACGGCCTGCACTTCCATGTCGATCGACTCGACATAGGGCGTGCCGTCGAGCCAATGCAGCCGCAGATAGCGCGCCGGCGCGCCGTCCAGTTCGACACGGTCCTGACTCAGCGCGCTGCCGTTGGCGTTGACCTTGAGCAGTTGCGCGTCGCCGGCGGGTTGCCAGTGGCGTAGATCGTCGCTGGCTTCGACCGTGACGCGCCCCTGGTAATTGTCGTCCCGCAGGTGCACGAGCAATGCACTCACCCGACCCGCGCGCGCCGCACGCCCCGCGTCGATCAGATCCGTGTCGTGCTGTTCGCGGGCCGGCGGGGCTGCGGTGGCGCGCAGCGAGCCGTCGGCGGCCATCGCCACGCCGAATGGCGCGCTGGAGGCGCCGGGCACAGCCGGCGGCAACGGAAACCAGTTCACCGGACGCAACGTGGGCGCGCCGCGCGCGGCGTCGCGTGGTATCTCGAGTGAATACGGCATGGCTTCGCCGGCGCTGTCGACAACGCGCACGTCGCCCAGATCGCTGCGCTGGCTCGCCGCGTAGACGGCGGCGGGCAACGTCACGCTATAAAAAGAAGCGCCGTTGTCGAGTTGCAGCGCAAAACGCTCTGCGAAATTGTCGGCGGCCGACACCGGCGCCGATGCCCACGCGAACACGAACGCACAACACCAGCCGGTCAGTTTCAGGACACGCTTCATTGCTCGGTTTCCAGGACCACAGCCTCGGGCGGCAACGGCTGGATGCAGCCGACGAGCAGCCACATCGAACCCCTGCCGATGAACAACACAATCCGCTCGACAACGCTCACATGCAACAGCTTAAACAGAGCACACGCGCCGCGAGAGCAGCGCATTGAACCACACGAAGGACACAGCCACCATCTCGCCGCCACGCGGCGACCCGTCAACCATGTCAAAATTCGGCAGCGGCCACCGAGCCTTCAATCTCCCACATTTCATCCAAGGAAGTTTCAGTGGACATCAACAAACAGGTCGCGGCTCTCACCGCTTCGGAACTCCAGACCGCCGGCGCGAGCCAGGCGACGGCGATTGCCGTCAGTGTGCTGCTGCGTCATCTGCGTTCGCCTGAACTGGCGAAACTGTTGTCGTCGGCATTCGACAACCATCAGGCCGTGATGTTGAAAACGCCATGGCCCGAGCCGATGCTGCAGGCGTTCGACTCGACCCGCCGTTTCCTCGAAGGCGCGGCGCAAGCCGAGCTGCCGGGTATGCAGGCGCAACCCGACGCACCGGAAGCTTGAGCACAGCCGGGCAGCACCTGCCCGGCGCCCAGCGAAAAAGTCAGACCGGAAACAAAAAACCCCGTCAGTCCAAAGACTTAACGGGGTTCTTCACTACAGATTAATGGTGCGAGGGAGGGGACTCGAACCCCTACACCCTTGCGGGCGTCAGGACCTAAACCTGGTGCGTCTACCAATTTCGCCACCCTCGCAGCCGGATCGACGCGATGCGCCTATCCGATGTCCTGCAGGCTTGCGGCCGCGTTCAAAACTCGCGCCCGAAACCGTAAGCGCGAGATTCTAACCGATAGATTCGCGCTTGTCTGCATCTGCCGGGCATCTGTCCGGACGGCGCCGATGCTACAATTTTTGGCTCGATGCACGAACCACGTGCCCCTTCTTTGCCGCCTGTTCCCCACACGCCCAATCCAGTGAATTTCGACGACTATTGCCAGCAGAAAGCGGCACCACCCGGATCGGGCACTTACTACGCGCTGCGTCAGGCGTCCGCGAAAAGCCGGCCGACGCTCACCGCGCTGTTCGCGCTACGCCGCGAGTTCGAGGAAACGGTCAAGGAAACCAGCGATCCGACGATCGGCCGGACGAAACTCGCGTGGTGGCAAAACGAACTGGCCGCGCTGGCCTCGGGCTCGCCGTCGCATCCTGTGTCGAAGGCGCTGGCCGCGTACCTGCCCGACGTGAAGGCGGCGTATCCGGCGCTGCAGGGCCTGCTCGCCGGCTTCGAGATGGACCTCGACCAGGCGCGCTATCTCGACTATCCGAATCTGCGACGCTACGTGCAAGGCGTCGGCGGCACGTTCGCCGCGCTGGTGGCGCGCGCGGCGACCAGGAGCGCAGCGGACGGCGAGCAGGTTTCGAGCTGGTCCGTGCAACTCGGCGACGCGCTGCTACTCGCGCAACTCGTGGTCGAGACCGGCAACGATGCCCGTCACGGCCGCATCTATATTCCGATCGACGAGATGCAGCGCTTCAACGTGACCGCGGCGGATCTGATCAATCGGAAATATACCGATGCGTTCACCGACCTGATGCGCTTCGAGACGACTCGCGCGCGTGACGCGTTGCATGCCGCGCTCGCGGCCGTGCCTGCTGCCGAGCGCCGCGCACAGCGCACGCTGCTCGCGCTCGCCGCGCTCGCGCTGGCGCTGCTGGATGAGATTGAACGCGATGGTTATCACGTGCTGCATCAACGCATCGCGTTGACGCCGGTTCGCAAGCTGTGGATCGCGTGGCGCGCGAAGTAGACGCGCGGCGCGCGGGACGGCTGTTGGGTCGTTGTGAAGCGACGCTCGTCAAGTGCCGGTCGTTAAGCGCCCCTCAACGCGCCCCCGCATCACGCGCGCAACAACGGCAACGGCTCGAACTTCTGCTGCAAAATCGTCGACGCGTCGAGCCCCCACCACGGCCCCAACACCGTCGCATAAAGCTGCCGGAAATCCACGCCGACCGGCAGGTTGCCATTGCCGTCGAGTCGCGCGAGAACCGGCGGCACGCCGTACAACCCGCCGCGCACGCGCCCACCCATCACGAAGTGCGGCGCCACCGTCCCATGGTCCGTGCCGTTGCTCTGATTCTCACGCGGACGGCGCCCGAACTCGGCATAGGTCATCACCAGCGTGTCGTCCCAGCGGCCGAGTTCGGTCAGCGCCGACTTCATCGACGCGAAACCTTCCGCCAGTTGCTTGAGCAGCGCCGCCTGCTGACCCGGCTGGTTCTGGTGCGTGTCGAACCCGTTCAGCGTCAGACGGATCACCGCCACGCCCTGCCCGCTCTTCGGTTTTTCCTGCGACGTATCGCCGGCCGCTAAAACCTGCATCGCCGTTTTGATCGAGCTGCCGAAAGCACCGCCGGGAAACACCGTCTTCAACTGCGCCTGACCTTGCGTGGGACGCAGCCGGTCCGCCGCTTTCACGATGTCGTTTTCAACGTCGAGAATATGCGCGAGTTCCGGGTTGCGTTCGTGCAGCGAGACCGGCGTCGCGAGGCGCGAAGCCTTGACGAACTGCGCCGGATTGACCAGCGCGATCGCGCGCGCGCCATTCGCGAGCGGTCCCATTTCGGCGCTGCCGATCACCACGCCGTCGGCGGCAAAACCGGGCGGCACCGGTGATTGTGCAAACGCGCGGGTCAGCCAGCCTTCGCGCAGATACTGGTCGGAGCGCGAGGCGGTGTCCCAGATCTCGATCGACCGAAAATGCGAGAGGTTCGGTTGCGTGTAGCTCACGCCTTGCACGATCGCCAGTTGCTGGCTGTGCCAGAGCGGCATCAACGGCTGCAGTGAAGGATGCAGCGCGGTGCGCTCGTCGAGCTGAATGCCCTGCTCGCGTTTGATGCCAATGTTCTTGCGCAATTGATAGTAAGCCGGATCGGCGAACGGGATCACGGTGTTCAAGCCGTCGTTGCCGCCTTTCAGTTCGACGAGGATCAGCAGGTTGTCGTAGCCACGCGACCGCGAGGCGCCAAGGCCATCGAGTTGCGCGCCGAACGCGCGAGGCAGCCAGAGCGTCGCGCTCGCGGCGGCGCCCATCGAGAGAAAGCTGCGTCGTTTCATCCTGCACCTCGTTCGATCGTTATGGCGTGAGTGGCTTGCTTCAACGGCTCGCCTCAAAGGCTAGCTTCAACAGCTCATTTCAACTGATAAGCCGGGTCCATCAGCAACGCTTCCAGGTACGCGCTCGCGGTCGAATCGGTTTCGATCGCGTCCACCGGCGTCAGCGGCAAGACCGCGTGCTGCAACTGCAACTCCGCCGACAACCCCGGCTTCGCCGTCGGCGCGGTGTTGTAATGCGCGAGCCACGTGTCGATATCGAAGCGTACGCCGCCTTGCGCGTTTTGACCCGTTCGCGCGATCACACGTTGTAACGGCGAATTACCTGCCTTACCGCTAGCCGGTGCGCCACTTGCCGCGACCTTGCCGTTCATCGCGCCGTTCATCACATTGTTCATCGCGCCGTTCACCGGCTTGCCCATCGGCCGCGGCCTCGCGGCTTCGGTCGCGCGGAACAACTGCTCAACAAACTGCTTGCGGGCCAGCAACGTCGAACTGTTGATCCAGGTCGTGCCGCCCGGCCAACCTTTGACGTTCGGCGGATAAAACAGGTTTTCGCCGAGGTTGCGGATCTCCGCGGCGAACGGCGCGGTGTTGTCGTAACCAATATCGAACGCGCGCAGCGTGCCCACCACGAATTCCGCCGGCGACTTCACGAGCACGCCGCGATCGTCGTCGTCCCAGAACGCGTCGCTCATGAACAGGCCGCGCAACGCAACCTTGATGTCGTAGTGACTCGCGCGGAACTGCGCCGCGATCGGCGCAATTCGCGCCGGGTCCGGCGTGTCGGACACGAATTCGCGCCACAGTTTGGTCGTGACGAAGGTGGCCGTATCCGGCCGCGCGAGCAGAATGTCGAGCACCTGGTCGCCATCGAACGGGCCGGCCTCACCGAGCACCGTCTTCTCGCCGTCGTCGTGCTGGTTCGCGCGCCACACGTAGGCCTGCGTATCGGGATCGAGACTCCAGCCCGTGTAAGCGCGCGCCGCTTCCGACACATCGCGCTGCCTGTAATGACCTTCGCCCAAGGTGAACAGCTCCATCACCTCACGGGCGAAATTCTCATTGGGCTTGCCCTTGCGATTGCTCGCGCCGTCGAGGTATTGCAGCATCGCCGGATCTTTCGCGACGTCGTGCAGCATCTCGCCGAAGTTGCCGAGCGCGTCGCGACGCAGCAGCATGTTCTGCTGCGCCATCTGCTGCGGATACCCGACCTTGTCCTGCCCGGACGTGAAGTGATTGGCCCAGAACAGCGTCATGCGCTCGGTCAGCGGCGACGGCGTGCTGAGCATCTCGCGCACCCACCATGCGCGTAACGCGTCGTACCGCTGGCCACGCAGACGCTGCTCGTCGCGGCGCTGATCGTCGCTCCACGTTTTACGGACCTCGCGCGTCGGGATCGGTTCGAGCACCCACTCGGGCAGCGGCGTCAGCGCTTCGGTTCGGCTACCCGCGAGCACCTTGTCGACGGCCTGGGCGCGCGTGAGTCCCACGTATTGGGCGACCTCGGCGCTGTCCGGCGCGAAGCCGACACGCGTCAGGAAGAAGCGCGCGTCGTCGGCGTCGAGCAGGCCTTGCTCGCTGTCGGACGTATCGGCCGCCGCGGATGCCGTGGGCCGATGCTTCGCGTGCGGAACACGAGGCGCACCCTGCTGCTGCACGGCCGACGCCGGCGTAGCGGAGACCACCGCACAGACCACCGCCGCGAGCACGCTGGCCGATGCGGCCAACACCGTGCCGCGATTACCACGTTCTGGCAATTTCATCATGGATCATCCGGGTTGACGCAAGGTCACGGAGCGGCGCTTGTCCATCTTGGCGTGGCAAGCGGCGCTCGGCTCTGACGACTCAACGGCAGATTGGGCGGGAAAGTTGACGAGGGAAGTGCAACGAAATTTTTCACGCAAGGACGATGCGCGAGATGCCGGCTAGGGGCAGGCACGGAAATAGCTATCGCTTATAAAGTTCGCGGACAGCATCTTCGATGTGCTGCCGTAACAGACGCCGTTCGTCGGGCGTCATATGGCCGTCACGACGACGTTGATCGAGATCGGGAGGGACTGCGGTGCGCAACATCACGTCGGAAGCGGGACGCTCGATATTGGCGTTATGGCGATTGACCTTGGGGTTGCCGGGTCTGGGCGCGTGTTCGCTCGCAGCTCTGTCGGCGGAAGGCTGGGCATGGGCGAGCGTGGGTCCCAGTGAGCCTGCGAGCGTACCGGCAACTGCCAGTGCAATAACGCTCAGGCGCACATTTGGCCAAACCCCTCCCTTCATGTTTTTCCCTTCGTGGCGCGGCAACCGGCTACCTCAAATGCGTATACAGACCCCGGTAACTAGCCGGGTGCGAGAGTTTTTAGTCGAGTGAAGTATCCACCGAACAGCCGCATTCAGTAAAGCAGTCTACCTGCCCCCGCTTTACGTCGTGCCACAGTGCGGGTAAATTTTGTAACTGACTGTAACCCGATAAATGATGCAACCGCGCACCCCTTTCTAATCGCGCTAAGATGCCGACCATGGAAACTAAAAACCCTTCGAAAATCCTCGTCGTCGACGACGATCCGCGCCTGCGCGATCTGTTGCGCCGCTACCTCGGTGAACAGGGCTTCAATGTCTATGTCGCCGAGAACGCGCCGTCCATGAACAAGCTCTGGGTGCGTGAGCGCTTCGATCTGCTCGTGCTCGATCTGATGCTGCCCGGCGAGGACGGCCTGTCGATTTGCCGGCGTTTGCGCGGCAGTAACGACCGCACGCCGATCATCATGCTGACGGCCAAGGGTGAAGACGTCGATCGTATCGTGGGCCTCGAAATGGGCGCCGACGACTATCTGCCCAAGCCGTTCAACCCGCGCGAACTGGTCGCGCGGATTCACGCGGTGCTGCGCCGCCAGTCGCCGTCCGAATTGCCGGGCGCGCCGTCGGAAACCACCGAGGTGTTCGAGTTCGGCGAGTTCGCGCTGAACCTCGCCACCCGCACGCTCACCAAGGCCGGCCAGGAAATCCCGCTGACCACGGGCGAGTTCTCCGTGCTGAAGGTGTTCGCGCGTCATCCGCGCCAGCCGTTGTCGCGTGAAAAGCTGATGGAACTGGCACGTGGTCGTGAATACGAAGTGTTCGACCGCAGCCTCGACGTGCAGATCTCGCGTCTGCGCAAGCTGATCGAGCCGGATCCGGGCAGCCCGCGTTTCATTCAGACCGTCTGGGGTCTGGGTTACGTGTTCATCCCCGACGGTGCAGCCTGAGTTTGTTCTCGCCTCCTGTTTTTGATTTCAGATAAGAAGGGCCCATGCGGATCGACCGGCGCCTCCTGACGCTCGCGTTCGGCGGCCTTTTCTGGCGAACCTTTCTGCTGATCGCGCTATTGATCGCAGTCAGTCTCGCCGCCTGGTTCCAGAGCTTCCGGGTGATCGAACGCGAGCCGCGCGCGCAGCGCGTGGCGTTGCAGCTCGTGGCGATCGTCAAGCTCACGCGCACCGCCCTCCTTTATTCCGATCCCGACCTGCGGCGCGCACTGCTGCAGGATCTGGAGAGTAATGAAGGGGTGCGGGTGTACCCGCGCGAAACCACCGACAAATACAAGCTCCAGCCCGACGAGTCGCTGAACCGCCTGATCGAACATGACATTCGCGGCCGGCTCGGCGACGACACGGTCATCGCGCAGAGCGTGAACGACATTCCCGGCGTCTGGATCAGCTTCAAGATCGACGACGACGACTACTGGGTCGCCCTCGACCGCGATCAGCTCGACAACGCCACCGGGCTGCAATGGGCCGGCTGGGGCGTGTTCGCGCTGGCGCTCTCGCTGTTCGGCGCGGCGTTCATCACGAGTCTGGTGAATCGGCCGTTCGCGCGCCTCGCCATGGCCGCGCGCAAGGTCGGCTCGGGCCAGTCGCCCGAACCGCTGCCCGAGCGCGGCATGGGTGTGGCCGCCGAAACCAATCGCAGTTTCAACCAGATGGTGCAGGACCTCGAACAGCTCGAGGCCGACCGCGCGCTGATGCTCGCGGGGATTTCGCACGATCTGCGCACCCCGCTCGCGCGGCTGCGGCTCGAAACCGAAATGAGCCCGTCCGATCAAAGCACCAAAGACGCGATGGTCGACGACATCGAGCAGATGGACATGATCATCGGCCGCTTCCTCGATTACGCGCGGCCCGTGCAACGTGTTCCGGAACCTGTCGACCTTTCGGTGATCGCAGGAGAACTGGCTGCGCGTATGCAGAGCGAAGACAGCATGCGGCTGATCACGCGGCTCGCGCCGTCGGCGGTGATCGAGGCCGATGAAACCGACATGCGGCGGGTGGTCGGCAATCTGCTGGAGAACGCTCGCAAGTACGGTCTGAGCGACGGCGACGGCATTCCGCACGTGATTCTGGAAACGCGGGTGTCGCACTCGCGGGTTGAACTGTCCGTGGTCGATGAAGGCCCCGGCATTCCGGAAGACCAGTTGGCGCTTGTCACGCGGCCGTTTTATCGTGTGAACTCGGCGCGCACGCAGGCGAACGGCACGGGCCTCGGCATGGCCATCGTGCAGCGCCTCGTGGGCCGCTACCGCGGTGCGCTGCGTTTGCGCAACCGCACGCCGGGCCCGGGTCTCGAGGTCACGATCGAGTTCCCGCTGGCCAAGGGCGCCTGAGCGGAAACCGGCGTCAGGCGCCTCGGCGCGCCGCCTGCGGCCCACGGCCGCATTGAATAATTGCCACCCGTTCGATTAGCTTGACGCTATAGAACGGGTGGTTCAATAGAACCATAGGGGACACCGTGTGACGCGCTCGTGTAACGAGTTCGGAGCCTAAGACATGCTGTTTTTCCAACTTACGAAGGAGTATTCGCATGAAAACCGTTGGCGATAAAATCGAAGCGTTCACCATTGCCGCTGCCAAGCCAGGCTTCAACCATCACGAAGAAAACGGCGTCTCGGCGTTCGAAGAAATCACGGAGCAGTCGTTCCCGGGCAAGTGGAAAATCATTTATTTCTACCCGAAGGATTTCACCTTCGTGTGCCCGACCGAAATCGTCGAGTTCGGCAAACTGGCCAACGACTTCGAAGAACGCGACGCCGTGCTGCTGGGCGGCAGTGTCGATAACGAATTCGTGAAGCTGGCCTGGCGCCGCGAGCATAAAGACCTGGACAAGCTGAATCATTACGCATTCGGCGACGTGAAAGGCGAGTTGATCGACCAGCTCGGCGTGCGCGACAAGGAAGCCGGCGTCGCATTGCGCGCCACTTTCATTGTCGATCCGGACAATACGATCCAGCACGTGTCGGTGAATAACCTGAACGTGGGCCGCAATCCGGAAGAAGTGCTGCGGATTCTCGACGGTCTGCAAACGGACGAACTATGTCCGTGCAACCGCTCGGTCGGCGGCGCAACGCTGTAAGCCGTGTCTTCAAAAGCCCGTCAAGCTTGAAAAAGCCGCGGGCTTTTTTATCGACAACCCGATAGGAGATAACAATGGAATTCTTGTCTTCGATTAAGGCGCGCGTGCCGGACTACGCCAAGGACATCCGGCTGAATCTGGACGGCACGATTGCGCGCTCATCGCTCGAAGGAAACGATGCGGTCGGCGTGGCGTTGGCGGCGGCGTTCGCCGCGAAGTGCACGGTGATCGTCGACGCGATTCGCAATGCGGGCGTGTTGTCGCCGGAAGAAACGAATGGCGCGCTCACCGCCGCTGCGTTGATGGGCATGAATAACGTCTGGTATCCGTACGTCGAGATGACGGGCAGCGCGGATCTGAAATCGCAGCCGGCGCAATTACGGATGAACGCTTATGCGTCGCATGGCGGCGTGGATAAACGGCGCTTCGAGATGTATGCGCTGGCGGCGTCGATTATCGGCAAATGCCATTTTTGCGTGAAGTCGCACTTCGATACGCTGGTAGCCGAAGGCATGAGTGCCACGCAATTGCGCGATGTCGGCCGGATCGCGGCGGTGATTAATGCCACCGCGCAATGTATTGCCGCCGAGGGTAAATAAAACTTCGGTCAGCGCGCGCAGCACGATGATTTAATCGCCGCTGCGCGCGCGTCTCCTGAATGAGCCGATTCGGGTTCCTTCAGCCCAACCCGCCGTTAGCTCTTGATCAGCAACACCGCGGCCTGCGCTTCGATCCCCTCGCCTCGCCCGAGGTAACCGAGCTTTTCATTGGTCTTCGCCTTCACGTTGACGCGCTCGAGCGGCAGGCCGAGATCGGCCGCGATATTCGCGCGCATGCCTTCAATATGCGGCGCGAGCTTCGGCGCCTGCGCGACCACGCTGCTGTCCACATTCGCGATCGAAAACCCCGCCGCCGTCACGCGCGCATAACACTCGCGCAGCAAAACGCGGCTGTCCGCGCCGGCGAACTTCGCGTCGGTATCGGAGAAATGACGGCCGATGTCGCCCATTGCCGCGGCGCCGAAAATCGCGTCGGTGATCGCGTGCAGCAGCACGTCGGCGTCCGAATGCCCGAGCAAGCCGCGCTCATAAGGAATCGTCACGCCGCCAATAATCAACGGACGTCCCGGCACCAACGCATGCACGTCATACCCCTGGCCAATTCTGAAATCCATATGCGTCAAGTCCTTAAGTCCGCTTATTCACTGAAATTAAAACTGAAATTGCGATCGATCGAAACCGGTCCGAATTCAGACCGAAATTGATCATCACGAAGCCGACGGCCGGCTCAGAATCGCCTCGGCCAGCTCGAAATCTTCCGGATAGGTCACCTTGAAGTTGCGCAAGCTGCCCTGCACGAGCTTCGGCGCATGTCCCAGCCATTCGATCGCGCTCGCCTCGTCGGTCAGATCGTGACCGTCGGCCTGCGCGCGCAGAATCGCGTCGCGCAACATGCCGATGCGGAACATCTGCGGCGTCTGCGCCTGCCACAAACCGTCGCGTGCTTCGGTACGGGCGATGCGGCCGTCGGTGGACGCCGCGTCGATCCGCTTCAGCGTATCCGCCACCGGCAAGGCCATGATGCCGCCCACGGCGTCGTCCTTCAGCGCACCGACCAGCGCGCGGATCAGCGCGGGCGTGATGCCCGGCCGGGCCGCGTCGTGCACCAGCACCCAATCGTCGTCGTGCGCGCCGAACTCGGCGAGCGCCTGCAGCCCGTTCAGCACCGACGCCTGGCGCGACGCCCCGCCGCAGCGGCGCACCGCAAAGCGCAGCCGGCCGAAGCGGCGGCCGTCGAAGTGCTGGTCGTCGGGCGCGATCACCAGCAGGGTCTGGGCGAATTCGCTGCAGGCGTCGAAGGCCGCCAGCGAGTAATGCAGCATGTCGCGCCCGGCTACCGTGCGATATTGTTTGGGCATCGCGGCGCCGGAACGGCTGCCGGTGCCGGCGGATGGAATCAGGGCAAATAGACGGGAAGTCACGAGGGCGGAGGCCGCGAAGTCAAAGTAAAGGACGGATTTTATAATAGGTCCTTCGCATCCATGCCCGGACACGCGTAAACTTGCCGCTCACGTGTGAGCCCGAGGCCGCCTTTTTTCTTCTATGCCAGACATCGCCGCATCATCGCAGTCCTCCCCGCCCGTCGCGCTTGTCAAGGCCGGCCAGCGTTTCGCCTTCGACGGCACGCACGGTTCGTCCGACGCGCTGCTGATCGCCCGCTACCATCTCGCCTACCGCGAG
Organism: Paraburkholderia sp. BCC1876; assembly: GCF_902833695.1. Classification (NCBI taxonomy): domain Bacteria; kingdom Pseudomonadati; phylum Pseudomonadota; class Betaproteobacteria; order Burkholderiales; family Burkholderiaceae; genus Paraburkholderia; species Paraburkholderia sp. BCC1876. The sequence goes on along the minus strand of NZ_CADFGI010000002.1, from coordinate 676,896 downwards.
AAGGTGCCGCTGCTGGCCGTCGTGTGCGAAAGCGCCGTCGATGCGCAGCGTCTGTCGCAGGAAATCAGCTTTTTCGCGCCCGAGGCGCGGGTGCGCCTGCTGCCCGACTGGGAAACCCTTCCTTACGATACCTTTTCGCCGCACCAGGACCTGGTGTCCGAGCGCCTCGCCACGCTGCACGACCTAGGCGAAGGCCGCTGCGACATCCTGCTGGTGCCCGCCACCACCGCGCTGTACCGGATGCCGCCGGCGTCGTTCCTCGCCGGCTATACGTTCTCGTTCGCCCAGGGCGAGCGTCTCAACGAGGCCAAGCTCAAGGCGCAACTCACGCTGGCCGGTTACGAACACGTGAGCCAGGTGGTGCGTCCCGGCGAATACTGCGTGCGCGGCTCGCTGCTCGACCTGTTCCCGATGGGCTCGCCGCTGCCGTACCGGATCGACCTGTTCGACGATCAGGTCGACTCGATCCGCGCGTTCGATCCGGACACGCAGCGCAGCCTTTATCCGGTGAAAGACGTGCGCCTGCTGCCGGGCCGCGAATTTCCGTTCGACGAAGCCGCGCGCACCGCATTTCGCAGCCGCTGGCGCGAGACCTTCGAAGGCGACCCGAGCCGCGCGTCGATCTATAAAGACATCGGCAACGGCGTGCCGTCGGCGGGTATCGAATACTATCTGCCGCTGTTCTTCGAGGACACCGCGACGCTGTTCCACTATCTGCCCGAAGGCGCGCAACTGGCGTTCATCGGCGATCTGGACGCGGCGATCCGGCGCTTCACCAACGACACGAAGCAGCGCTACAACTTCCTGTCGCACGATCGCGACCGGCCGATCCTGGAGCCGCAGCGCCTGTTCCTGTCGGACGAGGATTTCTACACGTTCGCCAAGCCGTTCGCGCGTCTCGTGCTGCCCGTCAGCGCGGGCGGCGGCTGGTCGACCCCGCTGCCGAATCTCGCGATCGACCGCCATGCCGACGATCCCGTGGCCGCGCTGCGCGCCTATCTCGCCACCACGCCGAACCGCGTGCTGTTCGCCGCCGAATCGGCAGGCCGCCGTGAAACGCTGCTGCAGTTGCTGGCCGACAACCAGCTGCGGCCGGCTTCGAGCGACAGCTTCCAGGACTGGCTGATCGGCGACTCGCGTTTTTCGCTAGGCGTCGCGCCGCTCGCCACCGGCTTTGCCGTGCCGATCGACGGTATCGCGGTCATCACCGAAACGGAGCTTTACGGGCCGCTCGCGCGTCGCGCCGGGCGCCGCCGCCAGGAGCAGGCGAGCAACGTCGATTCGATGGTGCGCGACCTCTCCGAGTTGAAGATCGGCGATCCGGTCGTGCATTCGCAGCACGGTATCGGCCGCTATATGGGTCTGGTCACCATGGACCTCGGCGAAGGCGAAACCGAGTTCCTGCACCTCGAATATTCCGGCGACAGCAAGCTGTATGTGCCGGTCGCCCAGTTGCACGTGATCTCGCGCTATAGCGGGGCCGATCCGGAAAGCGCGCCACTGCATTCGCTCGGTTCGGGCCAGTGGGAAAAGGCCAAACGCAAAGCCGCGCAACAGATTCGCGACACCGCGGCCGAACTGCTGAATCTCTACGCGCGCCGTGCCGCGCGCGAAGGCCATGCGTTCGCGCTCGAACCGAAAGACTATGTGAAGTTCGCCGAGAGCTTCGGCTTCGAGGAAACGCCGGACCAGGCCGCCGCGATCGCCGCCGTGATCGGCGACATGACGAGCGGTAAGCCAATGGATCGCCTGGTGTGCGGCGACGTCGGTTTCGGCAAGACGGAAGTCGCGTTGCGCGCGGCTTTCATCGCGGTGATGGGTGGCAAGCAGGTCGCGTTGCTCTCGCCCACCACGTTGCTCGCCGAACAGCACACGCAGACCTTCACCGACCGCTTCTCCGACTGGCCGGTGCGGATCGCCGAACTGTCGCGCTTCAAGTCGACCAAAGAAGTGAATGCCGCGATCCAGCAGATCAACGAAGGCACGGTCGACATCGTGATCGGCACGCACAAGCTGCTCTCCTCCGACGTGCAGTTCAAGCGCCTCGGGCTCGTGGTGATCGACGAGGAACACCGTTTCGGCGTGCGTCAGAAAGAAGCGCTAAAGGCGCTGCGCGCCGAAGTGGACGTGCTCACGCTGACCGCCACGCCGATCCCGCGTACGCTCGGCATGGCGCTCGAAGGCCTGCGCGATTTCTCGGTGATCGCCACCGCGCCGCAAAAGCGTCTGGCCATCAAAACCTTTGTGCGTCGCGAGGAAGACAGCGTGATTCGCGAGGCGATGCTGCGCGAACTGAAGCGCGGCGGCCAGGTGTACTTCCTGCACAACGAAGTCGAGACGATCGAGAATCGCCGGCAGATGCTCGAAGCACTCGTGCCCGAAGCGCGTATCGCGGTCGCGCACGGTCAGATGCATGAGCGCGAACTCGAACGCGTGATGCGCGACTTCGTCGCCCAACGCGCCAACGTGCTGCTGTGTACGACCATTATCGAAACCGGCATCGACGTGCCGAGCGCCAATACGATTCTGCTGCACCGTTCCGACAAGTTCGGTCTCGCGCAATTGCATCAGTTGCGTGGCCGCGTGGGCCGCTCGCATCACCAGGCGTACGCGTATCTGCTGGTGCACGATCCGCAAGGGCTGACCAAGCAGGCGCAACGCCGCCTCGAAGCGATCCAGCAGATGGAGGAACTCGGTTCGGGCTTCTATCTGGCCATGCACGACCTGGAGATTCGCGGCACCGGCGAAGTGCTCGGCGACAAGCAGTCGGGCGAGATTCACGAGATCGGTTTCCAGCTCTACACCGACATGCTGAACGACGCGGTGAAGGCGCTCAAGGAAGGCCGCGAGCCCGACCTCACCGCGCCGCTCGCCGCCACGACCGAGATCAACCTGCACGCGCCGGCGATTCTGCCCGCCGACTATTGCGGCGACGTGCAGGAGCGTCTGTCGCTGTACAAGCGCCTGGCTAATTGCGAACACAACGATTCGATCGACAGCATTCAGGAAGAGCTGATCGACCGCTTCGGCAAGTTGCCGCCGCAAGCGCTTGCGCTGGTGGAGACACATCGGTTGCGGCTGGCGGCGAAGCCGCTCGGCATTTCGAAGATCGATGCGGGCGAAACGGTGATCGGTTTGCAGTTCATCCCCAACCCGCCGATCGACGCCATGCGGATCATCGAGATGGTGCAGAAGCACAAGCACATCAAGCTCGCGGGTCAGGACAAGCTGCGCATCGAAACGCGCAGCCCGGATCTCGCGGTGCGTGTCGCGACGGTCAAGGAGACGTTGCGCGCGCTCGGTTCGCCGAGCCGCGGCACGGCGCCGACCGCCGCTGCGCGATGATGAATTCCGCCGTTACGACGTGATGTATGGTTGCACGAGCGCACACACTCATGCACGCACCCGCGCCCTCACCCATGCGTGCAACGTGAGAAAAACGGGGGACGTCTAGCGTCTTTCGGTTCATGCTGCGGTGCGCAAACGCGCTCCGCAGCATACGGGTGAGTTTTTTTTGGGTATGATCGAAAGACTCAAATGCCGGAGTCTTGTCATGTCTCACGTCGCTGAATCAGCGCAGTCCTCGTCAACATCCGCTTCCGCCGCCTCGCTTTCGCTCCCCTGGATCACCCGCCTCGTGTCGATGGACACGGTCAGCCGCAATCCGAATCTCGGCCTGATCGAAACCGTGCGCGACGAACTGCGCGCGGTCGGTGTCGACGCCACGCTCACGCACGACCCAAGCGGCAAGTGGGCCAATCTGTTCGCGACGATTCCGGCGCACAACGGCGAGACCAATGGCGGCGTGGTGCTGTCGGGTCATACCGACGTGGTGCCGGTGGACGGTCAGCAGTGGGACAGCGATCCGTTCAAGCCGGAGATTCGCGGCGACAAGCTGTACGGCCGCGGCACCTGCGACATGAAGGGGTTTATCGGCGCGGCGCTGGCGCTCGTGCCCGAGATGCAGCGCACGAAGCTCGCCAAGCCGATTCACTTCGCCCTCTCGTTCGACGAAGAAGTCGGCTGCGCCGGCGCACCGCTAATGATCGCGGACCTGATGAAGCGCGGCGTGAAGCCGGACGGCTGCATTGTCGGCGAGCCGACCAGCATGCGCCCGATCGTGGCGCACAAGGGCATCAACGCATACCAGTGCTGCGTGCGCGGCCAGGCCGCGCATTCGTCGCTCACGCCGAAGGGCTTGAATGCGATCGAATACGCCGCGCGCCTGATCTGCTATATCCGCGACATGGCCGATCAGTTCCGCGAGCAAGGCCCGTTCGACGAACTCTACGACGTGCCCTTCACCACCTCGCAGACCAGCACGATCATCGGCGGCAATGCGATCAACACCGTGCCGGCCGAATGCAAATTCCAGTTCGAATTTCGCAACCTGCCCACGCTCGACCCCGAACCGATCTTCGCGCGCATCGATCAATACGCGCGTGAAACGCTGTTGCCGAAAATGTTGCGCGAGCATCCATCGGCAGCGATCGAGATCACCAAGATCGCTGCGGCGCCCGGGCTCGATTCGTCTGAACAAGCCGCGATCACGCAGCTCGTGCGCGCACTCACCGCCGACCAGGACAAGCGCAAGGTCGCCTACGGCACCGAAGCGGGCCTGTTTTCGCTGGCGGGTATTCCGAGCATTGTGTGCGGCCCCGGCGACATCCAGCAGGCTCACAAGGCCAACGAATTCGTCGCACTGGACCAGTTGGTCGCCTGCGAACACTTCCTGCAAAAATTCATTCACAGCATGTCGGTGGACGCGCACGCACACTGAAACCGAGCGGCACAAAAAAGGTCTTACTCATACCGACCAACAACACCCACACGCCATGTCAACCGCCACACCGCAGCACACGGACCACACGATCGACGGCGAGCCGATTCCCACGCTCGACGACATCGCCACTCAGCATTTTGCGTTGACGCCGTGGGTGACGCGAACGCCGGTATTCGACCGGCTCGACTTCGCGTCGCTGGAAGGCACCGTGGTGAACTTCAAGTTCGAACTGCTGCAGGCGGGCGGCAGCTTCAAGGCGCGTGGCGCGTTCACCAACCTGCTCGCGCTGGACGAAGCCCAGCGCAGCGCCGGCGTGACCTGCGTGTCGGGCGGCAATCATGCGGTGGCGGTGGCGTATGCGGCCATGCGGCTCGGCATCGGCGCGAAGGTGGTGCTGTTTCGCGCGGCCAATCCGGCGCGTGTCGCGCTGTGCCGGCGGTATCGTGCCGAGATCGTATTCGCCGAAGATATTGCCGAAGCCTTCGAACTGGTGCGTCGTATCGAGGCTGAAGAAGGCCGCTATTTCGTGCATCCGTTCAACGGTTATCGCACGGTGCTAGGGTCGGCCACGCTCGGCTACGAATGGGCCACGCAAACGCCCGACCTCGAAGCGGTCGTGCTGCCGATCGGCGGCGGTGGCCTCGCCGCCGGTGTCGCCACGGCCATGCGGCTCGCGAATCCGCGCGTGCATGTGTACGGCGTCGAGCCGGAAGGCTCGGACGTAATGGGCAAGAGTTTCGCCGCCAATCACACGGTCAAGATGGGCCACATGCACGGCATTGCCGATTCGTTGATGTCGCCGCATACCGAGGAATACAGCTACGAGTTGTGCCGCCGTCATATCGACCAGCTCGTCACCGTCTCCGACGATCAATTACGCGCCGCCATGCTGACCTTATTCGGACAACTGAAGCTCGCCGTCGAACCGGCCTGCGCGGCCGCCACCGCGGCGCTGCTCGGACCGCTGCGCGAACAGTTGCAGGGCAAGCGCGTGGGCGTGCTGTTGTGCGGCACCAATACCGACCCGGTCAGTTTTGCCGCGCATATTGAACGCGCACGTCATAGCGCGTCACAGTTTCCTGAATAGCAATCCGCTCTTGGCTTTCCTTGTCAAAGGACTAGCCTATCCTTCTCAGGTTGGTATCATTCGCTAATCGATATCTGGGAGGAACCTCTATGAGCATGGTCAAGGAATTCAAGGAATTTGCCCTTAAGGGCAACGTGATGGATCTGGCGGTCGGTGTGATTATCGGCGGCGCGTTCTCCACCATTGTCAATTCGATTGTTAAAGACCTGATCATGCCGGTTGTCGGGCTTGTCACCGGTGGCCTCGATTTCTCCAATAAGTTTGTTCGCCTCGGCGACATTCCGGCTAGCTTCAAAGGCAGCCCCGAGTCGTATAAAGACTTGCAGACGGCGGGCGTGGCGGTGTTCGGTTACGGCTCGTTCATCACCGTGCTGATCAACTTCCTGATTCTCGCGTTCATCATTTTCCTGATGGTCAAATTCATTAACAATTTGCGCAAGCCGACTGAAGCCGCAGCCGCAGAACCGGCGCCCACGCCGGAAGACGTGCTGCTGCTGCGTGAAATCCGCGATTCGTTAAAGAATTCACCGCGTTAAAACCGGCGCCTCCGGTGTGTTAGCCGAGGCAAGGTTGAATAGAAAAAGCCTGTTGCGATGAAAATCGCAACAGGCTTTTTTTCGATCAAAACATCACGCGCCGAGATACGACGCAACACGACGCAACACGACAAAGCAAAGGCGTTAAGCGCCCTTCTGCGCTTTCAGACTCACCGCGCTGTCGATCATCGCCTCGAGCTGGCCGAAGTTGACCGGCTTCGTCAGATGCGAAGTAAAACCGGCGGCCACACAACGGCGCACATCTTCGTCGGTGCCGAAGCCGGTCAGCGCCACCGCCGGCGCATCCGAATGCTCGCGGAACGCCTTGATGAAGTCGAGGCCTGTGCCGTCGGGCAAACCCACGTCGCTGACAATCAGCTCGAACGTCTGCAACTGCGTGGCGGCCAGGGCGTCGTCCACGCGGCCCACTACCGTCACGTCGTGACCGAGGCTGCGGATCAGTTGCGCCATGACCTCGGCGGTATCCTCGTGGTCTTCGATCAGCAGGATGGTCAGCAAAACGCCCGAGCGCACCTGGTCGGGTGCCACGACCGGCGGCGGACCGGCCGGCGCCGCGGCGGTGGGCAGCGTGATCGTGAAGGTCGCGCCGCAATGCGCACCGGGGCTTTGCGCGATCACCGTGCCGCCATGCACATCGGTCAGCGCCTTGGTGATCGCGAGCCCTAGGCCCAGGCCGCCGAACTGGCGCGTCATATTCTGATTGCCCTGCTCGAACGCATTGAAGAGCTTGCCGATCTGTTCCGGCTCGATGCCGATACCGGTGTCTTCAACCGATATCTGCACCTGCATGCGTTCGTCGCGGGTACGCAAATAGATATGGCCGCCGTCCGGCGTGAACTTGGCGGCGTTGCGAATCAGATTCCATAGCATCTGTTGCAAGCGTGCGCGGTCGGCCAGCACGTAGTGATGCTGCGCGTCTTTATGCACATGCACGTCCTGCTGCTTCACCTGAATCTCGCTGCGGAACAGTTCGAGCACGCTGTCCATCACTTCGTGCACGTCGACAGTTTCCAGCGACAAACGCAGCTTGCCGTTCGCCACCCGCGTGAGGTCCAGCAGATCGTCGATTAACCGCGCTTCGAGTTCGACGTTGCGGCGAATCATGCGCACGCTCGCGCGCGCCTGCTCGGGCAGATCCGGGATCATTTCCAGCACGCTGGCGCCGGCCAGCACCGGCGTAAGCGGCGTGCGCAATTCGTGCGACAGCATCGCGAGGAAGCGGTCTTTGGCGCGGTTGGCGTCTTCGGCGATCTGGCGCGCGGCCTGCTCCGACGCGAGCAGCCGCTCGCGCTCCTCGATCGCCTCGCGTTGTGAATGAATGTCCGTGCAACTGCCGAACCACTTGCTGACCTGACCTTCGGCGTCGCGCATCGCCACGACGCGGGCGTCGAACCAGCGGTATTCGCCGTCGTGACGGCGAATCCGCAACTCGTGCCGATAGTCGCCGGCATGGCTCGTCACCGCGTTGAGCCAGGTGCGGCGGATTTCCTCGCGATCGTCCGGATGCACGGCATCGAGCCACGCGAGACCGTACGAACTGCTGTCGGGGAGACCGGTGTAGTCGTACCACTGCTTCGACAGAAAATCGCAGTCGCCCGCGGCGTTGCAGGTCAGCACGAGGTGCGGCAACGCCTCCGACAGCGTGCGGTAATGCTGCTCGCGATCGCGCAGCAGCAAGGCTTCGTCCGACGCGCGCTGCAAACGCACTTGCGACAGCACCCGCTCGACGGCTTCGGGCAGGTAATCGAGGTAATCGCCGGATTTCGGCACCACGTCGGACACGCCCGCGCGCAACGCTTCGATCACGCGCGATTCGTCGGTAAAACCGGTCACGAGGATGGCGGGAATCCGCACACCTTCCGAACGCAAACGGCGAAAGAAGTCGAGTCCTGTCTCCGGTCCGCTCAACTGGTAATCGAGCACCAGCAGATCGGGCGCGCCGCCGGCGAGCCGCTCGCGGGCCGCTTCGACGCCGGCGCAGATCGCGACCCGGCAGCCGGCGCGTTCAAGCGACTTGCGCGCGAGCCGCAGGATGCCTTCGTCGTCGTCGACGACCAGCACATAGGCGGCTTGCTGCGTGGACACTTCTTCGGTCATGCGGAATTCTTTCACGGGTTCGGGTGGATCAGGTTGTCATGCGCGGCTTTCGGCCAGCTTCATGGGCGCGCTGCTCGACGGGCGCGGCCTTACGGCGCCGCGAGGCGATGGCCCGACGGCAGCTTCACCACTTGCAGGAAGAAGCCGAGCCGGCGCACGGCTTCGATAAAAGCATCGTATTCGACCGGCTTGGTGATATAGACGTTGCACCCGAGCTCGTAGCAGCGCGCGATCTCGCGCGGGTCGTCGGTGGTAGTCAGCACGATCACCGGCACCGCGGCGGTCTGCGGCGACTCTTTCAGACGACGCAGCACTTCGAAACCGTCCACCCGCGGCATTTTCAGATCGAGCAGCACGACAAAGTTCGTCAGATCCTCGCGCGCGGGGATCGCCGTGGCGGGATCCGCGTCAGGATCGATGGCCGGCGCCGGGCCGAAGAAATAGTCGAGCGCCTGCTGCCCGTCGCGAAAGCGCACGAAACCATTCGACACGCCGGCACGGCGCAGATTACGCTCCACGAGCGTTGCATGACCGTCGTCATCTTCGATCAGCACGATGCTGACCGTTTCCCCGTGACTCATACGCTCTCCGTGCAAACAGGTAGCTGAACCATACCGCTTCTGAATTGTTCTAGTCGCGGCGTTTTTGGCGATTGGGCACAAGATCAACCCAGGCCGAATCCCAACGCCGACACCAACACCAACACCAACACCAACACCAACACCAACACCAACACCAACACCAACACCAACACCAACACCAACACCAACACCAACACCAACACCAACACCCATACCAACCGCCGGGCCCAACGCCGCGAGTCAATTCCGCGTGGGCTGTTCCGGCAACACTACAAAAAACGTCGACCCGGCGCCTTCCGCCGACTCGACCCACACACGCCCGCCATGCCGCTCCACCGTGCGCCGCACCACCGCGAGACCAATGCCGTCGCCGTTCGCGACGTCGCCATGCAGACGCTGGAACGCGCGGAATACCTTCGACATGTAAGCCGCCGGAATGCCGAGGCCATTGTCGCGCACGTAATAGGTGCGCGTGCGCACGGCGCGCGGCTCGGACTCGTCGATCGGATCGGGCTCCAGCGCGCCGACCTCGATGCGCCCACGGCGCGCCGGGTCGAGGTAGTTCAGCGCGTTGCCGATCAGGTTGCCGAAGACCTGCTCGATCGCGCCGGGGTCGCCCCACGCGGGGGGCAATTCACGCACCGTAACCACCGCCGACTGCTGCGCGATCGCGCCCTGCAGCGCGTCGACCACCCGGCCGACCACCCGGCCGACGCTCACCCGCTGCCACTGGTATTCGAGCCGGCCGGCGCGCGAGATGCGCAATAGCGCGTCGATGATCGCGGCGGCACGCGTTACCGCGGTGCGCAGATATTGCAGGGACTCGCGCACGTCGCCGTCCAGAATATGCGTCATACGTCGCTGCTCGCCCTGCGGCAGGCCGGCCGCGTCGACGATGCTGTCGAGTTCGTCGCACGAAACCTGCAGTTCCTTCGAAAAACCTTGCAGGTTCACCAACGGCGAGCGCAAGTCGTGCGACACGCTGTAGATGAACATTTCATTATCTTGCGTCTCCTGACGCAGTTCTTCGTTGACGCTCGCCAACTCCTGCGCACGCGCTTCGAGCCGCGTCTTCATCATGGCCTGGTCGGCTTCCGCCGCGCGCAGACGGGCGCCGGTCTGATGCAGCACCGCGTCGAGCGCGGCGATCTCGTCGTTACCCGACAACGGCGGCGCCAGGGTGCGGCCGTTGCCTAGCCGTTCGGCATTACCGGTCAGCACTTCCAGCCGCCTGCCGATACTGCGCGCGAACACCACCGCAGTGGCGGCCCAGATCAGCATCGAGCCGAGCACTGCGGCGATCAGCGCGTATTGCTGACGTTCGCGCCGCCGCGTGAGCGCCGCCGCGCGCTCGGCGTCGAGCCGCGACGCCTCGTCGGCGAACGCCGCCAGTTCGTCGCGAAACAGCGCGATCTGCTGCGGCAGCGGCTCGGTTTCGAGCGCGGTGAAGGTAGCCGGGCTGCGCCCGGCGTGCAGCGCCTGCGAAATCTCGACGGTCTGCGCGCGATAAGCCTCGATCGCGCGCTGCATCTTGTGAACCCGCTCGACCTGTTGCGGCGTATCGGCCACCAGCGTATCGAGATTTGACAGCCGGTCGCCGAGATCGACCCACACCGTATGGCGGTCGATAAACGACGGATCGCCGACGGCCATGCCCGTGCGAACCCGCGCGGCCTGACGCAGCAGCGGGTCGACAATCGCCGACGATTGATAAAGGATCTGCTTGCTGTTGGAGACCCACTGCGCAGCCTGCGCTGTCTGCTCCTGGGTATCGAAGACGACGCCAAGAAGCGCCAGCTCGACCACGCTCGGCACGGCAATCAGCAGCAGACCCTTGGTGAATAATTTCATGTTCGCCCGAAGGTCGAAGGGTCGGTCAGGCCGCGGCGGCTCGCGAGGGCCGGTCGCGTCTCGCGGTGCGTGCGCGCGCGCCGCCGCGATGCCGGAACGGCGGTACGGCGCGGTGCAGCCGGACGGGCCATTATCGACGTGAATCCGAGATATTTCAACGTAGCGGCAAGATGCGCTGGCCCACACAAAAGTGACTTTTTTATTGATGCGAGTTGTTTATTCGGCGCGTCGTGCGTCTATCATGGAGGCAGATGTGCTGGGAAGGGAAAGCGCGCGGCGAGGCGGTTCGGCATGATTCGTGCGGGAGGCGGTGAGGTCGGCGTAGCCGTCGAATCACCGTGAATCCGGCCTTGTCGTATGCTATAAAAGATCGACGTGCGGCGCGCGAAGCCGGGAGTGGTCGCATGAGGACGCTGCGTTTCTTGCAATTCTTTTTCAGGCGAATTTTTATGGCCTTCCCGAAAAAGCGTAGGCGCGCGAAGGTGGACGGCGACGAGTCGTTCCTCGCGGTACTACGGCATTTCAAGCCGTTCGGTCAGCTCGACACCAAGATTGCGCGCGCTCGCGCGCAAGACGAGCCGGTCCTCTATGCGCATGTGCTGCCCGGGCTCGACGTGCTCTTATGCAGCGTGCGCGGCGCGCAACCGCCCTATCCGGCGCCGGCCGAATTGCGGCGGCGCTGCATCGAATCCATTACCAACGCGCTGGAACAACCGCTCGACGGCCTCGAAAACGGCGGCTACTGGTATGAAGCGGATGGCTTCGGCTTTCTGGTCTTCGCCAGCCGGGCGCGCAGCAAGATCCTGACGGAGTTCGGCGCCACGCGCATCGGTGGTGCCCGTCGCGGGGTGCGTCGGCAGGATGCGGCAGGAGATGCCGCACCGAGATCGCTACGCTAGGCGCGTCTCCCGTTCCAAACATTCCCTATCCGACAACGCCGCTGGTTTTATCAGGCGGCGTTGCCTTTTCTCGCTCGCCCTGAATGATCCAATCTTGCCCGGTAGCACCTGCGCGTATGCGCGCGGCGTGGCGGTTTTGGCTGAGCGTCGATGTGGTTTGCGCCACGGTCGTGCGTCGGCGGTACGCTGATCAGCCACAGGAAGACCAGCGACAAGCCGCCGCCCACACTCCAGCTCAACCAGTCCGCAGGTAATAGCGTCATTAACATCAGCTCCCCTTGTACTCGGCGGCGCTGGCCGGCGACATCGTGGCGGGCTTCCGGCTCGACGCGGGTGCAGCGGCAGGCGCAGCGGCCGACGACGCGCCACCCGACGCCTTATTGACCGGCGCGCCATCCAGTGAAATAGCGGCCTTGGGCTGCTCCTTGACGCCCGGCGGCGGCGCAGTCGGCGCCTGCCGGACCTGAGCCAGCAGTTGCGCGCACGGCAGCGGCTTGTTGTTGCTCGGCGCGAGCAGCGGAATCAACGCGGCAAACGGATTGATCAGCCCGAGCCCGACCGCCGCTCCGCCGCGCAGCGCCAGCGCCGCGGCATTCACGCCGACGTGCGGATCCTTGAAGGTGCCCTTCACGTACAGCGGCGAGCGCAGCGAAAACACCCGGAAGCCCTTGGTATGCGGATGCACGCCCAGATCCATGCTTTCGTCCCGCAGATTCACATTACCGTCGATGTTGATCACCGCATCGTCGGTATCGAGCGCGAACACGCGCGAATCGAGCACGCCGTTGGTCGCCACGAAATCGGCGGCCGCGCAGTTGATTTTCACGTCGCGATTGCCGAACAGCTTTTCGTACACCACGTTCGCCACGTTCAGGCCCGCCGCTTCCATGATCAGGCGGCTCACGGTGCCGTCGGTGACGAGCGCCTTCACCTCGCCGTTCGAGGTCGCCGCCAGCGCCGCCGGCGAATTGCCGGTCGCGGTCAAGGCGGCGTCGCCGTTGATTTCGCCGAGCGCGTTTTGCATCGTCTTGAAGTTCGGGAACAGTTGCTTGAGCTTCAGATGCCGTGCCGACGTCGCGAAGCGCCCCTTCAGCGGCGTCGTGCTGCCGTCCAGATGAATGTCCGACGCGAGCGAGCCGCCGGCCACGCCGAACTTGAGCGGCTCCAGCGACAGCACGCCGTCGGTCATCACCACGTGCGTGTAGAGGTCCGTGATCGGCAGATCCGTATTCTTGACGATGCGCCGGCCGGTGAATTTCACGTCGGCGTCGATCGCCTTCCAGCGGTCGGTGCGGAACTCCTCGACCGGCAGCACCTTACCGGACGGCTGCGCGGTCGCGTCACCGCGCTTGGCCTTGCTGGCGTTTGAATCGGCGCCGATCACCGGCGCCAGATCGGCGAATTGCAGCAGATGCGACACCAGTTCGCCCTGCAATAGCGGACGCGGTTCACGCGCGGTGTAGGTCAGCGAGCCGTTCAGATCGCTGCCGCCCACCCGACCTGTAAAATTTTCATACTTGAATACGTTGCCGGTGGACTTGAACTGGCCGACCAGACGTCCTTCGGTGGCATAGGGCGGGGTATCGGGCAAGGTCACGCCCGTCAGCGAATAGAGTCGCGCCATGCTGTTGCCTTGCAGCCAGAGACGCAGATCGACCGCCGCCAGATGCGCGGGATCGGTGATCGTGCCGACCAGGCCGACGTGCAGATCGCCCGCCTTGACGTCGGCCTGCACCGGGAACGGCCGGTCCGCGTCCTGCAGCGCCAGCACGCCGCCCACCTTGCCGCTGCCGGAGACCGGCGTCTTGTTGTAAGTCCCTTTGATGGTCCAGCCGATGGCGTACGGCGGAATCTCACGTTTCGGTGCGCCGCTTGCGTTGGCGTCGCTGCCGGCCGCCGTGCTCGCCGTCGCTGCTGCCGTCGCGCCCGATGCCGACGCGGCCGCGCTTGCGCCCTCGCTCGCGCCACCGGCGACCAGCGCGCCCGAAGCGCCCGTGGCCGGCGTGACGCCCGACGCGTTGATCTCCGTCGCCGAGGCCCCGGAAGCCGCCGCCGCCGAGGCCGCAGCAGCCTCCGACGCCGCCTGTGCATTGGCCTGCGCGGTCAGCTTGCTGGCGCCCGCGCGGCCGATCGCCTCCGCCGACGACTTGCGCGACGCCTCTTCCTGCTGCTTCATCGCTTCGCCGATCGGGATCGGTTGGCCGAGCGTGTCGATCGCCATCTGCAGATCGACCTTCTTCTGCTGATCGGACAGCGCGACGTTGCCCTTCGCGAACGCGATATCGTGCAGGTCGAGCTTCCATTCGGACGGCCCGCTCGACGACGCCAGCTTGAACGTCCAGTTATTACGCCCGTCCAGCAGGCGTTCGAGATCGACCGACGGATTCACGAGGTTGATTGCCGGAATCACGATGTCGTGCGCCAGCAGCGGCAGCACCTTGACCTGAAAGTCGATCTCGTCGAGCGTGGCGAACTGCGGCTGCTTCGTCCAGTCGGGGTTGCCCACCGTGATGTTGGCCGCCGAGAAGCGCGGCCAGGGCACCCAGGCGCGCCAACCGGTTTCGCCGACCGGATGCCGCCAGCCGACCTTCAGATCGCCGTTGATCGCGAACGGCCGGCCGATCGCCTGCGTGACCTTGTCGTCGATGTACGGGCGGGCGCGATTCCAGTCGAAGGTCAGAATGAAGATCACCAGCGCGGCGATCAGGACCACGATGATCGCGAGTATCCATCCGATGATTTTTCCGATCCGTCGCCCGACTGTGCTCGACCCTGCCATTGAAAAGCTCCGCTTTATTTCTACGTAGCGTATCGGGCAGCACGTATCGTGCCCGATTACGGTCGACTGCGAGGGGTGCGCGGCCTGCGGCTCGTGTGGCTTTATCATGCCGCATGGCCCGGCCGCAGACCGGCAGCGATGACCCGAGGTTGACGGGCGTCATGACCGGGTCGCGGCGGCTTTCAGAACACGCCCTCCGCAGCCGAACCACCCCGCACCTCACTCATGACCGATGTTCCCTTTGTCCTCGCCGACGGCGTTGCCCGCCGCGACGCGCAGCGCGGCCAGATGCTGTTGCAGCCGACCCGTTTCGCTTTGTACGCGGGCGAGCGCGTCGCGATCACCGGGCCGTCCGGCTCAGGCAAGAGCGTGTTCCTGCGCGCGCTCGCGCTGCTCGATCCGCTCGATGCCGGACGCATCGTGTGGCATGGCGCGCCGGTGGAACGGTCCGTGATTCCGCGTTACCGGCGTAACGTCGCGTATATCCGTCAACGGCCCGCGTTGCTCGACGGCAGCGTCGAAGACAATCTGCGCTATCCGTTCGAGCTGCGCGCATATCGCGACGTGCGCTTCGATCGCGCGCGGGCGGCGAGCCTCGCCGTTCAGGCCGGCCGCGGCGCCGACTTTCTCGACAAGCGCGCAAGCGAGCTGTCCGGCGGCGAGGCGCAGATCGCCGCGCTGATCCGCGTGCTGCAACTCGCGCCCGAAGTGCTGCTGCTCGATGAGCCGACCGCGTCGCTCGACCCGGAGTCGTCGCACGCGATCGAAGGGCTGGTGCGCGCGTGGTTCGACGCCGAGCCGGGCCGTCATGCGTCGATCTGGGTGTCGCACGATCCGGCGCAAGCCGCGCGCATGAGCGAGCGGCATCTGACCATGCGCGCGGGTGTGCTCGACGACACCGGGCAAGCCACGCAAGCCGCACAAGCCGATCCGACACGCTCCGCCGCGCCGATGCCTCAGGCTTCACCGCAGGACCACCAGGAGCTCGGCCAATGACCCTGCAAAACCTGAGTCTCTGGGACGTCGCGATCGCCGCGCTGCTGATCGTCGTGAACGGCGTGGTGTCGGTGGCGCTGAAGCTCGATCTCGAACGCCAGCTCGCGTGGGCGGCGCTGCGCACCGTCGTGCAGTTGCTCGCGATCGGCTACGTGCTCGGCTGGGTGTTCCGTTACGACCACTGGTTCGTGGTGCTGCCGCTGATGATCGTGATGACGCTGATCGCCGGTTTCGCGGGCGCGCAGCGCGGCAGCCGCACGTATGCCGGTCAGCGCGCGGACAGCGTGCTGTCGATCTGGGTCAGTTCGTGGCTGGTGGGCGCGGTCGGGCTGTTCGTCGTGATCCGGATTCACCCGTGGTACGAACCGCAATATGCGATTCCGATCCTCGGCATGATTCTCGGCAATACGCTGACCGGCGTGTCGCTCGGTATCGAACGGATGACCGAGGAATTGACCGCGCGGCGCGACCGCGTGGACATGGCGCTCGCGCTCGGCGCGACGCGCTGGGAAGCCGCGCAGGTGCCGGCGCGCCAGGCGGTACGCGCGGGCATGATGCCGACGCTGAACCAGATGGCCGTGGTCGGCGTGGTGAGTCTGCCCGGCATGATGACCGGCCAGGTGCTGGCCGGTCAGTCGCCGTTGCAGGCCGTGCGCTATCAGATCGTGATCATGTTTCTGATCGCGGCGTCGTCGGCCTTGGGGACCGTGGGCGCGGTGCTGCTGACTTACCGGCGGCTGTTTTCGGCGGAACACCGGTTTCTGTCGGCGCGGCTGGTGGAGCGCGCGGCGGCGCGGCGCTGAGGTGTGACGTTAAGCGCAACGCCGGCAAGCAACGCCAGCATGCAACGCCGGGGGGCAACACCAGAATGCCACGCTCAAAGGCTGCGACCGGCAAGGGCTCGCAAACCCCGTGTGCGCCGGTTGCAGCCACGCCGCTCAACTCACCCCTCAACGCTTCGCGCTGACCGCCACTTCCGTACCGTCGTTCAGCGTCAGCGTTTTCGTGCTGCCGTTGACCGGCATCGTGAAACGCAGAATCTGACTGACGCTCACGTCGTTCGGACACTTGAGCGTTTTGCCGCCGTTCGTCACCGTCTTGATGCCGTGCGGTGTCTGCGCCTGGAAGCTCAGTTGCACGCTCGCGGTGCCGTCGGCGGCGACCACCGGCGCGAAGCGGATCTGCGTCTGCCGGATCATCGCGCCGTTGGTATCGACCGGTAGCGACGCGTAGTTCGGGCAGGCATCCGTGGCGGCGACCGGGCCGCCCGGCGGCACGGTTTTCCACGTGAAGTCGTCCGATTCGCCGGAGCGGATCGTGCGCGTTTCCTGGGAATTGCCGAACTGCTTCGACGTGACGCGCACCGTGTAACGGATCGGACCGTCGAGCGCGGATTGGGAGGTCACCGTGATCGGCGTGGCCGCGTGCGCCGCCGGCACGAACAGGCCGGGCGCGAGCGCGCAAGCGAGAGAAGCGACAACGGACACGGCGGAGAGTTTGAAGCTGGAGCTCATACTGTCACCTCGTTGTTGTGCCGCTGCGTGCCTGTTTTTCAGCGCGACTGCCAAGGCACCGCCCGGTGCGGGCCGAGCGGTGACCGGGCCAAGGCTGGACTCGCCAGCCGGGTCGCGAGACACGCAACTGTTTTCGCATGATGCGTCACCAGTCTAACGCCTCGGGAGGCCGCGCGCGCTGCGCGGAGATCGGGTGTTACCCCGCTTGCGGCGCAGCGTTTTCTGCGCGTGTGAAGCGGAAAACGCGCGACGGCCGGCGCGCATCGCTGCGGCGCCGGCCTTGCATCGTCAAAGCGCTTTCAGCCGACGGCGCGCTTCAGAAACCCGTCAGCACCAGCTTGCCGATCGCGCGCCCCGCTTCGAGCAATTGATGCGCACGGCGCAGATTCGCGGCATTGATCGTGCCGAGATCCTCGCCGACGGTCGTGCGCAACGCGCCCGCGTCGACCAGCCGCGCCACCTCGGTCAGCAGCTTATGCTGCTCGATCATGTCGGGCGTGCCGAACATCGAGCGGGTGAACATGAACTCCCAGTGGAACGCCGCGCTCTTCGCCTTCAGCAACTCGACCGGCACGGGCTTGCTGTTCTCGACGATCGTGCAGATGCCGCCTTGCGGTTTGAGCACTTCCGCCGCCGCCGGAAAATTCTTGTCGGTGTCGTTGAACATCAGCACGTAGTCGACCTGATCGATGCCGAGCTTTTTCAGTTGCGCGGGAATATCGCCGAAATGATCGACGATGTGATCCGCGCCCAACTCCGTGGCCCATTTCGCCGATTCGGGACGCGATGCGGTCGCGATCACCTTCAGCTTCGCCAGTTGTTTGGCAAGTTGAATGCCGATCGAGCCGACCCCGCCCGCGCCGCCGAAAATCAGCACCGTGCGACCTTCGTCCGTGCCTTGCGGCGACACGCCGAGGCGGTCGAACAGCGCTTCCCACGCGGTGATCGCCGTCAGCGGCAGCGCGGCTGCGTGCGTGAAATCGAGCGATGCCGGCTTGTGCCCGACGATCCGCTCGTCGACCAGATGAAACTCGCTATTCGCGCCCGGCCGCGTGATGCTGCCCGCATAGAACACCGGATCGCCCACCTTGAACAGCGTGACCTCCGGGCCGACCGCGACGACCGTGCCGGCCGCGTCCCAACCGAGAATGCGCGGTTCTTTTTCGACGTTGTCTTTCGGCGCGCGCACCTTGGCGTCGACCGGATTGACCGAAATGGCCTCGACCTTGACCAGCAGGTCACGGCCGGTGGCGTCGGGTTTCGGAATGTCGAGGTCCACCAGGGCTTCGGCGTTGTCGATCGGCAGATAACGGTAGAGACCAACGGCTTTCATACAGACTCCTGTTCGTTCGGATGAGGGGAAGGATCGGCGACGCTGCATCGCGCCACGTCGTCGATCCCATGAACGTCATCGTACGGCGATTCTTATTCGCGCAAAACCGGCATAATCTCTGAAACATCTTTTTGATTTTCAGAAGAATGACGCCTGCCAGCCCATTGCCCCGATCTTCGTCCGCCGAACGCGAGCGGCTCGACCTGCTCGACGTCGCGTTGTTCGTGCGCGCCGCGTTGCTCGCCAATGTGTCGGCGGCCGGCCGCGAGTTCGGCTTGTCGGCGGCGGTGGCCAGTTCGCGGATCGCGCAACTCGAAAAGCTGCTCGGCGCGCGATTGCTGCATCGGACCACCCGTCGCATCAGCCTCACGCAGGACGGTGAAGTCTTCATGACGCGCGCCGAAGCGCTGCTCGATGCCGCCGCGGCGGCGCGCGCGGCGGTTGGTCGCGGCCAGGCCGAGCCGCAGGGCCGGCTGCGGGTGTCGATGCCGTCGTCGTTCGGGCGCCAGCATGTGTCGCCGGTAATCAGCGAATTCTTGCGCCGCCATCCTGGCGTGAGCGTCGATTTGCGGCTGACCGATCAACTGGTCGATCTGGTCGACGCCGGCATCGACGTGGCGATCCGGATCGGCGTGCTGAAGGATTCGTCGCTGGTGGCGCGTCGTCTCGCGGTGAACCGCCGGGTGCTGTGCGCGTCGCCCCGCTATCTTGCGGAGCGCGGCACGCCGCGTCATCCGTCGGATCTGCCGCAGCACGAATGCATGATCCTGTCGGACCAGCGCGACTGGGGATTCGTGACGCCAGCCGGGCCGCTCGACGTGCGCGTGAGCGGACGCCTCGTGACGGATAACGGCGAAGTGATCCGCGACGCGTTGCTCGCGGGCTTCGGCATCGCACTCAAATCGACGTGGGACGTGGCGCCCTATCTACGCAGCGGCGAACTGGTCAGCGTGCTCGACAGTTATCCGCTCGCCGAGCAGGTGGCGATCTGGGCGGTGTATCCGAGCCGCGCTTTCGTGCCGCCCAAAACGCTCGCGTTTATCGAGTTTCTTGCCGGGCATTTCGGCGATCCGCCGTATTGGGATGCGGCGGATGCGTGAGATTTTTAGCGCGACGGCATGGTCGGCGGTTGAGGCTCGACGGTCGGCGGTCGGCGGTCGGCCTCGTCAATGCTTGCCGCTGCCGCCGGTGCTTTTGCTCTTGCCTGTGCCTTTGCCATCGGAGTTGATGTCGGTGTGCGCGTCGTTCTGGGTCTTCTGCTGATACTCGTCGCCACCGCGACGGTCGGTGTCCTTCAGCCCGCGCTCCAGATCGCGATGCGCCTGCTTGCCGACATGGCGCGGACCGCCTTCATGTTGCGATTCCGGCTGCTGATCGGTTTCGTGCGGCAAGGGCGCGGACGCCTCCTGCATCGAACGGGGCTGTTTGTCGGCGTGCGGATCGGCCTTCCTGTCGCCGTCCGACGATTGCGGGGTGGTCTTCATGGTTGACTCCTTGTTGATCGAACGAGGTGATGGGCTGGATTGCCGATCGTCGATTGCCGATTGTCGTTAACGCGCACCTTCCAGCCGTTTTTTCATGGCCGCGGTGAGGCGCTGACGCGTCTTTGCATAGTCGGCCCACGGATCGCGCTTGAGGTCCGCCAGCCGCTCGTGCAGGTTCTCGATGGACCATTGATCGCCGGCCGTGGTGGCGGCGACTTCGTCCCACGACAGCGGCACGGAAACGCCCAGGCCGGGCCGCGCGCGCGCCGAGAAGGCGGCCACCGTGCTGGAGCCGCGGTTGTTGCGCAGATAGTCGACGAAGATTTTCCCCTTGCGATTCTGCGCGCCCATCTTCGCGCTGAAATGCGTGGGCAGCGTGGCCGCCATGTGCTGCGCGACGGCTTGCGAGAAGCCCTTCACGTCGTCCCAGCCGGCCTGCTTCGCGAGCGGCACGACCACGTGCAGCCCTTTGCCGCCGCTCGTCTTGCAGAACGACGCAAGGCCCAACTCTTCGAGCAGCGAACGGGTCAGATGCGCGGCCTCGATCATGCGCTGCCAGTCGAGCGATGTGTCTGGGTCGAGATCGAACACCATCCGGTCGGGCTTCTCGATGTTCGACACGACGGCATTCCATGTGTGGAATTCGACCGTGCCCATCTGGGCCGCGCCGATCAGCGCCTTGAGCGTGTCGACGGTGATCAGCGGCGGATGGCCGGGGTCGAGGCCGGGATGCTGCTCGACGTTCGGAATCGACAGTTTCTGACTGTGCTTCTGAAAAAACAATTCGCCGCCGATGTCCTCGGGCGCCCGCACCAGCGAGACCGGCCGGTCTTTCAGATGCGGCAGCATCCAGTCGGCGATGGATTCGTAGTAGCGCACGAGGTCGATTTTGTGCGTGCCGGTGCTTTTGTCGATCACGCGGTCGGGGTGCGAGACGCGCACGTTGGCGACTTCGGTGGGGGATGCTGTGGGTCTGGCTGATTTGGCTGATTTGGCGGTGACGGGCTTTGTCGCGCGTTTTGTTGCGGTGGCGGGCGTGGTGGATTTTGCGGTGGGTCTTTTCGACGACGCGGATTCCTTCGTTGCGCTTTTCGGCGCAGTAGTCTTCGTCGTCGCGGCCTTTGTCGCAGCGGTTTTTGTCGCGGCAGTTTTTGTCGCGGCAGTTCTAGCTGCAGTCGTCTTCCTCGCACCGCGCTTCTTCGGCGCAGCGTCGGACGCGGTATCGGTTTGTTCCTGCACGTCGGCTCCTTGACGGGGGGCTTCCTTGACGATCTGGCGCGCCGGTTTGTCGTTGCGCAAACTCACGAACGACGCCTGCCGCACGATGCCATCGCCAGTCCATTCGGCGAAGTTGCACTCGGCGACGAGCACCGGCTCGATCCAATGGACCGGCGTGCGGCTGCGCTCGCGCGGCGCTGAGGCAAACGGCATGCGTTGCGTCTCGTGAGCATCGAGCTGCTTCTTGAGCGAGCGCAGCAGCGCGGCGTCGAAGCCGGTGCCGACGCGTCCCGCGTAACGCAATTGACCGTTGCCGTCGTAGACGCCGAGCAGCAACGCCCCGAACGCCGCGCGGCTACCGGCCGGCTCCGAGTAGCCGCCGATCACGAACTCCTGGCGTCGCCGGCACTTCAGCTTGATCCACGACGACGAGCGCCCCGACAGATAACCGCTGTCGCGTCGCTTGCCGATGATGCCTTCGAGCGCCATATCGCAGGCGCTTTTCAGCAGATCGTCGGCGCTGAATTCGAAATCGTTCGAAAAGCGCAGCACCGTGTCGTCGACTTCCTCGAGCAGCGCACGCAGGATGGCGCGGCGCTGTTCGAGCGGCACGCCGCGCAAGTCGAAGCCGTTCAGGAAAGGCAGATCGAAAAGATAGACGACGATGTCCTGCGGGCGATTCGCGTCGAACGCGTTTTGCAGCGCCTGGAAGCTCGGCACGCCGTGTTCGTCGAGCACGACCGCTTCGCCGTCGAGCCACGCGCTGTCCACGCCGAGGCGCCCGAACGCCTTGACCTGCTTGCCGAACTTCGCGGTCCAGTCGTTGCCGGCGCGGGTGAATAGCTTGATCCCGGCGGTTTTGGCTGTTGAGTCGATGCGGGTCAGGATGCGGTAACCGTCGAACTTGATTTCGTACGACCACGCGTCGCCCGGCGGAGCGCTGTCGATGAGTGTTGCCAGTTGCGGCTTGAGCGTGGCGGGCAAGCGGGCTTTGAGCGCGCCTTCTATCGACGGTGATTGGGCAAGCTCACGCAGCGACTGGGCCGTACGTGTCGCGACGATGTCGGGGCGGTTGCTGCGGTCTTTTTTTGCGGGGTGAGTGTGGGAATGAGCGGCGGTGCCCTTGTCGGAGCCCTTGTCGGAGCCCTTGTCGGGCTTGTCGTCGAGATCCTTGCCTGCACCCCGCTCTGCCCGCTTCGGCGTGGCGCGGCTTCGCGCCGCCGTCTTCGCTCCTTTACCCCGCGAAGAAGCACTGTCGCCCAGCACACTCCCCGGCCGTGCCATCAGCACGTCATACTCGCTTTCCTCGCGCGCTTCGTCGTCGCGCTCCTTGATCAACAGCCACTGCTCCTTGTCGCCGCTGCCGCGCATGTGGCTGCGCACGAGCGTCCAGCCGCCGTGCAGCTTGTCCCCATCGAGCCTGAACTTGAGCTTGCCCGCCTCGTAGGATCGAACTGCCTCCTTCGTGCCGCCAAGCGGCTCCCACGTGCCACGATCCCAAACGATCACTGTCCCCGCGCCATAATTGCCCGGCGGAATCTCCCCTTCGAACGAACCGTACTCGACCGGATGATCCTCGACATGCACCGCAAGCCGCTTCACCGACGGATCGAGACTCGGCCCTTTCGGCACGGCCCACGACAGCAGCGTACCGTTCAGTTCTAGGCGAAAATCGTAATGCAGACGACGAGCGTGATGCTCCTGGATCACGTACGACAAGGCGTGGTCCGCGTCGCGCGACGCGCTTTTTCGTGCGGTTTTCTTGCCGCCGACGCGCACGCCCGAAGGCTCCGGCGTGTCGTCGAAACGTCGCTTGCGGGTGTAGAGATCGAGTCGGTCGGTCATGGCGGTGACGTCGTCGCGGATTGGAAGAGTGTGGGCTGTCTGTCGCGCGTGGGGCAGGTCGTCAAGCGGCCGCGCGGCGTTTACGCGCTGCCGGTGCGGATGTTGATGCGGCCTTTGACTTCTTCGCTGACTTTGATGCGGCACGGCTTGCGTCGCCGGCACTGCTGGTCCGACTGCGCGTCGTGCTCGCCGCACCGGCTCCGCGCGTCGAACGAGGTTTTTTGCGAGCCGGGGCGCTCGCTTCGGCATCCGCCTCGTCGCCCGTATCGCCTGCGTCGTCTTCATCGGCGGCGGCACGCTTGCGGCCGCCGGTCGCCGGCTTGCCTTTGCCGCGTCCCAGACTGCGTTTGAGCAGATCGGACAGATCGAGAATATCGGCCGAGCGACGCGACTCGCGCGGCGTTTCGACTTCAGTGATCTCCTCGGTCTTACCCGCCCGGATCTTGCGATCGACCAGCGACATGATGTCGTCGTGGAACGTGTCGTGATAGTTCGACGGGTCCCAGGCGTCGCTCATGTCCTCGATCAGCTTTTTCGCCATGTCGAGTTCGCGCGTGCTCACGCCGGCGGCTTTCATGCCGTCGGCCGGCAGCTTGAATTCGTCGAAGTCGCGCACCTCGGCGGCCCAGCGCAGCGTATTGAGCGCCAGCACGGGCCCGACGGGAATCAGCGCGGCAAGATGCTGTTTGTTGTGCAGTACGACGTTCGCCACGCCGATCTTGCCGGTCGCCTTCATCGCTTCGCGCAGCAGCGCGTAGACCTTTTCACCCTTGCGGT
This sequence comes from Paraburkholderia sp. BCC1876, assembly GCF_902833695.1. NCBI lineage: Bacteria > Pseudomonadati > Pseudomonadota > Betaproteobacteria > Burkholderiales > Burkholderiaceae > Paraburkholderia > Paraburkholderia sp. BCC1876. Next base: position 653,095 of record NZ_CADFGI010000002.1, on the reverse strand, counting down.
CCGGCGTCAGGAAGTAGGGCGTGTCGAGATAGAGGAACGAGATGGCCGGCGCGTCGACGAAAGCGAGAATATCGACCGTCTGTGTCGACTCGGGATTCGCCGAGCGAATCTCGTCGTCCGACAGCACGACGTATTTGTCCTTCTCGTATTCGAAGCCGCGCACGATGTTCTCGCGCGTCACGTCTTTGCCCGTGCGCTTATTGATCTGCTTGTAGCCGATCGGGTCGATCGTGCGTTTGTCCAGCAGATTGAAACCGACTTTCTCCGACTGCGTCGCCGGATACAACTGCACCGGCACGTGGACGAGGCCGAAGCTGATTGCGCCCTTCCAGATCATGTGTGCCATCGTCCGCTCCGTTGGCCCGAGAGCTTAGGTGAAGCAGATGGCGTGCCACGGGGTGACGCTGCGGATCGGCGCGCAGCGCGGTGATGCGGCGCTGACTGCGTCGAGACGCGGGTTGTAAGTCTTGCGTCAGACTGGCAAAAGCTACGGAGCCGGGTTCCGCTATGCAGCTCGGCGCTACCCTACGAAGCGGGCCGCCGCGCCAAGAAACCCGCCGCTACTGTACGAAGCTAGCCTTCGCTCTACGAAGCCAACCTCTGTGCTACGAAGTCGGCCGCCTCGCCAAGAAACCCGCCGCTGCGCTACAAAGTCGGCCGCCTTGCCAAGAAACCAGCCGCTGCGCTCCAAGCCACCGGCCGCGCCTACAGCGCCACCGGCACCGCGGCGAAGCCTCGAAACCGCACGCGGCCGCCGCGCGTCGGCTCACCGTCCAGCCGGTAATCCGGAAACCGCTGCACAAACCGGCCGATCGCAATCCGCGCCTCCAGCCGCGCGAGCGACAACCCCGCGCACTGATGAATGCCGAAGCCGAACGCGAGATGCCGGTTCGGCGTGCGACGAATATCGAACCGGTCCGGCTCCGCGAATTGCTCGGGATCGCGATTGGCCGCGCCGATGCACAACGTGAGCGGCGTGCCGCGCGCGACCGCGACGCCGCCGATCTCGGTGTCGACCGTCGCCATCCGGTTGCCCAACTGATTCGAACTTTCGAAGCGCAAACATTCCTCGACCGCGGACTCGATCAGCGACGGCTCGGCCAACAAAGCGCCGCGCGCCTCAGGCCACTCGGTAAGCGTGACGAGGCCGTTGCCGATCAGGTTGGTGGTCGTCTCATGCCCGGCGTTCAGAATGAAAATGCAGTTCTGCAGGAGTTCCATCTCCGACAACTGCTCGCCACCCTCTTCGCCCTGAATCAGACGCGTCAGCACGTCGTGCTGCGGGTCGCCCGGCTCGCGCCGCCGCCGCGCGACCAGATCGCGCAAATAGGCGACGAATTCGCTCACCGCGCGATTGCCCCGCTCGAGTTGCGTGTCGGTCAGCGACGGTTCGAGCGCGCCGAGTATCGCAAGCGACCAGTCGCGCAACGGCTCGCGCTCGGCGTGCGGCACGTCGAGCAGGTTACCGATAATCTCGACCGGAATCGCCGATGCAAACTCGCCAATCAGATCAAGGCGCCCGCGTTCGGCGGCCGCGTCGAGCAGACCATCGACCAGACGGACCAGCCCCGGTTCCATTGCCGCGATCGCGCGCGCCGTCAACGCCCCCGCGATCAGTTTGCGCACGCGCGTATGACGGGGCGGATCGTTGAAAACCAGACTCGTTGTGTGATGCGCGTAGAGCGGCGAGTCGCCGTACTTCGGTTTGAATTCGACGGTCTTGTCGGAGCTGAAGGTTTTCGGATCGCGATAGACGGCCTGGACGTCGCGAAACCTTGTCAGAAACAAGGAGCCGTCGGGCATGCGGCGGATCGGCTCGTGTGTACGTAGCGCGTGGTAAACCGGATAGGGGTCGGCGTAGAACGCGGGGTTCAGATGGCGCAGATCGAACTCGCGCGCGAGGGTGGATGGATCGCTGGCGGTCGCCGGGGGCATGCGTTGTCTCCGTAAGGGGTGCGCCTCATTGGTTTGTGTCGTTGCACTTCGTGCCGTGCCGTGCGAGGCGCCGGGTGGCGCTTGCGTAGCTGAGGCGGCGTCGATGGCTGCAACGACGAAGAGGCGTCGTTCGATGCGCCAGTATGAACCGCGCAGGTCAGGATTGCACCCGCCCGTGCTCCCCGAACGCCCGCCGACGACCCGTTACAATAGCGGGATTTTCCGCGCGCGCTGCGTCCCCGTCCTCTTCTGCGTCTCTGCGTCGTCCATGAACCTCGTCATTCAAAGCCCTGCTCCTCTTTCCGTCGACCATCACAAAACGCTGATCGCGCTGGCACGCGGCTCGCACGCCACCCCGATCGACGCGAACGCGCTTCGCATTGCCGACGCCAACGTCGACCAGCGCGCCGACCTTGATGTCTACTGCGCTACCCATCGACTGGATTACGCCTTTGTCGAAGCCGGCCGCGAGCTGCGTGACTTCGGGCTGGTCGCGATGGACATGGATTCGACGCTGATCACGATTGAATGCATCGACGAGATCGCCGATTTCTGCGGCCTGAAAGCCGAAGTCGCCGCGATCACCGAGGCCTCGATGCGCGGCGAAATCAAGGATTTCAACGAGAGCCTGACGCGTCGCGTCGCCCTGCTCCAGGGTCTCGACGCCAGCGCGCTCGAACGTGTTTACGAAGAACGGCTGCAACTCTCGCCCGGCGCGGAACAGATGCTGGCGGGCGCCAAGGCCGCCGGATTAAAAACGCTGCTGGTGTCGGGCGGTTTCACGTTCTTCACCGAAAAACTGAAGCAGCGCCTGGGCCTGGATTTCATCCGCGCCAACACGCTCGAAATCGTGGACGGCAAGCTGACCGGCAAGGTGATCGGCGAGATCGTCAACGCCGACGTGAAAGCACGCACGCTGCGCGAAATCTGCACCCAGTTGAGCATCAAGCCGACTCGCGCGATTGCCATGGGCGACGGCTCGAACGATCTGAAGATGATGGCCGAAGCCGGATTGTCCGTGGCATTCCGCGCAAAGCCGGTGGTGCGCGAAGCGGCTAGCGTGGCGTTCAACTACGTGGGACTGGATGGTTTGTTGCGGCTGTTCTGAAGCGTAACCGCTGGCGGACTTTTACGAAGTGCCGCCAGCCGAAATCCTGCCGACCGGCGTTGACCGGGTGGCTTATCTATTTAGGATATCGATAAGAAGTGCCACGGACGTGAGCAGTGCAGTGACAGTCGCAAAGGTGCCGACGCGCACCACAAAGCGTTCGACGTTTTCGCTGGATTCGAAATAAGTGGCTATTGTCTTCATACGTACCTCGCTGAAAACCGCAGTCTAAATGCCCTGCTATCTGAAAAAACCTATAGTGGATAGGCGTGAATGAATGCAAACAAAATAGCGGCGGCAGCCACCAGGAAAATCGACGTGCCGATCGCAGCTCGCGGAAATCCTCCGGCAACGAACGCGGTGCGCTGAGCGCGCCCCCTTGCTCTTGCCCGTTCGTCATGCGCGTCGAGCAGGCACGCCATGACGATGACCGAACACGAAAAGCCAACCAGACAACAGGCCACCGTGCCGATCTCCAGCATCGACACGTTGTCGCTCCCGCGCTCCCACTCCGTCAATCCCTCATAAATCGCGGACGCACATAAACCGGTCGCACACCAGAGCAGTTGGCCGTCTTTCACCGACGCGGCGATCAGTGTTCCCGCGGCGCGCCAGCCGCGCGCGGGGGCGACGAGCGCGAGCGTAAAGATCGGGCCGATGATCGGCACGCCAAGATTCAGCAACGTCCAGAAGAATAGATTCATCGACACTCACCATGATGGGGCAACCGCTAGTCGGGATGCACACCATCGTAGCGGCGCAACGTCGCGCTGAACATTCGGCCGGATGGTCAGGTCAACCGGCTATCTTGACAAACAAAAAAGCCCACCGGGAGCATGTCCCGATGGGCTTCACGATCCTTCGAATCTTCGCGGGATACGGCTCAGTCGTTCAACCCAACGCCGCCAGACTCTGTTCGATATCCGCGCGCAGATCCGCCGCTTCTTCGAGACCCATGTAGAAGCGCACCAGCGTGCCGCGATGCGGCCATTGCCCGGCAGTACGCATCGACGCGACGTCGTACGGCATCACGAGGCTCTGCGCGCCGCCCCAGCTCCAGCCGATCGAGAAGAGTTCAAGCGACTCGCAGAACGTGTCGATTTGCGCCGCGCTGTAGCGACCGTCGAACACCACGGAAAACAAACCGCCCGCGCCCGTGAAGTCGCGTTTGAAAAACTCGTGACCTGGGCAATCGGCCAGCGCCGGGTGCAACACCGCGGCGATTTCAGGCCGCGTCTTCAGCCAGGTGGCGAGTTCGAGCGCCGCCCGGTCATGCTGCGCGAAGCGCAGTTGCATGCTCGGCAGGCTGCGCAGAATCAGCGAACAATCGTCCGACGACACGCCGATCCCCATGCGCATACGCGCCGCTTTCAGCTTCAGATGCAGTTCGCGATCGACGGTAATCGTCGCGCCCATCAGCACGTCGCCGCCGCCTGACTGGTATTTGGTCAGCGCCTGCACCGAAATGTCGACGCCGTGGTCGAACGGCCGGAAACCGAGCCCGGCCGACCACGTGTTGTCGATCGCCGTGACGACGTTGCGCGCCCGCGCCACCGCCGTGATCGCCGGCACGTCGGCGACTTCCATCGTCACCGAGCCGGGCGCTTCGAGCCAGATCAGCCGCGTGTTCGGCTGGATCAGATCGGCAATGCCCGCGCCGATCAGCGGATCGTAATAGCGCACCGTGACGCCGAAATCGCGTGCCAGCCAGTCACCGTGATCGCGGTTCGGCGAGTAGACGTTATCGGGAATCAGCACGTCGTCGCCCGCCTTGACGAGGCCGAAATACACGTTCGAAATCGACGACAACCCGGACGGCTGCAGCAGCGCGTGATGGCCGCCTTCGATCGTGGCCAGCCGCTGCGCCAGCACCAGCGAAGTCGGCGTGGCGTGCAGGCCGTAGCGCCACTGCGCGTCGTTTTTCCAGTCGAGCGCGCGCATGGTCGCGAGATCGGGGAACACGACCGTCGACGCGCGCGTGACCGGCGTCGAGAACGACTCGAAGCCCGGCGTGAGCTGGTCCTCGGCTCGCACGATACGAGTTTGCAGAGCGCGTTTGAGTTTGGATTGGGTCATGGTGAGATTCGGTGAAAGACAGACAGAGACGAAGAGTATGCGGTTTCAGGACAGACGCCGCAGCGGTCGCAGCCGACAGAGTCGGCGAACCGGCGTGGTGTTGTCTCGTGCATGGACGCGCGCACGGACTCGCTCACGCGCGGACTGTGAGGCCCGCGCGTGAGCGGCTTCATTCGCCGGTTTGCAGATTGCTGACGCCGCCCACGGCATGGCCGCCGTTTGCGGGCGTCGAACCCGGCGCGGCAACCACTCCGCCCGCGGACGCCTGCGGTGCAGCGACCGCCTGATTCGCGCCGACCGCCGCAGTCGCCGAGGCCGGTGCGCCGGGACGCGGCACCGCCTGTCCCGCTGCCAGCGGCTTCAGATCGAACGGCTGCGGGTCGGAATCGTCGACATTCATACGATCGCCCGCCACCGAGCCGTCCGCTGCGAACTTGCCGACCCAGTTGCCGGTGATATGCGTGCCGTCGTTCGATTCCTCGACTTCGAGCGTGTCGCCGTCGCGGTCGCCGGCGATCAGGATCACCTCGCCGGTGTCCGTGAATTGATACTCGCCGTGCACGCCGGACGGATCGTCGGTTTTCGCGCCGAGTCGCAGCACGATCTGACGCGCGCCCAGCATGCCGGCGTAGCGCGGGAATTTCGCGAACTCGGGGCTCGGCTTGAGCGGCAACTGGATCGCCGGAGGCGCCGCCAGTTCCTTCACCGCGTCGCTTTCCGCCCAGGCCTGCGTGGGCATCCACGCCCCCGCGCCGGCACACAGCAACGCGGCAACACTCATCACGGCCCAACCGCGCCGCCGCTTTGCAGCGTGCTTTGCTCCGCGCTCTGCTGCGTTCTTCGCTGCGTTTTTCGCGTTCAATTCCTGCATCAAAACCTTCCTCGTTGCTTGCTACCTGCTTGCTAGCTGCTCGCGACGATCGCGACCGTCGCGAGCTTCAGATCTCGAATCTCGGACGCGGAATCAGACTCAGATCCGTTCGAAGATCGCCGCGATCCCTTGTCCGCCGCCGATGCACATCGTCACCAGTGCATAGCGGCCGCCGACACGTTGCAACTCATACAGCGCCTTCACGGTAATCAGCGCGCCGGTCGCCCCGATCGGATGACCGAGCGAAATGCCCGAACCGTTCGGATTCACCTTGGCCGGGTCGAAGCCGAGCTCCTTGCTGACCGCGCAAGCCTGCGCGGCGAACGCTTCGTTGGCTTCGATCACGTCGAGATCGGCGACCGTCAGACCCGCGCGCTCCAGCGCCTTGCGGGTGGCCGGCACCGGACCGATACCCATGTACGCCGGATCGACACCCGCATGCGCATACGACACCAGCCGCGCGAGCGGCTTGATGCCGCGCTGCTCGGCGACGCTGCGCTCCATCAGCACGACGGCCGCGGCGGCGTCGTTGATGCCCGACGCGTTGCCGGCCGTGACCGTGCCGTTTTCCTTCGCGAACACCGGCTTGAGCTTGGAAAAGTCTTCCGGCGTGGCGTTCAGGCGCGCGTGTTCGTCCGTATCGAACACGACGTCGCCCTTCTTCGACGGAATCGTGATCGGCAGGATCTGGTCCTTGAAGTAACCGTTCGCGATCGCGTTGGCCGCGCGACGATGCGATTCGAGCGCGAGCGCGTCTTGCGTTTCGCGTGAGATGTCGTACTGACGCGCGACGTTTTCGGCGGTCACGCCCATGTGGATCGACTGGAACGGGTCGTTCAGCGCGCCGACCATCATGTCGACGAGGCGCGCGTCGCCCATGCGCTGGCCGAAGCGGGCGGCGGGCATCGAGTACGGCGCGCGGCTCATGTTTTCCGCTCCGCCGCCGATCGCGATGTCGGCGTCGCCGAGCAGCACGCTTTGCGCGGCCGAGATGATGGCCTGCAAGCCCGAACCGCACAGGCGGTTCACGGTCAACGCGGGCGCGTGCTGCGCGACGCCGCCGTTGATCGCGGCCACGCGCGCCAGATACATGTCTTTCGGCTCGGTGTGCACGACGTTGCCGAACACCACGTGCCCGACTTCGTCGCCCGATACGTTGGCGCGCGCCAGCGCTTCACGCACGACGCGTGCGCCGAGATCGGTCGGCGGAAAATCCTTCAGACTGCCGCCGAAACCGCCGATTGCCGTACGCACACCGCTCACCACCACTACGTCTCGTTGCATCGCTCGCTCCTCTTCTAGTCTCTCAAGATAATCTTGCCGGGGGCCTGCCGCGCTTTACTTCCAGGCGCGTGGCGTCAGGCCGCCAATTGCTGTTCGACGGTTGCCCGCGAAGGAATCGGCGCGACCGCGCCGTAGCCTTGCGTGGACAGCGCTGCGGCGACGTTCGCATAGCGCGCCGCGGTAAAGGGATCGTCACCCGCCACCACGCGCGCGATAAACGCGCCGCCGAAGCAGTCGCCCGCACCGGTGGCGTCGACGGCATTGACCGTATAGCCCGGCACGACGCGCCGCTCGTCCGGCGTCGCGATGTACGAGCCTTCCTTGCCGAGTTTGAGCGCGACCACGCGCGGGCCGTGCGACAACAGGAAATCGACGATTTCGTCGCGGCCGGTCAAACCGGTGAGGTCGGTCACGTCGTCCCAGCTCGGCAGGCAGATGTCGGTCTGGCGGATCGCCTCGAGCATCACGGCGCGAGCCCGTGCCAGCGGCCACAGCTTCAAACGCAGGTTGGTGTCGAAGCTCACGCGCACGCCATTGGCACGCGCATGCGCGATCGCTTCCAGCGCCGCGTCACAGGCGCTCAGGCTGATCGCGAGGCTGATTCCGGACAGATGAACGACCTTGGCCGCGGCAATCGCGTCGCGCGGCAGATCGCGCGGCGCATAGCGGCTCGCGGCCGAACCGGCGCGCAGATAGTCGAACGCGTGGCCGTCAGGCCCGTGCGACACGAAATACACGCCGGTGGACGCGTGCTGATCGACGTTGACCAGCGCCGTATCCACCAGCTCGCGTTCCCACAGATCGATCAGCAGACGACCGAAATGATCCGCGCCGACCGCGGACACGAAACCGGTCCGTGCGCCTTGCCGCGCGGCGGCGATGCAGAAGTTCGACGTATCGCCGCCGAAGCCTTGCAGATAGTTCGGCTGATCTTTCGCCGACTGGTTGAATTCGATCATCGCCTCGCCGAGCGCGAGGATCTCGGGAGTCCGTGCCGGCTGGGCAGCGGTTGCGCTAACCGTCATTGTTTAAACCTCGCCCCACAGATCGTGGCCGTCGGCGCCGGTGATCTTCACCGACACGAAATCGCCGACCTTGTAGCGCTTCGACGCCTTGGTTGTCGGCGCGATATACACGACGCCGTCGATCTCCGGCGCGTCTGCCGCGGTGCGACCGATGCCGCCGTCGGCATTGATCTCGTCGACCAGCACTTTCAGCGTCTTGCCGACCTTCTTCGCGATGCGCTTCGCCGAGACTTCTTCGGCCACTTCCATGAAACGCGCGCGACGTTCTTCGCGGACTTCGTCGGGCAACGCACCGTCGAGTTCGTTGGCCGTGGCGCCTTCCACCGGCGAGTACGCAAAGCAGCCGACCCGATCCAGTTCCGCTTCGCGGATGAAGTCGAGCAGCGTCTGGAACTGCTCTTCGGTTTCACCCGGGAAACCGGCGATGAACGTGCTGCGGATCGTCAGATCCGGGCACATTTCGCGCCACTTCTTCACACGCTCCATCACCTTCTCGGCGTTGGCCGGGCGCTTCATGCGCTTGAGCACTTCCGGATGCGCATGCTGGAACGGCACGTCAAGGTACGGCAGCACGTGACCCTTGTACGGGCCGTCGGCCATCATCGGAATCACGTCGTCGACGCTCGGGTACGGGTACACGTAGTGCAGGCGCACCCAGGCGCCGTACTGCGCGGCGAGTTCGCCGAGCGCGCCGACCAGGTCGGTCATGCGCGTCTTGATCGGCTTGCCGTTCCAGAAACCCGTGCGATATTTGACGTCCACACCGTAGGCGCTCGTGTCCTGCGAAATCACCAGCAGTTCCTTCACGCCGGACTTGAACAGGTTTTCCGCTTCGAGCATCACGTCGGCGACGGGGCGCGACACGAGGTCACCGCGCATCGACGGGATGATGCAGAACGTGCAGCGGTGGTTGCAGCCTTCGGAAATTTTCAGGTACGCGTAGTGGCGCGGCGTGAGCTTCACGCCGGCGGCGGGCACGAGATCAATGAACGGATCGTGCGGCTTCGGCAGATGGGTATGCACGTGCTGCATCACTTCGCCCAGCGCGTGCGGGCCGGTCACGGCCAGCACCTTCGGGTGCACTTCTTCGATCAGGCCGGAGCCGCTCGCGCTCTTCTTCGCGCCCAGACAGCCGGTGACGATCACCTTGCCGTTTTCATTGAGCGCTTCGCCGATCGCGTCGAGACTTTCCTGCACCGCCTCGTCGATGAAGCCGCAGGTATTGACGACCACGAGGTCCGCGCCGTCGTAGGTGCCGGAAATCTCGTAACCTTCGGCGCGCAACTGGGTGATGATCTGCTCGGAATCGACGAGGGCTTTCGGGCACCCGAGGGATACTATACCTATACGGGGATTTGCAGCAGAATTCGGTAACATTTTCAAGGGGAGAGCCAATGACGACAAAGGCGAGAGTTTATTCCTATTTGCGGTTCAGCGACCCAAAACAAGCGGCGGGATCATCGGTTGAGCGACAGACCGAGTACGCCCGGCGCTGGGCCGCCGAGCACGGCTTAGAGCTTGACGACACCCTGAGCATGCGGGACGAAGGGCTATCCGCCTATCACCAGGTCCACGTCAAAAACGGCGCGCTCGGCGTCTTCCTGCGCGCCATTGAAGACGGGAAGGTTCCGACCGGCAGCGTGCTCGTCGTTGAGGGTCTGGACCGCCTGAGCCGCGCAGAGCCGATCTTGGCGCAGGGTCAGTTGTCGTCCATCATCGGGGCCGGAATCCGCGTGATTACCGCCAGCGATGGCCGAGAGTACAGCCGCGAAGTGCTGAAGAAAGACCCGATGGGCCTTGTTTACAGCCTTCTTACAATGATCCGCGCGCATGAGGAGTCGGACACAAAGAGCAAGCGCGTGAAGGCCGCGATCCGCCGCCAGTGCCAAGGCTGGGTCGCGGGCACCTGGCGCGGCATCATCCGCAACGGCAAAGACCCGCACTGGACGCAAGCGGTGGATGGCCGGTTCGAACTCATGCCCGAGCGCGCCGCCGCCATTCGCCTCATGATCCAAATGTTTCTGGATGGTCACGGCGCGGTGCGTACCGTGCGCGAGCTTACCGAGCGCGGCTTGAGCATGAGCGCGAACGGTAACAACGGCGCGACGCAGCTTTACAAGATCATCCGAAACCGCGCGCTGGTAGGCGAAAAGACTCTCGAAGTGGACGGCGAGGAATTCCGGCTCGAAGGATACTACCCGGCCCTCCTCTCGCCTGAGCAGTTTTCCGAGCTTCAGTACGCGGCCGATCAGCGCGGGACGCGCAAGGGCAAAGGCGAAATACCCGGCATCCTCACGGGTCTCGGAATCACCCGCTGCGTGTATTGCGGAACCGCCGTAGTCGCACAGAATTTGATGGGCAGGAAGCGCAAAGCAGACGGCAGGCCGCAGGACGGCCACCGCCGCCTGATATGCGTCGGCTACTCACACAACACAGGATGTCCGGTAGGCGGAAGCTGTAGCGTCGTGCCGGTCGAACGGGCGCTCATGGCGTATTGCTCGGACCAAATGAACTTGACGCGCCTGACATCAGGCGACGGCGATGAAGTGGCTCGCGCCGCACGCCTTGCGCAGGCGCGAGCGCAGGCGGCAGAGACTGAGCGCCAGATAGAGAAGGTGACGGATGCGCTCTTGTCGGACCCTGACGGCGCACCGGCAGCGTTCGTGAGGCGCGCTCGCGAACTCGAAGACCGCCTGAAGGTCGAGCGTAACACTATCGACCAATTGGAACACGAACTCGCAGCGTCGAGCACGGCTACGCCCGCCGCGGCGCAGGCTTGGGCCGAACTCGCCGAAGGCGTGGAAGCACTGGATTACGACGCGCGAATGAAAGTGCGGCAGCTTGTTGCCGACACGTTCGCCCACATTGGGCTAATCCGGCGCGGCCTATCCGGCGTTGAGGGCAGGATTGCGCTCGAACTGGTCGGCAAGCGCGGCGTTACGCGGCTTATTGAGTTCGACTCGAAGACCGGGGAGCTTTACGGTCTGCAAGACGTGCCGCATCCGCCCGGGTTCGCGATGCCATCGTAGAGGGGAGCCACTAGCGCAGCCATGGCGCGCATGGAGTAGCATGACATGGCAGGCACGGGAGCCGTTAGGGCCCGGACTGCTACAACATGACCCAAAGCGGGCGAGCCAGAGAAATCTGCTCGCCCGCTTTTTCGTTTTCTGGCGCAGGATCAACGGGGAATGACCATGGACAAAGAATCGTTTGAGGCGTTGATTTTCGGCGTGGCTGCGTTCGCGACGGCGATGCGCGGCAAGTGGGTCGCTGGCGAGGAGTTGGACCCGGTCGCCGCGATTGAGAAGCACGCCGCCGACATGGCGAAGTTGGTCACCCTGACGGCAGCACAAGAGCGGTTCCTGTTTCGCGCGTTGCCGCCCGGCTTCAGAATGCACCCGCCAGCCATCGAACTACTGCGCTTCTCGGCGGCGCAGGCATCGAACGCGGCTAGAATCGTAGAGTGCGGCGCGGATGAGGATTCGGCCATGGTGATCTTGAAGACCATGCTGAATAACCTGATAGCAAAAATCCTGGCGCAGTAGCAGATAGAACCGGCCCAGCGCCGGTTTTCTAATTTTCGGGGAGCGGCGGCCATGCACGACGAAGAAAGCAGCGACGAAGACCTCACGCTCAACACGAAGGCGGTCGTGCGCGGGTTCGCGAAGTTCGTGGCCGATCTGCACGAGAACGGCGAAAAGAAGATGGGCTTGACCGGCGACGCCATCGCAAACAGCATAGTCGGGCAGGCGCACGTAACCGGCGCGGACTTCCTTGGTGAGAACGCCCCGGCCCTGTTCATCAATCTTGCGAAAATGGTGATCGGCTTCACCATCGCGCGCGACGCCGGGAACATCACGGCGGCAGTGTGCCGACAGCGCATCAAGACCGCTATCAACGAAACGGCGAAGTGGCTTGACGAATAGCCCGGCGCTCGCGAATAGGCTCGCCAGCGGCCTTGCGCCGCCCGGCGAATACCAGCGCCTATGCGACGGCGCGCGAGCCCGCCTCAGACCTCAAGCGACGAACTCTCGTTGATCCATAGCGATTCGGTTTCGACAAAATACGCTGTACCCACCTGCACGTACGTGAAGGTCTTTACGCGCACGGTCGCACCGTTGCTTTCCGTGGCCGTGTCGGTCAGCAGATTGCCGTGCGCGTCGTACGTCAGCGCGTGGCTGCACGACGATGGATCGAAGGTCTGGTTGAGGTTGTCTTTAACGACTACGCGAACGCCTGCGGACATGTTGAATCCCTGAAAGTTTGTTGGCTCTCAGGTTCGCATCACGCCCGCGCCGCGCATAGGCGAAGAAAAGCCCCGCCACGGCGCGCACCGTGCGGGGCTGAATGACTACGTCAAGCGTGACGGGATGATCTAAGTCGCGTCACAGTTCCCATTTTCCATCACGACAGATACCACATCAACCGCTCATGACCGATCCGGCTGGCGAGCTAGTCACATTCGACGTGCCCGAACTCATGTTCACGCTCACGCCCGTATTGATGGTCGCCAGCAAAGAGCCGATCTGCGGCGGCGTCAGCGGCGAAAGAACGCAGTCAGTCCCGTTGAGCGTCGCGAGCGCCACCACTGCGGGCTGCGAAACGTTGATGGCGGGCGGCGGCGGCGGCGTGCCGATAACGTCGTACCATGGATTCGAGGCGTTCGAGCCCGGCGTCGCCAGTGCGTATTGGCTCTGCGGCGAGGAGCCGGGGACCGTCGAGCTACAGTTCGAAGCGCCGTACAGGCCCGTATAGACCGGGAAAGTTTTGGCGGCTTGAGCGAACACGTTAGAGCACACGCACGCCGCGTCAGACAGCGCGGAATAGCCAGTCATGCACCAGCCGATATCGTTCGCATCGAGACCCGGCAAAGCGCCCAGCGTCGCGAATACCTGCGTGCCAGCCTGCGCAATCGCCGTCGTGTAGCCGATCATCGAAGCCACCTGCCCTGCGTTCGTGTTCTGGAATGCTGCAACGAACGACAGCGCCTGCGATACAACGCCCAGGAAAGTGTTGATTGCCCCAGTGATAGCGCCAATCACCGAACTGACGACGCCGACGGCGGATTTGATGACCGAGCCGATTGTCGCGATTGCAGTGTACAAACTGCCCAAGCCCAAGGCGTTCGCGAGGCTCTGAAGGAAGCCGGGTTGCGCGGGCGGCGGCGCATCGCCGGTCACCAGCAGCGAAATGTCGTAGCGCGCGATAAGCGGGCTCTGCTTCGAGCGGCGCAGCGTGAAATTCGTTGGAATAACCACGTCCACGGTCCCATCGATGCCGTCCGCAAAGATCAGTTCCACTTGCGACGGGTCGAGACCCTTGGTGATTGCGGCCTGGCGCTTCTGGTTCCACGTCTTCATCACCAGCGTGTGCAGGTTCTGAAACAGCGTCAGGCCGTCAGTCCCATTGAAGCCGCGCCAGCCCGTCGTGCCGCTCAATTGAATCTGCGTGATACCCGGGCCGAAGTCATCCACCCATGCGCCGCCAAGCGCGTTCTGAACCGCCACGCGATTGACTTCGGTGCGCGTCAGCGATTCGGGCGGGATGCCGAAGCTGTACGAGGTCGGCGGGTTCGATCCGCCGCCGATGCCGAGCGCCGAGCCGACGAGACTGAGCACGCCATCAAGGCCGCTTGGCGTGGCCGCTGCCGGGGCCGTCAGGTCGTCAATCGTGAATGAGATCGGGCGACTGCTCGGCGTGGTGTTCGTCGGGGCTTGCAGCGCCTGAAGCGCGCTGGGAAGCGTGAGTTGCGTTGGAAGGCTGAAGCTCATTGCGAATCCTTGTTAGATCGTCGTTGCGACGGGCACCTTCGTGCCAACGACGGTTTCCGCCTGCACGACGGTCGCGATTGCATCGCCCTGCACGGTCGCCGTCGAGCTAGTCACGCTCGAAATGCGCGAGTCGGCGGCGACGGTCTGCTTCGCGTAGCGCGCGGCCATCAGGCCAGCCGTCGCCCCGTTCTTCGAGCCCAGCAGGCGGCGTCCGCGATAGCCGTACGAGGGGTGATAGATCAGTTCGCCTTGGTCGGTATCGAGCGCGTTTTCCAGTGCCTGCACGAGGTTCGCTGAACCAGACACGGTCGCGAGGTCGCCGTTGTCCGTGATCGAGAGGAAGCCGTCGGCGTCGAGTAGCACGTCCGTCTTGAAAACGTCATTCGGATCATCAGAAGGCGCGGGCGTGGCAGCCGGAACCATCAGCGGCGAGCCATTCAGCACGACGCCATCCGTCACCTGCGCCGGGTCGTCCGTCAGGTACGGCGGCGCAAGGTTGTTCATGCCGATCAGCATGGCCCAGTTCGTCGCGTCGCCCATGACGCGCGCGGCGAACTCCTGAAGCGTGTCGCCGTGCTGCGTATTGACGAACCGGAACCCGGTCAGCGGGGTATCAAAAATCGAAGGCATCAGGTCACCATTGCAAGGGTAATGGCTCAATGTTGGCATCACTACACGCGCAGCCGAGCCATGAAAAAAGCCACCCGAAGGTGGCCTCTGCGTTACGCGCCAGCGATAGGCGTGCTCGTCGGCGTGCCCGGCGATTCGGACGTGTGCTTGTGGCCCTTGCCGCTGATACCCGCCGCCACCACGTCGGTTTGGCCGGTCACCGTGCCAGAGAATGTCGCATCGCCTTGAATCTGCATCGTTGCGCCGCCGCCACTGCCAGCAGAGCCCGTCATGCCAGACTGGAAGGCGAAGGGTCCAGTGACAGTCAGCGGCCCCTCTACGGTCGTTTGCGGGGCTTTGATGGTCACGTTGCCCGACGAGTCGAGTTCGGTCGTGCCGCCGACCGTCACCGCGGCGTTGCCCTTCGTGTTGACCGTCAGGTTTCCGTTGTGCGTCAGCGTGACATTCCCCTGCGGGTCGAAGTGCAGCGTCGCGACCGGCGATCCCGCATTCGCGACCGTGATATTCAGGTGCGGCGCAGAGCCCTTGTTCTGCGTGATCTGCCATTGGCCGTCCCAGTCTGCGCCGGTCAGGTCTTCGTGCTCAGGATTTTGCCCCCAGCGCATAAATGACCCTGACGGATGCGAGAATTCGTGGTCACCCTGGGCGTTCGTCGTTTCGTACACGTCGGACGCGTGGCGATTCACGCGGAAGTTCGAGCGCTGGAAGGTCATCTGCGTGATTTGGGGCATCAAAAAACCGACAGCAATAGGCATCCCCTTGACGTGCGACAGCAGCGCCTGCACGTAGCGCTCAGGGGCTTGCGTCAAATCCCACTGAGACACGCCGACGGGCATGCCGATATCAGCGAGGTCCATATGCCCCGTGTTGCTGCTGCCAGTGTGCGACATGACTTGCACATTTCCAATCCATGCGCCGCTATCGGAATCGACAACGTCAATCGAGTTTCCTTCTGGATGCACCGCGACGACAACGGCGAGCGACAAACCGCTATACAGATTCATTTTAAACAGTCCTTAGAGGCTCGAAATTGCGTTGCTGATTGTCGAAAGAAGCGATGGCTTTGATGCGCCAAGGGTTGATGGATCGGTCGGCTGCGCGCGCTCTGTGAAGAACTGCGGGACTTGCGAAGTCAGGCGGTCTGAGAAGCCAGTGCCCCGGTCATACTCTGCGTCGCAAAAATAGTTGCCGTACACTTCGAACGTGTGCGTGACGTTGTGCGCGTAGTACAGCGACTGATTCTGCGACGGCTGCGCGCCGAAGGATGCAGGCGCACCGCTATTCGCCGACCCCGAAACTGACGCACCGTTAAAGACCGCGACGTACATGCCAGGGCGAAGGTTCTCGTTACCCTTCATGCGCAGCGTGCCCGACTCGAAAACGACGTTGTCCTTATTCATCTGGATTAGCCGGCCGCGCCGATCATTGATCCACCCCATGAGGGTCTGCTTTACCGCTTCGCGCTCGGGGCCATCGGGCATGCCGTTGCCGTTGTTCTGCTGATTCGGGCCGCCCATCGAGGTCGAAGAGGTCATCTGGCGAAGGCCGTAGACGGCGGGATTGCAGTTCGGAAGACCGGCCTGATACATTTCGTTGCCCGGCGTTGCAGGCGCGAGCGCATAGACCCTGTTCATTTGGTCCATGTAGATATCGAACGCGGCGCACTCCACCCAAAAGTAATTGCCAATGTTCCGGTCATCGCGCTTAGATGAAATCGACGTGATATCGCCGCGATCAATGGTCAGCGTGTTCGCGACCGGATACGTCGGATTGTTCTGCTGCGCGACGGAAGAGGTCGATACCGGATTGCCGTTTGCGTCCCTGAGAATCGGCTGAATCGGCAGGCGCGATGCGATGTCCAGCAGCGGCGCGGGGCGATAGACCAGGTACGGGCCAGCATCACCCCACGGCCCGGCATCGCGATCCTCAATAAACATTTCGTTCCAGCCGTTCTTCGTGTCGAAGTAGTCGCGAAGGATGCTGAATGCGCTGCTTCCCGCCACCTGCCCGATGTTGATTGTCACGCTGCAATCTGGCACCTGAATGTCGAGCGTGATAGGCAGGATCATCGCCGTTTGCGGGCGACTATTCACGGCGATGGTCGCCTGAAGCTGGCTCACCCGCTGCTGCGCTTGCGCGATCTGCGCGGTGAGAGCCTGCGCTTGGCTCGCCTGGCTCGTCGTAACGCCAACGGCACCAGCCACCGCGCTAATCACGCTCGTAAGCGACGGGGCTGTGAGTTGCTGATACTGCGCTTGCAGGTCGCTGACGGTCTGCTGCGCGGTCGTCAATTGGCTCTGAAGGGATGGCGTCGGCGGGTTCGTTTTCTCGGCGCTCGTCGCCGCCAGAATCATCTTCTGAATGTAGCCGTTGACGCTGTTGTTCGGTTGCTTCGGCGCGCTTCCATCTGCATTTGCCGCAGCGAACGACCCGATAAACTGGGTCAAAAACGTTGCAGTATCCTGCATGTTGTGAAGCGTGCCGAAGTTGGCAAACATCGGATACGTCTGAATGAGGTTCCCTTGCGTCGGCGTGCCAGATAAATTCGAAAGCTGCATCAGTTGCAGAATCTTAGAGTAATCATGACCCGAAATTTCGAGCCCGCAATGAGGCTTGCCGTCGCTGCCGCCGACGCTCTCAATGCGCTCAACATCGGTAATCCATCCCCACATTTGAATTGGAAGCTGGCCCGGACCACTGCCGCCTTGATGCTGCGCCGCTGCGTTCGTGGCGGGGCCCGTCGCGTATTTGTATGCGTCGCCAGCGAAGCGAATTTCCACAATGTCGAGCGGTTCGATCATCGTGTATAGCGTGTCTTGCACCGCCGCGTCGTAGCGGTCGAGCATCGTGATCGAGAAGCCGCCAGTGCCCTCGCGAACGGATCGCTGCGTGCGGACGACAGAGCCCTCGCCGAGCCACGGCGTAATGTCGATAATGTTCGCGACCGTGCCGTTATTGGTCGGCAGTGCATAGCGGCCAGCAACGGGCGCGCTGCTGCCTGCCGCGTCGCTCACGCTACTGCGGCCCACCACTTTATGCAGATAGACCTTAATGCCAGGACGCCTTTGGGATACCCTCATTTTCTCTGCTGCCTATGTCGAATTCGATAGACATAGGCTGGCATCACGTCCGACGGATCGGAGAAAGGAGAGCGCCCCTATACAAGCGGGCGCGATGATTTAGCTGGCGGTATCGGTCGAGAACCTGAAGCGCGGCGTGGACCCTTGCGCAAGAGGCGCATGGAAGGTCTTCGTCACCTTCTGCGACTTGATACGGCCGTCGGCGATGTTGTTATTCGTGTGTTCGAGCACCACCGAGATATTCGCGCCAGCCCCGCTCAATCCGCCCATGTTGCCGCCGTACGATGCGGAGTAGCGCGCAGCGTCAGCGTTGGCCTTGGCGACGGCTTCAGCCTGCTTTGCCTGGTCAGCCGCAGGAATCTGCGCCATGCGGTTCGCGAGGTCGAAACGAATCGGGTTCTCCTGCGCGACGCTCGCCGGGCGTTCGTACCCGGAGTCGAACGCAGTGCCAGCAACGCCCGGGGAAGTGGCACTCCAAAACGCGCCCATGCGGCCGTACTCGCTGCCACCCTTGCGAATCTGGCTCAACATGAAATCTGTCTGGTCGATTGCCGAGCTATCGAACATGCCGGGGCGCTTATTGGCCTTCGCCCAAACGTCGTACGCCTTGCGATTCGCGCCGTTGAACTGATACAGGCCATACATCGTGTGGTCCGGGTTCCATGCGTTAGCAGTCACCGAGCTTTCGCGTGCGGCGTTGCCGAGAATGCCGTCCGTCTGCGCTTCCGGCACCCCCTGAGACAGCAGGTACGACTTCAGCGCTGCGGCGCGCGAGGTCATATCGCCGCCAAGGCCACCAGAGCCCGCGCCCTGCGGATGCGATGCAGCGCCCATGCCAGCCGTAGTGCTCGGATCAGGAATGCTCGTATCGGGCCTTGGCGGTCCCATTTCGCCACCAATGCCCAGCATCTTCTTCGCCAGCGCTTCGAGCCAGCTTTCCATGCTGGTGATACCCGGGGCGATGCGCTGGCCGATGTTCGTTGCGATGTCGTCAAGGTCTTTCGCAGCCTGGCGCATGTTCGTGCCGAGGTCGTCTGATTGACCCATGCCGCTCGCGACACGGCCAATTTCAGCCTTGAACGACGCCACATCCTGCGGATTGCCAGACTGCGCGGCCTTCTCTTTCTTGTCGAGAACATCGCGCTCGTCGTCGGTCAGGCCGCCGCGCATGTCCTGATAGACGGCATCAACACCCGCAAACGAATCCGTCTTCGACAGCCCCGTCAGCCGCGCGAGGCTTTCAGGGTTCATGCTGTTGAGGTCAATGTGATTCTTTTTGACGTATCCCATCAGGCTATCGGTGTCGCTCGAACTCATTTTCGACAGCGCGACGGCGTCATCCATTGAGCTAAGGCCGAATGCGTTTTTGATGCCGTTCGCCAGAAGCTCTTGCTGCTGTTCCGTGCCGGTAACGCCCTTGATTCCGAGATCGGCGCGCATCTGGCGCATGAGCATGCTTGCGACGGTCGTGTTGCCGCTCATGCCGCCACCCGTAAAGCCAGCATAGTTGCTGCCCTTGCCGAGCCGCGAAGAAACCGTTGCGCCCAATCCGCCCTCAAGCAACCAATCCGCCTGAATCGGATCGAGGCCGCCGAATGCGCGCATAGCCAGGTTCGCGGTCGCTTCGCGGCCCATCATGCCTTGCGTGGCGGAATTCGCTTGCCCCAGGATGCCAGCCGCGTGCGACGCGGTCATGCCAGGCATGCTCTTGAGAACCGAATTGAACATATTGCCGATGCGGTCGAGGTTCGGCGCATCGGCGGTAAGGCGGTTCTGTTGCGAGCCGATACCCTGAATGATCGCGGCCACTTCGCCCGGCAGAGCCTTCCCTTGTGCCCCCTGAATGGCGTTCGCGAACTTCACAGCCAGTTCGTTGAGGCTCGCGTGCGAATCCATGCGCTGCGAGCCGGAAAGCGTATTGATGCCTTGCGACGGGTCCATGCCGAACGCGCGAGCGAAACCTACGCCGCCAGCAGTAGCGCGACCTACTTCGTCAGCAGTGCGATACAGGCCGCCGCTCGCAGCCTCTGCGGACAATTCGAGCTTGGCAAATTCAGCGCTAGATACGCCGAGCCCTTGGTTAAACTTTTCGGTCCCGGCAATGAGGTCGCTGAACGACACTCCGAGATCGCCCATTTGGCGCTTCAGCGTGTCCGCGTCCCCGGCGCGATTACCGGCGAGTTCAACGCCATGCGAAATGAACTGGCCGGCCATTGCGAGGCCGCCAGTAATCATGCCGACAACACCGCCGCCCAGCATCGAGCCAATACCGCCGCCACCGCCGAATGCTCCGGCCGCGCCAGAAATGCCGCCGCCGATGATCTGGCCGATACCACCACCAGCAGCACCCGCAGCCGTGCCTACCGCAGTTCCAATGCTGCCTGCCGCGCCGCGCCATGCCCGCGTGCGGCGCACAGAGCTTGCAGAATCCTCTTTCGCTGCCCGCTTCGTCGCGGCGGTCACTTCGCGCATCTTCGCGCGTTCGTTGGCGCGATCTTCGCGAAGGCGGGCCGTGTCGGAGTCTTTGGCTACCTTCGCCGCCGCCTTTTCAGCAGCCTTCGCGTTTGCCGCATCGGCTTTTGCGCGAAGGTTCGCAGCCTGCGCATTCGTTGGGCCGAAATCAGCACCCTTCGAGGGGATGGCGTGCCCGGTCGAATTGACGGCGTTGTACAGCGAGAGATCGTATGCAGTCCCGGCAACGGTTCGCGCGTACGCCTCCCGCTTCCACCTTGCGGCCGTCGCGGGATTGGGGGTCATCTTGGCGAAGTCGAGATTCGCCAGACCAACGCCAGCCTGCCCCGACTGCGACATGGCGCGGCGCAATTGAGGCATGGCCTGAATCGCCTGCTTCCATTGGGCTTCCAATTGAGCCATGCTGCGCGAGAAGTCTTTGATGCTCGGCGGCTCAAAATTCAGCTTCGACAGCTTGGCTACTTCAGCGCCCACCTGGCTAAGAGCCTTGGCGAGCTTTTCGATTTTCTTCGCCTCTGCATCCACCCCGCTTTGACCCGGGGAGCCACCGCCGCCGTTAATTCCGATCTTCACATCAGCCATTTTCACCGCTCCATAGCACGTATTCGATAACCCATGCTCGCATCACGTCCGCTCGCAACGGGCAATAAAAAAGCCCCCGAAGGGGCTCTCTTAGACGATGCTCTCACCCCACTCTTCGGGGTCGTTAAGGTCAGGCTCTGCGCCGTTACCAGCAAGCGGCTCTGCGACCGATTCAGAGGCCTCTGCGGGCTTCGGTGCGGGCTTCAGGTACTCTTCGAGAGTCATACCTGCCGCAGCCGCCGCCGCTTCCATCTCTTCCATCTCACGCCGCGCTTCAGCTTCGAAGTCACTTGCCGCGTTTTCGTCGTCGTCATCGAATTCGACGGACGCCTTGGAATCGCGATAGTGATACGCCCACCATTCGGCCTCAATGTCTTCCGCGCTAACTTCGAGAAACAGCGGATGATTCGGCGGCAGGTTATATCGGTCGCGATACCAAAGCTCGTAACTATTCGCTAGTTCCTTCCCCCGCGACTTCGCTTCCTTGCGCTTGTTTGGGACGAAAAGAGTCCTCCTTATTGCGCAGGACGTTGTAGATCGCGGTGATTTTCTTTTCGCAGTCCGGGTCAACCAGCGGGTCGAGGTCGTCAATGTTGAACGAATCCGGCTGCGCGACCATCAGCGTTTGCAGCGTTACGACGGCCCACGACGACATATCGGCAATGTAGCCTTCCGGCGTGTAGTTCGATTCCGTCATGACGTTGTAGCGGCTGCGAATCTTTGCCACGTCGCCCATCTTGCGGCGGGCGAAGGTGAAGCGGCCGATGTTTTCAACGTCAACAACGAAGTCGGTTGCATGTGCTGCGCGCATATCAGTTACCTTTTACGAGAATAGAGTGTTTGTTTGAGCCGCGCGAGGCGGCCCGTGGATGGTTAGAGAATCACCGAATGAACGACGATGCTCTTGAGTTGTTCCGATGCGCGGTACACCTTGAAGCACGAGTTCTGAGCGAACTTCACCGGGGCAATCATGTTCTGCAACGCGACGCGAGCCTTCACTGCTTCGACCAACTTGGCTTCGAGTTCGCGGATATGGTCGTCCAGTGCCTTCGCGGCCAGCGTGCTTTCTTCGTGGCGAGCGTTGTGTTCCGCTTGCGCTGCCAGCGAGCGTGCGCGGGCCTGCTCGGCATTCACGGCCTGCAACGCAGCAGCGCCCTGGCTCGCGAGATTCTGAAGGTCGGCTTCGTCGGCGTCGGCGGATGCCTTGCGCAGTGCGGCCGTCGCTTCGTCAATCTTGCCTGCGCGAAAATCCGAGAGCGCCTTCGCGGCTGCTGCCTGCGCGTCGCTGATTTTCACCAGGATCGCGGACTGCTGCGCGTGCATGGCTTCGGCGCGTTCCGTCACTGCAACGAGTGCATCGCGGGCGTTGGCGAGGGCGATGAGCGCCGGGGTCGGTTGTGCTTTCAGTTCGGACATGATCTTTCCTTTACGGTTCTGGATGCTGTTAGGCGTGGGCGCTGCTGCGCATATCGGGAATGGGGCGAACGAGCGATTGCAGGCGGGCCGCACGAGCCTCTGCAAGCGTCTGCGCGTTCTCGGCGATGCGGTTGCTGCGCACCTCTTCGAAAGAGCGCTGTGCGGCTTCCTGCGCAGCCTTCTGGTCAGCCTGCGCGCGTTCGATGGCTTTGAGTTCGTCTTCGAGTTCGCGCAGCGCGGCGCGTGCGGCCGTCGTGGATTCGCCCGTGAGCAGCTTCGTGTTCAAGTCGAGCTTCGCCTTTGCGATTTTCTTGCCCAGTTCTTCTTTCGACATCGTCGCGCCCTCCTGGCGTTTCGTGTTCGGTTTGATCGTCATAGCCTTATCCCTGCTTCGACTGGAGCCATGCGAGCACGGCTGTTTTGCTGTACTTCGCCGTCTTCGCATTCAGGCGGAACGGCTTCGGAAAATCTTCGCTGGCAGAGATGCGGGCCGCCGTACTCTTCGACACGGCCAGAATTTCAGCCACTTCACCGATTGAGATAAGGTCCGCACCCTGCCCGGCAACGGTATCCACTGGGTTACCTCCGGGTTAGTTGGTCATTCGCGTCATTCGCGTCATTCGCGTCTTGTGCTTCGATGGACTCAACTATGGCGTCACGAATTTTTCAGGCGCAAACAAAATAAATCGCGTCATTCGCACCACTTACCCAAGCCAGCGAGTCGGGATGGCTCAATTGAGGTCATCACATAGGAGAGCATCCATGCACCGCCCATCACCCGCCACCAGTCGCGAGCAAGACCTTAACGCCGTGCCGCGCCACGCCGCACTTCTGAAAAACCTTGGCACTGCGGAAGACTATTCGGCGGCGCTTCACCACCACCTGCGCGCGAGCGGCAACACGCACGAAAGCAGCGACGCCCCCAGTAATCCGGCCGCCGTCATCCGCCGTTCGCATGGCCCCGATCCGCTTTTGCGCGGCGTGCCGAAGCGCAAGCCGGTCGCACAGGGCATGCCCCGCACTCGCAATGAAAGCGAAGACGATGCACTCGCCCGCATGAGCGACGCCCGCGAGCAGCGCGCCACCAATGCAGGCCGTTCGTTGAGCAAGGCCCAAGGCAGTGCGTTCGGCGCGTTTCAGGTTATGAAGGATCGCGTGCAGAAGGGCTTCGGTTCGTTCATGAAGGCGCTTGTGAGCGACGAGGAAGCGCGCGCCCGCACTCTCAGCGTGCTCAACTCGCTCTATTGCAGCAAACCGGCCACGCTCGCGAAGTCCACCGTCACCGATAGCGGCGACTTCGATTCGTTCGAGTCGCGCTACGGCGTTGCGGCACACGCGCCCGTTGCGAAGCCGATCACCGTCACCACGAAGCCTCTCGCAAAGTCGATCACGAAGCCATCCACGAAGCCCGTCACGATGGCGACCGTCAAAGCGCGCTTGCTTGGCCTGGCGCGGGCGGTCGGCAACGAAGAACTCGTCAAGTCGCTCGAAGCTGGCTACGGCTCGAATTCGGCCACTCTCACGGGCGGCAGCGCCATGCGCAAGCAATCCCTCTCGAAGCGTGTCGCGAGCACCACCATCGGCGGCGATCCGAAGCCGCGCTACAGCCCGGAAGAACTGCTCAAAGGCGCAGCCGCCGCCCTGCACGCGGGAGCCATCACAGGCGCTGAAGCGCAGGCGATTCAGCACCACGTCAACATGACCGGGAATTGCCCGGATCATCTTCTGAAGAAGCTGACTGGCGAGACCGCCGCGACGCCCACGCGCCTATTGACCCGCTCTGAGGTCGAGGCAGCGTGCGCGAAGGGCATGCAATCCGGCGCGATCAGCGGCACGGAAGGAATCCACGTCAACACCTGCCTGAGTCTCGGCCACCCAATCGACGGCGGCGTAATGCAGCGCCTGAAGTCCATCCACCACGGCAAGTAAAAGGAGCATCACACCATGAAGTTTTCCGACCTGAAGGCAGCGCTCGAAGTCGCCACGCCTCTCGAAAAATCCCTACCTACCGGCGTGCGCGGCCTGCGTTCCGTCGCGCCGAAGTATTCCGCCGAGCAAATCGAGCACGGCGCGAGCATGGCGCTTGCCCACGGCGCTATCGACGCACAGACGGCGACGGCGATCAGTTCGGCTCTCGCGCTGGGCGGCCCGGGTTCGATTCCGCAGAACATCATCAGCGTGCTCGAAGGGCGCGGCGGCTAACTGTGCATATCTGCATGGTTTCGAGCCCGGTTCGCCGGGCTTTTTTGTTGCTCGCTCGCCACACAAAAGCCTTATTCGAAAAGGATTTTGTTGACTCCGAATCAAGCCGTGGACGTGACACCAATCTGCATCCCTAGTCACATAGGGAGCGGGAAAACATGGGTTACTCTTCATTCGACACCGTCACACACGTCACCCGCGCATCCGCTCCCCTCGCCGCATTCACGCCCTCACACGTCGTCTATCAGGTCCAAGCCGAGACCGGCATGTCCGTCTTCGCCTGCCCGCGCCTGCATGCGACCCTGACCGCATCCGCCTGCGCTGCCCAGCATGAGCGCGGCCTTGTATCGTGCATCGGTTGCAGCGTTGGTAAGGCCCATTCTCGCGGCCGGATCGTCAACCCAAAAGAAACTCACGGCGGTCGCAGCCTTCCCGGTAGCGCGCAACAGCAAAGCTGCATTCGTTGCGGTCGCAACGGCCGCGACGAGCACTCTGAGCGCATCATCGGTCGCCTCAAGACGGTCCATAAATGCTCCGCGTTCCTGAAGGGCGGCTCGCGCAAAACAACGCTCTGCGTCTCGTGTTTCAACCGCAATCAGGAAGGACTTCATGGCTTTGTGAACTCCAAGGGCAACACGTCCAGAAAGCACAACTCAGCCATCCTGCGCGACACCGTCATCAGCTACATCGTCGGCGAGGCGGCGTTCGAAGACGTGGCAATCTCGCTTCGTTCCGGAGTCCCCGAAATCCGTCGCTTGCTCGAACGCGCGTTCGACGGAAAAGCCAAGCTCACCGCAGTCAGCTTCAATGGCGTGGCCGCGTCACTGGACGACACCGCAGACCCGCTATGGGCCGCAAACAACCCGCGCAAGCCGAAGGTGCATGTGCCGTTTGCCAAGCCCACAGCGAAGCCAGAAACGAAACTGGCGGCCATCGCCAAGCAGTCGCGCCGCGCCAAGCTGCTGCGCGCGGGCAAGAGTGTCGAGTCTCAGGCCGAATACGCCGACTCGCTCGGCGCGATGCTGCGCGATGCACTCACCGAACGCGACGGGTCTGGCCTTCGCGATCTGGCTCAGTGGCTGCTCGCCGGCATCAATCCCGGCCCATGGCGCTACGTTGCGCCCGCTGCACCGAAGCGCGCGGCGCGCGTGTATGCAGTCAGCGACGGCCACGCCGAAGCTGACCCGCTGCACCGTCTTGACGACGACGGCGGCGTGCTCGCGTATGCGCCCGTTGAGCCGTCCGCGCCGGTTGCCGATGCCATCGCACCGGCAGAGGGCGCGAAGACCGTCACGGACGATTCTGAGTGGGCTGGCGTCACTGTTCGCGACGGTCGCGGCGTCGAGTACGACATCGCCAACGCCGCGGCGCGGTTCGAAGTGGCACCGGAAAAGATCGCGGCACAGTTCGGCATCCCATCGAATGCCGATATGGTTTTCGCTGGCAAGACGCTGGGCGAATGGTCTGAGCGCACCGGCCAGACAGTCGCCGCCCTGGCGAAGCGCATGGTCGAAACCGGCTCACCGTTCGAAGGCAAGCGCGCCGCAATCCAGCCGCCGCCCGCCCGCGTCCATGTCGAGGCATCCACCGAAGCCTTCGAGGCCGCCAGCGAGCCCGCAATCGAGCCGGAAGAGGATGTTGTCGAAGTCGCCGCGCCGGTTGCGCTCGGAAACACGCATAGCGGCATGACGGCGGATCAGTTCGCCGCTCACTTCATGCACAGCCAGCGCGACGACGCGCCGAAGGGCATCACCGAAGCCGATCTCGTTCTCGCCACCGGATGCAGCCTGACCGGCGATTACGTGCCCGCACAAGCCGATGAAGACGTTGCCGATACCGATACGTCAGAGCCGGTCATCGAGCCCGTTGCAGCCGCTCCCGTGAAGCCGCAGAAGGCATTGACTGGAAAGCAACTGCGCAAGCTCGAAAAGGCACAACGCCGCGCAGAACGCGAGGCAGCAGCACCGGCACCTGAGCGCCCCGCTATCGGCAAGAGCCCGCGCGCCATCGCAGTCACGGCTCGCGCGCTCGTACAGGTTGCCTTCGAGTTGAACGGCTACAAATCCGCGTGACACGAACATAGCACCACACGATCCACACCAGGAACCAGCATGACCACCATCGGCACCATCCACCTATTCACGAAGTTCGGCCGCCGCGCCGTCACCCGCACCACCGGCACGCTGTTCGACGCGAGCGTGCTGCACTGGATCAGTCGCGAGGCGTCGAAGTACGTCTTCGATTCGCAGATTCCCGACGGCGCGGACCTTGGCGATTGCATCCGCTTCGGCATCGCCATCGCCGGTCTGGAATTCAGCCGCCACGCGAGCGCTTAAGCATGAATATCAGCAAGCCCATGGGCAGGCCGCCCCGCGTCCGTTTTGAGCCCGGCGCACGATTCGGCCGCCTCGTTACCGTGTCTGAGTACAAAGTCGGCACCGGGCGCAGCCGCTGGATTGTTCGCTGCGATTGCGGGAATCCCGATAAGGTAGTGGTCGCATCCGACGTGATCCGCTCTAAAGTCCTCTCATGCGGCTGTATTCGCGTGGCAATGGGCGTCGTTCGCGGAAAGTCGAACATTGGCGGCACCAGTCGCCCGCATGGCGAGGTCTGGACAATCGACAGCAAAACGATCAACGAGTGGGCGGCGGAACTGGGCGTTACGTCGCGAGCCATCCGACAACGCATCAAGGCGCACGGGCACCCGCTCGGCAAGCGCAGAAAGACAGCCTGAGAGGATCATCATGACCACCACCACGAAGCACCCCGCCCCGCCGCCGTCGCTATTCAACGCGGCCCTGACGCTGCACCTGTTCCAGCGGGCAGCATTGCAGAAGCTCACGCAGACCGCGCGCCCTGTAAATTCTGCTTAGGAGTGCATATAGTTATTGCGTCGAACGCAGAATCCCGATAAAATCGTTGTTGAATAACGGTTTTGTCGGGATTTTGCTTTGTGGCTCAGGCATAGCAGAGCCATCCGGCATCCGATGGTTGAGCCAGAGGTTAGCCAGAAGGTTATCCTTCCGCGAACCATCCGATAACCTTCCGCTGTTCGGCGCTTTCTGTCCGAGTTTTCTCCGCAAAAAGTCGGAGAAAGTCCGCAAGGCGTCCGCGATCTGTCCGCAGTTTGTCCGCATAACAGCGTGACATTTTACGCAATGCGGTCAATTCGGATGCGGACACGGGCACCTAATGCGCGAGCAAGAAAGCGATGTTGAATATGGGTTTTCTCTGTTTTCGGCGCTAGATCGGGTAACGCAGCAAGCGTTACTCATGCGTTACCGATGCGTTTGCAGAGCGTTACCTAAGCCCCTTCTAAGGGGCTTCAAAGGGTCATCGAAGGGTTTCGAAACGGTTCGATTACCCCTTCGAAGTGCCGCGATGAAAAGAAGTCTCCCTCAATGAGGGATAGTCGTTCATTTTGTTGTTGCAGCTTTGATGATGCGCCGGCAATATCCGCTTCGTTGCATGTCGAGCGGCCCTCTCACCCGCACGATAGGAGGCGATCCGGCGCAACAGCACAGCAGCACAAAAGCATCACCACGGCCCGCAGAATGTAGCGGTAGCCCGAATGATGGCTCTGTTTGAGATCGCCTCTCGTCCAGAGCCAGACGCCTGAGAAACGTCAATTCGAGCTACCAGTACAAACTGCGGGCTTTGTCTTTTCTGGATCACATGCGATGCCGCAAAAGGCACGCGGGATAGGAAGAAAGCTCACAGGGGGCCATAACCCAGCCCTGAAGAATCGGTATCGCGCCGACTCAATAAACGCAGTGAAGGTCCGGGGAGAACCGGCCAGGATGTTGACTGAACGCACTCAGGCGCAGCAGCTACCCTAACGAGCGATATACCTGCCGCGATTTTTTTTACGGGTGAGGTTCTGTTTACTCATTCGAAGCGGTTTTGCAGCAGCGCTTGCATCACGCCGCGGCGATCAACGCAGTCAGTAGCGCCTACGTGAGACGCTGCGCGTCGCCCGGCGAGGGCATCACCGACATCCTGAAAGACGTGCATTTAGGCTCTCACGGGGGGGCCATCCGCCCGTCGCGAAGCGACTCACGGAGGATGCCCGAGCGGCGAGCGGCTACGGCACACGCGCACCGACAACGCTGGCAGCAACAACACACGCATAGGACAACGAATGGGACGCGCACGCCTCACCTTCGAGGGCAAAGACTTGATCGACCTCGCTGCATCCAGCGGCGTGAAGTTCAACACGCTGCGCAAGCGGCTTATCGTCCACGGTACGCCGTTTCCTGCTCACCTTGATCCGGCAGTGAAGGGCGCAGCCCGCCGCGAGCGCGAGCGCGAGCGCCGCGCCACGGTTCAGCGCGGGGCCATCGCCATCGGCCAGACGTTCGGGCACTTGACCGTCACTGGCCGCATAGAAAGCGCTGCAAGCGGCGCGTCGCGCTGCACCTGCACCTGCACCTGCGGCGGCACGAAGGAAGCCCGTAGCGACCGTCTGCGCAGCGGCGAGGTCCAGTCATGCGGATGCCTGCGCGCAGAGAATGTCCGCAAGGCTCGCGCGAACGTCCGATCACATGGCCGCCCGCCTATCGTGCCCATCGCGACCGGCAACGTGTTCGGCCGCCTGACCATCACGTCACCTGCACCGAAGGGAAAGCGCGGCATTGAACGCTGGCACGTACGCTGCGCCTGCGCCGTCGAGAAGGTCATGAACGGGGCAACCATCAGGCACGCACTCAAGAGCGGCACAGAGCCGTCCTGCGGCTGCGTACGCGCCGAGAAGAACGCCGAGCACATGCGCGAACTCGGCAAGCGCGCCGGGGAATGGAGCAAGGGACGCACGGTGACGCCCATCGAGCCGGGCCGCGTCTTCGGACGCCTCACCGTGCAATCGCGGGCACCGCAGCCGCCAGGATCGAACGGACGCGCTGCCTTCTGGCTGTGCCGCTGCGAGTGCGGCGGATCGAAGACGACGCGCGCCGACTCGCTCTTGCAGGGATGGACGCAGTCGTGCGGCTGCATGCGCAAGGTCGGCGTGGCGAAGGGCACCCCGAATCAGGGTATCCATGCGAACGCGGCGGCTTACCCGGAATCGCCCGCAAACCCTTGTCGCGCCTAGATAGCAGGAATTCCTGCTTTCGATAACCGGAATTCCGGTTATTGGCCTAAGCCATTGATTTATAAGGATAGCTGGGATTCCAGCAATCGACCGCCGAGATAGCCGGGATTCCGGCTATTGGTCCGCGCTGGGGATGATTCAGTTTTGAAGCATGTCGCAAGTCATTGATTTCATTCATGACCCAAATTTGGGCCATCTTTTTCGACGCAATATGAACGAACAGAAAATCGACATCAACGCGCCTGGCCTCGGCCACACGAGCACGCAGGCTAATGGCGTGTGCGGCATCTACCGCATCACCAATCCGGCAGGCGCTATGTACTTCGGCCGCTCAACCGATATCGGCCTTCGCTGGCGCTCGCACGTCACCAACAGCAATTCGGGCGGCGCTGCTAAGGCGGTTCTCGCGTCGTTCAAAACCTACGGCGCGGGCGCACACGTCTTCGATGTTGTCGAGTTGGCGGATAAGGACGATCTGCACGACCGCGAGAACGCATGGCTTGACGCCGCATTCGCCGCGCAGGCAGCGGGCCGCGTCGTCTTGCTGAATGCCAGCCCGTCACGCCCGAAACGCTCACAGAAGCCGCCCAAGCCGCCTATCCCCGACCACGTCGAGCTACTGGCGCGGGCTGAACGCGAAGCGCGCCGCAGCCTTTTCATCGTCGCCGCGGTGAAGCTCGCCAACGAGGGCCGCCCTCTCGATCTTCGCGACCTTTTGGGCGCAATGGGCGGCAACCACAACGCCGCGACCCTTGCGAAAACCATGCGCTATTCAGGTCTCGCGCCTGGCATGGTCCCGTATGTCTCCACGAAGCCGGGCGCACCCAGCCGCGCAGCCTGATAGATGATCCAGATTTGGATCATCACCCTCTATGCGGGAGAGGAACCAAATTTGGTTTCTGACTAAGTATTTGATTTGATTCATGACTCAGATTTGAGTCATCTTTTCGCGGGTCAGGATTCAGTTTTGATTTCTGACCTTCCCGGACTGGATAGCGGGAATTCCCGCTTTCTCGGCGAGGGGTATCGCGCTTCGCTATCCCCTATGCAGATTTGCACACGCCCCTGCGAGGGGCCACCCCGCCCCGCGCTACACTCGCGCAGTCGAACACCACGGGGACGAACGATGCGACGCTATTCGAGGGTACGGGAAAAACTGACCAACGCACTCCACCGGCTCGCCACGCGCGAGGGCGACGTACGCGAGCGCCTGCGTGCCGCGCATTGGGCGCTTGCCCAATTGACCGCCCAGGAACTCCCGCCCGAACTGCGCGAAGACTGGCAGAGCATCATCCACCGCCTCACGCGGAAAGGCCCGGAGCACGACGCGGCCGGCGACGTATTGAACAGCGCGCTCGAACACACAATGCAGTCGATTCGAAACAGCACCGGGCGCGCCATCGCGAACGACATTTACCGGCTGTACATGAATTTCGTAAGCGCCTACGGGCTCTGATTCGGCGAAGGGTCGCCGCTTCACCGCCAACACTACCCCGCCATCGCGCACCGGAAGCGATCCACCCTGAAGCAGCCAAAACGCTTCACACGGGCCGCGCCGCGTTCGAGGTCACGCAGGTATAGGCGCGTGTTATCGAAGTCCCTGCGCAGGCTATCGACGGCCTTGTCCACGATATGCGGCGGGCACCCGTCGATCAACATTTCGAGCATCAACGCACTGATTGAGCGCTCGAACAGGTCGCATGCGTTGTCGCTGCTCGGGTTGTAGTTCAGCACGGTCATATCGGTCCTAGTCGTTGGTGCGGATGCGGGGCACGCGGGCACGGCGCGAATGGGCCTGCATTGAGCGCAGACCCTTCGCAACCACCGGCAGCGGCAGCGGCGGCAGCGCATACGCCGGATCGTCGCGAGTCACCAGCGCATCCGCGCCCATGTGCGCACGTGCCAGCCGGGCAGCGTCGGCGTCGGCCAGGATCACGCGGATGGTCGTCGTGGACTTCGAGACTTCCTGCAATGCAGGGAGTGTGATTCCATGCCGCGCAGCAAGCGCATTCAGGTTGCGCTCGATCTGTTCGGTGGAGAATTTCGCCTTATTCAACAACGGTTTCTTAGCCATTTAGATCACCTTCCCTTGTTGGTCTATCACTTCGAATGCGTTCGGGCCGTAGACCTCTGCGCCGCCGATCTGAGCGCCTTCCTGCATGTGGACGACGATGCGGCACGGCGACGGCTTCAGGGGCTTCCCTACGAACTCGGCAACTTCCAAGCGGACGCGCTGAAGCTCGGCTTCCATTTCCGCGGCTTGCAACGCGATCAGCGCGGCCACGTTGCGCTGGCTCGCGAGCGCGGTCCCGGCACCCTCTTTCGTCCCGGCCTTCTTCAGCGACTCGTACAGCTTCGAGCGGGCCGCGTTCAGTTCCTTCAGGTGGCGGCCATTGATCGCGCGCTGGCGGCCCACGATGGCGGCCTTCACGAACTCCTCGCGATCCACTTCGTCCAGGCCGTCGGGGATGCGGATTTCGTCGGCGTAGTCGTTCGCCGGCGCGGCGGGCGCAACGTAGACATCGGCCACGACGCGAGCGGGCTCACTGGCGACCATACCGGGGTATGTGGCGGCCCCCTGGGTCTCGCTCGGCACGGCGTTTTCTGTAACTTTAGCCTGCGAAGCAGCGGCACCAGCACCAGCATCGGCTTTCTTCCCCGCAGGCAGAGGAGCGACGCCGTAATCACGCTGCCAATTCTTCGCCCAGCCTTGCACCGTGGGCTTCGAGACCGAAAACTTCGTGGCGATACGGCCATAACCCCAGCCCTCTTTCTCATAGAGGCGGCGCGCTTCGGCCATTTCGTCAGGAGTCAGGATTTTCTTAGCCATATCAATCACTTACATAGGGTTTCGCGGTCGGAAGTGCCAGAAGTGGCACCGTGCGCCGGTCGGCGGCAGTGAGCGCGCCCGTTCATGCCATCGTGGCATCACGTCCGGGGTATGGGGTATGCGTCGGGTATGGACGGGTATGGGCGGCGGGAATGTGGCAAAGCGTGGCGCGAGGGATGCGGAAATTCCCGCATCGGTCAGCGGCTCGCCAGAATCGCGCTTGAGCCCTTCGGGCGACCACGGCAATACCTTGGCGTGGGCGGCGGGCGTGACGGCACCATGAGCCCATAGAACAGGAGCGCAACATCATGGCCGGTCTCAATTTCAGTCTGTCCTTCACCCTTCCGAACGTCCCCAATCTCGGGGCGGTCATGAACAAGGGCAATTTGCCGCTCTTGCACAAGGCCGTAGCAGCGACGGCGAACGCAACCGCAGTGCTATGGAAAGAGCGCGTCGCGACGGCGCGGCTATGGAATGGCGAGAAGCAAGCCTATATCGCGTCGATCAAGGTCCGCTGGCTCAACGATCTGCACGCAGAGGTCTATTCCGACTATCCGAACGCGCAGCCCATCGAAGCCGGGCGTCCCCCGGTAGACCTCAAGCGGATGCTCGCGACTTCGAGCAAAGTACGCGTGTCGCAGAAGGGAAACCGTTTTTTGGTCATTCCGATGCTGAAGTCAACGCCAGATATGGTCGCCCACGGCCCGGCCATGCCGCCGAGCGTGTACGAACTCGCGAAGGACATGGAAATGAGCAGCGTCGCAAGCAACAGCGGCGCGCGCCAGACGGGCGAACTCACGTTTCTGTCGCCGGGCAGCGGCATGACGCCGATGGCGAATCAGCCGCACAGCGCGGGCGTGGTTCCGCGCATGCAATACAAGTGGGGCGGCAAGGTCACAAACGCGGCCATGAAGGCGGCGGGCGTGTCGGCGAAGGAGCGCAAGCTGTACGCTGGCATGGTCAAGATGGACGCGAGCACGCCGGGCGCGAAGTCTTCGGTCTATCTCACGTTCCGCACGATGAGCGACAAGTCGGCTGGCTGGCAGATTCCGGCGCGGCCGGGCATGAACATCGCGGCGAAGGTCGCGAGCGATATGCAACCGCTGGCGCAGGCAGCGCTCAGTGAGGCCGTGAAGCGCGAGGCGCAGAACTCGTAATGCAAAAGCCCCGACGCAGGGAGATTCAGCGCCGGGGCTTTCTTTCAACAACCGATTGCGTCGGTCAGGCGTTCTACGCCAGCAGGCACGCGTGAGCGTGTGAACGCATGGGGATCGGGGGAGTTTTGCATTCCCGTCGCCATTCCCACTGCGTAGAATGCAGTCGATACTCGCGTCGATCTGCTGCGCGTATGCGTGGGATCATCATGGCGTCACGATCCGAGCGCACCGCGCATCACAAGAAACCTATATTCCACAACGAAAAAAATCCCCGACCACCACCGGCAGCCGGGGAGAAAAGCGGCGCGCGAGTGACGCGCCACCTGAGAGACTTCACAGGTCCATCACGTCAATGAGTACGATTTCCGACGTATCCAGCCACGCAATGAATTCGCGCACCTGTTCGCGCATGTGCGCCTCGTCTTTCGCGTGCCCGCAGAACGTAGCGGACTCCACGCCGCAGCCTTTGGCTTGCAGAAGGAAGTGCGGCTCGCCATCGTCGCTTACGTTGTCCGCATCCTTGGTGATTTCGCAATCGTCCACGTTCATCGCGGCCAGAAGGTCTTTTGCGGCAGCGCGGGCCGCATCCTCACTGCTCGCGGTAACGTCGAAGTGAACGGAAATTACGTCGTGGTCTTCATTGCCGACCAGGTAGGCGCGCTTCGTCATGGTTTTGCCTTCAGCAGATTGCGTGTGTAGATGAATCCGAGTGCCGCGAACGTCGGAAGAAGCCCCCAGGCTTGCGTATAGACCGCGTAGACGGCCCACAGAGACTGCGCTGCTATGCCGATCTGCCATGCGCGCTTCGAGCCGTTACCGGCCAGCCACGCGCACGACAGGGACATCAGCGAGAGAAGCCACGGCAGGCACTTCACGATCAGAAAATGGATGCTCAATTGCATTGCACGTAATTTCCGTAATTGCGGCAGATAAGCGGGCGCGGCTGCACGACGTACACGGGGCGCGACGCCTCCACTGCGGCAGCACCACCGGCCATCCCCGCACCAATCGCCATCGCGATATTTTGTGAGCGCGCAACGCACGCATCAGGATCATCAGCGTGCGAACACAATGCGGCGCAGCCGGTCATCAGCATCGTTGCGGCGACGGCCGCGAGTAAAAGCAGTTTCTTCATGGTCAGGCTCTACGAGATCAGAATACGAACGGCGCGAACGGGCAGCAGACCGCCACAACGATGATGGCGGCGGCGATGAATCCCTCGCGCTTGGTCATCGGGTAGCGGTAGTTGATGATGTCAACCGCCGCGATCATTCCGAACACGAAGGACAGAGCGAGCGCTATTTCGACCTGCACGTTAGTCATGTTCATTTCGCTTGTTGAATATGGGTTTTGTGCCCCACCGTACCGGGCGGGGCTTAGGGGAGAATTACGCCGTCGCCGTCGGAGCCCAATAGCTCACCAGCTTCTGACCGTAGAGGCGACCGATGCGCGACGTTACCCACCCGTCCACGTTCTCGGCTGCGGCCCAATGCGCGGCCTCTACGGGCTCGCTCGCAGCAATCGCGTCGGCGGCCTCTGCGCACGCCAGGTACAGCGCGGCGCGAAGCGGATCGTATTTGGCGGCCGGCCGCGCAACGCGTTCGAGCAGCTTTTCAGGCGAGCAGCCCACCTTCTTCGCAACGAAGTGAATTGCGGTGCGGCGTGCGCGGGCGGCGATTTGGACGGTTGTTTGCATGGCGCTGGTTCCGTTAGGGGTCCTGTGTTTCGATGAGTGAATCATAACGATACAGGGCCACACAATCAAGCTAAATCTGCGCGGGACGCACAAATTTATTCGAAGGCGCGTTCGCGACGCGGATCACCCTTCACGAACTCGCTGGCGCGCATGGAGTGCCCGAACTGCGGCGCGAACTTCCAGCCCGTTTTGCCGTCAACCAGCAACGCATTGAATTCGATGAAGTCGCCGGTCCCGAATTGCGTATCCGGCTTGGCCTTCCAGCAGCCCATCCAGCGCCCGCGATAGTAGCGGTCGGTGCGAAGCATGAAGGCGATGCCCTGATAGCCGGGAAGCGGGCAGCGTGAGTGCGTCAGCAGCGATGTCCCGGCATTATCTTCGGCGTACGCGAACACCTTCACCGCGTTGTAGGTCGCGTTCTCCTCGCGATCCTGGCGAGCTATTGCAGCCGCAGCGGCATCCCGCTCCCCCTTCTGAATTGCAGCCTCATCGCCCGTGCCAGTCAGATACTCATGAACCTTCTCGCGCGCAGCGTCGGCATCTGCCTGACTCGCGAACGGCCCCGCCGTAAGGCACATATGCGCCATGTGGGTCGGAATTCCGAGCCTGTCGGGAAGCTCGTATCCAACGCAAAAATCGAATGCCCCCGACATTCCCCGTTCGTGCTCTTGAGCCTTACTCAACGCCGCCTGATCGGCAATCTCCTTTTTTGCAGCGTCAGCTTCAGCCTGGCTCGCGAACGGGCCAGCCATCCATTTGATCGGCACTGCGTCGCCTGTCGCGTACGTCGGAATGTCTTGCGCCCACGGCAGCATGCTCGCCACAGGGAAGTCATACGCATGGTTGGCGTGGTCCGGTTCCGGTTCCTGCGTGTCGGGGGCGCTCCACGTCGGGTTTGCTGCATACGCGTCTGACGGCGCTGCTGGCACGCACTCGGTATGCGAATAGCCCGTTTGCGCGTCGTGCGTCGTCACGGGGACGCACGTAGCAGCGCAACCGGCGAGCGATGCCGCGATCATGGTGGCGAGAATGACGGTCTTTTTCATTGTGCGGCCCCTTGCGAGTCTTTCGGCAGACAGACGAAGCGAATCACACTCTCCTCAATCGAGCCCGGCTGAACGTCTACCCACCTTGAATCGTTGCCGAGAAGTTTCACGTCGGAAGAAATTGCGCCACTCGGATCGTATGTAAGAATTTCGCCCATGCGAATCTGACCAGTGCTGCAACCAATGATCGCGCTACTAACCACCTTCGATACAGGCTTTCCGTCTATCGGCGCATTGTCATCGCGGGTCATTTTCAACCAAACGGTAACGCCAAAATCGGCGGCAACCGGCTTTGTGACGTACAGCGTTACACCGCTAGGCGTCTTTTTAATCAGGCTCCACGTTGCGTCAGATTCGGCTTCAGCGTGCTTTGCTGCAACCGCTGGCGTTGAGGCCGCAACCGCATTGGCGGCCTGCGCATTCTGCACCGGGCGAGTCAAGTTGATCGCGCCAACGAACGCAGCGCCAGCGGCGAATGATGCCACTGAGGCAGTGATTATCTTTTTCATATTGAGTCTAAAATTAAGGTCTTTTTATAAATTGGTTACTGCGAATCAGTCGTGGTGGCGCGCTCTGTGTCGTTCAGGTTCGCCGGTTGATCGGGTTGCGCATCGGACGCTTCCTGCGGCTCGCTCGCGCCCTCTTCCACGTAGCGCTTTTCCGAGAACAACTGGACGCATTCCTCGCGAGAGTTCTCGCCATCGGCGGCGCATTTGTCCAGATACGCGCGCTCGTCGGCCGGTAGCTCGGGTTCCGGCGCGACGGTTGCGCTTGCCGCGCTGGCTGCGTCGATTGCGTCCTGCTCGGCATCGGAAGGCGGCCCGCTGTACGGGATCACCTGCGGTACGACATCGCGATATTGCGGCTGCGCTGTTGCGTCCGCTTGCGGCATCGTCAGATTCGTTTGGACGTGCTCGCGAGCAAAGCCGATCACCAGAACTGCGACGACCCCGACCAACGCGACTTTCCAGAAGCGAAGCAGGAAGCCGCCGAACAGCGCGGCCAGAATGAGCGCGCCGACCAGCGACCACGCCTGACTGCTCGAAATGCCCATGATGCTTGCGAAAACGTCCACGACGAACCCCTTGTTTATAGATCGAACCAGTCCACTTCATCGCGCGGCGAGCGGCGCAGAACCCGTCTGAGAAGCTGCGCCACCACCACCGACAGGCCACCAATCAACCCGCCGATGCACGAACCGAAAATCAGGCCATTCCAGAATTCCTGCTCGCTCATGGTGAGAGCACGACAAGCGCCACCAGCAACGCGACGCCCAGCGACAAGATCAAGCCCTGCGCGAAACCTATGGCCGTCTTACGATTCATGAGACTGGCGATCA
This sequence comes from Paraburkholderia sp. BCC1876, assembly GCF_902833695.1. Classification (NCBI taxonomy): domain Bacteria; kingdom Pseudomonadati; phylum Pseudomonadota; class Betaproteobacteria; order Burkholderiales; family Burkholderiaceae; genus Paraburkholderia; species Paraburkholderia sp. BCC1876. The sequence goes on along the minus strand of NZ_CADFGI010000002.1, from coordinate 615,486 downwards.
TGCCGCGACCTCTGCGCGATCAACAACCGGCGCGGCCTCTGCGCTCAGTGCCTTGATGACGGCAATGTGGCCGTCGGCTGCTGCGTCGCCGAGCGATCCGCAATCCGCGCCATCCATCAGCAACTGAAGCACCGAGTCGGCCGCAAACAGAGCCGTCAAAAGCGTATCCACGGCGTCATAGCGCGCAATCTTGCGTTCGCCATCCTCAAGCATCTTTTCCGCGCAGCGCAGCGCGGAGAAGCAGCGCGCCGACCAGCTTTCACAAACCTGCTTTGTGCGCGCATCGCGGGACACGACGCGGCAGCGGTCGAACGCGGCGCATGCACGGATCAGGGCGGCGCTCAGGCGGGTTGCTTGAGCCTTGGAAGGCTGCGCCCTTATCAGAAGCGTATCGACGCCACTGAAGGGCATATGGCGCTCGCTGGGCGCGTCCAGAATCTCGGCGATTGCGGCGAGCGACGCTTCGCCGGTCTGCGTTGGCTCGAAAAGAGCGTGCTGCGCGGGCGCGGCGGCCAGCACGCGGGGAAGTTCGGCGAGGGTCTTGGCGCGCGGCTTGTCGTCTTGGCGCGACTCGCGACGGGAAAGGCGTAGGTATCTCGGCATGATTTTCTCTGTGTTGTGTGGGTCGGCGGGGAGCGACGGGTTAGGCTTTCGGCAGGCGCAGCGGATGCGCGCGGAAACCCGGGCGCGGCTTCGTTGAGTACGGCGGGCACTCTTGCAATGCAGCCATGGTTGACCAGGTGCGCGCATAGGCTTCGTGCAAGTGGTGATCGGCGACAGAATCCTTAAAATTCGTGTAGTCCGTCGCGGCCAGCTTGGCGGCCACCACGTTCGCTACAACGTCACGCGGAATAAAGGCGCGGAATGCGTAGTCTCTGGCGGGCAGCGTGACGACGGGATACGTCTTGCCGAACACGGCTTCGATGTCGCCGACGCGGCGAGCGCGCACGTTAAGCACCTTCGGGTCTTTGTCGGATGCGACGACGGACAGAAACGAATCGTTGAAACAGAGCCATGCCATGATTGATCTCCAGGTATCCTAAATATTTCCGCGCGAGCCATCCCGCGCGGCGTTGGTTTGTTGGTTATTTGTAGCCGTCGATTTTGCGTGGCGGCTCGTCTAATTTGAGAGCGCTTTCGGGGATGCCAGGAGGCAGCTTTTGGCGGCCATAGATAACAGCCTGCTCGCGAAGCGCGTCGCTCACGTCTTTGTCGTCGGGGTGTGCCCGGTCGGTGTTTGATTTTTCCATGATCTATCTAAGGTGAGTCGCCCGGTAACCGACCGGGCCACGGTAAAACACGATTCTTAGATTCGACTTACGGGCAGGGGCGCTTTCCTTGCAGCGCCTCGTTAAACTCGCGCATCCATGCGGTATTCGCGCGGACCTCGGCAATCACCGGCTCGAAAAGTTCTGCAAGCTCGCGGATGCAGGCAAAAACATCAGTCTTATCTTGATGCAACATGGCAAAACTCCTTTTAAAACATCGCACTACTGAAAATTGATGAATTAGGAGTTTCCTCGGGATGGTTGATGGTTAGGAGGCGAGGATGCGGCGAACGCCTTCGAGTTCGTTTGCCACGCCACGCAGCGCCGGGCGGGCCGGGATGCCGCGATGGATCGGCTCTGCACCATTGGCTTCGAGGCGGGCAATGCGGGCGCGCAGCATGTCGCGGTGGGCAAGCGTCGCTTCGAGCGAGCATTCGAGTTCGGCCAGTTCCAGCTTTGAGCGCTCCAGGCGCTTTTGATCCTGTTCGGCGGCCGTCATGGTGCGCAGCGGGTTCTTCAGCTTCATGGTGTATCTCCGGGGAGTCGGTTGGTTGTGTGGCCCTGCTATGGATCGAATCATAGAACATATGTAGCCACACTTTCAAGTGTTTTCTTGAAAATGTTGTGTCCACACTTTCGAGCTATAATTGGGCATCAACATTTAGGCGGGGGCAGCATGGAAGAAGAAAGGAACACGCACGGCGGCGCTCGGGCCGGAAGTGGCCGGAAGGCGTTCAACCCGGACGGCGGCGAAACACCGATCCGCAAGGTTCGCTTGTCGGATGAGGCATGGGAAAAAGCGACGGCGCTCGGAAAGGCGGCAGACCCGAAGGGCAGCGCATCCACTTGGATTCGCCAGCAAATCGAAGACGCCCCCGATCCGCGCGATACGAAGAAGCGCAGGAAGTAACCAGCAGCAGAAACGACAAGGCCCGGTAACCCCGGGCCTTTTTCATTGGCGCGACCGAATCACTGCAACATGGTCGGCGGCTCGTGTACGAAGCCTAGATTGGCCTCTACGCGCTGCGCTACCAGTGCCTCAGTGGCGACTTCGTTCTCGCGAGCGGCGCGCTCACGGATCGCTGCCGAGTGGAACGCCACCAGCAGGAGAAAAAGCGGCCCGTCGGCGCGCGGCTTGCCCTTGCGGCACGTCGGAAGCTCGAAGCCGTTGGCGACCAGGCCGGAAAACGTCGTGCTCGGCGCGAACCCGGCGCGATAGCGGCCAGCGCCGATCAGGTCCACGCGCTGCTGCACTGTCATCGTCGCGTCGATCTCTTCGCTCAGGCGCACAAGCTCTGCGCCAGCCTCGATGAACGCGCGGCCGATGTTACCCATAACGCGGGTCCAGTGCGCCTCTTGCTGTTCGACCATCGCGATATTCGCGCCGGTCTTATGACGCCACTCGCGAGCGCCGCGCAGCCAGCGGCTTGCTTCGTGAAGATCGCGACTCAGGCGCAGGCTGTAGCGGCGCAGGCAGTACAGACGCGATACGACGCTGCGCGGGGCGGAATTAGGCTGCTGCATGGTCGCGCTCGGCGGTGTCGCGGTCTTCGATCTCACGCAGCCATGCCGTTTTCGCGTCGGCGTGGGCGCGCTGCGCCAGAACCAGGGCGCGGTGCGCGCTGCGGACATCCTCGGCGGATGCGTCCATATGCGCGCGGGCACTCGCGACCGGATCGGCGTGAGCGGCTGCGGCGTGGTTTGCGATGCGTGCGTGGGTCTTCTTCGTTGCGGCCATGATGGCTCCTATGCGTGGTTTGGAATTGCGCCGTGGTTCGAGCGGTTGCCGTGGCTGGGGAGCCCGTCGATTACTTGCCGCGCTTCGCCTTCTTCTGCGCGTCAACGCGGGAAAGGTGCGACTGGATCAGTTCGAGCGTCGTCGGAAGTTCCTTGCCGTCGGCGCGCAGCACGGCGATGCGCTTCGCGAGTTCCTTCAGCCCCTCGCGCGTCACGTAGACCGTGTTCGTCGGCAGGAACACGACTGAGCCGTTCGGCTTGCGTGCCTCGCGGTGACCGACATTGCGCTCAACGTAGCCAGCCTTCCACGCTTCATCCGTCATCGTCCACGGGATCGACGCAGCCTGGCCGCCAGAGCGCACGCCGCGCTTATAAATCCACTCAATCGACTGCATGTAAAGGAACAGCCATTTCGGCGACACGCCCAGCGTCTTTGCGGCATCCGTACCGCACTCACTGCCCGGCGTCGCCACAAGGTCATCGAGCGCATGCGCCGCGGGCAAAAGCTCGTCTACCTTGCCAGACAGAAGATCGGCGCGGGCCTCTGCGCGGATGGCGCGGCGCTGCTCGTCTTCGGCGCGCTGCTCGGCTGCGTCGGCGCGGTCGGACTCGGCAATAACCAGCATCGCGAGTTCTTTGGCGTTCGGCAGCTTCACGGCGGCGGCCTTCGCGTGTTCGAGTGCATGAACGCGCTCGCGCATCGAAATGAACGCGCTCACCAGGCGAACTTGACCCTCTTCAGACTTCGTGCCGCCAATGAACGGCATTGCAATCATCGCGCCGCGCTCGCTCAGTTCGATCATGCGCTTCTGGCGGTTCGAGTTGTCGGTGTACGAGGTGAGCTTAAAATCAAGCCCACCTAAGCGACCGCGCTCGATCAGCCCGTCAAGCGACGCCAGCACGTTTTTGTGGGCGCGGCCGAACTCTTCAGCGATAACCAGCGAATCGGTGACGATCTCGCCATGCTCGCTCACGCGGCACAGTTCGGACGTGACCACCTTCGTCGCGACATCCAGGTAGCCATGACCGGCGCGGACTTCTGCAATTTGATTCGATACCATTTTTTTCACTTGCCAAATTCTGCGTCCCGCGCCATCATTCGGCTCCTTCTTAGGAGTCCTCAGACTGGCATATGCGGTTCGCCAGGTTTCACATAGGCCGGTCGGTGCGCCAACACCTTCCGGCCTTCCCACTTCTGCCTTACTGCTGCGCCTTCTTCAGCGCCTTCTTCGCGTCAATGCGCGCCTGCTTTGCATCGACCTTTGCCTTCTGGATGCCCAGCTTTTGAGCCAGCGCGGCGGCACGCTTCGCGGCTTTCTCGCCTTCCTTTTGCGCCGCCTTCGCTGCCTCGCGCTCGGCCGCTGCGTCAATCCCGGCGATGGACTCTTTCATGCGCGTCACCTGTTCGTCGTCAATCGCATTGCGCGACGCGGCGACGATCTCAAACGAGCCATCCGGGTTTTGCAGCAGCGTCATTCCGACGACTGCGTGGCGATGCCTCATGCTGCCGTACGGGCGCAGGGCGGCGGGGAGCGTCTTGCCGGGTTCGATGAAGAACGAAATTTTCATTTTGGTATGCGCCTTGTTGCGGTGTTGATGGCCGAACTCTAATGACGCGACAAAGCCCACACAAGGCAGGAATCGCGACTATTTAAGAAAATCCTTGTTGAATATGGCGATCTTTTTTGTAACAGAGGCGCAAAAAAGCCCGGTTTCACCGGGCTTCGATGCTTCGCTCTGCGAATGAGGCAGATTGATTTAGAGGGCTTTAGAGCGGCTCGCGGCCATTCGCCGATGCCAGCGTAGCGGCGATGGTATGCGAGCGGCTTGCGATGGGTCTACGCGACCGGCTCGATGCGCATATCGAACTCTTCGACGTAGTAGAAGGTCTTGTCGTGGCGGTTGTACTCAACGGACGCGATAGCGACGTACTCAGCGCGGCCGACGAAAAATCCTTGGCGGTATTCTGACGCGCCGCAGTTGTGCGAGCCTTCGCAGTCAGCGCTCGCGATGTCGCGCAGAGCCTCATGCAGCGTCGCCTCTGCGTCTTCGAGCGTGTCATACACATGGTTGCGCGGATCGCGCTCAAAGTCATCGAGCGCATTCACCGCGGCGTCGTGCGCCGCCTTCGCGATCTTCACTGCGGCCTGCAATGCAGCCTTGTCCGCGTCGCGCTGCGCCTTCGCATTCGGGGCGGTCAGCGTGCGAGCCGGGTCGCGCTTGCGGGCGATGGCGCGCATGGTTTCGAGCGGGCTGCTCAACGGGTTGATGGTCGTCATGATCCTGGCTCCGGTTATTCCGCGTACTCGGCGTACATTTCCGCCGTGAAGTCGAAGACGCTGGTGTTGCACATGAAGCGCAATGCGTCGTCAAGCGTGATACCGGCCTGCTGCGCCTCTGCTTCGTGGCGCTCAATGACAGAGGGCACGACGATGCCGCGATTCCACTCACGGGTCTGAATCCAATCGCGGGCAACCTGTTCTTCGACGCCTTTGTCTTTCAGGATGGCGATGGCTTCACCGTGATCCATGCTTTTCGCCGGGGTTTTGCGCTTTGCCTTCACCGGCTTGCCGGAAATGTCGCGGCGAGCAGGTTCCGCAGGAACTTGCCCAATGTCATTCCTTACTGCTTTGCTCAGTCCTTTTTTAGAATCAGTACTTACTTGTGGGGGATTGACCGGCGACGGTTCAACCGGCGACGGATATTCCGTCAGCGGTGATTCGCTCACCTGATATTCGACTTCGCCGAACTCGCCGCCTTCCGTCTTCGACTGGATGCGCGTGATATAGCCTGCTGCCTTCAGGTCGTTGATGATCTTGCGAACGCCATCGCGACCGAGCGGCGCACCAGACTCGGCGGTCTCGTTGATGAGGTTCTGGATGCTCACCTTCCAGTGATCGGGCTTGCCGAGCAGGAAAATCAGCAGACCGCGCGCAGCCCATGAGAGGCGCTTGTCTTCGGAGATTTTCTTGTCGAGGATGTAGAACTTTTCCTGCGGACGCGGGGCGCGGATGATAGACATTACGCACCCTCCACGGCTTCGTATGCGCGGCTGATTGCCGTCACGGCATCGTCAAGCGAGTCGAACGAGCCCAGCTTCACCGGCTTGCCGTTTGCGCCGACGCAGGACGCCTTGAACGCACCGGCCTTCTGGCAGAACTTCACGCCCGGGACGCCGGTTACATAGGTGCGGAACGATGCGGATTGGCGGGCATGATCGGCCGCCGAGAGAACTACGGGATGTTGCAGGGTAGGCATAGCACTTCCTGGGTTGGAAGCGCCGATTGGGTAAGCATGAAGACGCTAATTCTGCTTGCAACGAATACGGCAAGCGGCTAACATTCCTTCCGTCCGACTCCCTACGAGCACAGACGATTTTGCTTCCCCCTTCGGCGCAATCGAAGGTTCCGAGAAAGCCACCTTGCCGGGTGGCTTTTTCATTTGGTGGACGCGAGTATGCCGCCCACCCCCTTCTACGTCCAGCACAGAATTTGCCGCCCCGCCCCGCCCCGTAAGGCTTTGCGCTCTGCCCCTTGCGCAGAATCCACCCTGAATCCCTTGTAGATGAACGATTGTTTCTGCGGCGCAGAATCCGTCTTATTCGACAACCGCGAATATCGCGCATGCCCTTATGACTTAACAGTTGTATGCGTTCGAGGAAGATTAAGCGCGCCGGTTCATTCGGACGGCCTTCGGGTCGGTCGGATGGATTCGTGGGGCGCGGGCGTCGCCCGGCGTTGCGCCGTCGTCATGAGGCGCGAAGGCTCAAACTTGAGCTTTGCTTTTAAATCAACGAGTTACAGCAGACTGGCCGGGGCCATTAGAGGTTTACTTCAACTATCTTTCGGGCAGCCGAGGCTAACGAATCCGACCTTCGGAGCTGAAGCGGTCGGCGCGGCGGGGGAAGTGGTCTGCGACATAGGGTGGGTCCGGCGTATAGCGGTGACGGTAACGACAATGGGGACGGTGCAAGACGATGCAATACGGCCTGCGAGGCGACGACACAGCCCCGGGCGAACGCCCGCACACGCAACCTGCTATTGTACCGTGCTGGCGGGCGGCTGTTCGCGCGCCGCGTGAGCGCCATGTGCGCTGCAAGCGGACCATGCTCTGGTTGGCCGCTGCAAATGAAAACAGCCGCTTAAGCGGCTGCCTGGCGGTCCAGGACCGTATTTGTCGCCGAGTTGCCCCGTTCGACGGTCGATCAGGCAGGGCCTGATCGTTATAGGATCGTAAGCAACCGACGCTCGCCTGGCAACACTCCGATTGTCGTAGGATCCGGCGCAAAACCCTTGGGCGCCAACGACGCTTCGATCACCTCAAGAATCTCCCGCGAATCCTGCAACCTTCGGATCGACGCATGCAGCTCAACGGCTTGCGACCAGGTGCGCTTCAGGTAGCTCAGCCACATCTTGACGCGCCCGTGCTCGTGAAGATGCGTGGCACGAGCCTGCAATTTACGCAGATACCCGGCGATATAACCCAACACGATCGGCCATTCCTCATCGGAGGGATTTCGCGCCATCAGGCCGCGTATGCGCAGCGCCAGAAACGGATCCGACACCGCGCCACGTCCGATCATCACGTCCTCACAGCCGCTGACCGCCCGGCATCGCTCCCAGTCCGCCACCGTCCATACTTCGCCGTTCGCAATGACCGGCACGTCGACGGCGGCGTCGATCGCGGCGATCCACTCCCAGTGGGCCGGCGGCCGGTAACCGTCGTCGCGGGTTCGGGCATGCACGACGAGCGACGCCGCGCCCGCTTCCGCCAGCGCCACCGCGCAGTCAATTGCGAGCGATGTATCGGCCACGCCGAGGCGCATTTTCGCGGTCACAGGCAGGCTCGCCGGCACCGCCGCGCGCACGGCCGAAACAATCCGGTGCAGTTGTTCAGGGTCGCCCAGCAGCATCGCCCCGCCGCCGTGCTGATTGACGATCTTCGCGGGACAGCCGAAGTTCAGATCGACCCCATGCGGTGATAGCCGAGCCGCACGCTCCGCGTTGGCGGCCATCCATTCAGGATCGCTACCGAGCAACTGGATCACCGTCGGCGTGCCGCTGCGAGTACGGCCACCGTGCAGGATTTCAGGCGCTTCCCGTTCGTAGACGCGATCGGGCAGCAGCGAGCCCGTCACGCGGACGAATTCGGACACGCACCCGTCGAAGCCGCCCGTGCTGGTCAGCACGTCGCGCAGCACGTAATCGGCGACCCCTTCCATCGGGGCGAGAAACAACCGGCTCACGGCGAAGCGAGCGCCGCGTCAACGCAGCGCTGTTGCCGGAAACAGGTGGGAGTGGGACATCCACGAAACATGAGATTGACCGTCGGAGTGGGGATGGAATGGGCGGCCAGAGCGCCCTCTCCGAAGAAAATGCCCCACACACGCAGGCCGCGATTGTACCGCGCGACGCCATGCGCCCGCGGCCAGACCGCCCGCCCCTGAGCGCTTACTTCTTCTCCGGCTCCGGATTGCCTTGCGGATTGGCCTGCGGATTACCCGGCGCCGTGCCGGCATTGACCGGACCACCTGGCGTAAACGGGAACGTGGCGAACATCGACTTCGCCTGGGTCTGCATCTGCTCCTGCATCTGCACGAACATGTTCTTCGACTGCTCGATGTAGCTGGTCATCATGCCCTGCATCATCGGCGCCTGCATGTTCATGAATTGCGACCAGACTTCGGGATTCATCGCCTTGCCTTCGTACAGATTTTTCGACTGGTCGGCGAGCTTCGCCTGAATGTCGATGAAGGCCTGGATGTTCTTCTCGAGATACGTGCCCATCATGCCCTGCATCGCATGACCGTAGAAGCGGATGATCTGCGACAACATCGACGACGAGAACATCGGCAAGCCGCCGCTTTCCTCGTCGAGAATGATCTGCAACAGAATGGCGCGCGTCAGATCCTCGTTGCTCTTTGCATCGATGACCTTGAAATCCTCCTGATCCAGCACGAGTTGCTTCACGTCAGTCAGCGTGATGTACGTGCTTGTCTCGGTATCGTAGAGCCGACGATTCGGATATTTCTTGATCAGTCGTTCGGCTGTTTTCTTTGTAGTAGTAGTCATTTAACGCCTTTGAGCGCGAGTTGAGCGCGGAAACGGCGTCATACCGGCTGCGCAATCGGGCCATTGCGCAGCGAGACGCCGCCGGAACCATCTGAGCCATGGCGCGCTGCCTTGTGAGCGGCGCGCCGGTGACTCAGCCCATATGCAAACCACCATTCAGCGAGAAGTCAGCGCCCGTCGAGAAACCCGATTCTTCCGACGCGAGCCACGCGACGATCGAACCGATTTCGTCCGGTTGGCCGAGACGACGCACCGGAATCGTTGCGACGATTTTCTCCAGCACGTCCGGCCGGATCGACTTGACCATATCGGTGCCGATGTAGCCCGGCGACACGGTGTTGACCGTCACGCCCTTGGTGGCCACTTCCTGCGCCAGCGACATCGTGAAGCCGTGAATGCCGGCCTTCGCGGTCGAGTAATTGGTCTGGCCGAACTGGCCCTTCTGACCGTTCACCGACGAGATGTTGACGATCCGCCCAAAGCCGCGCTCGACCATGCCGTCGATCACCTGCTTGGTGACGTTGAACAGGCTGGTCAGGTTGGTGTCGATCACCGCCGTCCAGTCTTCGTGCGTCATCTTGCGGAACACGACGTCGCGCGTGATACCGGCGTTATTCACCAGAATGTCGATCTCGCCGACTTCGCTCTTGACCTTGTCGAACGCGACCTTGGTGGATTCCCAATCGCCGACGTTGCCTTCGGACGCGATGAAATCGTAGCCCAGCGCCTTCTGCTCTTCGAGCCACTTCACACGGCGCGGCGAGTTCGGGCCGCAGCCCGCGACCACCTTGTAGCCTTCTTTGTGCAGCCGCTGGCAAATGCTCGTGCCGATGCCACCCATCCCGCCCGTTACGTACGCAATTCGCTGTGTCATAAACCACACTCCGTTATCGTTTTCGAGGCGCCGACCGGCGCCTCTTCCCTCGCCTGATACTTCATCTCCGCTGCCGCCGGGCGACCGGCCGACGAGGCCATTTCAGCCACACGCTCCCTGCTGCCCTGCGGCGCGCGGCATTCCTACGTGACGCGAAACCGGCGCCTCATGGACGCCCGTCCCGCACGACACACTTACCTGTTGAACCCGAACCCGAACCGGTTAATCGCGCTCGATCGCCAGCGCGACGCCCATGCCGCCGCCGATACACAGCGACGCCAGACCCTTCTTCGCATCGCGCTTCTGCATTTCGTGCAGCAGCGTGACGAGAATCCGGCAACCGGACGCACCGATCGGATGACCGATCGCAATCGCGCCGCCGTTCACGTTGATCTTCGACGTGTCCCAGCCCATCTGCTGATTCACCGCGCACGCCTGGGCGGCGAACGCTTCGTTGATTTCCATCAGGTCGAGGTCGGCCGGCGTCCAGCCCGCGCGCTCGAGACAGCGGCGCGAAGCCGGCACCGGGCCCATGCCCATCACCTTCGGATCCAGACCCGAGGTGGCGTATGCCTTGATGCGCGCGAGCGGCTTGAGGCCGAGCGCTTCGGCCTTCTTCGCCGACATCACCAGCACCGCGGCGGCGCCGTCGTTCAGACCCGACGCGTTGGCGGCCGTCACCGATCCTTCCTTCGAGAACGCCGGCTTCAGACCCGACAGCGATTCAGCCGTCACGCCGTGGCGCACGAATTCGTCGGTCGCGAAACGCAGCGGCTCGCCCTTGCGTTGCGGAATCTCGACCGGCACGATTTCGTCGTCGAAACGGCCGGCCTTCTGCGCGGCCTCCGCCTTGTTCTGCGACGCCGCTGCAAACGCGTCCTGCTGCTCGCGCGTAATGCCGTATTCCCTGGCGACGTTTTCCGCCGTCACGCCCATGTGGTACTGGTTGTAGACGTCCCACAGGCCGTCGACGATCATCGAATCGACCAGCTTCGCGTCACCCATGCGGAAACCGTCGCGCGAGCCCGGCAGTACGTGCGGCGCGGCGCTCATGTTTTCCTGGCCGCCGGCAATCACGATGTCGGCGTCGCCCGCGATAATCGCGTTGGCTGCCAGCATCACGGCCTTCAGGCCCGAGCCGCACACCACGTTGATCGTCATGCCCGGCACGGCATTGGGCAAGCCCGCCTTGATCAGCGACTGACGCGCCGGATTCTGGCCGGAAGCCGCGGTCAGCACCTGACCCAGAATCACTTCGCTCACCTGCTCGGGCTTCAGACCGGCCCGTTCGAGTACGGCACGAATCACCGTGGCGCCAAGCTCGGGCGCGGCGACCTTCGCCAACGACCCACCGAATTTGCCCACTGCCGTACGGGCGGCCGATACGATCACAACATCAGTCATTTCTATATCCTCCGGGCAAGCCAGCCAACTGCGCCGCAGCCCGTCAAGTTAAAAATCTCGTTGCTCAATCTCGCAGCACTTGCGCTCTGACTCGTTCAGTCGCGCGCGTTGCAACCTCTGCAACGGCACGCGACACCGCGCTGTGACGCGCGGTCAAACCTACTCCCGTTGCCGCACGTAACGTCCCGGCGCCGGCTCGATGACCGGATAGTCCGCCGAACCGGCCGCCGCGCGCGGTTTAACCTTTTTGCCGCCGTACTGGTCGAGCCACGTGGACCATTCGGGCCACCAGCTGCCAGGCACTTCGGTCGCCGCGTCGAACCATGCGTCGGCGCTTTCCGGCAGCGTCTTCGCATCGCCTTCCAGCATCCAGAAATTGCGCTTCTTCTTGGCCGGCGGATTGATCACGCCCGCGATGTGACCCGACGCGCCGAGCACGAACTTCAACGGCCCGCTAAGCAGCGGCACCGACGCATACGCCGTTTGCCACGGCACGATATGGTCTTCGCGTGAACCGTAGATGAAGGTCGGCACGTCGATCTTCGACAGATCGACCGGCTCGCCGCAGGTGGTCAACGCACCCGGCTCGCGCAGACGATTCTCGAGGTAGGTATTACGCAGATACCAGACGTACATCGGGCCCGGCAGGCTGGTCGAGTCGCTGTTCCAGTACAGCAGATCGAACGGCACCGGCGTGCGACCTTTGAGGTAGTTGTCGACGACGTAGTTCCACACCAGATCGTTCGGTCGCAAAAACGAGAACGTGTTGGCGAATTCGATACCGCGCATGAGTCCCGGCGCCGAGCCGCTCTTGCCGCCGATGGTCTGCTCGCGCATCTGCACATGCTGCTCGTCGACGAACACGTCGAGCACGCCGGTGTCGGTGAAGTCGAGCATCGCGGTGAGCAGGGTCATGGACGCCGCCGGATGTTCGCCGCGCGCCGCGGCCACTGACAGCGCGGTGGCGAGCATCGTGCCGCCCACGCAGAAGCCGAGCGTGTTGATCTGCTCACGGCCGCTGATCTTGCTGACCGTTTCGATAGCGCGCAGCACGCCGTCGCCGATGTAGTCGTCCCACGTTTTATGCGCGATCGACTGATCCGCATTGCGCCACGAAATCAGGAACACCTGGTGCCCCGAATCGAGCCCGTGCGCGACCAGCGAATTCTCCGGCTGCAGATCGAGAATGTAGAACTTGTTGATGCAAGGCGGCACGATCAGCAAAGGCCGCTCGCGCACGGTAGCCGTGCGCGGCTTGTACTGGATCACCTGCATCAGCTCGTTTTCGAACACGACCGAGCCTTCGGTGTTCGCGAGGTTCTCGCCGACCACGAAACGCGATTCGTCGGTCTGCGAAATCTTGCCGCGCTGCAAGTCGCCGAGCAGGTTCATCACGCCCTGGCGCAGGCTCTCGCCCTTGCTGTCCAGCAAGGTCTTTTGGGCTTCCGGATTCAACGCGAAGAAGTTGCTCGGCGAGGCCGCCGCGGTCCACTGCTGGACCGCGAAACGGACCCGCTCGCGCACCTTCGGATCGGTGTCGAGCGCGTCGACCATTTCCTGCAGATAGCGCGCGTTCAACAGATACCAGGCGGCGGTAAACGCATAGGCCGGCGCCGCGCTCCAGGCTTCGGAACTGAAGCGGCGATCCTTGAGTTCGGGGACCTTGACAGCCGACGAGGTGGCTTGCTGGATCAACTCCAGCGCTTCACGCGAATAATCGGCCTGCAGTTTTTGCATCCGCTCCGAAGGAATCGCGGCGCTCGGAATATTCAAGCCGGCGAAGGACGGCAGCGACGGCATGCCGCCCGCGGCCAGCTTGCTGAAGTCGGGCATGCCCGGGAACGACGGTATGGGCGGCAAACCGAATCCCGCCACGGGCGGGACGCCCATTTGCGGCATGTTCGGGACAGTGGGCATCTGCGGCATGGCGAACGGCAAGCCGTTGCCGCCCGGTGTCGTTCCGACCGAACGCCACGCATTCATCCACAGGTCGAGTAATTGCTGCATGCCTGCGGCTGGCGTTGCACCGCTCGTACCGGCCTGCTGCGTCTGCTCCTTCGAGGAGTCCGTGCTGGGGGAAGCTGAGGAATGTGATGCTGCCATGCCTGCTTTTGACCGGTAAGTCCTTGCGGACGGGTTGAGAGGCAGGTTCGTGCGCAAGTGGGCGATTGCTCGCGACCTCGTCACGCCCTGTCCTGCACGAGGAGCCGTGAGGAACATTCTTGCTCCCCATCGCAAGGCATGTCAATGCTTGTTCCTGATTTTGCCGCAGTGCGATAGTTTTTTAATTATCGTTTTCCCTGTGTAGAAGATCGCGCTTTTGCGACATGAGTGAACGGAAGTGCGAACAGGCGAAAAAAGCTCCCATAGAGCATGGGCTTATGTGTGTTTATCCGTTCGCGTGTGGCGCTTTTTTGCGGCAGTTTTGCGCTAGCTCAGAGAATTCCGGCAGTGCAGCAAAATAGCGTGCCGCGCCTCCGAACAAACCCTCATACGCGGGTCCGCAGGAATGGGCCGCGGGCTTTCCGGCAGGCTTCCAGGGGATCCCCAAACGCAGCACGCCCGCATGATCGCGCCGGTGAAACAAGGCGTGGTCATGCGGGCGTGGGTAGCGTTTTTTTGTAGCTGAACTAGTCGGCGATCGCCTTTACCTGATCGTCCAGCCAGATCAGCGCGGCCATGCGGCCGGTCTCGCGATCGCGGCGATAGGAATAGAAACGATCGCGTTGCGTGACCGTGCAAAGATCGCCGCCGACCACGCGCGTCACACCGAGCCGTTGCAAACGCAAACGCGCCAGCGCCGGCAGATCGGCGAGATATTTACCCGGATTGTGCGGATGCCCGACGAACGCATTCGCCGTCGCCTCGCGTTGTGCGCCGTCCACGCCGTTCATGAAGGCGTCACGCACGTCTGCACCGACCTCGAATGCATCGGGCCCGATCGACGGTCCGAGATAAGCGTGCAATGCGCCCGTCTCGACACCCGCGAGTTCGGCGACGCGCTGCGCCGTCTGTTCGACGATGCCCGCCGCCAGGCCACGCCACCCCGCGTGCGCTGCGCCGACCGCGCGACCCGCTTCGTCGCAGAACAGCACCGGCATGCAGTCGGCCACCATCACCACGCAGACGGTGCCGGGACGATCGGTGATGCTGGCATCGGCGCGCGTCGGCGTATCGCTCGCGTGACGCTGCGCCAGCACGTCTTCCGCGCGCACGATCCCCGCGCCGTGAATCTGCTCGAGCCACGCGGCCTCGCTCACGCCCGCGAGTGCCAGCAGCCGCGCGCGGTTGATCGCGACCGCGGCCGGATCGTCGCCGGCTTTCATGCCCAGATTCAGGCCGCCGGGCTGCTCCGCACCGTCCTGCCAGCGGCCGAACGGCGGCAGACTCACGCCGCCGTTGCGCGTGGTGACCAGCGCGCGCACGCGCGGCGAGACGTTCCACGCGGGCTGAACGAGATCGGCAAAGCTCAGTTCCGGCACACTCATGTGCGATCGTCCTTGTCGTGGGGGCCGGCTTCGTCCTGATCGTCGTCGCCGTGGTCGCCGTCGTGATCGTTTTCGCCGTCGTGATCGTGATCGTCGTCCGCGTCGTCGTGGTCGAGCGCGCCGTCTTCGTCGGCATCGCCGTCGAGCGACGCGTCGTAGTCGTCGTCCTCGTAATACGTCTCGTCGAACTCGCCCGCGTCGTCTCGCCCGAGACCCAAGGCCACCGACAATGCCTCCATGTCCTCCGGCACATTGGCGCGCCAGTTCATCGTGCGGCCGGTTTTCGGATGCGTCAGCCCCAGCCGCCAGGCATGCAGCGCCTGACGCGCGAAGCCGCCGGGCAGCGGCTTGACCGAGCGCTTGCCGCGCGCGTGCCCATACACCGGATCGCCCAGCAGCGGATGCCCGATATGCGCGCAATGCACGCGAATCTGATGGGTGCGACCGGTTTCCAGATCGCAGGTAATCGCGGTCACCGGCTGGCGCTCCCAGATCGCCGTTTCGACGCGCCGGAAATGCGTGCGCGCCGGTTTGCCCGTCGCGCCCGTCACCACCGCCATGCGCGTGCGTTCACGCGGATCGCGGCCGATCGGCGCGTCGATCGTGCCGCTTTCGGGCATGTTGCCCCACACCAGCGCGAGATACCGGCGCTTAACCGTATGCGCCTGCAACTGGCGCACCAGATCGGTCTGCGCTTCGAGCGTGCGCGCCACCACCATCAGCCCGGAAGTTTCCTTGTCGAGCCGGTGCACGATACCCGCGCGCGGCAAGCCCGCCGCCGCGTCGCCGTAGCGGTACAGCAGGCCGTTCAGGAGCGTGCCGCTCCAGTTGCCGGCAGCCGGATGCACGACCATGCCGGCCGGCTTGTTGATGACCACCAGCGTATCGTCTTCATAGACGATCTCGAGCGGCACCGGCTCCGGCGTGAACGCGAGCTGTTCGGGCAGCAGATCCGGCACGAGTTCGATGGTCGCGCCGAGCGGCACCGGCTGGCGGATCTTGGCGGGCTTGCCGTCGATCCGCACGCGCTCCGCCTCGATCCAGCTCTGCAGGCGGTTACGCGAGAACTCGGGGAATACCCTCGCCAGCACCTTATCGAGCCGGTCGCCGGCCATCTCGTCGGGCACGACGATGTAGCGCGGGGTCTCGTCCGTGACGCGGTTAGCCACCGTCGGCGCAAGGCTTTGCGGGTCGACGGCGTCTAGCGCGTCGCTGCCGAGATCGTCGTCGAGGGAATCGACGCCCAACGCGTCGGAGGGGTCAGCGCTTACGCTATAATCTTTGTTGCTATTCCCGGCACCGGTTGCGGTACCTGGAGTATTTGAGCGGGTCATTGAGTCTGGGTCACCTGGACGTAAAGCTAGACTGGAAAATGCGAGCCTTGAACACCATCACTAAAGCGGCGATCAATTTGGCGGCCATCAAGAAGGCGGCCCGTAAAGTGGCCGGATACATTGCGTGTGCCGCAGCCGTCGCCGTTGTTGCGGCTTGTCACGGCCTGCCGGAGAAGACCGACGAAACGGCAACGTGGAACAACAACAAATTATATACGGAGGCGAACGACGCCTTGACCGGTGGTGATTTCGGCAAGTGCGCGAAGTACTTCGAAATGCTCGAGGGGCGCGACCCGTTCGGCCACTTCGCGCAGCAGGCGCAGATCAACGTGGCGTACTGCAACTGGAAAGATAACGAAAATGCCGCCGCCGACCAGGCGATCGACCGCTTCATCCAGTTGCACCCGGATCACCCGGATATCGCCTACGCGTACTACCTGAAGGGCATGATCCACTTCAACGACGACCTCGGTCTGTTCGGCCGCTTCTCCGGTCAGGACATGAGCGAGCGCGATCCGAAGTCGCTGCGCGAGTCGTATGACGCGTTCAAGATCGTGGTCGACAAGTATCCGAACAGCAAGTACGCACCGGACGCCGCGCAACGCATGCGCTATATCGTGAACGCACTGGCGTCGCACGAAGTCCACGCGGCGGATTACTACTACCGCCGTGGCGCGTATGTCGCCGCGATCAATCGCGCGCAACTGGCGCTGACGCAATACAAGAACGCACCGGCTATTGAAGACGCACTACACATCATGATGCTGTCGTACGAGAAGCTGAACCAGCCGCAACTGGCCGACGACACCAAGCGCGTGCTGGCCGGCACCTTCCCGGACAGCCCGTACATCACGGGTCATGCACGGCCGGGTAAGGAAAAGTCGTGGTGGCAATTCTAAGCCGCACCACGGCACGCTGAAATTCAGCGTCAGCCTGGAAAGAAAAAACGCCACGACCCAAGGTCGTGGCGTTTTTGTTTGTGCGGCTAGCTCGGCTTGTACGGCTTGCAGGCCTTACGACCCGGCAGCCGCCGCACTCAATCCCGCTCGAACAACGCAATCGACTCCACATGCGACGTATGCGGGAACATGTTCACCACGCCCGCGCCCACCAACCGGTAGCCGGCATCGTGCACCAGCAACCCGGCATCGCGCGCGAGCGTAGCGGGCGCGCAGGACACATAGACGATGCGCTTCGGCAGCGGACCATTGCCGCTTTGCGCAATCTCCACGAGCGCGCGGGCGACGGCCAGCGCGCCTTCGCGCGGCGGATCGATCAGGAATTTGTCGAAGTGACCGAGCGCGCGGAAGTCGTCGGCGGTGACTTCGAACAGGTTGCGGCACGCAAACGACGTATGTCCCGCCACACCGTTCAGCCCGGCATTCTCGAGCGCGCGCGAGGTCAGCGCCTCACTGCCTTCGATTCCCACCACTTCCCGCGTGATCCGCGCGAGCGGCAGCGTGAAATTGCCGATCCCGCAGAACAGATCCAGCACCCGGTCGGACCGCGCCGGCGCCAGCAGCCTCAACGCGCGGCTGATCAGCACGCGGTTGATCGCGTGATTCACCTGGGTGAAATCGGTCGGCTTGAACGGCATACGGATGCCGTATTCCGGCAGCGTGTAGTCGAGCTGCTGGTCAAGCGGATAGAACGGCGCGGCCGTTTCCGGGCCGCCCGGCTGCAGCCACCACTGCACCTTGTGCTGGTCGGCGAAATCGCGCAGCACCTGTTCATCGGCCTCCGTAATCGGCGCCAGGATGCGCAGCACCATGGCGGTGATCGACGAACCCACCGCCAGCTCGATCTGCGGCAGACGCTCGTAGATCGACAGCTTGCGGATCATGAAGCGCAGCGGCATCAGCATCGCCGATATATGCGGCGGCAGCACCTCGCAGGTCTTCATGTCGGCGATATCGCTGCTCTTCTTCTCGTGGAAGCCGATCCGCATGCCGCCCTTTTCGGGCAGAAAACGCACCGCCAGACGGGCGCGATAGCGATAACCCCAAGCCGGGCCGTGAATCGGCCGGAATACGGTTTCCGGACGCAGCTTGGCCAGATGCTGCAGATTGTCCTCGAGCACGCGTTGCTTGACGGCGACCTGCGCGCGGATGTCGAGATGCTGCATCGAACAGCCGCCGCAGGTATCGAAGTAGCTGCATTTCGGCTGGGTGCGGATCACGCTTTCACGCAATACCTGCACGACCTCGGCCTGTTCGAATTTCGCCTTGCTGCGATGCGTCGAATAGCTGACGCGCTCGCCGGGCAACGCGCCTTCGACAAAAATCACCTTGCCGGGCGTGCCGTCTTCGGTCTCGACGCGGCCGACGCCGCGCGCTTCCATATCGAGCGAAACGATTTCAATGACCGGCTCGTTGCCGGTGACGACGAGTGCGGGCGCCGGCCGGGACGACTTCTGTCGCTTCGGCGAGCGACGATGGGGGGCAGTTCGGGACACCTGCGACTTCCTGACAAACTTGGGGGAAGGCGAGATTGTAGACGAAGCGCCCGCGTTGCCCGCGATTCGGCAAACGAAGCGGCAACGGCGAGCGGGCTAGCGGGCTATCGGCCTGCTACTGATCGAACGCCGCCAGATACTCGGCCCATTGCGGCGCCGCCTCCTGCGCGAGCGCATTTTTCACCAGATTGATTTCGTCGGCATATTCTTCGGCGGAAAACGCGCCGCGAATCAGCTGGAACCGGCAATACAACAGGTAAGTATTCACGACGTCGGTTTCGCAGTAATTGCGGATTTCTTCGATCCGCCCTTCCTGGTACGCGTGCCACACCTGGCTGCCGTCCATGCCCATCTTGCCGGGGAAGCCGCACATCTTGGCGAGCGCGTCGAGCGGCGCGTTGGCGCGCGCCTGGTACATGGCGAGCACGTCCATCAGATCCGTGTGACGCGCGTGGTAGCGGCTGATGTAGTTGTTCCACTTGAACTCGCGGTCGTCCTCGCCGAGGTCCCAGAAGCGGGGAGCGGGGATGCCGTTGACCAACGCCCGGTAGTTCAGCACCGGCAGATCGAAGCCGCCGCCGTTCCACGACACGAGCTGCGGCGTGTACTTCTCGATCACGCGATAGAACGATTGCACCAGCGCGGCTTCACCGTCTTGCAGCGTGCCGAGCGAGCGCACGCGGAAGCCGTTGTTGTCGCGGAATACGCAGGAAATCGCCGCGACCCGTTGCAGGTGATGCGGCAGGAAATCGCCGCCGGTCTTTTCGCGGCGCGCGGCGAACGCGTGCTCGGCGACTTCGGCGTCGCTCAGTGTGGCGGGCAAATTGTCGAGGCGGCGAATGCCGGCGACATCGGGAATCGTCTCGATGTCGAATACAAGAATCGGTGTCATCAGTCTAGAGAACGGCGTCCTTGCGAACGCCATTGGAGGCGAAGAAGCGCTTCAAACGCACCAGCGCTTCCTGTTGGATCTGGCGCACACGCTCGCGCGTGAGGCCCATTTCGTCGGCCAGCTCTTCGAGCGTGGCGGGTTCGATGTGGTTGAGCCCAAAGCGGCGCTCGATCACATGACGATGCTTGTCCGACAGCCGCGCGAGCCACGCCCGCGTGAGCGTTTCCAGTTCGCGATGCTGGACTTCGGCGTCCGGCGACTGGCTTTGGTCGTCGGACAGCAAGTCGAGCAGGCTGCTGGCCGGATCGAGATCGAGCGGCGCGTCCAGCGACGCGGTGTGCTCGTTCAGCGCGAGGATGTCGGTGACTTCGTCGGTGGTCTTGCCGGTCAGATAGGCAATGTCGTCGATGCTGGCGTCGCGGCGCTCGGCCGCCTCACCCGAGTTCATCGAATTCTTTTCCAGATGGCGCTTGGCGCGCAGCACCTGATTGAGCTCGCGAATCACGTGAACAGGCAAACGCACCGTGCGCGCCTGGTTCATGATCGCGCGCTCGATACTCTGGCGGATCCACCAGGTCGCGTAAGTCGAAAAGCGGAAGCCGCGCGTCGGATCGAATTTTTCGATCGCGTGCATCAGGCCGAGGTTGCCCTCTTCGATCAGATCGAGCAGCGGCACGCCGCGGTTCAGATAACCCTTGGCAATGCTGACCACGAGCCGCAAATTACGTTCGATCATGACCTGCCGCGCGTCGAATTCGCCGGCCTTCGCAAGACGCGAGTATTTCTGCTCTTCCTCGACGGTGAGCAGCGGCTTGACGCTAATGCGGTTCAGGTAGTGCTGAATGGTGTCGGCCGTCAGCTCGGCTTGCAACAACGCGCGGAAATCGTCGGCGTCGGGCGCGGCTTCGGGCGTGCTTTCACGGGCGTCGCCGCCCTCTTCCGCGCCGCTCTGACGTTCGTCGAGATCGCGCTCTTCGGCGATCTCTTCTTCCACTTCCGAAGCGCCGCTTTCGTCCACCGAAGCGGATACAGCTTGGCTGGTCTTTCCAGACTCGGCTTGCGGCGGGCGGCGCTTCGTTTTCGGCATGGTCGTTTCGCTTATTGCGGCGGCAAATACTTCAGTGGGTCGACAGGTTTACCCTGCCGGCGGACTTCGAAATGCAACATCACGCGGTCGGAATCGCTATTGCCCATCTCAGCGATTTTCTGCCCCTTCGTTACCGCGTCTCCCTCTTTTACCATCAAAGCGCGGTTGTGTGCATACGCCGTGAGATAAGTTGCATCATGCTTGATGATAATGAGATTGCCGTAACCACGCAGCCCATTTCCGGCATAAACCACCCGGCCATCCGCCGAGGCTTTCACCGGGTCGCCCGCCGCGCCGCCGATATTGACGCCCTTGTTGGTCGAATCGTTGAAGGTGCCGAGGAGCGGCCCGCGCACCGGCCACGCGAAGCTCACATTGCCGGCCGCGGCGCCCGAATCGCTGGCGGCGCCCGGCGCCGGCGGCGTGAGCGATGCGTTGTTCGCGCCCGAGCCGTAGATCGGCGGCGCGGCAACACCTGCCGCCGCGCCCACGGCCGGCGGCGTGCTGCCGAGCGGCGCGCTTTGCACGGCGCCGCCGTTGCCGATCGGCGCGGTCGACACACCCGGCGTCAGCGCCGCGGTGTTCGCACCCGGCGGCACCACGCGCAGCAACTGATCCACTTCGATCTGATTCGGGTTGGTCAGATTGTTCCACGTCGAGATGTCGCGGTAGTTCTGGCCGTTTTCCAGCGCGATCCGATACAGCGTGTCGCCCGGCTTCACACGATAGTAGCCGGGCGGCGGCGGGCCGAGCGGCACCGGCGGCTGCGCAGCCTGCGTGCCGAGCGCGCCGCTGCCGGAGCGGTCGATCACGGGCGCCTGGTCGAGCCTCGTCGCGCATGCCGTCATCAGCAGGGACAAGGCGAGCACGCACACGCTACGCTGGGTTACGGTCATCGGGACATTCAGGCTGGTTCTTTGCATGGCGCGCAACATACTCATCGGTGTTAAATCACTCCGGATTTTAAGGGTACAAAGAAAACGCGATCAAGCCTTGACTCGCGCCATTGCGCGGGTCCGGTCCGCTCGACCAGAGTCAGCACCTGATTCTGGCCTTCCTGCGAGCCGACCGGCGCAACCAGACGGCCGCCGATCGCGAGTTGTTCAAGTAATGCAGGCGGTACGTCGAGCCCCGCCGCGGCGATCAGGATCGCGTCGAACGGCGCCGCCGCCGGCAAGCCTAGCCGCCCGTCGCCGTAATGCAGGCGAATGTTCGGAATGCGCAGCGGACGCAAGTTTGTCTTGGCGCGTTCGGACAGCGGCTTGATGCGTTCGATCGAGTAAACCTCGCGCGCCACCTGGCTCAGCACCGCCGCCTGGTAACCGCAACCCGTGCCGATCTCGAGCACCGAGTTCAACGCGCGGCCGGCCGCGGCCAGTTCGATCATTCGCGCGACGACCGACGGCTTGGAGATCGTCTGGTGATGACCGATCGGCAACGCCGCATCTTCGTAAGCCTGGGCCGCGAGGCCCGGATCGACGAACATGTGACGCGGCACGACCGACATCGCGTTCAACACGCGCTGATCGGTCACGCCGTTCGCACGCAGGCGTTCGACCATCCGTTCGCGAACCCGTTCCGAAGTCAGTGCCAGGGCGCCGTTCAATGCGACGTTCGGCGCGGCGGTGCGCTCGCTCGCGCGGGGTTTCGCCGATGGCGCCGGATGCGAAGCCGCGCGCGTGCTCAAGCCCGGCATGGCGGGTTTGAGCGGCGCTTTGGCTGACGCCGCGGCTTGCGGCTTAGGCGAAGTGACGAGCTGGGACGGTACTTGCGGCTTGGCCTGCACCGGAGACTGAACCTGCGCTCGTGCTTGCACCGTCGCTTGCGGCTTAGCTTGCGGGCTGACTTGCGGCTTAGCTTGCGCCTTACCGCCCGCGCCAGCCGGCGACTTCTTCGCCGGCTGCTGCCGCGCGTTCAGCGCCGCGCTCGCGGCCAACGCCGCCGCGCGTATTTCGCCCGGGCGCCCTTCGGGCCGGCGCGGTTCGCGCACCAGGTCCTCGAGGCCGAGCGGAAAACGCTTGGCGCGCTCGCTCGTCATGAAGCGCTGCTGCCGGCGCGCAACCAGTCGCGCGCCGCGGGCAGCATTTGCGTATGGGTCAAGTCGAGCTGCAGCGGCGTGATCGACACGTGGCCATTGGCGACGGCGTGGAAGTCCGTGCCTTCGCTCGCGTCGCGCGCGCTGCCCGCCGGGCCGATCCAGTAGATCGGTTCGCCGCGCGGATTGGTCTGGCGGATCACCGGCTGCGACGGATGCCGCTTGCCGAGACGCGTGATCTGCCAGCTTTTGAGTTGCTCGTACGGCAGATTGGGAATGTTCACGTTCAGCAACGGATGCCCAGCCAACGGCTGTTCAAGATAATGCGCGACGATCTCGGTGGCGACGCGCACCGCGTCGTCGAGATGCACCCAGTCCTTGTCGACCAGCGAAAACGCGATGGCCGGCACGCCGAACATGATGCCTTCCGTAGCGGCGGCGACGGTGCCCGAATACAGCGTGTCTTCGCCCATGTTCTGACCGTTGTTGATACCGGAGACTACGAGGTCGGGCGTATGGTCGAGCATGCCGGTCAGCGCGATATGCACCGAGTCGGTGGGCGTGCCGTTCACGTAGTAGAAACCGTTCGCCGAACGCAGGACCGAGAGCGGCCGCGACAGCGTCAGGGAATTCGACGCGCCGCTGCAATTCTGTTCGGGAGCCATCACGGTGACGTCTGCGATCGGCTTGAGCGCTTCGTAAAGCGCAGCAAGGCCTGGCGCCAGATAACCGTCGTCGTTGCTGAGTAGGATTCGCATGCGGCGATTGTAACCGAGGAAAGATGGCGCGCGGACGACACGGCGGCCCGTGTTCGCCTCGTGTTCGCCCCGCCTCCGCCCCGTATGCACGACGCACATGCGAGGGTGATGACGACCGGCGCGGGTCGCATGACGGCATGCCTATAGAGCGCGTCCCGCCCCCTCGATCGTGAGCGCCGCGAGGAAAAAAACGCACGGTCGTGCGGATTGTTTTACACTCGACACGCTTGCCGTACCTCGAAGAAAATCCCCAGTAAGACCCTGATCGATATGGAGACACGATGCGCGCGATTCGCTGTAATCAATACGGCCCGCCGGAGAGCCTGGTCGTCGACAATCTGCCGGACCTCGAGCCGCCGCCCGGTCACGTGGTGATCGATGTCAAGGCCGCCGCCGTCAATTTCCCCGACGTGCTGATCATCGAGAACAAATACCAGTTCAAACCGCCGCTGCCGTTCACGCCCGGCTCGGAAGTCGCGGGCGTGGTGCGCGCGGTCAGCGCCGACGTGAGCCAGTTCAAACCCGGTTCGCGCGTGGTCGCCTTCACCGGCCAGGGCGGCTTCGCGGAGCAGGCGCTGGCGCCGGCCGCCGCGTGCGTGCCGCTGGCGGACGGCGTCGACTTCGATGTCGCCGCGGCGTTCACGCTCGCGTATGGCACCTCGCATCACGCGGTGGTCGATCGTGGCGCCTTGCAGGCCGGCGAGACGATGCTGGTGCTCGGTGCGGCCGGCGGCGTCGGCCTCGCGGCGGTCGAGATCGGCAAGGCGCTCGGCGCGCGCGTGATCGCGGCGGCATCGAGCGACGAGAAGCTCGCCACCTGCGTGAAGCACGGCGCGGACGCGACGATCAACTACAGCACCGAAGACCTGCGCGAGCGCATCAAGGCGCTCACCGACGGCAAAGGTCCCGACGTGATCTACGACCCGGTCGGCGGCATCTACGCGGAGCCGGCGTTCCGCAGCATCGGCTGGCGCGGCCGCTATCTGGTGGTCGGCTTCGCCAATGGCGAGATTCCGAAGCTGCCGCTCAATCTGACGCTGCTCAAGGGCGCGAGTCTGGTCGGCGTTTTCTGGGGCGATTTTGCGAAGCGCGAGCCGCAGCGCAATCACGCGGCGTTCCAGCAGATGACCCAGTGGATCGGCGAGGGCAAGCTCAAGCCGTACGTGTCGGCGCGCTACGCGCTGGAAGACACCGGCCGCGCGTTGCGCGATATGGCCGAGCGGCGTGTGATCGGCAAGGTGGTGATTACGCCCTAGCCTTCGGGCTGTTGCCGGACGGTGCTGCCTGAAGCGCAGCGAACCGTCGAACAGCGGCCTTACAAAACAGCCTTAAAAACCCAAAAAAACGGCGCGCGGTTTTCAAACCACGCGCCGTTTTTTTTGCGCCTCGCTATCGTTGCGCCTACAACTTTTCCGTCTCACCCGATTTCGGTTGCCACTTCATCAAACGCCGCTCGCCGACGCCGACAATCGCATCGAGAATCAGCGCGAAGGCGGTCAACACCAGAATCCCGGCGAACACCGTGTTGATGTCGAAGGTGCCTTCGGCTTGCAGAATCAGATAGCCGACGCCGCGCGCCGAGCCCAGATACTCCCCCACCACCGAGCCGACGAACGCCAGCCCCACCGCCGTATGCAAGCTCGAAAACACCCAGCTCATCGCGCTCGGCAAATACACGAAGCGCAACAACTGCTTGCGGTTCGCGCCGAGCATGCGGGCGTTGGCGAGCACCACCGGACTGACTTCCTTCACACCCTGGTAGACGTTGAAGAACACGATAAAGAACACCAGCGTGACGCCGAGCGCGACCTTCGACCAGATGCCCAGACCGAACCAGACGCCGAAGATCGGCGCGAGAATCACGCGCGGCATCGAGTTGGCGGCTTTGATGTACGGATCGAACAGCGCGCTCGCCAGCGGCGACAGCGCGAGCCACAAACCGACGCCGAGTCCGAGCCCAGTGCCGAGCGCGAACGCGAGCACGGTCTCGACCAGCGTGATCCACAGGTGCAGATAGATCTCGCCGCCCGTGAACCACTCCCAGATGCGCTGCAGCACCTTCTGCGGTTCGCCGAAGAAGAACGCAGCCTTGTTCGGATCATCGAAATAGAACGGCGGCAGCAGCGTCGGACTGGTCAGCACGTACCAGAGCACGAAACACAGCAACAGCAGTAGCCATTGCCAGATCACCAGATTCGCCCGGTTCGGGCGCAACGTCTTCCACATGACTCGGTTTGCCTTCGACGATGGATTAGTCCACGTTCAGACGCTCATGCCGCGCTTTCTTACCCCGGCGCGATACCGGCACAGTCGCGTCTAAACGGCGGTCAGTTGCTGCTGATACCCCTTCAGCACCTCATCGCGCAGCACGCTCCAGATCTGCGCGTGCAATTCGACGAAACGCGGATGCGCACGGATTTCGGCGACGTCGCGCGGACGCGGCAGATCGATCGTGAATTCGCCGATCGGATGCGTGCCCGGTCCCGCCGACAGCACCACCACGCGATCCGACATCGCGATGGCTTCGTCGAGATCGTGCGTGATGAACAGCACCGCTTTGCGTTTTGCCGCCCACAGGTCGAGCAACTCGTTTTCCATCAACTGACGCGTCTGGATATCGAGCGCGGAAAACGGCTCGTCCATCAGGATGATGTCGGGATCGAGAATCAGCGTCTGCGCCATCGCGACGCGCTTGCGCATGCCGCCCGACAACTGATGCGGATAGCGGTCGCCGAAACCGCCGAGGCCGACGCGCTTCAGCCATTCGTCGGCTTTGGCGCGGGCTTCGACCGGCTGCACGCCGTGAAACGCGAGGCCGGCCATCACGTTATCGATAGCCGGGCGCCACGGCATTAGCGCGTCCGCCTGGAACATGTAGCCGGCACGGCGGTTGATGCCCTTGAGCGGCTCGCCGAATACGCTGACCGTGCCCGACGACGGCTCAAGCAGACCGGCGCCGACATTCAGCAAGGTGGACTTGCCGCAACCGGTCGGCCCGACCACCGAGACGAACTCGCCCGGCGCGATGCGTAACGTGGTGTGCTTCACGGCCGTGTAGCGCTGCGCGCGGTTGTCGCGCGCAGCGAACGTGCAGGTGATGTTGTCGAGCGCCAGGGCGGCAACGGTCATCGTTCAGCTCGCTTGTTCGGAGGTCGGTTGAGGCTTTAGAAGTCGTCGTGGCATATGGCGGCTTCATGGCGTGAAGGCGCGACATCGCGACGGCGCGGCCGCTTGCGAAACGCGCAACAGCGGCGCACGTCGTCGCCTTCGACCTTGTACGCGTCGCGGCGCTTACGCCTTGACGGTCGCCAGCGCTTTTTTCACGAAGTCGTTGGTCCACGTCTTCGACAGATCGATCGGCTTGCCCTGCACCGCCGGGTCGAACGCCTGCAAGGTCTTCAACGAGGTCGCGGGACCGTCGACGGGCATCAGGCCGTCGGGCGACATGGCTTCCTTCACGTGCTGCCAGGCGTCCAGATAGACCGCGCGGTCGCCGAGCAGATAGCCTTCCGGCACGGTATTGATCAGCTCGCTGCCGGTCGCCGTTTGCAGCCACTTGAGCGCGCGCACCATGGCATTGGTCAGCGCCTGCGTGGTGTTCGGATTCTTCGCGATGAAACTCTGCGACGCGTACAGGCAGCCTGCCGGCATGTCGCCGCCGAACACGCTGCGCGTATCGGCCAGCGTGCGCGTGTCCGACACGACGCGAATCTCGCCGGTGCGTTCGAGCTTGGTCATCACCGGATCGAGATTGGCGATCGCGTCGATCTGCCCCGACTGCAACGCGGCAATCGCGCCGGCGCCCGCGCCCACGCCGATAAACGCGACGTCTTTCGCGCTCAATCCGGCCTTCGCCAACACGAAGCTCGCCATGATCGAGGTCGACGAACCCGGCGCGGTCACGCCGATTTTCTTGCCCTTCAGATCGGCGATCGATTTGTAATTCGGCAGCGTTTTCTTCGACACCGCGAGCACGATTTGCGGCGCACGGCCCTGCAGCACGAACTCGCGGAACATCTGCTTCTGCGCCTGCAACAGCAAGGTGTGTTCGAACGCGCCGGACACCACGTCCGCACTGCCGCCCACGGCCGCCTTCAAGGCTTGCGAACCACCCGCGAAATCGGAGATTTCGACGTCGAGCCCTTCGTCCTTGAAGTAATTGCGACGCTCCGCAATGGTGAGCGGCAGGTAATAGAACAGATTCTTGCCGCCGACCGCGATCGCGACTTTGGACGTTTCAGGTTTGCCCTGCGCGAAGGCGAGCGGCGAGACGCCGAGCGAGGCGCCCGCAAGCGCGGCCGTGCCGGCGAGGAAGGATCTGCGTTGCATGGTCTGATGTCTCCAAACTTTTTGTTGTCCGGTTCTTTCTTTTTACCGCGACGCTCGTGGGCGCCGCGTTTGAAGTGGTGTTCGTTTCACTGCTCGCGCACCCTTCGCAAAAGCGCGCGCGCAACTCAATCGCATTCAGACGATCTGTTGTGCGTGCAACCTTGCAATGTCGTCAGCATCATAACCTAGCGATTGCAGGACTTCATCGGTATGTTCACCCAGTTCGGGACCCAGCCAGCGCGTTTCGCCGGGGGTGGCCGACAGCTTCGGCGTGACCGCCGGCAGCGTGATTTCCTTGCCGTCCTGCCACTTGAAGCGCTGGATCATCTGACGCGCCATGAACTGCGGATCGGTGAACATATCCGCGACGCTGTAAATGCGGCCAACCGGCACATCAGCGGCATTCAGTACCGCAAGCGCTTCGTCGATGGTGCGCGTGGCGAGCCAGGTGGCGATCGCGGCGTCGATTTCCAACGTACGCGGCACGCGCCCGTCGTTATGCGCGAGGCCGGGATCGTTCGCGAGATCGTCGCGTTCGATCGCCACCATCAGGCGCTTGAAGATCGGATCGCTATTGCCGCCGATCACGATGCTGCCGTCGCGGCACGGATACGTATTCGACGGCACGATACCCGGCAGCGATGCGCCGGTGCGCTCTCGCACCATGCCGTACACGCCGTATTCGGGCACCACGCTTTCCATCATGTTGAAGACGGCCTCGTACAGCGCGACGTCGACCACCTGCCCTTTGCCGCCGTTCACCTGCTTGTGATGCAGCGCCATTAGCGCGCCGATCACGCCGTGCAGCGCGGCGATCGAATCGCCGATCGAAATGCCGATGCGCGGCGGCGGCAAATCCGGATAGCCGGTGATATGGCGCAAGCCGCCCATCGACTCGGCGATCGCACCGAAACCGGGCCGGTCGCGATACGGTCCGGTCTGGCCGTAGCCGGACAGACGCACCATCACGAGGCCGGGGTTTTCCGCGGACAGCACGTCATAGCCAAGCCCGAGTTTCTCGAGCAAACCCGGCCGGAAATTTTCGACGACGATGTCCGCTTCTTTCGCGAGACGTCGCACGATTTCCTTGCCCTCTTCGGCCTTCAGATTGATGGTGATGGATTTCTTGTTGCGCGCCTGCACGGCCCACCACAGCGACGTACCGCCGACTTCCGGATAAAGCTTGCGCCATTTGCGCAGCGGGTCGCCGCCCCTGGGATCTTCGATCTTGATGACCTCGGCGCCGAACTCGCCGAGAAAACGCGCGGCGAACGGGCCGGCGATCAGCGTGCCAAGTTCCAGCACCTTGACGCCCGCGAGCGGGCCGGCGGGGGGTTGGGTTTGGGTGGCCTGCGCGCCGGGGATGTCTTCAGGCGCGGCGTTCACGTGGGATTCGGGAGTGGCGCTCATGGGTCTCCTTGGTTCTAGGCTGGGCTACGCGGCGTGCACCGCGACGACCGGACGCGCTGGCGGCGCACGCGTTCGCGACGAAAGCTTTTGCGACGCCGCCGCGCGCGATGCAGCGATGCAGCGGTGACGAGCGTTACATCGAGCGACGGTCGAGCATCGCGCGGGCAATCGTGCCGGCGTCGACGTATTCCAGCTCGCCGCCCACCGGCACGCCACGCGCCAGACGCGTGACCGCGAGACCGCGCGCCTTGAACGTTTGCCCGAGGTAGTGCGCGGTGGCTTCGCCTTCGTTAGTGAAATTGGTGGCCAGCACGACTTCCTTCACGACGCCGTCCGACGCGCGCCTGACCAGCCGGTCGAAATGAATTTCCTTGGGGCCGACACCGTCGAGCGGACTGAGCCGTCCCATCAACACGAAATAGAGGCCGCGATAGGTCATGGTCTGCTCGAGCATGATCTGGTCGGCTGGCGTTTCGACGACACACAGCAGCGAAGGATCGCGCTCCTCGTCGAGACAGGTCTCGCAGATCTGTGCCTCGGTGAAGGTGTTGCACTTCTCGCAGTGCTGCAGATGCTCGGTCGCGAACAGCAGCGAGCGGCCGAGTTTTTCAGCGCCGTCGCGGTCGTGCTGCATCAGGTGATAGGCCATGCGTTGCGCCGACTTCGGCCCGACACCGGGCAGCGCGCGCAGCGCTTCGACGAGCGCCGACAAGGCGGAAGGTTGTTTCATGCGGATCGGCGTCGAAGTGGAATGGCCCGGGTGGGCGGATCACGATGCGGTTGAGGCAATCGGTTTCTACCATCGCGGCCTGGGTTCGCATGCGAGGCACGCACGATGCGAACCTCCAGCGAACCGCAGCCGGTTTGTGTCCTACCGGAACAGGCGCGCCGCGGATGCTGCACTGCCAGCATGCGCGGTTCGCGCGTTCCGTTCGCACCGTGGCTGCGACAGCCGCGGCGCCGACTCCGCCTTGCGGCGGTGTCGTTCAGAACGGCAATTTGAAGCCCGGCGGCAGCGGCAGGCCCGAGGTCATGCCGCCCATTTTTTCCTGGGCGGTGGCTTCGGCCTTGCGCACGGCGTCGTTGAACGCAGCGGCGACGAGGTCTTCCAGCATGTCCTTGTCGTCGGCGAGCAGGCTCGGGTCGATCGAGACGCGGCGCACGTCGTTCTTGCAGGTCATCGTCACCTTCACGAGACCGGCGCCCGACTGCCCTTCGACTTCGATCAGAGCGAGTTGCTCCTGCATCTTCTTCATGTTTTCCTGCATCTGCTGGGCTTGCTTCATCAGCCCGGCGAGTTGACCTTTCATCATGGACATGCTCCTTCTAGATAGCGTGAAATTCGGAAATCGGGCGCGTTCCGCACGTTAGGGCCTGTCGGCCTACCGGCTTACCGCGCGGCGAATCAGTGGACCGACGGCGCGCCGGCTGAGCCGGCGTCCGGTGAAATCGGGCGGATCGAGCCGGGCACGATGCTCGCGCCGAACTCGCGGATCAACGACTGCACGAACGGATCGGCGCCGATCTCGCGCTCCGCTTCCTGCTGGCGCTGCGCGCGCGTCGCGGCGTCGTGCGCGGCGGCGGTGCGGCGGGCCGCGCCGACTTCGACCAGCACTTCGACGTTGCGGCCGAGCTTGTCGGCGAGCGCGCTTTTCAGTTTGGCGACCTGCGACGCTTCCGCGTACTGCGGCACCGGCACGTTCAGTTTGAGCGTGTTGCCTTCGAGCGCCATCAGTTCGCTGTTGAACGCGAGTTGATAGGAAATGCCCTTGAGCGGGAGGTCGACGGCAAGCGCCGGCCAGTCGCCATTGAAACCCAACGGGTCGAGCGGCACGGCGGGCGGCAGCGGGCGTTTGTCGATCGCCGGCGCGGGCGACGGCGCGGGCGCGGCGTTCATGCGCACGTCGTCCGGACCGCTGTCGAAGACCGGCATGTAGCTGTCGTCGGGCGGGCCGTAGTAGCCGTCGTCCGAGGCCGACAACGGCATGTAGTCGTCGGGCGGCATGTCGTCCCACGGAGCCACCGGCGAACCGTTCTGCTCGGCGCCGTTGCTTTGGGTGCCATCGCGTTGGGCGGGCGACGCTGCGCGGGCTGCGGGAACGGCCGGCGCAGCGTCTTGCTGCGGCGCGCGGCGTGGCGCGCCCGGCGTCGGCACCGGGACGACGACGCGCGGTGCGGCGGGTTTCGGCGTGGGCGCGGCGGCCGCTGCTGGGGCGCGGCCACGATCCGACGAGACTTTCAAACCGGCACTGCGCAGGACGTCGAGCGCGGCGCTTGCTCCGCCGGCACGACGCGGCGGGACGTCGGCGACAGGCGACGGTTCCTGCGATGCGACGGCGGACGCGGCCTCTTCCGCGCGTGCGAACGCGGCGGTTGCAGGTGCGGTGGGTGCCGACGCGGGTTGCTGGTGTTCGAGGCTGCTGGATGCGGAGGAAGCTTGTGCTGCGATGGAGGCGCTGAGGTTGTCCAATGCCGCGGGGACTTCCATCGCAGCCGGGGCATGAAGGCCGGGCGCGGCAGCTTCGGATGCAATCGGGGCGTTCAGGTTAGACGCTGCGGCGGCTTCTGAAGTAGCCGGAACGTCGACGTCAGGCGTTGCAGAGATATCTGAAGCAGCCGTGCCGTCGATGTCATTGACTGCCGAGACTTCAGATTCGGCCTTGGCGCTCACGTCAGATGCTGCTGAACCATCAACTGCGGTCGCGGCGTTCACTGCCGACGCCACAGGCGTTTCGTTCGCCATGGATTCAACGGGTGCATCGTCCCATGGCGCCAGCGGAGTTGCCTCGGCAGCATTAGTGGCAGTGGCAGACACCACCTCAGTTGTCGCGGTCGCCGATGCGGCCGCCGTTCCGGGCGCGACACGCGGTGTCTCCATCGCACGACGAGTCTGCGACTCGCTGTTCGACACCGGTGCGACCATCGTTTCGCGCGAACTCGCCGCCGACGGCGACGCTACGGCCGCAGCCAATACAGCCGCAGCTCCGGCCGAGGAACCCATTGCGCCCTGCTGCGCGGCCACCGCCGGCGCACCGGCGCGCCTTGCACCACCGGCACCCGCCGCCCCCGGCGCACGGCTCGCGCCCACCGCGCCGCCACCGCCGCCCGTAGGCGCCGGTTCGAACGCCAGCATGCGCAGCAACGTCATCGTGAAACCGGCGTATTCATCGGGCGCGAGGCCCAACTCACTGCGGCCGATCGTTGCGATCTGATAGAACAACTGCACGTGCTCGGCGCTGAGCGCGTCCGCGAAACGACGCAGATCGGCCGCCTCCGGCCACTCGTCCAGCACCGACGACGGCGCGAACTGCGCCCAAGCGATTCGATGCAGCAAGCTCGCCAGATCCTGCAACGCGGTCGAAAACGACAGACTGCGCAGCGCCATCTCGTCGGCAACCGCGAGCACCGCCGCGCCGTCGCCGTCGGCGAGCGCGTCGAGCAGGCGGATCAGGTAACTCTGATCAAGCGCGCCGAGCATGCCGCGCACCGCTTCTTCATTGACCTGATTGGCCGAGTACGCGATCGCCTGATCGGTCAGCGACAGCGCGTCGCGCATCGAGCCGTCGGCAGCGCGCGCGAGCAGGCGCAGCGCCTGCGCGTCGAACGGCACCTTCTCTTCGCCGAGAATGTGCTCGAGATGCGACACGATATGGCCGGCCGGCATCTGCTTCAGATTGAACTGCAGACAGCGCGACAACACCGTGACCGGAATCTTTTGCGGGTCGGTGGTGGCGAGAATGAACTTGACGTGCGCGGGCGGTTCTTCCAGCGTCTTCAACATCGCGTTGAAGGCGTGGTTGGTGAGCATGTGCACTTCGTCGATCATGTAGACCTTGAAGCGCGCGTCGACCGGCGCATAAACCGCGCGCTCCAGCAGCGCCGCCATTTCGTCGACACCGCGATTACTCGCCGCGTCCATCTCCACATAATCGACGAAACGCCCTTCGTCGATCTCGCGGCACGCGCGGCACACGCCGCACGGCGTGGACGTCACGCCGGTTTCGCAATTCAGCGCCTTGGCGAAGATGCGCGACAGCGTGGTTTTGCCGACGCCGCGCGTGCCGGTAAACAGATAGGCATGGTGCAGACGGCCGCCGTCGAGCGCGTGCGTGAGCGCGCGCACCACGTGCTCCTGTCCGACGAGCGAAGCGAAATCCTTCGGCCGCCATTTGCGTGCGAGAACTTGATAGGTCATCCGGAAATTGTATCAGTAACGATGCCGCGCAAAACCGATTCGAGACGGCGCGCGAACGCGTGTGACCGCTTCATTGAAACGGGCTAACGGACCGATAGAAAAAAATGGCGGGGACGAGCGGAAAACGCGATTGCGATCTCACGGCATGCATGAGAATTGCGGCATTGCGCATAGCTCAGGGTAAAACAGGAGATGGGAGGTGACGCGGAGAAAAACGACGACAAAACAGAAAAAAGGAAGGTGACGAGCCTAACCCTCGGCACTGGTGGAAAACGGCTGTGGCTGCTTCGTTCCCGACCTGACCAGATTGACCATCCCTCCATGCGAGGAGGCCCGTCACGAAACATTCTATCACCGCTTGGGCCGTCGCGCGACTGTTAATACGATCAAAGTGACATCGACGCGCCGAATCGCAACCTTCGCACGTTCTAGATAACGCAAAGGCAACGCAACGTGCTGCGCGCAACCGGCGCGTGCCGCGCACTTGTGTTTGCCGCGCCCGCCACCAGATAGGCTGCGTGGCGGTCAGTAAAACGTCGCGGCGATTCATCGGCAGGTGTCGGCCCCCTCTGCTCCTGATGAGTACTATCGCCCCCGGCAACGCATAGCGAATTAAGCTAAACTGCCGTACGGATGACCCGCAAGCGCGTGCCTTCCGCGCATGTCAGCATAAGTCGACGACTTGTCAGGCGTGTGTCGGTGGGGCTCCGATTGCGGCAAAGCGAACGGAAGTTTCCCTAGATTTTGACGTATCGTGGCGAGCAATTCAGGCGGGCCTCGAACCGATAGAGGTATTCATACAATGAGCGAAAACATCAAGCA
Organism: Paraburkholderia sp. BCC1876; assembly: GCF_902833695.1. Lineage (NCBI taxonomy): Bacteria > Pseudomonadati > Pseudomonadota > Betaproteobacteria > Burkholderiales > Burkholderiaceae > Paraburkholderia > Paraburkholderia sp. BCC1876. Next base: position 581,327 of record NZ_CADFGI010000002.1, on the reverse strand, counting down.
TATTAGCGACGCATCGTTCGAACAGGACGTCGTGAAATCCGATAAACCCGTGCTGCTCGATTTCTGGGCTGAATGGTGCGGTCCGTGCAAGATGATCGCGCCGATCCTCGACGAAGTCGCGAAGGATTATGCCGATCGCCTGCAAATCGCCAAGATCAACGTCGACGAACATCAATCGACGCCGGTCAAGTTCGGCGTGCGCGGTATCCCCACGCTGATCCTCTTCAAGAACGGCGCAGTCGCCGCGCAGAAAGTCGGCGCACTGTCGAAGTCGCAACTCACCGCGTTCCTCGACGGCAACCTGTAAAGCAATGCGCATCGGCGTGCAGCGGACCCCTCGCGGTCCGCATGTGCGCTGAGTTGAGCATGTTGTCAGTCGGCAACACGCTCAACAAGAAAGATGCCATGCCGTCGCACTGACGGAAATTGGCGTGTGCTATGCTAGAATCCGCAAAACGTCGAAAAGACGTGTAAGTCCTTGAGCGGTTCCGCTCACTCTCCTCCCAGATTTCATTTCGTCGCACCTTCTCCTGCGGGTTCTCCGTATGCATTTATCCGAGCTTAAGACTCTGCACGTGTCCGAATTGATCGAGATGGCCAATGGCCTCGAGATCGAAAGTGCAAACCGCCTGCGCAAGCAGGAACTGATGTTTGCCATTCTAAAAAAACGCGCCAAAACAGGCGACACGATCTTCGGCGACGGCACGCTCGAAGTGCTGCCGGACGGCTTCGGCTTCCTGCGTTCGCCGGAAACCTCGTACCTCGCCAGCACGGACGACATTTACATCAGCCCGTCGCAAATCCGCCGCTTCAACCTGCATACGGGTGACACGATCGAAGGTGAAGTGCGCACGCCGAAAGACGGCGAACGCTATTTCGCGCTGGTGAAAGTGGACAAGGTCAACGGCCAGCCGCCGGAAGCCTCGAAGCACAAGATCATGTTCGAAAATCTGACGCCGCTGCACCCGAACAAGGTGCTGCTGCTCGAACGTGAAATGCGTGGCGAAGAAAACGTCACGGGCCGCATCATCGACATGATCGCGCCGATCGGCAAGGGCCAGCGCGGCCTGCTGGTGGCCTCGCCGAAGTCCGGCAAGACCGTGATGCTTCAGCACATCGCGCATGCGATCAAGCAGAACCATCCCGACGTTGTGCTGTTCGTGCTGCTGATCGACGAACGCCCTGAAGAAGTGACCGAAATGCAGCGTTCGGTGGCCGGCGAAGTGATCGCCTCCACGTTCGACGAACCCGCCGCGCGTCACGTGCAAGTCGCCGAAATGGTGATCGAAAAAGCCAAGCGCCTCGTCGAAATGAAGAACGACGTGGTGATTCTGCTCGACTCGATTACACGTCTCGCGCGCGCCTACAACACGGTCGTGCCGGCTTCCGGCAAGGTGCTGACCGGTGGTGTCGACGCCAACGCGCTGCAACGTCCGAAGCGCTTCTTCGGCGCCGCGCGCAATATCGAGGAAGGCGGTTCGCTGACCATCATCGGTACGGCACTGATCGAAACCGGCAGCCGCATGGACGACGTGATCTACGAAGAGTTCAAGGGCACCGGCAACATGGAAGTGCACCTGGAACGCCGTCTCGCTGAAAAGCGCGTCTACCCGTCGATCAACCTGAACAAGTCCGGCACGCGCCGCGAAGAGCTGCTGATCAAGCCCGAAGTGCTGCAAAAGATCTGGGTGCTGCGCAAGTTCATTCACGACATGGACGAAGTCGAGTCGATGGAATTCCTGCTCGACAAGATTCGCCAGACGAAGAGCAACTCCGAATTCTTCGACATGATGCGTCGCGGCGGCGGCAGCTAAGTAAGGCTTCACGCCGACCTGACTGCACCGGCTTCGCAAGCCCGTCACACGTAAAAGAAAGCCGCTCGCCGCAAACGAGCGGCTTTTTTTCGTCCGTGCGGCGGGATGGCGGGATTTTCGACTCAGAGATTCTGTTCGCCGAATGCGGGTCGACAACCCAACATGTACGTGAACGTACACGTTGAAGTACAATGCGATGGTTTCCTGCGATAGCGGCACCACCACTTATGCCAACGGATTCCCCCACTCTGCTCACGGTGCGCGACGCCGCCGAACGGCTCGGCGTCACACCGCGCACCCTGAAGTACTACGAGGAACGCGGCCTCGTTTCGCCCACGCGCAGCGAGGGTCGCTACCGGCTTTACGACGAGGAAGATCTGAAACGTTTCGGGCGCATTCTGCGGTTGCGCTCGCTGGGTTTTTCGCTGCATAGCGTGACCGAAATGCTCAAGCGGCCGCTGGAACCCGTCGACGGCGGCCTGCGCTATTCGACCGAATCGCTGCAGCAGATTCACGACGCCATCGCGCAACAGGTCGAAGCGCTCGACGCCCGTATCGAATCGATGCGCCGGGAACTCAAGGAAGCGCAAAAGCTGCGCGCCGAACTGAGCCCCGACGTCGATTATCTGAAGCGGCGCCTCGCGGGTGAAAACGCGGAGGCGTTGCTGGCGCAACGGCGCAACGCGCGCGCCAAATCGAAATGACCGCGGCCTCCCCCCGCGCGCCGCTATTCAGCGTCGACAAACTGCGCGGCGATTTTTTCCCCTGGGTGCTGGCCGTCGTCACCGGCCTCGACTACTTCGACAACTCGATCTTTTCGTTTTTCACGAGCTATATCGCCGGCGGCATCAACGCCTCGCCCGACGAACTCGTGTGGGCCTCGAGCGCCTATGCGGTCGCCGCCGTGCTCGGCATCCTGCAGCAGCAATGGTGGGTCGAGCGCGTCGGCTACCGGCGTTATGTCGCCGGCTGCATGCTGCTCTATGCGGCCGGCGCGGTAGCTGCGGCGCTGTGCGAATCGTCGATCGAACTCGCGTTCGCGCGCGGCGTTCAAGGCTACTTTATCGGCCCGATGATGGGCACCTGCCGCATTCTGATCCAGATGAGCTTCACGCCGCAGCAGCGGCCCGCCGCCACTCGCGCATTTCTCGTGCTGATCGTATTGAGCAGCGCGCTCGCGCCGCTGATCGGCGGTCAACTGGTTGCGCATTTCGACTGGCGCGCGCTCTTTCTATGCACCGCGCCGGTCGGCATTCTGTTCGCCATACTCGCGTTGCTTGCGCTGCCCAACGCCGGCAACCGCCTGCCCGAAGAGCGCGGCGCGGCGCATTTCTGGCCATACCTGATCTTCGCGTTCGCCCAGGGCGCGCTGCAAATCGTCATGCAGCAGGTGCGCTTCCAGTTGTTCAGCGCGTCACCCGGCCTGATTCTGCTGACGGTCGCCGGCATTACCGCGCTCGGCTGGTTCGCGTATCAGCAATGGCATCATCCGTCGCCGCTGATGCGTCTGCATGCGCTGCGCGAGAAGGTCTTTCAGGTCGGACTCGTGCTGTACATGTTCTATTACTACATCTCGACCGTGTTCAGCTATCTGATCTCGCGCTTTCTCGAGAGCGGCCTCGGTTATCCCGTCGAAAACACCGGACGACTGGTTGGCGTCACATCGCTGATATCGGCCAGCGCGCTGTTCGTTTATCTGCGCTATGCAAAGCTGCTGCCGCGCAAGAAGTGGGTCATCGTGCCGGGCTTCGCGGTGGCCGCGTTCGCGGCGGCGTGGATGACCCGCATGTCGCCCGGCGTCGGCGAGGCGGCGCTGATCGTGCCATTGCTGTTGCGCGGCCTGCTGTTGCTGTTCATCGTGCTGCCGGTCGCCAATCTGACCTTCAGAATCTTCGCGATCGAAGAATTCACGCACGGCTACCGGTTGAAAAATATCGTGCGGCAACTGACTATCTCGTTCGCGACGGCTTCGGTCATCATCGTCGAACAGCATCGCCAGGCGCTGCATCAAACTCGCCTCGCGGAGTTCGTGAATCCGTACAATCCGTTATTCCAGAACTCGCTTGCCGCCTTGACTCAAGGGTTCACCGCCGGCGGCCGCTCGCCGTCCGAGGCGCATTCGCTGGCAATCGTGGAAATCAGCCGGACAGTCGCGACCCAGGCCAGCTTTCTGGCCTCGCTGGACGGCTTCACCTTCCTCGTCGGCATTGCGATATGCGGCGGCATCTTTGCCGCGTGGCAAAAACAGATCGACTAAAGGTTGCATCAGGTCATGCTCACGAAACTCACCCAATGGCTGGGCACGCGCCGCCGCGACCGCGCGCTGCGCGACTACGCGATCGATGACGCATTATGGCAAGCCACGCTCGACGGTCTGCCGTTCCTCGCGCATCTCGAAGCGCCGGACCTGGCGCGGCTGCGCGAACTGACCAGCCTGTTCATCGCGCAGAAGGAGTTTTCGACCGCGCACGAGCTCGAACTCACTGACTCGATGACCGTGGCGATTGCCGCCCAGGCTTGCCTGCCGGTGCTGAATCTGAGCCTCGACCTGTATCGCGGCTGGGTCGGCGTGATCGTCTATCCGGGCGAGTTCGTGATCCGCAAGACGGTCGAGGACGAAGACGGCGTGGTCCACGAAGTCGAGCAGGACGCGAGCGGCGAGGCGTGGGAAGGCGGCCCCGTGGTGTTGTCGTGGGAAGACGCGCAGATGACGGACGGCACGGACGCCTACAACGTGGTGATTCACGAATTCGCCCACAAGATCGACATGCTGAACGGCGAGGCGGACGGCCATCCGCCGCTGATGCGCCGCTGGCACGCGCCGCTCGACGCGCAGGCGTGGGCGGACGTGTTCGATCACGCCTACGACCAGTTCTGCGCGAAAGCCGATGCGGTACCGGAGCGGCGCTGGGCGCGCTTCGAGCGCGAGTCGCTGATCGATCCGTATGCGGCGGACCATCCGTCGGAATTTTTTGCCGTTTGCAGCGAGGCGCTATTCGTGCAGCCGCAGGCGTTCGAGGCGGCCTACCCGGAGTTGTACCGGTTGCTGGCGCGCTTTTACCGGCAGGATCCGGCGCGAGTCGGACTGACGTTTACCGCGGATTGACCGGCGTAACGTTGCAATCCGGTCACGGCGCGCAATTCAAAACAAGTCCGCAGCGCCCGCCAGGCCAGCGTTTCAGCCGCTCAGGCGTGTTCAGCGCGCAGATCTCCCGGATAACGGCCGGAACCACGCCAGGTGCTCGCAAAAAGCTGGCACAAAAGTCGTCAAGCGACCGATTTTCTGGCATAATCGCCGTTTTTCGACCATAGGCAAGTGGCTCGCGCCTAGATGCGGTTCGCATTTAACAGCGGTCGCACGCGGGTTGGCTACCGCCAGATTAAAGGAAAGACCATGAAAGAAGGCATTCACCCGAATTACCGCGAAGTTCTGTTCATCGACATGTCGATCGACTTCAAGTTCGTGACGCGCTCCACCATCATCACGCGTGAGACCGGCGAATTCGAGGGCAAGACCTACCCGCTGGCCAAGATCGAAGTGTCGTCGGAATCGCATCCGTTCTACACCGGTCAACAAAAGATCATGGACACGGCAGGCCGCGTCGAGAAGTTCAACAAGAAGTTCGGCACGCGCGCTACCGGCAAGGCAGCAGCAAAGTAATACCCGCCTCGTCGCCGGTTTCGGCCGGCAGCGAAGCAGAAAAGAGGGCAGCGCGAGCTGCCCTTTTTTGTCGCTGAAGCTGGCGCTCGGGGTGCGCTTCGGGTGCGCTGACGTTGGCTGGAGCGCGCTTCGACGGCGAACTGATTGCATGTCGCGAGACCGGTTCCATACGGACTGCGACGCCACGCGCGCCCTACCCGCCGCGTTGCCCGCTGCCCTCGTACGTCTTTCCAGCCGGCCGCGTCAGACCGCCCGCCCCTCAGAGGCCGGCAAGACCCTGACGCAAAACCACGCTCCGACGCAGCACGCCACGCCCTGTGTTACCGCCTCCCCCAACCACGTTGCGCGCCGTTACCGGCCGTGACGCGCATCCCACGGCACGACTACAATGCCGGATGCTCCAGATTAGCCATTCCAGCCGGACCACCGGTCCGGTCCCAGGCTGCACCGCTTAAGTTAGCTCATCCAATACCTACACACCGCATGAGACCTGTCGTTCGCCTCACTGCCTCCGCGACGAGTGCCCTGCCGCGCTGGCTGCTGCTGACTATCTGTATCGTCTACGCGTCGTTCGGGCTATTCGGCCGTGATCCGTGGAAGAACGAGGACGCAGCAGGCTTCGGCGTCATGTGGACCATGGCGAACGGCGGCGCCCACGACTGGCTGCTGCCGAACCTGGTCGGCAAATACATCACCGAAGACGGCCCGCTCGGCTACTGGCTCGGCGCCAGCGCGATCCGCGCGCTTGCGCCGTGGGTCGACGCGAGCAACGCGTCGCGCGTTTTCACGGGCCTGCTGTTCTGCGCGGCCTGCGCGTTCGTCTGGTACGCCGCCTACCTGCTCGGCCGGCGCGCCGAGGTCCAACCGTTCAAATACGCATTCGGCGGCGAGCCGGAACCGCGCGACTACGGCCGCACGCTCGCCGACGGCGCGCTGCTGATCCTGCTCGCCTGCTTCGGACTGGCCGAACGCGGCCACGAGACCACGCCGCAACTGGCGCAGTTCGTCGGCATTGCGATGATGGTGTATGGACTTGTGCGCACCATCGACAAACCCATTCAAGGCTCGCTGGTGTGGGGCGTCGCGCTCGGCCTCGTCACGCTGGCGAGCAGCCCCGTGCTGGTCGGCGCGCTGCTGCTCGGCACGCTGGCCATGCCGCTGATCGTGCGCGAGGCGCGTTCGCGCTGGCTGCCGCTGGCCGGCTTGCCGGTCGCGCTCGTGCTGGCGCTCGCCTGGCCGATCGCCGCGCTCACCGCCTATCCCGACGACGCCGTCTGGTATCTGAATCAGTGGGTTCACGTCAGCTTGAGTTCGTTCGCCGGCCCGCCCGGCTCGGTCGCCGCATACGCGCTGAAAAACCTGCCGCTCTTCACGTGGCCCGCCTGGCCGCTCGCCTTGTGGGCGTGGTTCAGCTGGTCGGGGCTGCGGCGCGCGCCGCACGTGGCGATTCCGCTGTCGGTGATCGGACCGCTGCTGGTGCTGGTGGTCCTGCAAAGCCATCAGTCGAACCGGCTTTACATGCTGCTGTTGCCGCCGCTCGCGGTGCTGGCCGCGTTCGCGCTGCCCACGCTCAAGCGCGGCGCGATCAACGCGATCGACTGGTTCGCGCTCCTGAGCTTCACGATACTCGGCAGTTTCGTCTGGCTGGTGTACGTGGCCGGGCTGACCGGTTTCCCGCATCCGCTCGCGCGCAACCTCGCGCGTCTCGCGCCGGGCTTCGCGCCGCAGTTCAAGATTCTGTCGTTCGTCTGTGCGGTCGCGGTGACGGTCTGCTGGTTCCTGCTGGTGCGCTGGCGCCTCGCGCGTCATCCGAAGGTGCTGTGGCGCAGCGTCGTGCTCTCGAGCGCCGGCACCACGCTGATGTGGGTTCTGCTGATGACGCTGGCGCTGCCGGTCGTCAACTACAGCCGGACCTATAAAGACGTTGCCCAACAGATCGCGAGCCATCTGCCGGAGGACTACACCTGCATTTCGCCGGTGCGTCTGGGCAATGCGCAGATCGCGACGTTCGCCTATTTCGGCGACATGCACTTCGCGTTCGACCAGGACTGCGACGTGATCCTGCGCCAGGACACTCAGGAATACGGCGACCCGAGCTCGATGCCCGACTACATCTGGAAGCTCGTGTGGGAAGGCCGCCGCGTGGCCGACCGCGACGAACGTTTCCGCCTGTACGTGCGGATCGACCGGCCCAAGCCGCCGGTCGTCAAACGCCGCAGCTGGCACAAGAAGCCCGACTGACCATGCTCGCCGACGTACGGAAAATCGCCGCGCTCGCCTGGCCCGTGCTGATCGGCCAACTGGCGATCATCGCGTTCGGCGTGATCGATACGGCGATGGTCGGCCGCTATTCGGCCGTCGATCTGGCCGCGCTGGGGCTCGGCTCGTCGATCTATATTTCCGTCTACATCGGCCTGACCGGCATTCTGACCGCGTTGCAGCCGATCACCGCGCAACTCTACGGCGCGCGCCGCTACGCCGAGATCGGCGAAGAAGTCCGTCAGGCGCTGTGGCTCGCGCTGGCGCTCACCGTGATCGGCTTCCTGATTCTGTATTTTCCGGGGCCCGTGCTGCATGTGGCGCGCGTGCCCGAGGCGCTGCACGAGCGCACGGTCGCGTATCTGCGGATTCTGGCGTTCGGCCTGCCGGCCGGCCTCACGTTTCGCGTCTATAGCTCGATCACCAATGCGGTCGGCAAGCCGCGGCTGGTGATGATCCTGCAGATCGGCGCGCTGCTGCTCAAGATTCCGCTCAACACCTGGTTCATCTTCGGCGGGTTCGGTTTGCCGGCGCTCGGCGGGCCGGGTTGCGCGCTCGCCAGCACCCTCATCAACTGGGGACTCGCGACGCTCGGCATGGTGCTGCTGACGCGCGTCGATCTGTTCAAGCCGTTCGAGATCTTCGCGCACTTCTGCTGGCCGGTCTGGCGTCGTCAGGCGGCGCAGTTGCGGCTGGGCATTCCGATGGGCCTGTCGTACCTGATCGAAGTCACGTCGTACACGTTCATGGCGCTGTTCATCGCGCGCTTCGGCACGACGACGCTCGCCGGCCATCAGATCGCCGGCAACATCGGCGCGGTGCTGTATATGACGCCGCTGTCGATCGGCATTGCATCGTCGACGCTGGTCGCGCAGGCGCTCGGCGCGCATCGCCCGGAAGCGGCGCGTACGCTGTCGCGCCACGGCATCGTGATGGCGATGGCGATCGCCTGCTGCTACGGCGCGATCATGCTGGTGCTGCGGCCGTATGTGATCGAAGGCTATACGACCAATGCGCAGGTCGCGGCGGCGGCGCTGCCGCTGGTGTTGATCGTCGTGTGCTATCACCTGTTCGACGCGCTGCAGATCACGACCGCCTTCGTGCTGCGCGCGTATAAGGTGGCGGTCGTGCCGACCGTGATCTACGCGGTTGCGTTGTGGGGCGTGGGACTGGGCGGCGGCTACATGCTCGGCTTCAATGTGACCGGCGTGACGCCGGAGTGGCTGACCGGCGCACGGGGTTTCTGGGTCGCGAATACGTTGAGCCTGGCGATCGCCGGTATCGGTTTGCTGATGTACTGGCGGACGGTAAGCAAGCGGTATTTGCGCGAGGGTGCGGGGCTGCCGGTCGATTCGGCGGTTTGATAGGAAGCGTCGAAGCTGGTCTTGGGTAGCCCGCCACCGACTCGAACTCATCCACCGACGCGCCATGTCTCAAAGTGGCCTGTTCTACCCGACAGTTAGTTGCGTTCGCATCCATAAAAAAGCGGCCGCGCGAAGCAGCCGCTTGTGATCCCCTACCCCGCCGACACAGGAAAATGTCAGCCGGCGTGCGCCGCTTCAGGCGTCAACATTGCCTGCGCCGCCTCAGCCTCCCGATCATGCCGCTCGAAAATTTCACGCGCTGCGAACAACGCATTCAGCGCGGCCGGAAAGCCCGCATAAAGCGCCATCTGCATAAACACCTCGACGATCTCCTCGCGCGTGCAGCCGACGTTCAACGCCGCCTCGATATGCACCTTCAACTGCGGCTGCGCGCAACCGAGCGTCGCCAATGACGCAATCGTCGCGATCTCACGCGCCCGCAGATCGAGCTGCGGCCGGCTATAAATATCGCCGAAACCGAACTCGATCAGCAGCCGGCCGAAATCCGGCGCAATCGGCGCGAGCGCGGCGATAACCTGTTCGCCGGCCGAGCCGTCGATTTCCTTCAGTTTGTCCCAGCCTCGGGTATAGCGATCGTTGTGTGCGTGGTTCATGGTGAGTCCTTTTCCGAATGTGAAAGCGCCTGGGGTTCGTCGGTGTGTCGTGTCGAACCATCCGCAATTGGTGCTTGCGCGGCCGCTTCGTAATAAGCGATCTTGTCGACGATCGCGCCGAGATTGAGCTGCAACTCGGCGATCCGCGCCAAAACCGCATCCCGATGCGCCACCAGCAAATCGCGCCGCGCCCCCATGGTCGGCTGACCGTCGGCGCGTAGCGCCGCAAACGCCTGCATCCCGGCGATCGGCATGCCGGTCGCCTTCAGACGCATCACGAAGCGCAGCCAGTCGAGATCGGCCGCCGAATACAGGCGATGACCCGCCTCCGTCCGCCCGACCGCCCGAATCAGGCCAGCCTGTTCGTAATAGCGCAGCGTGTGCGCGGACACGCCGAGCGTTTGCGCGACCTGCCCGATGGTGAGTGCTTTGGAGATAGTCGACATGACGGAACTCAGGTTAGGACTTCGAGTGCACTCTAAGTCAAGCGCGCGATGCTGTCATTTGTCTGTATTGTTATCTTTTATGGCGTGCGGCAATTGATCGATAAACTCATCAATGCCTGTTCAACAGGCAAAAGCTTTAAATCTTGTCCACACAGATTTACTTGTCACAAATCGATCGGTATAAATCGTCCGCGTTCGCCAATAAGGGCGCGCGATTTGTTCTATGCTTAAGCGCAGCGCGCGGTTGACAGGTGTGTCGTCCCGAGCCGCTCCGGGTTGTTCCGACTCGTCCTGAATCGTTCTGAGTTGTCTTGAGTTGTCTTTCGCGGCTAACTTTTTTGCCCTCAATGGAGTGCTTGCCATGCTGAAGAAGCTTTTAATGCTTTGCGTTGCTTTGGCTTTATCGCTGTCGGCCGGATTTGCCGCTGCCGTGGAAGTGAATTCCGCCGATCAGGCGGCGCTCGAATCGGTCAAGGGTATCGGCCCGGTGCATGCCAAAGCGATCATCGACGAACGCACCAAAAATGGCCCGTTCAAGAATGCCGATGATCTCGCCGCACGCGTCAAAGGCATCGGCACGAAGTCGGTCACGAACCTCGAAGCAGCCGGGCTGACCATTAACGGTTCAGCCACCCCGCCGACCGGCGCCAAGGCCGCGACGAAGTCGGGCAGCAGCGCGAGCAGCAAAGCAACGCCGGCAGCAACGACAGCAGCGACTACGACCGCCGCGACCACGGCAACTGCGCCGATGGATGCGTCGAGCGCGAAGCCGTCGAAGAAGAAGAGCAAGGCGGCGGCCTCCGCTGCGGCGGCGGCTTCCGCGACAGCCAGCGCGCCGGCCGACGCATCCAGCACCAAGGCATCGAAAAAGAAGGCAAAGAAGAGCAAGGCAGCATCGGCCGCGGCAGGTTCAGGCGGCGCATAACCCGGGGGGCAAGCGCAGGCAGCGCGCGTTCCGTGCGATGGGTGAAGCAAGACGTGTGTGATCCCAGCATCACCGCGCCGCGCTAAACCCGGCAGCATCGTTTAACCGTCGCCAGGCCTGCTTCACACGGCGCCGCGCAACCGCGCGGCGTTTTCACCCGCCGACTCGTCAGACACGCGTCGGCATTCAAGAGAGACCGTCATGAGCCTACTCGACACTATCGGTTCCCTGATTGGCAAATCGCCTGAAGGCGGCGGCCAGCAAGCCCTGGTTTCAGCCGCCCTCGAATTCGTCAACAACCAGCCCGGCGGGCTGAATGGCCTGATCGACCGTTTCAAGGAAAAGGGCCTCGGCGACGTCGTGACGTCGTGGGTCAGCAACGGCGACAACCAGCCGATCTCGGCCGACGCGCTGCACAGCGTGCTCGGTTCGGACGCCGTCACGAACCTCGCGGCCAAGGCCGGCGTGCAGCCGGACCAGGTCACGGGCCTGCTGTCGCAGATTCTGCCGCACGTCGTCAATGCCGCCACGCCGGAAGGCGAAGTGCCCGCCGAAGGCAAGCTCAATTCGACGACCGTGCTCGGCGCGCTGGGTGGCCTGTCGGCGTTGTTCAACAAGGGCAGCGCCTGAAGCCACGACGCTCGCGCGTAGCTGCAGCTACCCGTTGATCGGGTAAAGAAATCAGGCGAAAAAAAAGCGGCAACGAAGATCACTTCGTTGCCGCTTTTCTATTCATCGAGCCGCGCCCGACGCGAGCGCATTGCGCTCAATGCACGACGCGTTCGAACACCAGCTTGCCGTCATCCACCTCGACCGGAATCACGTCTTTCGGACCGAACTTGCCGGCCAGAATCAGCTTGGCGACCGGGTTCTCAATCTCCTGCTGGATCGCGCGCTTCAACGGCCGCGCACCGAACAGCGGATCGTAGCCGACCTTGCCGACGTGCTCGAGCGCTTCGTCCGACACCACCAGTTGCATATCGAGCTTGGCCAGCCGCTCGTGCAGACGCTGCAACTGGATCCGCGCGATCGACTGGATATTCGAGCGGTCGAGCGCATGGAACACCACAACGTCGTCGATCCGGTTCAGGAACTCGGGCCGGAAGTGCAGCTTCACCTCTTCCCAGACCGCGTCCTTCACCGCTTCCTGCGGCTCGCCGACCATTGCCTGAATCACCTGCGAACCGAGATTCGAGGTCATCACGATCACCGTGTTCTTGAAGTCGACGGTGCGGCCCTGGCCGTCGGTCATGCGGCCGTCGTCGAGCACTTGCAGCAGCACGTTGAACACGTCCGGATGCGCCTTCTCGACTTCGTCGAGCAGGATCACGCTGTACGGCTTGCGACGCACGGCTTCGGTCAGATAACCGCCTTCTTCGTAACCGACGTAGCCCGGCGGCGCGCCGATCAAACGCGCGACGCTATGCTTCTCCATGAATTCGCTCATGTCGATCCGGATCAGGTGATCTTCCGAATCGAACAGGAACGACGCCAGCGCCTTGCACAACTCGGTCTTGCCCACACCGGTCGGACCGAGGAACAGGAACGAGCCGTACGGCCGGTTCGGATCCGACAGACCCGCGCGCGAACGGCGGATCGCATCGGCCACCGCGGTGATCGCCTCGTCCTGACCGACCACGCGGTCGTGCAGTTTTTCTTCGATCTGCAGCAGCTTTTCGCGCTCGCCCTGCATCATGCGCGAGACCGGAATGCCAGTGGAACGCGACACGACATCCGCGATTTCTTCCGCGCCGACCTGCGTGCGCAACAACCGCCGACGCGTCGGATTGCTCTGCTCGTTCGCTTCGGCCTGGGTCACTTCCTTCAGTTGCGCCTCGAGCCCCGGCAGCTTGCCGTACTGCAACTCGGCGACCTTCTCCAGCTTGCCTTCACGCTGCAGGCGGACGATTTCCGCGCGGGTTTTCTCGATTTCTTCCTTCAACTGCGCGCTGCCCTGCACCGCGGCTTTTTCCGCCGTCCAGATTTCGTCGAGGTCGGAATAGTCGCGGTTCAGCTTTTCGATTTCTTCTTCGATCAACTGCAGACGCTTTTGCGATGCTTCGTCCTTTTCCTTCTTGACGGCTTCGCGTTCGATCTTCAACTGGATCAGGCGACGGTCGAGCCGGTCCATTTCTTCCGGCTTCGAATCGATTTCCATCTTGATCTTCGACGCGGCTTCGTCGATCAGGTCGATGGCCTTGTCCGGCAGGAAACGATCCGTGATGTAGCGATGCGACAGCTCTGCCGCCGCGACGATAGCCGGGTCGGTGATATCGACGCCATGATGCAGCTCATACTTTTCCTGCAAGCCGCGCAGAATCGCGATGGTGGCTTCCACCGACGGCTCGTCGACCAGCACCTTCTGGAAGCGGCGTTCGAGCGCGGCGTCCTTTTCAATGTACTTGCGGTATTCATCGAGCGTGGTGGCGCCGACGCAATGCAGCTCGCCGCGCGAGAGCGCCGGCTTGAGCATGTTGCCCGCGTCCATCGCGCCTTCGGCCTTGCCCGCGCCGACCATGGTGTGAATTTCGTCGATGAAGACGATGGTCTGCCCTTCGTCTTTCGCGATGTCGCTCAGCACGGCCTTCAGGCGCTCTTCGAACTCGCCGCGATACTTGGCGCCGGCCAGCAACGCCGCCATATCGAGCGACAGCACGCGCTTGCCCTTGAGCGTTTCCGGCACTTCGCCGTTGACGATGCGCTGCGCGAGACCTTCGACGATCGCGGTTTTACCCACGCCCGGCTCGCCGATCAGCACCGGGTTGTTCTTGGTGCGGCGTTGCAGGATCTGGATCGAGCGGCGGATTTCGTCGTCGCGGCCAATCACCGGATCGAGCTTGCCGGCGCGCGCGCGCTCGGTCAGGTCGACGGTGTATTTCTTCAGCGCTTCGCGCTGGCTTTCGGCGTCCTGGCTATGCACCTGCGAGCCGCCGCGCACCGCCGCGATCGCGCTTTCGAGCGACTTGCGCGACAGGCCGTGCTGACGCGCGAGACGGCCGGCTTCGCCTTTGTCGTCCGCCACCGCGAGCAGGAACATCTCGCTCGCGATGAAGGTGTCGTTGAGCTTCTGCGCTTCCTTGTCCGCCTGATTCAGCAGACCCGTCAGCTCGCGGCCGATCTGCACGTTGCCGTCGGTGCCCTGCACCTGCGGCAAGCGTGTCATCGCGTCGTTGAGCGCCGTTTGCAACGCCTGCACATGCACGCCGGCCCGCGACAGCAGCGAGCGCGCCGAACCATCCTGCTGCGCGACGAGCGCCGACAGGACATGAACCGGTTCGATGTATTGATTGTCATGACCGACCGCGAGACTCTGCGCGTCTGACAGTGCTTCCTGGAATTTAGTGGTGAGTTTGTCGATTCTCATCAGGAGACCTCCAATTTCGATTACCACCAAAATGAGGCGTTTTTCCCAGGTTTCAAGCGCTTTTTTGCCCTTCGCGGCAACTATTTAACATTTGACGCGAACGAACTGCCTGGCCGTCCTCAGGACACCGGCGCGGGGTTGCTGCCGGCCGGTCCAACCGGCGCGAGCGGCATGATCGGGATGATGCTGCTCAAACCGAGCAGCGCCGCCAGCGGCCCATGCGGTTGCGCGACCTCACCGATGGTATGCCGGTCGAGCTCGGCAAGGAAAGCATTACGCGCCGCTTCGAGCGCGCCACGCAAACGACATTGCGGCGTAATGACGCACGAGCGGCGCGCGCCCTGCTGGTCGGGAAAACAGCCGACCAGCGCGAAGTCACTTTCCGTGGCACGCACAATTTCGCCGACGGTCAACGCGTTGGTTTTATCGGCCAGCCGCAGGCCGCCGTTGCGCCCGCGTACGGTCTCGACCCAGCCGAGTTCGCCGAGTTGCTGAACCACTTTCATTAAATGGTTCTTGGATATTCCGTATGCATCCGAGATGTCCTGAATCGTCGATAATCCCTCGCCACGGACAGCGAGATACAGCAGAACGCGCAGCGAATAATCCGTGTAGTCGGTCAGTCTCATAAGTGCAGGTATCACGATGAGCGCAAGCCGCGATCCGGAGGAAAACCGCGCCGACGCAAGGGTTGCCCAGGACCGCCTGTTCGCCCTAAGATGCGAACGCAACGCATGTTTTATTGTTTTGCGCTGACAGACGGAGTTTATCTTTCGGCAGTAATGGTAACGTTTCCCGCGTAGTTCATTCATACGAAAAGGACGGGTTTCGCGGCTTACTTCTTTGAGTTTGCCCCTCTTTGAGGCCATTCCTGACGGTCTGTGGCGCGGTGTGGAGATGGACGTCGTCGATTGCCGTCATTGGGCCTACTCATTGGCTACGGTCATTGCCACATTCAGTGGCCAATTATTGGCCAATTCAGCCAGCCGCATTTTCTGGAATCCGCATGAACCCGTCTTTCCCCGCCGCACCCGCCGTCGAGCGCGCCGCCGAACCCACCGAGGCGAACGTCCGCGAACTCGTCTATGCCTTTTACGACCGCGTGCGTGCGGACGCGCTGCTCGGTCCGGTTTTCGATGCCAGCCTGGCGGGCCGCTGGGACGAGCATCTGCCGAAGATGTGTCTGTTCTGGGGCAGCCTCGTGCTCGGCGCGAAACAGTATCGCGGCAACGTGCAACAGGCGCATCAGCCGCTCGAAGGCGTCGAGCCGCAGCACTTCAGCCGCTGGCTGTATCTGTTTCTGGATACGGTGGAGTCGCGCTACGAGCCGGTCGCCGCGATCCGTTTCATGGAGCCGGCGCTACGCATCGCGCAGAGTTTGCAGTTGAGCCGCTTCGGCTGGGATTACAGGATTCCAGCGGAACAGCAGGCGCTGCTGGAGCGCGTCGCGCCAAAGCGTGCGCGGGATGAAGAGGATGCCCATGAGGCGGCGCGACGGCCGGGTGAACCCTTTCCGACGCGGATTATCGGCCGGGCAATGGATGAGTGATTCTCTCCGGCTCGCCAGGCCAAAGGCCGTTTAAAGGCTTGATAGCGGCCGTAACCGGTTCCTGCAAGCAGTCGTCGCTGCGACCGACCCACGAAGGTAAGCCGCTCCTGAGCGGGCTCTATCCGCCGAGACGTAGGCGGCTCCGAACCAGCACATTTACTTCTCCGCCCGGTTCCCTGACTCGATGCCCCAGCGCGCCAGCGCGGCGTCGTCGGTGACGCGGGCGTCGACCCAGCGCTCGCCGGCCTCCGTCTTCTCCTTCTTCCAGAACGGCGCCTCGCTCTTCAGATAATCCATCACGAATTCACACGACGCGAAAGCGTCCCCGCGATGCGCCGCGGTCGTCGCCACCAGCACGATCTGATCGAGCGGATAAAGCTTGCCGACCCGGTGCACGATCAGCACCTCGATCCCCGGCCACCGCTCACGCGCGCTGACGACGATCGCTTCCAGCGATTTCTCCGTCATGCCCGGATAGTGTTCGAGTTCCATCGTCTCGACCGCGCTGCCTTCGTTCAGATCGCGCACGGTGCCGACGAAACAGGCCACCGCGCCGATCTTCGGATTACGCGCGCGCAACGCGGCGACCTCGGCGGTGAGGTCGAAGTCTTCGGTCTGGACGCGAACCGGCATCTGGGGCTCCTGATGGTTGGGTGAGGCGGCGAGCGATCAGCCGCCCGTGACCGGTGGAAAGAACGCGACCTCGCAGCCTTCCGTAACGCGCGTACCGGCGTCGGTCATCACGTGATTGCAGGCCATGCGCAGCGCGCGGCCTTCGGCCAGCGTGTCGGCCCAGGCGCCGCCACGCACGCGCAGCCACGCGCGCACGTCGCCGACGGTGGCGATGCCGTCCGGCAGGTCGACCGTTTCATCGGCCAGATCGAGCGCTTCACGCACGCTCGCAAAATATCGCAATTGAATCTTCATCGGGATGCCGCCGGCGCGTGCCGGCCTCAGTTCAGCAATTCGGAAAAGGGAATGAAGCGCACGGTCTCGCCGGCGCTGATCGCGTGGTTCGGCGGATTGTCGATCAGCCCGTCGCCCCACACCGTCGATGTCAGCACCGCCGAACTCTGATTCGGAAACAGATCGAGGCCACCGGCCGGGTTGATGCGCGCGCGCAGGAATTCGTTGCGGCGATCGGCTTTGCTCTGCGTGAAGTCCGCGCGCAACGACAGCGTGCGCGGCACAACCGTCTGCACGCCGGCGAGGCTCAGGATGAACGGGCGCACGAACAGCAGGAACGTAGCGAAGCTGGAAACAGGGTTGCCCGGCAGGCCGATGAAGAACGTTTCCGATGCGGATGCCCCTTCAAGCGCCGCACCGAGCGCCGCACCGCGCCGCACCGCACCAAACGCCAGCGGCTTGCCGGGTTTCATCGCGATCTGCCACATCGACAGACGGCCTTCGGCCTCGACCGCCGGCTTCACGTGATCCTCCTCGCCCACCGACACCCCGCCGCACGTCAGGATCAGGTCATGCGCCACGGCGGCCTCGCGCAGCGTGGCGCGGGTCGCGTCCAGCTTATCGGCGACGATGCCGTAGTCGGTCACGTCGCAGCCGAGCTTGTCCAGCAGACCGTGCAGCGTGAAGCGGTTGGAGTTGTAGATCGCGCCGGGCTTGAGCGGCTCGCCCGGCATGGTCAGTTCGTCGCCGGTGAAGAAAACCGCGACCTTGACGCGCCGCCGCACCGTCAGCGTCGCGCAACCGACCGAGGCGGCCAGTCCCAACGCTTGCGGCGTCAATCGCGTACCGGCCGGCAGGATCACCGAGCCGCTGCGAATGTCCGCGCCTTGCGCCGTGATCCACTCGCCCGGTTGCGGGCTGTGCAGGATCGTGACTTCGTCGCCGGTGACTTCGGTTTGCTCCTGCATCACGATGGCGTCCGCGCCGGGCGGCACCGTTGCGCCCGTGAAGATTCGCGCTGCGGTGCCGGGCTTCAATGGTTGAGGCGCGTGGCCGGCCGGAATGCGTTGCGAGACCGGCAAACGCTTGTTGCCAGCGGCCGCGGGGTCCGTGAGGTCCGCCACGCGAATCGCGTAGCCGTCCATGGAACTGGTGTGCATCGGCGGGACGTCGAGCGGCGACGTGACGTCGGCTGACAGAACCCGATTCAGTGCTTCCAGCGTGGGAATCGATTCGACGCCGTCGATCGGGCTTGCAGCGCTGAGCAGGGTCGCCAACGCTTCAGCGGTAGCGAGCATCGGAGCGCGGGGCGTGGGTGTGGACATCTCTGGTTTCGAAGCCGCGGGTTAAAGGAATATTGTAGCGGCCGACGCCTGCGGCATGTGCCACGGCGCGTTATGGGGGGATTTATGGTGTTTGGGGCACTTGCCGCGGAGGGTGGCGGCAATGATTCCTGGCGGGTTGTCATGCCTGCCCGCCCAGCCAGCTATTCAGCCAGCCAACGTGCGTGAGCCACTTGACTCACGCACCCACGAAAAAACTCAACCGCCCGTATTCGCGACGATAAATTCCTTCACGCGCTGTACATCGGCCGGCAACACTTCGAATCGCTGCGGCAGCGACTCCAGCCCCTCGAACGCGGCCGGCCGCTCCGGTTCGCGCAGCAGCGCTTCACGGATCGTTTCGCCGAACTTGATCGGCTGCGCCGTCTCCAGCACGATCATCGGAATACCCGGCTGCAGATGCTCGCGCGCCACCTTCAGGCCGTCGGCCGTATGCGTGTCGATCATCGTGTCGTAACGCTCGAACACGTCGCGGATCGTTTCCAGGCGCGTCTCGTGACTGCTGCGGCCCGACACGAAACCGAACTCCTGCACGCGCGCGAAATCGCCGCTCGCGGCGAGGTCGAAGCCGCCCTTCTCTTCGACGTCGCGGAACAGTTGCAGCACGCGCGCCGGATCGCGGCCCAGCAGATCGAACACGAAGCGTTCGAAGTTCGAGGCCTTCGAAATATCCATGCTCGGGCTGCTCGTGTGATACGTCTCGGCGGCCTTGCGCACACGATAGATGCCGGTGCGGAAGAACTCGTCGAGCACGTCGTTTTCGTTCGTGGCGACCACCAGCTTCTCGATCGGCAGACCCATCATGCGCGCGATGTGACCCGCGCACACATTGCCGAAATTGCCCGACGGCACCGTGAACGACACACGCTCGTCGTTCGACTTCGTCGCGGCGAAATAGCCCTTGAAGTAGTACACGACCTGCGCGACAACCCGCGCCCAGTTGATCGAATTGACCGTGCCGATCTTGTGCTTCGCCTTGAACGCGTGATCGTTCGAGACCGCCTTGACGATGTCCTGCGCGTCGTCGAACACGCCTTCCACCGCGATGTTGAAAATGTTCGGGTCTTGCAGGCTGTACATCTGCGCGGTCTGGAACGCGCTCATCTTCTTGTGCGGCGACAGCATGAACACGCTGATGCCGTGCTTGCCGCGCATCGCGTATTCGGCGGCGCTGCCGGTGTCGCCCGAGGTCGCGCCGAGAATGTTCAGCGTCTGACCGTGTTTGGCCAGCGCGTACTCGAACAGGTTGCCGATCAACTGCATCGCCATGTCCTTGAACGCGAGCGTCGGCCCGTTCGACAGCTCCAGCAACGCGAGCGGCGCGCCATTCTCGACGCCGAGCGTCTTCAGCGGCGTGATCTGCGCGGCGCTTTCGTCGTCGCGCACGTTGCAGTAGGTCGCGGCCGTGTAGGTCTTGCGGGTCAGCGCGCGCAGGTCTTCGGCGGGAATGTCGTCGCTGAATTTCGACAGGATCTCGAACGCGAGGTCCGCGTACGGCAGCGTGCGCCAGCGCGTCAATTCGTCGGCGGTGACACGCGGGTATTCGGCCGGCAGATACAGGCCGCCGTCTTTCGCGAGACCGCCCAGCAGAATCTGGGAGAAGGTGTGGCGCTCGCCGGCTCCGGCGCCGCGCGTGGAAAGATAGTTCATAGTTCGGCCTAGTTCAGCGCTTCCATGCGCAGCTTCGTGACTTGCGAGACAACGGTGCTCAACGCCTCGATCGTTTTGATCGCGGCGTTGACGTGCTTTTCGACCGTTTCGTGCGTGATCAGGATGATGTCGGTTTCGCCCTTGCCGTTCGCGTCGACCTGCTCCGATTCCTTCTGCAGCAACGCGTCGATCGAGATACCCGTATCCGCCAGAATGCGCGTGATATCGGCCAGCACGCCGGTCACGTCCGCCACTCGCAGGCGCAGATAGTAGCCGCTCGTCACTTCTTCGATCGGCAGGATCGGGGTGCTCGACAGGCTGTCCGGCTGGAACGCCAGATGCGGCACGCGATGCTCCGGGTCGGCGGTATGCAGACGCGTCACGTCGACCAGATCGGCGACGACTGCCGACGCCGTCGGCTCCGCGCCCGCGCCCTTGCCGTAGTACAGCGTGGTGCCCACCGCGTCGCCATGCACGACGACCGCGTTCATCGCGCCTTCCACGTTCGCCAGCAGGCGCTTTTCCGGAATCAGCGTGGGATGCACGCGCAATTCGATACCCTTGTCCGTACGGCGCGCGATACCGAGCAGCTTGATCCGATAGCCGAGTTCCTCGGCGTATTTGATGTCGATCGCCGCGAGCTTGCTGATGCCTTCCACGTAAGCGCGGTCGAACTGCACCGGCACGCCGAACGCGATCGCGCTCATGATCGTCGCCTTGTGCGCGGCGTCCACGCCTTCGACGTCGAAGGTCGGATCGGCTTCGGCATAACCCAGCTCCTGGGCGGCCTTCAGCGCGGTCGCGAAGTCGAGCCCGCGGTCGCGCATTTCCGAAAGAATGTAGTTCGTGGTGCCGTTGATGATGCCCGCGATGTACTGGATGCGATTGGCCGTGAGCCCTTCGCGCAGCGCCTTGATGATCGGAATGCCGCCCGCCACCGCCGCTTCGAACGACACCATCACGCCGTTGGCGCGCGCCGCCTCGAAGATCTCCGTGCCGTGCACCGCGAGCAGCGCCTTGTTGGCGGTGACCACGTGCTTGCGGTTCTTGATCGCGCGCAGCACCAGATCGCGCGCCACGCCCGTGCCGCCGATCATTTCGGCCACGATATCGATCGACGGATCGTCGACCACCGCGTTGAAGTCATCGGTCAGCGCCACCGTGCCGGCTTCTGTGCCGAGCGCCGCTGTCGCTTTCGCGGGATTGCGCACGGCAATGCGCGCGATCTCGATGCCGCGGCCCGCGCGGCGTTTGATTTCTTCCTGATTGCGGCGCAGTACCGTGAAGGTGCCGCTGCCTACCGTGCCGAAGCCCAGCAGTCCAACTTTGATCGGTTCCATGCAGCGTGTGTTTTCGATTAGAGGTTTAAAAGGGAAATCGGGGAGGCGCGTGGCACGGCGCGGGTGGGCCGCGCCCTGCTCCATATTCTGCGCTAGGCGGTGTGACGTTTGCGGTAACCGTCGAGGAAGCGCGCGATCCGGTTGATCGAATCCGCGAGGTCGTCCAGGTTCGGCAGGAACACGACGCGGAAGTGATCCGGCGTCTTCCAGTTGAAACCGGTGCCCTGCACGAGCAGCACGCGCTCTTCCAGCAGCAGATCGAGGATGAACTGCTGGTCGTCCTGGATCGGGTAAATCTTCGGGTCGAGGCGCGGGAACATGTACAGCGCCGCTTCGGGCTTCACGCAGCTCACGCCGGGGATCGCCGTCAGCATGTCATACGCGAGTTCGCGCTGTTTGTACAGGCGGCCGCCCGGCAGGATCAGGTCGTTGATGCTCTGATAGCCGCCCAGCGCGGTCTGGATCGCGTACTGGCCGGGCACGTTCGGGCACAGACGCATGGAGGCCAGAATGCCGAGCCCTTCGAAATAGTCTTTCGCGTGACGGCGGTTCTCGCCGGCGGTGAGGCCCGAGATGAACATCCAGCCGGCGCGGTAGCCGCAGGCGCGGTAGCTCTTCGACAGGCTGTTGAACGTGACGGTGAGCACGTCTTCGGACAGCGATGCGAGCGCCGTGTGCTGCTTGCCATCGTAGACGATCTTGTCGTAGACCTCGTCGGCGAAAATCACGAGGCCGTGCTGGCGCGCGATCTCGATCAGGCCGAGCAGCAGTTCGTCCGAATACAGCGCGCCGGTCGGGTTGTTCGGGTTGATCACGACGAGCGCGCGCGTGTTCGGCGTGATTTTCGCGCGGATGTCGTCGAGGTCGGGCATCCAGCGGTTCGACTCGTCGCAGATGTAATGCACCGGCGTGCCGCCCGACAGGCTCACGCCGGCGGTCCACAGCGGGTAGTCGGGAGCCGGCAGCAGGACTTCGTCACCGTCGTTGAGCAGCCCTTGGAGCGCCATCACGATCAGCTCGGAGGCGCCGTTGCCGATGTAGATGTCGTCCAGTTCGACGCCGTGCACGCCCTTTTGCTGCGTGTAATGCATGATCGCCTTGCGCGCGGCGAACACGCCCTTCGAATCGGAATAGCCCGACGAACCTGGCAGGTTCAGGATCATGTCCTGAATGATCTCGTCCGGCGCGTCGAAGCCGAACGGCGCGAGATTGCCGATGTTCAGCTTGATGATGCGGTGACCTTCTTCTTCGAGCCGTTTCGCATGTTCGAGGACGGGCCCGCGAATGTCGTAGCAGACATTCAACAACTTGTTGGACTTGAGTATCGGTTTCACGGCGGGCACGGATCCTGGTTGATGACTTGGGCGAACCGGCGCGGGCGCGCAACGCCGGGCGGTTCGCCGATACGGGGAATTCGGTCGCGATTCGGTCGCAGTCCGGTCGCGAGGTGGCCGCGATTCGGCCGGCGACGGCCGCCAGACGCGGGTTTCACCGCCTTGACCGGCTGTGGGTCGAAACACAGCCGAAAGGCGCGCGAAAGCGGCAAAACCGGGGCAGGTAGCCGGTGGGTCGCGCCCCGTATCGTCAACGCGGCTTGTGGCGGCGGTTCGGCGAGGGGCGCCGCAAGGCGGCTAAAAAGTTATAATTTAGCGGATTTTGGCCGACTTCCGCAATGCACCAACCGCAACGGCAAGCCTTTTCGGCCCTTGGAGCGCTGTGGGCCGCGCTGTGGAAAGGATCGGCCCTCTCGTGTCCTACGACTCGCGTCGCCCCGCCCCGCCTGCGTCCCGTGCGGCCGGGTCACGGGCTCGCAAGATGTCCCACGACGACTTCGGAAAACGAATTTGAAATTACATCAGGATGCCAGCGGCGCCCTCAACACCGTCACCGGTTATGGCGCCGACTACGTCGAAATCAATCTGGTGCGTCATTCGGGCAGCATTCTCGTGCTGCCGAACGCGCCGGTCATCCCTTGGCCCGTCTCCTCGTTCGATCAGTTGAGCGCCGAGCATTTCGCCATGCTGGTGGACGCCGCACCCGAAGTGGTGGTGTTCGGCAGCGGCGAACGGCTGCGGTTTCCGCATCCGCGGCTGACCGCCGCGCTGACCGCGAAGCGCATCGGCGTCGAAACCATGGACTTCAAGGCCGCCTGCCGCACGTACAACATTCTGATGGCCGAGGGCCGCAAGGTCGCGGTCGCGCTGCTAATCGAAGGTTAGCGGGAGCCGCGGGAGCGGGTTGGCGTCCGGTTGATGTCCGGTTGGTGCGCTTGTGCGGCGGCGTGGCGTCGATCCGGCTCGCGTACGGGCCGTAGAGCAAGCGGCGGACGTTTCCCTACCCGCAATCCAGCAAGTTCGCGCCGCAAGACAGACCGCGCACCTGGCCGCGTCGGGGCCGATAACGTACACTGCGCGCCATCGGAACCGGGCGCCGTTGCCCAACATTTCCAGACAACACCGCTTCGCCGCCCCGCGCGGCGTCGCCAAACAGGTTAAAAACCCATGAACGATATGCCGTCGAGGCTACCGCTCAACCGCACGACGATCCTGCTGCTCGTGCTGGCACTCGCCGCGATCTGGTTCGTGCCGCTCGGCTGGCGCCATCTGCTGCCGAGCGACGAAGGCCGCTACGCCGAAATGGCGCGCGAGATGTTCGTCACCGGCGACTGGATCACGCCGCGCTACAACGGCTACAAGTACTTCGAGAAACCGCCGCTGCAAACCTGGGCGAACGCGCTGACGTTCGCCTGGTTCGGCATCGGCGAATGGCAGGCGCGGCTTTATACGGCGCTGACGGGCTTTGCCGGCGTGCTGCTGATCGGCTTCACCGGCGCGCGCGTGTTCAACGCGGCCACCGGCGTGTTCGCCGCGATCGTGCTGGCCACGTCGCCGTACTGGAACCTGATGGGCCACTTCAACACGCTCGACATGGGCCTGTCGTTCTGGATGGAGCTGACGCTGTGTGCGCTGCTGCTCGCGCAACGCCCCAACCTGCCGACCGCGAACGTGCGGGCGTGGATGTGGGTGTGCTGGGGCGCGATGGCGCTCGCGGTGCTCTCCAAGGGCCTCGTCGGCCTGATCCTGCCGGGCGCGGTGCTGGTGCTCTACACGCTGATCGCGCGCGACTGGGCCGTCTGGAAGCGTCTGCATCTGATCGGCGGTCTGATCGTGTTCTTCGCGATCGTCACGCCGTGGTTCGTGCTGGTGCAGCAACGCAACCCCGAATTCCTGAACTTCTTCTTTATCGTCCAGCAGTTCAAGCGCTATCTGACGCCTGAGCAGAACCGGCCGGGACCGTTCTACTACTTCGTGCCGGTGCTGCTGGTGGGCTTCCTGCCGTGGCTGTCGGTGACCGTGCAGAGCCTGCGCCACGCGCTGCGCCTGCCGCGCCAGCCGAACGGCTTCGCACCGGTCACGCTGATGCTGGTGTGGACCGGCTTCATCTTCCTGTTCTTCAGTGCGTCGCACTCCAAGCTGCTGTCCTACACGCTGCCGATCGCCCCGCCCATCGCGCTCGTGATCGGCATGTACCTGCCGCTCGTCACGCGCGATCAGTTGCGCCGCCATCTGGCCGGCTATGCGCTGTTTCTCGTCGTCGTCGCGTTCGGCGCGCTGTTCATGACGCGTTTCGGCAGCGAGCGCAATCCCGCCGAGCTGTATGCCGAATACCGCAGTTGGGTGCTGGCGGCGCTCGGCGTGGCGTTCGTGCTGACGCTGGCGGCGTTGTGGCTGAACCGCCGCAGCCGGGCCGGCGGCCTCGGCGCGCTCGCCACGTTCGGCGCGGCGTGGCTGCTGCTGGGCACGATCGCCGGCACCGGTCACGAAGTGTTCGGCCGGTTGAGTTCCGGCGCGCCGCTCGCGCCCGCCATCAAGGCCGAGATCGCGAAGCTGCCGCCGGACACGCCGTTCTACTCGGTCGGCGTGCTCGACCACACGCTGCCGTTCTACGTCGACCACACGATGATCATGGTCGCGCACCCCGACGAACTGGCGTTCGGCATTTCCGTCGAACCGCAGAAGTGGCTGCCGAGCGTCGACGCCTGGGTCGAGCGCTGGAAGGCCGACCGCTACGCGCTCGCGCTGATCCCGCCGTCCACCTACGACCAGTTGCTGAAAACCGGACTGCCGATGCAGGTGATCGCCCAAGATTCGCGCCGGGTCGTGGTCGCGAAGCCGCCTCCGGCTTCGGGCACGGCGCCCATGCTGGAAAAACCGCAATCGTGACCCCATCTCAGGAACAGATCGTTCGATGAACCCGATATCCCTCTTCTGTATCCTCGCCGGCGTGACGTTGAACGCCTGCGCGCAGTTGCTGCTCAAAGCCGGAACGAATGCCGTTGGACACTTCGAATTCACCCGTGCGAACATCCTGCCCATCGGTTTCCGGATCGCGACCCAGCCGCCGATCATCGCCGGGCTGGCCTGCTATGTGATCAGCCTCGTCGTGTGGATCGTCGGGCTGTCGCGGGTCGACGTGTCGATCGCCTATCCGATGCTGTCGCTCGGCTACGTCGTCAATGCGTTCGCCGCGTGGTATCTGTTCGGCGAAGTCATGTCGGTGCAGAAGCTGATCGGGATCGGCGTGATCCTGATCGGCGTGCTGATTCTGGCGCGCAGCTAGGCGTCACGGCGCGGCAGCGATTTGCCGGGGCCGATTTATTACCGTTTATTGCCTGCGCGTCCTGGTGCTCCAGGAGCGCAGCGGCTCAACGGCTCAGACCGACGGCAGGCTGATTGCGAAAAGAGACCGCCGGCGAGCGCCATGAACACGCCGCCACGCCGGCTCAGCAAGACGTAAGCTTGACCGCGGTATGCTGTGCGGTTGCACCTTTTTTAGTTGTGGCCTTGGGTTTGCGCGGACTTTGTGGTTTACTGCGCGCCCTCTGGCTGACAAGCCTTTCAATCGAGCGAAGCATTCATGACCCAGCCAACCGTGCCGTTTTTGCCGTTTGTGAAACCTGAAATCGATGAAGAAACGATTCAGGGTGTCGCCGAGGTCCTGCGCTCCGGGTGGATCACCACCGGTCCGCAGAATCAGAAGTTCGAGGCGGCGCTCTCCGAGTTCTGCGGCGGCCGTCCGGTGCGCACGTTCAATTCCGGCACGGCGACGCTCGAAATCGGGCTGCGCATTGCCGGCGTGGGCGAAGGCGACGAAGTCATCACGACGCCCGCGTCGTGGGTCTCGACCAGCAATGTGATCTATGAGGTTGGCGCGACGCCGGTGTTCGTCGACATCGATCCGGCCACCCGCAATATCGACCTCGATCTGCTCGAAAAGGCCATCACGCCGCGCACCAGGGCGCTGATTCCGGTGTATCTGTCCGGCCTGCCGGTCGATATGGACCGTCTGTATGAAATCGCCCGCGCGCACAAGCTGCGCGTGATCGAAGACGCCGCGCAGGCGTTCGGTTCGAGCTGGAATGGCGAGCGCATCGGCAAGCTGGGCGACATCGTGTCGTTCAGCTTCCACGCGAACAAGAACCTGACTTCGATCGAAGGCGGCGCGCTGGTGCTCAACAACGAGGAAGAAGCGATCCTCGCGCAGAAGTACCGTCTGCAAGGCATCACGCGGTCAGGCTTCGACGGCATGGACTGCGAGCTGCTGGGCGGCAAGTACAACCTGACGGACGTCGCCGCGCGCGTCGGCCTCGGCCAGTTGCCGCATATCGAGCGCTTCACCGCGCAGCGCCGCACACTGGCGCGCGCCTACTTCGACGGCTTCGCGGGCGGCGCTGCGGTCAAGCTGGGCCTGGGCCTGCCGCTTGCGGACTTCGACAACAGCAACTGGCACATGTACCTGGTCACGCTGCCGCTCGAGAAACTCTCAATCGACCGCGCGGGCTTCATGGGCGAACTGAAAGAGCGCGGCATCGGCTCGGGCGTGCACTACCCGGCGATCCATCTGTTCTCGCTGTATAAAGCGCGCGGTTTCCGGGAAGGCATGTTCCCGCACGCCGAGCGCTATGGCGCGAGCACCGTCACGCTGCCGCTCTTCACGCAGATGAACGAAAGCGACGTGGCGCGGGTCTGCCGCGCGGTCAATGAAATTTGCGAACAATACGGAAAATAAGCGGAAATGAGTTATTCGGAACATCGCGCTGTCGCACCGGAAGTGTCGATCATCATCCCGGTCTACAACGAGGAAGCCGGGCTGGCTGCGCTGTTTGCGCGCCTGTACCCGGCGCTCGACGCGCTCGGCACCGGTTATGAAGTGATCTTCATCAACGACGGCAGCCGCGACAAATCCGCCGCGCTGCTCGCCGAGCAGTTCCGCGCGCGCCCCGACACCACCCGCGTGATCCTGCTGAACGGCAACTACGGCCAGCACATGGCGATTCTCGCGGGCTTCGAGCAATCGCGCGGCGAGATCGTCATCACGCTCGACGCCGATCTGCAGAACCCGCCGGAAGAAATCGCCAAGCTCGTCTCGAAGATGCGCGAAGGCTACGACTACGTCGGCACGATTCGTCTGCAACGCCAGGACAGCCTGTTCCGCCGCAAGGCTTCACGCGCGATGAACCGGCTGCGCGAGCGCATCACCCGTATCAAGATGACCGACCAGGGCTGCATGCTGCGCGCTTACAGCCGGCACATCATCGACACGATCAATCGGTGCGGCGAAATCAACACGTTCATTCCGGCGCTCGCGTACACCTTCGCGCAGAATCCGGTCGAAATCGAAGTCGCGCACGAAGAGCGCTTTGCCGGCGAATCGAAGTACTCGCTGTATTCGCTGATCCGCCTGAATTTCGACCTCGTGACCGGTTTTTCGGTGGTCCCGCTGCAATGGCTGTCGTTCATCGGCGTGATCCTGTCGCTCGGCTCCGCGGCGCTGTTCGTGCTGCTGCTGATTCGCCGCTTTATCATCGGCGCGGAAGTGCAAGGTGTGTTCACGCTGTTCGCCGTGATCTTCTTCCTGCTCGGCGTGATCATCTTCGCGCTCGGGCTGCTCGGTGAATACATCGGCCGGATTTATCAGCAGGTGCGCGCGCGGCCCCGTTATCTGGTGCAGACCATTCTCGAACAACGCGACGGCACGACCGTGGCCGAAGCGCCGCGTCAAGCGGTCGTGCAGGCCGTGCAGGCGGCGCCGCTGGTCGATCAGGGGCCGAATCCATGAAGCCGCGCGCCGTCGTATTCGCGTATCACAACGTCGGCGTGCGCTGCCTGCAGGTGCTGCTCGCGCGCGGCGTCGAGGTGGCGCTGGTCGTCACGCATGAAGACAGCCCGACCGAGAACATCTGGTTCGGCAGCGTCGCTTCGATCGCGGCCGAACACGGCATTCCGGTCGTCACGCCGGCGGATCCGAAAAGCGCCGAACTGCGCGCCGCGGTAAGTGCCGCGCGGCCGGACTTCATCTTCTCGTTCTACTACCGCCACATGTTGCCGGTCGACCTGCTGGCGCTCGCCGCACGGGGCGCTTACAACATGCACGGCTCGCTGCTGCCGAAGTACCGCGGCCGCGTGCCGACCAACTGGGCGGTGATCCACGGCGAAACCGAGACCGGCGCGACGCTGCACGAAATGGCCGCCAAGCCCGACGCGGGCGCGATCATCGCGCAGACGCCGGTGCCGATCCTGCCCGACGACACCGCTGCGCAAGTGTTCGACAAAGTCACGGTGGCCGCCGAGCAAACATTGTGGCGCGTGCTGCCCGCCTTGCTGGCCGGCGAAGCGCCGCATCTGCCGAACGATCTCACGCACGGCAGCTATTACGGCGGGCGCAAGCCGGAAGACGGCCGCATCGACTGGACGCAATCCGCGCAGCAGGTCTACAACCTGATCCGCGCGGTGGCGCCGCCCTATCCCGGCGCGTTCACGGATCTCGACGGACAGCGTTTCATCGTCGCGCGCGCGCGCCTGGCCGCGCCCGGCGCGCTTCGCTCGGATTTGCCCCCGGGCCTGCACGTAAGCGATAATGCCGTTTTCGCGATCTGCGGCGACGGTCGCGCGATCACGATCCACGAGTTGCGGCGCCAGCTAGACGGCAGCGAAACTGTCGTCACGCCGGCCGAATTCGCCCAGCTCACTCAGATTCCCTCCCAAATTCCTCGCTCCTCATGAAAAAAGTCCTGATTCTGGGTGTGAACGGCTTCATCGGCCATCACCTGTCCAAACGCATTCTCGAAACGACCGACTGGGAAGTCTTCGGGATGGACATGCAGACCGAACGTCTGGGCGACCTGATCAATCATGAGCGGATGCACTTCTTCGAAGGCGACATCACGATCAACAAGGAATGGGTCGAGTATCACGTCAAGAAATGCGACGTGATCCTGCCGCTGGTCGCGATCGCCACGCCCGCCACGTACGTGAAGCAGCCGCTGCGCGTGTTCGAACTCGACTTCGAGGCGAACCTGCCGATCGTGCGTTCGGCCGTGAAGTACGGCAAGCACCTCGTGTTTCCGTCCACGTCCGAGGTCTACGGCATGTGCACGGACGAGCAGTTCGATCCGGAAGAATCGCAACTGTCGTACGGTCCGATCAACAAGCCGCGCTGGATCTACGCGTGCTCGAAGCAGTTGATGGACCGCGTGATCTGGGGTTACGGCATGGAAGGCCTGAACTTCACGCTGTTCCGTCCGTTCAACTGGATCGGCCCGGGCCTCGACTCGATCTACACGCCGAAGGAAGGCAGCTCGCGCGTGGTCACGCAGTTCCTCGGCCATATCGTGCGCGGCGAGAACATCAGCCTGGTGGACGGCGGCGCGCAAAAGCGCGCGTTCACGGATATCGACGACGGCATCGGCGCGCTGATGAAGATCATCGAGAACAAGGACGGCGTCGCCACGGGCAAGATCTACAACATCGGCAACCCGACCAACAACTTCTCGGTGCGCGAGCTCGCGCACAAGATGCTGGCGCTCGCGGCCGAATTCCCGGAATACGCGGAACTTGCAAAGAACGTGCAACTGGTCGAAACCTCGTCGGGCGCGTACTACGGCGCCGGCTACCAGGACGTGCAGAACCGCGTGCCGAAGATCGACAACACGATGCAGGAACTCGACTGGGCGCCGAAGTCGACCTTCGACGAAGCGCTGCGCAAGATTTTCGAAGCGTATCGCGGCCACGTCGGCGAAGCCCGTGCGCTCGTCGAACAGCAATAAGGGCTGATCCTTGGCCCGTATCGTTCTGAAGATCGACGTCGACACGCTGCGCGGCACCCGCGAAGGCGTGCCGAATCTGGCACGCATCTTCGACCGCTTCAAGGCGCGCGCCACTTTCCTGTTCAGCCTCGGGCCCGACCACACCGGTTGGGCGATGCGCCGCGTATTGCGGCCGGGCTTTCTGAAGAAGGTGTCGCGCACTTCGGTGGTCGAACATTACGGCGTCAAACAGCTGATGTACGGCGTGCTGCTGCCCGGTCCGGACATCGGCGCGAAGACGTCGGCGGAAATGCGCGCGATCCACGAAGCCGGCTTCGAATGCGGCATTCATACGTGGGACCACGTGTACTGGCAGGACAACGTGCGCGTGAAAGACCGCGCATGGACCGCCGCGCAAATGCGCAAAAGCCATGACCGGTTCGTCGACGTGTTCGGTGCGCCGCCGGTCACGCATGGCGCGGCCGGCTGGCAGATGAACGGCCACGCGTTCGAGCAGATCGACGCGTGGGGCATGCGTTACGCGTCCGACGGCCGGGGCCGTTCGCCGTATCTGCCGGTGGTCGACGGCAAGACGCTCGCGCACGTGCAGATGCCCACCACGCTGCCCACGCTCGACGAAGTGCTCGGCGTGGACGGCGTCGAACTGCACAACGTCGCCGCATGGATGCTGAAGCACACCGAAAACAATCCGCACGATCAGGTGTTCACGCTGCACGCGGAACTCGAAGGGCAAAAGCTCGCGCCGGTTTTCGAACAGCTACTGGACGGCTGGCGCGCGCAAGGTCATACCTTCGCGACCATGGGTGATTACTACGCCACGCTAGACCGCGACACGTTGCCATCGTACCCTGTTACGTGGGGCGAAATTCCAGGCCGCTCCGGCGAGTTGATTGTCCAGCCCTGAGCGGACCGCCAACCGTCGGCAGCCCGCCTGACGAACCGGCCGCCGCGCGAGACCATGCCGCGCGCCGGCCACCTCCCCCAGCCTCGATGCCAGGCCGACGCCGCCACAGCCCTGCTGCGGCGCCGACCATAACAACCGGAGAACCTCGTGCCCATCGCAGTCGACCAACCCATCCCCGACTTCACCGCCCCCGCTACCGGCGGCGAGATCACGCTGTCCAAACTGCGGGGCAAGAAGGTGGTGCTGTATTTCTATCCGAAGGACAACACGCCGGGCTGCACGACCGAAGGCCTGCAGTTCCGCGACCTGTATCCGAAGTTCAAGAAGGCCGGCGCGGAAATCCTCGGCGTGTCGCGCGACAGCCTGCGCTCGCATGACAATTTCAAGGCGAAGCTCGAATTGCCGTTCCCGCTGATCTCCGATCCGGAAGAAACGTTGTGCGCGCTGTTCGGCGTCATGAAAATGAAGAAAATGTATGGCAAAGAAGTACGGGGAATCGAACGCTCCACGTTCCTCATCGACGCCGAAGGGGTGCTGCGCCAGGAGTGGCGCGGCGTGAAGGTGCCCGGCCACGTCGACGACATTCTGGAGGCTGTACAAGCACTTTGAGGCGCGCTATATTGGACCGCAATGAGTGCCTGTCCACCCCAAATTATTCGCCGCTGCGCCAGACTCGACGGCCGTTTTACCGGATCTGCCGGTGCTGTCGGAGTCGTGAGGCGCAACGCGAGCATTGAAGGCGAGCCGCTTGCCCCGTACGCCGGGGCGGCGGCTTTTTTAATTGCGCGCGGCCGTTCGTTCACTCGGCTGCGTGCTTCCGTTAAGGAGCCGATCGAAACCCAGGCGAACCGGCATCTCTAGACCGAATGCGCGCCTCCGGGCGCAAACTGCGTGCGCACTCATTGGCACCAGCAGAATGCGACAGGCGGCGCACGATATGTGACCCGATTAATTCGAGGGAAACCATGCCTTTGCCTACTCCCCCCAGCAAGCTCGGCAATCTCCTGCCGCCTGACGAATACAAGGCTAAAGCCGCTACGCCGGCGCGCTCCGCCTCGAAGAAACAGGCTGGCGACGGGGAAGCCGCAGAGTCGGCCGATTACGGCCGCGCGAACGTCGCCAAGCCAATGGCGAATGCCGCCAATGCTGCGACCACCTTGCGGACCGTGCCGGCGTCGTCGGCAACCCCTGTTGCGAATGCTTCCGCGGAGCAGGCTGCTCCGGCGCGCAGTCGCAAAACGAAGCAAACCGCTGCCCTGTTGCAGCCGGTTCCCGCCGCCCGTCCGCACGCCGAGCCGGCCGCACCCGCGGCACAACCGGTGGTTGCGCGCGCGCCGAGCGCGAAGCAGGCCGACGCCGCTGCACCCGCAGCCGTTGCGCCCGCCACACGCGGCGCCGGCAAAAAACGCAGCACGAGCGCCGACCCGGCCGAAGTGCAGAAGCTGTTCGTGCTCGACACGAACGTGCTGATGCACGATCCAAGCTGCCTGTTCCGGTTCGAGGAACACGACGTCTATCTGCCCATGATGACGTTGGAGGAACTCGACAACCACAAGAAGGGCATGTCGGAAGTCGCGCGTAACGCTCGCCAGGTGAGCCGCACGCTGGACGCGCTGGTGGCCAACGCCGGCAATATCTCCGACGGCATTTCGCTCGCCCGTCTGGGCAGCCGCGAAGCGTCCGGTCGTCTCTTCTTCCAGACCACGCTGGCCACCATCGAACCGGTGGAAGGCCTGCCGGAAGGCAAGGCCGACAACCAGATTCTCGGCGTCGTGCGCGCGTTGCAGCGCGACCGGATGGATCGCCAGGTCGTGCTGGTGTCGAAAGACATCAACATGCGCATCAAGGCGCATGCGCTCGGCCTGCCCGCCGAAGATTACTTCAACGACCAGGTGCTCGAAGACAGCGATCTGCTGTACTCGGGCATCCGCGCGCTGCCGCAGGACTTCTGGACCAGGCACGCGAAGGGCATGGAGAGCTGGCAGGACACCAAAACCGGCACAACGTATTACCGGGTGACGGGTCCGCTGTGCGCGTCGATGCTGGTCAACGAGTTCGTCTATCTGGAGCCGCAAAACGGCGAACCGGCGTTCCATGCGCTGGTGCGCGAGTTGAACGGCAAGACGGCGCTGCTGCAAACCTTGCGCGACTACGGCCACCACAAGAACAACGTGTGGGGCATCACGGCGCGTAACCGCGAGCAGAACTTCGCGCTGAACCTGTTGATGAATCCGGAGATCGACTTCGTCACGCTGCTGGGTCAGGCCGGTACAGGCAAGACGCTGGTCGCGCTCGCGGCCGGTCTGGCGCAGGTGCTCGACGACAAGCGCTACAACGAGATCATCGTGACGCGCGCCACGGTGCCGGTCGGTGAAGACATCGGCTTCCTGCCGGGTACGGAAGAGGAAAAAATGCAGCCGTGGATGGGTGCATTCGACGACAACCTCGAAGTCCTGCAGAAAACCGACGACGCCGCCGGCGAATGGGGCCGCGCCGCGACTCAGGAGCTGATCCGTTCGCGCCTGAAGGTCAAGAGCATGAACTTCATGCGCGGCCGCACGTTCGTGGACAAGTATCTGATCATCGACGAGGCGCAGAATCTGACGCCGAAGCAGATGAAGACGCTGGTCACGCGCGCGGGTCCGGGTACGAAGATCATCTGTCTGGGCAACATCGCGCAGATCGATACGCCGTATCTGACCGAAGGCAGTTCGGGGTTGACCTACGTGGTCGACCGCTTCAAGGGCTGGGCGCACAGCGGGCACGTCACGCTGGCGCGCGGCGAACGTTCGCGGCTTGCCGATTACGCGTCGGAAATTCTTTAAATTTCAATTAGTTAGAAGCTTGCCGAAGCTGCCTCCGGAGTCTTCCGGAGGCAGCTTTTTTATTGCCGACGCGTTTTGCGCGGAGCAACACTTAGCGCATGAACTTCAAGTAATTTGTCAAGACTTCTTGCCGGAGCGATGCGCCACGGGCTACTATCCCGAAATCGTCCGCCGTTAAACGAGCGTTTACCCGCTCTCCTCGTCTTCATGCGCCGACTCGCCTTGTCCCTGCTGACCGTTCTGCTGCTTGCCGCCTGTGCCGGCGCGCCGCAGAAGACGTCATCGCGCGGCTCGTCGGGCAGTTCGATCGTCGTCGCCAACGGCGCTTATCATGCGCCGCCGCCGGGCTTTCCGAATTTCGTGGATCACAGCATCGGCCGCGAGGAAATCTCGATTCAGGCGATGGGGCTGGTCGGCATTCCATACCGTTGGGGTGGCAATACGCCGGATAGCGGCTTTGATTGCAGCGGACTGGTTCGCTATGTCATTGCGCGGGCGGCTTCGGTGAATCTGCCGCGCACCACGGCGGATATGAGCGGACGCGGCGAGTCGATCGAGCCGGACGAGATCGCGCCGGGCGACCTGATTTTCTTCAACACGACCGGACGGCCGCATTCGCATGTCGGCATTTATGTCGGCAAGCTGCGCTTCGTCAATGCACCGTCGACGGGCGGCACCGTGCGGCTCGATTATCTGACCAACCCTTATTGGGCCAAGCGCTTCGACGGGATTCGCCGCGTCGCCGCGCCGGCCGCGACGCCGGCGCCGTTCGATACGCCGAGCTATCAGGCCGCGGCACCGCTGCCGGAGCGGGTTGCGCCGGTGGCACAGCAGGCTGCGCCGGCTTATGCGCAGTCGGCGACGCGCGTCGCGACCGCGCCTCACGCGCCATTGACCGCTGAGGCGCAAGCCGTCACCGCCGCAGCGGCTCCGCAAGCCGATCCGTTCGAACCGCCGCCGCCCGGCATGAGCGCCGCGCAAATCCAGGCCCGCGCGGCGGGCGCCGTGTCGCCGACGCCGGTTCCGGCCGCTCAAGCCAGCGCGTACGACGGCACGCTCGGCACAGCCCCCGCTCAGCAGCCGACAACCCCACGCGCCATCCCGCAGACGGCGTCCACTCGTGCGCCCGACCCGATCGACGCCGCCGCGGATGCGTTCGAACCGCCCCCGCCCGCATCGGTGGCCGCACGTCAGGCTCAGCAGGCTCAGCGCGCCGATGCGAATGGCGGCGTGCAGATCATGCGAGCGTCGACAGCCTCGCGCGGCATCCCCGCTCCGACGCAAACCACCGACGACCCGATCGCCCGCTTCGCCAACGGCAACTTCTAACCATCTTTGCCTGGTGCGCTGTTCGTCGGCGCGGTGTCTGCAGGCATAAGACGCCCCGCTACACCCGCGCCGCCGATCTGCTATCGTCATCGATATTCTTCCGACAGCGGGTGGTGACGATGGATCTTGGGCTGAAAGACAAGGTGGTATTGATCACAGGCGGCAGCAAAGGAATCGGTCTCGCCTGCGCCCGCGCGTTCGCCCTGGAAGGCGCCAAAGTCGCAATCGTCTCGCGCGACCCCGCCAATCTCGCGCGCGCTTACGAGCAGTTGAAGCAGGAAGGCCTGCACGTACACCGAACCCGAGCCGATCTGCACGAACCACACAGCGCTGCGGATATCGTCGAAGAAGTCAGCAGCGCGGTCGGCCCGATCGACGTGCTGATCAACAGCGCGGGCGCTGCGCGCCGCTACGACCCGGAAACGCTCGATGCCGACGCGTTCCGCGCCACCATGGAAGCGAAGTATTTCCCCTACATCTACCCGCAGCAGGAAGTGCTGCGGCGCATGGCCGAACGCGTGAAGGCCAACAGCGGCGCCGAACCGGGCACGATCGTGAACATCATC
Organism: Paraburkholderia sp. BCC1876; assembly: GCF_902833695.1. Classification (NCBI taxonomy): domain Bacteria; kingdom Pseudomonadati; phylum Pseudomonadota; class Betaproteobacteria; order Burkholderiales; family Burkholderiaceae; genus Paraburkholderia; species Paraburkholderia sp. BCC1876. Next base: position 545,362 of record NZ_CADFGI010000002.1, on the reverse strand, counting down.
GGCATGGGCGGCAAGATCGCGAGCGACATCCACATTGCGGGCGGCGCCGCGAATGCCGCGCTGATGCTCGCCACCGTCGGCCTCGCGCACTATTACGCACGCTACGGCATCCGCATCAACGCGATCAATCCGGGATCGACGCTGACTGAGCGCGTCGAGGAAGCGGTCAAGCTGGAAGCGTCCCAGCAAGGCATCGAGAGCGCGGACGCGCTCGCACGCGGGCAAGCCAAGGTGCCGCTCGGCCGCTATGCCAAACCGGAGGAAATCGCCGACGTCGCGCTGTTTCTGGCGAGCCGCCGCGCGAGCTATGTGACGGGCGCGATTGTCCCGATGGATGGAGGCAGCGCGCCGCTGATCTGAGCGGCGCGCTGTTATTCAAGCGTTAGTTACCGAAGGGGCGGCGCGGCGCGCATGAAACGCCGGCGCTGCGCCCTTACGGCAAAAGCAAACTACAGCAAACGATGGCCGAGCCACCAGGCGGCCGCTGAGAGCGCTGCGGAAGCCGGAATCGTCAGAATCCACGCCCAGACGATGTTCCCGGCCACGCCCCAACGTACCGCGCTCAACTTCCGCGTTGCGCCGACACCCACGATCGCGCCGGTGATGGTATGCGTGGTGGACACCGGAATGCCGAGCCACGACGCGGTGAACAGCGTGATCGCCCCACCTGACTCGGCGCAAAAACCACCGACCGGCTTGAGCTTGGTGATCTTCTGCCCCATCGTGCGGACGATCCGCCAGCCGCCGAACAGCGTGCCGATACCCATCGACAGATAGCAACCGCCGATCACCCACAGCGGCGGCGCATCCGCGATCGACGATGCATAACCGGTCGCAATCAGCAGCATCCAGATAATGCCGATGGTTTTCTGCGCGTCGTTGCCGCCGTGGCCGAGGCTATACAGGCCCGCCGACACCAGTTGCAAACGCCGGAAACGCCGGTCGACCTTGCTGGGCGGCGTGCGGAAGTAGATCCACGACACCGCCAGCATGAAAAACGACCCGAGCACGAAGCCGAGCAGCGGCGAGATAAAGATGAACGCGACCGTCTTTATCAGACCGTCGAAATTCAGCGAACCCCAGCCCGACTTGGCCAGCGCCGCGCCGACCAGTCCGCCGATCAGCGCATGCGATGAGCTCGACGGAATACCGTAATGCCAGGTGATGATGTTCCAGCCGATCGCACCGACCAGCGCGCCGAAAATCACGTAATGGTCGACGATGTGCGGGTCGATCGTGCCTTTGCCGACGGTCGCGGCCACCTTCAGGTGGAACACGAAGTATGCGATCACGTTGAACGCGGCCGCGAAGGCCACCGCCTGCTGCGGCTTCAGCACGCCGGTCGACACGACCGTCGCGATCGAATTCGCCGCGTCGTGAAAACCGTTCATGAAATCGAAAATCAGCGCGACGGCAACCAGGCCGGCAACGACCCAGATAGCAAGTTGTATCGATTGCATTATGCGTTTTCCAGCACGATGCCTTCGATGATGTTCGCTACGTCCTCACACTTATCCGTGATCGTCTCGAGCAATTCGTAAATTGCCTTCAGCTTGATCAGGGTCTTGACGTTGTCTTCTTCGCGGAACAGTTTCGACATGGCCGAACGCAGCACGCGGTCGGCTTCCGATTCCAGCCGGTCGATGTCTTCGCAGGCCTTCAGGATCTGGCTCGCCTGCTTCATGTCCGACAGCAGGCCGACGGCGAATTGCACGCGCTCGGACGTCGCCGTGCAGATGTGCGCCAACTGGCTCGCCTCGGAGGTCACGGCCTGCACGTCGTACAGCGAAATGGCAGTGGCGACGTCCTCCATCAGATCGAGGATGTCGTCCATCGTGGTGATCAGCTTGTGGATTTCATCGCGGTCGAGCGGCGTGATGAAGGTCTTGTGCAGCAGGTCGATGGTTTCGTGCGTGAGCTTGTCGGCAGCCTTTTCGGCTTTCTGCACGTTCTGCTTGTGGGTCTCGGCGTCTTGCAGATTGTCGATCAGCAGTTCCAGCTCACGGCTTGCTGAGACGATGCACGCTGCGTGCGCATTGAAAATTTCAAAGAACTTGCCCTCGGTGGGCATGAATCGACCGAACATTGGGATCCCGAAAATTGGTCACGGTGTGGCTGACATAAAACCGCCACATTGTACCGTTCCGAGTCCCCGATCACACTTTCGAAAGCGCCGTTACAACAGGCGCTGTGCTTGCCGCTTCCCTTCCCGGCGGATTTCCCGTGAGCTTTCAGCGAGGCTTTCGTGTGCGTGTTACCGAGCTTGTTTACCGGCCTGCCGATCAATCGCTATAGAAATTCTGTGCACCGGCAAAGTTATCGAACTTCGTGAATTGACCATGGAACGTGAGCCGAACAGGGCCGATCGGACCATTCCGCTGCTTGCCGATAATGATCTCCGCGGTGCCCTTGTCAGGACTGTCCGGGTTGTAAACTTCGTCGCGGTAGATGAACAGGATCACGTCGGCGTCCTGCTCGATAGCGCCGGATTCGCGCAAGTCGGACATGATCGGCCGCTTGTTCGGGCGCTGTTCGAGACCCCGGTTGAGCTGGGACAACGCGATCACCGGCACGTCGAGTTCTTTGGCGAGACTCTTCAGTGAACGCGAGATTTCCGAAATTTCGGTCGCGCGGTTCTCACCGGCCGACGACGAACCACTCATCAGCTGCAAATAGTCGATGATGATCAGCCCGAGCTTGCCGCATTGCCGCGACAACCGGCGGGCGCGCGAACGCAGTTCCATCGGGTTCAAACCACCGGTTTCGTCGATGAAAATCTGCGCCTCGCTCATTTTCTGGACGGCGTGCGTGAGCTTCGGCCAATCCTCGTCGGTCAACCGGCCGGTACGCATGCGGTGCTGATCCAGCCGGCCGACTGAGCCGAGCATACGCATGGTCAGTTGCGAACCCGGCATTTCCATCGAGAACACCGCGACCGGCAGGCCGTACTCGACCGCCACGTATTCGCCGACGTTCATCGAGAACGCTGTTTTACCCATCGACGGACGACCCGCGACAATGATCAATTCGCCGCCGTGCATGCCCGAAGTCATGCGATCCAGATCGACGAAGCCGGTCGGTGTGCCGGTCACATCGCTCGGATTGGCGGTGTGGTACAGCGTGTCGATCCGTTCGACCACTTGAGTCAGCAGCGGCCCAATCTCGAGGAAGCCCTGCGTACCCCGCGCACCGTCTTCGGCGATCGAGAACACCTTCGACTCCGCCTCGTCCAGCAACTGGCGGACTTCCTTGCCCTGCGGATTGAACGCGTCCGCCGAGATTTCGTCGGCGACGGACACCAGTCGGCGCAACACCGCACGATCGCGCACGATTTCCGCGTAGCGGCGGATATTGGCCGCGCTCGGCGTGTTCTGCGCGAGGGCGTTCAGGTAAGCGAGACCGCCGACCTCTTCCGCCTTGCCCGACGTGCCGAGCGCTTCGTACACCGTGATCACGTCGGCCGGCCGCGTGGCCGCGATCAGCTTGCCGATGTGTTCGTAGATGATGCGGTGGTCGTAGCGGTAAAAATCGCTCTGCGACAGGAAGTCGGCGATGCGGTCCCACGCCGCATTATCGAGCAGCAGGCCGCCCAGCACCGATTGCTCGGCCTCGATCGAATGCGGTGGGACCTTCAGCGACTCGATTTGGGGATCTTTGGACGGTGCGTTCATGGAGAGGAATTATCGGGTAAATCAGGCGGCTGCGGGCAGCGAGAAAACTAAAAAACGGGCACAAAAAAAACAGGGGCCGGTCACCCGGCCCCTGCCTTTTGCCAGCAACTTCCTGGCCAATACGACTTTGATGCTTAGACGTGTTCGCCGATCACAGCCACCGTCACATCGACGAGAACGTCGGTGTGCAGCGAAACTTGAACTGCGTGCTCGCCAACCAGCTTCAGCGGGCCTTCCGGCAGACGCACTTGCGCCTTTTCCACTGCGAAGCCTTGCTTGACCAGTGCGTCAGCGATGTCGGCGTTCGTCACCGAACCAAACAGACGACCGTCAACGCCGGCCTTCTGGTTGATCTGAACCGTCGAGCCTGCCAGCTTTTCGCCTTGGGCCGTAGCGGCCGCCAGCTTCTCAGCGGCGATCTTTTCGAGTTCAGCGCGGCGAACTTCGAATTCAGCCAAAGCTTCCTTCGTTGCACGGCGAGCTTGCTTGTTCGGGATCAGGAAGTTACGTGCGTAACCGTCCTTAACCTTCACGATATCGCCCAGGTTACCCAGATTGACGACTTTTTCCAGAAGAATGATTTGCATTCGGATGCTCCTTATCGCGTCGTCGGGTTAGGCCTTGTGCTGGTCGGTGTACGGCACCAGCGCGAGGAAACGTGCGCGCTTGATTGCCGTATCCAGCTGGCGTTGATAATGCGACTTCGTACCCGTGAGACGCGCCGGCGTGATCTTGCCGTTTTCGCCGATGAAGTCCTTCAGCGTGTCGAGGTCCTTGTAGTCGATGTGATCGACATTCGCGGCCGTGAAACGGCAGAACTTCTTGCGCTTGAAGAGCGGATTTTGTTGCTGACGACGCTTGTCGAATTTCTTACCAGTCGGGCGGGGCATGTTCAGTCCTTTCCAATGTCCTGCAATGCTGTGATGTGAAATACCAGAGTTCTTGCGTTGCGGTGCTTTTTTGCCAGAAAGCCGGTGAAGAGCGTTTCCACGCCCATCTGACAGCTTTCGAGCTTACCGCTCGCCTCGCCTGCCGCTACCGCCTGCATGGTCAGTTCGACTTGCCGGGTAATACCGGCTTCGACGACTTCCGTGCGGTGATGCAACGTGCAACCTGCAATCGGAACGCCGGCGGGGGTATACCGCACCGGTTCGCGTTCGACGACGCTGGCCGTAAGTTGCAGCCGATTCATGGAGCCTTGGGCAAAAGCGACGCTGGAGTCTCTGGTAGCTTAAATAGTGTGTCTTAAGCCTGCGCTTCGGACGGTTGCGTAGCAGCCGACTTCTTGGCTTCTTCGCGCTGCACTTCCTTCATCATCGGCGACGGGCCGGTTTCGGCCTTCTTCAGCTTGACGATGAGGTGACGCAGAACAGCGTCGTTGAACTTGAATGCGTGTTCCAGCTCGTCGAGCGTGGTTTGATCGCATTCGATGTTCATGCAGACGTAGTGAGCCTTAGCGAGTTTCTCGATCATGTAGGCCAGTTGGCGACGGCCCCAGTCTTCGATACGGTGGATCTGGCCACCGTGCGAGGTGATCGTGGACTTGTAACGCTCGATCATTGCGGGCACTTGCTCGCTTTGATCCGGGTGCACGATAAAGACGATTTCGTAATGACGCATATTCACTCCTTGTGCTGACTTATGGATTTAAGCCACCCGGGCGTCGAACCGGTGTGGCAAGTGAGAAGCCAAAGAGTGTAACCCGAATGGGGCCGGGTTGCAAGATATCCCGTTAATCCGCGGCCCGAATCGGGTGTGTTTTCAAGGGTTTAGTCGTCAACTGCCCTCCGAACGTTCGCTGCCCGACTGGAGGCGCGCTTTCAGCGCCGCTTCCAGACCGGTCAACGCATCCGGCGCGGCGTCGGTGATCGCCCACCAGGTCATGCCCGCCGCGTTCCAGTGGGCGATCGAGTAGCCTTCGCGCTCGAGCGTCGCGGGGGCCGTGGGCGCGGCGCCTTCCGTGCTGCGGCCCGGGCCGCCGGAACCCGCCTGCGGAAAGACGTACACGTCGATCACATGCTTGCGGTAGTGGTACACCAGCACGCCCACCCGCTGATGCGCGAGGTAGTCCAGCCGCCCGCCCTCCAGCGGAAAGCCGCTCGCCGCGAGGTCTTCGACCGGCGGCGAATAGTCCAGCCGGCCGTTGAACCACGGTTTGACCGTGTGCTTGTCGGTCGAAATCACGTCGATGTCGCGGCCGGAGACCTGCGCGCGCACATGGCTTTCCACCAGCTCATCGGCGAAGGGCGAGAGGTCGGCGGGACGGCTCAGGTTCAGGGTCACCACCGCGGCTCCAGCGCACAGCGCGACGGCCAGCGCGGCAAGCCAGCCCGGCGCGAGCAAGCGGGACGCGCCCCTCCCACCGCCCGCACCGCCCATGCCGATCGGCTGACCGAAGCCGCCGGACGGCAGACGCCAGCCATCCAGCCAGCCGGCAAACCAGTTCCGCCGACGGCGCGGACGTGACGGCGCCTTGCCGGCGTCCATCGCGCGGTCCGGCTGCTGGCCCGTTGCGCCCAGATCGTCTGCGGCCGTGGCCGGCCCTTCGTTCACGGCTCCCGGCCGTTCGGTCGCCGTTAGCTGCTGTTCGTTCACGGCTCCCGGCCTTTCGGTTGACGTTAGCGGCTGTCCAATCGCAATGTCCGCTCCATCGGTCGCCGTCAGCGGCTCAGCCGCTGCGACAGCCCCTTCCATCGCCGGCAAGCCAGCCAGAATCCGCGCTCGCAGCGACTGCGGCGCGCGATGATAAGTCGCCGCCCGCAATGCGCCCCGCAACGCGCCCAGATTCTCGCTCTCACGCCGGCAGGCCTCGCAGCTCTCGATATGCTGCTGGACACGCCGCGCATCCGGCGCGGGCAATTCATGATCGGCGTTCGCATCGAGGAGCGGCCGTGCTTCGTTACAGTCCATCTGGCGTCTCCTGAGCGTGGCCGGCGTTGCCGCCGGGGTTATTGAGTGGCCGTCCGTTGGCGGATGCCCGCAGCGGCGTGATGGTGGCAGAAGCGGCGGCTGAAGCGCAGACCGAAGCGGCACCCGAAGCAGCACCCGAAGCGCCGCCTGAACCACCGCCCGAAGCACCAACCGCCCCCGCCTTGCCACCACCCGGCGCCGCCGTCAACAGCGCGGCCAGCTTGCGCCGCCCCCGCGCAAGCCGCGACATCACCGTGCCGATCGGCACATCGGCCACGATCGCGATCTCGCGGTAGCCCATTTCTTCCAGTTCGCGCAGGATCAGCACCTCCCGATACTCAACCGGCAACAGCGCCAGCGCCTCGTGCACGCGCTTCGCATCCTCGTCGCGGATCAGCAGCGCTTGCGGATCCGCACCGCCGACGCTCCAGCCCTCGAACGCGGTGTCGTCCATGGTGTCGTCGAACTCGACCGTTTCGTGCGACGACGCGCGCCGCCGCCATTCCGTGTACCAGGTGCGTCGCACGATCGCCAGCAGCCAGGGCCGAGCGGTGTCGCCGCGAAACGTGTCGAAAAAACGGAACGCCCGCATGAAGGCTTCCTGGACGATGTCGTCGGCGTCGCTGCCGTTACCGCACAGCCAGCGCGCGAGGTTGTACGCCGCATCCAGATGCGGCAGCGCGAGCTGCTGGAAACGGCGGCTCCTGGCGGCATCGGTTGCGGCATCGGTTGCGGAATCCGCATCGCCGTGCGCGCGCGCGGCGTCTGAATCGGTCTGGACCACCTGGGCCCTCCAGGGCATTGCAGCTAGGCGAATCGTGGCGTGGCGTGAGGCGTTCATAACCACATAACCGGCGACAGGCCGAGTTTATTCCCGCGTCGGCAGCGAAACCGCTAAATAAGAAGACAAACAGCGCGCGCCGATGCCGGCCAGCTACGAATAAGCCGCTAACAAGCCGCTAATAAGCCGCCCGGTTCCAGTAATCCTCGCTGGCGTACACCTCTTTCAGATAGTCGATGAAATACCGCACCTTGGCCGGCACATAGCGCTGCTGCGGATACACCGCGAGGATGTCGTAGTCGGGCAGCGCGAACTCGTCGAGCACGGTTTCCAGTTCGCCGCGCGCCAGTTGCTGCTGGATCTCCCATGTGGAGCGCCAGCCGAGCCCGAGCCCTTCCGACACCCAGCGATGCAGCAATTCGCCGTCGTTGCAATCGAGCGTGCCGCCCACCCGCACGGTCGCCAGTTTGCCGTTACGGCGAAAGTACCAGCCGCGGTTCTGGCCGCCTTGCAGATTGAACGCGAGGCAGTTGTGCTGCGGCAGGTCTTCGAGGGTTTTCGGCTTGCCGTGGCGGCGGAAATAGTCGGGCGTGCCGCACACCACGCGCCGGTTGGTCGCCAGTTTCACCGCGACGAAGTTCGGATCGACCGCGCCGCCGATCCGGATCGACAGGTCGTAGCCCTCGCGCACCAGGTCGACCACGCGGTCGGTCAGATTGAACGACACCTGCAATTCCGGCTTGTCGGCGAGAAAGTCCGGCGCGAGCGGCGCGACGTGTTTGCGGCCGAATGCCGCCGGCGCGGACACGATCAGGTGGCCGTTCACCGCGCGCCGCCCGGCGCTCAACTCGTTTTCCGCCTGATCCCATTCGGTCAGCAGGCCGCGGCAGCGCTCCAGAAACGCGGCGCCGTCTTCGCTCACCACCAGGCGGCGCGTCGAGCGATACATCAGTTTCACGCCAAGGCGCTTTTCCAGCGCGTCGATGCGCCGCCCCAGAATCACCGGCGACACACCCTCTTCCAGCGCGGCCGCCGCGAGGCTGCCGGCGTCCGCCACGCGCACGAAGGTTTCGATCTGTTTGAAGCGATCCATCTTTGTCTCCTATCGACCCCGGGCCGCGCTTCAGCACTTACCCTGGGTCTGATGCAAACCCGTTGCGGTCTTGTCTCAAGGGCCTGAACCGCGCACCGGCCCGCTGCGCGACACCTTGCCGCAGCCCTGCGCGGTCTCGCGCCGCTCAACCGCGCAAGCGGCCGCGCGCCGCTGCGATTCGATACTTTTTGTTTCGAAATAAGCGACCCGGACTGATCTTATCAAACCTTTAGGTCAGGCCTACAGTGCGTTCAACACCCTTAGTTCGCCAATTTCCAGACATTCAGGAGACATTCATGGCCAAGATGAGAGCCGTCGACGCAGCTGTGCTGGTGCTCGAAAAAGAAGGTATCGACACCGCGTTCGGTGTACCGGGCGCCGCGATCAACCCGTTCTACTCGGCCATGCGCAAGGCAGGCAACATCAGCCACGTGCTGGCGCGTCACGTCGAAGGTGCGTCGCACATGGCCGAAGGCTATACGCGCGCTCAACCGGGCAACATCGGCGTGTGTATCGGCACGTCGGGCCCCGCCGGCACCGACATGATCACCGGTTTGTATTCCGCTCAGGCCGACTCGATTCCTATTCTGGCTATCACGGGCCAGGCGCCGCGTGCGCGTCTGTACAAGGAAGACTTCCAGGCCGTCGATATCGAATCGATCGCCAAGCCCGTCACCAAGTGGGCCGTCACCGTGCGTGAACCGGCGCTGGTGCCGCGCGTGTTCCAGCAGGCGTTCCACCTGATGCGCTCGGGCCGTCCGGGTCCGGTGCTGGTCGACCTGCCGATCGACGTGCAGCTCGCCGAAATCGAATTCGACATCGACACGTACGAACCGCTGCCGGTCTACAAGCCGAAAGCGTCGCGCAAGCAGATCGAAGCCGCACTGACATTCCTCAACGACGCGGAAAAGCCGCTGATCGTCTCGGGTGGCGGCGTGCTGAACGCAGCCGCTGAAGACCTGCTCGTGACCTTCGCCGAAACCGTCGGCGTGCCGGTGATCCCGACGCTGATGTCGTGGGGCGCGATTCCCGACGACCATCCGCTGATGGCCGGCATGGTCGGTCTGCAAACCTCGCACCGCTACGGCAACGCGACGATGCTCGCTTCCGACTTCGTGCTCGGTATCGGCAACCGCTGGGCGAACCGTCACACGGGTAGCGTCGAGGTGTACACGAAGGGTCGTAAGTTCGTGCACGTGGACATCGAGCCGACGCAAATCGGCCGTGTGTTCGGCCCGGACCTCGGCATCGTGTCGGACGCGAAAGCCGCGCTGGAACTGTTCATCGAAGTGGCGCAGGAATGGAAGGCCGCCGGCAAGCTGAAGGATCGTAGCGCCTGGGTTGCCGACTGCCAGCAACGCAAGCAGACGATGCAGCGCAAGACCCACTTCGACAACGTGCCGATGAAGCCGCAGCGCGTCTACGAAGAGATGAACCAGGTGTTCGGCCGCGATACGTGCTACGTGAGCACGATCGGTCTGTCGCAGATCGCCGGCGCGCAATTCCTGCACGTCTACAAGGCCCGCAACTGGATCAACTGCGGCCAGGCAGGCCCGCTCGGCTGGACGATTCCGGCAGCGCTGGGTGTGCGCGCAGCCGATCCGCAACGTCAGATCGTGGCGCTCTCGGGCGACTACGACTTCCAGTTCATGATCGAAGAACTGGCCGCGGGCGCGCAATTCAAGCTGCCGTATGTGCACGTGGTGGTGAACAACTCGTACCTCGGCCTGATCCGTCAGGCGCAGCGCGCGTTCGACATGGACTTCTGCGTGCAGCTCGGTTTCGAGAACATCAACGCGCCGGAAACGAACGGCTACGGTGTGGACCACGTGGCCGTTGCCGAAGGCCTGGGTTGCAAGGCGATCCGCGTGCACAAGCCGGAAGACCTGAAGCCGGCGCTGTTGAAAGCGCAGTCGATGCTCTCCGAGTTCAGCGTGCCGGTGATCGTCGAAGTGATTCTGGAACGCGTGACCAACATTTCGATGGGCACCGAGATCGACGCGATCAACGAGTTCGAAGAACTGGCCGAGAAGCGCGAAGACGCGCCGACCGCGATCAGCATGCTCGACTGAACTGCGTGACGCTGTAAGTAGAAGTAGATGAAATGACGTGAGGACGATTGGGCAGCGCGGCGGTGCATCACCGCAACGCGCCGCCTGATCGCCGCACGACACGCCACAAGCTGCACGAAGTTATTCCACTGACCGACCAGAGAGACAGACGCACCATGCCGAAATTTGCAGCGAATCTCACCATGCTATTCAACGAAGTCCCGTTCCTCGACCGCTTCGCGGCCGCTGCGGACGCGGGCTTCCACGCCGTCGAATTCCTGTTCCCGTATCCGTACCAGATCGCCGAACTGAGCGAGCGTCTGCAACAGAACCGCCTGAAGCTGGTCCTGCACAACCTGCCCGCGGGCAACTGGGAAGCGGGCGAACGCGGGATCGCGTGCCTGCCGGATCGCGTCGGCGAATTCCAGGAAGGCGTGGGCCGCGCAATCGAATACGCGAGCGCCCTGAAAGTGCCGCAACTGAACTGCCTCGTCGGCATTCCGACGGCAGGCGTGGATGCGGACAAAGCGCGCTCGACCATCGTCGAGAACCTGCGCTTCGCCGCCGGCGAACTGAAGAAAGCCGGCATCAAGCTGCTGGTCGAACCGTGCAACTCGTACGACATTCCGGGCTTCGCGCTGAACCGTTCGGGCGAAGGCCTCGACGTGATCAACGCAGTCGGTTCGGACAACCTGTTCCTGCAATACGATATCTATCACATGCAACGGATGGAAGGCGAACTCGCGGCGACCATCAAGAAGAACCTGCCGCAGATCGCGCACATCCAGCTCGCCGACAACCCGGGCCGTAACGAACCGGGCACCGGCGAAATCAACTACCCGTTCCTGTTCAATCTGCTCGATTCGCTTGGCTACGACGGTTACGTCGGTTGCGAATACAAGCCGCGCACCACCACTGCTGCCGGCCTCGGCTGGGTGCAGAGCGTGGCCGGGCAGACCCGCGGCGCAGCTCACGCCGCTGCCTGAGCGCTTCGAGGCCTGACGCACGAGGCCTCAACGAGCGACATCAGGCGCATGACGCCCGAGGGATGCTCCCTTGGGCAGCCCCGCAACGGGGCACCCCAAACAACATTGGAGATTCAGACACATGGCAAAGATCGGTTTTATCGGCCTCGGCATCATGGGCGCGCACATGGCGCGCAACCTCATCAAGGGCGGTCACACGCTGTTCGTGAACGGCGCGTATCCGGTGCCGGAAGATCTGAGCAAAACGACGAGCGTGGTCGCTGATTCGACCGCCGTCGCGCAAGCCGCCGACATCGTCATCATCATGGTGCCGGACACGCCTGACGTCGCCAACGTGCTGTTCGCCGACGACGGCGTCGCTGCCGGCCTCACGCAAGGCAAGCTGGTGATCGACATGAGCTCGATCTCCCCGCTCGACACGCAGGCCTTCGCGAAGAAGATCAACGCGCTGGGCGCGGACTACCTGGATGCGCCGGTGTCCGGCGGCGAAGTCGGTGCGCGCGAAGCGACGCTGACGATCATGGTGGGCGGCCCGGAAAAGGCATTCGCGCTGGCCAAGCCGCTGTTCGAACTGATGGGCAAGAACATCTCGCTGATCGGCGACAACGGCGCGGGTCAAACCTGCAAGGTCGCGAACCAGATCATCGTCGCGCTGAACATCGAAGCCGTGGCTGAAGCACTGCTGTTCGCATCGCGTTCGGGTGCCGATCCGGAGCGTGTCCGTAAAGCGCTGATGGGCGGCTTCGCCTCGTCGCGGATTCTCGAAGTACACGGCGAGCGTATGACGAAGCGCACGTTCGATCCGGGCTTCCGCATCGAACTGCACCAGAAGGATCTGAACCTCGCACTCGACGGCGCACGCAAGCTGGGTATCGCGCTGCCGCATACGGCGAGCGCGCAGCAACTGTTCAGCGTGTGCGCGGCAAACGGCGGCAAGGCATGGGATCACTCGGCCATGGTGCGCGCGCTGGAAATCATGGCGAACTACGAAGTCGCGCAAGCGCCGGGTAGCGAAGCCAAGGCTGCGTAATAGGGATTGTCGTTACAGATCGTCGTGATGGTTGCGTTCGCAACGTCGTGACGATCGCAGGTGGGGCGCCCGGTTCGTCGTGCACATGCACGGCGGAACGGGCAAATCGTGCCGCTCTGGGCTGAGAGCGGCAAGTGGGGTCCGCAGCGGCACCCGGCGGCGCCGGGGAAGCCTTGGTCGGTCAGACGTCGTCGTCGGGTGTCCGGCTGTCGGATTTCATGCTTATGCTTTTTCAGCCAATCTCTCGCAGCGGGTGCATCACGCACACCGCCCGCGCGCCGCTGAGTTCAACCCTCGGCGTGCGCTTGCCTCCGCCTGATGGGCTGCAGGTCCAGTCGCAAGCCCGCTTTCATTTGCTTGCAACTCCCTCCTCTCTTCGCGACCTTATTTGACACATCGGTCCGTGCTTTTCTCCTACACTCGTTGAGTCTGGTTGCCGGCGGCTCTGCGTTCGCGTGCGGCTTGCCACACGCGGCAACGCGGGCCTCTGTTTTATTCGCCCGTTTCGCAACCAGTGTTCAACCCGTGAGCGAAGACTGCTTGCGCCAGTAACCCCTCTGCAAAGGATTCAGAATGAGTATCTTTGGTGACATCGTCAACAAGCTCTTCGGCAAAGCGAAGCCCGATCAGCCTGCGCCCGCGGTTGAGCCGACCCCGGATCCGGCCGCTGCGCAAGCTGCCGCGCCGGACGCCGCACCGGCGCCCGCCCCGCTGGCCGACGTCGACGTCGCGGCGGTCATGGACCAGTTCGTGAGCGAGAGCGGCCAGACGCTGAACTGGCGCACGTCGATCGTCGACACGCTGAAGGCGCTCGGCGTCGACAGCAGCCTCGAGCATCGCAAGCAGCTCGCCCAGGAATTGAAGTACACCGGCGACACGAACGACTCGGCAAGCATGAACATCTGGCTGCATAAACAGGTGATGCAGGCGCTCGCGGCGAATGGCGGCAAGTTGCCGCCGGATCTGGCGGCCTAAGCGCCCGCTCGTCGAATCAAGCTTAAGCAGAAACAACAACGCGGCGCCCGGTTCTTAACCGGGCGCCGCGTTGTCATTGAAGCTTCATCTGCGCTGCGTCGCCCAGCGCGCAATCCGCAATCAATCAGTACGTATCGAACGTCTTCTGCAGCGCCACCGGCCCCGTGCCGCCTGCGGCAAGCGCCAGCATCAGCAGCACGCGCGCCTTGTACGGATTCAGCGAACCCGCGCTGATGAAACCGAGCGCGTCGTCGGCGGCGGCGCCGTTGCGCATCACATGCCCCGATCCCACGCGCGACGAACGCACCACCGCGACGCCCTGCGACGCTGCGTCGGCAAGTGCCTGCTGCATCGACATGTGGATCGAACCGTTGCCCGTGCCCGCCACGACGATACCGCGCACGCCGGCGGCCACCAGCGCATCCACCGCGATTCGCGACACGCCCGCGTAGCTCGCGACGATCTCGACATGCGGCCACTTCGGCCCGATCACGAATTCGGTTGCCAGCGTATGCGGTCGCACCACGGCACGCTGGAATTCGACCCGGCCGTCCTGCACCCAACCGAGCGCGCCGATCTCGGGCGACTGGAACGCGTCCACCGCGTAGGTGCTCGTCTTGACGACGTCGCGTGCGCTGTGAATCTTGTTGTTGAAGGCCACCAGCACGCCCTGCCCGCGCGAGCCCGCATGCGCCGCGACGGTCACCGCGTTCAGCAGGTTCAACGGACCGTCGGCCGACAACGCCGACGCCGGACGCATGGCCGCGGTCAGCACCACCGGCTTATCCGACTTGACGGTCAGATGCAGCAGGTAGGCGGTTTCTTCGAGCGTATCGGTGCCGTGCGTGATCACCACGCCGTCGATCCCGTCGGTCGCCAGAAGCGTGTTGATGCGCTGTGCGAGCGTGGTCCACAACGGCATGGTCATGTCTTTGCTGTCGACGCTGGCAATCTGCTCGGGCGCGATGCGCGCCACCGTGGACAACGCCGGCACCACGGAAAGCAGTTGCTCGACGCCGACCACACCGGCCTGGTAACCGGAGGTGTTGGTGGCGTCCGCGGCCGCGCCGGCGATCGTGCCGCCGGTCGCGAGCACCGCAATACAGGGCAACGGCGGCGTAGCGCCTTCGCCCGAAGGCGCGGCGGAAGAGGAAGTCAGAGTATTCATGGCGGCGATTGTAAGCGATGCGCCGCGCGCCGCCATGCGTGAAAAAACGGATGTCCGTTCGTTTCGGTTCGTTTCGGTTATGAGCGTTAAACCGCTTCGCGCAACTGCGCCGCGATTTCCGCTTCGTTCAATTGCGGCGCGAACATTTCGATCAGCCGGTACGCGTATGCGCGCAGGAACGCGCCCTTGCGCAAACCGACCCGCGTGGTGCTCGCTTCGAACAGGTGCTGCGTATCGAGCGCGACCAGTTCGGTATCGCGCTTCGGATCGTAGGCCATCGCCGCGACCACGCCGATCCCCATGCCGAGTTCGACGTAAGTCTTGATCACGTCGGCATCGATCGCGGTCAGCACGACGTCGGTCAACGCACCCGCTTTCGCGAACGCCTGGTCGATGTGCGAACGTCCCGTGAAATCCTGGTCGTACGTGATGATCGGGAATTCGGCGATCTCGTCGAGCGTCAGATTCGACCGGCCCACCAGCGGGTGCCCCTTCGGCACGACCACGATGTGATGCCACGAGTAGCACGGGAACGTGACGATATCGGGGAAGCGGTCGAGCGCTTCGGTCGAGATGCCGATATCCGCTTCGCCGTTGATGATCATCTGCGCGATCTGTTGCGGACTGCCCTGGCGCAACGCCAGATGCACCTTCGGGAATACCTCGGTGAATTGACGGATCACCTTCGGCAACGCGTAACGCGCCTGCGTGTGGGTGGTCGCCACGACCAGGTGGCCGCTGTCCTGATCGGCGTACTGACGCGCCACGCGGCGCAGATTTTCCGCATCGAGCAGCATCCGCTCGATCAGTTGATGCACCGCCTTGCCCGGCTCGGTGAGACCTGTCAGGCGCTTGCCGCGTCGAATGAAAATGTCGACGCCGAGTTCGTCTTCCAGATCCTTGATCTGTTTTGATACACCCGACTGCGACGTGTACAACACGTTCGCCACCTCGGTCAGGTTCATGTTCTGACGCACGGCCTCGCGCACGAAGCGCAATTGCTGGAAGTTCATCTGTATGTCTCCGGTTCAGCCAGAGTTGAGTTATTTGAGTTTGATTGAAACACCGAGTTTGATGCCTTGCCTGCCAGGCTCTCCGGACAGGCGCCCTACTATTGCGCCGGAAACACCCGCAACGCGCGCGGCACGGCGGTCACGCCGTCGCCGACCGCCAGTTGCAGATCGCGCCACGACTCGCGATCCAGCTCGGCTTCGAGCAGCGTGCCCTCGCGGCCCGCAAGTTCGACCCGCACCGAGCCGCCGAGCGTGACCACGCGCCGCACGTCGACCACGATTCCTTCGCGATGACCGGACGCTTGCGGATACAACTGAAGGTCGTGCGGCCGTACATAGGCAAACGCCGGGCCGCTGAAATCGGCCTTGATCGATACCGGCAACGCGGCGCCGTCCACCACGAAACCGCTCGCATCGACGTTGCCGTGCAGACGGTTGGCCGCGCCGAGAAACTCGTACACGAACGAGGTTTGCGGATGGTCGTACACATCTTGCGGACTGCCCACCTGCTCCACGTGCCCGCGATTCAGCACGACGATACGGTCGGCCACTTCGAGCGCTTCTTCCTGATCGTGCGTGACGAAGATCGTCGAGATATGCAGATCGTCATGCAAGCGCCGCAGCCAGCTACGCAATTCCTTGCGCACCTTCGCGTCGAGCGCGCCAAACGGTTCGTCGAGCAGCAGCACTTTCGGTTCGACCGCGAGCGCGCGCGCCAACGCGATCCGCTGCCGCTGACCACCCGACAATTCCGACGGATAACGCTGCGCGAGCCAGTCGAGCTGCACGAGCTTCAGCAGTTCATGCACCTTCTCGCGAATCACCGCTTCCGACGGCCGCTCCTTGCGCGGCTTCACGCGCAAGCCGAACGCGACGTTCTCGAACACCGTCATATGACGGAACAGCGCGTAATGCTGGAACACGAAACCCACTTCACGTTCGCGCGCACCGACCGTCGCGACGTCCTGACCCTGCAGCTCGACCTGGCCGCCGTCCGCGTATTCGAGCCCGGCAATCACGCGCAACAAGGTGGTCTTGCCACAACCCGACGGCCCGAGCAGCGCAACCAGTTCACCCGGCGGAAAGTCGAGCGAGACGTTATCGAGCGCGACGAAATCGCCGAAGCGCTTCTGCAGGTTACGAACAGTGATACCCATTACAGCTCTCCTTGCTTGAGCGGGTGTTGCGGCGAGACCGGCGTTGCCTTGAACGATGACGATGATGACGACGACGAGGCAGCGGCCAGCGCGACAGGACCGGCATACGCGGGCACGTCGCGCGCGGCCGACAGTTCCGCCGACATATGGCGCTCGGCAAGCAGCTTCAGCCCCAGCGTGACGAGTGCGAGCAAGGCCAGCACCGACGCCACGGCGAACGCCGCCGAGAAGTTGTATTCGTTGTAGAGAATTTCGACGTGCAACGGCATCGTGTCGGTCTGGCCGCGAATGTGGCCCGACACCACCGAGACCGCGCCGAACTCGCCCATCGCCCGCGCGTTACACAGAATCACGCCGTACAGCAGGCCCCATTTGACGTTCGGCAGCGTGACGCGGCGGAAGATCTGCCAGCCCGACGCGCCGAGCACGTGAGCGGCTTCTTCCTCGTCGTTGCCTTGTGCCTGCATCAGCGGAATCAGTTCACGCGCGACGAACGGGAACGTGACGAAGATCGTCGCGAGCACAATGCCCGGCACCGCGAAGATGATCTGCACGTCGTGGTCGATCAGCCACGGGCCGAACCAGCCCTGCGCGCCGAACATCAGCACATAGATCAGGCCCGAGATCACCGGCGAGACCGAGAACGGCAAATCGATCAGCGTGGTCAGCAGCGCCTTGCCGCGGAATTCGAACTTGGCGATACACCACGACGCCGCGAGGCCGAACACGAGATTCAGCGGCACGGCGATCGCGGCGGTAATCACGGTCAGCTTGATCGCCGACAACGCGTCCGGATCGGCGAGCGATTCCAGATAGAAACCAAGGCCTTTGCTCAACGCCTGATAGAACACGGCGACCAGCGGCACGACCAGAAACAGCGTGAGAAACAGCAGCGCGACGGCGGTCAGGAGCCAGCGCACCACGGGCGCTTCGGTGACCGGATCGGGGCGGCGCGACACGTTCAGGGGCGCGCGCGGTGCAACGGCGGCGGCGCTTGAGGTCGCGGCCTTCACACCGTTCACATCACTCACAGACTGACGGCTCATTGCGCACCTCCGCCAATCGCCGCGACGCTCACCGCAGCCGGCGCCGGACCCGCGCCACCGCGACCCGTGCGGCGTTGCAAATACCATTGCAAGGTATTGATGAACAGCAGCATCAGGAACGACACAACCAGCATCACCACCGCGATCGCGGTCGCGCCCGCGTAGTCGTACTGTTCGAGCTTGGTGATGATCAGCAGCGAGGTGATTTCCGACTTCATCGGCACGTTGCCGGCGATGAAAATCACCGAGCCGTATTCGCCCAGCGCCCGCGCGAACGCCAGCGCGAAACCGGTCAGCAACGCGGGAAACACGGCGGGCAGCACGACGCGGCGAAACGTCAGCCAGCGCGACGCGCCGAGGCACGCGGCGGCTTCTTCCTGTTCGCGTTCGAACTCTTCGAGCACCGGCTGCACCGTGCGCACCACGAACGGCAAACCGATGAAGGTCAGCGCGACCAGTACGCCGGCCGGCGTGAACGCGATCTTCAGGCCGAGCGGTTCGAGAAACTGGCCGATCCAGCCGTTGCCCGCGTACACCGCCGCGAGCGAAATGCCGGCCACCGAGGTCGGCAGCGCGAACGGCAGATCGACCACGGCGTCGACGATGCGTTTGAACGGGAACGTGTAACGCACCAGCACCCACGCGACCAGAAAGCCGAACACCGCGTTGATCAGCGCGCCGCCGAGCGCGGAGAAGAACGTCAGGCGATACGACGCGAGCACACGCGGCGAACTCACCGCGCGTACGAACTGAGCCCAGTCGAGCGTGGCGGTCTTGAGAAAGGTCGCCGCCAGCGGAATCAGCACCACGAGGCTCAGATAAGCCACGGTGATGCCGAGGGTCAAGCCAAAACCGGGCAACGCGCTCGGTTTTCGGAAGGTCAACGTCGTCATGCTGGTTACTCGTTCAGGTTGATGCCGGTGTTGCGAGGACCGAATTCCGGCCGCCGGGCCCTGGCGGCCAAAAGCGCGCCCATGGGGCGCGCTCGGGGGTCATGCGGTGCCGCTGGCCGGTCGATATCGTTGCGTCCACATCGACCGGACAAGCCGGCCTTACTGCGGCGAGTAGATCGAATCGAACACGCCGCCGTCGGCAAAGTGCGTCTTCTGCGCGTTGGTCCAGCCGCCGAACGAATCGTCCACCGTGTACAGCTTCAGCTTCGGAAACTTGGCGGTCAGCTCGGCCGGTACCTTGTTCGAACGCGGACGATAGAAGTTGCGCGCGGCGATCTCCTGGCCTTCTTCGCTGTACAGGAAGTTCAGATACGCTTCGGCCACCTTGCGCGTGCCGTGCCGGTCGACGACCTTGTCCACCACGGCGACCGGCGGCTCGGCCAGAATGCTGACCGACGGCACGACGATTTCAAACTTGTCCGGACCGAATTCCTTCAGCGACAGGAACGCTTCGTTTTCCCACGCGATCAGCACGTCGCCGATACCGCGTTGCACGAAGCTGGTGGTCGCGCCGCGCGCCCCCGAATCCAGCACGCCGGCATTCTTATAGAGCTTGCCGACGAACTCCTTCGCTTTCTGGTCGTTGCCGCCCGGCTGATGTTCGGCATACGCCCACGCCGCGAGGTAGTTCCAGCGCGCGCCGCCCGAGGTCTTCGGATTCGGCGTCACGATCGACACGCCCGGCTTGATCAGATCGTCCCAATCCTTGATGTGCTTCGGGTTGCCCTTGCGCACCAGAAACACGATCGTCGACGTGTACGGCGACGCGTTGTCCGGCAAGCGTTTCTGCCAGCCCTTGTCGAGCAGACCCTTGCTGGCCAGCGCGTCGATGTCGTAGGCCAGCGCCAGCGTCACCACGTCTGCCTGCAGACCGTCGAGCACCGAGCGCGCTTGTGCGCCGGAGCCGCCGTGCGACTGCTTGAAGGTGATCGTCTCGCCGGTCTTCGCCTTCCATTCCTTGCCGAACGCCTGATTGATGTCCTGATACAACTCGCGAGTCGGATCGTAGGAGACGTTCAGCAGCGTCGTGTCGGCGGCGTGCGCCTGCGCCATCACGCCGAGCGCCCCGGCCGCGCCCAATGCGAGCGCCGCGATGATTTTTCTGGTCTTGCCTGCCAGCCCCGTACCTTGGTGGTTCATGTCAACTTTCTCCGCGTTGTGGTCCGCTAAAACAGCGTGTGGTGTTGTTCTACGTCGCGGTCACGTGCACATGAGCGCCAACTCGGAGGCCAGTCTATCGAAGCGCTTTCATCATTAAAAATAATGTTTCTTCATTCTTTAATACTCAAAAGTGGTAATGACAGCTGGGTAAGGCGTTGCGGCACGAAAGTGGGTGTTAGAACGCCCTTTTGCGGCGCTGTAGCGGCACCCGAAGCGACGAACTTAAAGTAAAGCTTGAATTGCGTGGAATACTGTATAAAAATACAGGCACCTGTTCATACATACAGTGACCATGACCAAACTCACCGCACGACAGCAGCAGGTTTTCGATCTGATCCGCCGGGCTATCGAACGCACCGGTTTTCCGCCCACCCGCGCGGAGATCGCCGCGGAGCTGGGCTTCAGCTCCGCGAACTCCGCAGAAGAGCATCTGCGCGCGCTCGCTCGCAAAGGCGTGATCGAACTCGCGGCCGGCGCATCGCGCGGCATTCGCCTGCTGGGTGGGTCGGAAGACTCGCCGTACCAGTTCACGCTGCCGCACGCGAGCATCATGCAACTGTCCTTGCCGCTGATCGGCCGGGTGGCGGCGGGTAGCCCGATCCTCGCGCAGGAACATATCGCGCAGCACTATGCGTGCGATCCGGCGCTGTTCTCGAGCAAGCCCGACTACCTGCTGAAGGTGCGCGGGTTGTCCATGCGCGACGCGGGCATCTTCGACGGCGACCTGCTCGCCGTGCAGAAGAAGAGCGAGGCCAAAGACGGCCAGATCATCATCGCGCGGCTCGGCGACGACGTGACGGTCAAGCGCTTGAAGCGCCGGCCGAACGGCATCGAACTGATTGCCGAGAATCCCGATTACGAAAACATCTTCGTTGAAACCGGCAGCGCGGAATTCGCGCTGGAAGGGATCGCCGTCGGTCTGATTCGCCCGGGCGAGTTTTAAGCGGTTTGCTCGTGCTGGGGCGTTTGCCGGTTCGTTGGCTTGTTCAGACAACGCCGCCCTGACGCCGCCCCGAGCCACATTCACCCCGCATCAACGTCGTACTCACGCTGCATCATCTTTGCATCGCCTGGAGAGACTCATGGAACGCCTTGCCCGCTTGCTGCCTTTTCGCCAGTTCGGTCGTCTGCGTCATCTGCGCAAGCTGGTGCCCTGCTCGTTGATCGAGGCATCCACGGCGAGCACACCCTCGCTGTTCGATTCGCTCGACGAGGCGTCGAATTTGCAGGCGGCGCTGCCGTCTTCGTTGCCGGCGTTTGCGCGCGTGTCGTTGAACTCGGGCCTGAATACGGCGGAGCCGGCGCGGCGCGCGCCGGTGCGGGTTTATCACGGGCCGTCGCGGCTTATCATGGTCGGCACGGTCGACGCCGTCTGCCGCATGATCGACCGTTGCATCGCCGAAGAAGCGAATGTGCACGGCGCGGTGTTCGAAGGCTGAGTGGTTCGGTTCTAAGCGATCGGGTTCTGTTCTGAACCGGTTGTTCACTCGCATTACCGGAATCAATCAGGGATCGTTTTGGCGTGGCCGCGGTCCACGTTAGATCACACCTGATAGAGAGTCTCACTCGATGGCTGTTTCGACCCGCACGAAGAGCAGCGCCACCCGGCCGCTGATCGTTACGCTAATGGTGATCGTGGTGATTGCCGCGCTAGGTTTCGCGTATGCGTCGCCGTATCTCGCGCTGAACAATCTTAAACGCGCAGCAGATGCGCGCGACGCGCAAACCGTCAATCAATACGTCGATTTCCCCGCGTTGCGCGAGAGCCTGAAACAGCAGGTGACCGGCCTGCTGACGCGCCGGCTCGACGCGCACAGCAACGGCAATCCGCTCGCCGCCATTGGCGCGATGATCGGCGTGGCACTGATGGGTCCGCTCGTGGACGCTTATGCAACGCCGGATGGCGTGGCCGCGTTGCTGAACGGCATGCCGCCGCGCGGCAACCCTGGCGAGCGGCCACCGGTGCCACCCGCGGCGAATAATCCGTCCGCGGCTGAGACGCCTGAGCCGACACCGGCACCGCCGGCAGCACCCGCAGCACCCGCAGCGCCAACCCAGCCCGATGCGGCGGCCAACAACGCGAACACGGCCGCGACGCCGCCGCAAACTACAGCGGGCTACCGTGGCCTCAACGAATTCGTCGTCACGTACCAGCATGGCGCGGGCGACGCGCGTTACTCGGCGATCTTCGCGCGCGAGGGGTTGTTCACGTGGAAGCTGGCCGCGGTGGATCTAAACCCGTGACGCGCTGAGCTCGCCCCGCTCAACCCATCAAGCTGCCGCTTGCTGCTGCTCCTGCGCGGAAGAGCACGCCACCAGAATGCTGCACGAAATGCGGTCGAGCAGCGGCGTATTGCCGGCGCCCATCCACCATCGCGACAAACCGGTGCGGCAACGGTGGCCAACCACCACGAGATCGACATTCAACTCGTTAGCGAGATTGGCGATCTCGTCGATCGGATGACCGAAGGCGAAATGCCCTTGCGCGGTGACGCCGCGCTCGGTGAGCCAGTCCACGCCTTCCTGCAGAATGTCGCGGGCGGATTTTTCGAAGCTGCCACACGCCACGTCGGTGAGAAGGCCCGCGCTTTGCGCAATGCTGGAGCGCATATCCACAACGGATAACAAATGCGTTTCCGCTTTCAGATCCAACGCGAGATCGGCGCCGCAACGTAGCGCTTTACGACCTTCGCGCGAGCCGTCGTAGCACAGCAGGATTTTTTGGTAGCTCGCCATGATTTTCTCCCTTCGCGCGGAAAGCGCGCTTTGAATCAATCATGGTGCGCCGCAATTCAGCTTGCAAGGGATGGAAAACGCTAACTGCGCCCTAAACCGGTGCGCACGGCGACGGCGCGGCAATGACACGGCTATGGCAACGCAATGGCACGGCGCCGGGACCCCATGCCGCAGTGCAAGAAAGCCCTTCTGGACGCCCGGGTGCCAGGCATCGTCGGCCAATCGATGTCCTAGAATAGGCAGCCTGCCCGGTCATTACGGTCATTACGGTCATTACGGTCATTGCGCTCATTCGCATCAGTCGCGCCCTTTCCCGGAGCCACGTTCGATCCATGTCTGAAGCCGCCATTGAATTCCATCAGGTCAAAAAGCGCTACGGCGACAAGACGGTCGTCGACGGGTTGTCGTTTCATGTGAACGCCGGCGAATGCTTCGGCCTGCTCGGCCCGAATGGCGCGGGCAAGACCACCACGTTGCGCATGCTGCTCGGCATTGCCGCGCCGGATGCCGGCGCGATCCGTCTGTGCGGCGAGCCGATTCCGGGCCGCGCGCGCGTGGCGCGAGCGCGGGTCGGCGTGGTGCCGCAATTCGACAATCTCGATCCCGATTTCACCGTGCGCGAAAACCTGCTGGTGTTCGGCCGCTACTTCGGTTTGAGCGCCGCGCAATGCCGCGCGATGGTGCCGTCGCTGCTCGAATTCGCGCGGCTCGAAAGTAAGGCCGACGCCCGTGTGAGCGAACTGTCGGGCGGCATGAAGCGGCGCCTCACGCTGGCGCGCGCGCTCGTCAACGATCCCGACGTGCTGATCATGGACGAACCCACCACCGGTCTCGATCCGCAGGCCCGGCATCTGATCTGGGAGCGGCTGCGCTCGTTGCTCGCGCGCGGCAAGACCATTCTGCTGACCACGCATTTCATGGAAGAAGCCGAACGGCTTTGCCATCGGCTATGCGTGATCGAAGAGGGCCGCAAGATCGCCGAAGGTGCGCCGAGCGAGTTGATCGCCTCGGAGATCGGCTGCGACGTGATCGAGATTTTCGGCCCCGATCCGGTGGCGTTGCGCGATGAACTCGCGCCGCTGGTCGAGCGTACCGAGATCAGCGGCGAGACGCTGTTCTGCTATGTGAACGACGCGCAACCGGTGCATGCCCGGCTCAAACAGCGCGCCGATCTGCGCTATCTGCACCGGCCGGCGAATCTTGAAGATGTGTTTCTGCGGCTCACCGGCCGCGAAATGCAGGACTGATCGTTGCGAGCGCATTGAGTGCATCGAACGCATTGATCATTCACCCATGTTGCAAGCATCTCGCGCATCACGTGCAGCGCGCTGGCCACCGACCGCCGCACCTGATCGCCATAACAACGCCCCGAAGGAAATCCCTCGGGCAAACAGCACGAGACACGCCATGGACGCACGCACCTACGACACCCCGGATCACGCCCCCAGCGACAAGCCCTCCGCCCAGGAACCCTTCGGCGCGTTCCCGACGAACGCGGTGAACTGGGTCGCGGTATGGCGCCGCAATTTTCTGGTGTGGAAAAAACTCGCGATCGCGTCGATGTTCGGCAATCTGGCCGATCCGATGATCTATCTGTTCGGTCTCGGCTTCGGACTCGGGATCATGGTCGGGCATGTGGACGGCGTGTCGTACATCGCGTTCCTCGCGGCCGGCACGGTGGCTTCGAGCGTGATGATGTCGGCGAGCTTCGAGTCGATGTATTCGGGCTTCTCGCGTATGCACGTGCAACGCACATGGGAAGCCATCATGCATACGCCGCTGACGCTCGGCGATATCGTGCTGGGTGAAGTGATGTGGGCAGGCAGCAAATCGATGCTGTCGGGTGTGGCGATCATGCTGGTGGCCGGCACGCTGGGCTATGCGAATTTCCCGTCGATGCTGCTCGCGTTGCCGGTCATCGTACTCACCGGGCTCGCGTTCGCGAGCATCGCGATGATCGTGACGGCGCTCGCGCCATCGTACGACTTCTTTATGTTTTATCAGACGCTGGTGTTGACGCCGATGATGCTGCTGTCGGGCGTGTTCTTTCCGACTTCGCAGTTGCCGGTCGCGGCGCGCGCGGTCACGGGGGTGTTGCCGCTCGCGCACGCTGTCGATCTGATCCGTCCGGCCATGCTGGGCCGGCCGGTCGAGCACGCCGCGCTGCACCTCGCGGTGCTGGCCGTGTATGCGGTGGGCGGGTTTATCGTTGCGGCGGTGCTGTTCCGTCGCAGGATGATGAAATAGGCTTATCGCTTCAGCGCCCTTCAACGTCCTTCAGCGCCCACCACCCCCGGCGATGAAAACATCGCTCAGTCTTCGTCGTCCGTCCACGGAATATCCACGTCGGAGATGAACGCGACCGTCGCGAACGGTCCGCCATCCTGACGGCCGATTTTGCCGTCGGCGCGCTGCCATTCGACGCGGAACACCGTGGCCGGATCGTCGGCGATCAGACGCACCGTGCGCACCTCGTCCGGATCGGATTCCTCGACCGGACCATCGAGCGAAACCTGCAGTTCCTGCGGCCACAGGCCATCGGCCGGATCGTAGATCTTGTCGCCGTCGGGAATCAGCGTGAAGGCTTCCACGCCGATCGTCGCCGAGGCTTCCACGATCATCTTGCCCAGCGCGCGCAGCAGTGCCGTCGCCCGTGCCGAATTTGCCTGACGGATCGCCAGATCCCCGCGCGTCAGCGCCTGCTCAAGTTTTGGGTTTGTTTTTTGTTGCGCCATTCGATGTCCTGAGTCCTATCGCTCTGTTGTGGACAGCGCGCCGTTGCACTTGCGCGCCGCTCTCCATTTTTCGGGCTGAATCCTACCATTGGCGTCCCCAAAAGGGACCCCCTCCGGCCATGCATTGCTACATCGCACGCCGTGCGGCGCAGTTCGACAGCCCGCCCCGTCCACCACAGTTTAGGTCGTGATTCGCGTTCCGACAGGGACATTTGGCTTTCAATTGGCTATGCCGACGCGCGCCTATTACGTCGCGCCGGGCTTCGAGCGCGAACCGCCGCGCGGGCTTCGTTTTCGCGCTACCTTGGGACCGCCGCTCTCCGCCTGCTTCGGGCCGCCGATGGCGGCGATCAGATGATCGCGAAACGCCCGCACCGCCGTCGGCAGTTCGCGCCCGGCCATGGTCTGCAACTGGATGCTGCGCTGGCGCAGTTGCGGATGGGTCAGCGGTATCACGACGAAGCCGTCGCCGACATAACGGTCGCGCACCGACAGCAGACCCGTGAACATGATTGCGCCGCTCTTCTGCGCATAGCGGTACATCGCGCCGCTGTTGTTGCAGGTGAGATCGGGCTCGAGCAGGATGCCTTCGAGCGCACAGGTAATGTCGATCAACTGGCGAATCGTCGTGCCCGGCACAGGCAGCACCAGCGGATAAGACCGCAGATCGGCGAGCGACACCTTCGCGCGCGCGGCCAGCGGATGATCCGCGCGCAGCAGCGCCAGCACCGGCGCAGATTCGGTGTGTTCGACCTTGACGCCCTTCTCCGGCGCGAGGCTGAAGGTCAGCGCGAGATCGGCGTCGCCGTCGCGCACGCGGCGGGTGGCCTCGCCCGGCGACACCACCGAAAGCGTGAAGTCGATGCCCGGATACTGGCTGCGAAAACTCGCCATCGCGCCAGGCAGAAAATCCGCGGCGAACCCTTCCGAACTCACGATCTTGATCATGCTGCCGTGCAGGCTCTCGAGGCCGCCGATCTCCTTCATCACGTGTTCCGCTTCGAGCAGGCTGCGGTGCGCGTAGGCGAGCAGCCGCTCGCCGGCTTCGGACAGCGCCATGCCGCGCGGGCGCCGTTCGAACAGCGCCACGCCGAGTTCGCTTTCGAGCCGCGCGATCTGCCGGCTGATCGCCGATATCGCGACATGCAGGCGTGCGGATGCGTCGCTGATCGAGCCGGTGCGCGCGACTTCGACGAAATAGCGGAGCGCGATGCCGTGCAGGGAAAGTGTCATAGGGTGTGTCTCAACCTTTGCCTTTTCGGCAACGCAAGCTTCGAAATACGATCATTGTGACAAAAAAAACGGCCTCCTAGAATCGGTTCGATGCTGCACCTTGTCCCGCATCCGCAGTCCGCCCCGCATTGGAGACACACCATGAGCCGCAACGAGGCCATCGAACACGCGACACAGCATTTCGAATCCGGCGCCTTTCTCGAGAACCTCACCCGCCGGGTGGGTTTTCGCACCGAGAGTCAGGAAAGCGATCGCGCCGCGACGCTGCTGTCGTATCTGACCGACGAAATCGCGCCCGAAGCCGAAGGGCTCGGTTTCACCTCACGCGTCGTCGATAACCCGGTCAGCGGCCTGGGACCCTTCCTGATCGCCGAACGCCACGAAGCGGCCCATCTGCCCACCGTGCTGATCTACGGCCACGGCGACGTGGTGCGCGGCTACGACAGCCAGTGGCGCGCGCCGCTCACGCCGTGGGCCGTGACGATCGAAGGCGAACGCTGGTACGGCCGCGGCACGGCCGACAACAAAGGTCAGCACAGCATCAACCTTGCCGCGCTGGCGAGCGTGCTGGCCGCGCGCGGCGGCCAGCTCGGCTTCAACGCGAAGCTGCTGATCGAAATGGGCGAGGAAACCGGCTCGCCGGGGCTCGATGCGGTGTGCCGCGAGCACGCGGGCGAACTCGCCGCCGACGTGCTGATCGCCTCCGACGGCCCGCGTCTCGCCGCGCGCCGCCCGACCGTGTTCCTCGGCTCGCGCGGTTCGGTGAACTTCAAGCTGTCGCTGAATCTGCGCGACGGCGCGCATCACTCGGGCAACTGGGGCGGCCTGCTGCGCAACCCGGCAACGGTGCTGGCCAACGCGCTGGCGAGCCTCGTCGATGCGCGCGGGGTGATCGCCGTCGACGGTTTGCGCCCGCCGCCAATTTCGGAGGCGGTGCGCCGTGCGCTCGCCGATATCACCGTCGGCGGCGGTCCGGGCGACCCCGAAGTCGACGACAACTGGGGCGAGCCCGGCCTGAGCGCGCCCGAACGCGTGTTCGGCTGGAACAGCTTCGAAGTGCTCGCCTTCAAGGCGGGCAATCCGGAGAACCCGGTCAACGCGATTCCGTCGTCGGCCTTCGCGCATTGTCAGTTGCGTTTCGTGGTCGGCACCGATTGGCGCAATCTCGAACGGCATCTGCGCGCGCATCTGGACGCGCACGGTTTTTCGCTGGTGCAGATCGACGTCGAGCGCGGCGCGCCGGCCACGCGTCTCGATCCGGACGACCCGTGGGTCACGTGGGCGGTCGCGTCGCTCGAACAGACCACCGGCAAGAAAACCGCCGTGCTGCCGAATCTGGGCGGCACGCTGCCCAATGAAGTCTTTGCCGACACGCTCGGTCTGCCGACCATCTGGGTGCCGCACTCGTATCCGGCCTGCTCGCAGCACGCGCCGAACGAGCATCTGCTCGGCCCCGTGGTGCGTGAAGGTCTGCAGATCATGGCGGGTTTGTTCTGGGATCTCGGCGAGAACTCGCCGCATCTGAAAAACGCCGCCTGAGGCAGTCCCGTTCCACATCCGCACAAACAGTTCGCGAAGCCCTGACCAGCGTCAGATCAGTCCCCGGGCCCGCGCCATTCGCCCCGCCGCATTCGTCACGAGAACACGTTCACGATGATCACGTCCACCTTGCAAGCCAGCGCCGCGCGGCCGTCCGCCGCGAAAGCCCATCGCATCATTCTCGCGGCGTCGATCGGTAACGCGCTCGAATGGTTCGACCTCGTCGTCTACGGCTTCTTCGCGGTGACGATCGCGAAGCTGTTCTTTCCGGCGCGCACCGAAGCGATCTCGCTGATGCTCACGCTCGGCACCTTCGGTATTTCGTATCTGATCCGCCCGCTCGGCGGACTCGTGCTCGGTTCGCTCGCGGATCGCGCCGGACGCAAGGCGTCGCTGTTGCTGTCGATCGCGTTGATGATGGTCGGCACGTTGACGATCGCCGTGATGCCGCCGTATGCGGCGATCGGTTTGTGGGCGCCCGCGGGCATCATGCTGTCGCGCCTCGTGCAGGGATTTTCGGCGGGCGGTGAATTCGGCGCCTCGACCGCGTTTCTGGTCGAACATGCGCCGGAGCGGCGCGGCTTCATGGGGAGCTGGCAGTTCGCGAGTCAAGGTCTCGCCACGCTGCTCGCGTCCGGTTTCGGCGCGCTGCTGACGAGCCAGCTCACCGCAGCGCAACTCGAATCATGGGGCTGGCGCGTGCCGTTTCTGTTCGGCCTCGCGATCGGTCCGGTCGGTTTCTACATTCGCCGTTACGTGGACGAAGGCGCGGAATTCGCGGCCGAGCCGAAAGCCCGCACGCCGCTGCGCGATCTGTTCGGTACGCAAAAGCTGCGCATGTTGCTGGCGGTCGGCTCGCTGATCATTTCGACGGCGGCGAACTACATGATCCTGTACATGCCGACCTATGCGATCAAGCAATTGCATCTGCCCGCGTCGACCGGCTTCGCGGCGACGCTTGCGACCGGCTTCGTGCTGACGATATTGACGCCGTTCGCCGGTCATCTGTCCGATTCGCTCGGGCGTATCCGGATCTTGGCGTTCGCCGCCGTGCTGATGCTGCTGACGGTGTATCCGGCCTTTGTGTATATGAATGCGCATCCGTCGTTCGCGACGATGCTGCTTGCGCTGATCTGGATCGGCATCTTGAAGGCGACGTATTTCGGCGCGTTGCCCGCGTTGATGTCGGAGATCTTTCCGACGCAGACACGCGCGACCGGTCTCTCGGTCAGCTACAACATCGGCGTCACAGTGTTCGGCGGTTTTGCGCCGTTCGTGATCACGTGGCTGATCGATGCGAGCGGCAATAAACTCGCGCCGGGGTTTTATCTGATGTTCTGTGCAGCGGCCAGTTTGCTGGCGCTTTATGTGGTGCGGGCGAAGCTGAAGATTCGCTGAGCTTCTTCGAGCTTCACCCGCACCGCTAACGCGTCACCAACGCTTCAGGGCGCCGGATTCGGCTGCAATTCATGCAGCGCATCGATTTCCGCGAGGATTTCCGGCGACAGTCTGACGTCGGCGCTGCCGATGTTTTCCTTCAGCTGATCGAGCGAGGTCGCACCGATCAGATTGCTGGTCACGAACGGCCGGCTATTCACGAAGGCCAGCGCGAATTGCGCGGGCGACAGGCCATGACGTTTCGCCAGCTCCACGTACCGCGTGGTCGCCTGCACGGCTTGCGGCTTGCTATAGCGCTGGAAACGTTCGAACAGCGAGATGCGCGCGCCGGCCGGGCGCGCGCCGCCCTCGTACTTGCCCGACAGCCAGCCGAACGCGAGCGGCGAATACGCGAGCAGGCCGACGTTGTCGCGATGCGCGTATTCCGACAGCCCGGCCTCATACGTGCGATTGAGCAGGCTATACGGATTCTGAATACTGACGATGCGCGGCAAGCCGAGCTTTTCCGCCGCACGCAGAAATTGCGCGACACCCCACGGCGTTTCGTTCGACACACCGATGTGACGCACCTTGCCGGCTTTCACGAATTCGGCGAGCACCGACAGCGTTTCTTCGATCGGCACCGTGTACTCGTCGTCGACCCACGGATACGCAGGGCGGCCGAACGTCATCGTGCTGCGATCCGGCCAGTGCAGTTGATACAGATCGACGTAGTCCGTTTGCAGACGCTTCAGGCTGTCGTTCAGCGCCTCGGTGAGGTTCGGCCGGTCGAACTGATTGCCCGCGCCACGAATATGGCGCGGGTTATGCGGTTGACGCGCCGGGCCGGCGATCTTGGTGGCGAGCACGATCTTCTCGCGCGCGCTGCGATGCTGCGCGAGCCACGTGCCGATGAAGCGCTCCGTCGAGCCTTGCGTTTCAGCGCGCGGCGGCACGGGATACATTTCGGCGGTGTCGATCAGGTTGATGCCGTGATCGAGCGCGTAATCAATCTGTGCGTGCGCTTCCTGTTCGGTGTTCTGCTCGCCCCATGTCATGGTGCCGAGACCGATCAGGCTGACCTGCACATCGGAGTCGCCGAGTCTGCGGTATTCCATTGAACTGTCCTGTTGATTGTGTGAACGGAACCGGCGACGTTACCATGTCGGCGAATAGCCTGCAGCGAGGCTAAAATGCACGGGCGGCGAACCTTGTCCTCTTGTTGCGCGTTATTGCCCATTTCCCCGCTCACCGCGTTTTTTTGCCGACCTTTGCACCATGAACCCCGAACACCTCGAACTGCTGGTCACGCGCGTGATGCCCTACGGGAAATATAAAGGCCGCGTGATTGCGGACCTGCCGGGTCACTATCTGAACTGGTTTGCCAGCCAGGGCTTTCCGCCCGGCGAAATTGGCCGGCTGATCGCGTTGATGCAAGAGATCGATCACAACGGTTTGAAGCCGTTACTCGAGCCTTTACGTAAGCGCTGACATCCTTACCCATTCTTCGCGAAACGCTTGCGTGATACGTCGTCGAGTTAAGCATTGAAAGCAGGTTGAAGCACTGCGAAGCCGGATGAAAGTCGTTGCGCAGGCAACGTGCAAGCAATGTAGGCTTGTACAAATTCATACAGACTTTTTCTTGCGCAGCACGCGTGCGTGGACTTAAATCCGCATGTGCCCTCGCGCAGTCCTGAATGGTTTGACGCGTGGTTTGCACCGTGGTTTGAACACTCCTTCGCACGTGTCATTGCCTGCCTCTTCATGTCTGAATTCAGTCTCTCCGCACTGCTGGAATTTATCGGCCACGACCTCTCGCCCGTGCGTGCGGTCCTCGCGTTTTTTCTGATCGGCTATCTGGTGGTCGGACTGCCCGTGCATTTCCGCCAGGGCGCCGCGTCGCGCGATATCTGGGGCACCGCCGCCGGCGTGACCATGGCCGCGATTTATGCGGCGTTTATCATCGGCGTGTACCCTGCTTTGCATCATCCGGGCTTGTTGCATTGAACGCCGACGCGCACGCAGACGCGACGTGCGTGAGCCGTGGCCGTGCCTGTGTCGAGCGCCAGGCAATGAGCTTGTGCGGGTTTGATGGTGACGCGCCGCGCGGCCTGTGAGGGCACGCGGCGTCGGAAGAACAAAACGCGTTAAGCCGGCAAACGACTCTGCGCTATTTGTGCGAGCAACCGGTCCACCGCTTGGTCGACCGGCAAGCGGTCGGATTCGATCACCACGTCGGGTGCGAGCGGCGCTTCGAAAGGATCGGAAATACCGGTGAAATGCGGAATTTCGCCGCGGCGAGCGCGTGCGTAGAGTCCCTTCGCATCGCGCGCCTCGCATACGGCCAATGGCGCGTTCACGAAGACTTCAACGAAGCCTTCGCCGACAATCTCACGCGCCGCGCGCCGATGCTGATGCTCGGGCGAAATCACTGCGGCAATCGCGACAAAACCCTGCTGCATGAAAAGCGCCGCGACGTGAGCGACGCGGCGCAGGTTTTCGGTGCGGTCCTCGTGCGTGAAGCCGAGGTCGGCGTTCAAGCCGCGCCGCAACACGTCGCCGTCGAGCACGATCGACGCCTGCCCCATGTCATTCAAGCGTTGATGCAACGCGTTGGCCAGGGTCGATTTACCTGCGCCGGATAACCCCGTCATCCAGATCACCGCACCACGCGATACGCTCATGCCGGACGCTCCGGGTGATTTGCATTGACTGTGCCGGGGGCGGCGTTTACTTCGTTCGCCGCCAGCTCCGGACCCAGACCGTCGAACAACGGCTGCAGCAACGCTCGCCTCGGCTGCCAGCGCTGCAACGAAGTCTTGTAGATCGGACGACGCACCTGCGCCGCGCTGGCCGTGCTCACCTGACGTGTTGTCTGATGAAACGACAGGCAGCGTTCGTCCCAGTCGAGCCCGCAATGCGCGAGGATGCGACGCACCTGGCCTTCCAGATCGTCGACCAGCTCTTCGTATTTGACTTCGATCATCACGCCCTCGGGTAGCACGCTTTGCCAATGCTTCATCAACGCATCGTAAGCGCGGTAGTAACGGCCCAGTTCGCCGAGATCGTAACCGAACGGCACGTCATGAAAAATTCGCGAAAAAATCGACAGGCAGGTCTGCAACGGCGAA
The DNA here is from genome assembly GCF_902833695.1 of Paraburkholderia sp. BCC1876. Lineage (NCBI taxonomy): Bacteria > Pseudomonadati > Pseudomonadota > Betaproteobacteria > Burkholderiales > Burkholderiaceae > Paraburkholderia > Paraburkholderia sp. BCC1876. Next base: position 512,616 of record NZ_CADFGI010000002.1, on the reverse strand, counting down.
CGGCTGCTATGAATGAAGCGCGCGTTCGGCAGCGCCAGGTGAATCAGCCCGACGTTGATGAAGTTGAACGGATATTTGTCGACGAAATGCGTATAGCGCTCGCCGCCCGGCATCGCAGTCTGGATTTCCGGCACCGCGTCGTAGATACGCCGCAGGTAGTCCGCGCCGAGCGCGTGCAACGGCGCGGCCTCGGCGTCCGGCAGCCCTTCGATATCGATCTTCAACGGATCGTCCAGGCCGCGATGGATGCCGCTCACCAGCGCCTCGCCGAATTCCGTGCGCTCGCCGGCGCCGAACACCTTCGGATGACTCGCCAGAATCTGTTCGATCAGCGTGGACCCCGAGCGCGGCATGCCGACGATAAAAATCGGCGCCGCCGACGTATCGCCTAATCCGCCTTTGGCCGCCAGCACCTCCGCGCCGAGCATCTGCGGCAAGTGCGAGAACAGGCTCAATGCCTCCGCTTCGACATAACGCACGCCGGGACGGCGCAGCGCATTGGCCATCAGGAACTGGTCGAACGCTTCGTCGTTGCGGCCCATGTCGGACAGCGCCTGACCGTACGCGAAGTGGATCTCCGACTGATTGTCCCGCGTCATCGAATCGGCATGGTTCGCCAGATGCTCCATCGCCGCGAACACCGGATCGTCGACGGCGAGACGTTTGGACTGCACGAAGTTGCGGTAATAGAGCGGCGCCGTCGGCGCGGCTTCGATCGCGTGACGATAGGCTTCGTGCGCTTCGTCGAAGCGGCCGAGCGCGTGCAGACAGTTGCCCAGATTGTTGTGCGAACCGTCGGCCTTCGGATTGAGGCGCACGGCTTCGCGATACGCGTCCAGCGCGGATTCGAGCCGGTGCATCTGCTCGAAGCACCAGCCGAGGCCGTGATACGTGTCAGCGTTGAGCGGATCGAGCGCGGCCGCTGCGCGATACGCCTGCACGGCGTTGGGAAAACGGTTCAGAACGGCGAGCGTCGCGGCGCGGCGCTCATGGACGATGGCGTTGGCGGGGTCGAGCGCGCGCGCGGTGTCGAAGCGCTGCAGCGCGCCTTCGAGGTCGCCGCGCGCGGCGCAGGCTTCGCCTTCGGCGCACCATTCGGATGCGGTAGCCGGTTGTGGATCGTGCTTCATTGACGGCTGTTTCTTTCGCAGGCTGCGCATTGAGCGGTCCTGGCAGTGGGCGGATGCGTCCTCGTCGTTCAGCGCGGCGCGAGAGCAACTCACGCGCTGAACTCGAGGGGTATTGTCTGACGCGAAATTAACAGGCTCGCCATACAGTTACGTTTCGAAATTTTAACTAACTGTTACAACACGAAGTCACGGCGACACTTTGCAAGGCCTCTGCAATGCTTGGCGGCTATGGCGTGGCATCTTTGTCGATGCTTCGTCGATGCGGGCAACGATCGATCAGCCGTAATCTGCGGACACAAATGGCGCTGAACTCCTGCGCGCGCGATTTTTCTGATTCATATAGCAGGAGCAAATCGCCAGGAGAAAATCGTGAGCAGGCTCATTGCATCGATAGCGCTGTTGGCGGTAGCGGCAACGCTCACCGGTTGTGCGGTCGCACCGCCTTATGGCTATGGGTATGGGTACGCGCAACCGTATTACCCCGACTATGGTTACGGATACGGGCCGCCGTATGGACCGGTTTATGGTTCGGTCGGAATCTGGGGCGGCTGGGGCGGTTGTTGTTATTACCGTGGTGGTGGCTGGCATGGTCGCGGTGGCTGGCACGGTGGTGGCTGGCATGGCGGCGGCGGTGGCTATCACGGGGGCGGGTATGGTGGGTCCCATGGCGGTGGTAGTTCGTGGAGCGGCGGCGGCTCGGGACGGGGACGTTGAGGCGAGGGTGTTATTGCTCTGCGTTGTTCCGGGTTTTTCCGAGTTATTCGGCAACGCAGACGAAATCGTCAGTCGAGACCGGCGATTTCACGCATTGCGGTAAAATCGGCGTTTTGAATCAAGCCGTTGGCCGCCTCATGTCTTCACCTCAAACTCCCAGTCCCCGCCGCGTATCCGTCGCCCCGATGATGGACTGGACTGATCGTCACTGTCGGTCGCTGCATCGCGTGATCTCGCGCCATACCTGGCTTTACACCGAAATGGTCACGACCGGCGCGCTCCTGCACGGCGACGTGCCGCGCCATCTCGCGTTTACGCCGGAAGAAGCGCCGGTCGCGCTGCAACTCGGCGGCAGCGAGCCGGCCGACCTGGCGCGCTCGGCCAAACTGGGCGAGCAATGGGGTTATGACGAGATCAATCTGAACTGCGGCTGCCCGTCCGAGCGCGTACAACGCGGTGCATTCGGTGCGTGCCTGATGAACGAGCCGCAGCTCGTTGCCGACTGCGTGAAGGCCATGCGTGACGCCGTCTCGGTGCCGGTGACGGTCAAGCATCGGATCGGCGTGGACGCCGTGGAGGAATACAGTTTCGTGCGCGACTTCGTCGGCACGATCGCCGAGGCGGGCTGCCATGTTTTCGTCGTGCACGCGCGCAACGCGATTCTGAAGGGCTTGAGTCCGAAGGAAAACCGCGAGATTCCGCCGCTCAAATACGACTACGCTTATCAGTTGAAACGTGATTTCCCGCATCTGGAGATCATCATTAACGGCGGCATCAAAACGCTCGATGAAGTGGAAACGCATCTTCAGCACGTCGACGGTGTGATGCTCGGGCGCGAGGCTTATCACAACCCGTATCTGCTGGCCGACGTCGACGCACGCTTCTACGGCTCGACGCAAACGCCGCTAACGCGCGAGCAGGTCGAAGCGAAACTGATCGAGTATTGCGCGGCTGAAATGGCGCGCGGCACGTACCTCGGCGCGATCACGCGCCATGCGCTCGGTCTGTATCGCGGCGAAGCCGGTGCGCGTGGATGGCGCCGCGTGTTGTCGGATAGCAAGCGTCTCGCCGCGCGCGATCTGAGCATCTTCGACGAGGCAAGACAGCATCTGCGTGAGCCAGTCGAAATTTTTGAATAAAGGACTAGGCAAACGCCAATCTTGTTCGTATAATCTCGTTTCTTCATCGACGAGCCAGAGTTTTTAGGCAAGTCAAGCAGATGTCAGTGGTGGCTGTAGCTCAGTTGGTAGAGTCCAGGATTGTGATTCCTGTTGTCGTGGGTTCGAGCCCCATCAGCCACCCCAAAGAATTCAAGCAGTAAATAGTTTGACGAACGGCGTTGTGAGAAATCACAACGCCGTTTTTGTTTTGGGTCTCTGAGTCGAAGCCCGCTCTTTATCGGGTGATGACCGCAGTCCCTCCGCTCTTCGCGAGAACAATAAAAAAACCCGCCGAAGCGGGTTTCATTGATGATGCGGCAAGCCGGCTCAGACGAGCCTCACTTCGAGGCGCCTGCCAAGCACGGCGAACGCGGATTCGACCATCTCGATCTTCGACGAATGCCTGAAATTGAGCAGGCGATCGACCTGCACCTGATTCACTTTCAGCCGGCGCGCCAACTCCGCCTTGCGCACGTTCTGCTGCAGCATTTCATTTGCCAGCAGAACTTTTGATGTGACCAGCGCCGGCAGGGTCACGACGTGCTGGCCGCGCTTCGCCCTGGACGGCAACGGAATGGGCCGCTTTTCCGAAACGTAGATCTCAAGTGCCGCTTCCAGCGCGTCGAGAGCCTGCACGATTACATCATCTTCGTTCTCTCCAACGCTGAGCGCTTCAGGCACGTCCGCAAACGTGACGAGAAGCGTGCCATTTGAATCCGGCGTCAGCTCGATGGGATACGACAACATACGATTCTCCAGTGGTACCGCTTCAAGAAAACACAAAGGCCGCGAACGATCGGACCGGTCTGAGCTGCCCCGGCTCATTGGATACCAACTGCTTCTTGATCGCTTCGACAAGGAAGGTACCCATTTCCTTGGCTCCGTGATCGGGAAAAATGGTCGTCTTACCGTTCAGCGTGACCCGATAGTGACTTGAACCGCTTCTGTGCCGCTCGAAGGTCGCACCCTGTTTCCTCAGCCACTTCCTAAACTCGCTGTACTTCATGCTCCCCCTCTCGGTAAGTCAGAGAGAAATTAGTACAACAAATATGTTGTATCAAAAAACTAAAAATGCAACATTAAAGTTGCATCGGATAGATCACGGCAAACAGTTCATGCCGAGCAATGGAGATCGAGCCGAAGTCTCCGCGCAAACCGAACTTGCCACCCGCGCTTTTCGTGCACATCCGCCGATAACCCGCTCCGCGAGCGGGTCTTTCCTCCCCAAACCCGCCCGCCCATCGGGGTCGGAACGTCGCTCGCCCTTCTCCCGCCTGCCTCCGGCCGATTATTTCAATATCGAGAATAGTAATTTCAAATTATCAGCACAAATTCTCGATAGTAGGGGTATACACTGCCTTCCATCGACGTTGCAGACACACCCCACCGGCCCCTGCGACGCCATCCTGAACTGAAGTCGAAACGTTTAACGGAGTCACACCATGAACACCAAGCTTATCGCCGCTGTGCTGGTTGCTGTTTCTGCCTCGATCGCCGCTCCCGCTTTTGCTAGCGGCTACGGCCCGGCACCGTCGTATCGTCCGTCGGTTGGCGCCCCGGCTTCGCAACAAGGCCAGAACGCTCAAACCGTCGCTGCAGAACGCGTTCAATCGGAATCGAACGCTTACGGCGGCGTGAAGAGCGTGTCGTCGCAATCGGGTACGCGTGAAGCGACTTCGGGCCCGCAGTCGGTTTTCTTCGGCCACTAAGCAGTCGTTGTTGAATCTGCTGCCGCCACGGGCAGCAGATAAACAAAACTGGGCGCCGCGCATGATGTATTCATGCCGGCGCCCAGTTTGCGTTTACAGCGGTTAGTGCCGGATTGACGCGGGTTTCACCGCTGTGTCGTCGATCTCGACTCAGCGCCGCATGCGCTGCCGAGGCTAGGCGGCGATGCCCGCATCGATCGTTTCGCGCCCGGCGCGGAAAGCCGCCTCCGCCGCAGCATGTTCGGTCGGCCAGAGACTGTCGATCCGCACGAGCCGCCACTCGATCACCACGGCGCCGCCCCGCAGCACCCGGAAATGCGCTTTGACGCCGGTCAGTACCTGCTCGACCGCGACCTCGATGTCGTAGTCCTGATAGCGCTCCCGGTAATCCCCCATGTCGAGGCCTTTCGGCTCCATGGTCGCCTCCGTGGTGACTCGTGGTGTGAGCTATGGAAATCGGTCCTGGGACGGACGCACGGCCGCACCTCCCCTGCGAGCGCCAGCTCGCGCATCGCGCAACCCTACCCTGACGATCAATCGCAATCGCCCGACAGATACTGCCGGCCGTTGCAGGTGATCTCGACCTCGCCGCTGCCCGCTTCGGTAACCAGGCCGCTCGCCAGCAATTCCGCCGCGACGGCCTGCGCAAAGGCCGGCGCAGGCTGGCCGACGCCGACATCGTTCAGGCGCCGCAATGCTTCGATCGCTTCGGGACTCAATGATTTAGACATCGCCGTCTCCCGTCGGGATGATCAATTCATCCTAGCAACTTTCAGCGCGGTATGCAGCCATGCGTCGAGGCATAGGGATTGCGTGTGCAGGGTGTCGGATGCGACACGTCGGACGCGCGCGGAATCCGGCCAGACAAGGCCGGACTCGCAAAGGAGAAGGACATGAAACGAAGCAGATCAGCGGCGTTAAAAATGTTGACCGCAACGTCGAATGCAACGCTAAACGAAGCACTGACCACCGCATTGAAGGCGAGCATCGCGCTCACGCTATTCGGTTTGAGCGGCCCGCTGACGTTCGCCCAAACGCCTCGGCCCGTGCAAACCGTACAAAGCGTCCAAACCAACCCGCCCCCACACCAGGACAGCAACGCCCCAATGGCCAAACCGCCGGAGGCGGCCTCAGGCTCCGGCGGTTCGAGCAACCCGGACAACATGCCGGTCAAGCGTCCGCCCAAACCGACCAACGACCGGATGATGCGCGAGCCGCCCGCCAGCGGCGCGAACGCGAAATAGCGCGTCCAGCACCGGCCTCAAAGACGCGCGATCGACACCTCCGTCGACTTCACCAGCGCCACCACTTCCGAGCCGACCTTCAGGTCGAGTTCATCGACCGAGCGCGTGGTGATGACCGAGGTGACGATACCGAACGGCGTATCCACATCGACCTCGGATACCACCGGCCCGCGGATGATTTCCTTGACCTTGCCTTTGAACTGATTGCGTACGTTGATTGCGGAAATGCTCATATCGGGTGACTCCAGAGTCCAGAAAAGCGATTGAAAAAACAGGTCAGGCAAGCAATCTCAGACGGCCCAGCGGACCTCGGTCGGCCGCATGACACGGCCTTCGTCACGGACCGCGTAGGCGCGATACGACAGCGCGTCGTCATTCGGCGCGGTCTTCAGCACGCGTTGCAACACATGGTCTTCGAGCGCCGCGAAACCCGCCGACGCACGCGCCCGCGGACGCGCGAGCGGCACCGGTTGATCGAGCGCGATCCGCCCTTCTTCGATCAGCAGAATCCGGTCGCCGAGCGCGACGGCTTCGTGCACGTCGTGCGTGACCAGCAATGCGGTAAAACGATGCTCGCGCCACAGACGCTCGATCAGCGCGTGCATTTCGATCCGCGTCAGCGCATCCAGCGCGCCGAGCGGTTCATCGAGCAGCAGCAATTGCGGACGATGCACGAGCGCCCGCGCCAGCGCGACCCGCTGACGCTGCCCGCCGGAAAGCTGCGCGGGCCAGTCGTCGGCGCGTTCGAGCAGGCCGACTTCGGCGAGCACGGCGCGCGCATCGTCGCGCTCGCTGCGGCCGAGGCCGAGCATCACGTTCTGCAGCACGCTCTTCCAGGGCAACAGGCGCGCGTCCTGAAACATGATGCGAGTGTCGAGCGGGCCGCCGTCTTCGGCGCGTTTGTCGAGCACGCCCACGCTGGCTTTTTCGAGGCCGGCGACCAGCCGCAGCAACGTCGATTTACCGCAGCCGCTGCGGCCGACGATCGCCACGAAACTGCCGCGCTCGATCGACAGATCGAAATCGGCCAGCACCTTGCGCTCGCCGTACTGCTTGCCGACGCCGCGCAACTGCACCGAGTAATCGGCTGACCCTGCGGCGGAATCCGCGTCTGAACCGGCGCCGCCCCCCTCAACCAACCGCGCCACCGCCCCCGCAGCAAAATCACGCACTTCAGCAGCCCCACGCGCATCGCCACGCGCCGACACCTCAACAGCACGCACCGCCCCCACCTGAGCAACCTCATGCGACGCATCGTCAAACTCAAATCCCGCCGCTTCCCCAGCATCACGATCGACAACACGCGTTTGCGCCAGCTCAGCTTCGAGATCGCTACCCGCGATCCCGCCAAACGACGCCGAAAGAGTCGTCGCGTTCATCATTTCGCTCCTCGTTGATAAGCCGGATGCCAGCGCAGCGACACGCGCTCCAGGCTCTTCGCCAGCACGTCGGCGAGCTTGCCGAGTCCCGCGTACAGCAGAATGCCGACCACCACCACATCGGTTTGCAGGAACTCGCGCGCGTTCATCGTCATGTAGCCGATACCCGACTGCGCGGAAATCGTCTCGGCGACGATCAGCGTGACCCACATCAGCCCGAACGCGAAACGCACGCCGACCAGAATCGACGGCAACGCGCCCGGCAACACCACATGCCGGTACAACGCGAAACCCTTCACGCCATAACTGCGCGCCATTTCGATCAGGTTCGCGTCGACCGATCGAATACCGTGAAACGTGTTCACGTAGATCGGGAAAAACACGCCGAGCGCGACCAGAAATACCTTGGCCTCTTCCTCGATACCGAACCACAGGATCACCAGCGGAATCATCGCCAGCGCGGGGATGTTGCGGACCATCTGCACGGTCGAATCGAGCGCGATTTCGGCGGGTTTGAACAAGCCGGTCGCGAGCCCGAGCACGAGACCGATCCCGCCGCCGATCGCAAAGCCCGACACCGCCCGCCACGTGCTGACCTTGACGTCCGCCCACATTTCGCCGGACTGGATCAGCGACCACGCCGCCTTCACGACCGCGAGCGGTTCGGGCAGCACTCGCGTCGATAGCATGCCGCTGCGCGCGGCGAGTTCCCACGCCAGCAGAATCGCGAGCGGCGCGAGCCATGGCGCGACATGCGCACCGATCCGGCGCAACACGCCGGATCGCTCGCGCGCGTTTTCGTTTCGATCCGCATTCACGGTAGCTTGAGCCATGATGACTTTTCCTGATTGCCGCATCGCCGGATGCGACGGGTGCGACGGGTGCAAGAGGAGCGCGCCGCGCTCAGCTCGAACTCGCCGCCTTCGGCAAATAGTTATTGCCGACGATCTCGCCGAACGGACCCGACAGCGGTCCATTCGAGGCCTTGTTCTGCCGGTTCGGCAGCAGCGGAAACACCAGTTCCGCGAAGCGATACGATTCCTCCAGATGCGGATAGCCGGACAGAATGAAGGTATCCACGCCGAGCGCGGCGTACTCCTTCATCAGCGCCGCCACCTGCTCCGGATTGCCGACCAGCGCCGTGCCCGCGCCGCCGCGCACGAGGCCCACGCCCGCCCACAGATTCGGATAGACCTCCAGCTCCGCGCGGCTGCCGCGCTTGCCGCCGTGCAACGCAGCCATGCGGCGTTGGCCTTCGGAGTCCATCTTCGAGAACGACGCCTGGGCGCGCGCGATGGTTTCGTCGTCGAGCTTGCTGATCAGTTTGTCGGCGGCGGCCCACGCTTCTTCTTCGGTTTCGCGCACGATCACGTGCAGACGAATCCCGAACTTGATCGTGCGGCCGTGCGCCGCGGCGCGCGCGCGAATGTCCGCGATCTTCTTCGCCACGGCTTCGGGCGGCTCGCCCCACGTCAGATAAGTGTCGATATGCTCGCCCGCCATGTCGTGCGCGGCCGGCGACGAACCGCCGAACCACAGCGGCGGATGCGGGTTCTGCACCGGCGGATATAACGCTTTGCCGCCCTTCGAACTCAGATGCTTGCCGTCGAAATCGATCGCGTCGTTGGTATGCGATGCGGTGAGCAGCTTGCGCCAGATATGCAGGAATTCGTCGGTGATCTCGTAGCGGGTATCGTGATCGACGAACACGCCATCGCCTTCCAGCTCGGCCGCGTCGCCGCCGGTCACGACGTTGATCAGCAGACGTCCGTTCGACAGGCGGTCGAAGGTCGCCGCCATGCGCGCCGCCAGTCCCGGCGACGAAATGCCCGGACGGATTGCCACCAGAAACTTCAGACGTTTGGTCGCAGCGATCAGGCTCGACGCGACCACCCATGCGTCTTCGCATGAACGGCCGGTCGGCAGCAGGACGCCTTCGTAGCCGAGCGTGTCGGCAGCCACGGCGATCTGCTGGAAGTAGTCGTAATCGGCTGCGCGTGCGCCTTGGGACGTACCGAGATAGCGGCTGTCGCCGTGAGTCGGAATGAACCAGAACACATTCATGTGCTGCTCCTGCTTGTTCGAAACGGGTTTGAATGAAGACGCCGCGGAATCTGTCCGCGCACACGCCGGCCGCGCGCATCCCACGGGCAGCCGTCTGTCAGCGGCCCGGCGATGCAACGCAAAAGAGGATCAAGAAAAAGTGGCGGTAACCGCGCCGGCTAGCGACGACAGCGTCGGCGCGCGTACGCCGGGCGGCGGATGAAGATCGGCATCAGGCAGGACATCGCGACAGCTTCCCTCGACCAGACGTGCGCGTGCTGCGCTCGATTAAATGGGCGACGGTGGCAAACACCGTCTGCATGGAGAAGCAGTCTAGGGATCGGGCCGCAGCTTTTGAACGATTTTTTTTAGCTTAGGTTTTCCACTTTCGTGATTAGCCCGACGTTAAAGCATACGGCTGTTGCGCGCCGTGCACGCAGGAAAGCAAAGGTCCCTAGATATAATGGCGCACGTTTCCAATAACCCGGTGCAGGCCGCGCGAACCGCGCCGCCTGAGCTCTCGCGGTGCACTGCATGCAAAAACTCATCCTGCCGTTCGTCGCCGGTTTCCTGGCTTCCCTGTTCTTTCACGAATCGACGCTGGCGCTGTTGCACGCAGCCGGGCTAATCGACCCGACGGGTTTTTCCACCGCACCGTTTTTACCGCTCGGGCTACCGGAATTCATCGCCAATGCTATCTGGAGCGCATTCTGGGCCGTGCTGATGGCGTGGCTATTGCGCGTCGCGCCGCAACGGCGCGCGCCGTGGGTGCCGGCCTTCGTGTTCGGCGGCATTGCATTGACGGCGGCGAGCGTGTTCGTGGTCGATCCGCTGCGCGGCATCTGGCCGAGCGGCAACATGCTGCCGCGCCTCGCGGTGGGGTTCGCGGCCAATGCAATGTGGGGCTGGGGCGCGCTAGTGTTCATGCGCGCCTTCATGGCGAGTGAGGACGAGGAGTAAGCGAGCCTGGGCGAACCTAAGCGCGCCCAAGTCGAACCGAAGCGAAGCGAACCTAACCGCGCAGATCCCGCAACGGGTGTTCGCTCGCGGGCCACGGGCTTTCGAACATCTTGTCCACGTCGGCCGCGCTCACGTCTTCAATACGCGCGAAACGCCAGCGCGGCGCATTGTCCTTGTCGATGATGCGCGCGCGAATCCCTTCGACCGTATCGCCGCGCGTAAAGCACGAACGCGTCAGATCGAGGTCACAGCGCAACACGTCCGCCATCGAAGACTCGGCGCGCGTCACCACTTCCAGCGACACCGCCATCGACAACGGCGAGCGTTCGCGCAACACCGCGATCATCTGTTCGGCCCATTCGCCGCTGTCGCCGTCGCGTGCCTGTTCGAGCGACGCGAGAATCCGCGCGACGTCGGGCAGCGCGAAATGCCGGTCGATCAACTCCCGCGCATTGGCCAGCGACGAAGCCTCGGGCGACGGCACGACCTGATGCGCCAGTGCTTCGCGCTCCACGCACGCCACCACCTCCGCGCCGCGCTCGAACAGCTCGCTGCGCAAGGTGTCGACCAGCGCGGGCAACGCCGAGTCGTCGAGATAGACATCGGCGAGGCCGGCGTACAGCGCGTCCGCGGCGCCGATGGTCTCCCCGCTCACCGCCAGATAGCGGCCGATCGCGCCCGGCGTGCGGGCCAGAAACCAGCTCGCGCCGACGTCGGGAAACAGGCCGATGCGGGTTTCGGGCATCGCCATCTTCGTGGAGTTCGTGACGACGCGCAGGCCGCCGGTGCGATGCGCGCCCTGCGAAATGCCCATCCCGCCGCCCATCACGACGCCGTTCATCAGAGCGACATACGGCTTCGGGTACGTGAAGATGGCGTGATTGAGCTGATATTCCTCGATGAAGAACACGTCGCGCGCGTCATGCTCGCCGCGTTGCGCGGACTCGTACAGAAAGCGGATATCGCCGCCCGCACAGAACGCGCGCGGATGCTGGCTGCGCACCACGACCGCGATCACGTCGGGATTGTCGCGCCACTGGTCGAGCGCCGCGTGCATTGCGCGAATCATGCCGGTCGACAGCGCGTTGAGCGCCTTCGGCCGCTCCAGTTCGATGAAGCCGATGCGATTGGCTACGTAAGTCGCGACTTCGTCGCTGACGGCGGGCGAGGCGGAAATGGACATGGCGTGCTACGCGCGACGGCGCAAATTGAAATGGAACTGAACGTTATCACGCGCTCGCGGCTTTCGGTTTGGCGCGCGGCTCGGGCGTGGGTTTGACGGCGGGTTCGGGAACGGCGCTGGATGAGCCAAACCAGACGTCGAGCGTCAGGTTCAGCACCGTGTCGAGCGGCGCCGTTGGGAACACCGGGCACGTGAGGTTCAGCGCAACGATGCCATGCAAGGTCGCCCAGAAGGCCTCGGCCCATACGCCCACGTCCGCCGATGCGGATAGCCGCCCCGCGGCCTTCAGCTCTTCGAGCGCGCCGAGCATGATATGAAGCGCGGCGGCGCCGGGGTCGTCGTCCGTGTGCGCTGCCGAGTCCGACAATGCGGTGGCCGCCGTGGCGGGTTCCCTAGCCGCAGCCTGCTTCTTCGCCGACGACGTCGTTGCATCGTCAACTTCCGCGCCCGCCTCCTCGTCCGCCGACGCTTGCGCCTTGCGGGCCGCCCCACCCAACGCCGCGCCGGTGTAGCTCGGATCTTCCATGAAGATCAACCGGTAAGTCTGCGGATGCGCCACCCCGAACGCGATATAAGCGCGCCCGAGCGCCTTCAGCCGCTCAGCCGGATCGGCGATCCGCGCATGCGGCACGAACGTCTCCAGCAATTGCGCATAACCTTCCTCGCACAACGCCTGCGCGATCTCGTCGCGGCTTGCGAAGTGAAGGTAGAGCGTGGCCGGTGAATATTCGATGGCGTCGGCGATCTTGCGCATGGATAGCGCGGCGAAGCCTTCGCGCATCACGATGCGCCGCGAGGCATCGAGGATGCGTTCGCGCAGTGCCTGCTTCTGGCGGTTCTTTCGTTCAGCGATTCCCATGACTTCTATTTTCGGGTTGACAAACTGAAAAGTCAAATTAAACTGAACACTGTTCACTGAACGGTGTTCACTAAATTTTAAGTCATCAGGCAAATTCACTCGCGGCGCGATCTGGCGCCATCTCAAGGAGTCGTCATGGAAGCAAACGGGAAAGTCGGGTTGTTCGGCGCCGCGGGTGCGGCTGGTCAGATCATTGCTGCGGCGCTGAGCGCCGCAGGGCGCGATTACCGCGTGGTCGGCCGCTCGCGTCAGCCGCTCGAGGCGGCGTTTGGCCACGATCCGCACGCCGAAATCGTCACCTGGAATCCGGACGATCCCGCTTCGATCCAGGCAGCCTCCGCCGGCTTGCAAACCGTGATCTATCTGGTCGGCGTGCCCTACGACCGCTTCGCCGAGCATCCGCCGCTGATGGAACGTACGCTCGCCGGCGTGACGGCGGCGGGTGTCGAACGTTTCATTCTGATCGGCACGGTGTACCCGTACGGCCGCGCGCGCAGCAATCCGATTCGCGAAGATCATCCGCGCGAGCCGCACACGTTCAAAGGCCAGATGCGCCTCGCGCAGGAAAAGCTGGTGCTCGCGGCGCACGGCCGCAACGGTCTGTCGACGCTGGTGCTGCGCCTGCCCGATTTCTACGGCCCAGGGATCGAGCGCAGCCTGGTGAACGGCGTGTTCGAAGGCGCGGCCAGCGGCACGCGCGCACAGATGATCGGCCCCGTGGATGTGCAACACGAGTTCATCTATCTGCCGGATGCCGGACCAGTGGTCGAAAAACTCACGCGTACGCCCGAGGCGTATGGACGCTGGTGGCATCTGGCCGGCGTGGGCACGATCACGCAGCGCGAAATGGCGCGGCAAGCCTACGCGCTGGCCGGCCAGAAACCGAAGCTGATGATTGCCGGCAAGACCATGCTGCGCGTGCTCGGCCTGTTCAATCCGTTGATGCGCGAGCTGGTGGAGATGAACTACCTGATGACCGAACCGGTCGTGATGGACGACTCGGCGTTGACCGGATTGATTGGGCCGATTGCTAAAACGTCGTATGAGGAAGGCATCCGGCAGACGTTCGAAGCCGCGCGCGAGGCGGCTTCGGCAAAGGCTGCGGCAGGCGGTGGTGGAGCGGCGAAAGCGGCGTGATTCAGGACGGCGGGTTCAAGTGCGAAACCGAACCGCCGCGCGGCTCACCCCGCCATGTTGCCCGGCGGGAAGTGTCCGCTCTTTAGCAGCACGGGCGTGCCGTTACTGATCTGCAGATGCTCGCGCGCCACGGCCTCGATGCGCTCGCGGCCGGCGTCGAACGCGCGCAGCCAGCCTTCGAGGTTTTCGCTGTACGCGCCGAAGTGGTCTTCGAGCGCCTCGACCGAGATCGCGCACGGCACGGGTTCGCCATTCACCAGGGCGGGAAAAACGACGGTGAGATTGGAATCGCGGTAAGCAGGCGCGTCCGCGGGAAACCGAATTTCCATGGTCGCCTCATCAGAAGTATCCGGCGGGAGATCGGGGCCGGCGCGCATCCGCCGGTCCCGGAGAACCCCGCTATGGTACTCGCGCGGCCGGACCATGGTCCAGCCTGCGACGGCCTGCTGTTTCGCGTCGCGCGTCGTCATCAGTGACCTCCGAGCAGCCGGTCGACGTAGTCGCGCGCCGCCTGTTCGACGAAGCCGAGCGCCTCCTCCTCGCTGCCGAAACGCTGCTCGCCGCCGAGTTCCAGTAAGGTCTCGATCCGGTGCGGATCGTCCGGGCCGAGTTCCGCGAGACTCACCGAGCCGATGTAGGTCCCGCCGACGGCATGGGCCGGCGCCGCGTTGGCCGGCACGAGGCGCGCGGCGGCGCTGATGTAATAGCCGCGATAAGGTCCGCTGACCCGTTCAGCCATCTTCGTTCTCCTCGTTGCAGTTGATGTAGCGATTTGTGTCGTCCGGCGTTGGTGCGGACGCCGTGTTGAGCGCATCTAACGCATGAGTGCTCCCGGCGCCCTCTGTATCAATCGCCAACCGGCGAGTAAGTAAGGCGCTTCGCCAGCCGATAAGTTCGCCCCGGCTACACCGGATCGCACTTGTGCCGCGCCGGCCGGTCGAACAGACTCCGCGGCACGATCCGTGCTGACGGGAGACGCCTTTTCGAGTTCAGCGAGCGCAATATGGGAAAATATTTTCTGCGGAACCACGAACTGCCCGAGCCGGATGCGGCGAATCGATGGTTTGCTTACGCCGAAAGCCACGGCATCGACATTCCGAAAGCCATCAGCATCTGGGAAGACGCGGCCACCGTCAGCGGCACAGAAAGCCGCCGGCTGGTCAGCGCAGCGGGCATCACGATCGAGACGCCGTAGGGTTGGCGCCTGGGCCTCTTCCCTCTCCGCCTCACGCCGAACCGGCGAGCCCCGGACATCTATCTGAAAGGAAACCTCACGATGCAATACATGACGCAATCGCGCCGCGCCACCCACCTCTGCCTGAGCGCCACGCTCGCCATGTTGCGTAAGGTGTCCCTACCCGTCGCGCTACCCGCTGCCGTGTTGCTCGGCATGAGCCTCGCCGGCTGCGCATCGTCGAACACCACGTCGCTGATCAATCTGCCGAACGGCCAGACCGGCTTCGCGGTGAATTGCAGCGGCGCGGACGCCGCGTCGAGCTGGGCCTCGTGCTACGTGCAGGCCGGCAAGGCCTGCGGCGCGACCGGCTATGACATCGTGTCGAAAGACAACGACGAAGGCGGCGCCGCGGGCGGCAGCGTGACGAACGTCGTGTCGGCGAACGTCAAGAACCGCTCGATGATCGTGCGCTGCAAGTAAGCGCCCGGCGTGCCGCCTGTAGAAACGTCAATGCGTCAACGCGTCAATGCGCCTGCATCTTCGAAAAGATATTCAACACCGCGACGCCGGCGATGATCAGCCCTAGCCCGATGATGGCCGGCAGATCCGGCACCTGCCGGTACAGCACCAGCGCGACGAGCGTGATCAGCACGATGCCGGCGCCCGACCACACCGCGTAGACGATGCCGACCGGAATACTCTTGAGCGTCAGCGACAGGCAGTAAAACGCGATGCCGTAGCCGATCACGACAACCGTCGACGGCACGGGCCGCGAGAAACCTTCCGAGGCCCGCATCGCCGACGTCGCAATCACTTCGGCGACGATCGCGATGCCGAGCAGTGCATAAGGAGGCATCCGCATCGCGTCAGGCCTTTGCAAGCGCGAGCTTGCTGTAGTCATGGCCGAGATGCGCGCACAGCGCTTCCACCACCAGCTCATGATCGGCGCGCTGCGGCAGACCGGACACCGTGATCGAGCCGATCACGCCGACACCGGTCACCGTCAACGGAAACGCGCCGCCATGCGACGCGTATTCGCTGGCCGGCAACGCGTGCTTGTCGGCCAGCGTGCTGCCGGCCTGCTGCATCTTCAGACCGATCGCGTACGAACTGCGCCGGAAATGCGCGACCGCGTTGCCCTTACGGCGCGCCCAATCCACGTTGTCCGGCGTCGCGCCGTCGAGCAGGCTGAAGAACAGCGGCTGACCGAAGGTGCGCACGTCGATGGCGGCGGCGATACCGCGCGCTTTCGCGACCTCGTGCAGATAGACACCAACCTGCCATGCGCGGTCGGCGTCGAATTGAGGGAACACCAGCGCGTGTTCCTGGGCGGCAATCATCTGCAGATCGTGTGCGATATCCATGGCGTTCGGAGCGAGTAAGAGTTAAGGCGATTCCGGCGTCGAGGCGCGCGTCGATGCATGAGTACGGCCAATGCCGCATACGACGCGCCGCGCGAAGCGAACCTGGATTCTAGCGTAGCGCCTTACGACGGCCTTCCGGCATACGACGCCGGCAATGCGTGCGACGACTTGCGAACGCGTCATCAGGCAAATTCAAGCGCGGAGTGAAGTCGATTCTTAAATAGCTATTGCAGAGGCGTGCTGCGTACGCTATACTCTTTTCTTCGACGGACGCGGGGTGGAGCAGTCTGGCAGCTCGTCGGGCTCATAACCCGAAGGTCGTAGGTTCAAATCCTACCCCCGCAACCATCAAGCATTTAAAGGCCTGATTTCTCACGAAATCAGGCCTTTTCGCTTTTCCGGGCCGGCTTATCGACCTGCGCTGTTCGCATCATTCACTTACGTTCCCGCCTGACTGACTCGCGTTCACGCAGGCACACGAGCCAGTCGATCAATCAGTCGGTCAGACGCGATTCAATAACTACGCCGTGAGCTGCGCATAAAGCGCGTCGTAGTAGTCACGGCAACTCGCCAGCCGCAACGCCGCGCCCAGCAAAATATCCGTACCCACCGACGGCGTCTCATTCACGATCGGCACGATCACATTGGCCAGCCAGCCTTCGCCGTGAATCACGTCGATGGTCACATGCTCGTCGTAGTAATCGAGCTCGTTGAGATTGCCCAAGCCGACGCGCCGGCATCCACGCGCCAGCTTTTCGTATTGCGACGGGTCCAGCAACTCCGTCATCGCCATGATGCCCAGCAGCTTGAAGTAGTGACGGCGGTTCAGACAGGTCAGCATGAAGAGGTTGTGGCCGGCCAATCCTTGCCAGCCGAGTTCGCCGGCGTGATTGTCGTGCGCACGGCCCACCCCGACGGTTTCCAGCAGATGCTGGAACAGACTCACATGACTGCGGGCGGCTTCGCCGCGTCCGGATTCGTCCCAGAAGTTTTGCGCGAGTTCTTTACGCACGCCCTCTCTCGATCCAACCATCGAAAACAGCAGCAGATCGAAGAAGCGGATATTCAACGCGCTGTCGCTTTTGAAAAACGCGATCACCTGATCCCGCGACGCGTCCTTTTCCAGAAAATCGAACAGCGGATGCGCCGCCACCGGATGCCGCGCCCACAGATCCTTCAGCGAGCGCACCATCGCGGCGCTATCGGACGCGCCGGTTTCGATGTCGAGCCGCGCCACTTCACTCTCGATCCACGCACGCTCGATGCGACTGCGAACACGCGTCAACGTCGGATTGAATTGATTCGCCGTACGCGGCGACGTGCCGTCCATCACGTGCAGGTCGTAAAGCGAAAAAAGCGCGTGATGCACTTCCCTCAGCGCCACCGGATCGCGATCGGCAAACGCGCGATTCAGCGCGATCTTCAGTTGGTCGAGAAACCGCGCCTCCCAACCGGGCTCCTGCTCGACCCATTCCTCGAGTTCCGCGCAATCGCACAGCGCGGAAACCGCGAGATCGAGCGGCATCGACAGGACGGACGCCAGAAGCGCTGGCGTGGCGCTGATTCCGTTCATAGGCCAATCCGCCTTATTTTTTGTTTGTGCCTCGTTCATGCTTAACCCCTTCTAGTTTTTGTGGACCCGATCAAAGCGCTCGATACTATAGAACGCGTTCCGTATCGAACATCAGATTGCGCGTGGGATTTCGCACGTCGGACAAAGCCTGGCCGATGGACGGAAATATCCCTTGCGCGGCGTCGGATGCGTTCGCGACGCACGCCGGCGCGCCGAGTTTTCGTGCCTATCGCGAGCCGTCAGGGAAACCTCGGCCCAGTGATAAACTCCCAACACCCTTTCTCGTCCCCATCCTATGAAATTCTGTTCTGTCTGCGGCCACGGCGTCAGCCTGAGCATTCCGCCGGGCGACAACCGCGAGCGCTTCGTCTGCGGCAGTTGCGGCACGGTGCACTATCAGAATCCGCGCAACGTGGTCGGCACCGTCCCGGTCTGGGACGACAAGGTGCTGTTGTGCCGTCGCGCGATCGAGCCGCGCTACGGTTACTGGACGCTGCCCGCGGGCTTCATGGAGATGGGCGAGACCACCGCCGAGGCCGCCTCGCGCGAAACGCTGGAAGAAGCCGGCGCGCGCGTCGAGGTGCAGAGCCTGTTCTCGCTGCTGAACGTGCCGCACGTGCATCAGGTGCACCTGTTCTACATGGCGCGGCTGCTCGATCTCGACATTGCCGCCGGCGAGGAAAGCCTCGAAGTCAAACTCTTCGAGGAACACGAAATTCCGTGGGACGAGATCGCCTTCCCCACCGTCGGCCAGACCTTGCGCTTCTTTTTCGCGGACCGTGCCGCCGGCAGTTTCGGCCTGCACACGGGCGACATCTTCCGCTCGCTGCGCGAAGGTTGAGCGGCGCCCATGGTGCCCTGGCTCGGACCTGACGATCCGTTTCCCTCTGTCGAGCGCGCTCTCGGCGCCGCCAGCGGCGCGCCGGGGCTGCTGGCCGCCAGCGCCGACCTGCTGCCGTCGCGGCTGATCGACGCTTACCGGCGCGGCATTTTCCCGTGGTACTCGGACGGCCAGCCGGTGCTGTGGTGGAGCCCCGACCCGCGCATGATCCTGCGGCCCGCCGAATTCAAACTATCGCCGTCGTTGCGCAAGACGCTCAAACGCGTGCTGCGCGACGACGCGTGGGAAATCCGCGTCGACCATGATTTCGCCGGTGTGATGCGCGCGTGCGCGCAGGCGCCGCGGCGCGGTCAGCGCGGCACGTGGATTACCGCGGACGTGGTCGAAGCGTATTCGTCGCTGCATCGTGTCGGCGATGCGCACAGCATCGAAAGCTGGTTCGAGGGCAAGCGCGTGGGCGGTTTGTACGGCGTATCGTTCGGCCGGATGTTCTTCGGCGAATCGATGTTCGCGGAAGTCACGGACGCCTCGAAGATTGCGTTGTCCGCGCTCATCGGCCACTTGCGAAGCCACGGCATCGAGTTGATCGATTGTCAGCAGAACACGTCGCATCTGGCCTCGCTCGGCGGGCGTGAAATCGCGCGCAAGGCGTTCGTCGCACATGTACGCGCAACGGTCGGCGCACCGCCGATTCCGTGGCGCTTCGACAAGGCGGTGCTGTCGGAACTCGTCGCGAAGCAGTCTTATTTGTAGTCCCGCGTGTCGACTACCTTGGTGATTTTCCAGGCGCCATCCACTTTGCGCAGGAACACCACGTTGGTCTTTTTGTCCGTCGATCCAAACGTCACGGGGACAAGCGCCACGTCATCCAGCATGATCGCCGGGTGAGGAACGATATGCGCCGTCCAGTCAGCTTCGTCGAAGTCCTGGACATTGGTGAAATATTCGGCGTCGCCGGGCAG
The DNA here is from genome assembly GCF_902833695.1 of Paraburkholderia sp. BCC1876. NCBI lineage: Bacteria > Pseudomonadati > Pseudomonadota > Betaproteobacteria > Burkholderiales > Burkholderiaceae > Paraburkholderia > Paraburkholderia sp. BCC1876. The sequence continues at coordinate 493,181 of NZ_CADFGI010000002.1, read as the reverse complement.
GCTGCTGGTCTTATATTGCGTTCTCAGCAGATTAACCGTCGGTTTTGAGACGTATCGATAAATCTCTTTGCTCATTAACGGATATCCGCGATCTTCAGCGTCCTGCCTGATAAACCAGGCGTAAAACGCTTTGACACTCGCCTCAGGCGACCCCGGTTTTTCCTCCGCAAATGCGGTCGGCAAAAACGAACCTGATGAAAAAATAAAAGCAGTAGTTAAGAATACCAAGACTTTTCTCATCGATTCCTCAGTCGTGTCGATACATCTTGTAGCGCGGCTGCGCTGTGCGATACGCTGGACCCGGATAAAAACCATGCAGCTGTCTGAAGTCGGATATCCATATCTGTCCGTCGTACATCGCCATATGACCGTCATCATGCCCGGCGATCGGCTGGATCACAACTACATCGCCTTTTTTCGACACTCCGCGCAATACAGGGTAAAACCCGGCACAGACGAGGGATGCACCGTAATTGTATGCGGAATGCGTGTGTATCAACATAATGCCGCCGCGTTGAATCGCTTCGCGGACATATCGAGCACAGCGGCCGTGACTAGTTGCTTCCGCATGCGATTGCAAGTAGATCACCGCAGCCGATTTATCCCAAGGCATTCAAGCGCCCTCGCAGTTGAAAGCTGAATGCTAACGCGCCATGGGATCGCAGGTGGTTACTGTGACATCTTTTGACAAAATCAGCGGCATTTCATACACCAACCAAACAAATAGATAGTAAATATTATATATATAATCACCCAGCATAATAATAAAAAAGTGATAAGTGACGACTACCATCAAAACCAGAAATACAGACGGACTCGAACAAATGCCGGAATTAATTGATTCCGTCAGCACCGCAAGCAGCCCTCTTCGTCCCTGATGCGCCGTCTGGCCACCCACCATCGCTTCTGCGACAGCAGCGGCCAACAGCCGACACCGTTGCCCCGCAAGATCCCAAGCGACCAACGCCCGCGCGCCGCCATCCAACGATCTCCTGCCATCAGGCACAACACGGAGAAACAGCCCGCCCGCATCCGCAATATACTTATCGCTACAACTCGCGCCGCCCGTTTGATGATTCAATACCCGAGCTTCATCGCCGCAGCCCCGCGAAAATTTTCGTGTTACCGTTTATGCAAGCTTTCCGGCGCGCCCCGCTGCCGACCGGCCATGCGAAACGATTGATTGACCAGGCAACACCCGCGCTGGCGCCGAGAGACAGCCAGGCGGGAAGAATCAGGCCGAATCCGGATCCGTCGCCTACCGAGCCACGGGTCGTGAGCCGCAAGGCTCGCCGGGTTTGCATTACCAGAGACGCTTCGAGAGCTGCCAACGTGACTCATCCCAACGAGCTGCCTCTTTCACCGCTTTCCGCGCTGCAATTTTATGCAACGGCGCCCTATCCCTGCAGCTATCTGGATGGCCGCATCGCGCGCTCGCAGGTCGCCACGCCCAGCCACCTGATCAATTCCGACGTCTACACCGATCTCGTCAAGGCCGGCTTCCGGCGTTCAGGCGTGTTCACCTACCGCCCGTATTGCGACGGCTGTCGCGCCTGCGTGCCGGTGCGCGTGCCGGTCGACCAGTTCGAGCCGAACCGCACCCAGCGCCGCGTCTGGAAAAAGCATGGCCAGTTGATCGCGACCGTCGCGCCGCTGCACTACGACGAAGAACACTACGCGCTCTATATGCGCTATCAATCCGCGCGGCATGCGGGCGGCGGCATGGACCGCGACAGCCGCGACCAGTACGAACAGTTCCTGCTGCAAAGCCGGATCAACTCGCGGCTGGTCGAGTTTCGCGAACCGTGGCCGGATCAACCTGACGTGCCCGGCATTCTGCGCATGATCAGCATGATCGATATCCTCGGCGACGGACTTTCGTCGGTCTATACGTTTTTCGAGCCCGGCCTGGAGCACACCAGCTTCGGCACCTACAACATCTACTGGCAGATCGAACAGGCGCGCAGCCTGAAGCTGCCGTACGTGTATCTCGGCTACTGGATCCGCGAAAGCCCGAAGATGGCGTACAAGGCGAATTTCCGGCCGCTCGAAGGCTTGATCGACGGTGCGTGGCACGTGCTCGACCCAGACAGCATCGACTTGCCGCCCGTCGATCTGGCGATCCACGGCCGGCGCGGACCGCTGCGGCCCTGATCCTGCCAGCGGCTTAAGGCCCGGAATACACCTCGGGCTCCGCCCGAGTTACGCACCCGGGAACGCCAAACCCGCACCCCACCCTTCGCCCCGCTTTCAATCAGTCTCATTAAAGCCTCAAAGCCGTTAAAATGGAGGGTTCCCATTTTCCGGCCGCCCGGCTTCGTCCCGTGTTCAGTTCCCTCTACCCGCTTGTACGCGCCCAACTCTTTCGCATGGACGCGGAAGACGCTCATCACCTGACCTTGCGCATCCTCGGCGCCGCCGGCCGTACCGGCCTCGCGGGCGCGCTCGCGCCGCGCGTCCCGGATGCGCCGCGCACCGTGATGGGGCTGACGTTCCGCAACCCGGTCGGGCTCGCCGCGGGGCTCGATAAAGACGGCGCGTGCATCGACGGTCTGGCCGCGCTCGGTTTCGGTTTCATCGAAGTGGGCACGGTCACGCCGCGCGCGCAGCCGGGCAATCCGCGGCCGCGCATGTTCCGTCTGCCGCAGGCGAACGCGGTGATCAACCGGATGGGCTTCAACAATGCGGGCGTCGACCAGTTCGTGAAGAACGTGCAGGCCGCGCGCTATCGCGGCACGCTCGGGCTGAACATCGGCAAGAACGCCGACACGCCGATCGAACGCGCCGCCGAAGACTACCTGTACTGCCTCGAACGCGTGTACCCGTTCGCGAGCTACGTGACGGTCAACATCTCGTCGCCGAATACGAAGAACCTGCGCCAGTTGCAAGGCGCGGGCGAACTCGACGCGCTGCTCGCGGCGCTCAAGGACAAGCAGCAGCGTCTCGCGGACCTGCACGGCAAGTTGGTGCCGCTCGCGCTGAAAATCGCGCCGGACCTCGACGACGAGCAGATCAAGTCGATCGCCGACACGCTGTTGCGCCACCGGTTCGAAGGCGTGATCGCCACCAACACCACGCTGTCGCGCACCGCGGTGGCCGGCATGCAATACGGCGACGAAGCCGGCGGCCTGTCGGGCAAGCCGGTGTTCGACGCGTCGAACGAGGTGATCCGCAAGCTGCGCGCCGAAGTGGGCGACACGGTGCCGATCATCGGCGTCGGCGGGATTTTCTCGGGTGATGACGCGCGCGCCAAGCTGGCGGCCGGGGCGTCGCTGGTGCAGCTTTACACCGGCTTTATTTACCGTGGCCCGGCGCTCGTGGCCGAATGCGCGCAGGCGTTGCGTTAAGCGGCCATGACGACGGCGGTGGCGCGGACCTCAAGTCCGTTCATACCGCCCTCGCTATCCATGCAATCCGCATGGGAATATAGACATAAACAAACAGTATTTAGGTTTCGATAGTCTGCTTTGTTATGCTTTCGTCTGTTAAAACGCCAGACGAACAAAAAGGTACAGGATGAAATTGGGCTTGCTGAAAAAGCTTCTGGTCGCCGGTCTGATCGGCGCGTCGTTCACCGCCGTCGCCGCGCACGCGGACGATCTGCTCGACCAGGTCAAACAGCGCGGCACGTTGCGCATCGGCCTGGAAGGCACCTTCCCGCCGTTCAACTCGAAGATGCCGTCGGGCGAACTGGTCGGCTACGACGTCGACGTCGCCAAAGCGGTCGCGGCCAAACTAGGCGTGAAGCCGGAATTCGTCACGACGGAGTGGAGCGGGATCATCGCCGGTTTGCAGGCGGGCAAGTTCGACGTGATCGCCAACCAGGTCGGCATTACGGATGCGCGCAAGCAGGTGCTCGACTTCTCGCCGGCTTACACGTACTCGGCGGCGCAGTTGATCCAGCGTAAGGACGACACGCGCCAGTTCAAGTCGCTCGACGACCTGAAGGGCAAGAAGCTCGGCGTCGCGCTGGGCACGAACTACATGGACATGGCCAAGGCCGTGCCGGGCATCGACGTGAAGACGTATCCGGGCGCGCCCGAGTACCTGCGCGATCTGGCCGCCGGCCGTCTGGACGCGGCGCTCAACGACCGTCTGATGCTCGCGTATCTGATGAAGAACTCGCAGTTGCCGCTGCGCAGCGGCGCGAACGTCGGCGCGGGCAACCCGTCGGGCATTCCGTTCAAGAAGGGCAATCCGAAGTTCGCCAAGGCGATCGACGACGCGATGAACCAGCTCGAAGCGGACGGTACGTTCGCAAAGATCTCGGACAAGTGGTTCGGTATCGACGTCAGCAAGCCGATCAAGTAAGCGGCGCGGCATGAAACGAAGGGCGGCATCGTGATCGATGCCGCCCTTCGCTTTTTGCACCACGCCTGAAAATCCGCCGACGTTTATGATGTGCGCTTTGCGCGTCAACCCCGACGGCAATCCGACGGCACCCCGACGCCAACCTCACGCCAACCCGACCCGACGCCCTCGCTCATGTCCACCACTTCCCTGCTCGTCCAATCGCTTCCTGTGCTTGCACAGGGCGCCGTCCTGACGGTCAAGTTCGCGGTTCTGTCGATGTTCTTCGGCCTGCTGGCCGGCGCCGTGCTCGCGTTGATGGGCGTGAGCCACAACCGCGTGCTGAAGTGGCTCGCGCGCATCTACGTCAGCGTGATGCGCGGCACGCCGCTGCTGGTGCAGATCTTCGTGATTTACTACGGCTTGCCGAGCTTCGGCATTTCGCTCGATCCCACGCCGGCCGGCGTGATCGCGCTGTCGGCGAACGTCGCGGCGTATCTGTCGGAGAGCATGCGCGGTGCGATATTGGGCATTCACAACGGCCAATGGCTAGCCGCGTACAGCCTCGGTCTCTCACGCCGCCAGACGCTGCGTTATGTGATCGCACCGCAGGCGCTGCGCATTGCCGTGCCGAGTCTGTCGAACAGTTTGATCAGCCTGATCAAGGACACGTCGCTGGTGTCGGTGATTACCGTCACCGAACTGCTGCGCAGCGCACAGGAAATCATCGCGTCGACCTATCAGCCGCTGCCGTTGTATCTGGCCGCGGCCGCGGTCTACTGGGTGTTGTGTCAACTGCTCGAAGGGGTGCAGCGCTGGTACGAACGACGCCTCGCGCTGCCGTCGCGCAACTGAGCATCCGCTTCGAGCGTCTTGCGGTGCATCTGCCGTGAGTCCGGAAAATCGCCCAGCTCGCGGCTCGCGTCTAGCGGCTCGCGAGCGGCGCAGCGTGCGGATCCAGCGCAGCACCAAAGCGCTCGAATCGCGGCGCGTAGTAGTGGTCCGGGTCGAGCGAGAACGCCACGTGACGCGTGCGGCCCATCAACTCCTTGCGCGGAAAGAAACCGAAGTAACGCGAGTCGGCGCTGTCGTCGCGATTGTCGCCGAGCATCAGATACTCGCCCGGCGGCACCGTTACCGGCCCAAACGAATTGCGCGGGCTGGGTGCGTCGGGCGCGAGCCGCATTGTGTGCGTGACGCCGTCGAAGCGCTCGGTCAGATAATCGCCCGGCGAGGTCGCATCGCCCGGCAGCGGCTTCAGCTTCAGCGGCTGGTAATCGGCGCGCACGCCGTTCACGTACAGCACGTTGTCGCGCATCGCCACGCGGTCGCCCGGCACGCCGATCAAACGCTTGACGATCAACTCATGCGCGGCCGACGAATCGATCGTAACGATATCGCCGCGCTGCGGATCATGCAGATGCGCGATCGTAATGTGCGTGAGCGGCACGCGCAGATCATAGGCCATCTTGTCGACAAAAATCCGGTCGCCTTCGCGGATGGTCGGCAGCATCGAGCCGCTCGGCACGACGTTCCAGTCGGCCACGGCGCTGCGAAACAGCACCATCAAGAACAGAAACGCGACGAGGCTCTTGTTGTCGCGCCACAATTTTCCAAGCATGCGCATGGCAAGCGGCTCCAGTGGAAGGTGTTCGAAAGCTGCGGGCCAACGGCGCTATTGAACGCGCGGCGTGGCCCGCGCAAATCGTACCACCGCCTCGGCGAGCCACGCGGCGCAGCCCTCACTCCCCCGCGAACTTCAGCCCCAGCGCCGCGCGCGCGGCGTCGGCCATCGCGATCATCTGCACCGACGTGCTGTGCGGCATCAGCGGGCTCTCCAGTTGCCCCGCACGAATCAGCTCGCAGAAATGCGCGGTCTCGTAGTTCAGGCCGCCGCCTTCGAACGGCTCGTCGAGTTCGACCACGCGCCCATCGGCGTAACGGATCGTGGCGCGCGACGGATTCCACCACGGCTCGTGAATCGTCACATGGCCGCCTTTGGCCATGAGCAGCGCGTCGCCCTTGCCGTGCAGATCGAGTCCGCAGAACAACTGCGCGATACCGCGCTCGTGCTGGCTGTTCAGACTCGCGAACAGATCGACGCCGGTGACTCCGAGCCGCCCGAGCGTCTGCACCTCACGCGGCGCGCCCAGCCAGTCGACCGCGAGAAAGATCTCATAGATGCCGATATCGAGCAGCGCGCCGCCCGCATGCTCGAACGACAGCGACGGATGATCGTCCGGCACACCCGGCACCGAACAGCCGGCGCGTACGAGTCCCACCTCGCCGATCGGCTCGGCCGTTAGATGCGCGCGCAACTTTCTGTAGAGAGGATAGAACGGCGGCTTCATGGCTTCCATGAAGAGCCGTTGCGCGGCGCGCGCGGCCTCGAGCACACGCTCGAGCTGCGGCTGGTTGATCGTGGCGGGTTTCTCGCACAACACGTGCAGACCGGCTTGCAATGCGGCGATCGCGTAGTCGGCGTGGCTGTCTTGAACGGTCGCGATATAAAGCGCGTCGATGCCGCTCGCGAGCAGCGCGTCGAAATTCGCGCAGACCTCGCCGCCGAATTCTTCGGCAAAGGCCTGGGCAGGGTCCGCCCGGCGTGACCACAGCGCGCTGAGTTGCGCGTGCGGCACGAACGCCAGCCCCTGCGCAAAGCGTCGGGCAATCCGGCCGGTGCCGACGATCCCCCAGCGAATCACACGGTCCGTTGAAGATTGCGGAGTCGCGTTTGCCGCGGATGTTGACGTCGTAGTCATTGTTTCTTCGAGTCCATGCAGTTCCGAACAGGCGCTATTGTCGCGCATGCCGCTCGCTCACGCGTGAACATGAGCTCGCGTCGTTCGTGCTGCCAGGTCGTCGAAGACCATCCGCCTGCCGCCGTCGCGGCAGCGGTTGCGCTTATTCGCGCGTGACGGGCGGTTCGCCGGAAAACTGACCGCCGATTTCTTCCGCCGTGTAATCGATCATCGCGAGCGAGGCGATTTCGGCTTCCTTCGGATCGCGCCGTTCGATCGCGTCGACCACTCGCCGATGCGAATTCACCGCCGTCTCCCACAGCCCTTCCCGCGTGGTGACGATCGGATTGACCGTCGACAGCGCGCCGCGAATGATCGCCGCCATCTGCTTGAAGAACTGATTGCCGCTCGCCACCACGATGCGGGTGTGGAACAACTCGTCGGCTTCCTGATAGCCGGGCTCGCCCGGCCGGATCGCCCGGAACGCCTCGAACGCCTCGCGAATCGCCGCGATATCGGCGGCGCTGCCGCGCGCGGCCGCCTGCGCCGACGCGCGCGGTTCGATCAGAATGCGGAACTCGATCACGTCGCGCAGAAACAGCGGATCGGGCTTCGCGCGAAAACGCCACTGCACGACGTCCTCGTCGATCATCCGCCAATCGCTCATCGGCCGGATGCGCGTGCCGATCTTCGGCCGCACGTCCAGCATGTCGCGCGCGAGCAGCATCGACAGCGCCTCGCGCATGACGGTGCGGCTGACATCGAACTCCTTCGACAGCACATCCTGCGGTGGCAGGATGGCGCCGTACTTCTCTTCGACGATGCCGGTGACCAGTCCGTCCATGACTTTGCTCACCAGCGATCGATCCTTGTTTGCCTGTTCCATGACACTCTCCCCGAAGCGGTGTTTGCCCCCGCGTAGCCTGTTGATCAAGCGGCCCTCGTGTGTCGTTTTATTGATGCTGCCTGGTTGTTTTACGATACGTTGCTAGCTTCAAAACAGATGCGCCAGTTGGGAAACGTCCTGACAGGGTTATCCCTCTGAAGAATTGTTTCGTCCGTGTAACGCCGCATATTTTGATGGGCCATAAGCTTGCGTCCCAAGCGTGCCTGCGTTGCAAAATTTGCATAGTGCGAAGACGCACGTAGCGCAGCGAATTGTCTGACCGACACGGCGCAGTGGCGCGCCGCTGGCGGAAAGAGACGGGACGGCGTCCGAACCGACACGTTCGGCGCAGACGATGACGGCGCGGCTCGATCGCGCGGCGTGCGCGATCCCGAAGGGCTCGATCTCAAATGCGCCATCTCAATCGAAGCGACAGGCGGCCAGCGGCTTGTGCGCGATGAAATGAAACCACCACGCGCCGCTGTCTTCGACATCGTCGGGAATACGGTTGCCTTCGCAACTACCGAACACCGCGTCGCTCTGCAAGCCGACCTGCACGAGTTGGCGGCGCTGCTCGCCGAGCGTCGTATAGACGATCACAATGCCGAAGTTGTGGGCGGCCGCGGTCTTCACCGCATAAGCGCCGTAGTCGTGATTCAGCTTCACGTGGCGCAGATAGTTCAGCGTGCCGAGCTGAAAGCGCCGCACGGAAATCAGCGTGCGCCAGCCGAGTTTGAGCGGGTTGGGCGTGAAGTGCGGCAACAGCTGCCAGATGTTCTCCAGATAGCCTGGGCCGCCACGGTTGTGCGACGAGAACAGCACATAGCCGCCCGGTCGCACGACGCGATACATCTCTTCGAGAATGCGCACGCGGTCGTCGTAGTCGACGCAATCGATCCCATTCCAGCTGAACTCGGCGAGTCCGTAGTGGCCTGACGGCAACGCCGACATATCGCGCGCGTCCATGTGCCGCAAATCGCGCGTCGGATAGCGCGACCTCGCCAGGTCGAGCAGACTCTGGGTGTAGTCGACGCCGGTGTAGTCGTTCGAGATCGCGGTCATCAACGGAATCGTGCGGCCGGTGCCGACGCCGATATCGAGCAGCGGCGCTCCGCTGCAACGCGGCGCGAGCCAGCCGAAGGCGGCCTCCTCGCCAGCGTCCGAGAAGGTCTTCTCCTGGGTGAAGACGCGCGCGGCGTCGGCCGAATTCCACGCAACGCGATTGATGCGATCCAGTTCGGTTTGACGATGCATGGCGCTCCTCCCCTGAAGCTCACCTGTGCGGGACGTCCCGCGCAATCATGAAGCTTCTCCGAATAGACGAACCGCGCGCGCCCGCTTTACAAGCCATTGCGCGGCCCTCGACTGCCGCCAGCGGGAGCGCGTCGCACGCGCGTCGTGGGCTGGTTCGGTGTCGGTCCGCGCGATCCCGCTGAAGCTGTCGCGATAGAAATTCTCGAAGTACGACATCACGTTTTCCTGCGCGCTCGACGACAGGATCGCGTGATCGGTCCGCTCGCAAAACGCCGCGCGAACGTGATGAAAGCGCCGCAGCCGCGCACCGTGCGCGCCGAAGTGACATTCCAGTTCCTCGACGCCTTCGTCGAGCACGCCGTACACGAGACGGGTCTCGGCGCCTTTGGCATCGACCGCGGCAATCAGGCGGTGCGCTTCGCGCGCGCCCAGTTCGATGCCGCTCACGCGTTCGAGCCGGTCGGCCAGTGTCGCGGCGACGCGAGCCGTGAAGCGCGCCGTCAGTTCGCGCGCCACCGGCAAGCCGCCCGACTGCCCCTTCAGCACGCGCAGCCATTTACGCGGCTGGCACATGGAGCGCAGATAGCTGCGCGTCGAGCCGAAGGTTGCGGGCGCAACCGCCGGCTTGCCTTGCTCGTCGCAGAGGTTGCGCCAGGTGAACTTCTGCAGATTGACCAGCACCGCGCCGGTCACGGCGGGTTCGCGCGCGGCGGCATGCAGGCCGATGTACGCGCCCGCGCAAATGCCGAGCACCACCGCGCCGCGATGGCCTTGCGCGTTCAGCCAGCGGGCCGCGCACGCGGCATCGTCGACGCCTTCGGGCGCGTACAACGCGTCGAGGTTCAGGCCGTCGACGGAAGGCAGGCTGTCGCCCAGACCGCGAAGGTCGACCCGCAGCGAACTGATGCCCTGTTGCGCGAGACGCCGCGCGAAACGCACGCCGAGCCGCGCATTGCCGATTCGCGATACGGCGCCTGTATTGAGTAGCAACGCGGCCGGCGCGGTGGCGCTCGCATGCGCTTCGCAGCGCGCGGCCGGCGCGCAGTAGATGCCGAACAATCTGCCGCCGTCGAGCCAGACCGGCGTCTCGACCACGTTCGGCGCGACGGGATGGCCGGCGAGGTGGTCCGTTGCGTGAGTGGCCACATGAGTGACTGAATGAACAGCAGCGTGGTTCTCATCGTCGCCGACGTTCACGTTCACGCGCGCGCTCGCCACCGCGTTACCGTCACGATCCGTCAGCCAGTTTTCAATCGATGCGAACGCCGCTCGCGGAAGCTCGCTGTCGAGCGATTCCAGCATGAACTTGCTGTATTCGTCGAACGGCTGCCGTTCGACTTCGAGACCTTGCTCGCGATAGTGCGTGACCAGCGCGTCGACGCGTCCGGCGTCCAGCGAATCGAGCACAAGAACGCGCGCGGCGGGCTGCTCCGCGTCGCGTCGCAAGTCGACCGCGCGCAGACTCTCCAGCGTGTCCTGATAGAGACGAAAACCGTAGGCCTCGACGAAGGCGTCGGTATCGGGTTCATGAACGCAATCCATCGATGCCGGGATCGACAGCCACTGCCGGTAATGCGCGCGCAACTCACGCTGATAGTTCTTGCCGGACAGCACCGGCGCGAGCAGCACGAGGCCGTCCACGCCGCCGAGTTCCTGCGCCGCGAGCGCGGCCAGCGTGCCGCCCAGACGCAAGCCGCACAGGCTGACGCGCGCGACGCCGGTGGACTCGCGCAGCCACGCGACGGCCTCCTTGATGCTGTCGATCCACGCGCGCCAACGGCCGGGTTCGCTCGCGTCGCCGGCCGAGTCGCCGGTGCCGGGATAGTCGAAGCGCAACACCGGCATGCCGCGTTCGGCGAGTCGCTCGGCCAGTCTGCGCAAACCGCGATACGTGCAGAGCGCGTCATAACCGAACGGAGAACACAACACCACGCCATGCGGCCCATTCGCCGGATGGAACCAACCGAACTGACCATCGAAGACTACTGGCCTCACGCTTCGCTCCTCACTGTGCTTACCTTTCAAGCATTACAACAAACCTCATACCTATCCTCTGTACGCCTTGCCACATAGCCCCTGCTACTTCGAGGCGCGGGCGGCACGGATAGCGTTGTTGTGCGAAAGACGAGCTGCAATGAAACGATGCAAAAAATAGATTCAGCCGCCGTGCGGCGTACGCAGCGCGAACGTCGAACGGGCCGCTAGCAACACGTGATAGAAAAACCGCGCGCGCAGTCTGTCGCGCATCGGGTAATGCTTCGATAGCAGCACACGCCACGCGTTGGCCGGTTCGCCGGCTCGCGCATACGCGGACGCGGCGCGCGGCGCGACCCGGCGTAACGCGTCGTCGCGGGCGGCCTGCGCCGCGGCCGGCACGCGGCTCGCGCGCAGTTGCGCGAACGCGTGCATGGCAGGCAACGCATGGGTCGAAATGGACTGCGCCGTTTCGCGCGAGATCGACACGAATTCGTCCACGAAACAGATCGCGGCGGCGTCGACGCTCAGGCGCAGACCGAAATCGAAATCGCACGCCTCGCCCACTTCCGCCACCGTGCGATAGCCGATCCGGCGCGCCGTTAGGGTATCGACGAGGTAGCCGTTGTTCGGGAACATCTGGTCGATGCCGGCCAACGCGGGCACGGGCAGCCGGCCGGCGCGTTCCGGCACGCGCCGGTAGTCGACGTTCAGCCGTTCGGTGGCTTGCGGGCGCGGCGTGCCGTCGTCGGCGATCACACGCTGTTTGCCGAACGCGGCGGTCAATGCCGGGTAGCGCTGCCAGCACGCGTCCAGACAGGCCAATGCGCCTGGCTCGAGCAGATCGTCGTCGTGCAGCAGCACGAGCCTGGCGCCCTGCGCGCGTGCGAATAGCCGGTTGACGTTGGCCGCCTGGCCGAGCCGCGGCGTATTGCGTTCGTAGCGGATAGGCCGTGTGCTGCGCGAACGGCAGCGTTCCACGACGTCTTGCGCGCGATCGTCGGCCGAGTCGTCGCCAATGACGATTTCGAATTCGCCGTAGGTTTGCGCGAGACAACTGTCGATGGCCTGTTCGAGCAACGCAGGCCGGTTGCAGGTGGGAACGCATAGGGAGATCAACCGTGCGTTCAATCCACTCCCGCCGCTCTCGCCCTGCTTCATGGTCAAGCCCCGTTAAATAGCGGCACTGGGTGCCGATGCCGAGGGTGCCGAGGGTGTCGAAACGGCCCGGCCCTCTGTTGGCTACTCATTTAACCCTGGCGCATCGCAACTATCTGTACGGCCACCCACACAGGCACACGGGGCACCAGGGCACTATTCGGGGCTGCGACGGGCCGACGCCAACGTGCCACGCATGCCGCAGGGTGCGGCCGCGAACCGACGGCGTCCGGGACGCCCCCCACCATTGAAGGACTTCAGCCGCCGGACAAGCGCACCATGGAACGAAGTATCGTCAGGAACATCTTCATCAACTTCGCGGGAGCGATCGCACCGACCTTCGTTTCCCTGGTGACCGTGCCGGCGTACATCCACCTGATGGGCGTGGAGCGCTACGGGGTCATCAATCTGGTGTGGGCGCTGATCGGCTACTTCAGCGTGCTCGATCTCGGCACGAGTCTCGCGACGGAAAATCAGATCTCCAAGGCGCGCGCCGCCAACGACGATTCGATCGAGCGGATCTTCTGGAGCGCGTGGTTCATGAACCTGGGCACCGGCATTGTCGGCGGCCTGCTGATTTATCTCGGCACGTTCATTTACATCACGCACGGCGTAAAAATCGAACCCGAGTTTCAACGCGAAGTGATGGCGAGTTTGCCGTGGATTGCGGTGGCCGTGCCGATCGCGAACGTCTCGTGGGTGTTTGCCGGCGCGATCAACGGCGTGGAGCGTTTCACCAGTTTCAACATCAACCAGACGATCGGGACCGCGCTGTTTCAACTGCTGCCGCTGGCGGCGATTTTCTGTTTTTCGCCGTCGCTGGCGGTCGTGATACCGGCGGCCGTGCTGGCGCGTTTGATTGCCGGCGTGATGCTCGGCGCGGCCGCGTTTCGCGCCATCGGGATTCGACGTGTGCGGATGCCGCAATGGCGCGTGATGGCGGAGCTGTTTCGTTATGGCCGCTGGATGCTGCTGTTTTCCGGCGCCAACATGATTGCATCGACGCTCGATCGGGTGCTGGTGGGCGCGTTGCTCGGCGCGCGCTTCGTGACTTACTACGCGACGCCGCAGAACCTCATTACGCGTCTGAATCTGCTGCCGGTTGCGATGGTGCGCACGTTGTTTCCGCGTCTCTCGGCGGTGTCGCGCGCGGATGCGGATGCGCTCGCGCACCGGGCGCTCGCGTTTCTGAACGGCGCGTTCACGCCTTGCGTGATCGTCGCATTGTTCGCGCTGAAACCGTTTTTGATGCTGTGGCTCGGGCCGACGGTGGCGGCTGCGGCGCCGGTTGCGAGTGTGCTTGTGCTGGGGGTGTGGCTGAGTGGGCAGTCGGGCATTCTGGGGATTCTGATCCAGGCGCAGACTAGTCCGGCAGCTATTGCCGGGGTGAGCTGGATCGAACTACCGGTGTTCGCCGGCGCGCTGTGGTGCGGGATTCACTGGTTCGGGATCATGGGCGCGGCGGCTGTCGTGGTGCTGAAGAGTTTCTTCGACTATGCGGTGTTGCTGGTGTTCTCGCGGCTGCATGTGTGGTCCATTGTGCGCAATATGCTGGTTCATCTGATGTTCCTGCTTGTGGCGCTCGCGTTGGCCGAGACGATTAGCGCGCTGCCGGTGAGTATTCTGGCGGCGCTCGCGCTAGCGGCGGCGAATCTGGGGTTGTCGTTGCATGGGTCGAGTGAATTGCGTGGAGTGGTTTATAAGGTTTGGGCGCGGGTGACGTTGTCGATGAGTTAGTTTGTTTTTCCCGTGAGCGGACTGGTCGGCTGCCGTCTGGTTCAAAGGTCCACGTAGCGAGGTAGCAGATCCTGATCGACGAGGCGGATCTCGATGCGGTTGGCAATTTCGATGTGCTCGGGGTTGTCTATCGAGAAGACGGCGTCGGTTACGCTTATGATGATCGTGCCGGTCTGGTTCTTGCCATGCTCAGGGACAGGAATCAGCGCGCGAGCTTCCGGCACCTGTTGTGCGGTGATGAGCTTCGGCAGATAGAGCATCCAGCCGACGCCGGGTTTGTCGTCGAAGACGCGTTTTTCAAAATAGCCCTTTGGAGACACTCCCACGTATGCAGGATTAAATTCCTGCACAGTACACGTGACGATGCTGGCGACAGTCGTAAGCTCGGCCAGCGCATACTCTCCAAGCATCTCGACAACGAACAGATTCAACGCACCTGGGCGTCCCACGTGACACACCATACTGACCCCGGATGCCGCCGCGTCGCTCCCGTCCCAGATCGACACATAAGTCCGATTGGGTGAGTTCCGGAATTCTTCTTTTAGAACAGCAAGAGCGGCCGGTGACGCCCCACCTTCGTCGAACGCTGGGTACAGGCCGGCATCAGCCCGCGAGTTTCCTTTCAGACGCCATGTGTTCTTCTGAACATCGCCACGCTTCTGCGCTATCGAATCAATGATCGAACCGAGCCGGTTTAATACCTCCATGAAGTCAAGCGGTGACAGCGTCAGGTCCCGAAACTGCGCATTGATTTTCACGTGTTTCCTCATGACACGACAACTGATGGAACGCCATACTGAGTCAATACTTCAAGCATTTTTTGCCGCGTTTTAGGCCCTTGGAAGTACCACATCAGCCGGGCTGGCGGGTTCTCTGCCACGACTTCGCTCTGCGCCATGATCATTGCCGCCATATCGTCAAATCCCTTAAAAGACCTTACTGCCCAAGGCTGATCGACGAACTGGTCGTAATTGCCTTTAGCTTCCTGCAACAGGCATTCGGCAGGCTTGAAACCGTCGAAATCAATTTTCGACCAGTGCCATTCCTCGCTCCATCCTTCCGCGACGTTATACGGCCGGCCCGTAATACGGCCTTGATATTCTCGCGGTGCCGCATTCATGTAGTGCGATCGTCTGAGTGCAAGCCCTGCTTGTTCCGGCGGACATTTTTTGCAGCTCTCGCCAGTACGCGGGAGCGTTCGCACCGCAGGCGTGGCCTTGCTGTCCTCTTTCGACTTGTCACCCGACACGCTACCTGTCGCTGCCGTTATTGCACCACCCAATAAAGCTCTGCCAGCGCTCAACAAAACCGGCCCAAACTCCGCGACGGCGCTCTCCAGCAACGGCGCCAGTATCGTCCCCATACGTCAACCCTCCCACAAACTCAGGATGTTCAATTCGCCAGCGCAACACACACAGAAAATCATGAAACCGCGCGTCGGCCGAGCTAGCCGAGTTAGCCGAACGCTTGATCCAGCCACGCATCGCAGGCTTCTCATAGAAACCGGGCGAGTAAGCTTCGAGTCGCAGAAACTCGACGAGATGGGCATCTTCCCGAATACCGATTCCTCGCGCGACATTAAACGCACGCCACAACCGCGTCCAAAGAAAAACGGCATCCACCAGTTCCGGCTCTTCGCTCATCAGATCCTGCCGCACCCGCTCGACAAAACCTTTAGCGTCGATATCGGCAAGCGCCGCGACCTGTTCCGAAGTCAACTCAATCATCCGGATGCACCCTGATCAGTTCGCCATTGATCTGCACCAACCAGTCGAAGGCCGGCACAAAAAACGCCGCACGTTGCGACGACGACAACACCCGCGCGATATCGCCCAAAACGCGAGCGTCATAGAAGCGCAATAGCGCCGTGCCACCGTTCGGCATCCGCACGTCCAACCGCTCGCGCAATTCCCGCGTGAGCGATCGAAACTGATACGCCGTAGTGAGCCACGACACACCCGAAGCCCCCGCCGCAAGCTCCAGCAGTTCGTGCCGTATCGCCATCGAAGCATCTTCGAAATCGATCAGCCACGGCCCCGCATCGGCGAGAGAAGCGTCCGGCGTCTCATCGAATAAAGCAATCGCGGCGGAACTCCGTTCAAGCGCTGTCGCGCCGAACGCGTCGCCATAAAGCAGGCCGTCAATGAGTGCGTAGAGCCGAACCGGCAACGAGGTCTGTAGCCGACGCTGCGTCAGATAACTTTCGAGTGTCGACACCGGCATGCCCTACCCTCGCATCACGGTCGTCGCACCGCTTTCGGTAGCGGCTCTCAGGCATTCGACGCAAAGCGTCGGCGCAGAGCCGAACGATTGAACATCGGCCGATCGAGCATCGTCAGCGTCACCGCCGCCTCGATAAGCATCAACCTCACCGCTATCTTCGATTGTCATTCGGGACTGAGACGAGATCAGCACCGCGCCACAAGTGGTGCGCATGCCATCAACCGCCGTATCGCGCCCATGCATCCGATGCGAAAAACGACGCCCGAGCAAATCGTCCGAGATCGCAAACACACCTTTGCAAAGCGGACAGAGCACCTTGTGTCCGACGCCCGCTATTGCTCGTCCGTCGATCATTGATTTGTCGTTACCTTCGAGTACACGACCGCCGTGTGACGTCGTGTCACCCTCGCGAATGATGGCGCGTTTCACCACTGATTTTCCTTCGTTCGTCAAACAGGCGACGAAGGATTTCATAACGCAAACGGCCGCGCTACCTGCCTGGACTAGCAGGTAGCGCGGCCGTCTAGACCCGCTCCGTCTCAAACAAGAAACGCACACTTCAGAACAAACAAGATTGTTCAGTAATCCGTCTCACCAACACTCATAGCGCGTCTCTTTTCGAGCTAATTTTTACTCAAGACTTCTCAGGCACCGCGAGATTGGAAGTCACCATCGTCGCAAACCGACGCGGCTGGCAACTGGCCAACGTCCGTTCATAGATCGCGAGATATCCGTCGCTCACCTGCTGCACGCCGAATTTGTCGAGATTGAGCGGCGCTCGCGCGCACAACGTGGCGTGCGCATCGGCATCCGTCAACAAATGTCCGAGCGCGTCGGCCAGCGCAGCCGGATCGAGCACCGGCACCAGCACACCAGCCTCACCGCCATCGAGCATTTCCGGAATGCCTCCCACCCGGGTCGCCACAATCGCGCGCCCCGTCTCACGCGCTTCGCACAGCACGAGCCCCGCCGCCTCATAGTGCGAGGCCAGCACGAACACATCGGCCTGCGCG
Organism: Paraburkholderia sp. BCC1876; assembly: GCF_902833695.1. NCBI lineage: Bacteria > Pseudomonadati > Pseudomonadota > Betaproteobacteria > Burkholderiales > Burkholderiaceae > Paraburkholderia > Paraburkholderia sp. BCC1876. Next base: position 475,905 of record NZ_CADFGI010000002.1, on the reverse strand, counting down.
AGATACCCGCGCGGATCGGCCACGAAACCTTCAAAGCGCGTTTGCTCCGCGACACCCAACGTCACCGCGAGCGCTTCCATGGCCGCGCGATCGGGCCCATCGCCGACGAGATACAGCATCGCGTCCGGCACGCGTCGGCGCAACAGCGCGAACGCACTCAGCAAATCGCCGATGCCCTTGCGCTCATACATGCCCGACACCGTGACGATGCACGGATGCGCCAACTGCGGCGTCGACGCCACCGGCGTCCCGGTAAGCCGTGGCGTGCCGATCGTGCCGTTGCGCACGACGCTCAGCCGCTCACGCGGAATGCCGCGCCTCGCCATCGCGACGGCTACCGCGTCGCTGACCGCCACCACGTGATCGCCGACGCCCATCAGCGAAGCCGTGCGCTGAAACTCGTTATGCACTGTCGTGACCAGCACGAAGCGCCGGCTGAACGCGCTAAAACGTGCGATCAACGCGCCGGTCATCATGTGCGCATGCACGACGTCGGGATCGAACTGCGCGACCAGCCGCCTGAAAGCAGCCACCATCGCCGGCACACGGGACGGCTTGGGCGACTGCGGCAGCATCACGTGACGCACGCCGTGCCGCGCCAGCAGTTCCTCGAAACCGCCGCCCGCCGAGGCTACGATCACCTCGTGCCCGGCGCGCGCCTGCAGACACGCAAGGTCGATCATCACGTTGACGATGCCATTGCCGATACAGCGCGCGTGATTGGCGAGATGGATGATTTTCATGGGGTTTGCGCAACATTCGTTGAATGAGGTGGCGCGGCCGCTTGCGACGCAGCCGGTGGCATGAAGCGATACATCAGCGCTTTGCCGTACGCGTCTTCTTCAGCCAGCACGAGGTATTCGCCCGACGCGAGGCGGTGCGCGGTGAGCGGCATCGGCACATCGGCCCAGCCGCTTTTCGAGCCGACTTCCCGGCCGGGCGACAAACGGCCGACGTCGTGTCCCGTGGCGCGGTCGTAGACCCGCACGATTGCACTGCGCGTTTCGATCGCGAACACGTAGTCGCCCGCCACCGCGAAGCCGCTGATCGACGACCAGTCCGGCGAGCCGCGATCGGGCAAGCCGATCACATAGCGCAGCACCGGCTTGCCGCTCTTCCAGTGGTCGTAACGCGCGAGCTGCGAGCCCGCGCTATTCCAGTTGTCCTGCACGAACGGATGCGCGGGCGTCGAACCGGAGACGAACATCGTGTCGTCGTCGGGGAAATAATTCATCCGTGCGATCCGGTAGAACGGCGCGGGCGGCGGGTACTGCCGCATCGCCGAATAGCGGTAGATGGGATTGCCGGCGTGGTCGAAACCCTGCAACGGAAACTGGCGGATACCCTGCGATTCGGTGCCCTGCCAGATATCGCCATGACTATCGACCCACCACGCGCGCAGCGGCGGCGCGTTGGTGTTGCCAGTGTTCTGATCGAACGCGGACGCGGAGAAATCGCCCTTGCCGGTGGCGTCGCGCCAGATCCATTCGCCCTGCGGCGGCTGGTTGGGCGGCCACGTGCCATCGATATGCGCCTGCGAAAAGAGTCCCGACGGAATCGCGGTCTCGCGGTCGTCGGCGAAACGATAGATGCGCAGATACGACGAGTACATATCGGTTGTATAAAGCAGCCGATGGCCGCGCACGTCGCGCACCATCGGCATGCCGCGCTGACCGCCGAGATACAGATGAAAGTACGGGTCGTACGGATAGCGGAAACGGTCCGCCGTGTAACCGGCGTACGACCACTCTTCACCGGCGGGCCGCGACAGGTCGAGCGTGAAGCGCTTGCTGCCGGTGTAAATGGAAGGCGGCTCGCCGTCCACGAACTGCGCGCCGTCGACGAACAGCAGCCCTTGCAAACTGAAACGCTGCGCACCGTCCGGCGTGTAGCTTTCGAGCAGCGCACCGTCGAAGGTGCTCGGTCCCGCGCCGAACGGACGCGGGCCTGCGCCGTTCATCGACACGTAGAGGTTGCCCGCGCGATCCACGCCAACCCCAGTCAGTCCGTTGAAGCGCTGCGGCCCCGGCGCGCCGGCCCGGCCTGCATAGATGCCGCCCTGCTGGCCGAAGCTCGCCGACAGTTGCATGCCCTCGCCGGGTTGAGACGCCGCCGTGAAAATCAGTATCTGCTGACGCACGCCGTTATCAGCGACCAGCAGACGTCCACGCGTATCGACGGTCAGATCCACCGGCACCACACCGGCAGGCAACGCCAATTCACCGAGCCGAGCACCGTCGCGCGCATGGTGAACCACGCGCCGCGCACCCTCCGTGCGGCTGTTCTCGATGACCCACAGCGAACCGTCCGGCGCGAGCGCGAGACGGCCTGGCTCATGCACCGGAAAACTGCCGACCGGCTGCATGGTCTGCGCGTCGAACATCTGCACGCGATTGTCGAGCTGGTTCCCGACGAAGAGCCGTGTTTCGTCCGCGGCCAGGCCACGAATCGCGTAATCCCCCTTGGCCGGATACGCCGAAATCAGCAGATACGCGAGATGCCCGCCCGGAAATTTCACCTGCCCGGCAAACGGCACGCCGTCGCTGATATCCGCACGACTACGGCGCGCCACGCCGGTCCACTCTTCACCCTCGCGCGGTGTCGGCCGATGTTTGGCTTCCTCGTTGCCGAGGCTCACCACCGTCTGCGCGGTGTAGACGTATTCGTCGTTCACCGCGATCGCGTCGCCGCCCATCATTCCCCAGCCGTGCGACTCGCCGCCGTGCCTCACCAGTTCGCCGTTGCGGTATTGACCGAGTTCACCGCCGCCTTCGTCCCACGGCGCATTCGTGAAGACGTCGCCATTCGGTGCGACGGCGATCGCCTGCACGTCGATCTGCATCCAGCGCTTGTCCGCGTAGCCCCACGTATTGCCGACCCACGAGGTCCGATACGACAACGACGGATGCGCAAGCGCCGCCAGCGCTTCGGCCGCCGGCACAGCGGCGGAGGCGACGGTCAGCGCGCGCGCGCCGGCTGCCTCGGCAGCGCGCGCCAACGTCGCGCCCGCGCCGGTCACGGCACCGCCCGATCCGCCGGCGCTCAGCAGCACCAGCACCGGCAACGCCAGCGCCGCGGCGCACACCGCCCGTTCGAAAGTTTTGCGCGTGGGACGTCGCATGATCACGGCCGCGTCAGAACGCGTCGATCGCTTCGCGGTAGACGGCGGCGACCTGCGCGGCCACGACCGCCCGGTCGAAATGCTTGCGCGCATACGCGCGGCACGCCGCGTTGTCCGGCACCACGCGTTGGCCGAGCAGCACCTCCATGATGCCTTCGCCGATCGCCTTGAAGCCGCCCGACGGCAGCACCAGTTCCGCCGACAGCGGCGCCACCGCTTCGGGCAACCCGCCGACCGGCGTCACCAGCACCGGCGTGCCGGCCGCCAGCGATTCGATGGTAGTGAGACCAAAACCTTCGAGCGACACCGTCGGCACCACCGACAGATCGGCCGCGCGATACCACAGCGGCACTTTGTCATCCGCGACGAAACCCACGAGCTGAACGTTGCGCTCCAGCCCGCGCGCGACGATCCGCGCCTGCAACTGCTCTTCCAGCGGCCCAGTGCCCGCGATGGTCAGCAGCACGTCGGGCAGCTCGGGCTTGACGATCGCCATCGCGTCGATCAGATCCTCCAGCCCCATGCGCGACACGAGCCGGCGCATACAGAACAGCAGCGGACGATCCTGCGGCAAACCGAGCCGCTCGCGCGCCTTGATTTTCGTTGCGCGCACATTGAATCGCGCAACGTCGACGCAACCCGGCACCACGCGAATCCGTTCCTCGCGCACGCCATAGGTCTCATGAAGCAGTTGACCGAAGGCCCGCGACAGCACGATATGACGCGTCGCACCGCGATAGACGAACCGTTCGAGGGCGACACGCGCCGCGCGCGACCAGCCGCCGCCACCGCCGGGATACGATTCGGCCGCCCACGGCCCATGAAAATGCACGACCTTCGGCACGCGACGAAACACGCCGGCGGTCGGCGCCGCATACAGCGCGAAATGCGAGGCGACGACGTCGGGCATCTTCGCGGCGCGCAGCGCACGCGATTGCACCCGCGAGCCCCACAGCCGCGCGCCCAGTTGCTCCTGCACACCGGCGAACGCCAGCACGCGGCCGCCCGACGCGTCGAACACGCCGGGGCTGCCCGCCACCATGCCGCGCACGCTGACGCCCTGGTCGGGCAGCGTGTCGATCAAGGCCTTGAACATCCGATCGAGGCCACCGGGCCGCTCGTTGAACCAGTGCATGCCGATCTGCAGCGAATCGATTGAAGTCCCACTCATAATTTCACCGGCGCGCTCGCGCAGTTGGACGGCATCGCGTGGGCTGTGCGCCGCGCGTGTACCTGTTCATAGACGGCCAGATAGCGCTCGGCCATCGCGTGCCAGCTCAAGGTGCCGGCTACTTCGCGCGCGGCCGCGCCGAGGCTTCGCGCATAGGCCGGGTCGCCGGCCAGACGTTCGATCGCGGCGGCCAGCGCCGTCGCGTCGTTGGGATCGGCGAGCACCATGCCGCTGCCGGCGGTGATCACTTCCGCGCCGCCCGCGGTGCGCACGGTAATCACCGGCAAGCCGGCGGCCAGCGCTTCGAGCAACACCAGGCCCATCGGTTCGTAGCGCGACGGAAACACGAACGCATCGACCGAGCGCATCAGCGCGGGCATGTCCATCACCATGTCGGTGAAGTGGACCCGCTGCGTCAAACCGAGCGACGCCACCAGCGCCGGATACGGACTATTGTGCAAAATCCCGGCGACGGCGAGATGCACGTCGGCGCGGGTCTGCACGAGTGCGTGCAGCACGGTGTCGAGATTCTTGCGCGACATGCGCAGATCGCCCGCGAACAGCAGCATGAACGGTGCGGACGGCAAGCCGAAACGCTCGCGTTCCGGCGCACCGGGCGTGAATTCGCCGACGTCGACGCCGTTATGAATCACCTGCACGCGCGCCGCGCCGATGCCGAGCGCGCGCACCTCGCCGGCCACTTTCTGCGAGACCGGCACGATCACGTCCGCGTGGCGGAACGCCCATTTTTCGCAGGCGATATTCAGCAGCGTGTAGATCACCTGATACGCGTGATACAGGTTGTGCAGCAATCGAAACGGATAGAAGCCGCAGCGATACCAGCCGTCGTGGACGAAATGCGCCGCGTTGACATCCGCGCGCGCCCACGCGATAAAACCGTTCACGTGCACCACGTCGAACTCGTCGCGATGCGCGCGAATCCACGCGCCGCAGCGCCACGCGAACATCTGGTATTGCACGAGCTTGGTCGGCAGACGGCTGCCGGCAATCCGCACGAAACGCACGCGCGGATGCTCGATCAGTTCGGCGGCCGCTTCGGCGGCGAGCAGCGTCACGCTATGACCCGCCGCGAGCGCCGCCTGCACGATCTCGTAGTTGACTCGCCCTTGCCCATCGTTTTTACGCACGACATGGGTGACGATCAGAATCCTCATCCTGTGGTCCTTCATCTGACTTTCTTCAGGTACTGTTCGATGCGTCGAGCGGCCGCGCCGGAAGCGGGCCGCGGCGTTTGACACTCGCGCGCGTAGCGCAGCGAAATGACCGGCAGGGTCACGCCGAGAAAGAAGAACATTCCCGACACGGAGGTCAGCGTGTTGATGAAAATCATCATCGAGAAAATCGCCACGGCCACGCCGACGCCCGACACCGCCATCAGATCGGTGGGATGCAGGCGGCTCGCACGGTACGCGCGCCACATCAGCATCAGCACGCCAGCCGTATACAGCAGCGTGCCGGGCCAGCCCATCACGAAGGGCACTTCCATCAGGCCGCTGTCGAAATCGACCATGGCCTGCGATTTGTTGTCGGAGAGCTTGGTGCCCAGCCCGATCGAGCCGAAGCCCTGCCCCGCGATATCCGTGAACGCCGACGAAAAGAAGCTCTTGTAGAACTCCGCGCGCGCCTGATAGCTGTTGTCCTGGCCGAGGTCCTGCATCGTGCTGAAGCGCGCCATGACCGGCTCCGCAACCTGGTCGATCATCATCAACGGCGTGGCCATCACGGCCAGACCCAGCACGCCGGCCAGCAAACGCAGGCGGCTTTTGCCGTCGAGCATCGCGAACGAGTACACCAGCGCGATCGCGAAACCGCCCCACGTGCTGCGCGCGCTGGTCAGCAGCAACGCGGGAATGCCCACGCAGCCGAGTACGATGCGCGCCTTGCCGCGCGCCGCGAACGACATGAGCAGTAACGCCATCAGCGTGACCGCGAACGGGCCGCACGAATTCATCGTGCTGCTCACGCGCATGCCGAACGGCACCGGCTGGCCTTCGGATTGCATCTTCGACGCGATCAGCCAGAAGGCGTCCCACGGCATTGGCGAGACGAATTCGAGCAGGCCGTACAGGCTCATCAAGAGTCCGCCGAACACGAAGGTCTTGAGCAGCACCCGGTGATAGTCGGGGTAATGACGCCATGTCACGGTCAGGTAGAACGCCACCATCACCGGATACAGCCAGTTGATCAGCGTGTAGGTGGCCGGTGCGGGACCGACCTGAGCCATCCCGATCACATACGCGTAGAACAGCGCGATCACGATCAGCACCAGCGGCGCCGCGCGGCGCTGGCCCAGCAGCGTGACGTGCTTGAGCAGCGTCAGCCCGGTCAGCGCAACGGCCAGCAACGGCGCGACCATGATCGGGCTCTGGTCGTTGAACGCGCCATTGACGAAGTCGGCGAGACGCCGCACTTCCGGCGTCAGGAAAAACAGCCAGCAGACGAAGCCGAGGTAATGCGCGGGCGAGCGCCAGTACAACACCAGCGCAACGCCGAACGCGCCGAGCGGGAAGAAAAACTCGACCAGCCGGCCCTGATGCAGCAGCACCAGCAGCAGGGTCACGGCGAATAACGCCAACGGCAGGCGCAGCGGATGACGCAGGGCTTTCGTTGGCGTACCTGAGGTGGCCGCTGGCGGCGCCGCCGGCGCTTCGCCGTAGGGCGGCCCGGGCGGCTTCAGTGGCTTCGGGACGGCGAGCTGAGCGGCACGCGAAGGCGTGACCAGCATCCGCCCCATCACAACAGCTCGAAGGTATTGACGAGCACCGCGCCGTCGCGCTCGCGGCGCCGCGTACCGAAGCGCGGCGCGCTGCTGCGCACCTGGCGCGTCAGGCCGATGAACGGCACGCCGTGTTCCAGATACGGTCCTTCGGTCTTGCGAAAGCCGAATTGCTCGTAGAAGTCGCGCAAGCCGAGCGGCGCGCTCACCCGCGCGGCGTGTCCCGGCCAGCGTTCCGCCATCGCCTGCAACACACGTTCGATCAGCAGTTCGGCGGTGCCGTCGCCGCGCCGCAGCGGGCTCGTCAGCACCTTGTCGATGGTGATTTCAGGATCTTCCGCGTCGCCGGGCTGCAAACGGGCGTAGGCGAGGATCGGCATGGGCCGCGCGATGTCCTCCACCGCGAACACGTGCAGCGAGTTTTCATCACGGCCGTCGGCGTCAAGACAGACATGCGACTGTTCGACCACGAACACCGCGCTGCGCGCGCGCAAAATCAGATATAGCTCGCGTGCCGAAAGCTGCTCGAATTCCAGCGTTTTCCAGTTCATCACGTTCCCCAGCGGTCAATAAGTTCAGCGAGCGCGGCTTCGCCCGCCGCCCTCGACGGCCTGGCTCGACAGGCCGGCACGTTGTCATGGCTACACGGTACGTCCGCGAAACGCGCGTTTCCGTGCGGCATCGCACTGACGCTGGGCTTTGACAATTCTTAAATACGACTTATTGGAAAACGGCCGTGTCCATCGCGGCAACCACCACCCTGCAACCACCACATGCAGTCGTTTTCCATGAGAACCATCCGAGAGACCGTTCCAAGTTCAACAATCAGGGGGCACCACACCATGAAAACCGCATTGCGACGCATCCTTTCCGAATCGGCCCGCCTCGATGTCCCGCCGGACAGCCTGGCCGACGACGCCGATCTGTACGCCGCAGGCCTCTCCTCGCTCGCGACCGTGCACCTGATGCTGGCAATCGAAGATCAGTTCGATATCGAGATTCCGGACCGGCTGCTGACGCGCCGGCTGTTCTCCAGCATCGATTCGATGGCCGCCGCGATCACCGAACTGCAACAGGCGAAGGCGGCAGCATGAACACGCCGTTGCTGGACGCGGCCGCCGCCCAGGCGGCGGGGCCGCTCGTGCAGGCCGCCGCAGCGCAGGCGGTCGCCGCACAGGCCGCCGAAGCACACGCCGACGCCGTACAAGCCGATGCCGCACAAGCCGATAAGGCCACCGTGTCCGCCGCCCAGCCCGGCGGCGACGCCGCCGTCATGCTCACGGCGGTCGAACCCGAGCCCGGCTGGCGCGCCGCCGCCCAGCGCTGCGCCGCGATCGCCGCGCAGTTCGCCGACGCGGTGGACCGCGACGCGCGTTTCCCGAGCGAGGCCTTCGACGCGCTCAAACGCGAGCGCCTGCTCTCGGTGATGGTGGCGGTCGCCTTCGGCGGCGCCGGGCTCTCGCTCGCGGAAGTCGGCGCGATCTGCGAGATCCTCGCGCAAGGCTGCGCGTCCACCGCGATGGTGTTCGCGATGCATCAGATCCAGGTGGCGTGTATCGCAGCGCATGGCAGCGGCTCGGCCTGGCATCGACAGTTGCTCGCGCAACTGGTCGAGCGGCAATGGCTGCTGGCTTCGGCGACGTCCGAGGAAACCATCGGCGGCAACATGCGCACCAGCGCCTGTTCGGTCGAACTCGACGGCGCGCGCTTTCGGATTGAAAAGCTCGCCCCGACGATTTCGTACGGCGCGCACGCGGACGGCATTCTGGTGACCGCGCGCCGCACCGCCGAATCGGCCGCGGCCGATCAGGTGCTGATCGTCGCGTTACGCGAAGAAACGCAGCTCGAAAAACGCGGCGGCTGGGACGCGATGGGCATGCGCGGCACCTGCAGCGAAGGCTTCCGGCTGGTCGCGGGTGGTCTCGCCGAACAGATTCTGCCGGCCCCGTTCGCCGAGATCGCCGACCAGACCATGCTGCCGGTCTCGCATACGTTGTGGGCGTCCGTCTGGACCGGCGTGGCCGGCGACGCGGTGAATCGCGCGAAAGCCTTCTTCCGCGCCCAGGCCCGCTCGACACCCGGCGCGGTGCCGCCGGCCGGCTTGCGCCTTGCCGAAGCGGTCGGCCTGCTGCAGATGATGCAGGCGCGCCTCGCGGTCGCGCTGGACGCCGCCCGCGCCGCGCACGACGCGCGTCATGGCCGCTCGCAGGCCGATGCGCCGCTCGCGGCCCAGCTCGGCTTCGCCTCCGACATGAACACGCTGAAGACCAGCATCTCCAACATGGCGCTGCAGGTCGTGCATGAGGTGCTGATGATCTGCGGCATGGCGGGCTACAAGAACGGCACACCGTATAGCGTCGGCCGCCATTTGCGCGACCTGCACTCCGCGCCGCTGATGATCAACAACGACCGCATCGCACAGAACACGGCGAGTCTGTTGCTCGCGCAACGGCCTGCCGCTCCGGGGAGAGCCTGACAAAATGAACAACATGACCGACACCGCCGCACTGGCCGGCGCGAATGACGCGGCTTCTGACGCTGCTTCCGTTTCTGCCGCTGCTTCCGCAGAGCAACCCGCCGCGCCGAACTTCCGCGACGAACTGATCGCCGCGGGCCTGCTGATCGACACCGGTGAAAACGGCCTGTACGGCCGCAGCCAGATTTTCGAAGACGTGCTGGACCGCCTGAACGTGGCGATCACGCATCTCGGCGCGGACCAGCAGCCGGAAGTGCTGCGCTTTCCGCCGGCCATGCGCCGCACCGACTTCGAAGATAGCGAATATCTGAAGAGCTTCCCGAATCTGGCCGGCACGATCCACTCGTTCTGCGGCAACGACATGGGCCACCAGCGTCTGCTGCGCGCGCTCGACGACGCGATGACCGAGCGCGACGACGACCGCGCGGATGCGTGGATGGAACAGCAGAAGCCCACTCGCGTGGTGCTGACGCCGGCCGCCTGCTATCCGATCTATCCGGTAATGGCGCGGCGCGGTCCGCTGCCGGCGGACGGCCGCACGATCGACGTGCTGTCGTATTGCTTCCGCCACGAACCGTCGCTCGATCCCGGCCGCATGCAGATGTTCCGGCAGCGCGAATACGTGCGGCTGGGCAGTCCTGAGCAGGTGATGGCGTTCCGTCAGATGTGGATCGAACGCGGCTCGCTGCTCGTCACGCTGCTGCAACTGCCGGTCGAAGTGGATCTCGCCAACGACCCGTTCTTCGGCCGCGGCGGCAAGATCGTCGCCGACAGCCAGCGCGCTCAGGCGCTCAAGTTCGAGCTGCTGATTCCGATCGCCGATCCGCGCGGCAAGACCGCCTGCCTGTCGTTCAACTATCACATGGACCACTTCGGCGCGATCTGGAAGATTGCCTGCGACGACGGCGAGGTCGCGCATACCGGCTGTGTCGGCTTCGGCATGGAACGCATCACACTCGCGCTGTTCCGGCATCATGGGCTCGACGTGAATGCGTGGCCCGACGACGTACGCGCGCTGCTGTGGGGCGATACCGAGGCACGCGTGGCGCACGGCATGCAGACGCTGCCCGCCACTGCGCCCGGCGCCGGAGAGCGCGCATGAACCCGTCGCTGACACCTGCGCCGACGGGGCCGCAAGCCGCTTTCCCGTTGGGGCGCCGCGTCGATTTGCCCGCTCAGGACGGCGCCTCCTCGGGCGTGCCCGCAACGCCCACGGCGCCCGCCGCACTCGTCACGCCCGCCGCGCATTTGCGGCAGCACGCGCCGCATGCGCTGCATCAGGGCGAGCGCGTGTGGCAGGAGACCAATTGCTACGTCGATCTGTGGATCGAGCTGCTGCACGGCTTCGGACTCGATCCACGCGCGGCATTGGCGTTCACCGTCACGCAGGACTTCGAAGGCGATCAGTTCACGTTCTTCAAATTCCCGCTCGAAGACCTCGAGCGGCTGTACGGCACCCAGGTGCAGGAACTGGCCATTTACGATTCGCTCGAAACCCGCGTGCTCGCGCAAACCCAGCGCGGCCATACCGTGCTGGTGGAAGTGGACGGCTTCTATCTGCCGAACACGCGCGCCACGTCGTACCGGCGCGAGCATCCGAAGACCACGGTGGGCATCGACTTTATCGATCCCGCCGCGCGCCGCCTCGGCTACTTTCACAATACCGGCTATCACCAGCTCGACGGCGACGACTACGACGGCGTGTTCCGCAAGCTGCCGCAATTCGCGCAGCAACCCGACCTGCTGTTTCCGTATGTGGAATTCGCCAAGCAGGCGCGGCCCGCGCTCGAAGGTACCGCGCTCGCGGAAACCTCGGCGGAATTGTTGTGCGCGCATCTGAGCCGTCGGCCGTTGACGAACCCCGTGTCGCAATGGCGCGCGGCATTCCCCGCGCATCTCGACATGCTGCTCGAACGCGGCGAGGCGTTCTTCCATCCGTACTCGTTCAACCTGATGCGTCAGCTCGGCGCGAACTTCGAGTTTCTGTCGAAGTATCTGCTGTGGCTTGGCGCGCAAGGCTTCGAGATGCCGGCCACGATCCCAGCCGCCGCGCAAAGCATCGCGGCGGAGTCGATGGTGATGCAGTTCCGGCTCGTGCGGGCGATTGCCCGCAAGCGCCGCGACCTGTGCGACGACTGTTTCGACGTACTCGAAAGCGCTTATGAGAAGACGCTGCCGCCGCTCGCCGCGCTGGTGGCATGACGTTGCAATGTTTTGATGGTGTGACTTTGTGACGAATCGTCTGACGCTTCAAAGAACACTCGGGGATTCGCCGTGGATGTAATGACGATCGACCCGACGCCCGCCGAAACCGAAGCCCATGGCTTGCCGGCGGACTCGCTGTGGCCGCAACGCCTCGACAGCGGCTGGCAATGCGTCAGCACGCCGCCAGGCGCTTGCGCGTCGCCCGCCGACCTGCCTGCGCAAGGCTGGCTCGCCGCGCCGGTGCCCGGCACGATCGCGAGCGCGCGGCGTGCCGCCGGTCAGTTCGACGTCACGCACCCCGCCCCGCTCGCCTTCGACGATCACTGGTATCGGCTCGCGCTCAACGGCATCGGCCGACGTCGCTTGCGGCTGCACGGTCTCGCCACGCTCGCCGAGGTGTGGGTGGACGGCGTGAAGCGTCTCGATTCCGATTCGATGTTCGTCGCGCACGATCTCGACATCGAACTGAACGGCGATACCACGCTCGCGCTGTGCTTCCGTTCGCTGACTCCCGCACTCACGGCCAAACGCTCGCGCGCGCGCTGGCGGCCCCGGCTCGTGACGCCGCCCACACTTCGCAATGTGCGCACCACCTTGCTCGGACATATGCCGGGCTGGTGTCCTTCGGTCCAGGCGGTTGGACCATGGCGGCCCATCGAATTGCTGAGCGACGCGCGTCACGCGATCGACACGCTCGATCTGACGAGTCGCGTCGATCACGACGACGGCGTTGTTTCGATAACGCTACGTTTTGTGCATCCGCAGATTGGCGGCGACTGTCATGCATCGTTAAATTGCGGCGACGCCGTTTCGTCTTTGCAATGGACCGACGCTTACACATTGAGCGGCAGCGTCCGTGTACTTCACGCCCAACGCTGGTGGCCGCACACGCACGGCGAACCCACGTTGTATCCCCTGACATTGCAGCTCGATGACGCGCGTGTGTCAGCCGAGCCGTCGTCGCATTCGCTCGGTTCGATCGGTTTTCGCAGCATCGAAGTGGAACGCGGCGCGGCCGGCATGGGCTTCGCGTTGCGCATCAATGACACGCCGGTGTTCTGTCGCGGCGCCTGCTGGACCAGCGCGGATATCGTCACGCTCGCCGGCAGCGAGGCGCAATTGCGCCACGCGTTCGCGCTGGCCCGCGACTCAGGCATGAACATGCTGCGCGTGGGCGGCACCATGGTGTACGAATCCGATACGTTCTACGCACTCGCCGACGAATACGGCCTGCTGATCTGGCAAGACTTCGCATTGGCGAATTTCGACTACCCGAACGACGCCGCATTCAGCGCGTCGATCGAACGCGAAGCCACTCAGTTTCTGACCCGCACGCGCCGCTTCGCGGCGCTCGCGGTGCTCTGCGGCGGCAGCGAAGTCGACCAGCAGGCGGCCATGTTCGGCCTGCCGCCTTCGATGCGCGCGCAACCTTTATTCACCGAACAGTTGCCCGCGATCGCCGCGCGCGAACGCCCGGATGTGCCGTACGTCGGCAATTCGCCGTCAGGCGGCGTATGGCCGTTTTCGACTAATGAGGGCATCACCCATTACTACGGTGTCGGCGCGTATCAACGGCCGCTCGACGACGTGCGGCGCGCGCAGGTGCGTTTTGCGGCGGAGTGCCTCGCGTTCGCCAACGTGCCCGACAACGCCACGCTGCACGACGCGCTCGGCACGATCCACGCGCACGATCCGCGCTGGAAAGCCGCGGTGCCGCGAGACCCCGGCGCGGGTTGGGATTTCGACGACGTGCGCGACCACTACCTGCAGTCGCTCTACGGCGTGGAGCCGGCGCGCTTGCGCTACGAAGACCCGGAGCGCTACCTGGATCTGTCGCGCGCAGTGGTCGCCGATCTGATGAGCGACGTGTTCGCCGAATGGCGCCGCGCGGGCTCCGGTTGCGGCGGCGCGCTGGTCTGGCAACTGCAGGACTTGCGCCCCGGCGCCGGCTGGGGCGTGATCGACGCCACAGGACGGCCTAAAAGCGCGCTGCACGGCCTCGCGCAGACGCTCCAACCCACACAGGTGGCCATCACCGACGAAGGCCTCAACGGCCTCGATATTCATCTGCTGAACGAGCGTGCTGAACCGTTGCACGCGCAACTGGAACTGGTCTGCCTGCGTGACGGCTGTGTGAAGGTGGTATCCGCGAGCCGCGCGGTCGAACTCGCGCCGCACAGCGCGCAGCGCCTGAGCGCCGCCGACTGCCTCGGCCAGTTCTTCGATTTCACGCACGCGTACCGCTTCGGCCCGCGCGCGCACGACGTCACGATTGCGACATTACGCGACGCGGCGGACGGCCGGGTTGTGTCTGAAGCGTTTCATCTGCCGGAGCGGCGCGTCGCCGAGCGCCATGATCTGGGCTTGAGCGTGACGGTCGAGCGCAGTCCGGCGGGCGACGGCTGGCAGCTCGTCATCGAAACGAAGCGTTTCGCGCGCTTCGTTCATATCAATGACACACACTACCGGGCCGCGCGCGACTGGTTTCATCTACCGCCGAACCGCCCTTGCGTCGTGCCGCTCATCCCACATGCCGAACTTCGCGAAATGGTTGCGTCCGCACCCAACCCCGTGTTTAAAGCTGACGCAACATGCGCGGCGCCGGCCGGAGAAGTGCGCGCCGTCAATGCGATTTCCGCCACTTTTTACGGCTGAGCCCGCGCGTCGATCGTACGAGTCCTTCAAGAACCGCATGAAACCTCGCGCTGCGCGAAGCGACCTGTCTGGTCTGCGGAATCACTGTCGGAATTTGCCCGACACCCGGCGGCGCGAACCCGGCGATTCGTACGGCACCGTACGCAGCGTATAGAACAGTTCTGAATCAAATCCGGCACATCCCGGACACCCCTCGACAACCCTCATGCAAAGGGCATTGCATCCGTGAGACACCCTCTGCAAGGCCCTGCCCAACACCCACAAACCCAATCCGATCAATGACTTGAGTCGGATAAAAAAGCCCCGCGCGAGACCAGCCGGGGATTCGTGTGTTGTACAGATTTGAAACAAAAAGCCACATTTTGCTTCGCGCATCGTCAAGTCTTCGCTCGCTGCGCCGCACCAGTGCTGGTTTTCCCCAAGGTTGGCACGCTCCTCGCTAAAGGAAGAGCGCAACACCGCGTCACCGCAAACGAGATCGACAAAAACGGCGGCGGCGCACCAGGCCAATACGGGGCCGGTCCTGTTCATCCTCGCTGCTCGCCAGGCAGCACGTCGTTATCAAGGATGCAGGCATCGGATCAAAAACAGGAAGTCACGCAGCGCGCGACTTCCACGCGAGGACCGATCATGTTGACACTTCAATCAGATCTGCACGGCAACCATTTGCTCGGCGCATTGCCTTCCCACGAATGGCAGGCGCTAGCTCCGCATCTCGAACTGGTTCACCTGCGCACTGAGCAGTTGCTGTGCGACTCCGGTCAACGCATCCATCACGTCTACTTCCCCACCACCGCGATCATCTCGATGCTCTCGACGATGGAAGACGGCAGCTCCGTCGAAATCGCGGCAGTGGGCCGCGAAGGCATGACCGGCGTGCCGGTGCTCACGGGCGGCGAAACCATGCCGAACCGCGTGCAGGTGCAATGCGCCGGCTTCGCGTACCGCATGAGCGCACAGGCGCTCAAGCAACAGTTCGCCCGTTCGGACTTCCTGCGCCGGCTGATGCTGCTGTACATGCACGCCCTGCTGACCCAGGTCGCGCAAACCGCCGCCTGCAATCGTCACCACGCATTGAACAAGCAACTGTGCCGCTGGTTGCTGATCGAAGTGGACCGCGTGGCGTCGAACGATCTGACCGTGACCCAGCAACTGATCGCCGACATGCTCGGCGTGCGCCGCGAAGGCATTACCGAAGCGGCCGGCAAGTTGCACGACGAAGGCCTGATTCACCACAGCCGCGGGCACATCAAGGTGCTCGACCGCAAAGGCCTCGAAGCCCGTGCCTGCGAATGCTACGGCCTCGTCAAGCGCGAATTCGACCGCCTGCTGCCGCGTCTGCGTCAGGCCGAAACGGTCGAATAAGCAGGGCCTCGTTCGACTATCGGGTAATTTCAATCATGTTCAGGAATACTGCGCGATGCCTCGACGCACTCTTCGTGATTGCGGGAGGCCTGCTCGCTCACTGGATGCGCTTTTCGACGCCGATCGCGTTGTCCGACACCGAGCGCCTGTTGATCGCCTTCAACTGCGTGCTGGTGCTGCTGCTGTTTCCCGGCTTCGGGGTGTATGACACGTGGCGCGGCAAAGCCTTGAGCTCGATGCTGGCGCGCGTTGCCGCCGCCTGGCTGGTCGTTGTCGCCACCGCGCTCGTGCTGGCGTTTACGCTGCATCGCATGGATGCCGTGTCGCGTTTGTGGTTCGGCTATTCGACGCTGATTTCCGGCGCGCTGATCGTCGTCACCAAGTGCGTGGTGCACGTGGCGCTGCGCAGTGTGCGCCGTCGCGGCATGAACTTCCGCACCGTCGCGATCGTCGGGGCGCCCGGCTTCTCGCGCACGCTGCTCGCGCATCTCGAACACGCGCCGCAAGCAGGCTTCAAACCGGTCTGCGTGTTCGATACGAGCGACACCCGCATCGACGGCGCCGGCGCCTATGGCGCACGAATGAAACGCCTGCCGGTGCTGACCGATCTGAATACGTTCGTCAACAAGGTGCGCGACGAACAGGTGAACGAGGTGTGGCTCGCGTTGCCGCTCTCCGAAGAACATACGATCTATCGCTTCACGCGGCTGTTCAGGAATGACTTCGTGAATCTCCGCTTCATTCCCGACGTGCGCAGTCTGTCGCTGTTCAACCATGCGCTGGTCGATGTCGTCGGTTTACCGACGCTGAATCTGAGCGCGACGCCGTTCTCGTCGCCGCAAATGTGGCCCAAGCTGATCTTTGACCGCCTGTTCGCGGCGGCCGCGCTGCTCGCCCTCGCGCCGGTGTTCGTCGTGCTCGCGATCGGCATCAAGCTGAGTTCGCCGGGACCGGTGTTCTTCCGCCAGACGCGCAAGGGCGTGGACGGCCAGCCGTTCGCGATCTACAAGTTCCGCTCGATGACCGTGCATCACGAAGCGCACGGCCAGATCACGCAGGCCACGCGCCACGACGCGCGCATCACGAAACTCGGCGGTTTCATGCGCCGCACCAGTCTCGACGAGCTGCCGCAGTTTCTCAACGTGCTGCTCGGGCAGATGTCGGTGGTCGGTCCGCGTCCGCACGCGGTCGAACACGACGATCTCTACAAGGATCAGGTGTACGGCTACATGTACCGCTACCGCATCAAGCCGGGCATCACCGGCTGGGCCCAGGTCAACGGCTATCGCGGCGCTACCACCAAGGTGGAAAAGATGGAGGCGCGCGTCAAGTTCGATCTGTTCTATATCCATAACTGGTCGTTCTGGTTCGACATGAAGATTGTGCTCATCACAATCTTCAAAGGCTTTGTCGGCCACAACGCATTCTGACCATGCCACTCAGGAAACCGTTGCTGAAAGTCTCCGTGATCGTGCCGACCTATCGCCGGCCAGCCGACCTCGCGCGCTGCCTCGCGGCGTTGCAACGACAATCGCGCGCGCCGGACGAAGTGATCGTGATAGCGCGCAGCGACGACGCCATGACGCACACCGCGCTGCGCGATCCGGCGCTGCCGGGCACGCTGCCGCTCACGGTGGCGCTGGTCGACACGCCGGGCCAGGTCGCGGCGCTCAATCGCGGGCTCGATGCCGCCCGCGGCGACGTGCTCGCCATCACCGACGACGACGCCGCGCCGCACGCCGACTGGGTGGCGCGGATCGCCGCCGCGTTCGAACACGACCCGCGTCTCGGTGGCCTCGGCGGACGCGACTGGGTGCATGAAAAAGGCCGCGTGCTGGACGGCGAACGGCAGCGCGTGGGCAAGGTCACGGCGGCCGGCATGATCACCGGCAATCATCACCTCGGGGTCGGCGACGCACGCGAAGTCGACATTCTGAAGGGCGCGAATATGAGCTACCGGCGCGACGCGGTGCGCGCGCTGCGTTTCGACGTCCGACTGCGCGGCACCGGCGCGCAGGTCCATAACGACATGGCGTTCAGCCTGAGCGTGAAGCATGCCGGCTGGAAGCTGATGTATGACCCGCGGGTGGCCGTCGACCACTACCCCGCGGAACGTTTCGACGACGACCAACGCTTCAAATTCAACGACGCGGCTTTCTATAACGCGTCTTTTAATCTCCGACTCATCATGTGCGAAACCCTGACGCCCGCGGGCCGATGGGCATTCGTCGCGTACTCGACGCTGATCGGCAACCGCGCGGACCCGGGGTTCGTGCGCGCGTTGTCGCTGGCATTCGAGCGCGGCGGTGTGGCGCTGGCGCTGCGCAAATGGTGGGTCGGTTTACGCGCAATGCGCGGGGCATGGCAGGAAGCGGTGCGTTGAGGCAATGGCGCACAAGCTTCACGCGAGGGACCAAACAATGACTATCAAGATGATCGCCGCCGGGCTCGCGGCGGCCTCTCTATGCGCCTGTTCGCTGGCGCCGGGGCCGTATCTGGACACCAACCGCCTGACACCGCCCGCGCCGCCCGAGCAGACCGCGGACAAGTTTCCGGTGCATGCGATCGATGTCGCGTACTTCCGTCAGCAGCGCGCGGCGGCGGTGCCGGCCGTCTGCCCGCTGTCGTGCCTGACCGCGCAGACCCGTGCGGGTTACGACTACCGGCTTGGTATCGGCGACCAGGTGAGCATCATCGTCTGGGATCACCCGGAACTGACCGGCGGCGGCACCGGCGTAGCGAGCCTGCCACCGCTGCCGGGCGCCGGCGGCGGCGCGGCGCCCTCGCCCGGACCGACGCAGACGCAAGGCGCGACGCCGATCGCGCCGGCGCTGTCGGGCGGCGGCGAAGGCGGCCTCACCGTGCGCGTCGCCAACAACGGCACGATCTTCTTCCCGCGCGTGGGCCGCATCAAGGTGCAAGGCATGGACGCGCAGCAGGTCCAGGAAATGTTGACGAAGCGCCTGTCGAAGACCATTCGCGATCCGCAGCTCGACGTGCGCGTCTCGGGCTTCAACAGCCAGTCGGTGCAGGTCACCGGCAACCTGCGCACGCCGGCTTCGGAGGCGATCACCGACGCGCCGCTCACCGTGCTCGACGCGATCAATCGCGCGGGCGGCGCGTTGCCCGACGCGGATCTGCAGAACGTGGGCGTGACGCGCAACGGCAAACGCTACACCGTCGACGTCGCCGCGCTGCTCGAAACCGGCGATCCGCAACAGAACGTGCTGCTCAAGGACGGCGACATCATCGACGTGCCGGACCGCTCGAATAGCCGCGTGTTCGTGCTCGGCGAAGTGAACAAGCCGACCTCGCTGCCGATGAACCGCGGCCGCCTGACGCTCGCCGACGCGCTGACAGGCGCCGGCAGCCTCGACGTCAAAACCGGCGATCCGCGCTTCGTCTACGTGGTGCGCGGCGCCGACAAGACGCTCACGCCGGATGTCTATCAGCTCGACATGACCCAGGTCGACGCATTGATGCTGATGACCAAGTTCGAATTGCAACCGAAGGACGTGGTGTACGTGCAGGTCTCGAGTGCGGCGCGCTTCAACCGTGCGCTCGAACAGATCACGCCGACACTGCAGTCGCTGTTCTACACCGTGCAGCTCTCCAGATAATGCGCACGCAACGGAGTCTCCTATGAGTACGTACGACATGCTGGAGCCGGGCCCGCCGCCCGGCGGCGACGAAGACGCGGTCATGCGCGATCTGCTGCGCACGGTGATGGATCAGATCTGGTGGGTGCTGGGCATTGCCGGCAGCATCATTCTCGCCGCGGTGATCTATACGAAGATCGCCACGCCGATCTATTCCGCCGACGCACTGTTGCAGGTCGACACGCAAAGCAATAACGGCGGCGCGCAGAACCCGAATTCACCCTCGCTCGTGCCGACGGCCGGCCCGATGCATACCGACGCCGAGATCGAAATCATCAAGAGCCGCGCGGTGGTCGAACCGGTGGTCGAGCAGTTCAAGCTGAACTTCAGCACCTCGGCGAAGACCATGCCGGTGCTCGGCAAGATCACGTCGATATTTACGCATCCCGGTAAACCGCTCGGCGCTTTCCTCGGCATGCGTTCGTATGCATGGGGCGGTGAGCAATTCGCGGTCGATTCGATCACGGTGCCGAAAGCGCTCGAAGGCGCGCGTCTGACGCTGCATGTGCTCGACGAAGGCCGCTATCAACTCACCGATGCGTACGGCGAGGAGATCCTAACCGGCGTGGCCGGTCAACCCGCCACTGGCAGCGACGTCACGCTGTTCGTCAAGAAGCTGGTGGCGCGCCCCGGCACGACCTTCTACGTGACCCGCTTCAACCAGCTCGACGCCGTCTCAGGTCTCGCCGCCGGCCTGCAGGTCAGCGAAAAAGGTCGCGACACCGGCGTCGTGCAACTGTCGTTCATGGGCACCGATCCGCACGCGATCACCGCGATCACCAACGCGGTGGCGGCCTCGTATCTGGCGCAGCGCACCGAGCGCGCGCAGGAAGAAGCGAGCCATATGCTCACGTTCCTGAACAGCGAGTTGCCGCATCTGCGCGACGAGGTGAAGAAGGCGGAGACCGCGCTGTCGCAGTATCAGTCGAAAGTGGGTTCGTTCCAGCCGACTCAGGAAGCCGGCGTGTATCTCGCCGGTGGCCTCGATTACGAAAAGCAGATCGCCACGTTGCGCATTCAGCGCGCGCAACTGCTGCAACGCTTCACGCAGGAAGCGCCGGAGGTGCAGCAGGTCGATGCGCAAATGGCCGCGTTGACGCGCGAGAAAGCGCGCTTCGAAGATCACTTCACCACGCTGCCGAGTTCCGAGCGCAATGCCCTCGCGTTGCAACGCGACGCCAAGGTCGCCGAGGAAATCTACGTGGCGCTGCTGAACAAAACCCAGGAGCTGTCGATTTCGCGCGCCGGCACGATCGGCAACGTGCATATCATCGACGACGCGTTGCTGCCGTCGCAGCCGGTGCGGCCGAAGTCCGCGCTGATCATTTCGGCGGGCACGCTGCTCGGGGTGATCGGCGGCATTCTGTTTGCGTTCTGCCGCCGTACGTTCTTCACCGGTGTGGCCGATCCCGAGTTCGTCGAGCGGCGTTTTCAATTGCCGATTTTCGGCTCGATCGCGTTCAGTCCCGAACAGGCGCGCGCCGACAAGCAGTTGAGCGCCCAGCGCCGGGCCGCCCTGCCCGCGCCGCGCTCCACGCCGACCGAGGTACCTGCGTTGCAGTCGGGTGTGATCGCACGGCTGCGGCCCGGTGCGACGGCGGCGGCAAGCAAGGCGCGCCGCCGCGCCAGCGTGCCGGTCGGGACGCAGACCGTGATTCCGTCCGGCAAGACGCCGATGCGGCCGCTGCTGGTCAAGACGCATCCGTACGATTCGACGGTGGAAGGCTTGCGCGGGCTGCGCGCCACGCTGCAGTTCGGCCTGCTCGAAGCGCCGAACCGTATCGTCGCGATCACGAGCCCGGCGCCGTCGGACGGCAAGAGCTTTCTGTGCGCGAACCTCGCCGCGCTGATCGCGGAGTCCGGCAAGCGCGTGCTGCTGATCGACGCCGATCTGCGACGCGGCCGGCTCGCGCAATATCTCGGCCGCTCGCCGAACGGCGGCTTGACCGAACTGCTGACAGGTCAGGTCGATCTGGAGACCGCGGCGCGCACGACCGGCGTGGACGGCTTGCACTTCATCGCGGCGGGCGCTTATCCGCCGAATCCGTCGGAGTTGCTGACGTCGGCGCGCTTCAGCGAAATCCTCGCGCGCTTCGAACAGGACTTCGATCTGGTGATCGTCGACACGCCGCCGCTGCTGGCTGTGGCTGATGCCGCGGTCGTCGCCAATCTGGCCGGTTCGACGGTGCTGGTGATGCGCGCCGGCGCTCATACCGAAGGACACCTGGCCGAAGCGCTGAAGAAACTGCGGCGTGCGCGGGCTCGCGTGGTGGGCGGGGTGATGAATGCGGTGCCGTTGAAGAGCCACAATCGCTACGGCACCTATGACTACGCGTACGCATACACGTATTCCGCCGGCGATCCGCCGGATATTCATGCGCCGCAGTAGGTGGGACGGTAGTTAGATCGGCAGAGCGTCAACCAGAAGGGGCTGCGCCTGAATCAGGCGCAGCCCCTTCTGGTTTTCTCGACGAGCGCGCAGCGTGGTTTGGGTGCGTGGCTTGAATGCATGCGCCGCACGCAAACCACGCTGCGCCGTTTTTACAGAAACGCGCTGACGTCGGTATGAAAACGCACGGCGAGCGCCTTGGCGACCTTTTTGCTGATCGCCCGCCGGCCCGCCAGGATATCGCTCACCACGGTGGGCGAAGCGATACCCATCAGATCCTTCTGCTTGAGCCCGTGCGTTTCCAGCAGATGCCGCAATACCTCGCGCGGCTCCGCTTTGGGAATCTCCACGTGCTGCTCTTCCCAGCGTTCGATCAGGTCGGTCACGATCGCGAACAGATCGGCGAGCGGATCTTCCTCGTCGCCGTTCAGATGATCGGCGAGCGAGTTGGCGACACGCACCATCTGCTGGTAATCCTGCTCGTTGCGGATGGGCATGATCGGCAACTGGGCTCGCAGCGCGACCCAGGTTTGAGCGATGTCGGGAAAGGCTCCCGGAAGGCGATCGGCATTCATGAGTTTAAATTCT
Source organism: Paraburkholderia sp. BCC1876 (assembly GCF_902833695.1). Taxonomy (NCBI): domain Bacteria; kingdom Pseudomonadati; phylum Pseudomonadota; class Betaproteobacteria; order Burkholderiales; family Burkholderiaceae; genus Paraburkholderia; species Paraburkholderia sp. BCC1876. The sequence goes on along the minus strand of NZ_CADFGI010000002.1, from coordinate 453,539 downwards.
TCCTCGTCCAAAGGTCGTACTCCGCATGCGTCAATACATGACGAACGAATAACGACTGCCTGTTGTAGTGAATCGCCGCGACGATCCGGAACCGGTTGCCGCCTACATCGAAAACGGTGTATTGCGGCGGCACGTAGTCCACGGCGGCGAACGTCTGCTTCAGGTCGTTATAGCCATACGCGAGGCAAGCCTGCGCCAGTGAATACCACGTCATTAGCGCACTGCGCGCACCCGGATGTCTGTTTATAAAGTCCAGCAACGCCTTCTTTGAAATAACCCGCATCGTATTTCCTCACCTGGTTTGGCGGGCTGAACATGCACGCTCTACCTGCAAGGCTAAACATTGCGGCACGGCGCCGATAGCTGGCCGGATGGCATAAGACAAATGCCTGCTGATCGGGTATTGCGGTACGACTGAAAGCATTTTATTCGCGTCTTGAGAACTTCGCAATATGCGAATAACGAGACAGCCTGGCGACGTCGAACGGTCGCGCGGACTGCTGGCGGCGCATGCGTGCGCATCGTCGCGAGCAGACGCACACGTACGCGCACACACGCGCCGGTTTAAACCATATTCCTGCGCACGCGTGCTTCAACGTCCCCAACTGCTTTCCTGTGCCGGCTCGCCGGACCATCCCAACTCGGGCGCGGCGAGGTCCGGTTCGTTGCGTTCCACGATGCTAAGCCGTTGGCGCAGCCCGCCCGCGGCGATCGTGCGCGTGACTTCGGCCATGAACGCGCGCCGGAACACCGCCGCCGAAAAACGTTCGGCGTTCGCGCGACACGCGGCCGGCGTGATCTGGTCACGTTGCCGTTCGAAACGATCGATCGCGCCGAGCATCGACACCACGGTCTGGCGCGCGAAATACACGCCTGTGGGATGCGGCTCGCCGATCGGCACCACTGTTTCGAGCGCCCCGCCCTTGCCGTATGCGATCACCGGTGTGCCGCAGGCTTGCGCTTCGAGCGGCACGATGCCGAAGTCTTCTTCAGCGGCGAACACGAACGCGCGCGCGCGTTGCAAATGGTCCTTGAGCACTTCGAAGGGCTGGTAGCCGAGAATCGTCACGTTCGGGCCGGCCTTGGCGCGAATTGCCGCCATTTCCGGCCCATCGCCGATCACGATCAATTGCCGGTGCGGCGTCGCGCTGAACGTCTCGACGATCAGATCGATGCGCTTATACGGCACCATCCGCGACGCGGTCAGATAGAAGTCTTCCTTGGTCGTGCACAGTTCGAATTCGTGCACGTCGACGGGCGGCGGCACCACGGCCGCGTCACGTCGATAGGTTTTCATCACGCGTCGTGCGACGAATTGCGAATTCGCGATCAGACGATCGACGCTGTTCGCCGAATGCGAGTCCCAGCCGCGCAGATAGTGAAGCAAGGCACGCGCGGCCCATGACTTCGGGCCGGTCAGCAGATTCGCTTCACGCAGATATTGATGCTGCAGATCCCACGCGTAGCGCATGGGCGAATGCACGTAGCTCACGTGGGTTTGATCCGGGCCGACCAGCACGCCCTTGGCGACCGCGTAGGAACTCGTAATGATCAGATCGTAGCCGGACAGATCGAACTGTTCGACCGCTAGCGGCATCAACGCGAGATACGCGCGATAGCGCCGCCGTGCGAACGGCAGGCGCTGAATGAACGACGTGGTGACCGGTTTTCCGCCGAGCGGCCTGCGGTCTTCGAGGAAGTCGACAAGACTGAAAAGATCCGCGTCGGGAAAGCATTCGATGATCTGTTCGAGCACCTTCTCGGCGCCACCCGGTGCGACGAGCCAGTCGTGCACGATCGCCACTCTCATGATCTCCCCACCTATTGATAAACGCCTCCAGGGCTTAGCGAAGAGTGTAGGTGTCGCATCGTTTGCCGTGCGTGCGCGTGCCCACATTCGACGCGCGACAGTGCGCGAATAATTAAGCATCGCGGTTCGCCTCTTGCGAATCCGCGCCTCTCAATCACTCGCCTTCCTATGCGCCCGACGATCGACGCTTCGCCTCCTCTTCATGCTTTGCCGCGTATTCAGCCTGTACCGATCGAGACGTCTGGTGCGTCGCCTGCTTTGGGCGCTTCTGTGGGTTCTGCTGGCTCCGTTGCTTCCGTTGCGCCTGTCGCGCCTTTCGCTTCAGACGTAACGACGATCGAAGCCGCGCGTGCGCCCGTGTCGCCCACCGTGCTGTTCGTCGATCAGAGCGGACAGCTCGGCGGCGCCGAATTCGCACTGCTGCAACTGGCCGGACATTGCGCCGCCTACAGCGAAGTCGTGCTGCTGTCCGACGGTCCGTTCCGTACGCGGCTCGAAGCGCTTGGCGCGCGCGTGCAGGTGATCAGCGATGCGCGCGTGTCGGGCATCGCGCGACAGGCGTCGGGATGGAACTGCTTGCGCGTCCTACCCGGCATGTTTCGCCAGGTGCGGGCAATCGCCGCGCGCGCACGCGATTTCGACGTGCTGTTTCTTAATACGCAAAAGGCGCTGGTGCTCGGCGTGCTCGGCAAACCGCTGCATCGCAAACCGGTGATCTGGTATCAGCACGATATTCTTACGCGCAACCATTTCGGCCGCGTGCAGTTGAATGTCGTCAAATGGCTGGTGCGTTTCGCGGTCGATCAGGTAATAGTGAATTCGCAGGCCTCGGCGCGCTCGCTCGCGGCGTTGACGGGTGTCGCGGCGGACTCGGTGCCGGTGATCTACAACGGCATCGATGCGGCTGCGTTCAGCCGTGTGGAAGGTGTTGATGGTGCCGACGGTGCCGTTACTAGTGCCGACGGTGCTGGCATCGCCGCGTTGCGGCGGCGGCTCGGCTTGCCCGCCGATGCGTGGCTCGCGGGTCTCTTCGGCCGGCTCGCGCCGTGGAAAGGCCAGCACGTCGCGCTCGACGCGATCGCGCGTTTGCCTGGGGCGCATCTTGTGCTGGTCGGTGCGCCGCTCTTTGGTGAGGACGCGTACGCGCAGCGCCTGCACGAGCAGGCAGCGGCGTTAGGGATTGCGGATCGCGTGCACTTCGCGGGCTTTCAGGACGACGTGCCCGCGTGGATGAGCGCGATGGATGTGATCCTGCACACGTCGACAGAGCCCGAGCCGTTTGGCCGTGTGATCGTCGAAGGCATGGCGGCGGCGCGCCCGGTGATTGCCGCGGCGGCGGGCGGCGTGACCGAGATCGTGCGGCATCGGCACAATGGCTGGCTGGTGAAACCTGGCGACGTCGGCGCATTGACGGACGCGATCGGCGCGTTGCGCGACGATCCCGTACTCGCGCAGCGGCTTGCGCGACAGGCGCGGGATGATGCGCGGTCGGCGTTTTCGGTGGAGCAGTATCTGGAGAAGATGACGCAGGCGATCCGGCGGGCTGCGCGATGAGGCGGGAAGAAGCGTAGGTTGATGCGTGGTTGATGCTTGGGTCGCGGCGCTAGTGGATGCGCGGACCGTCGTGGGGTTTTGAAACCCACTGAAGAATGCGCGCGCAAGCCTTTTTCAACAGACTCACGCGCGGCTCAAACGAAGCTCGATCAGTCCTTGCTGTACTCGATCGTTTCAACGCCGGTATCTGTACCGAGCAGGCACAGATTCGCGCCACGGCCTGCGAACAGACCCACCGTCACCACGCCCGGCCATGCGTTGACATGCATTTCCAGCGTGCGCGGATCGCTAATGCGCAGACCTTTGACGTCGATGATTTCGTTACCGTTGTCGGTAATGAACGGCACGCCTTCTTTCGTCACACGGACCACCGGCACACCGCCCAGCGCGGTGATGCGGCGGCCGATCGCGGTACGCGCCATCGGCACCACTTCGATCGGCAACGGGAAGTTGCCGAGCGTGTCGACCAGCTTGCTCGCATCCGCGATACAGACGAATACGTCCGACACCGACGCGACGATTTTCTCGCGCGTCAGCGCGCCGCCGCCGCCCTTGATCATCGCGCCGCTGTGGTCGATCTCGTCGGCGCCATCCACATACACGCGCAGCGAATCGATTTCGTTCAGGTCGAGCACCTTGAAGCCATGCGATTGCAAACGCGCGGTGGTGGCGAGCGAGCTCGACACCGCACCGCGATAGCGCGACTTGCTGGCGGCCAACGCGTCGATGAAACAGTTCGCGGTGGAGCCGGTGCCGACACCGATGATCGAGCCTTCCGGCACGGTGGCGTTCACGTAGTCGGCGGCGGCCTGGCCGACCAGTTGCTTGAGTTCGTCTTGAGTCATGGGAGAGGCTGGCGTGCAGTAAAAACGGCTAGTTTACCGGAGTGGCGCGTGGGGGCTCGGGGATTACTTCCGCGAATTACTTCTTCACCGAACGCTGACGCACCGCTTCGAACAGACAGACGCCGCTCGCCACGGAAACGTTCAAACTCTCCACCGTGCCGGCCATCGGAATCTGCATCACCATATCGCAGGTATCGCGCGTGAGACGGCGCATGCCCTCGCCTTCCGCACCCATCACCAACGCGACCGGACCGTCGAGCTCGGTTTCGTACAGGCTTTTGGTCGCCTCGTCGGCCGTGCCGACCACCCACACGCCCGCGTCCTTCAACTCGCGCAGCGCGCGCGCCAGATTCGTCACGGTGATGTACGGCACGGTATCCGCCGCGCCGCTCGCGACCTTCGCCGCCGTCGCGTTCAACCCGACCGCGCGATCGCGCGGGGCGATCACCGCATGCGCGCCGGCGGCATCCGCCACACGCAGACACGCGCCGAGGTTGTGCGGATCGGTCACGCCGTCCAGCACCAGAATCAGCGCCTTACCGTTGATACCGTCGAGCAGTTCCGCCAGGTTCTGCGCGAGCGGCATGTCGGTCGCGCGCGCCACCACGCCCTGGTGACGCTCGGTGTGCGAGAGTCCCCACAGACGCGTTTCGTCGGCGGCGATCAGACGCACGCCGGCTTCTTTCGCCGTGTGCAGAAATTCGGTCATGCGACGATCTTTACGCGTTGCGTCGTAATAGACCTCTTCGACCGTCGACGCATCGTGACGCATACGCGCGGTCACTGCGTGGAAACCGTATAAAACCTTGAGACGTGACATGACTGATACAACCTTTGATTGAGCGCGACTGCAACGCGCGCTGCTGTGATGAAGACGAGCTTGAGTACTTGGCTGGGCGCTTCGTTACGCTACCCGCTTGCAGGTTTTGCTCGATTACTTGACCGCGTTAAAACGAACACCGCGCGCAACCGGTACGTTGCTCCGTACCCGATGCGCGCGGTTCTAAAACAAGGCCGCTTCAGCGCTTCTTGCGAGCCTGCGATTTCGCTGCCGGCTTGGCCGCGGCGCCATGCTTCTTCGCCGCGCCGCGCGCCGCGCGCGCTTCCTTCACCGCGACGGTTTGCGCCGGCGCCGCTTTCTTGCGCCGTGCTCCCGGCGCGGAGGCGTTACCACCGCCACCGCCGTCCATGGGCGGCAACGAGCGTACACGCGCCCCGCCGCTTTCACCCGACGACTTGTCGGCCAACGCGCCACGCGCTGCCGGCGGCTTGATCGGCGTATCGCGCACGAGGCGGAAGTCGATCTTGCGCGCATCCAGATCGACGCGGCTCACCTGCACGCGCACGCGATCCGACAAACGGTAGCGGATGCCGGTGCGCTCACCGCGCAACTCGTTCTTGATCTCGTCGTACTGGAAGTAGTCCGAGCCGAGTTCGGTGACGTGCACGAGGCCTTCGATAAACAGCGAATCGAGCTGCACGAAAATACCGAACGACGTGACGCCGCTCACCATGCCGCCGTACTCTTCGCCGAGCTTGTCGCGCATGAAGTAGCACTTCAGCCAGGCTTCGACGTCGCGCGAGGCTTCGTCGGCGCGGCGTTCGTTGGCCGAGCAATGCAGACCGAGCTCTTCCCAGATCGCCACATTGTTCGCGCGCGCCCGGCCGCGTTTTTCTTCGTCGGCCTGCTGCATGGCGCGAGCACGCGGCGACAGCGCCGTGTTCAACTCGACGCCTTGCGGCGCCTCCGGCTGATACTTGCGGCCCTGCAGGATCGCGTAGATCGCGCGGTGCGTAAGCAGGTCGGGATAACGGCGGATCGGGCTCGTGAAGTGGGCATACGCCTCATACGCGAGACCGAAGTGGCCGATGTTGTCCGGGCTGTAGACCGCTTGCTGCATGGAGCGCAGCAGCATGGTTTGCAGCATCTGCGCGTCGGGCCGTTCGCGGATCTGCGCCATCAGCGCGGCGTAGTCGCTCGCGTGCGGTTTGTCGCCGCCGGCCAGCGAGAGGCCCATGCCGCGCAGGAACGTACGCAGATTCTCGAGCTTTTCCGGGGTCGGGCCCGCGTGGATGCGGAACAGACCCGGATGCTTGTTGCGCTTGAGGAAGTCGGCCGCGCAGACGTTCGCGGCCAGCATGCATTCCTCGATCAGCTTGTGTGCGTCGTTGCGGGTGCGCGGGATGATCTGTTCGATCTTGCCCTGCGCATTGCAGACGATGTACGTCTCGGTGGTGTCGAAGTCGATCGCGCCGCGCTTCTGACGCGCCGCGAACAACGACTTGTACACGCCGTACAGATTCTGCAACTGCGGCAGTAACGCAGCGCGGCGCGTGGCCTCCGGACCCTTGGTGTTTTTCAGCACCGCGGCGACTTCCGTGTAGGTCAGACGCGCGGCGGAATTGATCACGCCGGGGTAGAACTGATAGGCCTTCACTTCGCCGCGCGCGGTGACGATCATGTCGCACACCAGCACGCAACGGTCGACGTGCGGATTCAGCGAACACAAACCGTTCGACAGCTTCTCCGGCAGCATCGGAATCACGCGGCGCGGGAAATACACCGAGGTGCTGCGTTCGATCGCGTCGGCGTCGAGCCCGCTCTTCGGATGCACGTAGTGCGAGACGTCCGCGATCGCCACGATCAGGCGGAAGCCATCGCCACGGCCCACCTGCACCGGCTCGCAGTACACGGCGTCGTCGAAGTCGCGCGCGTCTTCGCCGTCGATCGTGACGAGCGGCACGTCGCGCAGATCGATGCGATGCCGCGCGTCCACCGGACGGACTTCGTCGGGGAGCCTGGCGGCTTCGTCGAGCGCGGCCTGGCTGAACTCGTGCGGCACGCCGTACTTGCGCACCGCGATTTCGATTTCCATGCCGGGATCGTCGATATCGCCGAGCACTTCCACCACGCGGCCGAGCGGCTGCGAATGACGGCTCGGGAAATCGGTCAGCTCGACCACCACCACCTGGCCGACCTTGGCCTTCTTGGTGTTCTGCTGGATCAGGATGTCGTGGCCGATACGCTTGTCTTCAGGCGCCACGATCAACGCGCCGTTCTCGTTCAGCAGACGGCCGATCACGCGCTTGTTGGCGCGGTCCGTGACCTCGACGATATGGCCTTCCGGACGCCCGCGCCGGTCATACCCGACGATGCGCGCGAGCACCCGGTCGTTGTGCATGACCTTCTGCATTTCGCCGGTGGGCAGGAACAGATCGTCCTGGCCGTCGTCGCGAATCAGGAAACCGAAACCGTCGCGATGACCTTGCACACGGCCCCCGACGAAGTTCGACGGATGCGTGAGTTGGTAGAGATTGCGCTGATCGAGCCGGATCTGGCCGTCGCGCTCCATGGCGCCTAAGCGCTTGAAAAATCCTTCGCGTTCCTGGCGCTTGATCGACAGGGCTTCGGCGATGTCGTTCGCGGCCAGTGGCGCTTCGCTCGTGCGCAGGACGCCCAGAATTTCTTCGCGGCTTGGAATCGGATACGGGAATTTGCTCAAGGGCTTGTCGATGATTTTTTCTCGTTGCATGGACGTCGGTCGGCGATGTGGCTCGGCTTTAGGAAGCGTTTGCTTGGCGCTTGAGTTGCACTTGCGATTGCACAGGAAAGACTCTCTCGGGTCCGGCTCGTTCAAGGCTGAGTCCGACGGGCGTGTGTGCACCGTGCCAACGAACTACTGCGGGGCATTCTAACACCCGTCTCGCGCGCCAAGCGGCCCGTCAATAGTCGCTGTGCCGTCGATATGACATCGTCGCGAAACGCGTGCGGACTCGCTATCGCGATGTTTAAGCAAGTTCTTAGAAACTTCCCAGAAACGCTTGACAGGCCTGAATCGGTCGCTATAATGGCGTTCTTTGCAGTTCATCACCTGCCCAGGTGGCGAAATTGGTAGACGCACTAGGTTCAGGTCCTAGCGGTGGCAACACTGTGGAGGTTCGAGTCCTCTCTTGGGCACCAGATTCAAAAGTAAAGCCGCCTACGGGCGGCTTTACTTTTTGTGTGAGACTAGTTGATCCGGTTCCCGCGGTTGGGAAGCAATCGGGTAGTTTTCATGGAGTTGGCAGGACGGTAGTCGGTGGTGAAGTTTCACTTCGCCGCACGATTTAACCGGGCGGTTGAAGCAGCGAAGTTTGTTTGTCGGCAGGGTTGACACGCTGAATCTTCACGCTAAAATAGCGGTCTAGTTTGAACACGTGCCCAGGTGGCGGAATTGGTAGACGCACTAGGTTCAGGTCCTAGCGGTGGCAACACCGTGGAGGTTCGAGTCCTCTCCTGGGCACCACAAGTTGTTCCGGCTTAAGCCGAAAGTAGTTCGAGAAACCCCGTAAGATTAATCGTCTTACGGGGTTTTTTGTTTGTCCGAAGACTTTCGGCACCCTACTTCGTACCGACCTCCTCGCTGATCGGATCAGTCTCTTCCACAAGCATCGTTCGCTATTGGGCTCGACGCGTGTACGCTGCCGTCAACCGACGCATTCAGACTTGTGATGGCTTCGCAAGGCTCACACTGAGCTCTCGCGCCAGATCCGTGAGTGATCGGATGTGCGCCTCGTCACAGAAGCCCTGCCTGTTATGGCGAGTCGAACTCCGCTCCTTTAGAAGACTTTCCGTTGTCCGGTCGGCATAACGCCAAAAGCTATTCTTTTCCCGAAAGGAGCTATCGACGAACGTGGTGAATTTCGCCCTTTCGCCCTCCACCGGGTAAAAGTAAATCAGATTACTAAGTGCCGCGACGCCCGCGTCACACGTGAGCAACCACGTGTCCTGAACCTTGCCGTCGAGACTCTTACCATCCATCATCGCAGCACTTCGAATGTACATGATGTCTCGTGCTCCATTCAGAACTCTATCGACCCGCACTTCTCCTTTTCCTCCTTTATTAAAATTCTTCCGCACCGATCTGGATTTTTTTGTAAATTCATCGCCCGATTCTTCGGGCGAAACAAAAAAGCAGTGCTTCGCAACTTCTGTTTCAATACCCGGAATAACGTCGGCAACGCCATCCATATATTCAAGGTACAGGTCAAACCTGGCCTCCGGCGATGCCTTTTTCTCATGGATCAGGATATCGTGGATCTTGAGTAGCGCGAGATGTGCAACAGAGAAAAGCTGTTGTTCCGATTCCGGCAAGAGCAGATATTTACGTGACCGGGCACGATCTGTTCCGGCCGGAACGGAATTTGGAGCATCGACATACCCAGGCAACTCAGCTTTCAGAAAACTCTCATACGAATCGACCAGCACGTCCAGATAAGACTCGTCCGCCTCACCCAGAGCAAAACCCGCCGCTGTCAGCATGAAGGGGGTATCGAGATATTTTTTTATTGATTCGATATCGCCACGTAACTCTTCAGATCGGCCAACGGCTGAACAGCCCAGATATTCCTTGAAACGATTGAGAATATTCAGATCCAATATCACGCATGTTTCGATGCCCGCCAACTGCTTCGCCGCCACCCTGACTGGACTCATTGCCGGCTGAGCATCAGTAGCCCTGCACGGTTTTAACAAAAAAACACGATCATCCATAGATGATTCCCCGATCACAAATAAACCACCACTATTCAAAAAATTTGCGAAATACAGCAACCTGATTTTTTGTCTTATTTCTTAGGGTAGCATTATAGAGGGGATTAAAATCATAGCGGCCAGGCTTGGCGAACTCTATCGCAGGGGCCGCCCTGCAATGGCCTTGGAAGAAACCGCGAATGGGCGGGACGACGCGGCGAGTAGTAGGCCTTCGCGCCGACCGTATAACAACGTCCGCAAAGGCCAGAGGCCACGCGCAAAAAACTTATCGCGCTTTACTCCCCGCGCCCCAATTGAAACCGAAACCCAACTGCAGCGACGGCAACCACTTCGCGCACGCCTGAAAACCCAGATACGCGCCGCCGACGGCGAACAGCACAGGAATCAAAAAGTCCTGGCTCACGCGGGTAAATTCGAACATCAGCACGACAGCCGTAATCGGCATCTGCATCGAAGCGGCCAGAAACGCCGTCGCACCGACTACCGCGAAGCTGCCCAACGAGGCGCCCGGCCACACCAGACTCCACAGTCCGCCGAGCACGATCGCCAGCAATGCGCCATTCGCGAGTCCCGGCGTCAGCAAACCACCTTCGGCGCCCGCGCGCAAACTGCTGACGGTGATCACGACCTTCAGCACCAGTAGCATCGCGGCGAGGCCGATCGTCAAGCCGCCGTCGAACGCGAGGCCCGCCGGTCCTTTGCCGTTGCCGAGCAGTTGCGGAAAATGCATGGCCAGCACGCCGACGATCGCGAAGTTCAGCAGCGACAACACCGGCAGACGCCAATCCTTCGGCGCCGCTGCGCGCGAACGCTTCGTGATCTCGGTGAAACCCCACGCCGCCGCACCGAAAATCGGCCCGCACACAACCGACCACACCACCAGCGACACGCTCAGCGTCAGCGACGGCACGAGGTACTGATGCTCGTTGCCCAATCCCGCCTGCGCGACCAGCGCGGCCACCGCCGACGTCACGATCGCCGGCACCAACGCCGTCCAGCCGAATGTGCCGAGCAGCACTTCGAGCACGAACACCGCGCCGCCGAGCGGCACGTTATAGACCGCGGCAAGCCCAGCGCCCGCGCCGCACGCCACCATGATGCGACTCTGCGCGACCGACAACCCCGCCCGCCGCGACAGCCAGCCGGCCAGCATCGAGCCGATCTCACGCGGCGCCACCTCACGGCCGAGCGGCGAACCCAACGCGACCGTGACGATCTGCAGCACAGCGTGAACGGTTGTGCTCAGCGGCGGCATTTGCGGATCGTCGGATTTGACGGCTTGCCGGATGCTCACGAGCGGGCGGCCGAAACGATACAGCGCCCACCAGCCGAGCCCCGCCACCAGTCCGCACAACATCAGCACGAGCACGCGACGCTCGGGCGCCGCGGCGCTCACGCCCTGCAGAAAACTTTCGCCGCTGATCAGATGGGTGACGCTATAACCGTAGGCAAGGTGCTGAATGCCGTGCAGCAGCAACGCGAGCAACATGCCGCCGAGACCGGCGCCGAGGCCGGTCAGCAAGGTGACCACGGCCAGCGCCGGCAGCGAACCCCGTTCGCGGCGCACCGGTTGTGAAGTGAGGGATTTGACGGACATAGCGCGTAAGCGGAAGCAAAAGGGGAGTGAATTTCGCCATATTATTTCGCAACGCAGCATGAGTCCAATTAATTTTTAATCTCGACTAATGCGCTTAACGCATAGGTTAGACGCCCTGCCTTTCGGGCGTGGTTGTTTCGGTGGGGGCCGCTTGCGCGTCACCGAAACAACAACGCAATCCGCCCGACTCAATGCATCGACACAACGAAGATCGACACCACGCACGCCACGCCGACAAACCACGCCAGCGAACGCAGCGACGCCAGATTCGCGACATAAAACACGCCATGCAGCACACGGACGACGACAAACGCAATCGCCAGCGCGTCGACCCTCGTGCTCGCCCCGCTTGCCTGGGCGGCCACGACGATCGCAGCAGTGAACATCGCCAGCGCTTCCCACGCGTTCTGATGCGCAGCTTGCGCACGCGCGCGCCAGCCGTCGAGTCCGGCGAGATACGCACGCGGTGCACGGTTGTCGTAACGCTTGCTGCCTTTCGCGAGCATCGTCCACGGAAACGGCAGCAGCGCAACAATCAGCAGGCATAGATGCGGAATGGTCATAGTTTGGTGGTCTCCCCTGTCAATGTAGTCACTGCAGCGCGGACGCCGTGAGCCGCTGTTATACCCGCCGTCTTCGCACGCCGCCAACCGGAATCATGCGAGCGGCGCCTCTATCCGCGCCCGCCATGCAGCTATCAAATCGACCCTTTCCCGACTCGAACCGACATTAAACAAACATTACAAATAACCAACTTAAAATAAAACAGAATCAATACAATAATTACATTAACCAAACATAAAGCCTGCATCGCAATGCGGCATCAATTCCGTTCCAGGGATTAATACGGATAAAAGTGCGTTCATTCATGCAAGCGCTTAACGCTCGGCGTACACTCGCTCAAAGCCCATGCCACGGGGCTGCGGGGCTGCAGAGCCGCCCGTCGTCACACACGGGTTATTAGAGACTCAGGAGAACAATCAATGAGCTGGACACGGGAACAGAGAAACGTCACGATCGCCGCCTATCTGGGCTGGACACTCGACGCATTCGATTTCTTTCTAATGGTGTTCGTATTGAAAGATATCGCGGCGGAGTTCAATACGAAAATCCCGGCGGTTGCCTTCGGCATCATGCTGACCTTGATGATGCGTCCGGTCGGCGCATTGATTTTTGGCTGGCTCGCCGACAAATACGGCCGCCGTCCCACGCTGATGGTCAACATCGCGTGCTTCTCGCTGCTCGAATTGCTGTCCGGCTTCTCGCCGAACCTGGCCACCCTGCTCGTGCTGCGCGCGCTGTTCGGTATCGCGATGGGCGGCGAATGGGGCGTCGGCGGCGCATTGACCATGGAAACCGTCCCGCCGAAATCGCGCGGCTTCGTCTCCGGATTGCTGCAGGCCGGCTACCCGAGCGGCTACCTGCTCGCGTCGGTGGTGTTCGGCGTGTTCTATCAATACATCGGCTGGCGCGGCATGTTCTTCGTCGGCGTGTTGCCCGCGCTGCTCGTGCTCTATGTGCGCGCGCACGTGCCGGAGTCGCCCGCGTTCAAGACGCTCGAAAAGAAAACCCGTCCGGGTCTGCTCGCTACGCTGAAGCAGAACGTCGGCCTGTCGATCTACGCGATCATTCTGATGACCGCGTTCAACTTCTTCTCGCACGGCTCGCAGGATCTGTATCCAACCTTCCTGCGCGTGCAGCATCAGTTCGACGCGCACACGGTGTCGTGGATCACGATCACGCTGAACGTCGGCGCGATTTGCGGCGGGCTGTTCTTCGGCTCGTTGTCGGAGAAGATTGGCCGCAAGCGCGCCATCTTTATCGCCGCGTTGATCGCGTTGCCGGTGCTGCCGCTGTGGGCGTTTTCGAGCACGCCGATTCTGCTCGCGCTCGGCGCATTCCTGATGCAGATCTCCGTACAAGGCGCATGGGGTGTGATTCCGGTGCACCTGAACGAAATCTCGCCCGATGAAATCCGCGCCACGTTCCCGGGTCTCGTGTATCAGCTCGGCAATCTGATCGCGTCGGTGAACGGCCCGCTGCAAGCGAGCGCCGCGGAAGCGCACGGCAACAACTACGCGCTGATCATGGGCACGGTGATCGGCATCGTCGCGGTGGTGATCGCGGTGCTGATTCCGTTTAGCCGCGAGCGTCGCGGCATCGACATGACGCAGTCGGCGAAAGAGGCCGTGGCCTAGATTCAAGCGTTCGAACTAAACAGCTATTTTGCTGGCCCACTCGCGGCCGCATTAGGGCACAATAGGCGCAAAGGCGGCTCGATCCGCCACGACGCGAAGCCAGCGTCGCATAGAGAATGCAGCTATAAGCAGGGCCAAACAGAGTAGCAACGCCATACGAGGCCGTTCCGATTTCGATCGGAACGGCCTTTTTTATTTCCGCGCGTTTTGACGCACCGCGCAAACCGGGAAAGCCAGACTTTCGTCAGGTCTTCTAGAGGAGTTAGTCCACAGCAGACACTTGATCGCAGTCCTCATCCTTCTTATCCTGAAAAAAACGGCTGTTTCAAATAAACATTTGAATCGCTTGTTTGCGGGCCGGACGCCCGGCAACTGGGAGACGCAACATGGCAGTTCGCACAACAGGCCGGCACGCCGGCGATACGAAGTCCCGCATCCTCGACGCCGCGGAAACCCTCTTTATCGAATGCGGCTACGAGGCGATGTCGCTGCGCCAGATTACTTCGCGGGCCGAAGTGAATCTCGCGGCAGTCAACTATCACTTCGGCAGCAAGGAATCGCTGATTCACTCGATGCTGTCGCGCCGCCTCGACAAGCTCAATCAGGAGCGTCTCAAGCTGCTCGACCGCTTCGACGACATGCTCGGCGCACGTCTGACCTGCGAGCACGTGCTCGGCGCGATGTTCATTCCGGCGCTGCGTTTGTCGCGCGATCCGCGGGTGGGCGGCAAGGCGTTTCTGCGCTTGCTGGGGCGCGCGTATACGGATCCGTCGTCCTTCATTCGCGACTTTCTGAATGCGCATTACGAGTCGGTGGCCGTGCGCTTTTTCGACGCGTTTCAGCGTGCGTTGCCGCATCTGCCGCGCGAGGAACTCGGCTGGCGGTTGCACTTCGCGATCGGCGCGTTGTCGGGTGTGCTGGCCGGCACCGATACCGACAGCCTGATCTCCGAGTTCTCGCAGGGCAAGTCGATGAACGACCTGCAGTTGATCGCGCGTCTTGCGTCGCTGATGGTGGCCGCGCTCAAGGCACCGCTGCCCGACAGTACGCAACTGGCCGCGTTCGCCGCGGTGCTGGGCGACGCGACGGAGAGCGGTGCGGACTGTCCGCTGCAAAGCGCCGCGCAGGCGGCGAACCCCGCCGGCGTGACGCAATCGGCGCAATCGGCGCAAGGCGCAATGCAGTCGACAGAAGCGGATGCAGCGGATACGCGCGACGGCGAACATCGCGGCGGCGCGATGGACGCAAGTTCGTTTCAGCACGCACTGCACGGCACGGCGTGACCACAACACGCATGCGAGGCAAAGCAGAAGCAATGCAAACGCAACGCAAAAGCAAAGCAATACGTCGAGCAGTTCAACGTGGACGGCACCGTGACGGTCCGTCCACGCGCAACGCGGAATGAAACGTGCTCATGAAAAACGCAGAGTCGAACAGCCCGTCTAAAACCCGCACCTAAGCGACGTCGCGGTGTCGAACCGAGAACGGAGACACGACACCGGCAACGCCGCCCGCGAACCGCAGAAACGGAATCAACAGAACGCGAGCCCGTCCGCGCCCCGTGGAGGCGTTCGCACGCACCATCGAAACAGGAGGAAACGTCATGCCGTGGTTCATCCTAGTGCTCGTTATTGCCGCCCTCGCGCTCGTCTACGTTCAGGCGCGCGCCGCCTGGTGGCTGGCCTTCCTGGTCGTCTGGGTCGCAGCCGCGCATATCAGCGGCGCAACGGGCCCGGTGGCGACGACGTTGCTCGCGATTGTGTTCGTCCTCCCTGCCCTTGTCCTCGCGGTGAAGCCGCTGCGCCGCGCGTGGCTCACGAAACCGGTGCTCGACGTATTCCGCAAGATCCTGCCGGAGATGTCGCCGACCGAGCGCGACGCGATCGAAGCCGGCACGGTCTGGTGGGACGCCGAACTGTTCTCGGGACGCCCGCACTGGGACACGCTGCTCGGCTACGGTCCCGCCACGCTGACGGCGG
Organism: Paraburkholderia sp. BCC1876; assembly: GCF_902833695.1. Lineage (NCBI taxonomy): Bacteria > Pseudomonadati > Pseudomonadota > Betaproteobacteria > Burkholderiales > Burkholderiaceae > Paraburkholderia > Paraburkholderia sp. BCC1876. The sequence continues at coordinate 438,023 of NZ_CADFGI010000002.1, read as the reverse complement.
AAGAACAGGCGTTCCTAGACGTCGAATGCGAGCAGCTCTGCGATCTCGCGAACGACTGGGAAACCACCATGATCTGGCAGGACCTGTCGCCGCAAACCTGGCAGTACATCAAGGAACGCGGCTTTCTCGGCATGATCATTCCGAAGCAGTACGGCGGCAAACAGTTCTCCGCGTACGCGCATTCGCAGGTCATCATGAAGCTCGCCACGCGCTGCTCGGCCGCCGCCGTTTCGGTGATGGTGCCGAACTCGCTCGGCCCCGCCGAATTGCTGATGCACTACGGCACCGAAGAGCAAAAGAACCACTATCTGCCGCGCCTCGCACGCGGCGAAGAAATCCCCTGCTTCGCGTTGACGAGTCCATACGCGGGTTCCGACGCCGCAGCGATTCCCGACGTCGGCATTGTCTGCAAGGGCACGTTCGAAGGCCGTGAAACGCTGGGCTTTCGCGTCACGTGGGACAAGCGCTACATCACGCTCGGTCCGATTGCGACCGTGCTCGGCCTTGCGTTCCGCGCGCTCGATCCCGACCATCTGCTCGGCTCGAACGATGAACCCGGCATTACCTGCGCGCTGATTCCGACCGACCATCCGGGTGTGAATATCGGCCGCCGTCACTGGCCGTTGAATGCGGTGTTCCAGAACGGTCCGAACTCGGGCAAGGACGTCTTCATTCCGCTCGACTGGGTGATCGGCGGCCGCGCGCAGGTCGGCAACGGCTGGCGCATGCTGATGGAATGTCTTGCGGCGGGCCGGGCGATTTCGCTGCCGTCGTCGAATGTGGGCATGGCGAAAATTGCCGTGCGCGGCACCGGCGCCTATGCGGCGGTACGCCGCCAGTTCCGCACCGCCGTCGGCAAGTTCGAGGGCGTGCAGGAAGCGCTCGGCCGCATGGGCGGCAACCTGTACGTGATGGACGCCGCGCGGCGCCTGTCCGCGCATGCGGTCGACCTCGGCGAAAAACCGTCGGTGATTTCGGCGATCGCGAAGTATCACATCACCGAACGCGCCCGCATGGTCATCAACGACGGCATGGATATCGCCGCCGGCAAGGGCATCTGCATGGGGCCGTCGAACTTTCTCGCGCGCGCCTATCAGCAGGTGCCAATCGCGATCACCGTGGAAGGCGCGAACATTCTGACGCGCTGCCTGATCATCTTCGGCCAGGGCGCGATTCGCTGTCATCCGTACGTGCTGAAGGAAATGGCCGCGACCCGCGAAACCGATCACGCTAAAGCCTTGCGCGATTTCGACGACGCGTTCTTCGGCCACGTCAGCTTCACGCTGTCCAACGTGGTGCGCAGTCTGGTCTACGGCGTCACGGGCGGCGCGGTGATCGCCGCGCCACGCACGGCGTACGCGCCGCTGCACGCGTACTACCGCGCGGCGACGCGTATATCGACCGCATTCGCGTTGCTCGCCGATGTCTCCATGTTCGTGCTCGGCGGCGACCTGAAGCGTCGTGAACGCCTCTCCGGACGACTGGGCGACGTGCTGTCGCAGCTCTACCTGATTTCGGCAACGCTCAAGCGTTTCGAAGACGAAGGCCGTCAGCAGGACGATCTGCCTCTGGTGCGCTGGGGGGTGGAAGACTCGCTGTACAAGGCGCAACACGCGCTCGACGGCGTGCTCGCCAACTATCCGAACCGCCTCGCCGCGGGCCTCGTGCGCGTGCTCGCGTTCCCGTTCGGGCTGCCCTACCGCGAGCCGGCCGACAGTCTCGGCAGCGAGATCGCCGAGTTGATGCAGACGCCCGGCGCGGCGCGCGACCGCCTGGTGTCGGACTCGTACGTGCCGCATCCCGACGTGGATGCGCTCGGCTACGGCGAACTGGTGTTCCAGTTGAATCCGCGCTTCACGCAGATCGACCAGAAGCTGCGTGAAGCCGTCAAGCAGGGCCTGCTCGAACCGATGCCGCAAAGCCTGCCGCAACTGGGCGCGTGGACCGACGCGGCGCAGCGCCAAGGCCTGATCGACGCCGACGAGCGCCGCGTGCTGGACGACTATGCCCGCTACGGCGCGCACGTCGTGAAGGTCGACGACTTCCCCGCCGACTTCGACCTGTTCGCGAGTTTGCAGAAGCGCAAGGAGTCGCTCGAAAAGGCGTTGGAAATGGCAGCTTGAGCGCGGAAAGAACCGTATGAAAAAAACATCCGGGGATGGCGCACCCGTGGCGCCGAACTCAGTGCACACTGACACACGTTTGACGTCCCACAAGGGGGCCGGCTTCGAGGCACCCCTTGAAGTGGCGCTCAACGAGGCATGCCTTAACGGGGCAAGCTTCGAGGCGCCCGCCGGGGAGAATTCGTACGGGACGTGGCCAGCGGAGCAAATCACTCTATGAACGACTCATACCTGAACTTCGTCAACTCGCCGTTCGGCGCGCGCCTCGCGCGTTCGCTCGGCTTGCCGAAGCCCGAGGTGCTGCACCGCTATCGCGCGGACCAGCCCGAATTCAGCGGCATGGTGGCGCTCGGCGCGGGCCGCGAACCGCATCTGCTGGACGCGCTCGCGAATCTGGTGGCGAGCATCGGCGTGACCAGCGTCGCGCATGAAAGCGCCGGGCTATGGGTGCCGCTCGCGAATCGCCGCGGTTTGATGACCGGCCGCTTCGAAGCCGCGGATGGCGGTTCGCACGGTCGGCTTGCCGCGCTGCTGTTCGATGCGAGCGGCATTGAAGACAGCAGCCAGCTTGAACCGCTGCATGGTTTCTTTCACGACACGCTGCGCTCGCTCGGCAAGTGCGGTCGCATCGTCGTGCTGGGGCGGCCGCCGGAGAGCTGCGCGAATCCGCGTCAGTGGACCGCGCAGCGCGCGCTCGAAGGCCTCACGCGCTCGCTCGGCAAGGAGGCGCGGCGCGGTATCACGTCGAACCTCGTCTATGTCGAACGCGGCGCTGAAAGCGGGATTGAAGCGACGTTGCGATTTTTTCTGTCGCCACGCTCGGCGTATGTGTCGGGTCAGGTGGTGCGGATCGGCACGGTGAGCACCGCCACCAGCCCCACCTTGCCCCCGCCCGACTTCGACTGGACCCAACCCCTCGCCGGCCGGCGCGCGGTCGTCACGGGCGCGGCACGCGGCATCGGCGCCGCGATTGCGAGCGCGCTGGCGGCCGAAGGCGCGCACGTGATCGGCATCGACATTCCGTCGGCGCGCGACGCGCTCGACGCCACGCTGCGTCAACTGAACGGCACCGCGCTCGCGTTCGACATCGCCGCGCCCGAAGCGCCCGCACAGATCGCCGCCGCGCTCGACGAACAGGGCGTGGACATCGTCGTGCACAACGCCGGCATCACGAAAGACAAAACCATCGCGAAGATGACCGACGCCGCGTGGCAAAACGTCATCGACATCAACCTCAGCGCGCAGGAACGGATCGACGACGCGTTACTCGCCGCCGGCATTCTGCGCGACGGCGGCCGGATCGTCGCGGTGTCGTCGATCAGCGGCATTGCCGGCAATCTCGGCCAGACCAATTACGCGACGTCGAAGGCCGGCGTGATCGGCCGGGTGCAGAGCATGGCGCCGCATTTGCGCGCGCGCGGCATCACGATCAACGCGGTCGCGCCCGGCTTTATCGAAACGCAGATGACCGCGAAGATTCCGCTCGCCATTCGCGAAGCCGGCCGCCGCATGAACTCGATGAGCCAGGGCGGCCAGCCGGTCGACGTCGCGCAGACCATCGCGTGGCTCGCGCATCCGGGGTCGGCGGGGGTCAGCGGCCAGATCGTGCGCGTGTGCGGCCAAAGCCTGATTGGAGCGTGAGCATGGCCGAGCCCGGTGATCCGTTCGACGACAGCGGCGCATCCGGTGCATCGGGTACATCCGACGCATCCAGCGCATTCGGCGAGCGCCGGGCCGACGCGGTCCGGCCCAAAACCGTCGTGGTCGAACCGCTGCCCGCGCCGGCCAAACTCTATGCGCGCGCATTGTCGGGCATCGTCAAGCGCGGCCGGCCCACGCAACTGCCGGCGCTGCGCCTCGTGCGCCCCGCCGTCGCGCTCGATCCAGGCGCGGTCTGGCGTTACGCGCGTGTATGCGGCTTCATCCCCGAGCACGGCGTGCCGCTCACCTATCCGCATCTGCTCGCGTTTCCGTTGCATCTGCTGATGCTGACCGATCCCGCGTTTCCGTGGCCGGCGCTCGGGCTCGTGCATCTGGCTAATCACGTGCGCCTGCGCCGCCCGCTCGCCTATAAAGACCTGCTGCGCGTCGAGGTCGAGTTCGGCGCGCTGCTGCGTCACGACAAGGGTCAGGCGTTCGTCCTGCACACGCGCCTGTACCGGCGCGGCGAAGCGGTGTGGGACGGCGACAGCGTCTATCTGAAACGCGGCGTGCCGGCGACCGGCAGCGCGCTCGCGCCGCTCGAACTCGGGCCCGAGGCGCTGCAGCGTATCGCGCGCTGGCAGTTGCCGTCGCAACTGGGCCGCGACTACGCGAAGGTCTCCGGCGACTACAACCCGATCCACCTCAGCGCGCTGTCCGCGAAAGCCTTCGGTTTTCCGCGCGCGATCGCGCACGGCATGTGGACGCTGGCGCGCGCCGCCGCCGCGCTGCAGCCGCCCAAGCCGCTCGCCGAAGGCACGCTCAGCGCCGAATTCAAATTGCCGATGCTGCTGCCCGGCGAGGCGTCATTGTGGAGCGCGTCGGCTTCGCTGATCGAACGGGATATCGAAGTGCGCGACATCAGCGGCGAAAAACCGCATCTGCGTGGCCGCATGCAGTGGAAACTGCTATGAGCCGCCGCATCACAACAAGAACCTCAAGGAGCCGAGCATGACCCACCCGCAGCCAGCCGTGCGCCGCGTAGCCATTGTCGGGGGCAACCGGATTCCGTTCGCCCGCTCGAACACCGCGTACGCGACCGCGTCGAATCAGGACATGCTGACCTTCACGCTGCAAGGCCTGATCGATCGCTACAACCTGCACGGCGAGCGGCTGGGCGAAGTCGCGGCGGGCGCCGTCATCAAGCATTCGCGCGACTTCAACCTGACGCGCGAAGCGGTGCTGTCCACCACGCTCGCGAAGGAAACGCCCGCCTACGACGTACAGCAGGCCTGCGGCACCGGACTCGAAGCGGCGATCCTCGTCGCCAACAAGATCGCGCTGGGGCAGATCGAAGTGGGCATCGCGGGCGGCGTGGATACGACCTCGGACGCGCCGATCGGCGTCAACGAACGGATGCGCAAGATCCTGCTCGAAGTGAATCGCAGCCGCAGCACGGGGCAGCGCGTCGGCGCGCTGACCAAACTGCGGCCCGGCATGTTCTTCAAGCCGCTGTTGCCGCGCAACGGCGAGCCGCGCACCGGCCTGTCAATGGGCGAGCATTGCGAGCTGATGGCCAAGCGCTGGAACATTTCGCGCGAGGCGCAGGACGTGCTCGCGTACGACAGCCACCGCAAGCTCAACGAAGCGTACGCACGCGGTTTCGTCAACGATCTGATGACGCCGTATCGCGGCCTCTCGCGCGACAACAATCTGCGCGCCGACCTCACGCTCGAAAAACTCGCGAGCCTGAAGCCGGTATTCGACCGCGACGCCGGCACGCTGACCGCCGGCAATTCGACGCCGCTCACCGACGGCGCCTCCGCCGTGCTACTCGCGAGCGAGGACTGGGCGGCTCGACATGGCTTGCCGGTGCTCGCCTATCTGAGCTGGTCCGAAACCGCCGCGGTCGACTATTTCGACAAGAAAGAAGGCCTGCTGATGGCGCCGGCCTATGCAGTGCCGCGCATGCTCGCGCGCGCTGGCCTCACGCTGCAGGACTTCGATCTGTACGAAATTCACGAGGCGTTCGCCGCCCAGGTACTGTGCACGCTCACCGCGTGGCAGGATGACGAATATTGCCGCACGCAGCTCGGCTTGCCCGGGCCGCTCGGCGCGATCGACCGCGCGAAGCTGAACGTGAACGGCAGCTCGCTTGCCACCGGCCATCCGTTCGCGGCGACCGGCGGGCGCATCGTCGCCGGTCTCGCGAAAATGCTCGCGCAACTCGACAAGCCAGCCGGCACCGCGCGCGGGTTGATCTCAATCTGCGCGGCGGGTGGCCAGGGCGTGGTGGCGATTCTGGAGCGTTGATCCGCCGCACCTCGTTCGCCTCAACGAATAGTGTTGCTTCACGAAAGATTGCTGCAAACTTTGCTTTGGATTGCTTCGACGCACGCTCGGATGACTGGCCGCACGACCAGCACACAAACAGATGAAGCCACCGCTTCTGGAGACGACCGATGACCCAGCCCGCTCAAACCCCGCTCTCGCCCGCCGATCAGGCGTCGGCCGCCGTGAATGCTGTGAATGCTGTGAATGCCGCGCATGCGACCAGCGCCACGCATGCAGCGCCGAACACCGACGGCATCTGGTATGCCTCCTACCCGTCGGACGTACCGCATGACATCGACGTCGGACAATACGAATCGATTCCGCAGTTCTTCGACGAGTGCGTCGCCAAGTTCCGCGAGCGGGTTGCGTATGTGAGCGTCGGCGCGAACCTGACCTACGGCGAACTGGGCCGCAAGGCCACCGCGTTCGCCGCGTATCTGCAGAGCATCGGCGTGAAGCCCGGCGAGCGTGTCGCTATCATGCTGCCGAACACGTTCCAGTATCCGGTGGCGCTGTTCGGCGTGCTGAAAGCCGGCGGCGTGGTGGTCAACGTGAATCCGTTGTACACCGTGCGCGAGCTCGCGCATCAGTTGAAGGACAGCGGCGCGACCACGATCATCGTGTTCGAGAACTTCGCGAAGACGGTGGAAGACTCGCTGCCCGGCACCAAGATCCAGAACGTCATCGTGACGGGTCTCGGCGATCTGCTCGCCGACGGCCTGAATCTGAAGGGACGTCTGCTCAACTTCATGCTGCGTCACGTGAAGAAGATGGTGCCCGCGTACAACCTGCCGCAAGCGGTGCCGCTGCTCAGCGCGCTCGCAACCGGTTACACGCGGCCGGTCACGCCCGTGCGTCTCGCGCACAACGACATCGCATTCCTGCAATACACCGGCGGCACCACCGGCGTCGCCAAGGGGGCGATGCTCACGCACAAGAACATCATCGCCAATCTGCTGCAGGCGAAAGCGTGGTCCGAAGGCCAATTGACCGGCGAGATCGAAACCGTACTCACGCCGCTGCCGCTTTATCACATCTACTCGCTGACGGTGAACGCGCTCATCTTCATGGGACTCGGCGGGCGCAACATCCTGATCGCCAATCCGCGCGACATGAAACGCGTGATGATGATCATCCGTCACGAGAAATTCACCGGCATGACCGCCGTGAATACGCTCTACAACGCGTTCCTCGACAACGAGGAGTTCTGCAAGCGCGACTTCTCGAACCTGAAACTCGCGATGGCCGGCGGCATGGCGACGCAGAAGTCGGTGGCCGAGCGTTTCAAGGCCGTCACCGGCAAGCCGATCATCGAAGGCTATGGCCTCACCGAATGCTCGCCGATCGTCTCGATGAATCCGGTCGATCTGAGCAACATGCGCGACTTCGAAGGCTCGATCGGTCTGCCCGCGCCGTCCACCCAGGTGCGCTTCAAGAAAGACGACGGCAGTTGGGCCGGCATCGGCGAAGCGGGCGAATTGTGCGTGAAGGGACCGCAGGTGATGAAAGGCTACTGGAATCGCCCGGACGAAACCGCCAAGGTGATCGACGACGAAGGCTGGCTCGCTACCGGCGACATCGGCGTGATGGACTCGCGCGGCTTCATTCGCCTGATCGACCGCAAGAAGGACATGATCCTGGTGTCGGGCTTCAACGTCTATCCGAATGAAATCGAAGACGTGATCGCCGCGCATCCGGATGTGCGCGAGGTGGCCGCAATCGGCGTGCCCGACGAAGCCCAGGGCGAGCGCGTGAAGGTGTTCATCGTCAAGCGCAACCCGTCGCTGACCGCGGAACAGGTGATCGCCCATTGCCGCAAGAATCTGACGGGCTACAAAGTGCCGAAGCTCGTCGAGTTCCGCGACGAGCTGCCGCAAACCAACGTCGGCAAGATTCTGCGCCGCGCGCTGCGCGACGAGGAACTCGCGAAGCAAAAGGCTGCCTGACAGGCAAGGCGCTTTGCGTCGCTTACTTTTCGGAGAGATTCATGAAGCACCGCCTGTCCGCACGCTCGCGCCGCTTGTCGGCGGTCATGGGTCTTGTCGGGCGCCGCGCATCGCGCACGGCGTCGTCGCGTGCAACGTTGGCCGGCGCGTTGGCGGCGCTGGCCTTCAGTCTCGCCGCGCCGTCCGCGTTCGCGCAAAACGACGACACCCCGCCGCCGCTCGATACCGCCTCCAGCGTCAAGGCACCGACCACGCCGTCGTCTCAGGTCGGCAAGCTCACGCTGGACCAGCAGGTCAAATGGCTGCGCGCCGCGCAACAGAGCGGTGCGCTCGAAAAGCTCGACGAGGCGCAACTTGTCGCGCTGTTCCAGTCGCTCGATCCGCTGACCTTGCCGCGCTATATCAAGGAAGGACCGAACGGCTACCCGTCGTACGAGTTCACGATGTCACGTTCGGAACGCATTCACGGCCAGTGGCCCGACAAGCCCGATCACATGCTGGTGCGTCTCGCGCACGACCCGCTGCGGATCTACGCGAAGTGGCTGCCCGACGGCGCGCATGCGGGCCAGGAAATCATCTACGACGAGTCCAAGCGCACCGATGAAATGTACGGGCATCTCGGCGGCATCATGAACGTGATGCCGTTGTGGACCTCGCTGAACGGCGCGCTGGCTCGTGCGCAATCGAATCACCAGGTGCGCGATCTCGGCACCGAGTACATTGCCGCTCAGTACCTGTCGGAAGGCAAGAAATATGTCGAGGCCGGCTTGCCGCGCTCGACCCAGGTGGAGGTCCAAACGATCGACGGCGTGCGCGTGGTCGCTTTCACTTTCGAAACGCCGACCGGCCAGCCGCAGTTCTACGCGAAGAAGGAAACGCTCGGGCTCGATCTGCGGCATCCGTATTTCCGCACCGTCGAGTCGTATAACAACGACGGCAAGCTCTTCGAGAAGATCGTGTTCGACACCATCACGCCGAAAACCTTCGACGATTCGACCTTCGATCCGAAGAACAAGGCGTATAAGTTTTAGCGTTGAGGGTGGGCGGTGAAGACGAAGGCGACAGGGGCAAACGGCGAGGTTGATGCGTTGATTTTTCCGCCGTGTGCGTCGCACCGCTCGCACCGCCCGCACCGATACCCTGCGCGTGTGGCGAGTTGCTTGAGAACGAAATAATCGGAAGCCCGCGTGAGGCCGATCAACGACAGTTGCATCCTCAACGAAGTTCGATCGAGAAGCGGCGCGAGCGTCGTGTACCAGAGCGTGCCGACGTCGTCGTTCGCTTCGAAGAGCGGAAGCTTCAGACGGCTCGCGTAGTCGGCGAATGCGGGACCGTGCGTCAACGTGGTGTCGACAATCGCCAGCGTGTCGAGGCGCCCGTCGGCATCCGCAAGCAACGGCCACGCCGCACTCGACAACCACGCGCCGCTCATCATGAAAGTGCGTCGATCCATTGCCTGATCCTGTCGCCGCGAGTCGCGTACGTGCCCAACGCGCTCACGTATATCCCCGCCGATCCCGCCATTTCTCCGGCCAGATTCCCTGCTTACCCGGCGCGAGAATCCCGTTCGGATCGAGCGCATCCTTGATCGTTTCCGATAACCGCAACAACGCGCCGTCGTTGAATCCATACTGCGCGGCGGCAAAATCCATATACGCGAGATGCGTGCGATATTGACCGTATCCCGCCGCACGCGCATCGCTCATTAGCGAGCGCAGCAACGCGCCGGCCTGCTCAAGCTGGTTCGCGTCGTCGCGATCGAAAATCGCTGCAAAAATGTGATGCAGATGACGCACGCCCGCCGTAAATCCGCCGTAGTAATCGAAGCCGTATTCCGCGGCGCGCGTCTTGATCATCATGTATTGACGCAACGCGTCGCGCCCGCTCGCCGGACACACCGGCGCGAAGTCCACGTGCGCGCCCGCGCCGCCGCGCCAGTCGAGCATGCGAAACGCGCTCATCGCCGGAATGCCGGCGAGGTTGCGGTCGCCGCCCGCTACGGGTTGCGCATCGCCTGTATAGCGCGTGGCGGAAAACTTCGCCTGCGGCACGCGAGCGAACGCGCGCTGCACGATCGCGTAGCGCGCGTCGATCAATTCCGGCGTGCCGTAGAGCGCGAAATGCAGATTCCAGCGACCGACGTTCAGCTTCTCCAGCATGGCCGTCACCGCACTCTCGGGCATGGCGCCCGTGCCTTCGTACCACCGCGAGCGCGCCGACAGTCCCGCTGCGCGACGCAACCCGCCTTCGATCACCGCGTTGTTGCGGATCGTGTCGTCGAGCCGTAATGGCCGCAAGATTTCCACGATCGTATCGAGATCCGTTTCGTGCTGAAACTGGATTTCGCCGAGCAGATACGCGGGCGGTGCGGGCATCAGCCAGACGCCGAGCTTCGTGACGATGCCGTAATTCGACTGCATGAACATCGCGTCGAACGACGGCCCGTAGCCCGGCCGATACAACTGCCATGCGGTGCCGATATCGATCCCGCCCATGCCCGTGCGCAATACGTCGCCGTTGGCGAGCACCACTTCCATGCCGCACTGCGTTGCCGCGTGATCGCCGTAGTCGGTGTAGCCGAAGCCGCGTTCGAGCGTATTGCCGACCACGCTGCCCCAACCGGCCGCGGGCGGATCGACCCATAGCCGGTAACCCTTGTCGCGCAAATGCGCGTACAGATCGAAGTAACTCACGCCCGGTTCGACCAGCGCGTAGGCGAGCGTCTCGTTCACTTCGATGATGCGGTTCATCCGCTGCAGATCGAGCACGACCGATCCGGACAAACGCGGTGCCGCGCCGCCATACGCGAAGTTGCGGCCGGTCGAGACCGTCCACAATGGAATGCGGAATTCGTTGGCAATCCGTAGCACGGCGCGGATTTCATCGACGGAGGCCGGCAGCAGCGCCGCGCTCGCCGAAAACGCGGCGGGCTCGCCGGGCGCGAACGGATCGAGATACGCGGCGAGTCCCGCCGCCGACGTCACCACGTGCGGCTCGCCGACGATCGCCCGCCAACCGGCAAGCGCACGATCGAACTGCGCGGCGGAGACTTCCGGCGGCAGGCTACGGGTCAAGAGGTCTCCCTCGCGGGCGATAGCCGCCGCGCGCTAGCGATGCATGCCGCCACCCCCCATGTGCGCGCCACCGCCCCACACATGCACGGACGACCCGCCGTGCCAGCCGCCGCGACCACCCACGCCATACGATCCACGCACATAGCGGACATGATCCATGTGATGAAAATGATGAAAACGGTCGACGAAAATAACCGACACGCCGACCCCGAACACCACTGGTGGCCCCCAGTACCACGGATCGTAGTAATAGGCCGGCGCGAGCGCCCCGGCGTCGTCCTGAACGATCTGCCAACTACCGTCCGGTTGCGGACACGCGCGTCCGCTAACCTGCTGCATGACGCCGTCGATTTCCGCCTGACCCACGACGAACCGGCATGTCGACGTATCGGCCAACGGCACGTCCGCGTCCGTTTGTGCGCCGGCCGGCGCGGCGCAAAGCGCGGTCAGACACAGACAGGCTACGCCGGAACCGAGCCTCGTGCCGAACTGATGAAAGGTGAGCATGATGTCGCTGCCTCGACGCGTCGGCGTTGCGACGCGAAGGACGCATCGACACCGTAAAGACCCCGTCGGTTTGCCTTGCCCGAAACCTTGCGATGAAGACGCGCATGCATGTATCGGGGCATGCGCTTGCAGGATCCAGCAACGAGTAAACGAAGCGTCGCGCGAAGCTATTCCGGCCGGTCGCACGAAGCGCGACGTGTTTCTGTTACCACGTGTTGCAGCTCAAATGGCCGGTCTGGGAACGGCGCGTTTTTTATCATTCATAGCCTGTCGCAAGACTCATCGCAACACGCGGTGCGCGGGCACGGCGGGTTGCAAAGTCACTGCCACGTCTCCGGTTTGCCGCCGAGCGCGCTGCATACGTCGACGGCAATGGAGCGCAGCTTGCCCTCCGCGATCGGCCCAGACAATGCGTAGCCCATGCCGTCGCTGATCCAGTAGAAGGTGCGACGGTTGCCGTCGCGGAACAGGCGGAACACGGTTTCGTCGCGTGCGGTGCCGGTCACGTACAGCGTGAGCCGCGCGCCGCCGGCGTTCTCGTACATGAACTGCGCGGCCGGCCCCGCTTCGCCGGGCAACAGACGCCCACCCACGAGCGAATAACCGTACTCCTGCAACGACGGCACCGACAACGGCCGGTTCAGGCGTTTGGAGAGCCAGTTGATCAGATGCTCTTCGTCGCTCGCGGCCACTTCCACCGGATGACGCCGCTCCGGCGTGTACACCGCATAGGCGACATCCGCCCGCTCGGCGAAGCTCGGCGGCTGGCCGCCCAGACCGCCCCACGCGCCGCCTGTCAGGCGCGGCGCGAGCGGCCCCAAAGCCAGCGCGATTCCGGCACCGGCGACGAGCCAGCACGCCGCGATACCGACGCGTTGCCACCATGGCGCCGCACGGCGCACGACGATGAAAGTCGGTTCCGGTGTAGCGTTGGCATGACCGTTATATTCGCGGCGGTCGCGGTCGCGGTCGCGGTCAGCGCGGTCCCCATGCTCGCTACGCTCACCCTGTTCGGCGCGGTCGCTACGTTCGCCGCGCGCGTCATATTCACCCCGCAGCGGCGCACCGCACAGCACCCGCAGCGCGGCCTTCTGCGCGCGCCACGCCGCGACCCGTGCGGCGGCCTGCGGATGCTGCTCGAGTTTCGCTTCGAGCGCGGCGCGTTCGGCGGCCGGCAATTCATCGTCGACCCATGCCGACAGCGCTCGCAGATCGAGCCCGTCGGGCAAGCCGGCTTCGTGGTCGTCGTTATTCATCACGGATTTCTCACCACTTTCAACGGCGGAGTTTTGCGCGCCGACTCCTGCGCCGGCCCTTCCGTCAACAACACGCGCAAATGCTCACGCGCACGCGAGAGCCGCGACATCACCGTGCCGACCGGCACGCCGAGCGCACGCGACGCTTCCTGATAAGACAGTTCCTCCACCCCAACCAGCAACAACACCTCACGCTGCTCGAGCGGCAGGCAGTACAACGCGCGCTGCAAATCGCGCAGTACCAGACCGTCCACCTCGCCCTGCGGCGCTTCGAGAGTACGCCACGGCGCGCTGTCGTCGTCGACGGTAATCTCGCGGCGCCCGCGCAGCTGATCGATATACAGATGCCGCAAAATCGTGAGAAGCCACGCGCGCAGATTGCTGTTCGGACGGAACGCGGTCCAACGGGCGAGCGCACGCTCCGCCGTATCCTGCACGAGGTCGTCGGCCCATGCGCTGTCGCCCGTCAGTGCGCGCGCGTAGCGACGCAACTGCGGCAGCCAGGAGATCACTTCCGCTTCGAAGTTCATCCAGTCAGCGACGCTCCCAGGAAAATGCCGGGCCGCGCCAGGTTGGACGGGCTCCGCCCGGAGGAACTCGCGCGACATGGCAGGTTCGGGGGCACTTGCAATACTTGCAACGCTCGTTGCACTTGTGGCACTCGTTGCATCAATACCCGCCGCTGCTGCCGTTGCCGCTGCTGCTCGACGCACCGGTGTCGGTCGCCGAGGTACAGGCGCTCGTCGCGAGCGAACCTAGCGCAAGCGCGAGCACCACGAAGATGGCGGAAAGAACGCGGGACGATTTCATGTTGAGTCTCCTCACTGCCGGCGACATGCGTCAGCCTGGCATCCAGTCGGCCTCGCGCACAATGCGTCGCTGCCCTTCCTGTCATAACGCAGACGAGCGACGATTTATTCCGTTCGCGGCGTCGTCACGCGCTATCTTTTTTCCGCCATCGACGCCCCGAACGCGCGGGCATGGCGGAACAATGCGCCATTCATCGGCAGATTCGTAACGCAACGTTACAGCCAGGCGTTAACGGATGCTTATGTGCGCACAAGCCGTTATAGTGAAGGCAGTTCGCCCGTCGACGCGTTCCGCCCCCACACAGGGTAGAATCGCGGCGAACAACCGTTTTTCTAACCTGAATTGTCCATGGCTTCCGCAGAATCGCACCCGCAAAACGACTTCATGAACGCAGCGCGCAAAGAACGAAAGCGCGTCGAGATTTATCTCGTCAACGGCATTCGCCTGACGGGGTGCATCGAGTCGTTCGATCAGTACCTGGTGATGCTGCGCACGCCTGTCGGCCTGCAAGGCATCTACAAGCGCGCGATCTCGACGATCCAGCTCGACACCGGCACACGTCCGGCGCCGCGCACGGGGCGCCCGTCACATGGCGAGCACACCACGCGGGGTCCGCACGGCTCGCGTGAGCCGCGTGACCATCGCGAGCCGCGCGAACCGCGTGAACCCCGCGAGTCGTATGGCGCACCGTCATCCGACCGTCCCGCACCCGACCGCAGCAGCGGCAGCACGTCAGACGGCCCCGTGGTCGTCACGCGCCGCCGGCGTCTGTTCGGCACGGGCGGTGGCGACGGCGGCAGCCACGGCGGCGGCAATCATGGCGGTCATAGCGGCAACAGTGGTAATGGCGGCAATGGTGGTAACGGCAACAACGGCGGCAGCGAGTAAGCAGCCGCTTCGGCGCTCGGCTATTCCGTAGGATGGCCGAGCCGCATCAAGATTTTCTCCAGACGCACTAGCTGCTGCTCTGTCAGTTCGAATCCACTCTTGACCGCCATCACGCGGCGGCGCCAATAACCGGCGTCCAGCATGCGTAGCGCCGGTTGCCGCGTGGCCCAATCCAGATGTTCCAGTTCTGCTTCCACGACGTGCAACGCGTTGAAGCGCGGCCCGCTCGCAGTTTTTTTCCGGTCCATGTTATTCGCTGCCTGGTGATTCGCGAGGGTCCGCGGGTGTCAGCCCGCGTCCCTACCGAATTGGACACTGCCGGTTGACGTCGTGCGACAGGGTGTGAGCGCCGGCCCACGCGGCCGGTGAATGTCGCGGCCCCTTGCTTGCCGTTTATGCCGGACAGCGACACACGGAAAACGAGTTGATGCCGGATGATTTGAAGTGTTGTTTGGCGTCGATTTCGGCGAGTGGTTTTTTGCGCGCCGCGATTGAACGGGGATGCTTGCCGTGTGCGACGCCTTAGGCCGTTCGGCCGATGCTCGTCGACGGCCGCCATGCGCTATGCTGGGGAACCGCCTCTCTTCGAATGGAGCCTGTCATGACCAGCAAGAAGCACCCCGCGGCTCATCCCGCGCAAGCAGAACCGCCCGTGGAGTCCGACGACAGCCGCCTCGACGAGGCGCTCGACGAAAGCTTTCCCGCCAGCGACCCGATCGCCGTCGACACAACCGATCCGCATCGCTCGTCGGAAAAAGAAACGTCTTCGCAGGGAAAGAAGCAGCATTAGCGATACGCCGCCGCAGCGCGCGGCTGCCGAGGGCGATGCCGATGCCGAAGGCGACCCACAATGAATCAGGCGGCCCGCAAGCCGCCTGATTATGTCTGTATAGATAACGGCTCGAAGACAACGATAAGGCGGTCGACCCGCCCCATCCTCAAGCAAACCACGCAGCGCCATTCACACTGCATTACCGGTCCGCGAGGCCTTCAAACCATCGCACTCAGTGCGACGGCAAGCCGCTTTCCAGTTGACGCTGCAGATCGCGCACCTGGCGTTGCGCGGCGCGCAACTGGTCTTGCGCGGCAGCCTTCTGCTGTGCCAGCGCCGATGCTTCGGCACGGCTCTGTTGCTGCTGGCTCGCCACGATGCTCTGCTGCTGACGCGCGACGTCGAGATCGGCCTGCAGACGATTCGCGCGATCTTGCGACAGCGCGATCATGCGCTCCGTGAAGGCTTTCTGCGCTTCGAGCTGCGTGCGGCGAATTTCGACGTCGGACAGTTGCATCGTCTGGCGCACGAAATCCTTATAGATCATGTCGGCCCGCGTGGCGTCCTGCGTCTTGATGACGCGCCAGAAATTCTTCTGTTGGAACAACGCCACGTAGTACGTCATCTCCTTGCCATAAAACAGCAGGCTCGCCCCGTAGCTGCCGTTGTACGTGGTGCGCAACTCCGCCAGATCCGCGCCGTGGATCATCTGCTGCAATTCCGCGACATTCCCCGCGGCGGATTGCTTCGCCTCGTCCGGCGTCAAAGCGGTGGTCTGGGCCGCTCCGGCTTGCGTAGTGGCCGGCAACGCGGTCGTCGTGGCCGGCTGGGAAACGACGCCAGCACCGCCGCCAGCGCTTGCGCTGCTGTCCGGCAAAGCCTGCGCATAGACGCCTTGCACGGCCCCCAACGCGATGAAAGCGGCCAGGGTGATCTGTCGTAGTTTCGACTTGTGGTCCATGTAATTCCTGCTTAAACAGTTTTTGTTTTAGTACAACCGTCTCATTATTACTCACTTTCGCGGGTTTCGGGCTCTTCGTCGAAAATTTGGTACTTGCGCATCTTCTCCCATAAAACCTTACGACTGATGCCCAGATAGAGCGCCGTATCCTGGCGACGCCAACCGTTTGCGTCGAGCGCGGCGAGCACGCGGTTGCGCTCCGCCATGTCCCATTTGCTGCGGTCCACCAGCACCTCGGCCGCGCTCTCGGCGGGCACCGGCTGCGTGCTGCGCGCCAGCGCCAGTAGCCGCTGCAGACGGGCCGCGTCCCACGCGCCAATCTGGCGCACCGTCACGCCGATCCGCTCGGCGAGATTGCGCAGCTCGCGCACGTTGCCGGGGAAGTAGGTGTCGGCAACGGCGTCGGCGAGCCAGTAAGGCAGATCGGGTAACGCCGACAGACGCTCGTTGCCGACCACCTGCGAAATGAACGCCTTGAAGATCGCGATCTTGTCGACCGCGCCGCGCTCTTCGAGCGACGGAATCTTCAACTCGATCACCGCCAGCCGGTAGTAGAGATCCGCGCGGAACGTGCCGTCCTTCACCAGTTGCGGCAGCACCTTGTTGCTGGCCGCCACCAGCCGGAAATCGAGCTTGACCGGCGTGGCCGAGCCGATCCGCGTGACCGCGCTGTCTTCGAGCACGCGCAGCAGCTTGACCTGCTGGTAGAGCGGCAAGTCGCCGATTTCGTCGAGGAACAGCGTGCCGCCGTCGGCCTGCTCGAAGTAGCCTTTATGCGCGACGACCGCCCCGGTGAACGAGCCTTTCGAGTGGCCGAAGAACAGCGATTCGAACAGGCCGTCCGGAATCGCGCCGCAGTTCACCGCGACGAACGGGCCCTGCCCGTAGCGGGTATGTTTTTCGTGCAGCAGTTGCGCGATGCGCTCCTTGCCGACGCCGGTCTCGCCATGCACCAGCACGCTCGTGTCGCAGTCGGCGAAGGTGTCGACCTCGTGCAGCAGCGCCTGCATGCACTCCGAGTTGGCGATCATCGCGTCGGATTCGTGCGTCTTGGCGCTGTGCGCGCGAATCTGCGCGACCAGCTTCATGACCATGCCGCGCAGTTCGGCGCAGGTGAAGTCGAGCGGCAGAATGTGCGAATACTCGGACGGGTAGCTGGACGGATCGTGGTCGCGCGGCGCGGCGCCGACCCACACGACCGGGATGCCGTGCGCGGCCTGCCAGTCGCGCAGGACCAGCGCGCCGCTGTCGATCACCGAGACACTGATGATTGCGAGCGATGGCCGCGACGCGGTCCGTTCAGGCGAAATCGCGACATCGTCCGCGCGGATCACTTCGACGTCGAAGCTCGCCATGCAGCGTGCGACCCGGTCGACGATATCGGCCTTGCCCTCCCAGACGTAGATATCGAGTTCCTCGATTTTGGCGGTGGTTCTCATCGTGAATAGGCTAGTTGACCAGTTGCGGGACGCCGCATGTCAGCGACATGTTGTGGACGGTGGCCGTGCCGATTTGCACGCCGAGCAGCGAGAGCGTCGGAATGAGCACAGTGTCGAGCAGGTTGAAGACAGGTTGCAGCACCGGTGTCAAGGAACTCGCCAAGTTGCCGACAATCGGGAGCGACGAGATATCGATCAGATTGTTTAAAAGCGACACCTTCAGCAGGGTGCCCAGACTGCCGAGCAATTGCGTGGTCAATACCGAACCATCGCTGCCGAGCGCGTTGGAGTTCGCACTCTGGCTGTAGTCGAAGCTACCCGACGAGCCATTGAATACCAGCGGCGTCGTCGTACCGGGATTAACCGGCAAGCGCACGTTGTTCAGGACGACATTGGCGACCTGCGCGGTGAGACCGAGGAACGTCGCCGTGACCGTCGCCACGTTGACCGGTTTACTACACGACGCATCGCCGGCAATACAGGCGTTCAGAATGCCCGGCGCCACCTGAATCGTCGCGGTGGTGGCCGCCTTGGTGCTTTCACAGTCGACCGGGTTCAACGTCGCCGTACCGGAGGCCACGCCCAACGTCACCACGAGCGGCGTATTCAGCGTGGCGATCGACGCCGATACCAGCGGCGGAAGACCCACCGTGAACGGCGGCAACAGCGCCGGTAGCAGATTGATGGTCACGTTCGCCACCGCCGTGCGCGCCATCGTGCGGCCCGTGGTCACACCATTGACGGTCGTCGTCCCGCCCTCGCCGACCGCCAGCACCGGCGGATTGATGATCTGCAACGAAATCCCCGCCACCCCGAGCAGCCCGGTCGTCACGTTGATCACCGGCCCCGTGCCGTTCGGATTGCTCTGCGCGATCTGCGCGGCGACCATCACCGCGTCGAGCGCGTCGATCGTCGCGGTTGCCGCGGCGTTCGGATTGGACAGACCCAGCGCAAGCAGTCCCGGCGCGCTCTGCCCGTTGTCCCCGATGGTGATGTTCTGTCCGCCCGGCACCGTGACGGCCAGCGTCTGCAGGATCGCGGCATTGACGGTATCGCCGCCCGCCTGCAACGCCTGGACCATCGCCAGCATCAACTGCTGATAAGTCACGGTGGTCGAGAGCAGGCCCTGCATCGACGAAGCACCCAGCGCCACCATCAGATCCGACAGCTTGATGGTCGCCCCCGCGAGACTCTGGAAATTACCCACGGTCAACGCCACACTGGTATTCAGCAAACCACCGAGAATCGCGTTGAGCAACGCCGACTGTTGCGTATTGATCGTGGCGATGCCGGTGCTGAGCGAGAACGCGTCGATGTTGGATGCCAGCGCGGTCGCCGTGGCCGCGACGGTGCGGTTCGGTCCGAGGAAAAAATACGGTATCACCTGGCTGGTTTGCACCTGAACCGCGTTCAATGGATTGCCGGTCGTGCCGAAGTAGGTACTGGTGCTGGTGTCCCAGCGTCCGCAGGTGGTGGCGATCGTCGTCGTGCCGCCGACGCTGAAGCCGTTGGCCGCCGCGTTCTGTTGCGCGGCGGTGGTGGCGGCCGTGCAGCCGCCTGACGAGCTGATCATCTGCACCGCCGCCAGCGCCGCCAGATCGGCCGTGCGCTGCAAGGACCGGCGCGCGAAATACACGTTGCCGACGTCCAGCACGCCGAGCGCCGCAATCGCCACGCTCAGCCAGATCACCGCGAGTACGGCGATCGAGCCACGTTGACCGTGCATGCGCGTGCCGGTGCGGCGCGGCGCACGCGGGCGCGCGCAGCGGTCGGGACGCGTCACGGACGACGGGCGGCCGCGCATGTCAGTTAGCGCCACCGCCGGTCACGCCGCCCGACCCGCTGCCGCCGCCACTGCCACCGCCGCTGCCGGTCGTGTTGAGCATCGAGCCGTAGAGATCGGGAATCTTGCTCTTGAACGATTCCATGTACCGCCGATAGGCGAGGCCGGCTTCCGCGCCGAGCATCGGCAGCGCCGGCGCCGCTTGCGCGTTGCTGCTCTGCAGGTCGAGCCACGTGCGCGTGCTATGCCCCACTTCGCTGGCGCGCACCGGTGGTTGCATCGTCTGAGAGGGCTGAACGGCCTGCGCTGCGTCGTCCGTCTGCGCAAGCGCACCGACCGAACCGCCGATCGACGCCGCCAGCGCGGCGCCCATGCCCAGCCGCCGCGCCACCCCACCCCATGTTCCTGTTTTGTTGTCTGTCATGTCCGCCCCCTGATTACCCAACCGGCATTCGTGCGACGCTCGCGTCGCCTTCGCCCGGTCACTGCGCGAACCGCTGCAGCAAACGCGGCGCCGGTTCGATACCCTGCACGCTCGCGACGGTCCCCATCTGTCCGGCTTGTGGCTGCGCCGGCGCTGACGCGCCGCGCGTCTGAGCCCGCCCGGCCGCCGCCACCTTCGCCGCGTCGCTGCGAATCGCAGCGCGCACGTCCGGCGTCAGTTTCTGCTGATTCATCACCGCCAGCGCCTGCCCCTGCTCGCCATTGGCGAGCAGATAGAGCACCACATTGCTGACGATCTTCGGATTGTTCTGATCGAGTTCCCCCGCTTTCATCAGCGGCACGCGCGCGCCATCCACATCGCCGTTACGCAGTCGCGCATAACCGAGGTCGGACAGCGTCACCGCGTCGGTCGGCTCCAGTTGCGACGCCTGCTCCAGCGCTTGCGCGGCGCGCGCGAAATCGCCGGCCGCACCGGCGATCAACCCCAGCCCCCGGTAGCCGCGCGCGGCCAACGGCGTCTTCAGCAGAAGACCGTATGCCTGCGCCGCCGCGTCCGGCTGATCGGTCATGCGTAACGCGTCGGCACGCAGCAGATGGCTGTCCGGACTCGCGCCGTACTGCTTTTCGTACGCGTCGATATGCGCGAGCGACGCGAAGTAGAGCCCTTGCGCCTGCATCTTGTCGATCAGGCCGAGATACACGCCGGGCGTGTCCGGCGCGGGATCGCGATTAGCTTGCTGCTGGGCCATCGCCGCGCGCT
Organism: Paraburkholderia sp. BCC1876; assembly: GCF_902833695.1. Classification (NCBI taxonomy): domain Bacteria; kingdom Pseudomonadati; phylum Pseudomonadota; class Betaproteobacteria; order Burkholderiales; family Burkholderiaceae; genus Paraburkholderia; species Paraburkholderia sp. BCC1876. Next base: position 417,285 of record NZ_CADFGI010000002.1, on the reverse strand, counting down.
CGGCCTGCGGCCCGACGCCGTAACCCGTCAGCACTTGCGACGTGCAAGCGCCAAGCAGCATGCAAGCGGCGACAGCCGGCGCGTAACGCGACACACGCCGGGTGAAATCGAAAGGCAGACACTGAACCATGGAGCAATCCTTACTGATGCACCGAATGAAACGAACGCGTGACGGCCAGCACGCCAGGACCCGCCGTGACGATCATCAGCGCGGGCAACAGCGTCACGATCATCACGCCCGTCATCTTCACCGCGAGCCGGCCGATGCGTTCGCGCAGCATCGCGCGACGCGTTTCGCGCAGACGGTCGCCGAACTGCTTGAGCGGCTCCTGCACCGCACCGCCATGCCGGTCGACCTGCACCAGCAGACGGATGACCGCGCGCAGATCTTCGTTGTCGTAGCTGCTGGCCAGCCGGTTGAGCGACTGCTCGCGCGTGCGGCCCGTGGCGAATTGGCGCTGGGCGATCTCGAGCTCGTTCGAGAGCACCGGCAACACGCTGCGAAAATCGTTGACCATCACCTGCAAACTTTGATCGAGCGACAGACCCACGCCTTGCAGCAGCCGCAGCAAATCGACCAGCAGCGGCAACTCGTCGACCACGCGACGGCGGCGCTTGCCGGCGCGGCGCTTCAGCAGAATCTTCGGCAGCATGAAGCCCGCCATCATCGCGATGACCACCAGCACCACGTAGCGCGTGCCGTCCACCTGTCCGCGCGCCAGCGTACCGGCCACCACGGGCAACACCAGCGCGCCCAGCAAGCGCGACACCAGGAACAGGCCGCGCGTGCGCGTATCGACGAAACCGCACTGTTCGAGCAGGCGGCGATCTTCTTCAGCCACCACCTGGCGTCCGAACGGCGTATCGAGCCAGCGGATCCCCACATGCACGAGATGTTCGAACACGCCTTTGAAACCCGTCGGCCGCGCGGCGCGCACCGCCGTCTTCGACGCGGCGGGCGCGCCGTCCGTGGCGCGAGCCGCCGCGGCGGTCAGCGCCGCCGCCTGCAATGCGCGTTCGTCGAGCGCATGACCCAGGGTGCGTTCGGTGCGCCGCTGCGCGGCCACCCGCGCGAGCACCAGGCCGGCAACCAGCAGCAAGGCGAGCGCCGCGAGCGCCAGCGCGAGTGCGAACAGTTGATGGGCTTGCATCGTCAATCCCTCAGGCTCGCCATGCGGTACAGCAGCCAGGCGCCGACCACCTGCAACGCGAACGCCAGATAAACCAGTTGCCGCCCGCTCGGATCGAACCACATCGAAGCGAAATACGAGGGGTTGGAGACGATCAGAAAACCGCCGATGCCCACCGGCAACGCCCCCAGCACCCAGGACGACATCCGCGTTTCCGACGACATCGCCACGAGTTCCCGCTCGGCCTGTTCGAGATCGCGCATGAACGACGCCATCCGGTCGAGCATCACGTCGGCACGGCCGCCGTACTTCACCGACAGACGCAGCACGGAGCCCACCAGTTCGAGTTCGCGCACGCCGTAGATCAACGAAACCTGATACAGCGCGCGATCGATTTCGACGCCCGTGCGCAGCATCCGCGAGACGTTGTCGAGACATTCGCGCAACGGCGTTTCGGTGGTTTGCAGCGCGGCCTGGAACGCGGCCGGCACGCTATTGCCGAGCGTGATCAGACGCACGATGCCGTCGAGAAACAGCGGCAATTGCCGCACGATCAACTGGCGACGCTTGTTCACGCGCATCGTCAGGAAAAAATACATCAACAGGCAGCACATCGCGAAAACCACGAGCGCGGCGAGCACGCCACGGGCGAGTCCCGCCCAGCCGCACAACAGCAGCACGATCGCCCCGCTGGTGGCGAACGGCCGTTTGGCGTCGACGATACCCGCACGCTCCAGCATGTGGCGCAGCATGAAGCGCGCGCGCGCCAGCAGGTAGCGGCAGGAAGCCAGCCAGCCCGCGTCGGCGGGCGGCGCTTGTGGCGCGATCGCGACCTGCGCCGCGACACGGGCGGGTGCGACACGCGGGCCGCCGGCGAGGCCGGCCGGTCCCGCGGCGCCCGGCATGGCCGCCGCCATCCGGCTATCGATAAAACGTTCGGTGCTCACCTGGCCTTTGCGTTGCGCGCTGCGTTGCCACAGCAGCAACGCGAGCGCCGCGCACAGGAGCGCGAGCGCCGCAACGACCAGCACCGCGCTAGACATTGAAGCCTCCGCTACCGCCGCCAAAACCACCGCCGCCAAAGCCCGCATTGCCGAACGCATTACCGCGCGGCTCACCGCCACTCAACGCCTGACGGAACCGCACCAGCTTCGGCGAATGCGGATGAATGCCGAGCGATACCCAGTTGTCCAGCTCGTCGCCCTCGGCGGTCATGACCGGCTCGTAGCGATACAACTCCTGGGTTGCGATGATGTTGTCCGACAGCCCGGTGACTTCGGTGATCGACAGAATCCGCCGCCGGCCATTCGAGAGCCGGCCGATCTGCACGATGAAGTCGACCGCGTTGGCGATCTGTCGGCGCAAGCTCGACTCGGTGCCCTGGAAGCCCGCGAAGCCGGCCAGCATTTCGAGCCGGTACAGACATTCGCGCGGCGAGCTGGCGTGCACGGTGCCCATCGAACCGTCATGGCCGGTGTTCATCGCCTGCAGCATTTCGAGCACCTCGCCGCCGCGCACTTCGCCGACGATGATGCGGTCCGGCCGCATCCGCAGCGTATTGCGCAGCAGGTCGCGAATCGTCACCACGCCCGCGCCGTCGAAACCGCCCGGCCGGCTTTCGAGCCGCACCACATGCGGATGGTTCAGCGACAGTTCCGCCGTGTCCTCGATCGTCACGACCCGCTCCGGCTCGGGAATATGAAACGCCAGCGCGTTCAGCAGCGAGGTCTTGCCCGAACTGGTGCCGCCCGACACCAGCACGTTGCAGCGCGCCGCCACCGCCGCTTCGAGCAGCGCGCCGATTTCGTCGTTGTAGGTGCCGTTGGCGAGCAGGTCGTCCGGCCGCATCGGATCTTTACGGAATTTCCGGATCGACACGATCGGGCCGTCGATCGACAGCGGCTCGATCACCACGTTGACCCGGCCGCCGTTCGGCAGACGCGCGTCGACCATCGGGTTCGACTCGTCCAGACGCCGCCCGATCGGCGCGAGAATGCGGCGGATGATCCGCAGCAGATGCGCGTTGTCGGCAAAGCGCACCTGGATGCGCGTGAGAATGCCGTGCCGCGATACGTACACGTCGTTGTAGCCGTTGATCAGAATATCTTCGACGGCCGGATCGGCGAGCAGGTCCTCGATCGGCCCAAAGCCCGCCAGCTCTTTCGTCAGCGCCTCGGCGATCAGGCGCACTTCGCTCTCGTTGATCGGAATCCGGCGCAGCCTGACGAAGCTGTCCATTTCCAGATCGACGAACTGGTTGATCGCGTTACGCGACCAGCGGCCGAACTCCGAGCCGAGTTCCTCGATACGCGTCAACAGATGTTCGTGCGCAGCGTTCTTGATGTCCTGGAACTGCTGGCTGTGCGCGAACGAAGGCGCGTCGTCGGCAAATTCGATCTCTTTTGCCATCGTCTATGACCGCTTGTGAGTGGTTGGGATGAAACGCTTGAGCGCGCCAAGCGCCGATTTACCGTGCGCCTGCGCGGCCGCGCGCTGCGCGCCGCCAAGACGCTCGATCAACGGTTCGAGCGCGCGCGCATACGGATCGCGCGCGGCGGCGTCGACCAGCAGATGCCCCTGGTTGACCGCCTGACCGAGCGCGACGCGCCGCTCCGGCAAGGTGGCGAGCAACGGAATATCCAGACGCTGCGCGATCTGCGCGGCGGCCAGGCCGAGATCGGCGTCGAACTTGTTGACGATCAGGCGCACGTTCGCGGTATCCACGCCCTCCTCGCGCAGCGCGTCGAGCACGCCGACGGCCGACACGATCGACGCGACGCCCTGGTCGCACAGCAGCCAGGTTTCATCCGCGGCCTGCACCACGTGCGCGATGAATTCGCTATTGGCAAAACCGCCGAGGTCGATGATCTGCTGATCGAAGAACGCCCGCAGCCGGTTCAGCAAACCGATCGACGACGAGTACGACACCTCGCGCATGTCGGCCAGGTTCGGCGGCAACGTGGTCAGCGCGAGGCCGCTCGCGTGATGCGACAGCGCGGTCGACACGAAGGTCTGATCGAAGCGGCGCAGATTGCGCACGGCTTCGACGAAATTGAATTCGCTGCGCGTGTTCAGCAGCAGCGAGCCGTCGCCGGCCGGCAGGCCGAGATCCAGCAACGCCGCCTGACGTCCCTGCGCGACGTCGCGCCGTTGCAGCATCACGGCGAGATTCGCGGCCAGCGTGCTGACGCCCATGCCGATGCGCGCGCCGAGCAGCGCGGTCACATGACCATGGCGGCTGACCGGCTCGACCTGGTTGTCGAGCACCTGGCGCGTGATGCGCAGCGCGTCTTCGGCCGGCGCGGACATATCGATGAAATCGCGTACGCCGGCGCGCAGCGCGGCCAGCGCGCTTTCGGGTTCGGCCAGCGTGCCGAGCGCGACGATCTGCATGCCCGGATAGGCGCTGCGCACCGCGCTTGCTGCCGCACTCGCCGCGGCCGCGCGGCCACCTGAAAAGTCGACGAACACCAGCGACGCATTGAGCGTCGCGATGCGCTGCATCAGCATGGTCGGATCGAGCGTGGCGGACTCGACCACGCCGGCGCCTACCAGCGTATCGGTAAGCCAGTGCACGTGTCCGTCGGTGAGCGACGCGAACACGAAATAGTCGGTGACCGCCCGTTCAGTCAATGAATGCGTTCTCGCGTTCATGGGGAACATCCTCATGCGGCATGGGCTGCAAGGCCGCCGCTTCGTCCTGCCCGCCGGCGGACGTGCGCTGATCGCACGTCCTGCGGCTTGCTGCTTCAATCCACCGGCGCGGCGCCCGCGCGAGCGCCGCGTTCATTTCGAAAAGCCGGGCGCGGCGTCGCGTGCCGCCACGCCGCCGATCAACGAACGCCACACCGGCGCGTCGCGCTGTTCGGACTGCTCGCCCGGCGTCGACGGCAAGGTTGCGCCCTTGGCAAGCGGCGACACCAGATGCGGCGTCACGATGATCACCAGCTCCTTCTCGTTCTGCTGGTAGTTCAACTGCTTGAAGAACGTGCCGATCACCGGCAGATCGCCGAGCAAAGGCACCTTCGACACGTTCGACGCCGTCTCGCGATCGATCAGCCCGCCGATCACGAAGCTCTCGCCGTCGCCGAGTTCGACGGTGGTGTCCGCGCGCCGCGTCGTGAACGCGGGCACCGACACACCGCTGATCGTCACCGCGTTCGTGAAGTCGAGCTGGCTCGCTTCCGGCGCGACCTTCAGCGCGATGCGCTGCGGACTCAGCACCGTCGGAGTCAACGTCAGCCCGACGCCGTAGGGCTTATAGACAATCGAGGTCGAACCCAGCGCCTGCGGCACCGGCACTGGGATCTCACCGCCGGCGAGAAAGCTCGCACTCTGGCCGGACAGCGCCACCAGCGTCGGCTCGGCCAGAATGCGCGCGAGGTTGTTGTTTTCCAGCAAGCTCAGATTCGCGAACAGCCCATGCGTGGCGGAGTTGAACAGCAGGTTGAACGCCGACGTGATGGGCGTCGTACTCGTCACCTGCGGTTGCTGCCCCGCCGTGGCCGACACCGAGGTCAGCGCCGACGGCGCGAACGAACCGAACGAAAAACCGTTGTTCTGCTTGAAGAAGTTGAAGCCCATTTCCTTGAGCACGGTGCGGCTGAACTCGACCACCCGGACATCGACCTGGACCACCGCGCGGCTCGCCACCATCGACGTATCGAACACCGAGCCGTCCTTGCCGAGCGAGCCCTCCGCCGCGACCACGGCGCGCTGATGCGCTTCCATCGTCGCCGCCGAACCGGCCACCACCGCGGTGCCGCCGAGCACCTTCAGGCTCGGCGTGTCAGGGCCGAGCAGCGATGCGGCCGCCGGGGTGATCACGTTGACCGTATAGGTCTGCGGCGCATCGCGATCGCGCTCCCACACCATCAGACTGGTGGTGCCCGCCGCCTTGCCGACCAGCAGCACGCCGCCGCGTTTCTCGCCCTTGATGATCAGCACGTCGGCCACCGCCGGATCGCCGATCGCCACCCGCTGCAACGCATGGCCGCCCGCGACCGAGCGCTGCGCGCCAACCGTCAGTTCGATGGTCGGCGCGGCCGCGCCCGGCAGCGGCGTCGCTGCCTGCATGGCCTGGCCCCGCTGTACCACCACCGGTCCGGCCGCGTCGGTCGCCACCGATATCGCCAGGAGCGTCAGCCCAAGGCAGGCGGTCATGCCAGATACAACAATCCGTTTTGTCATGTAGTCATGGACGAGTCAGGCCGCCCGCTCCCTAAACCGCTTACCAGGCGACCGTTTCGGCGCGCCCACCCCGTATCACTTCGATACCGCTCTTTGTAGTGTTCGTACTGGCCGTGACGCGTGTCGCCGGCAACGGCATATGCGACGGCAATGGCGGCAGCCGCGCGCCCGCCCCCGCCGGGCCGCTGCTGCCGGACAACGTATCGAGCGCCACGCCGGCCGCGGCGCGGGTCGAATCCTGCAACGGCTCCGCGCCCGCGCGCAGCGCGGTCTTCAGCACGCCTGGATAAGCCGGCAACGCGCTCTGATCGGCGACTTCGGGATCCTTGGGATTGCGCAACGCGAAGATCAGACGGCCGGCGCTTTCTGCGAGCATCAGACGATCGACGTCGGCCACCGGCACCGCCAGCACCGCGGTGCGCACCATGCCGTTGGGATCGCCCGCGCTGTCGCCGCTCGCGGTTGCGTTGCCGAACGTCAGCACGCGCACTTTCGACATCAACAGACGCGCCTGGGTACGGTCGATTTCGCCGTTGCCTCCCATCGAGCCGTCACGCTTGAGCGTAAAGAAAACGTCGACGAAATTGCCGGGCCGCAGCCGGTTGCCGACCGCATTGCTTTCGTCGACCCGCACGGCGAGAGCCCGCTCGCCTGGCTCGACGCGCTCGGCCAGTCCCGACGCCAACTGCGTGTCCAGAATCGGCGAATCCACGCCGATATCGGCGTTCGGCACGCGGCCGGTCAGTTGAGCGGGATCGGTGAACGTGCCGTTCGGATTGATCGGCAGCGACTGCACGCGCAGTTCGTCGGCCGTGATCGGCTTGCCGGCCGGCAGCACGCGGGTCGCCACGACCACCGCGAAGCTCGCTTGCGGCGCGGCCGTGACCGTGGTCGGCGGCGGCCGGCGCGACAACGTCCACGCGAGGATCCCCAGCAGCAACGCGAGCACGATCAGCACACCGGCGAGAATTTTGGTCAGATTCGGCATGAGAACTCGCTGCGTCGGTTGAACGATGCTTTGCCGTGCGAATAACCACGCGCGCGCTCGAACTCAGGCGCCTGCGCATGGGCAGCGACGGAAAGGCGTGGAGCCGGCGCGTGCGTCACTGGATATTCTCCGGATTGAGTTGAACGGTGGCGAGGCTGTTCAGCGCGCTGGGTAGCACGTTCTGCATGATCGGCAAGGCCGGCACGAGCGGCTTGCTCGCGTAGTTGTAGGTCAGCGCGATATTGATGCATTGCATCGCGTTGCCGGGCCCGCAAGGCGCGGAGGTCGGCGTGCAGGTGATGGCGGTTCCCGCCAGCTTGGCGAGCGCGGCAGTCAGCTGATTCGCCGCGGTACATGCGTTATTGCCGCGATTGGTCAGCGCGCTTTGCAGCGACGTGTTGCTGGTCCAGTTCAACGCGGCGCGCGCCCCTTCTTCGGCGGCCAGCGTCATGATTTGCTGGGCCATCATGATCAGACTGAAACTGACGATGGCATACAGCACCGTGAAGAACACCGGGAATATCAGCGCGAATTCGACGGTCATCGTGCCGCGCTGCGCCTGGCGCCGAGGCCGGGACAGACGAGCGCGTCGGGCCGCCGCTAGCGGAGCGCGAGCATGAAGGCGCCGCGGGTTCATCGCAGGCCTCCGCTCAGCGCCTGCAGCGTGAGCCAGCCGCTTGCCGCGACCGTCAGACACGCCGCAAAAGGCGTGGACGCTTTGCCCGCTACCTCGAAGGTCGGGCCGCTGTCGCGGCCGAGGTCGGCCAGTCGGGTGTGCGTCACCGTCAGCAACCATAGCGCATGAATGCCTGCGGCAAGACTCGCCGCCATCCACAAGCCGAGCAACGCATGCATACCGCACCACGCGCCCAGCGCCGCGAACACTTTGACGTCGCCCGCGCCCATTACCCCGAGTGCGAAAAACGGCAATAGCGCGACCAGCCCAATCAACGCGCCGATTAATGCCTGTGTAAGGGAAACACCGAATGGGCCGAATTGCCCGAGCGCGCAACCAAATGCCGCGACGAATCCGATCACGACAACGGAATTGGGAATACGTCGACGGCGATAGTCGCACACGGCGACCACCACGGCCCACGCTACAAATATCAGGATCCCGAGAAAAACTTTCATTTCGCACTCGACAGGCGAAGCAATGCCATGCGGATTGCTAAGCAATCCGCATCAGCCATAATGGCTATGGCATAAAAAGGCCGCGAAACGAGCGGACGCCGAATTGCCGGCTGTTCCGCGGGACTTTCAGCGTTGCTTTACGCCGACGGAACGGTTATTTGCGTGGCAATCGCTGCCAGCACCTTGTTGAGATTGCCGCCGATGGTCCCGACGCTGGCCGCGATGACCAGCACGATCAACCCCGCGATCAGCCCATATTCGATGGCCGTCACGCCCTTGTTATCTCTCAGGAAGCGTTGTGTGAACTTTTTCATTTTTACCCTCGGACTTCGTTTATTTCGTTTGTTTACCAGCTGCCTCGAACCGCGAATTCTTTAGCGCTACGGACCATTGAGCTCTCATTCATGGTCCGGTTTGTTGCGCCGCGGTAACACTCGCCTTGCAGCCTGCTTCAATAAAACGCGTCAGTGTCAGCTGTCTGTTCGATAACGCACCTCCGTCGCCAATCTCTACTGCTTTCGGGTTTTATAGCCGAACAATCTTATTTAAGCAATTGTCCGCTTCCCTGATCCCTATAGCCTATGCGTTTTAACGCTTCACACAGGTTAACGGCAGTTCGTGCGTTGCAGCACATAGTACTAACCATAAGTTAGATTCGCTGCACTAATTATTTGTTTGAACAGAACGTTTCAAGCGCGCCAGTCCCCGCTTTGCGCGTGCGTTACGCCGTACACCGTAACGGCGCGCGTGGCTCGTTACGTTACGCAACGTCGATTAATGCGTAATGCATCGCTTCAAATACCGTCTTTCTGATTTAGCGCCCACTCCATCAAAACATCGCAGAGCCGTATTGCGTATGGCTCGGCGGCATGTGCTGAAAAAAACCTGCGAATTGCTCAGGCGAAATGGCACGGCTCGTGCAGAGATAGGTACGCAGCAGCACCCAACAACCACATGCGATGCGAGGGCGACATGAACATTCAAACGACCAACACGACGGTACGGACCACCCTGATGGCGGCAAGCATTGCCGCGATGCTGACGCTGGCCGCCTGCGGCGGTTCCGGCAGCCTCAGTTCCGGCACCGGCAGCAACGGCAGCGGCTCCGCCGGCGGCACACTGTCCACCAGCGGCAGCGGCTCGATGGGCTCGGGCGGCTCCGGCACCAGCGGCACCTCGGGCACCACCGTCGGTTCGTCCGGCACGAGCGGCACGTCGGGCACCTCGGGCACCAGCGGCACGACGCCGGTTGCGAACGCGCTCGGCACGGTAGTGGACAACGGCGGCGGAATCATCGGCGATGCTGGTCAGACCGTGTCGAGCATCGGCAGCGTGATCGGCTCGCAAAACCTGCCGGGCGTCAGCTCGCAAACCACGCAAGCCGCCGACGGCATCGTGCAGCAAGTCGGCGCCGCGGTGTCGACGCTCGGCGGCGGCGTCTCGCAAGGCCTCGGTCAACTCGGCACCGGCAGCAACGCGGTCGGCACGACGGTGTCGAGCCTGGGCGGCGTCGTGGGTCATGTCGGCGGCGCGGTGACGGACGCCGGCAGCCTCGTGACGAGCCTCGGCAGCGGCCCGCTCGCGCCGTTGTCCGCGCTCACCTCGCCGCTCGGCGGCGTCGTCACGACGCTCGGCGGCGCGGTCACGAATGGCGGCAGCACGCTCACCAACGCACTCTCGACCGGCCCGGTCCAGCAAGTCACGCAGACCCTCAGCACCGCGATCACGCCGATCACGACGATGGTGGCGTCAACCACGCAAACGGTCGGCAACACCACCGGACTCGGCGCACCGCTGAACTCGCTGCTGTCGAAAGTGGGCGGCGGGCTCGGCACGGCCGGCGCGCTGTTGACCGCAACCGGCGGCAACCCGATCACGGCCGCGCTCGGCCATACGGTGACCGATACCGGCACCACGGTCGCATCGGTAGGCGGCCTGCTCACCGGCGGCAGCGGCGGCAACCCGCTCGCTCCGCTTACCAGCGTACTCGGTGGTTTGGGCGGCGGCACGGGCAGCGGCCCGCTCGCACCGCTTACCAGCGTACTCGGCGGTTTGAGCGGCGGCGCCGGCAGCGGCCCGCTCGCCCCGATCACCAGCGCCCTCGGCGGTTTGACCGGCGGCGCCGGTGGCAGCCCGCTCAGCGGCTTGACCGGCGCGCTCGGCGGCGCAAGCGGCGGCAGCAGCCCGCTCGCCCCCGTTACCGGCTTGCTGTCGAGCGTGACGAGCGGCCTGTCCGGCGCAGCCGGCGGCAGCAGCGGCCCGCTCGCTCCGGTCACCGGCCTGTTGTCGGGCGTCACCAACGCGCTCGGCGGCGTCGCCACCACGGCCGCCGCCACGCCGACCTCGACGACCAACTCCGCCACGACCAACTCCGGCGCCGGCCTGTCGCTGTCGAGCACCTCCGGCAAAGGATCGGGCAGCAACCCGCTGGCGCCGGTGACCTCGCTCGTCGGCGGACTGCTCGGCGGACTGGGTAAGAAGTAAGCCGCTGCCGCGCGATTCGCAGGCAGTCACACCGTACCGACAACACAAGCACTACAAGGAACGGCATACCGGAACGCGGCCCACCGGCCGCAGCCGGTTGCCCGACCTCGGCTGAACTGGGCCGCGCCGCTCAGAAACCCGTTGCAACGGCGCACTTGACCAACCGCACACACGACACACCTGGAAGACACAGAGGAGCACCATGTCCACTCATCGTTTTTTTACTCTCCATGCGGCGTGCGCGACCGTGTCGTCGTTGCGCGCACCGTTGATCGCCGTCGCGGTCGCCAGCGTGCTCGCCGCGTGTGGCGGCAGCACCGTCAGCGCGCCACCGACTACCTCAGGCACCGGTAGCGGCGGCGGTTCGGGTTCGGGCGGCAGCGGTTCCGGCACCGTCGCGACCACCAGCACCAGTGGCCTCGTCACCTCCGCCGCGCAAACCACCAGCGACCTCGGCAACACGATCGCCTCGACGACCATTCCCGGCCTCAGTCCGCAAGTCACGCAAGGCCTGGGCAACGCGGTGTCGAGCACCAGCGGCACGCTCAATGCGGCCGCCAACGCGGTCAGCAACGGTCTCGGCCAGATCGGCACGAGCTCTAATCCGGTCGGCGCGACCGTGGGCGGTCTCGGCTCCGTGGTCAGTTCGACGAGCGGTGTCGTGCAAGGCCTGAGCACCGCGGTCGGCGGTCTCGGCACCGGCAATCTCGCGCCGCTGTCGCCGCTCACCACGCCGTTGGCCGGCGCGCTCGCCACCACCGCCGGTGCGCTGAACGCGGGCGGCGCGACGCTCGGCAACGTGGTCAACTCCGGGCCGGTGCAACAGATCACCCAGCCGCTCAGCACCGCGATCACGCCGATCGTCACGACCGCCGGACTCGTCACGCAGACGGTCGGCACGCAGACCGGACTCGGTGCGCCGCTGGGCGGCGTGCTCGCGCAAGTGGGCGGCACGTTGAGCTCGGCCGCCTCGCAAGTGGGCGGAGCGACCAGGAATCCGGTCGGCGCGGATCTCGGCACGCTGGTCGGCTCGCTCGGCAATACCGTGACGAACGCCGGCGGCCTCGTCAACCCGAACGGCCCGAATGGCGCGATGCCGATTCCCGGTCTGATCACGAGTCTGGTCGGCAGCACCAATGTGGGCGTGGTCAATGGGCCGCCGTCCAACAGCAGCCCGCTGGGGCCGCTGCAAAGCACGCTGGCGAGCCTCGGTCTCGGCAGCAACCCGGTCGGCTCGCTGTCGACGCTGCTCGGCGGCACGCCGCTCTCCAGTCTGACGTCGGCGCTCGGCGGCACGCCGTTGGGCGCGCTGAGTTCGGGATTGAGCGGTTCGCCGCTGAGTTCGCTGACGTCGGTGCTGGGCGGCACGCCGCTGGGTTCGTTGACGTCCGCGCTGGGCGGCGCGGGTAGCGGCGCAGGTCCGCTGTCGTCGCTGACGGGCGCGCTGTCCGGCGTCACCGGCGGCGCAAGCGGCGGCGGCCAGGCGCTCGCGCCGGTCACCGGACTGGTCGGGCAACTGACCAGCACGCTCAGTTCAGCAGCCGGTTCGACGAGCGGCTCGAGCAGCCCGACGGGCGGCCTGACGACGTTGCTCGGCGGCCTGCTGCCGGTCAGCCATAAGTAGTCCACCTAACGGCATCGCTGAATGCCGCGCGCGGGGGTTATCCGGCGAGACGCACTTCTGGGTGCCTCTCGCCGGAGCGCGGAGACCAGACACATCGGGTATCGAACGAAGCAGTTTAAGCATCACGCATAAGCAGTCCGATTGATCACGTGCTCCGCGCTTGCGCCGTCGACGCTCAAGCTCCACGGAGCGCGTGACGTAATACAAGCAAGCATGGCAGTATGCGTCGAGCCACAGATAAGCGATCGCGACCCGCCCGGCCAGGCGGCACGCCGCAGCACAAGAACGGCATACGAGGAAAATCCGATGAAACTCGGGTACGGCAGCAAATGGACCATCGTGCTCGCGGCGCTCGCGGCGAGCGCCATGCAGGTGGAGGCTCAAGCCCAGGCGCGTCCGGGCGGTGCGGTCGGCGGCAATCCGCTCGACTCGCTGCCGCAGATCAAGGCGCCCGACAAAGGACCCAACGTGACCGTGCAGGTCGCGCCGCAAGCGCCCCAACTTCAGGAACTGCTCGCCCGCCATCTGACGCCCTCGCGCGTGCAGGTCGAGGGCGTGAAGTCGATTCCGTTCGACGAAGTCGCGGCGCGCTTCACGCCGCTCGTCGGCAAGGACACCACGATCGGCGATCTGATCGAGGTCGCCAACGGCGTCACCAAGCTATATCAGGATCGCGGCTATGCGCTCTCGTTCGCGTTCATTCCGGCGCAGACCTTCGAAGGCGGCGTGGTGCGCGTGACCGTGGTGGAAGGCTACGTGTCCGCGGTCAAGGTGACGGGCAAGCCCGGCGCGGTCGAAGACAAGATCCGCGCGATCGCCGACCACATCGTCGCCGACCGGCCGTTGCGGCGCGCCACCTTCGAACGCTATATCAACGTGCTCGGCCTGCTGCCGGGCGTGAAGGTCGCGGCGAACGTACCGCCGCCGCAGAACACCGACGGCGCCACCACGCTCGAACTGAACGTGGACCGCAAGCCGTTCGACGTCAGCATGGGGATCGACTTCAATCACCCCGGCGTGCAAGGACTGCTGACCGCCACGGAAAACGGCCTGACCGCGCTCGGCGAACAGTTGAGCGTGTCGGCGTTACTGCCGAAGGGTCGCGACAACGTCACCTATCTCGCCGCGCACGCGGCGGTGCCGATCGGCAGCAACGGGCTGATCGCGAAGATCGACGCGACCCACTATCGCGGCAATCCGGTCGACAACCCCGGCCTGCCCTCTTACATCGGGCGCACGGTGATCAACGACAAGGTGGGCGGCTCGCTCGCCTATCCGATCCTGTTGAGCAACACGCAGAGCGTGATCGGCACGGCGTCGGTGTACGCATCGCACGACGAGGATCGCTACAACAATACGCAAACCGGCGCGCAGATCGGTTTGCGTTCGCAGGTGCGCGTCATGCAATTGCAGGCCGATTACACCAACGTGCAGACCGGCCAGGTGCGTCGCGCGAGTATCAACGTGGCGAAGGCGTTCGATATTCTCGGGGCGTCGAAATCCGGCGACTCGAACGTGCCGGGTTCGCCGGTCACGAACCCGGCGTCGATCACCTTCGTACGCACCGGCGCAAGCTTTTCGCAAAGCAACGACTGGCCGATGAAGATCGGCACCGCGGTGTCGCTGACAGGTCAGTACAGCGCCGTCTCGCTGCCGACCTCGGAACAGATCTCGTTCGGTGCGCAACGATTCGCGCAGGGCTATCAACCGGGTGAAGCGTCGGGCGATTCCGGCTGGGGCGCGATGTTCGAAGTCAACCGTCCGTTCACGCCGGGCTTCACCTATCTGCGCACGCTCACGCCGTACGTGTCGTTCGACATGGCGCGCGTCTATCTGCATGCGGGCACGCCGTCGCCGTCGCGACTTTCTTCGATCGCGTTCGGCTTCCGCATCTCCGACGCGAAGTACTACAGCCTGGATCTGTCGGTGGCCAAGGCGATCGGCGATGCGCCGGTGGAAAGCGCATCGCGCGCGCCGCGCGTCAACGCGACGTTCTCGTACCAGTTGAATTGAGGCTCGCGCGATATGCGTTTGAGCGGTGGTTGAACGATGCCTGAACGATGCCTGAACCGCGAAAGTGCCGCGTCCTGATTAGAGGGTCCCCTATCAAACGACGCGCACACTTTCACGTATTCTGCGCTGACGATGTGCGGCCGGCGGCGCGCAACCCGCGCGCCACCACCCAGGCGAAACAGAGAACCTGAGGGGCCGGACAAGGCATCACGGCGGCGCAAACCCGGCAAGCCGCCCGAGATGCCGATAACGCTGCGCGACCATGATCGCGCTGTCTTTAATCAAGGAGGAAGACAATGATGCAATTCACACAACGCGCGCGTGCCATCGCGCTTCGCACCGCCAAACAGGCCGCACTCGCCGGCGTATTGCTGGCCAGCGCCATGACGGCCATGGCGCAAACCAACAGCCCGATCGGCATGTGGCAAACCATCGACGATCACACCGGCCAGCCCAAGGCGCTCGTGCAGATCGCACAAGACGGCGGCGGCTCACTCACCGGCAAGGTGGTCAAGGGGCTCGGACCGAACGACCAACCGGATCGCCGCTGCACCGCCTGCACCGACGCGCGCAAGGATCAGCCGATTCTCGGCATGACGATCATCAACGACATGAAGAAGGACGGCGACGGCTGGGATCACGGGCAGATTCTCGACCCGGAAAACGGCAAGCTCTACAAGTGCAAGATGCACCTGGAAGACGGTGGCAACAAGCTGGTGGTGCGCGGCTATATCGGCATTGCGCTGCTGGGCCGCTCGCAGACATGGGTGCGTCAGCAGTAAGAAAACGCGAGGCCGCTTTAGCGCGGCCTGGAATGAAGCATAAAAAAACGGCCGACGATTGCCATCGTTCGGCCGTTTTGTTTATGTGAAGTGAGGGAGATCGGTATCGTCATGCAGCGTGCTTGAAAGGCGACCCGAAGACGAATGGCGAAACCGGTAGCGGTGTCGTGGGCGCCGGTTTGTACACGCCCGGCGTGACGATGCGGCCTGGGTCGGCGTCGACGTTCTTCTGTTCCGCGCCCAGATGCGTTCTCATGCGCGCTTCCATCAAACTGCAAAGCTCTTCGCTCGCTGCGCCGAACAGTTGCTCCGTCACGCGCTTGAGCACACCCGACGCGTACCACACCTTGAAACGACGATGGCAGGTCTGGTAAGACGGATATTTGCGCGGCATGGCGGACCAGGTGGCGCCGCTATACATGACCCACAACACGCCATTCAGCACCGAACGGGTATTGGCAAGAGGCCGGCCGCGCAGTTCGGCACGCGGCCTCAGTTCGGGGAGCAACGGTGCAACGCGTTGCCATTCTTCATCATTGATATCACGGTACGGATCCATGGGTTTCTCCTTCGTCAGAACCTCGACAGAAGATATCCAGTCGTCCGCAGCCGGAATATAAGATCAATCCGAATCTTGAAAATACGTCGGCGCTCGTCGCCTGTTCGGTGAGCGGAGCGCGACCTATCGTAAAAGAATTGCCCAGCTAGTTGTCGCGACCGCTCAGGTCAGCGACGTATCCACGATCCGACGCGGCGTATCGAGGTATTCCTTCGATTGCATTTCGACGATGCGCGAGACCGTGCGCGTGAATTCGTTCGCCATCGGGCCATCGACATAGAGCTCTTCCGGCGGCACCGCCGCCGACATCAGCAGCTTCACCTTGTGGTCGTAGAACACGTCGATCAGCCACGTGAAGCGGCGCGCCTCCGACGCCATACGCACCGACATCTGCGGCACGCCGGAGAGCACCACCGCGTGAAAGCGGCTCGCCAGTTCGAGGTAGTCGTTCTGCGAACGCGGGCCGCCGCAGAGCGTCGCAAAGTCGAACCAGACGACGCCGTCCGCTTTACGCAGCGCCTTCAGCTCGCGCTTTTCGATGCGCAGGATCGGGCTCTCGTCAGGCACCGCGGCGAGGCGCGCGAACGCGTCGCGCAAGGCTTTGTCCGACGCCGCGCCGAGCGGCGTGTGATACACCTCGACCTGAGCCAGCGTGCGTTGGCGGTAGTCGATGCCGGCGTCGACGTTGACCACGTCGAGCTTGCTCTTGATGAGCTCGATTGCCGGCAGCATGCGGTCGCGATGCAGGCCGTCCGGATACAGCGTGTCCGGATCGTAGTTGGACGTCATCACGAACTGCACGCCGTTTTCGAACAGCTTGTCGAGCAGACGGTAGAGGATCATCGCGTCGGCGATATCCGACACGTGGAATTCGTCGAAGCAGATCAGCCGGTAGCGCTTCGCAATGCGGCGCGCGAGTTCGTCGAGCGGATCGGCGGTGCCTTTCAGCTCTTCCAGTTCGCGATGCACCTCGCGCATGAACTCGTGGAAATGCAACCGCGTTTTGCGCTGCACCGGCACGATCATGTAGAAGCTGTCCATCAGGAAGCTCTTGCCCCGCCCTACGCCGCCCCACAGGTAGACGCCGCGCGGCAGATCCGGGTGAATGATCAGCTTCTTGAACGCATTCGAGCGGCGCGATTTGTACTCGGTCCACTCTTCAAAACACCGCTGCAGGCGGTCGACCGCCGCGAGCTGCGCCGGGTCCGATTGATAGCCGCGCGTCTGCAGTTCTTTTTCGTAGTATTCGGTGACGTTCATTGGGTTGCTGCAAAAAAGAAAGGCGGGAGGGAATGAACCCGCCCGCCTTGGTGGTGATGCCGAATTGCGTTCAGTCAGGCGTGCGCGTGATTACATGTTCAGCGCGCGCTTGTCCACGGCCAGAGCCGCTTCGCGCATGACTTCCGAGAGCGACGGGTGCGGATGGCAAATGCGGCCGATATCTTCCGACGCCGCCTTGAATTCCATCGCCACCACGGCTTCCGCGATCAGGTCCGATGCGTTGGCCGAAATGATGTGCACGCCGAGCAGTTCGTCGGTCTTCGCGTCGGCGATCATCTTGACGAAACCTTCCGCCTTGTTGATACCCAGCGCGCGGCCGTTCGCCATGAACGGGAACTGGCCCGTCTTGACTTCGCGACCCTCCGCCTTCAGTTGCTGTTCGGTCTTGCCGACCCACGCGATTTCCGGTTCGGTGTAGATCACCCACGGAATGCAGTTGTAGTCGATATGCGGCTTCTGACCGTCGATGATTTCGGCCACCAGCACGCCTTCATCTTCCGCCTTATGCGCGAGCATCGGGCCACGCACCACGTCGCCGATCGCGTACACGTTCGGCACCGCCGTCGCGCAGTGGTCGTTGACGTCGATGAAGCCGCGCTCGTTGGCCTTCAGGCCGATCGCTTCGAGGCCGAGGTTGTCGGTGTTCGGCACGCGGCCGATCGACACGATCAGGCGGTCGGCTTCGAGCGATTGCGCGTTGCCGTCCTTGTCCGTGTAAGCGATCGTGACGTTCTTGTCCGTTGCCTTGATTTCGCCGACCTTCACGCCAACGTGAATGTCGAGACCTTGTTTCTTGAACTGCTTGGCCGCTTCTTTAGCCAGCGACTGGTCAGCCGCGCCGAGGAATTCCGGCAGCGCTTCGAGCACGGTCACGTCCGCGCCCAGACGACGCCACACCGAACCGAGTTCCAGACCGATCACGCCGGCGCCGATCACGGCCAGCTTCTTCGGTACGGTGTCGAACGTCAGTGCGCCTTCGTTGTCGGCGACGATTTTGTTGTCGACCGGAATGCCCGGCAGATGACGCGCCTTCGAACCCGTGGCGATGATCACGTTCTTTGCCGTGACGACTTCCGTCTCGCCTTCGCCGCTCACTTCGATCTGCACGCCGGCGTCCGTCTTGCCGGTGAACTTGCCGTGACCCTTGAGCCAGGTGATCTTGTTCTTGCGGAACAGGAATTCGATACCCTTGGTCATCTTCTCGACGATGCTTTCCTTGCGGGCCAGCATCTTCGAGATATCGACCTTGACGTTTTCCACGGAGATACCGTGGTCGCCCAGGTGATGCGATGCGTTTTCAAATTCTTCCGACGACGCGAGCAATGCCTTCGACGGAATGCAACCCACGTTCAGGCACGTGCCGCCGAGCTTCAGCGTGCCGGCCGGGTTCTTCCATTTCTCGATACACGCGACGGTCTTGCCGAGCTGCGCTGCGCGGATGGCGGCGATATAACCGCCGGGGCCTGCGCCGATCACGACGACGTCAAATTCTTTGGACATGACAATCCTTTTGATGGCGGAACGGCGCGCGGCCACGCTTCGAGGCGCGCGGCGTTCCTGTGCTGCGGAATGCTGGAAAGACGTAGTGCTTATATGGCGTCGACTTGTGCGATGACAAGCCGACGCCGGCCCAACCCGACTCGTGCTTACAGGTCGAGCAACAGACGAGCCGGATCTTCCAGCGCGTCTTTCATGGCCACCAGCGACAGCACCGCTTCGCGACCGTCGATGATGCGGTGGTCGTACGACAGCGCCAGGTAGTTCATCGGGCGGATCACGATCTGGCCGTTTTCGACCACAGCGCGTTCCTTGGTGGCGTGCACGCCGAGAATCGCGGATTGCGGCGGGTTGATGATCGGCGTCGACAGCATCGAACCGAACACACCACCGTTCGAGATCGAGAACGTACCGCCGGTCATTTCGTCGATCGACAGCTTGCCGTCTTTCGCCTTCTGACCGAACTCGGCGATCTTCTTCTCGATTTCAGCGAGGCTCAGCTGATCTGCATTGCGCAGGATCGGCACCACCAGGCCACGCGGCGAACCGACCGCGATACCAATGTCGAAGTAGCCGTGATAGACGATGTCGTTACCGTCGATCGACGCGTTCACCAGCGGGTACTTCTTCAGCGCGTGAACCGCCGCCTTGACGAAGAACGACATGAAACCGAGCTTCACGCCATGTTCTTTTTCGAACTTGTCTTTGTACTTGTTGCGCAGGTCCATTACCGGGGCCATGTTCACTTCGTTGAACGTGGTCAGGATGGCGTTGGTTTGCTGCGACTCGAGCAGACGTTCGGCGATACGTGCGCGCAGACGCGACATCGGCACGCGTTGTTCCGGGCGGTCCTTCAGCCACTGGTCGGCGGAGGCCGGGCCCTTGACTTCCGGCAGCGACGGCTTGGCCGCCTTCGGTGCGGCAGCGGCCGGAGCCGGTGCGGCCTTGGCAGCCGGCGCGCCGGCGGTCAGCACGTCGCCCTTGGTGATGCGGCCGTCGCGGCCCGTGCCGGCGACGTCGCCCGACGCCAGACCCTTCTCCGCCATCAGCTTGCCGGCAGCCGGCGAAGCAGCGGTGTTCGCACCCGTTGCGGAGGCGGCTTGCGCGGCCGGAGCAGCGGCTTGTGCCGGCTCAGCGACCGGAGCCGGCTTCACTTCGGCTTCGACGGCAGCGGCGCCAGCCTTGCCTTCGGTGTCGATCTTCGCGATCACCTGATCGGCGGCGACGATGTCGCCGTCGTTCGAGATGATTTGCGCGAGTACGCCGGCTGCGGGTGCCGGCACTTCGAGCACGACCTTGTCGGTCTCGATTTCGATGAGAATTTCGTCGATTGCAACAGCCTCGCCGGGCTTCTTCTTCCACTGCAGCATCGTGGCTTCCGAGACCGACTCGGAAAGCTGGGGAACCTTGACTTCAACAATAGCCATTATGAATATCCTGAATACGTATCGGGTGACGGCGCGGTGAACGACGACCGCCTGCGAACCATGCCTGCCGTTGATGAACCCTCTATGGGTTCGGTGAGCGGCGGCACGGGAAAGCGCACTGCGCTTTCCCGGTTCGTCTGTTTTGCTTATTTAGCGATCGACGAGCTCTTGAGACGGCCGAACGCGCCCTCGATAAGCGCCTTCTGCTGCTCGTAGTGCTTCGCGTAGTAGCCGACTGCCGGCGAGGCCGAAGCCGGACGGCCGCTGTATGCCAGCTTCTGTCCGTCCTTCATGCCTTCCTTCAGGTGATGCTCGATGTAGAACCACGGGCCTTGATTCTGCGGCTCGTCCTGCACCCAGACCACTTCGGTCGCGTTGTCGTACTTCTTCATTTCCGCTTCGAACTGCTTGTGCGCGAACGGATAGAGCTGTTCGATACGGATGATCGCGACGTCGTACTGCTTCGCTTCGCGGCGATGCGCGACGAGGTCGTAGTACACGCGGCCCGAGCAGGCCACCACGCGCTTGACCTTCTTCGCGTCGACCGCTTCGTCCACTTCGCCGATGATCGGCTGGAACGCGCCCTTGGCCAGTTCCGACAGATCCGACACGGCTTCCTTGTGGCGCAGCAGCGACTTCGGCGTCGCGACGATCAGCGGCTTGCGGAACAGGCGGATCATCTGACGGCGCAACAGGTGGAAAATCTGCGCCGGCGTGGTCGGTTGAACGACCTGCATGTTGTGATCCGCGCACAGTTGCAGGAAACGCTCGATGCGTGCCGACGAGTGTTCCGGACCCTGGCCTTCGTAGCCGTGCGGCAGCAGCATCGTGAGACCCGACACGCGGCCCCACTTCACTTCGCCCGACGAGATGAACTGGTCGATCACGACTTGCGCGCCGTTCACGAAGTCGCCGAACTGCGCTTCCCACGCGACGAACGTATTCGGTTCAGCGGTCGAGTAGCCGTACTCGAAACCGAGCACCGCTTCTTCCGACAGCACCGAATCGATCACGTTGAACTTCGCCTGACCTTCCGCGATGTTCTGCAGCGGCACGTACGTGCCGTCGTTCCAGCGTTCGCGGTTCTGATCGTGCAGCACCGAGTGACGGTGCGTGAACGTGCCGCGGCCCGAGTCCTGACCGGTCAGACGCACGGCATAGCCGGACGCGACCAGCGACGCGAATGCCAGGTGCTCGCCCATACCCCAGTCGAGCTTGGCTTCGCCACGGCCCATCGCGCGACGGTCGTTGAGAACGCGCTCGACCAGCGGGTGAACCTTGAAGTTTTCCGGCACCGTGGTGATGCGTTCGGCGAGGCGCTTCAGTTCCGCGAGCGGCACGGCCGTGTCGGCTGCGTCGGTCCACTTGCGGTTCAGGAACGGCACCCAATCCACCGCGTACTTGCTCTTGTAATTCGACAGGACCGGGTCGACCGTGTGGTGACCTTCGTCCATGGCCTTACGGTAGGCCTTGACGAAATCGTCGCCTTCTTCCGCCGTGATCACGCCTTGTTGCACCAGCTTTTCAGCGTACAGCGCGCGCGTGCCCGGATGCTTGGCGATGGTCTTGTACATCAGCGGCTGCGTGACCGCCGGCGTGTCCTGCTCGTTGTGACCCAGCTTGCGGAAACAGACGATGTCGACGACCACGTCTTTGTGGAACTGCATCCGGAAGTCGATGGCCAACTGCGTAGCCAGCACGACCGCTTCGGGATCGTCGCCGTTCACGTGCAGCACCGGCGCTTCGATCATCTTGACCACGTCCGAGCAATACAACGTGGAGCGCGAGTCGCGCGGGTCCGACGTCGTGAAGCCGATCTGGTTGTTGATGACGATGTGCAGCGTGCCGTGCGTGCCGTAACCGCGCGTTTGCGCGAGGTTCAGCGTTTCCATCACGACGCCCTGGCCGGCGAAGGCCGCGTCGCCGTGGATCTGCACCGGCAGCACTTGCAGGCCGCTGTCGTCGCCGCGACGGTCCATACGGGCCTTCGCCGAACCTTCGACCACCGGGTTGACGATTTCGAGGTGCGACGGGTTGAACGCGAGCGACAGGTGAACCGGGCCGCCTTCGGTCGAGACGTCCGACGAGAAACCCTTGTGGTACTTGACGTCGCCGGCCGGCAGGTCGTCGACGTGCTTGCCTTCGAATTCGGCGAACAGGTCCGCCGGCATCTTGCCCAGCGTATTGACCAGCACGTTCAGACGGCCGCGGTGGGCCATGCCGATGACGATTTCCTGAACGCCGTTGGCGCCGCCGTGACGCACGACTTCGTCCATCGACGCGATGAAGCTTTCGCCGCCTTCGAGCGAGAAGCGTTTCTGGCCGACATACTTGGTGTGCAGGAAGCGCTCGAGGCCTTCCGCGGCCGTCAAACGGTTCAGGATGTGCTTTTTCTTGTCGTTCGAGAAATTCGGCGTCGAACGGATCGACTCGAGCTTCTCTTTCCACCAGCGCTTCTGTTCCGGATCGCTGATGTACATATACTCGGCGCCGATCGTGCCGCAGTACGTGTCACGCAATGCCTTGACGATCTCGCGCAGCGACGCGCGCTCGAAACCGAAATACAGGTTCGTGGCGCTGAACTCCTGGTCCAGGTCGGCTTCGGTGAAGTCGTAGAACGCGGGTTCGAGTTCGGGAATAGCGGGACGTTCGCGGCGCTTCAGCGGATCGAGATTGGCCCATTGCGAGCCGAGGAAGCGATATGCGCCGATGAGGGACTGCACATAGACTTGCTTGCGTGAGGTAGCGAGATCTTCGCCGCCGGTCGCAGCGCGCGGGATGAAGGCGTTAGCCTTGGCCCGTTGAGCAAACGATTCGACGATCGGGCCGTGGGCCACGTCGTTGGCATTGCTGCCGTCCGATGCAGGAACATTCTGCAACGCGTCGAAATAGCTGCGCCAGTTCTCGGGCACTGACGCCGGATTGTCGAGATACGCTTCGTACATTTCTTCTACGTACGGAGCATTGCCGCCGAACAGATAAGAGTTCGACTGGAATTGCTTCATCATTTTTACGCTCACCTTTCTTCGAGTTTCTCGAGAAATAGCGGGTTACAGAACCTTCCGCGACACGGCCTGACCGTTTGGCGGATTGCGCGAATCAAGTCTTGCTTGGAAGGACCTAAAACTTTGCACCCGGGGAGCATATCACAGAACCGATACTCCAGATAGCAGACGGATTGCCGCTCAAGCCTTTTCTGACGGGGCTTTCGGGCTACTTTCAAGATAGGTAACAGTCTCCTGCGGCAAACGCGGCCAATTGGCCAGCAGGTTGCATCAGCCTGCATGGGAGCAGAAACGGCAAAAGCCACCCGAAGGTGGCTTTTGCCTGACAGCGAACCGGGTTTGCGCCCGGTTGTCTGCGGATATTGCTTAGTCCACTGCGCCCTTACGGCTTGCGCTACGGCGCTCGTGTTCCTTCAGGTAACGCTTGCGCAGACGAATGGATTGCGGCGTGACTTCGACGAGTTCGTCGTCGTCGATGAATTCGACCGCGTATTCCAGCGACATCTGGATCGGCGGCACGAGGCGCACCGCTTCGTCGGTACCCGACGAACGCACGTTGGTCAGTTGCTTGCCCTTGATCGGGTTCACGACCAGGTCGTTGTCACGGCTGTGAATGCCGATGATCATGCCTTCGTACAGCGGCTCACCCGGCGACACGAACATACGGCCGCGATCCTGCAGCTTCCACAGTGCGTACGCGACAGCCGCGCCGTCGTCCTGCGAAATCAGCACGCCGTTGCGACGCTCGCCCACCGCGCCTTCACGAACCGGCTGGTACGAGTCGAACGTGTGGCTCATCAGGCCCGTGCCGCGCGTGAGCGTGAGGAATTCCGACTGGAAGCCGATCAGGCCACGCGCCGAAATACGGTACTCAAGACGCGTACGACCACGGCCGTCCGACGCCATGTCGAGCATTTCGCCCTTACGGCGGCCCAGCTCTTCCATCACGCCACCCTGGTGGCCGTCTTCCATGTCGACGGTCAGGTTTTCGTACGGCTCGTGCTTCACGCCGTCGATTTCCTGCATCACCACGCGCGGACGCGACACGGCCAGCTCGTAGCCTTCGCGACGCATGTTTTCCACCAGAATGGTCAGGTGCAGTTCACCGCGGCCCGCCACTTCGAACGTGGTTTCGTCGCCGGTTTCTTTCACGCGCAGCGCCACGTTGTGGTTCAGTTCCTTCATCAGGCGGTCACGAATCTGACGGCTCGTAACGAACTTGCCTTCGCGGCCGGCCAGCGGCGACGAATTGACGAGGAAGTTCATGGTCAGCGTCGGTTCGTCGACGGTGATCATGGGCAGCGCGTCCGGTTGTTCCGGTGCGCAGATGGTCACGCCGATACCGATTTCTTCGATACCGTTGATCAGCACGATGTCGCCGGCTTCAGCCGACTCGACCTGCACGCGCTCGAGGCCCTTGAACGACAGCACCTGGTTGATCTTGCGGTTCAGGATCGCGCCGTCGGGGCCCGAACGAACGGCGACCGACATACCCGGCTTGATCGTGCCGCGCGTGATACGGCCCACGCCGATACGGCCGACGTACGACGAATAGTCCAGCGACGTGATCTGCAGTTGCAGCGGCGCAGCCGGATCGGCCGGGCGAACCGGAACGTGTTGCAGCACGGCTTCGAACAGCGGACGCATGTCGCCTTCGCGCACGTCCTGCGTCAAGCCCGCGTAGCCGTTCAGGCCCGACGCGTAGACGATCGGGAAGTCGAGTTGTTCGTCGGTTGCGCCCAGCTTGTCGAACAGGTCGAACGTCTGGTTGATCACCCAGTCGATCCGCGCGCCCGGCCGGTCGACCTTATTGATCACGACGATCGGCTTCAGGCCGAGCGCCAGCGCTTTCTTGGTCACGAAGCGGGTTTGCGGCATCGGGCCTTCGACCGCGTCCACCAGCAGCAGCACCGAGTCGACCATCGACAGCACGCGCTCCACTTCGCCGCCGAAGTCGGCGTGGCCCGGCGTGTCGACGATGTTGATGTGCGTGCCTTCGTACTCGACCGCGCAGTTCTTCGACAGAATCGTGATGCCACGTTCTTTTTCGATGTCGTTCGAGTCCATCACGCGCTCGACGACCTGCTGGTTGTCGCGGAACGTGGCGGTCTGACGGAGCAGTTGGTCGACGAGCGTAGTCTTACCGTGGTCGACGTGGGCAATGATGGCGATGTTGCGTAGGGCGCGGGTCATAGGAAACCTGGAGACAGTTGGAGTGCGCCGCTTGCTTAGCCGGTTACTTATCGGTTGCCAGATAAACCACGAAACCACGACAAGCCCAAAGCGCACTTTTGGGAACCCAACATTATAGCACGCAGAAATGAAGCTATCTCGTATTCCCTGATTGCGCGAGCGGCCTTGGCGCGCGCGGGCGCAGAACACCCTGCCCGCGCGGATCGGCGCAACCCTACGCAAAACCGCGCGCATCATGCCTTGAGCCGTAAGGGATCCTTGCCTAAGCTGTAATAACGCTTGCCGCGTCAACCAACGGACCTCTATACTCCTGCCTAGTCAACCATTGCATTCGCACGAGAATCATGACGGAGCATTCTCCTACTCCCACGCCGGACCTCAGCCAATATCAGCTAGGCGAAAGCGTCGGCTATCTGCTGTCGCGCGTGAAATCGACCATGTCGAACCTGATCACGCAACGCAGCATGGCCGAACTGGGCATCACCAGCCAGCAGGGCAGCATCCTGTTCATGGTGGCGAGCGGCAAATGCCTGCTGGCGGCCGAACTGGCGCGCGAATACGGCATCGACGCAAGCGCCGTCACGCGTCTGGTCGACCGGCTGGAGAAGCGCGGTCTGCTGACCCGGGTGCGCAGCAACGAAGACCGGCGCGTGGTACGCCTCGCGCTGACGCCGGAAGGTCACGCGATCGCGGCGAAAATGCCGGCCATTTTCAACGGTGTGCTGGACGACCTGCTGAACGGCTTCACGCCGGAAGAAGTGGGTTTTCTGAAGAGCATGTTGCGCCGTGTGCTCGTCAATTCCGGTGAACAAACGGGACTAACCCGTGATGCAGCAAGCAATTTCGACAGCAAATCGTCATAGATTGCTTGCAGTGTCCATCATTAAATTCCACTCAAAGAGTCGAGCGATGAAATCCCTTTCCCTGTCCGCGTCCGCGCTTTCGCGCCGGACCGCTGTCGCCGCCGCGGTGACGGCGCTCGCCCTCACGGGGTGCGCGAACTACTTCGGCATGAAAAGCGACAAGCAGATCTCGTCGCCGGCTCAGTACGAGTCCTCCCAGAGTCTGTCGGGCCAGGGCGGCCAGTGGCCGTCGCTCGACTGGGCCGACCAGTTCGGCGACCCGCAGTTGCCCAAGCTGATCGCGGAAGCGCTGGAAGGCAGCCCGTCGATCGCGCAGGCGCAGGCACGGCTCGCGAAGGCGTCGTCGTATATCGAAAGCTCGCGCTCGGCGCTGTATCCGAAGGTGAACGGCAGCTATTCGTGGACCCGCGAACTGTTCTCCGGCAACGCGCTCTACCCGCCTCCGTACGGCGGCACCTGGTATAGCGAAAACAACGTGCTGGCCAGCGCGTCGTGGGATCTCGACCTGTGGGGCAAGAATCGCCAGCGCCTCGGTCAGGCCGTGTCGCAGGAAAAGGCTGCCGAGGCCGACATGCAGCAGGCGCGCGTCACGCTCGCCGCGTCGGTGGCGAGCTCGTATAACCAGCTCGCGCAGCTCTATGCGTTCCGCGACATCGCCGCGCGCGAAATCGCCAACCGCCAGGATATCGGCCGCATTACCAACGGTCGCGTGGCGGCTGGTCTCGACACCAATGTTGAGCGGCAAACGGCGAACGGCAACATCGCGACCAGCCAGTCGAATTTGACCGACCTCGACGGCCAGATCACCGTGGTGCGTTACCAGTTGGGCGCGCTGCTCGGCAAGGGGCCGGACCGCGGCCTGCAGATCGACAAGCCGGTGCTGACCAACGGCAACGCCGTGGCACTGCCGGATAACCTGCCGGCCGACCTCGTCGCGCGTCGTGCGGATATCGTCGCCGCGCGCTGGCAAGTAGAAGCCGCGATGCACGACGTGAAGGAAGCCAAGGCCGAATTCTTCCCGGACGTGAATCTCGCGGCCGGCGTCGGCTTCGACGCGTTCGGCTGGGGCCGCTTCCTCAAATCCGGCAGCCGTCAGATGCAACTCGGCCCGGCGATCCATCTGCCGATCTTCGACGCCGGCGCGCTGCGCTCGCAGTTGAAGGGCCGCTTCGCCGATTTCGATCTGGACGTGGCGAACTACAACCAGACGCTGATCAGCGCGCTGTCGGACGTCGCGACGCAAGTCTCGTCGATCCGTTCGATCGACCAGCAGTCCGGCGACGCCCAGCGCGCGCTCGACGCGTCGACCAAGGCGTACCAGCTGGCCGTGATCCGCTACAAGGCCGGGCTGTCGCCGCAGTTGCAGGTGCTGACCGCCGACCAGAATCGCCTCGCCGCCGAACAGACGGTCACCAGCCTGAAGATGCGCCGCCGCGATATGCAGATCGGCCTCATCAAGGCGCTCGGCGGCGGTTTCGACGCGACGCAAACCGGCCTCGTGGTGCCGACCGATGCCCCGGCATCGGCCACCGCCGCGACCGCCGCGGCAAACTGAACGCAGCGCACGAAGCCACACCGAACACGCAGAACATCCGAATAAACGACGACGTTCAAGAGAACCCGGAGCACATCAATGAGCACCCCCCAGCAGCCCGCGGCTAACCCCCAACCGGCCCAACCGGCGAACAACGGCAAACGCAAGCGCATGATGACGCTGCTCGTCATCGTGATCCTGATCGCCGCGATCGCCTACGGCCTTTACTACTTCCTCGTCGCGCGCTTCCACGAAGACACCGACGACGCCTACGTGAACGGCAACGTGGTGCAGATCACGCCGCAGGTCACCGGCACCGTGGTCGCCGTGAACGCGGACGACACGCAAACCGTCAAGGCCGGCGATCCGCTGGTCGTGCTCGATCCGGCCGACGCGCGCGTCGCGCTGGAACAGGCTGAAGCGAATCTGGCGCAAACGGTACGCCAGGTGCGCGGCCTGTTCGCCGACGACAACCAGTACGAAGCGCAAGTCGCCCAGCGCCAGTCCGATCTGTCGCGCGCTCAGGACGACCTGAAGCGCCGTCTGGCCGTCGCGCAGACCGGCGCGGTGTCGCTGGAAGAAATCTCGCACGCCCGCGACGCCGTGAAGAGCGCGCAAGCCTCCGTCGACGCCGCCCAGCAACAACTGGCGTCGAATCGCGCGCTGACCGCCAACACCACGATCGCGAATCACCCGAACGTACAGGCGGCCGCCGCGAAGGTGCGCGACGCGTACCTGAACAACGCGCGTAACAACCTGCCGGCGCCGGTCACGGGCTACGTCGCGAAACGTTCGGTGCAGGTCGGCCAACGCGTTTCGCCGGGCACTCCGCTGATGGCGATCGTGCCGCTCGGCGGCGTGTGGGTCGATGCGAACTTCAAGGAAGTGCAACTGAAGTACATGCACATCGGCCAGCCGGTCGAACTGACGGCCGACGTGTACGGTTCGTCGGTCGTGTACCACGGCAAGGTGGTCGGCTTCTCGGCGGGTACGGGTTCGGCGTTCTCGCTGCTGCCCGCGCAGAACGCCACCGGCAACTGGATCAAGGTGGTGCAGCGTCTGCCGGTGCGGATCGCGCTCGACCCGCAGGAACTTGAAAAGCATCCGCTGCGGATCGGCCTGTCGATGCAAGCCGACGTCAGCATCAAGGACCAGAGCGGCGGCCAGCTCGGCGAAGCGCCGAACACGGTCTACCAGACCAACGTGTTCGAGAAGTACGGCGATCAGGCCGATGCGGAAATCGCCCGCATCATTGCGGAAAACGCCGGCCCGAACGGCGGCACGCCGAAGCCGGCTCAGGCAGCCGCGGCGGCCCCGGCCAAGCCCGCTGCGAAACTGATGTAAGCGGCGCGACGATTCATACAAGGTTTTTTTAATGGCTCAGGCTCAGGCGCAAGTCCCTCACCCGCCGCTCGAGGGCGCGCAACTGGTGATCGGCACCATCGCGGTGTCGCTTGCCGTGTTCATGAACGTGCTCGACACGTCGATCGCCAACGTGTCGATTCCGTCCATTTCGGGCGACCTCGGCGTGTCGTCCGACCAGGGCACGTGGGTGATTACGTCGTTCGCGGTCGCCAACGCGATCTCCGTGCCGCTGACCGGCTGGCTCACCCAGCGGTTCGGCCAGGTGCGGCTGTTCATGGCGTCGATCATTCTGTTCGTGATCTCGTCGTGGCTGTGCGGCCTCGCGCCGACGCTGCCGTTCCTGCTCGCCTCGCGCGTGCTGCAAGGCGCGGTGGCCGGCCCGATGATTCCGCTGTCGCAAACGCTGCTGCTCGCCAGCTATCCACGCGCCAAGGCGCCGATGGCTTTATCGATGTGGGCGATGACCACACTGATCGCGCCGGTGGCCGGGCCGATTCTCGGCGGCTGGATCTCGGACAACATTTCGTGGCCGTGGATTTTCTACGTCAACATTCCGGTCGGCGCGATTGCCGCCGGGGCAACGTGGATGATTTTCCGCAACCGCGATTCGGAGATCAGAAAAGCACCGATCGACGGCGTCGGTCTCGGCCTGCTGATCCTCTGGGTCGGCTCGCTGCAGGTCATGCTGGACAAGGGCAAGGATCTCGACTGGTTCTCGTCGACGACCGTCGTCGTGCTGGGGCTCACCGCAGTGATCTCGCTCGCGTTCTTTATCGTGTGGGAATTGACGGCCGAGCATCCGGTGGTCGATCTTTCGCTGTTCAGCCGGCGCAATTTCACGAGCGGCACGATCGCGCTGTCGATCGGATACGGGCTTTATTTCGGCAACCTCGTGTTGCTGCCGTTGTGGCTGCAAACCGATATCGGCTACACCGCCACCGAAGCAGGTCTTGTGATGGCGCCGGTCGGCGTGTTCGCGGTGCTGCTGTCGCCGATTACCGGCAAGGTGTTGCCGCGCACCGATCCGCGTTATATCGCGACGCTGTCGTTCCTCGTGTTCGCGCTGTGTTTCTGGATGCGCTCGCGCTATACGACCGGCGTCGATACTTATTCGCTGCTGGTGCCCACGTTGATTCAGGGGATCGGCATGGCCGGGTTCTTCATCCCGCTGGTGTCGATCACGCTGTCGGGCTTGCCGGGCAACCGGATTCCGGCGGCGTCGGGTCTGTCGAATTTCGTGCGGATCATGTGCGGCGGCATCGGCACCTCGATCTTCCAGACCGCTTGGGATCACCGCACGATCATGCATCACGCGCAACTGGCCGAGCAGGCGAGCGCCTATAACCCGGTGTTCGATCAGTCGATCCGGCAGATGGGCGCGGCCGGTTTCAGTCAGCCGCAAGCGTATGGTCTGTTCAATTCGATGGCCACGCAGCAGGCCGCGCAGTTGGGCGTGAACGATCTGTTCTTCGTGTCGGCGGGGATTTTCGTCGCGCTGATCGCGCTGATCTGGATGGCGCGGCCGGAACGTGCGGGTGGCGATGCGGGTGCCGCGGCCGCGGCGGCGCATTGAGATTCGGGTTGGTTACTGCGCTGTAGAGACGACGTAACCCGATGTGAAAAAAGGCGGGACCGCCTGGTAGCGGTCCCGCCTTTTTATTTGCGGCGCGTATGTCTGGTTGCTGCGGTCAGCGAGCGGCTTAACTCTGCGCGGTGACCACCAGCCGTTCGGGCGCCAGCACACCCTCACCCGGCTTCGCGACGCCAAGCAGACGGCCTTCCGCTGCATACACTCTGACGCGCGGCGCATTCGCTGCGTCGCTGCTAATGCTCAACTCGGACAGCTTCAGCCGCTGACCGTGCAAAAAGCGGCGCGTCGCGTCTTCGTTCAGCTCGACGGACGGGAACGTCGACAACAACGCATCCACCGGCTGCAGCCACGCGTCACGCTCGGCTTCCGTGGCGTCGGACAACGCGTCGAGCGTCACCGAATTCTCCAGCGTCAGCGCACCCACACCCGTACGCCGCAACGCGACCAGATGCGCGCCGCAACCCAACGCTTCGCCGATATCTTCGGCCAGCGTACGCACGTACGTTCCTTTGGTGCAGGTCACGCGAAACGTCACATCAGGCAGCGCGCATGCGAGCAGCTCGAGCTTGAGGATCGTCACCTGCCGCCCTTCCCGCTCGACTGTCTGGCCGGCGCGCGCATATTCGTACAACGGTTTGCCGTCGCGCTTGAGCGCCGAATACATCGGCGGAATCTGGGTGATCTCGCCGAGAAAACGGCTCATGGCCGCCTGAACCGCGGCCTCGTCGCACGTCACGGCGCGCGTGTCGATCGCTTCGCCTTCGGCGTCGCCGGTGGTCGTGCGAATACCGAGGCGCATGGTGGCCTCGTAGGTCTTGTCGGCTTCGAGCAGGTCCTGCGAGAACTTGGTGGCTTCGCCGAAACACAACGGCAGCAAACCAGTGGCGAGCGGATCGAGCGTGCCGGTATGGCCCGCCTTTTTCGCCAGATAGAGACGCTTCGCGCGAATCAGCGCGTCGTTGCTCGACAGGCCGAGCGGCTTGTCGAGCAGCAGCACGCCGTCGAGCACGCGACGCGGCACGCGGGGACGTTGAGGTGCGGTCATGTCAGAAAGACGGAGTCTTCGATGGATACGGAAAACGACGCTGGGTGCGGCGTGGGCTGATGCTTTCGGCTTCGGCTTCGGCGCCGTAAGCAGCCTAAGCCGCAACTCACAGCGCACTCAGTCTTCTTTCGCGCGACTGGCGTTGGCTTCGTCGATCAGCTTCGACATCTCGACAGCCCGCTCGATCGTCTGGTCGTAGTGGAAATGCAGCGTCGGCACCGTATGGATATGCAGAAGTTTGAACAGCTGATTGTGCAGATGACCGGCCGCATGCGTGAGCGCTTCGAGCGTCTGTTGCGGGTCGCCGGTCAACGTCGTGAAATAGATCTTGGCGTGCGCATAATCCGGCGTCAGTTCGACACTTTGAATCGTGACGATACCGATACGCGGATCTTTGACCTCGCGCAGCAGAACGGACAGATCGCGCTGGATCTGATCGGCGATCTGCACGTTGCGATTGGGAGAAGTACGTTTTTTAGGCATGGTGTTATGTGATCCGCTTAGGCGGATGCAAAAAAGTGGGTCGCGCAGCTGCGGCCTGCCGATGGTTCGTGGAGCGACGCCTGAGCGGCTCCATGCTATTCACGACAAGTCAGACCGCCTGCGCGAAACGGCGGGCCCAAAAACCAACGGGCGGAGCGGGCGTTAAAGCCCGCTCCGCCCGTTGAGCCGTGCCGCGTGAATTACAGCGTACGCGCGACTTCGGTGATCTCGAAGACTTCGAACTGATCGCCTTCGACGATATCATTGAAGTTCTTGATCGACATACCGCACTCGAAGCCCTGACGGACTTCCTTGACGTCGTCCTTGAAGCGCTTGAGCGAGTCGAGTTCGCCCGTGAAGATGACGACGTTGTTGCGCAGCACGCGCACCGACGACGAGCGCTTGACGAAACCGTCCGTGACCATACAGCCTGCCACCGCGCCGATCTTCGGTACCTTGAAGACCTGACGCACTTCGACCGTACCGGTGATGATTTCGCGCTTCTCCGGCGCCAGCATGCCCGACATCGCGGCCTTCACGTCATCTACTGCGTCATAGATGATGTTGTAGTAGCGAATATCGACACCGTTGGATTCCGCCAGCTTGCGAGCCTGCGCATCCGCACGGGTGTTGAAGCCGATGATGACCGCCTTCGATGCCGTTGCCAGATTGACGTCCGACTCGCTGATGCCACCCACGGCGCCGTGCACGATCTGTACGCGCACTTCGTCCGTGGACAGTTTGAGCAGCGACTGCACCAACGCTTCCTGCGAACCTTGCACGTCGGCCTTGACGATGAGCGGCATGTACGCCACTTCGCCTTCGGTCATCTGTTCCAGCATGTTCTCGAGCTTCGCGGCCTGTTGCTTGGCCAGCTTGACATCGCGGAACTTGCCTTGACGGAACAGCGCGACTTCACGTGCCTTACGGTCGTCCGGCATGACGATGACTTCTTCGCCAGCCTGCGGGACTTCCGACAAACCCTGAATTTCGACCGGGATCGACGGACCCGCCGACTTGGTTGGCTTGCCGGTTTCGTCGAGCATGGCTCGCACACGACCGTAAGCGCTACCTGCCAGCACCACATCGCCGCGGTTCAGCGTACCCGACTGGACCAGGATCGTTGCAACCGGACCCTTACCCTTGTCGAGCTTCGCTTCGATGACAAGACCCTTGGCCGGTGCTTCGACCGGTGCCGTCAATTCCAGCACTTCGGCTTGCAGCAGCACTTGTTCGAGCAGATCGTCGATGCCCGCGCCCGTCTTGGCCGACACCGGCACGAACGGCGATTCGCCACCGTACTCTTCCGGCACGACGCCTTCGGCGACGAGTTCCTGCTTCACGCGTTCCAGATTCGCATCCGGCTTGTCGATCTTGTTGATCGCGACGACGAGCGGCACGCCGCCTGCCTTCGCGTGGGCGATCGCTTCCTTCGTTTGCGGCATCACGCCGTCGTCGGCTGCGACCACCAGAATCACAATGTCGGTTGCCTTCGCACCGCGGGCACGCATGGCCGTGAAGGCCTCGTGACCCGGCGTGTCGAGGAACGTGATCACGCCGCGCGGCGTTTCCACATGGTACGCGCCGATGTGCTGCGTGATCCCACCTGCTTCACCCGCTGCAACCTTTGCGCGGCGGATGTAGTCGAGCAGCGAGGTCTTGCCATGGTCGACGTGACCCATGACCGTGACGACCGGCGGACGCGGCAATGCTTCCGCATCCGAAATTTCGCCTTCGACCAGCATGGCTTCCGGATCGTCCAGCTTGGCCGCAACCGCGTGGTGACCCAGTTCCTCGACGATGATCATCGCCGTTTCCTGGTCCAGCATCTGGTTGATCGTGACCATCTGGCCGAGCTTCATCATCGACTTGATGACTTCCGACGCCTTCACCGCCATCTTGTGCGCCAAGTCGGCGACCGTGATGGTTTCCGGCACGTGCACTTCACGCACGATCGGTTCGGTCGGCGCCTGGAACGTGGTGTTCTGGTCCTGATGCTTGCCGCGACCCTTCGGGCCACCGCGCCAGCCGCGATCGACGCCGCCGCTCGTATCGCCGCGCGTCTTGATACCGCGGCGCTTGGCTGCGTCGTCCTGCCAGCCGCCCTTACCGCCACCCGGCTTCTTCTTGTCGCCGGCAGCCGGCGTAGTCGTAGCAGCCGGAGCCGCAGCGGCCGGCTTCTTGGCAGCCGGACGTGCCGGCGCTTCACCCGCCGGACGTGCCGGCTTGTGCAGCGTGCCCTTGGCTTCCACAGCCTTGGCCGGCTCAGCGGGCTTCGGTGCCGGTTCCGGCGCCTTGACCTGAGCCTTGCGCGGCGTGTTCATCATTTCGCGAATCGCACGTGCTTCGGCTTCTGCCGCAGCACGGCGCTTGGCGATTTCTTCCTGCTCGGCGCGCGCTTTGTCGGCTGCCTGACGCGCTGCGTCTTCGGCCTTCTTCGCGGCTTCGCGTTGCGCTGCGCGTTCTGCCGCGGCGCGTTCGTCGTCCTGCTCGCTTTCCTTCGCGACCACCGGCTCAGCCGCCTTGGCAGCGACCGGCTCGGCCTTGGCCGTCACCGGCTGCGCAGCTTGCGTTGCCGGCTGCTGAGTCTTCTCGCGGGCTGCCGCCTCGGCCGCAGCCGCTGCGCGCTTCTTCGCCGCGTCTTCTTCCGCACGGCGGCGCTCGGCTTCTGCAGCCTGCTCACGCGCCTGACGTTCGGCTTCTTCGCGTTCGAGTTGTTCCTGACGCGCCTTCAGCTCCTGAGCCTGCTTTTCGAGCAGCTCAGCTTCGTGACGAGCTTCCTCTTCACGACGCTGCAGTTCGAGATCGTCAACTTCGACCTCGACATCTTCGGCCACATGATTCGATGCATCCCCGCCTTCACCGGCGGCTTCGTCGCGGCGGACGAAAGTGCGCTTCTTACGCACCTCGACCTGAATGGTGCGAGCTTTGCCCGTCGCATCGGACTGCTTGATCTCCGACGTATGCCGTTTCGTCAGCGTGATCTTGCGCTTGTCTGCATCAGTCGAGCCGTGAGACTTGCGCAAGTGGTCGAGCAGACGCGCTTTGTCCGTTTCGGACAAAGAGTCGGCTTCGCTCGCCTTGGTGACGCCAGCCGCCTGCAGCTGCTCAAGCAGCACGCCTGCAGGCATTTTCAGTTCCGCGGCAAATTGGGCTACGTTGTTACTCGCCATTCATTCCTCTTAATGCAAGGACCGATTCCTTGCGGTTAGCATCGGGTCATGCGGCCTGACGGCCGCGTTCAATTTAGTGCGCCATGGTCATTTCTCACTGGAACCAGTGTTCACGTGCTTTCATGATCAACGCCTTAGCGGCATCCTCTTCCATCCCGGTCATCTCGACCAGTTCATCCACAGCCAGTTCGGCGAGTTCGTCGCGCGTCTGGATCTGGTGTTCAGCCAGCTTCGCGAGCAGGTCGGCGTCCATGCCGTCCAGGCTCTTCAGGTCGAGCGCTACATTTTCGACCTTTTCTTCATTCGCGATAGCCTGCGTCAGCAACGCGTCGCGCGAGCGGTTACGCAGTTCGTGAACGGTGTCTTCGTCGAATGCTTCGATTTCAAGCATTTCGTTGAGCGGCACGTAGGCAATCTCTTCGAGGCTCGTGAAGCCTTCGTCGATCAGGATGTCGGCGACTTCTTCGTCGACATCGAGACGCGCCATGAACAGGTCACGCAGTACGCCGCGTTCCTGATTCTGCTTTTGCGCGGATTCGTCCGGCGTCATGATGTTGATTTGCCAGCCGGTGAGTTCGCTGGCAAGACGCACGTTCTGGCCGCTGCGGCCGATCGCGACCGCCAGTTCGTTTTCGTCTACGACGACGTCCATCGAATGCTTTTCTTCATCGACGACGATCGACTGGACGGCTGCCGGCGCGAGGGCGCCGATCACAAACTGGGCGGGATCTTCCGACCATAGCACGATGTCGACGTTTTCGCCACCGAGCTCGTTACGCACAGCCTGCACGCGCGAACCGCGAATACCGACGCACGTGCCGATCGGATCGATACGCTTGTCGTACGCGACCACGCCGATCTTGGCGCGCACGCCAGGATCGCGGGCCGCCGCCTTGATTTCCAGCAAGCCCTGTTCGATTTCCGGCACTTCCATTTCGAACAGCTTCATCAGGAATTCGGGCGCCGTACGCGACAGTTCGATCTGCGGACCGCGCGCGGTGCGATCGACCTTCGCGATGTAGGCACGCACACGGTCGCCCACGCGCAGGTTTTCCTTCGGAATCAGCTGGTCGCGGCGCAGCAGCGCTTCGACACGGCCGGTTTCGACGATGAAGTTGCCCTTGTCGAGACGCTTCACCGAGCCGGTCATGATGTGCTCGCCGCGCTCGAGGAAGTCGTTCAGGATCTGCTCGCGTTCAGCGTCGCGCACCTTCTGCAGGATCACCTGCTTGGCGGCCTGCGCGCCGATACGACCGAATTCGATCGACGGCACCGGTTCTTCGATGTATTCGTCGAGCTGAATTTCGGGTTGCTGTTCGCGTGCTTCGAACAACAGGATTTCCTGATCCGGTTCCTGCAAACCGGCTTCGTCCGGCACGACCTTCCAGCGGCGAAACGTTTCGTGCTCGCCGCTTTCACGGTCGATCTGGACGCGGATATCCGCATCTTCTTCGAAGAGTTTCTTGGAGGCCGAAGCGAGAGCCGCTTCGAGCGCGGCATATACCACGTCTTTATCGACGTTCTTCTCGCGTGCCAGCGCATCCACCAGCATCAACACTTCGCGACTCATTGTTTGCGGCTCCTAAAGTCAACTTTCGGAACGAGGCGTGCTTTGTCCATGTCCGCGAGCGTGAAATCGAGCATCGCGGCGCCTTCCTTCCCTTCAAATTCCAGACCGATCGTTTCGCCTTGCGGAGCATGCAGGATGCCCCGGTACGATTTCCGTCCGTCCAATGGCTTTTTCAATGTGATTACCACTTCGCTGCCTGCGAAGCGTTCGAAATCCGCTAGCTTCTTAAGCGGGCGATCGAGACCCGGCGACGACACTTCAAGCCGCTCGTAATCGATATTTTCGACCGTCAGAACGTGCTGGAGCTGACGCGTGACTTTCTCGCAGTCTTCAATCCCGATGCCGGCCGGCTGGTCGATATAGATACACAACATGCCGCGCCCGGTGCGCTCGAGATCGACGAGCTCGTAGCCGAGTCCCACGACCGTGGTTTCAATCAGTTCCGTCAGTTGCACAATGCCCTCTTAGATGTTCGCGCAGCGAGCCTGCCGCTTGTTTTGCAAACAACCAATGCGGGCCGCGCGCCAAGCTGGCGCACGTTCGTGCTACCCGAGATGCCGAACCACGATGAACTGAGCGGCAAAAAAAAATGGGCTAAACGCCCATCATCTTATTGCCGGTGGTCGCACCTGAGCCGCACATAAAAAGCCGCACGCCCAGCGACTCCGCGATTGTAGCCATTTTTCGGGACAAACGCAAACCGCAGAACGCCGCGTGAAGCGCATTTCCGCTTGATTTCATGGGAATCTTTCGGGGATATGACGGCATTGCGGGGCTTTTGCAAGGCGACTTGCGCCGCGGCCCGCCCGCGCCGGACAGTGTGAGGAAAAGAAACCTGCCCCTACTTTTATCGGTAGCGCGGTTTTATGCGTTGCATGAAACCGGCGAGACTGATCGATCGATTTTGACGGCGGCCTTGTGACAATCGCTGAAGAACGATTGGCGGCCGGCCGTTACCGATAGATTTTCTGCTGTCAGAGAGGCCTTGACGGTTGTTTAACGGGTGCTTGAAAAACTAACAACTTACTCCGTTATACCGCTCAAGACCTCACCAAGGCTGCTTAACGCCCGCGTGTGCGGCCGCGCGGTGCGCCGCCGCTACGGTTGGCGCCGCCGCCCGGATTAGCGTTGCCGCTTCCCGCGCGGTTGCCATTGCCGCCACGGTTGGCGCCCGGCCCGCGACCGCCGCCGCTGCCGGGATTGGCGCCTGTGCCGCTAGTGCGCTTGCCGCCACCCGCCGCACGATTGCCATTGCCCGACGGCGCGCGATTGCCGTCGATATCGCGACCGCCACGCGGACCGGCCGCGCCGCCGCCCATCGGACCAGCGAAGCCACCGGCGCTACGGCCCGTGCCGCGATTGCCGTAACCACCACCCGCGCCGCCGGCCCCACCGCCACCGCCTGCGCCACCGCCGAAGCCGCCGCCTGCCGCACCGCGCCGGCCTTGACCGCGCGGCTGCTGCTGATCGAAACGGCCATGCGACATCAGCACGGGTTCACGGTTGATAAAGCCCATCGACGTTTGCATCGGATCTGGCTGCTTGCGCTCCGGCGCCGAACTGCGGCTGCCGCGTTCTTCCGACGGCGCCTTCAGGCCAACCGACGCCATCAGCGCACGCACCTGATTGTCTTCGAGCTCTTCCCAACGACCGCGCTTCAGGCCCTTCGGCAGCGAAATCGCGCCGTGACGCGTGCGAATCAGGCGGCTAACCATCAGGCCGGCCGCTTCGAACATGCGACGCACTTCGCGGTTACGCCCTTCGGCGAGCGCGACGTGATACCAATGATTGGTGCCCTCGCCGCCGCCGTCGCGGATGCGCAGGAAACTCGCCGGACCGTCCTCCAGTTCGACGCCGTGCAGCAGCTTCTGACGCATGCCTTCGGCCAGCTCACCGACCACGCGCACCGCGTATTCACGCTCGACGCTATAACGCGGATGCATGAAACGGTTCGCGAGGTCGCCGGACGTGGTCAGCATCAGCAGACCTTCGGTATTGAAGTCGAGACGGCCGACCGCGAGCCACTTGGCGGTTTTCATCGGCGGCAGGCTATCGAACACCGACGCACGGCCTTCCGGGTCGGCATGACTGACGATTTCGCCAGCCGGTTTGTGATACAGCAGCACGCGCGGCGGTTTGTTGGCCAGCTTGCGCTTGACCGGCTTGCCATTGATGCGGACCTGGTCGGTCGGCATGATGCGTTGGCCGATGTGAGCCGGCTCGCCGTTCACCGACACCCGGCCGGCAACGATCAACTCTTCCATATCGCGACGCGAGCCCATGCCGGCTTCGGCCAACACCTTGTGCAGCTTGGGCGCGTCGTCGTCGGCGGCCAGCACGCGCTTGGGCGCAGCAGGCTTGCCACGGCGCACCATCGGCGCGGGCGCGCCGCCGGTCGTGCCGTTATCCGCGTCGAAAGCCGGCGACGTGACGTACGAGAACAGATCGTCCTGACCGGCTTCCGGCGCTGCAGCCGCCGCTACCGGCGCCTCGGCGCCGCGGCGCCCCTGACGCTGACCACCTTCACGCGGTTGACGCTCACGCTGGCCTTCACGAGGCGCGCCATCGCGCTGACCACCTTCACGCTTCGCGCCAGCGGTCGCGTTGCGGCGCGGCCCCTGACCCTTCGCGCCCGCATCCTTGCGCGGCATCCGCACTTGCGCGACGACTTCGCCATCCGGCGGCGTTTCGGTGACGACCGGCGCGCCTTGCGCGGCTGCGCCTTCGGCGCCCTTCGTCTTTGCTCCGGCGCGGCGGCGCGCAATCAGGCTGCGCGGGCCGCGGCGCAGGCCGCGGCGCGGACGGTCTTCGCCGTCTGCTTCCGCGGTCTGCGCAGGGCGTTCGCCCTCGGCAGCCGACGCTTGCTTGTTGCGCGTTTCGTCAGCACGCGCCGACGGCACGGCGCGGTCGGATTCGGACGAATCGGTGTCGTGGGTATGTGTCAAAACAACCTCAAAATGTCAGGTCGCGCACGCCCATTGCGGGCGTGGCAAAAAAAGTTCGGTTACGTCAAGCGCTGCGCGACTCGGGTTCGTCGTCGGTCAGAATGCCTGCGTCCTGTGCGGCATCGCGACGATCCTCAGAATCGTCGTGCGCCGCCGTGGTCGGGTTCGGCTCGGCGGCGTGCTCCGTATCGCGGAGTACGCCCGAGTCGTGCGCGGGTATTGCCGGATCGGCCTGGGAGACCGGATCGTGATGCTGTGCGGACTCGGCGACGCCGGTCTGCGGTTCAACGTTTGCCGTTTCTTCGGCATGTTCTTGCGCGGCCTGAACGCTCGCGGCAGCCGGATGCGTTTCCGGCGTGGGCGCGGAACCGTCCGTGCCAGCGTCCGACAGCGGCGCCTCACCTGCTGCTTGCGGGATATCCTGATCTTCGCCTGCGGTAATCGCATCAAGCGATTCATCGGCAATGACTTCTGCCTCGCTAGCGCCGGATTCCATCGCCGCGTCTGGTGCAGCCTCTTCATCTTCGACCGAAGCCTGCGCAGCGGTTCCGATGTCGGCAAACTCGATTGCGTGCTGGCCAAGCAGATCCGCGTTCAACTGTGCCGACGGATCGGCCAGTGGCGGCAATTCGTCGAGCGCCTTCAGGCCGAGGTCGTCGAGAAACTGACGCGTGGTCGCGTACAGCGCCGGTCGTCCCGGCACGTCACGATGACCAATCACTTCGATCCAGTTGCGATCCTCGAGTTGCTTGACGACCTGCGTATTCACCGTCACGCCGCGAATTTCTTCGATGTCGCCACGCGTGACCGGTTGCCGGTAGGCAATGATCGCGAGCGTTTCGAGCACCGCGCGCGAATATTTCGGCGGTTTCTCAGGATGCAAACGATCCAGATACGAGCGCATCGCGGGCTTGCTTTGAAATCGCCAGCCCGACGCCAGCCCGACCAGCTCCACACCGCGCCCAGACCAGTCGTGCCTGAGGTCTTCGAGCAAAGTTCGAACGGTGTCTGCCGACACGCCGTCGGCAAAGAGCTTGCGCAACTCGCCGAGCTTTAATGGCTCCTGCGCGCAGATCAAGGCAGTCTCGAGGACGATCTTCGCCTCTTGGGTATTCATGCAGCTAGGTCAGACCCTGTGGTCAAAGAACCGGATCAAACAGACGATTTGGAACTGAAGACGCGCTCGCCCGATTCTGATCGGTCATATTGATGGGAGCACGCACCGGGGGGTGGCGAAACAGACTATCGAGCCAAACCCAGCCGGACGGAGCAGCGAAATTCCTGAAAGGAACCGCGTGACTGAGCGCCATATTACGCAAAAACAATCAGTGCGTAAAGACGAAATCCCCGGCGCATTTTCCAGCAAGACGTTGGCGGACATGCTTTTGAGAAAAAACGGGAGTAATTGGACAAAAAACAGAGTTTTCTTGGTCAATCCCGTTCAAACGGGTCCCGTCTCGCCCTTTTCCGCCATTCGCTCAAGCCACTTAACCCGCAGCGCCGTGTTGTGCGAGGAAACGCTTGAGACGCTCGACACCCGCGTCCAGCCGCGCCGTGTCGCACGCATAGCACCAGCGCACGAACCCTTCGCCCTGCGGCCCGAACGCGCTGCCCGGCGCCACGCCGAGACCGACTTCGCGCACCATCGCTTTACAGAGCTCGAGGCTGCGGGTCGCGCCCGGCATCGAGAAAAACAGGTACATCGCGCCGGGCGGCGCCTTGACGTCGACGCCCGGAATGCCCGAGAGCGCGCGCACCAGATGGTCGCGCGACGCCTTCAGATCGAGCACCAGCTCCTGCGTAAAACGCTCACCCTGCTGAACGGCGGCGATGCCCGCCTGCTGCACGAAAGCCGGCGCGCACGACGTGTTGTATTCAACCAGCTTACCCAGGTCGTCCATTAACGCGGCCGGCGCGACAATCCACCCGAGCCGCCAGCCAGTCATCAGCCATGCCTTCGAAAACGAGTTCACGCAGATCACGCGTTCGTCGCGCGAGGCCAGATCGAGAAACGACGGCGCGGTGCGCGATTGCGGCGCGCCCGCGACGATAGCGGAGCCGCTGACGTCCACGGCCGCGTAGTACAGCCGCTCGTAGACCTCATCCGCGACGATCCAGATGCCGTGGCGCCGGCAATGCGCCAGCACGGTGCGCTGCTCGTCGCGGCTCATCACCCAGCCAGTCGGATTGTTCGGCGAATTGACCAGCAGCATCTTCGTGTCCGGCGTCAGCGCCGCGAGCAACTGCGCCATGTCGAGTTGCCAGCCGTGTTCGCCATAACCGAGCGCCACGGTTTCCACCTGCGCGCCGAGAATCTTCGGAATCTCGACCAGATTCGGCCACAGCGGCGTCACCGCGACGACGCGGTCGCCCGCGCCCACCACCAGCTGCGCCGCGAGCATCAGCGCGTTGACGCCCGCACTCGTGACCGCGATGTGATCGGCCGATGTCGGGCCGTGCAGTTCGCCGACATACTCCGCGAGCGCCGCGCGCAGCGGCGCGATGCCGAGGTTGTGCGTGTAGAACGTCGCGCCGGCGGCCAGCGCGGCGCTGGCGGCGTCGCGAATGAAGGCCGGTGTGACCCGGTCGGATTCGCCGAACCAGAAAGGCAACACGTCGTCGACGCCGAAACCGGCATTGGCGACTTCGCGGATCTGCGAAGGACGCAGTGAGCGTACGGCGTCGCGCGCATTGGGGACGGAGGGCACAGGCAGATCCGATTCGCTCATCGAGACTTCCAGACACAGACAGATGGTGGAGGATAAAGGCTGAAATTCAGCACCGGCGATAGTTTAGCGCGAGGGCTGTTCAGGGAACGGCGAAGCCGGCTGCCCCCTCACCCCAAATCCTCCGCCCGCGCCGGCAG
The DNA here is from genome assembly GCF_902833695.1 of Paraburkholderia sp. BCC1876. Taxonomy (NCBI): domain Bacteria; kingdom Pseudomonadati; phylum Pseudomonadota; class Betaproteobacteria; order Burkholderiales; family Burkholderiaceae; genus Paraburkholderia; species Paraburkholderia sp. BCC1876. Next base: position 374,543 of record NZ_CADFGI010000002.1, on the reverse strand, counting down.
TTCGCGGATCAGCCCCCACACCGCCTCCGCCGCCGGCGACAGCGAGCGATCGCGTCGCCGCACCAGTTCGACCGTCCGCTCGGCGCGCGGCACCAGCGGCCGCGCCACCAGCGACGCCCCCGCCGGCAGCGGCAACGCCAACCACGGCAGCACGCTGACGCCGACGCCCGCCTCGACCAGCCCAAAAACGGTCGCGGAATGCCCCAGCTCCTGCACCACCGTGGCGCTTACGCCGTATTCCTGCATCACGGCGTCGATGATCGGCCGGCTGCCCGACGCGTAATCGAGCATGACGAGCTGCTGGCCCTCGAGGTCGGTCCACGCCACCTTTGTTTTCAGCGCCAGCGGATGATCGTCGCGCGACACGACGCAGAACGAATCGGTCATCAGCGACTCGCTGAGCAGATCGTCGGCGGAGAAAGGACCGATGATCACCCCGAAATCGACCTCGCCCGACTTGACCTTGCGCACCACGTCGCTTTGCACGTCGTCACGCAAACCCAGCGTGACGTAAGGAAACTGCCGCCCGCAAGCCGCCACCACGCCGGGCATCAGGCGGCACGCGACCGTCGGGCTGGCGGCCACCACCACGCGGCCGCGCCGCTGTTCGCCGATTTCGCGAATCTCGCGCAGCGCGTCGTCCAGATCCGTCAACAGCCGCGACACGCTCGACACCAGATTGCCGCCGACGTCCGTCAACTGCACCTCGCGCGTCGTCCGGTCGATCAGCTTCAGGCCGATCTCGCCCTCCAGTTCACGCACACAACGACTGACCGCCGACTGCGTCAGACCGATCTCATCCCCTGCCCGGCTGAAGCTTTGCAAGCGCGCGACCTCAATGAAAACCCTTAGTTGCCGCAGCGTCACATTCATTTACCGACCTCATCAATTTCGTCCTTTAATGCGCATTGTATGGCGAAACCGCTCTCCTTACTCGCTTTTAAGCACATCGCTGCAATGCAGCAATAAGGCGCAAACGCACGCTGGACGGGCCTGATTGCACAAGATTGGTGATTGTCCTGATTTGCGGGATGGGTTTTTTGGATTCTTATACGCCCCTAGCTAGCGCCCGCGCTGGCCCGCTGTCACTGGGCTTTCAGGCGGTCGGACTCAACTTGGCACACTTCCTGCATTTACATGCACACAGGGTCGGCGCCATGACTTCTGACTGCATAGCAGACCGTGGCAAGCCCGACCCCCCTTGGCACTCGCCTATCGAGTGCATGGAGAGTGCGCGGCGCGGGGCAGCGCACCGGAGTTAGCTTCGCTGAGGTGAAACATGATGCTGTTCGACGATTTGAGAGACAACGAGTGGGCGCTGGTCGAGGCTTTGTTCTGTGCGGAGCCCGCACGCAGCGAACGGCGCGGTCGGCCACGCGTGGAAGCCCGCGCGGTGGTCAATGCCGTGCTGTGGGTGCTGTCGACGGGCGAAGGCTGGTCCAAGCTGCCGGGCCGCTATCCGTCGCCGCCGACCTGCCGCCGCCGTTTCGACGAGTGGCAGGCCGATGGTACGCTCGCCGAAATAGTTAAGCGACTCAACACGAGCGGTCGTGAAGTTTCGCTGCGCGGCCGCATTGGCGCGACCGCCGCGAAGCCGCCGGCACCGCCGAGCCGTGATCGTCTGCGTGGCGCGTTCTGGACTAATCCGGAATCGTGGCGCGCGCCGGTCAAGATGGCCTGACGCGAATTGTTTTGCCTCCGGGCGCCTGCGGGCGCCCGGCGTATATCTGGGCCGCCGTGCGTCCGCGTCGACGCCCGCCGGATCCGGTTATGGGCACCGCCTTCGGCGCGCCCACCACAGTCGTCCCCTCCCGCCAGGCTCAGCTTGATATCGCGCGACTTCAGACCGCTGAAGCCGCGCGTTTGTTGCGGATGAAACATCCATTTACTATTACTTACAGCGTGCTTTCGCAACCCGGCATACCTTATGGATATGCAAACAGGCCTTGAATCGATCGGCTTGACGGGAGCTCAGCATGAAACCAATGTCACTGCTTCTGTGCGGCATTGTGATTTCATCAATGGCCGTACCGGCGCTTGCCCAGCAGCGCCCCGAAGGATGGAACTGGCGGCCGGAACGAACGGCCAGCGTGGAAGCCTGGCAACAGGGTGAAACGCGCGGCCGTGATTTCACGCCGCCGGCGCCGCGCGGCGATTTGCGCGGCGATATCGCCAGTAATGTGCGCGCGCGGCCGGAAATGCCGCGCGAGAATGCGCCGCGACGTCGTTAAGTCGCGATCTCGCGGACGAATTGAATCGCTGGGGAACCAGGTGGCATCGCGTTAGTCTGATTTAATGCCATTAGCACAGCGTGGCAGTAGTAAATCCGGTACGCCCGTATCCTCGCGATACGGGCTTTTTTTTTGGGCGCGAGCAGAAGCCGCCCGGCAACCCTCGGCGCCGTGGAACTGATGGAAATGATGGGCTTGAACAGGAGCAAAACCGCGGCAACAATACCGTCACTTCCAGCCGCGCGAAGCGGCCGGAGAGCAGCGTCAGCGTCCCTGTCTACGGCGCTAGGGCCGGACTTCGAGCGCGGCGGCAGGCCGCGTTTCGGCAGGGGTGACGACGTAGTCGTTCATGCGCTGTGCGGTCCAGCTGAGCAGGCGTTCGTCGTGTGCGAGCCGCATGAATTCAGCTCTGCCCCGCTCGGTGAGCACGGCGATATCGACAGGTGCGTGAAATCCCGGAGCCGGTGCGACGGTGCGCTGACGAACGGTGTCCATCAGACCCAGTGCGCGAAGATATTGGAAAACACCCGGCCTTCTGGCCCATGGGACCTGGCGATATTGCGCCCGCCGCAGCGCTTCAAGTACCGCTTCGTTGGAATACGTGGTCATCTCACTTCTTTCTTAAAGTGCAGCTATGACACATCTATGCCCAACACATCACCGCGCCACCAGTGACGCGCTCAGCACCCGCCCTTGGCTGGAATCTGGCTGCATCTGGTGCGGCCGAATCCGCCAGGTGCTGCCTGGCCTCGTTTTCGGAACCCCCGTCTGAACGGCATGTTAGCGTTCTGTCCACGAGCCGACGATGCAACCGCTGCGGCGCGATAGCAAGCCCGTAGATTTATCCCGAAAGTCATACGTTACCCCATTTAAATTGATTCTATTCACTTTATTAGCGCTTTTTTTTGCAGCAATCGTGCTATGGAAACGCGCCCGCCGCCCCCTTGCCGTCGGCGCAATTGCCGTGTTCTGGTTGCTCGCCGCGGGCTGGCTCACCGCGCCATTGCTGGACCTCGCGCAGCCGCGCGAACAGACCGCGATGCCTGTCAGATTCGGACCGCGCACCGCGATCATTCTGCTCGGCGGCGGCACCCGCTACGACCACGACCATGTGCTCGTGCCGCCGCGCGACGTCCTGGCGCGCATTGCCGTGAGCGCGCAGAACTACGCCGCCTGCAAGCGGAGCGCGGCCATCTGCCAGGTGATCGTCAGCGGCGGCAATCCGCAGCGGCATAGCGCGGCGGAAGCCGATACCTATCTGCCCTATCTGCTGCGCGACCAGGTGCCGCGCGCGGATATCGTGCTGGAAAACACCAGCCGCACCACCTACGAAAACGCCCGCAACGTATCGGCTATTCTCAACCGATCGCCCTACGACACCTTGATACTCGTCACGTCCGCGTATCACATGCCGCGCGCGCTGCTCGACTTCCGGCGCTTCGGCCTCGAGCCGCAACCGATGATCTCGAACACTCGTCACGCACAGCTCGGTGTACTCCCGCGTTATGACAATCTGGTGAGCGCGGAAACTGCATTGCACGAGTTGATCGGCATCGCGCAGTTTTATGTGTATCGCGCGATTGGCTGGTTTTGAAACGCGAGTGGCACAACACGCCGCTTTATTTAGAGATGCGAATGTTTGCCATATCCGCAATGCATTTCAATCGTGCGCATTTGAACGGAATCGTCCCGGGCACCCTGTGTTGACGCAACGTAACAAGATGTAACGAATTGTCATTGCAGTTACAAAACCATCTGCTGGAGCGGATATTGCTGGCTAGAATGCATTGTCTTTCCGTTTGGACAGGCAAATACTCGGGTCCATAAACCACTCTGCGGAGGTAACGATGAAGAAAGTGTCCCTGGCGATCCTGGTTTCCCTCAGTGCCGTAACGGGCGCGGCTTATGCGCAGGACAACGGCGTCATGATGAGCACCGATCCGGCCAAGGCCGCCGACGTCGAACAACGTGCGCAAGATTTGCAAAACCGTCAGCAGGCGATGGAAAGCGCACCGGCCATGCCGATGAAACATCACAAGATGGCTCCGCATCATAAGAAGGCCGCCAAGGCCGACGCCGCCAGTTCGTAAGCGCCGCTTCGCCGCACGAATCCGCAGCCTGGATTTTTAGCGCACGACAACCGTCACCCGTGGCCTCGCCGCGAAGGTGAAAAGCCGAAGCCGGCACCGCCGGCTTCGGCTTTTTTGTTGTCTAATGGTCCGTCGGCAAAGCCGCGGCGCCTCGCTGACGGTGTGCTACAGTCGCGCACCGTCCGGCGCCCAGCCGGACTCCCCTAACCCGTGCGCACCCTGGTGCGGAGGACAGCATGAGCAACATCCAGCTAGATATCGAATGGACCGAAGCAGCATCAAAGAAAATCGAAAAACTGATGCCGCGCGGCGGTCAGGAAGCGTTTCTGGCGCTGCCGCCCGTCGAATGCCTGCCGATGGAAGGCGACGTGCTGTTTCTCGGCCCGGACGGCAAGCAGCAACCGTTCATCGTCGCGGAACGCCAGTATCACCATGATGGCGACGCCGACTGGACCATCATCCTGATCCTCGACGTCCCGCAAGCCACGCATTAATCCCACGCTGTAAACGCCAACGGCGAGCGCCGCGCGGACCGTTTTCCGGACCGCCAGCCGCTCGCCGTTGCGCAAAGCGGTCAAGCGATCGAACCCGTCGTTCGATCGCTCATTCGACCACTTACACGATCTTCGACACCACGCGAAGTTCCGAGTGTTCGACCCAGTCCGTCACGGCGTTCTTAAACGCCGTGATATGCGCGGATCTGGCATGCGCCGCCAGCGCTTCCTGACTTTCCCAACGCTCGATGAACACAAACCGGCGCGGCTCCTGCACGTCGCGATGCAGGTCGTACTGAAGCGCGCCCTGCTCTTTGCGCGTCGGTCCGACGATACCTTCGAGCGCCTGACGCAGTTGCTCTTCATAGCCCGGCTTCGCCACCGAGATTGCGACCACTGCGATTTCCGACATGCCTGACCTCCAATTCACGAAAAGAAGCAGCAGCATACCCGCCGGGCGTCAATCGTGCAGGCGGCCGCCGCGCGCCGCGAGACGAGCGCTTTCACCGCCTCGCGTCTCGCCTGACAACACCGCCCGCACCACCCAAAACGTCTGAGCACCGTCCTGGCCTAAATTTTGGCGGGTGCCCATTTACTGCGCTGCTACGCTCGGTTTCATACGGACGATTGATTGCGAGCCGCGCAATCTGTCCTCATGCACGGCGAACGCGCACACGGATTCAGGCAGATCGCGCGAGAAGCGGGCCCGGCAAGCCGCCGGATAAGCTTGTCGCAGGCGGTTTCGCGTGGCCCTCAGTTCTGTCCCCGCGTCTGTGATAACCCGCACATTCATGCGAATTGCAAACTGCTAGACTGGTTTGAATACTCCGCCGGAGTCCGGCATGGCTGGCATCGCTCTGCGCGTTCCTGGGCTGTATCCGTCCTGCCCTGCCGACGAATGGGCTGTGCATCCGTTGCGCGCCGAAGCAGTTTGCGCGCCCCGTCACCTGCTTGCCGCGATGTCACCATGTCCGCTCTCGTGCCCGCCTTTATGCCCGCGTCTATGCCAAGCGTCAGCGAATTGACTCTGAGCGGCCTGCTGCCGCATCTGGTCCGGGACGAGTCCGGCTGGACCGCGACGTGGCGTGCCTTGACGCTGCATAGCGTGTTCCAGCCGGTGCTGTCGGTCACGCATCAGTGCGTGGTGGGTTACGAGGGCTTGCTGCGCGCGTTCGATCCGGTCGGCCTGCCGGTCTCGCCTGAAGTGCTGTTCTCCGGCACCCGCTCCGCCGCCGACGCGCGCGAACTCGACCGCATCGCGCGCTGCCTGCATGTGGCGAATTTCATGGAGCAAGGCATCAGCACCGGCTGGCTGTTTCTGAATACCCGTCCGCAGGTATTTGAAACAGGCTGGCCGCAACGCACTTTTATCGACGAACTGTCGGCGCATTTCGGGTTGCCGCAGGAACGCATCGTGATCGAGGTGCTGGAGCAACCCGCCGACGACGAATCCGCTGTAGCCAGCATGCTCGCCGCGTCGCAACCGCGCGATTTCCTGATCGCGATCGACGACTTCGGCACGGGCTTTTCGAACTTCGACCGCGTGTGGCGCTTCCGTCCGGACATCGTCAAACTGGACCGGTCGCTGGTGGCGCGCGCGGGCAAGCGCGAGGGCGACGATTCGATGATCAGCCATCTGATCGCGATGCTGCATCAGTCCGGCACGCTGGTGCTGGCCGAAGGCGTCGAGACCGACGAAGAGCTGATGATTCTGATGCAGGCCGACGTCGACTTCGTGCAAGGTTTCTGGCTCGGTCAGCCGAAGGGATCGGTGCAGGCGGCGTGCGCCAAAGTGCCGGCGTTGATCGAGTCGATGTGGACCAAGTTCGCCGCGTACGAACGCGAGCATGCGGGCCACCAGCGGCTCGGTTTCGAAGGCTTCGCGGAAAGCGTGCTGGCCGCCGTCGACACCTTCAAAACCACCGGCGATCTGCGTCAGGCAGCGCAAAAGATCTGGCATCTGAGCGAAGCGCGCCGGGTGTTTATCACCGACGGCCAGGGCGAGCAGACGCAGCCTTCAGTCACGGCCGCCACGGTGCCGCCGCCGCCGCTGCGGCTCGCGCCGCTCTATACCGACACACGCAGCAACTGGTCGCGGCGCGCCTATTTCAAGCATGCGCTCGCCGCACCGGGACGCGTCGCAATGATGGGTCCGCATTATTCGCTGGCTGACGGTCAGGACTGCTATACCGCGGCGATTGCGTTTGAGCGCGACGGCGGGACGCATGTGCTGTGTGTGGATTTTGTGCCCACCGCGACCACAGCGGATGTGCGTCATGGCGGGCGCGGCGGTAAGCGTTAGCCGCGTCACCCACATCACGCCAATCAATCCTCCACCCGGCCGCGGCCGGATTTGATCTCGCTGCGTTTAGCCTTGCCGTCCAGCCGACGCCGATTCGATGCACGCGTCGGCCGGGTCGCGACCCGCGGCTTGCGCGTCACGCTGACGCTCTCGATCATCTCATCGAGTCGCGCTAGCGCCGCCGCGCGATTCATCTCCTGAGTGCGGTGTTCCTGCGCCTTGATGATCACCACGCCGTCGCGCGTCAAACGATGATCGGACAGCGCGAGCAGGCGCATCTTCAACACCTCGGGCAACGACGAAGCCTGCACGTCGAAACGCAGATGAATGGCGCTCGATACCTTGTTGACATTCTGCCCGCCCGCGCCTTGCGCGCGCACGGCGGTCAACTCGATTTCGTTCGGCGGGATCGGATAGCGGGAAGTCATGAGGCGGGTCTGGGCAAAGAGACGTCAGTGTACACAGCGAGGCGCGCGGCGCGCAGCCCGTCATGGGCTACGGACTATCGGACACGAGCGCCGATGCGAAAAACTATTTGCGTCGACGCCCCCGGTTCGCGGATACTGCGCTCTCCGCTTACAGCGTAAATTCATATGAAACTCCGTCCGGGTTTTGTGCTGGAACTGGTCGTCAATTTTCTGCTGCCGTGGCTCGTGTACCGGTATTCGCATCCGCATCTGGGCGAGACCGGCGCGCTGATCGCCTCCGCGGTGCCGCCGATCCTCTGGAGCCTGATCGAACTGGTGCGCTTCCGGCGCGTCGACGCGCTCAGCATGATCGTCGTGGGCGGCATCGTGCTGTCGATCGGCGCCATGGCGCTGGGCGGCAGTCCGCGCATGCTGTTGTTGCGCGAGTCGCTGGTGTCCGGCGCGATCGGCGTGGCATTTCTGCTGTCTCTGCCAACGCGCCGTCCACTGATCTTTTACCTCGCGCGCGCCAGCGTCGCGCGTGAAACGGAAGGCGGCGCCGCGCGCTTCGAAGCGCTGGTGCAGGAACGGCCGGGCCTCTCCACCGCGCTGCGCATGATGACGCTCGTGTGGGGCGTCGGCCTGACCGGCGAAACGGCGCTCAGATCGTGGATGGCGCTGACGTGGCCGATCGAGCGCTTCCTGGTAGTGTCGCCGTTCGTCGGCTACGGCATTTACGGCGCGCTGACGGTCTGGACCATGTGGTATCGCAAGAGCCTGCGCAAACGCAGCGAAGCAGGCGTGCCGGCGGACGGCGTAGCCGGTTAATCAGCGCCACGCTTCCGCGATCCGTGCCGCCAGCCCCGAATCGCGCTGCGTGGGCGTCGCGATCGCTTGCGCCAGCACGGCCCGCGAACCGATCACTTCGACCCGCTCACGCGCCCGGGTAATCGCCGTGTACACCAGTTCGCGCGACAACACGCGGCTGAATACCGCCGGCAGCATCAATACCGCGTGCTCGAACTCCGAGCCTTGCGACTTGTGGACCGTGAGCGCGAACGCCGTATCGTGCGGCGGCAGCGCGGCGGGCGAGACCGCTCGCAGACCGCCGTCGCCGGTACGGAAATAGACGCGCAACGCGCCGCCCGCCCCCGGCAATGCAATGCCGATGTCGCCGTTGAACAGGCCCAGCGCGTAGTCATTGCGCGTCACCATCACCGGACGCCCGGCGAACCAATGCGCGCCCACCGCCAGCGTCACCCCAGCCGAGCGCCGCACCTGAGCGGCCATGACCGTATTCACCTGATCGACGCCGCGTGGTCCGGAGCGGGTCGCGCACAAGATGCGGAAACGGTTCAGCGCGTCGAACAACGGCAGCGGGTCCGGCGTGTCGGCGGCGAGTGCTTCGGCCAGTGCGGCCGCATACGGTGCGAAGCCCGCGGCGAGTCGCGCGACGGTGCGCTCGGCGAGCGTCGCCTGGGTGTCTTCGTGTAGCGCCGCGGCGCACGCTTCGACCGGATCGATGACGAGCACGTCAAGCGCAGCGGCAGCCGTGCCGTTGCGGATCGCCACCGACAGCCGACCGATCGGCGAGTCGAGGCCGAACCGGTAATTCCGTTCGAGCCAGACGACGCAATCGGCCAGCGGATTGCGGGCATGGGAGGCGGACGACGCCATGTCGTCAGGCGCAGCGGTGTCGGCGTGGGCGAACAACGCATCCGGCTCTTCGTCGGCGCCGCGCGAGACGTCGGGCAACGCCTGCGCGAGCCTCGCCTTGTCGATGCCCAAAGCGTCGGCGATCCGCTGCAAGCCGGGTTGCGTGAACGCCGGCCGCGCGCTGAGTTCGGCGAACACCGCGCCGGCCTCGACGGCGGCGAGCTGATCCTTGTCGCCCAGCATCACGAGCCGTGTCTGCGGCGCGATCGCGTCGAGCAGATGCGCGGCCATGGCGACATCGATCATCGACGCCTCGTCGATCACGACGACGTCGTACGGCAACGGATTGTCGCGATGGTGCCGGAAGCGTCCGCCCGGCCCGAAGCCGAGCAGGCGATGCAACGTGTACGACGTCTGCGGCAAGCGCGCGGCCAGCTCGGGCGGCAAATCGCCGGCGCGCGCGAGCAAGGCTTCCTGCATGCGTTGCGCGGCCTTGCCGGTGGGCGCCGCGAGGGCGATGCGCAAATCGGCGCGGGCATCGAGCAGACAGGCCAGCACGCCGACCACGGTGGTGGTCTTGCCGGTGCCCGGTCCGCCGCTGACGATCGTCAGGCGCCCCGACAATGCCATGACAGCCGCGACGCGCTGCCAGTCGACTTCGTCGTCTCTGGGTGGGCCGAAGTAGCGCAGCAGGCGTTGGTGAAGCGCGGCTGCATTGGCTTGTGCGTTCGCTTCAAGGTCCGCTTTGCCATCCGCATCGGCGCTACTTCGAGACGTCGCCGCTTCGGCATCGCGCTCAACGGCAAGCGCCTGCGCCGGATGCACCGCGCCGACCGTTGTCTGCCGCTGCGTAGAACGCCCATCTCCAGCAACGTCGCCCGCCCCCGCATGCGCCACCAGCGAGCGCGCCAGGCGCCGCTCGTAATCATAGTAACGCGCGAGGTACAAGCGCCCTTGCCCATCGATCACCAGCGGCCGCAACGCCGCCGAAGTCTGCGACCCATCGCTCGCCATGCCGCTCGCGAACAACGCCGCGCGCACTTCAGCGCTCGACGCATCGAAGCGCCGCGCCAGCACCGCAAGCGGCACGCACACGTGGCCTTCATCGGTCGCGCGGCTCGCGGCGAACGCGCCCCGCGCCGCCCATTTCACCGCTTCGGTCGACGCCCCGCCACGCCGCGCCAACGTCCCGATGCGGCGTGCAAAACCCTCGGCCAGCGCGACGCTGAAATCGGCCGGCGCGGGCAAACTCACGCCGATGTCGTCGATTTCCGGCGGCGTGGACACGTTCTGATCGAACGTGCTCATACGCCACCTCCAATCATGGCCGCGTCGAGCAACGCCACCAGCTCGAACGCGGGCCGGCGCACATGCACGCCGGCTGCCGCGTCGGCATCCTGCCAATCCGGACGCACCCCGCGCACGAACAGATACAGGTAGCCGCCGATATGCGTGTCGTACGCGTAATTACGCACCCGCGTCTTCAGATAGCGATGCAACGCGACCGTATAAAGCAACGCCTGCAGGTGATACGCGTGGCTCGCCATCGCAACTTCGAGCGGCGCCGACCCATAGTCGGCGACGGTGTCGCCCAGATGGTTCGACTTCCAGTCGACGACCCAGAAGCGTCCGTCGTGCTCGACGATCATGTCGATAAATCCTTTGACGAAACCCCGCAGCACGCCGGGTTCCAGTGCGACATCGGGATAGCCGTGTTCGACCAGCAGTCCGCGCAACGCCGGGAAATCGAGCGACGGCGCGGCGAACAGAAACTCGAGTTCGTTCAGCCGCCGTTGCGGATTCAAGCTGGCGAGCGTCATGCCCGGCACGAGTTCGGTATTGACGATGTCCGTCAGCAGGTTATGCATCATCGCGGGCAGACGCGCGGCGAGTTCCGGCACGGCCGGCGCCGGACGTTCGCGCAACGCGCCACGAATCGCATCCGGCCACGTGGTCGGGTCGCTAAGGTCGGCGAGTTCGAACATGCGATGCAGACACTCGCCCGCCGCCGCGCCGCGCGGAAACGCGAGAATGTCGTCGTCCGCGTAAGACGGCGTTTGCGGCGCGGGCACGAGCATAGGCGGCGGCGCGAGCGCATCCGCGATCTCGTCGTGATCGGGGCGCACTTCCTCAGCCGGCGCATGCATCTCCTCGGCCTTGCTGCCGGCCGCGATCAGTCCGCTGAAACTCGCCATCCGCCACTGATCGCGCAACGGCCGGCGACTGGCGCGCGCCTGCATCCGCGCGCCGCTGTCCTGCAAGCTCTCCAGCGGCACGCGGCGCTCGACCTTAGGTAACGGCTGCAGCGTCACCGGGCCGCCCGCCAGCGCCTGCCAGCTCGCGGCCAACGCGGCTTCGTCGGGCGGCTCGGCGAGCCAGTCGTCGAAACTGTCAGCGCCACCGCCCGCCAGCCAGTTCAGCACGCTGCGGCGCGACTCCTTGGTCGAGCGCGACGACAGATAAGTGCCGGCGACCAGATAGCAGCGGTACACCGCCCGCGTCAACGCCACATACACGAGCCGCGCGCGTTCGGCCGCCTGCTCGCGCGACGCATAGCGCGACGCGCGTTCGGCCTCTTCGTCGTCGCAACCGTAATGCAGCACCGCTGCGCCGTCGTCGTCGTGGTACTCGCGTGCGTCGGGCAAACCGGACGACGGCGGATCGCGCAACGCGCCGTCGTTCAGGAACGGACAGAACACCACCGCGTATTCGAGCCCTTTTGATTTGTGCACGGTCACGATCTGCACGAGGTTGCGGTCGGATTCGAGCCGCAACTGCGCGTCTTCGCCGCCGCCCTGCGTGCGTTGCGCGGCGAGCCAGCGCAACGTGGGCGCGATCCCGGGCTGGGTCGCGGCGCGCGCCTGCACCAGTTCAGCCAGATGATTCACGTTCGTCAGCCGGCGCTCGCCGTCCACGCCCGCCACCAGCCGCTGCGCGACGCGCAGTTCGCGCATCAGCGTGCGCCACATCACCGCGAAGCCGCGCTCATGCCACAGCATGCGATAGCGCGAAAAACGCTCGACCCAACCCATCGCGTCCGCGGCATGCGCGGGATCGTCGGCGGGCGCGGGTGCGTCGGCGACCTGCTCGAGGCGCCACAGCGACGTGGCGTCGAGACCGAGCCAGTCGGTCGCCAGCGCGGCGCGCAGACGGCGCAGATCGCCGGGCGTATCGACGGCGGCTAGCACGCGTTCGATCTGCTCGGCGTCGAGCGTAGCGAACACCGAGGCCTGCGCCAGTTCGACACTGCCCACGCCCCACGCCGACAGCACGCGTTTGATCAGACTGCCCTGCCGGTGCGTTTGCACCAGCACCGCGATATTGCCGGGCGCGAGCGGCGCGTCGCCGATCGTCACCGCGCCATGTCGCGCGCCGCGCAACAGACGCACGATTTCGGCGGCGCACGCTTCGCTCGCTTCGCGCTGCGCGTCGCGCTTGGTCAGCGCGGCGTCGCCTTGCGGCAAGGTCCAGATGCGGAAATCGCCGCCGCTCGCGTCGGGATCGACGAAGGGCGCCCGGCGCCGTTCGCCCGCGCGCACCGGCTGATAGTCGAGGCCGTCCAGCACGAACGCCCGCGGATTGGCTTCGAAGAAACGGTTGCACGCTTCGACGATCGGCGCGGTCGAGCGCTGATTGACTGCCAGCGTGTAACACGCGGACGCCGCCGCGCGCGCCGCCAGGTACGTATGCAGATCCGCCGCGCGAAAACTGTAGATGGCCTGCTTCGGATCGCCGACCAGGAACAGCGGACCGGCCGGCGCGAAGATGCGGCTGAAAATCGCGAACTGCAGCGGATCGGTATCCTGGAACTCGTCGATCAGCGCGGCCGGATAGCGTGCGCGCAAGGCGTCGGCCAGCCACGGATTCGCGTCAAGCGCCCGGTACAGGTTGGACAACAGATCGTCGAACGACACCACCCGGCGCGTGCGCTTGCGCGCCACCAGTTCGGCCGGCGCGTAGTCGAGCCAGCTCTCGACCAGCGAGAGCCAGCGCGCGCGTTGCGCGGCTTCGGCCGCGATCACGGCTGCCGCGAGCGCTTCCGCGTGCTCGAAGAACACGTGTTCGGGCGGTTCAAACTTGACCTTGGTCGCCTTCTTCAACGCCGACACGGTGAGCTTCAACGCAGCACGCGGCGGCGGCGCATGGCAGTCGCCTTGCGCGAAGTAATCGGTCCACGCGGCGATCGCGGCACTCACATGGTCAGGCTTGTGCGTGGTCTTGCTCAGACGGTCTTGCGCGTCGGCAAGCAGGCGGACAATCCCATCGCGCTCCGCTTGCCAGACTTCGCAAGCGGCGTCGAAGCCGGCTTGCGGATCGGCGTTGCCGCCGCTCGCGTCCACCGTGCCCCAACGCAATTGCGCCAACGGCTTTTTCAGACGCCGCGCGAGTTGCTCGTCGAGTGAAGCGGGACCGGCGCGTTTGGCCACCAGCCAGGCGGCGAACGCGGGATGCGCGTGCGCAATCGGTTCGACCTGTTCGCGCCAGAAATCGGCGGCCATTTCGAAACGCAACGCGGCGTCGTCGGCTTCCATTTCGAACGCGAACGGCATGGCGGCGGCGAACGGCGCCTCCTGCAACGCGCGTTGACAGAAAGCGTGAATGGTGTGAATCGCCGCCTGGTCGAAGGTGCGCAGCGCGCGCCGCACTACCTTCAACGCGGCGTCGCGCTCGATGCCGCTGTCCGGCGCCAGCGTCGTTTCAAAGAGACGCTGGATAAACGGATCGCCGCCGTCGTCGTCCATTTCGATCGCGCGATGCAGCTCCGCGAGACGACCGCGTATCCGTTCGTGCAGTTCGGCGGTCGCCGCCTTCGTGAACGTAACGACGAGAATCTGATCCGCGTTCAGGTTCTTTTCGAGCAGCAAACGCACGTACAACGCGCAGATGTTCCACGTCTTGCCGGTGCCCGCCGACGCCTCGATCTGGTTCACGCCGTCGAGCGAACAGCCGAACACGTCGAGCTCTTCGGCGACCAGCGCATAACTGTGCATGGCGCCGCTCATGACGCGCTCCGCAAGTGTTGAACCAGCGGTTTGAACACGATCGACGCAAGGCTGCCGAACGGTTCGTCGAGCGTGAGCGGCGTGCCGCGCAGCGCGATGCGCAACGCGGCGTCGTCGGATTCGCCGCGCACGCGGTCGTTGATCCAGACGCCTTGCGCGGCGGAGTCGCTTTCGCTGACCTTGGTCCACGCGCTCTTCGGGAAGAAGCGCAGCGGTAGTCTGCGCCCTGCCCTGAATAACGCGGCGAGCGGCGCCAGTTGGTCGAGCGGCGTGGCAACCGGCGTGAGTTCGAAGCTCTCGCCGCTGCCATGCCAGACGGTGCGGCGCGGGCCATCCGGCCGCGCGGCGCAATAAACCAGATGCGCGAGCCACGCGGACAGATAATCGCGCGCGGTCGGCTTGGCGTAGCGGAAAATCACCTGTCCGGTTTCAGTCAGCAAATTCAAGGTGCCATGTAGTTGCAGCGGCGCTTGAGCCGCTTCGCGCAACGCTGTGTCGTGAGGACCGAATAACGCGCCGGCCATGTCCGCGCTATCGGGCCAGCGAGACGGAATGTCGAGCACGAACGGCAAACGCTCGACGCCCGAGGCGACCTCGCGGCGCACGCTGTCCGCAAGCTGGCGCAGCGCGCCGAGTTCACGCGCGCGCCAGACCGCGCCGGTCGCGCCGCCCGGCAATTCGGGACTCGCGGCGGCCACGCGGCGCACGCGTTCGAACATGATGTCGTCTTCAATGTCGACGTCGAGCAGCACCGGCAACAGACGCTCCGCCAACGCGTCGCGCCCCGCGTAGTCCAGGTCGAACGGCTCAGTGTCGAGCAACTCGCCTTGCGCGTCCGACAACACGATGCCCAGACGGTCGCGCAACAGCGCCCGCGCCGGATGACGCCAGAAGCGCACGAATTCGTCGAAGGCCACCGGCTCCGCAGCGTCTTCGGGCGGCAACGGTTGATCGAAGAACGGCCCCGCCGCCGGATGCTGTGGCGCGGCCAGCAGGGTGGCCAGTTCCGCGCGATCGGCGTCGTAACTGAACAGCTCGTTGTGCGGCACGAAATAGTCCGACGCGAACGCCTGCAACGGGTGATCGACGATAAACGCATGACGCGCGCGCTCGACTTCCGCCGGACTCGCGTCCTCGCCCGCCGACACCTGCGCGAGATGGTCGAGCAATTCGTCGACCAGCGCGGCCGGCGGCAACGGCGCGTTGTCGCGAATACTGCGGCCCGTATACGCGATGAACAACTGGTCGCGCGCGGCCAGCAGCAGATCGAGGAACAGATTGCGCTCGTCGTCGCGGCGCTGGCGGTCGCCGGCTTTGCCGAACGCCGCCATCAGATCGAACTCGTCGGCCCGCGCGAGACTGGGCAGCACGCCGTCGTCCATGCCGAGCAGGCAGACGATCCGGTACGGCAAGCCGCGCAAGCTGGTCAGCGACGAAAACGTCACGCTGCCCCAGGGCACGCCACCGCGCGCCGGGTCGTCGAGCGCTTCGGTGAGCGCGCCGCGCACCACCGCGGCGGGCAGCGGCACGTGTTGCGCGCCGGCCTGCATCGCGTCGCCCATCTTGTCGATCGCGTCGCGCACGGCCGCCAGCGAATCGGCGAACTCGACGCCGCCGTCGACACTCTGCGCGAGGGTTTCGAGCAACAACTGCGTCCATTCGACGGGCGTTCGTTCGATCGCGCATTGCGCCGCGAACGACTCGACGTCGTCGACGAAACGCGACAGGCGGCCTAGCAGTTCGGCACTCGAACCGCCCGCGCCTTCCACCGGCAGCCACGCGTCGACAGGTTCGCCGCCTTCGGGCATGGCGTAGCCGAGGTAGAGACGCGTGAGCGCGTCGGCGAACGTATGTCGGGCGATCGGCACGTGCTCGCCGGTCGGCGGGACCGGCGCAAGCCCACGACGCGCACCGGCCGCCGCCAGCCATTCCTGCGCGGCTTCCAGCGACGTCGCGTCGATCTCGTAGCGCGCGGCGATGGCGTCGACGCGCAGCCATTCGATCAGATCCGGCGCGCCGACGCTGCGCTCGGGCAAGGCCAGCCAGTCGAGCAGCAAACGCGCGACCGGATTGGCCTGCGACGGCGGCAAACCGGTGATTCGATACGGAATGCGGCGCGCGTCGCCAGCGGGCGTGGTGCCGAACACCGCATCGATCAACGGGCCGGCCGCCGCGAGGTCGGAGACGGCCACCAGCACATCGGACGGCTGCAGATCGCCGAACTCGTCGAACCAGCCTAGCAGGCGGTCGTGCAGCACTTCCAGTTGACGCGACAAGCTATGACAGACGTGGACCTCGATGCCGCGCTCGATCGGCAACTCGTCGGCATCCGTTTCCGGCCGTAGATCGAGAATGCCGTTTTGCACGGCGGCGAGCCAGCTCGGTTCCGGGTTTTCGGTGAAGTCGCCGGTCTCGCCGGACGCGGCGCTTTCGGTCAGTTCATGCAGCATGTGCAACTGCGCCTGAGTCTGACGTCCCCATTCAGCGAGCAGCGGATGGCCGACCTGCTGATAGTCGAGTTGCCCGGCCGCGTCGAGCGCTTCGACGCGCCCCGCGCTGACCACGTCGAACCAGAACTCGCGGCACGGGTTCATCACGTACAAACGCACGTCGACCCAACGCGACAGCGCCCGCAACAGCGCGACGTGCAGCGGCGGCATGGTCGGCAGCGCGAACACGCTCACCGCTTCCGGCCAGCGCGCGTTCGAAATTGCTTCGAGGTCGAGCGTGCCGATGTCTTCCAGAAAACGATACGCGGGCGGTAAGGCGGCGGCCGGCGTCTGCGCGTTGCCGGCCAACTCCGCGAGCACTGCGCGCCACAACGCGGCCTGCCAGCGCTCGTCCTCGCGCGCCGCATCGCTTGCACCGGCAAGACGCGGGCCGGTCTCGTCCAACGCGCCGCTGGCGAAGATCGAACCGCCCTTCTGCCACTGCAGCAACCATTCGGGGCGATAGGTCAGATAGTGGTCGAGTACCGTGGCCACGCGGCGCGCCAGTTCGTAGCGCATCGACGCATCCGCCGCGTCGAGATAGGTGCGCAGTCGCAGCGACGCGTTCCATGGCAACGCTTCGCCCGTGTCACCCAGCAACCGGTAGCAGCGCCACACGAGGCGGTCCGGCGCGAACGGCGAATGCTTCGGCACTTCGATCACGCCGCCGATCTGCGCCCACAGCCACTGCGCGAGGTAACCAAAATTGACATTCGCGCAGATGCCCTGCCGCGCGGCGATATCGAGTTCGAGCCGGCGCCTGACCGCCGCGCTCGGGACGATCACCGGCTGCGCGGTCCAGGGGTCGGACGGCGCTTGTGCCAGGTCGTCGAGCAGCGCGCCGACAAGGGTTTCATAGCGGTTCGAATAGAAGAGCTGGAGCATGGATCCTGGGGAAAACGTGCGGCACGAGCTATGCGCGAAAAGCGCACCGGCCATTGAAGCGACAGCATAACAAACGCGCTCCCAGGGCAGAACCTGGCCGAACGGACGAGGTCGAAACCCGGACAAAATCAGTTAGACTCGACGGCAGTTTGAGTCTGTCCCTCAACCGTGTTTCCCCAGTGAGTGCAACCCAGGCAGTCGATGCGCTATTCGGTTGAAATAAAAAAATTCCTCTACAGCCAGTACTTTTATGGCGGCTTGCGCATCGCGGTCGGCGTGTCGTTACCGGCGGTACTGTGTCTGATCGTGTTCCACGATCGCGACCTCGGCTTCACGATCGCGACCGGTGCGCTCGGCGCGTGCGTGGTCGACATGCCGGGTCCGCTGAAGTACAAGCACAACGAAATGCTGGCCTGCACGGTGATCGGCTTCCTGTCGGCGCTCGCCACCGGGCTGGCCACGGTGAATCCGGTGGCGCTGTGGTGTACGGTCGTGCCGCTCACGTTCGTGCTGTCGCTGATCGTGGTGTACGGCAACCGCTGGCCGCAGATCAGCTTCGCCACGCTGTTCATGATGATCATGACGCTGGAGGAGCATTTCACGCCGATGCAGGCGCTCGTCAACGCGTCGTGGATTCTGGTGGGCGGCCTCTGGTACACCTACTGGTCGACCTTCGTGAGCCGCTGGATGATGCACCGCATCGAACAGCAGGCGCTGGCCGAGAGCGTGTTTGCGTGCGCCGACTATCTGCTCGCGCGCGCCGCGTTCTACGACCTCGACAACGATCTCGACGAGTGTTATCGCAATCTGGTCGACAAGCAGATCGCCGCGGTGGACCGTCAGGAGGCCGCGCGCGACATCGTGCTGCGCAACCTGCCCAAGTTGAAGAGCGGCAAGCTCGAACCGCGTCGCGCGATGCTGTTCAATCTGTTCATCAATACCGTCGACCTGCACGAACTGTTTGTCGGCGCACACACCGATTACCCGCTGGTGCGCAATACGTTCGGCGGTTCCGATCTGCTGGTGTTCTACCGCGACCTGATTCGCAAAGCGGCCGCCGATCTCGAGGAGATCGGGCTTGCGGTGCTGCAAAACCATCCGCCGCGCCAGCGCTCGAACGTCAAGGCGGAATTGCGCGCGATCGAGTTCGAGATCGAGTTGATGCGCAAGCATGACTTGCCGCGCAAGAATCCCGAGGCGTATTCCGCGGTGTCGGCAAATTTCCGGCGCATCTGGAGCGCTACGCGGCTGATCGACAAGATGCGCAAGAGCCTGTCGAGCGATCCCAGCACCGGCGAAACCGAATTGCGCCTCGACCAGGCGCTCAACCGCTTCGTATCGAGCCGGCGTGTGCCGTTCGGGCAGATCTTCTCGAACCTGACCATGGCCTCGCCGAGTTTCCGGCACGCATTGCGCGTAACGATCGCCGTCGCCGTCGGGTTCTGGCTGGGCCGTTTGCTGCCGCTCACTAACGCGTACTGGATCGTGATGACCACCGTCATCATTCTGAAGCCCGGTTATTCGCTGACCAAGCAGCGCAATGGACAGCGGATCGTCGGCACGCTGATCGGCTGCGCGGTGAGTATCGCGCTGATGATCTTCGTGAAGGATCCGCACATTCTGCTGGTGGTGATGTTCGCGTCGATGGTGATGAGCTACAGCCTGCTGCTGTTCAATTACACGGCTAGCGTGGTGTTCACTTCCTCGTATGTGCTGCTGATGTTCCATCTGCTTGCGCCGGGCAGCATGCGCATTATCGGCGAACGCGCGATCGACACGGTGGTTGGCTGCGCGATCGCGATTGCGGCGAGCCATCTGTTCCCGTACTGGGAATATCGATTGATGGGCAAGCTCGTCAATACGATGATCGGCGCGACGCGACAATATCTGGAAGCGAGCTGGTGGTGGAGCGGCAAGCCGGCGGCGGCCGTGGTGGCGACCGTGACCGAGGCTGGCGCGCGTGCGCCGGCGGCGGCGATGGCAGATCCGGCGATCGAGTCGGGTCAGCCGGTGGTGGCGGCCAAAGCGGCGGCAACCGCGCTCGACCGCGACTATCGCTATCGGCTGGCGCGCAAGAACGTCCACGTGGCGTTTGCCAATCTCGGGCAGGCGTTCCAGCGCATGATGCTCGAGCCGAAGTCCGCGCAGAAGTTCGTGCCGGAACTGAATGGCCTGCTGGTGCGCAGCCATGTGCTGGCGTCGCAGATCACGGCGGCCGCGCCGTTGCTTCGCACGTCCGCGCAGCAACATGTGGAAGGCGTCTCGCTCCAACCGTTGCAGCGCGCGCTAAGCGTGGTCCGCGACAATTTGACCGAGGCTGAAGCCGGAACGGCGCCGCCCGCCGATCAGAGCGAGCAGATCAAACTACTGAACCGCGAACTGGATGCGATGGTGGTCGATACCGAGAAGTCGGCGGATGTGTCGGCCGACGCGGTACACGACATGAAGCTGCTTGCGCATCAGTGCAAGCAGATGCTGGCGGCAGCAGCGCTGATTCGCAAGGATGCGAGCGTGATCCGGCTGCCGGAAGAGTGAGCGCGGGGTTGCCGCGCTGAGCGACGGATTGCCGCGGTGAGCGCAGGCTTACTGCGCGGCGCCGCTGGCTGGCTTCGCGACGGTCGCTGCGGCTGCCGCGTCCGATGAAATCGTCGGCGCGGGTGCACTCTCGCTGTCGAACTCGCGCTTCTCCGTGATGGCGTTGTAGAACAGCGTGGCGATCACCAGCAACACCGCGACCACGATGAAGATCGCAATGCCGATGGTCGGGTTCTTCTTGCGCGGGGGTTTGTTCATGAGGCGGACTCGGTTCGCGAAACAGTCGCGGTTAGTGTCGGGGAAGGCGGCATTCTACGCTGAGTGAGCTTGCGTGAGGCTTGCAGTGGGTGGGCTTGGAGGGGCGTGAGCCGAGCGATTGGACGACGGCTGCCTCACGTGTTCGCCCGCATGTCTTTGTATCGTCCAATCAGGCGACGTGCAAACCACACCAGAATCAGCGACAGCGCGAAGCTGACAAGCAGAATGACGTCAATGACGATGTTCTCGTCATCCTCAATGCCGACCGCTCCACACAGGCGCAGTAACGGGGCAAACGCGTCCCACCCCGCGCCGCTCGCAAGCCACTGGCTGAACCAGGGGCTTCGACCAATGGCGATGGATATCGGCAGCGTCAATATCAAAGCCAGCGCGACGGAAACGAATGTTCTTTTCATCTAACGATGACCTTGCCGTAGTAGTTCGTTTGCGTGCCGGGAATCTTGCCGGTCTTTTGCTGTTTGAGCCATACGCGAAGCCGATTAAAAATTTCGGGATTCGGCAGCGTTATACAACCATCGCTCTTCCTCCAGACTGCCAGGACGTCCACCGCTTGGGCGATCAACGATATAGTAAGTTCCCATAGGAAGCGGACCTTTTTCAGCCACAGCAGTCGCATTGGGATCGTTAACATACCTATCAGTACCGGAGAAGGCTGGCACTCCGCCAAAACCCGGGCAAAACAAACTCGACATGTGCTGCGAGTTAAGCGTGAAGAAGCAAACGGCGGGCATTTTGTTTTTCCGATCGATAAGCTGTTGACGTTTTTTACGCGCGACTACTGGCCTGGCAAAACGCTATCCCGGAGAACCCATGCCACCTGTAAATTCAGGTCAACGGAACCCACGTTTGGGAAGCACACTGGCCTGCTATGCTTCCCCGAAACTGAGGGAGAAACAATGACAACGCGGCCGCGGCTGGCAGCGAATACGCCGCGCTGAATCGTGGAAACCGTGATTCAGTGTGGTACTCGGGATGGTGTGCAGCGATCGAACCACACTTTGCGCGAATGAGCGACGTGCATGAGCGTGTTGGCCACTATTGTCAGGCTATGCAGCGCCAACCCGATAACGCCGCCTCAATTCAGACTGATCGGGTATCGACACTGATTGCGGGTGGAACTTCGGCGCATGATTCTCGCAATTCCGCCTACGCGGCTTTCGGCGCATCAATGCAGGCTCGACAGATGAAGCAGGTCCACTGCACGTCGACCCAATACGGCACAACCACTAACACTGATTGCCGGTGATCGGTTAGACCATACGTTCCGGGGACGGTCGCCGCATTGATTTCCGTAGCCGGCCCATCTCTGCCATTGGCCTATTTGCAAAGCGGACGCCCGGCAACTCCCGCCTCATGTCCGCAACAAGTGCGCGTCAACCATCGGCGCAAGTTGTTGTGCATGAACATTCGCCAGATCATGATTGCCACCAGAGACCACATGCAACCGCGCATCCGGCAACAATTCAAAAAGTCGCTGGCCGACTGCGACCGGACTGAACGGATCCGCATCTCCCCAGAGTAAAAGAACCGGTTGAGAAATGCCTCGCAGTTCAGGCGTTAAATCCGACTTGAAAGACACAAACCAATCCGGCAGCGATGAGTTGGCCCCAACGAATCCGTGGCGCCAATCCCGTGCACCTAATCCATTCATGTCGATCCCGCCGGACGTGACTGTCAGAACCAGATGAGTGACCCTCTCCGGCTTTTCCAATGCTGCCAGAACAGCGATGACCCCGCCCATCGATTGAGCGATTAAAGCGGTCGGCTGGTCAATGTGGGACACCACCGTTCGGACGAGGTCGTCAAAATTATTGACGTCTGGAACGGAAGGCTCCTGGCCAAATCCCGGATAGCCCAGGATGACCTTGGAGCCGCTAATAGTTAGCTGATTCGCCAACGGCCGCCAGAACTCGGTATTGCCCGAAGCGCCTGGCAGGAAGAGCAGTTTCGATGGTGTTGGCACGCGTTGTTTCTCCAATGTCCGGATTGGTGTGTAGCGGCGAGAATACGCCGATGGTCGCAAAAAACTTCCGGCAACAGTCCAACGGCCACAAATGGCGAGCCGGACTCCGTCCGCCGAATGTGCCCGAGCAAACCGTGGCCGACCACGAACAGCCAGCGGCTCTCCCGAAGCGGACCCACAGCGTGCCCTTTTGTGCAAAGGTGATTTCGATATCCGGCACTTCTGAGGCCGGCGCTCCACACCTATAGTCAGCTCAGCTTTCGGACGCCAGCCCCAACTTCAGAGGCCCGCACGAAGCATCCCCATTCAACAGGAGCTGACTATGTTGACAAGAACGTCCCCGACGCCTCCCGCCGAACTCGCTGCCGCCACTGCGGACGCGCAATACTTCGAATACACGTCGTCCGCCAATCCGATCGGCGCGAAGCTCATTTCGCGCGTGCCTTTCCGCAGCTTCCAGCCTTCGCTCTACGCGGACGGCGCGACCCGCATCGTCCCACTCGATCTTTCCGCTGATTTGGGCTGCCCCGGTCCCGCGACGGGTCCCGGGTTGAGCGCCAGTTTCCTGCGCATCAACGCGGCAGAGGCATTGACGCTCGCGCCGAATGCGACCTCCCAGGTCTGCTACGTCATCAGCGGAAGCGGCAGCGTGGCCCAGGGCGAGAGCCGCTTTCCGTTCGCGCGGGGCGATTTCTTCACGCTGCCTGGCGGCGACACTGCAGTGTTCACCGCCGACGCGACCGCCACGCTCTATTACGTGAACGACGCTCCGCTGCTCACCTATCTCGGTACAACGGGCGTCCAGCCGCGCTTTGCCCCAACGCTCTACCCCGCCGCCCAGACCCAGGCGGAATTGCGCAAGGTCTCGGAAGAAGCCAACGCGGGGCTCCGCAACCGCATCAGCGTGCTGATGGGCAACGTCAATTTCCCGCAGACGCGTACGGTCACGCATGTATTGTGGGCGATGTTCGGTATCGTGCCGCCCCACTCCGTGCAGAAGCCGCACCGCCACCAGTCCATCGCGCTCGACTTCATCGCCGGTGGCAATCCAGGCGTCTACACGCTGGTCGGCACGGAACTGGATGAGAACGGCAACATTGCCAATCCGACACGCGTCGATTGGGAAGCCGGGATGGCATTCGTTACGCCGCCGGGCTACTGGCACGCGCACTTCAATGAAACAGATGAAAGCGCCTATGTGATTCCGATCCAGGATGCCGGCTTGCAGACATGGCTGCGCACGCTCGACATCCGCTTCGCGCGTTAAGTCTGAAGCTCCAGTGCGAGTCCGTCGTCCCAGTACGGCGGCTCGCCAATCACCCCGGCGTAATAAGCCACGAACGCACGCACCTTCGACGAGACGATTTTCTTCGGTGGATAGACTGCCCAGATCGCGGGTTCGGCGCGTCCCGTGCGCGCTTCCCATTCAGGCAGCACGTGCAGCAGACGCCCTTCGCGCAGAGCCGTGGACGCGAGCCACGTCGGTAGAAGCGCAAGGCCGCAGCCGGCCACGGCGAGTTCCAGCACAGCTTCGGAGTCGTCTGCGCGCAAGCGCCCCTGCAATTGCACCGGCACTTGCGTCTGCTCTGACGACCTCTTTGCATTGGCTCTGCGCGTGAACGACCAGGTGTCGTCCGGTAACAGCGACAGACGAAGCGTATCGTGCGCGGACAGATCTTCAGGGACATTCGGCGTGCCGCTACGCTGCAAATACGCCGGGCTGCCGCACACGATACGACGATGCGGAGCAATGCGTTTCGCCATCAACGACGAATCGGACAGCGCACCGATACGGATCGCCAGATCAATGCCGACTTCGATCATATTGAGCGTTTCGTCGGTCGATACGATATCGAGGTCGATGTCGGGATAGCGCGTCATGAACGCCGGCAGGTGCGGCACGATATGCCGGCGCCCGAATGCCGGGGGCATCGTGACGCGCAGCACGCCTTGCGGTGTGAGATTCAGTGACGACGTGACCTGCCGCGCGTCATCGAGCGCCTGTAGGGCAACCATGGCGTGCTCACGAAACAGCCTACCGCCCTCCGTCAGGACGAGCCCGCGCGTCGACCGGTTAAACAGGGCAATGCCCAGATCGTTTTCTAGCGCACTCACGTAGCGTGAAATGGTCGACGTCTTGACTGCCATTTCAACGGCCGTCTTGCTGAAGCTCTGCAGTTCCGCTGCGCAAACGAAGGCCCGTACTGCGGCAAAATAATCCATGGCATTTCTGACGCGAATCGAGCGTTCCGCACGGGACTTCACGAAGTGAGGACCGGAACCCGCGCAACGCGCTGCCCGCGAAAATTCGGTGCATGCGCGCGAACTGGATAATCCGGATTTGCTTAGGCCGGTAGTGTACTTGTACCGCGCTGCTAACGTGAAGAGGCGTTGATCACAGCGTCAAAGCCATAGGAGAAGTTCGGCCAGCGCTCGTCAGGTAGTTGCCAGAGCTTGCGACGAACTTCCCTTGTCGACCCGCAGCGGCCCGTCAACGTTGTCGGCAGCGGACATTCATTGGATGGTTGACCACACACGTTCGGCGGCACCGAGGGTTTGGGCGATAAGCGTTGAAATCGTCATCGGCCCCACCCCTCCCGGAACCGGCGTCACCGCCGCGCATCGACCCATCAGACCATCGGGATGGATGTCACCTATGCCTCCGGTATGGTAACCAGCATCGATAACAATTGCTCCGTCGCTAATCCAGTCGCTACGAATGAAGTTCGGCTTTCCTACCGCGCCGACGATGAGTTGGGCACGTCGAATTTCCGCTTCAAGATTTGACGTCTTCGAATGGCATAGCGTGACCGTCGCGTTCGCATTCGATAGCATAAGCGCCATCGGTTTCCCGAGAATGGGACTGCGCCCTACGACCACGGCCCGCTTGCCAGATACATCGATCTTGTAATGAGCCAGCAAGCGCATGATTCCGGCGGGCGTTGCGGACCCGAATGCGGGTTCGCCTAACGCCATCAAGCCAAAGCCGTGGCTGGTGACGCCATCAACATCCTTGGAGAGGGATATTCTGTCGAAGCAGAGGCGTTCGTCCACATGTGCAGGCACCGGGTGCTGAAGCAGAATGCCATGCACCGCCGGGTTGGCATTGAGCCTGTTTATCGCGGAAAGCACGTCATCCGTCGTTGCGCTCGCAGGCAACTTAATCACGATCGAGTCCATACCGACTCTCCGGCATGCACTGCCCTTCATGCTGACGTAGGTCGCGGACGAAGGATCGTCTCCTACAAGGATCGTGGCCAGTATGGGTGTCTGCCCGCCATTTCTTGCCTTGAGGGCCGCAACGTGTTCGGACAATTCCCGCTCGTGCAACGCCGCTACTGCTTTACCATCGAGAAGTATGCTCATGCGCTTTCCCCTTGCGTGGCCAATCTGGAACCGGCAAGGCTCAAATACTGAACAGGGCAAAGCGCGTGTAATTGGGAGCGCGATTGATTAAGCGCAAGCCGCGTGGGCAGAGAATGGATTTGGGCAATCATCATGGGCAGTCTCAAAGAGATTAATCAAGATGCCCAGGCGAACGGCGTTCTACCGTCTACGCTTCCCGATGGTGATCCATCTATTGCTCGCCAGTCACGTAGAAGCGCTATCTTAGTCGGTTTTTTTGTGGCTACGCAAACCGGCACGCTACATACGTCTCTATGCCAGGAGCAGTTGCTTCCGGCGAGTCCGCCCAGACTTCGCCGACATTGGAAACGACTCATCGGCCCTGCTCGAGGCAGCGCTTGCACATCGCGGACGGGCTCTCCGGCATTTCCTCCATCGGTCATTCCTCACAAATAGTTCCTGACGGGAAAGTGTGCTGTCAGCGCGGCGTGCCCGACACCATGGGAAAAAGCGGCCGATGCCGGGGGTCGGCATCCGGAGAATCGCTACCCCGAGGCAGGAACAGTTTCCCCCTCTCTCTGATAGGTCCAACTTTCGACTTGCATCCCGGTCAAATACTGTATAAATTTACAGGTGTATGCCCATACAGGATCAGGCCATGACCTACCTTATACGCATCTTGAACGACGGTGATCGCGAAACGCTTGCCTGGTTGTGCAAGCATGTCGGGGACGTCCGCGTAGCGGCTGCTGCGCGAGATCTAGGCGGCAGCGGCAAGCCGTATCTGTCCGCGGTGTGCCGCTATCTCGGCGTGCGTCCACCGGCGCCGCGGCAGCACAGCCAACCCGTTGGAGATTGCACGGTCGGGGACAGTCATCTCGCCCAGATCCGCCTGTTGCTGGCGCAGCGAACTCAGGCGCCTTTGAAGCAGCGCCTTTGAAGCTGCCCGTTGACCCGAGCCCCAAGGAAGATACCTGCATGATCAACGCCACTGACCTCGATTCGGATGCCGGTCAAATCAACTCTGTCGCCCTCGAACGTGCGCTTCGAAGCGCCTCGCTAGACCTCCAGCAGATCATGGCAACGACCGCCGGTCGTCATATCGACAGCGGCCGGCGCCGTTACTCAAGTAGCGCGCAATCGCCGACCTGGCGCACGCTGCAGACGATCGATGAACTGGTCTTCGAAAATCGCGGCTTCGTGGCCAGGCACAATGAGACAGTCCGTTCGATGTTTCTACGATTCGGCGACAGTCGCCTGTCGGGCGCGGATCTGGACGAGCCCGTCGACTGGCGGCTTGATGATGACGACCTGCCCACGGTTTATCTGATCGTGCGAGCCATGGTGCAGGCCGAGACGGCGGATGCGGTGACTGCGGAGTAAGGCGTCGACGGCGGGTACGGGGGTGCTCGGCTGAATCGGCTGTTGAGGTCGAGGGTTCAGCCGGCGCACCGCCGGCCAAGCATTCCCCGCCACGCGGCGCTCACGCCGTACACCTCACCGGCAACGCCGTCGAATACTTGATCAGATCGAGCCCGTCAGAAACTCCTTTAAGATCAAATGAGTCGCCGCAAAATCCACCTGCGGGGCACCCAGGTGGCACCGCTGTTTAGACCTGGAGCCACCATCCAGCCGTCGGCAATCGGCCATTTGGCCGTGGCGCCAGGACCGTTGACAATCCAAAAGCGTCGCATTCTGATCGTGTCCCATGCTTACGCGGTAGGCGATTGACTTGCATCTTACGTTGCGTGCGGCCGATCGACGTCACGCAGCGGTCGGCCTGGCGTGACAAGCTATCTTCCTCTCCTGCCCACTTAAACCGTGCGAACGAAAAGTGCGTGAATCTTGTTCCAGAAGTCACCGCCGAGCACGAAGAAGCTGGCTACCAGCATAAGATCGCCGAGCGCCTGAACCTGCCAGATGTTCGGTCTTAGACCTGGCCAGATCGTGTCGATATAGGTTTCAAGCATTGCCGAAACGAGTGGCAGGCAGAACATCACCAGCCCGATCACGTGGCGGACAGGCCCGACAGTCCTGGTAGGCGCCAGACGTTTTGCCTGGCCCATCACGGTCGCCTTGAGCCGTTGAAAACCGGGCTTACCCATCACCGCGATACAGGTCACAAGCAGAACCTTGTTCGCGACGAAAATGGTGCCCGTCAGTGCGGCAATGGTTGTTCCGGGCGCGCCCAGAGAAGCGGCGATCGGCACGATCAGCCACAACGCGAAAGCGGACACGAAGATGCCTATCCCAAGTTTGAAACGCCATCCGCTCGCGGGCGGTACGTCGGCTTTGATGTCTAACGAAGTCATGATCCTTTCTCCTTTACGGCGACTTGAAAGCCCCAGATTGCCGCGGTATGCGGTGTGGTCGATCGAGAAGTTGCAGCACCAGGCAGGCATAAAGAGAGACGGCGATAAAAAGCCCCATGCGCACCGCGAACGCGGTATAGACGTCCTTGCCGAGGGCGCTGTCCTGCACCGACTGGCCAAGCAGAATGTTCAGGGTGACGAGGGTGTTCAGCCAGAAGCCTGGTGGGAATCGCGTTGGGCTGAGGGTGTAGAGCTTGCGCGCGAGCAGTAAGCCGAATAGCAGCATCCATAGAAAGAACATCCACAGATGCACAAACAGACTGAGCGCGCACCAGAACAGAATTGCCAGTGCGCCGCCGAGCAGGGTGGAGCCGAGCAGCTCGCGGGCAGCACCGCGAGCCGTAGTCGTGCAGCTCTGTCGGGCGAGACTGACGGCCGCCAGGATGATCGGCAGATAGCCGGCGGGATTGGTCAATGCCAACAGGAAGGTGGGCAGTACCACCAGGGCAGCGCGTAGTGCCAGCCGGCTCGTCTCGTTGTCCGCCAGGCGCGCGGCAACAGCGGGCGTTTGCGCAGGGGAGCATTCGGGAAACAGCCAATGACTTAAGGCATGCACCAGCACGGCAACGAGGAGTCCCTTGACCAGGGCGCCGATGACCAGCATGGCCAGCCCGTAATCAGCGGTGCCGGCCGACGAAATCATGGTGAGGCCAATGACAGCGAAGGTCGTGACCAGATTGTTGCCACCACGCAGGTCGAAGCGAAAGGCCAGGAAGAGACACAAGCCGACCAGCAGTACGCCGCAGAATGGAAAGTAGCGCAGCAAAGGGACGAGCAGCAGACCGCTGCCGGTGGTCAATGTCACCATCAGCGTCAGGCCCAGCGTGGCCTTGATCGACAGGGGCCGATTGAGCGTGGCACCAAGAAACACCGCGAGCACCGGCGCGATAAACGGAATCGGCAGATTCAGACCATAACTGATAGCGAGGCACAGCGCGATGCCGCTCGCCAGTCGCATCGAACGCTGGGTGCGGGGCTCGCGCCTATTGCGCGTAGCGGTGTCAGTAGACATAGGAGAGCCAGCTCATCAGGCGAAGGAACAGGCGGCCGGGCAGATTGAGCAGACTGCCTTGAATGGGAAACGCCATGACTTCGGCCTGGCCGCCAACCCGCACGCCTCTCATGGCGGCCAACTCGCCCGGCAAAAATTCGACGACCACCGGGAAGCGCTGGGTCGGGCGCAGCCAGTCGCGACTGTTCTGTACCGTCGGCAGGCTACCGGGCGGTGTGCTCGGGCCGACATTGACGCCGTAGCCCACGCTGCGCACACGCCCTTCGAATATCTCGCCCGGCAAGGCGTCCAGGGCAATGGCAACCGGTGTGCCTGGCTCCACATGGCCCAGGTTGTTCTCCGTCATTTCCGCACTAATCCACATATCGTGGATAGCGATGAGCGTCATGACCGGGCTACCGGCAGCGGCAAACTGGCCCGCATCGGTGCGCAGATCGGTGACCAGGCCTGACGAGCGCGCTCGCACCTGGGTGCTGGCCAGATCGAGTTCGGCCTTCTCCAGGCCGGTAGCGGCGCTACGGAACCTGGCGTTGTCGTCCTCGCTGCCGCCTTCCTGTTCGCGCGCGCGTTGCACCTCGGCTCGGGCTGCGGCGACCTGACTGACAGCCTGTTCGAGACTGGCGCGCGCCAGCTCCAGGCGCCGCTGCGAAATAGTGCCCTGATCTTCACGGTACAGGCGTTCGAGGCGTTCGCTATCCTGGCGTGCCCTGAGTTCGCCGGCTTGCGCCGCACGCAAAGAGGCCTGGGCGGAATCGATGCCGGCTGTGCTGGCGCCGATCTGTCGACGCACCGACTCGAGGTCGGCGCGGGCACGATCCACGGCGATCCTGTAGTGCTCCGGATCGACCTCGAAGAGGACGGCACCCGCTTTGACGTCCTGATTGTTTTTTACGTACACCCGGGTTACCCGCCCCGCTACTTCCGACGCTATCGGCACAACGAAGGCTTGTACCCGCGCCTGCTGGGTGTACGGCGTGAGCCGGTCGGCCAACAGGTACCAGACCAGGCTCAGGACGATCAACCCGACAACCCACCTGATTCCTTTTTTCGACGGGTCGGCAGCGGGCGCGGGTGCTGGCGCTGGCGGCGGACGGGCAGCGGCAGAGGGCGGCGTCTCACTCATCGGAACTTACCTCTTCACGGGAACGGTGGAGTCGGCAGTCGGTGGGACCGGCCCATCCATGAGCGCCCCCCAGTCGGTGCGCTTTTGCATCTGTTGGCGAGTGGCCGGGTCGATAAGCGGTTGTTCGCTGTACCAGCCGCCGCCCAGTGCCTTGTAGAGGGCAATCAGGTCGCTCACGGCGCTGCTGCGGTTGAGCAGATAGGCGTCCTGCTGGGCGGATAGCGCGCGCTGGGCGTCCAGCACCCGCTGAAAGTCCGAGTAGCCTTCCCGGTAGAGGGTGTTGGCTAGCGCCAGCGAGCGCTTCGCGGCCAGCGCAGCGTCGCGGAGGATAACCTCGCGCTCCAGTGCGTTCGTCAGGTCGGTCGCGGCATCGTCGGCCTCGCGTGCCGCTTCGCGCACATCGTCCTGATACGCGACGATCAGCTGTTGCAAGCGGGCGTCCTGGACGCGCACGTTGTTCTTGATGGCACCATGGTCGAACACGTTCCAGCGCAGACTCGGACCGCCGATCAGGTCTAGGCCGTTTGGCACGCCCGTCACCGAGCCAGCGGACCAGACGATGCTGCCCAGCAGGGTCACCGATGGATAGAGATCGGCTTCGGCGACGCCGACTTGCGCGGATTGAGCCGCAATCTGCTGTTCGGCGGCGCGGATGTCCGGACGGCGCTGCAGCAGGTTAGCAGGCACATCTTGCAGCACCGCGCGGTCTATAAGCGGAATGACGCCGTCCTTTCCCGCCGTATCCTGCAGTTCCGGCAGCGGACCGGGAGGACGGCCGACCAGAACAGCCAGGGCATTGCGGGCACGCATTATCTGGCTTTCAAAGTCGGGAATGCTGCTCAGCGTGCTCAAGTACTGCGTTTTGGCCTGCTGAAAATCGAGCTCGTCGCTCTCGCCGCTCCTGAACAGCCGTTCGGTGATCTCATAGCTGCGCTTTTGCAGTCGGGCGTTGTCGCGAGCGATGTGCAGGCGCGCCTCGGCGGTTCGCAGCGCGTAGTAACTCTGCGCCAGTTGCGCGTGCATCAGCACCAGCACATCTTCACGATTTGCGTTGGCGGCAAACCAGGCTGCGTCGGCCGATTCGATGGCGCGGCCGAAGCGCCCCCAGAAATCCAGTTCCCAACCGATGTCGAGCCCCGCGCTGTATTGCCAGAAGCGGCTCTGAGGATTCTGGTCGACCGACTGCCTGCGATCCCGGTATTGAGCGTCGGCGCTGGCCACCTGCACTTGCGGGTAACGTCCACTCTGGGCGATGCCCAGTTGGGCACGGGCCTCCATCACGCGCAGGCCGGCAATCTGCACGTCCGCGTTATGAGTATCCGCTTCAACGATCAGCTGTTCGAGCGACGGATCCGCGAATACCTGCCACCACTGCCGGGCGTCAGGTTGTGAGCGTACCTCGCTGGCCTGCTCGAGAGCCGGGGTGCTCCAGTGTTCGACCCAGGACTCGCGCTGCGTGTGGAAGTCCGGCCCGACGCGTGCACAGCCGTTGAGGCACAGTGCGCCGATCAGCAGTAACCGATCCGGACGAGTGAAGGGTGACATGGTTATCTCGCACAACCAGTTATGCTGACCGCAACACTGGCTGTGGTAGCCGCCACTGATCGCGATGAGTCATCGAACTTCAGAGCGCAACGTTTCGTGTTTTACACGGTGTACCCCTTTACTGCAAGACAGGTCCCCGGAGGAGCGAACTTTAATGTGCACTGCAGAACGCGACTCGACACAACAAGCACCCGCGCACGGCGATCGCTCAATTTCAAGTGCGCTGAAGCAACGTTCCTTGAATCGTCTAACGAGTGGGTGCTTTAGGCACACAGAGGTCAGCTTCGAGTCGAACGGGATTGGCGGCTACTTCGCTGCCCGCTCTACCGGGGTTGGGCTAACAGGCTCATTGGCAACCCGGGCTCCGGCATCTTTCAACATCTGCTGGAATTCCGGCGAATCGATGATGAGCCTTCCGGCTGCGGCACGAAGGCGGTCGACTGCCTCGTCTGGCAAATGAAATGACGTCGGCAGCTGATTGAGGTAGTCATATTCGGCCCTGTCCTTCAACGCCCCGAACGACACATCGATCACATACATATCGGCGTTGGGTGCGTGTGCGACATAGGTGGGCATGGGATCCTTGCTATTGGCGAACGCGGCCGAGTCGCGGAGTTCGCGTAAGGCTGTCCATCGGGCGTTAATGTCTTTGAGCAATTCCACCGATTCGCCGGAATAGCGGTCGATCGGTACCCCCGCCGCTTTGGTCAGAATATCCAGGCTTCCGGGCGGGTCCTCGGACGTGTTCCATTGATTGCTCGGAGAGGAAACCGAGTTCACAACGAAGATGATAAATCGCCGCACGTTATCAATCGGAGTGGGTTTGCCCGCTGCTCGCAACGCCTCAAACGTTTCGATGAAGTCCAGCACTCCGCGCAACCCCAGGTTATCGGAGACGCCGCCGTCCACAAGATGGAAATAGGGATCTTTTTCGGCGTCGCCGAACTCCCGTAATTCCTGCAAGCGCTTGAGGACCCTCCCGGCCGGCCGTGGCGGCTTGTAGGTGTCCGTAAATTGACGAACCCAGTCCGGTTCGTGGTAACCGCAAGTGCCGCCGTAGTTATTGATAGTGATTGGCGAAAGCACGACCGGCACGGCCGACGACGCAGCAGCGGCGCGTGACAACCTGAACGGCCCCAGTTCCGCGCACATGACGTCGAAGGTTTGCTGGAGAAAGACCAGTCGCGATCCGGTCGAAAGCTCCGTGGCACTGACGGCAATCGTCGGGCCGTTGGCGCGGTTGAGATCGTCGAAGGTGGCACCTTTGAACAGGATTTCGTCGTAAAGCTCCGCGGCAAGATCGGACCGCCCCCAGCCTTTCGACGACAACGCGGGCCAGTTCAACGGGTTGAGGATTCGGGACACCAGTTCGCGCTGCACGTTGCGCTTAAGGAAGCTGCTCTCGTATATGTCGAACAGTTTCTCGCCATACAGGCCGTAAGCCAATGCGGTAAAACTGCCGCCCGACACGCCGGTGATCACGTCGACTGAATCGAGCAGACGTGTTCTTTCGCCCGACTTACTGACTATTTCGGTGCGCCGCAGTGCTTCAAGCACGCCGTAAGAGAATGCCGCTGCGCGCGTGCCACCGCCTGAAAAGGCGAGAACGACCAGGTCTTGCGGGTCGCCCCGGTTACGTTCCAACTTCTGGAACTGCATTGCCTGACGTGACTCGTATTGAACCATTGGCGGGTTGACGGGGCGCGTTGCGCAGGCCCCTAGCAGCAACGAAGCGATCAGTGACAGAGCTATCCTGATGGAAGACATGTCTGTGTTCCGATGCGATTGCAAAAACGGGGGTTACGCAGGGGACGTGAGGTCCGGACCGCCGAGCCGCTGGCGAGGCGTTAACTGATGAGGCTTTGCTGTTTTCCTTTTGCCTGGCATGCCTTGACAGTGTATATGCAGGCCTACCGAAATACGCAACTTAAAGTCTTGTCGATGAGCGACCGGATTGGGCCCTGGATTCAACCGGTCGATTCCTGCCGCTGCCGTGCGCCAAGTTCGGCCAACGATGCGCGCATCACACTACGCTTCTGGATCGAGCGGGTCATGCGCGACGTGGAACGTCTGGCCGCTCAGGCCTGTCCGGCCTGTATTACGCCGGATACCTCACCGGCAGCGCCGTCGAATACTTGATCTGCTCCATCGCAAAACTCGAACTCACGTCATAAAGCGGCACGGCGGCAATAAGCAGCTTATAAACCCGGTCATAGTCGTCGATATCCGACACCACGACCCGCAGCAGATAATCGGTTTCCCCGCTCATCCGATAAACCTCCACCACCTCCGGTATCTGCTGCACCGCGCGCGTGAAGGTCCGCGCCCACTCCTCCGTGTGCTGATTCGTGCGCACCGCGACGAACACCGTCGTGCCCACCCCGAGCTTGCGCGCATCGCATAGCGCCACCTGCGCGCGAATCACGCCGGCCTCTTTCAGGCGCTGCAGCCGCTTCCAGCAAGGTGTTTGCGACAGATTCACGCGCTGCGCCAGCTCGGCGATCGGCATCGTCGCATCCTCCTGCAACAGCTCCAACAGCTTCCGGTCGATGATATCCATTCCCATCATGACACCCCCATAGGAAATTATTCTACTTTTGAGACTCCGAGGGGAATTATATGGAAACTCTTTCTCCGAGCAAACGGGTATAAATGTCGCTATCGAAAATAACTCCCAGACAGCCGCCCGGCTGCGCAACGATCATGAGCCAAGCCCTTCGTACCGCCCCCCTCGCCCGTCTGTGCGATGCGCTCGACGCGATCTTCGAGGCCTGCGCGACATTCCCCGAGCCGTCGGATTCCACGTTCTTCGCGCGCAGCATGCGCATCGCGCTCGCTGATGCCGCCGCCCACCCAGACTTGCTGAGCTCGGCGCAACGCGAAGGCGCGGCGGAAAACTACCGCCGTCATCTGCTGGCCGCCGATCCGCACGGCCGCTATGCGATCGCCGCGCTGGTGTGGCTACCGCAACAGGCGAGCCCCGTCCACGCGCACCACACGTGGTGCGGCTATGCGGTGCTGGACGGCACGCTGAGCGAAACGGTATTTGAATGGAACGGCGAACAGCATTGCGCCAGCGCGACGCGTACGCAAGCGCGCAAGCAAGGCGCGGTGTCGTTCGTGCGCGGCGGCCGCGGCGGGATTCATCAGTTGGGCAATCGCAGCGATGCGGCGGCCGTTTCGCTGCATGTGTACGGCGTCGCGGGCGCGCAGATTTCAACGCACGTTAATGACATCGTCCGCACGGCCGATGCACCGGCGCTGATCTGATAATCGATCGTTAAACGTACGTGCTGACCTGACCTCGCTGCAGCGGGACACTTTCACTGCGGCACAAGACAGCAACGCGTCAGCCGGTCGAACACGTCACCGGCCGGCGTATCAACCGCCGTCGGCCCAATCCGCGGCAACGTCTCTCAACTCTTCCCGCCCGCTTCGCCGGCCGTAGGAATCTGCGGCGGGATCGGCGCGGTCTGTCCGGTCGGCGGCGGTGCCGGACGCGGTTCGTGCGACACGTCGCGCGCCACCGCCAACGGCGCATGCACACCTCGCGCCGCCGAACCTGAAGCCGACCCTGAGCCCGTCTCCGCATGCGCATGCCCATGCGGCACGAATCCGGACATCTCATCGTCCTGCAAAGGCTGCCCTTCGCTATCCTTCGACGACGTGTACACGCGCATCTGCGGCACCGGAATCTCAATACCGGCTTCGTCCATCTTGCGTTTGAGCCGCAGATTGAACGCGCGCGCCACACTCCATTGCTGCAGCGGCCGCGTCTTGATCTGCCCTTTCACGACCATCCAGTTCGGATCGAAACGGTCGAGTCCCCACACCTCGATCGGCCCGAGCATCTCGCGCCGGTAACGGAAATCGGCCATCAGATCGGCGCCGACTTCGCGAATCAACTGCGTGATCTGATCGACGTCGGTGGAGAACGACATACGCACCTCGAACACCGCGTACGCGAAATCGCGCGACAGGTTCTTGACGATCTTGATCTGCGAGAACGGAATCGCGTGGATCGCGCCCTGCCCGTCGCGCAGGCGCACGGTCCGGATCGACAGATGCTCGACCGTGCCCGCGTGACCGCCGTCCACGTCGATCCAGTCGCCGACCGAAATCGTATCTTCGATAATGATGAACAGCCCCGTGATCAGGTCGGTCACGAGCGACTGCGCGCCGAAGCCGATCGCGAGACCGATCACCCCGGCGCCGGCCAGCAGCGGCGTGACGTTGATCCCGAGGTTGGCCGCCGTGACGATGCCGGCGACCGTCATGATCGACACCAGCAGCACGTTGCGCACGAGCGGCAGCATCGTGCGAGCCCGCATGCTCGGACCGCGTCCTTTGTTGCGCGAGCCGCCGGGACTGAGCGCCTCGGTGATCGCGGTGTCCACCAGAATCCACAGCAGCCACGCGATGAACACCGTGGCGATGATCGCCGTCACCGCATGCGCGATACCGCGCGCGGCGACGTTTTCCTCGATCACTTCCGCGAGCGACACACCCCACAAACGGGCCGCGAGTTCAAAGAAAAATAGCCAGATGAAGAGCGTCAGCAGCGTGCCGCAAAACCGCAGCAAGCGCGTCAGATACGGCGAGCGGCGACGGGAGCGCGCGCTGCGCGGACGCGTCATGCGTAACACAACGGCCGACAGGAAAAACGCCAGCACCAGCAGCAGCGCGGTCACCACCGAAATCTGCAGCACGTTCTCGCTGGACCCCGAGCCGCCGAGCGTGGCGACTATCGACGCCGTGGACAACACCAGCACCGGCACATGCCAGAGCGCGGCGAGTACATCGAACGCATCGGTCGCGGCCTTGTGGTCGTTGCGTTGCTCGTAAGGCCGGTTGCGGATCAGATGCGCAATCGGCCGACGGAACGCCAGCGCGAAATAGCCGGTGAGAATCGCGGCCGTCATATTGGCCGCCGTCGAAATCAACGCGGCGAGATTCGAACCGAGCTGATGCGCGACGTCGTAATTGACGGCCGCATCGCCGAGCGCCCCGCACACGCCGACCAGGAACAGCACGCGCCGCGCGTGATCGATCAGCAGGCGCACCGCCACCCGCCGATGCCCCGAGCCGAACAGCGAGAACATGATCAGGCAGATCGCCGAAAACACCGCACCCGCGACGATCGCATACGCGACCACCATGCCGAGCGTTCGGCCGAGCGCATCGGGCATCGCGCGGACAAACAGCAGCGCGGCGACAAACGCGACGATCCACGGCCCGACACGGCGCAGCGCGAAGATCAGCAGCTCGCCCGTGGTGGGATTCGGGTTGAGCCCCATGAGAATGCCGAAACGCCGGTACAGCCGGTGCTGCACATAGACCAGCGCGCCGGCACAGGCGCCCCAGCCGGCCAGCATCGCGAGCATCGAGAACAGAATGCGGCCGAAGCTTTCCTGGCCCTGGCCCGAAACGATCGTGTACAGCTCGTTGCCGGCCGCGTTAAAGCGACCGCCCCAATAGCGCACCGGCGTGCGGCCCTGATGCACGTCGGATTCGAACGACGCGATCCCCGACGCGATCGCGCCGAGCAAGCCGGGACTCGGCTGAACCGGCGCAGGCGGCGCGACGTTCTGCGAGACGGCGCGCAGCTTCTTGAGCTGGGTGACGAGCGCGGTGCGCTGGCGGTCGTTGTCGAGCGTGGCGATCACGCTGTCGAGCGAACGCGTCAGTTCCGCCTGGCTTGCGGCGGTCGGCGCGGAAGCGGCATCCGCCGCCGAAGCGCCCGAAGCCGCAGCGGGCGGGTTCGCCGTCGCGCTGTTGATCAGGCTCTGCAACGCGGGAATGACCGGCGTGCTGGAGACGGCGCCGGCGGCCCAGGCGTTGGCGGGCAGCGATCCGGCGCACAGGATCAGCGCGGCGCACAACGCAGTTGCGCATGAGCCAAACCACATGCCGAAGCACGCGCCAAACCACGCCGCAAAGCGCGCGCGGACGCTACGGTCGCGGCGACTGCCGGGTCCGTCACGAAGCGCAGAAGAATGAAAGACGGCGTGAATCGCCGGCTGCCCGCCGTTGGACGGCGCAGCCTCGGATTCACGCCGCGATGGGCATGACTGCATGGCAATCCGTAAGAAAACGGGAGACGCCAGTGTAGCCGCAGTTTTATCGGGCGCGACCGAACATGCGTAACCGAATGTTAGGACGCTTGCGCGCCGACGCCTTCACAGGCGCACCGCGCGCGGTCCCGTCCTAGGCTGGAAAGCCAGTTCTGTCCGCCGTCAAACTCAAAAAGCTCGATAAGCTCAATACGCCACGGTCGCAATCTGATGAACGAAACGGCCCTGCTCCAATTCGTCGACGAAGGCGACTGCGTAGTCTTCCGCCGAAATGCGGCTATTGCCTTCCGCATCGGCCAGCAGCGTGTTCGTGCCCGTGCGGAACGCGCCCGTGCGCTCGCCCGGTGCGATCAGCGCGGCCGGCGCGAAGAACGTCCAGTCGA
Source organism: Paraburkholderia sp. BCC1876 (assembly GCF_902833695.1). Taxonomy (NCBI): domain Bacteria; kingdom Pseudomonadati; phylum Pseudomonadota; class Betaproteobacteria; order Burkholderiales; family Burkholderiaceae; genus Paraburkholderia; species Paraburkholderia sp. BCC1876. The sequence continues at coordinate 336,355 of NZ_CADFGI010000002.1, read as the reverse complement.
GATCGGTGACGCCGCGGTAGTACGTCAGCACGTCGCGATGCGCGAGCGCGACCGCTTTGTACGCGTCCGGGAAACCTTCCGTGTCGACCAGTTGTTTGCCCGGCGCGACTTCGAGCGAACCCGCGCCGCCCACCGCCACGAGGCGCTTCAGGCCCGCCGCGCGCATGCCGTCCACCAGGGCCCGGGTCGCCGTGCTCACCACCGCGGCCTCGCCGTGCGGCGGCGAATACGCGCTCGCCACCACGTCATGCCCCCGCACCGCGGCGCCGACGCTCGCCGCGTCGAGCACATCCGCCTGCACCGCGGTCAGATTCGCAACGTCGGTCGGGACACGCGCCGGATTGCGCACCAGCGCCGTCACCTGATACCCGCGACGGGCCGCTTCCGCGGCGATTCGCGAACCGATCATGCCGGTGGCGCCAAACAACGCGATCTTCAATTGCTTGCTCATTTCGATGCTCCTGTTATGGGCTTATATGTAACCACGTTGATTACATATAACGCGAAAAAAAGAGGGGCCCAGGCCCCCGTTGGTCGTCAGGCGCGTGCGTCTTGTCGACAGCCCATGCGCCCGCCCTTTCTGCTACTTCTTCGCGACGTCGCCGCCAGCGTGATGCGCGCGCCGCTTGCGTTCCTGCTGCCGCTCGGCCCGCACTACGTCGGCCGTGGCGTCGGCCAGCGTCCGTGCGCCGAGCGATGCCTCCATGGCGAGTTGCGCGTCATCGATGATGCCACGCAGCACACCTTGAATATGACGCCCGACCATGCACGCCGGATTCGGCTCCTCGCGATGCAATGCGAATAATTGCGCGTCGTCCACCGCGCGATACACCTCGAGCAAACTGATCTGCTCCGGCGACCGCGCGAGTAGCGCGCCGCCGCCCGCGCCGAGCTGCGAGGTGGTGAGACCCGCCTCGGCCAGCATGGACAACAGCCGCCGGATCAATGCGGGATTCGTGTTGACGCTGCCCGCGATCATGTCCGACGAGAGCGGCACGCCCTCCTGCAACGACAGCAGCGCGAGCACGTGTACCGCAAATGCAAACCGGCTACTCGTATTCACAGCAAACCTGCCCGGCGACGACAATGTGTAACCATGGTAATTACATTTAATCCGACTGTCAAACGGGCGCCCCGGTTAAGCGGGTCCGTCACTTGTCCATCTGCTTTTGCGCGTCGCTCGAATCGCCCGAGGACGATCCCGAAGCCGACGCATTCGCCGCCGATGCCGAGCTTTGCGCCGACCATTCCTGCAGCTTGCGCCCGGCGGTTTCGAGGCCCTGGCCAGTCAGCGAAGCGGCCTTGCCGAGTTGCGCGTTGGCCGAATTCGCCGCGTTCTGCAGATTCGCTTGCGCGGTCGACGCCAACGCGTCGGGGTCGATCTTGATCGTCGGCGCGGAGGCCGCCGAGTCGAGGTTCTGCTGGGCGGCGTCTTTGGTCGCGTCGACCTGCTGGCCGACGTAGCTGGCTGCCTGATCGAGCTTCTGACTCGCGACCTGCGCGGCGTTATTGAGCGTGCCGGCGACCTGTCCCGCCGACGCGTCATTCTTCTGACAGGCAGCCAGCCCGCCGAATACGACGAGGACGACCGCGACACGGCGCAGCAAAGGTGAATGGAGCAATGAAATCATGGTTCAGTGTGAGCCGCGTCGAGCGGCTTCCGCTTGCGAAAACGCGCCAATGATACGCCGTCGCGTTGCATATCGGCCTTAGCCGGCATTCGAACGGCCAGGCACGCGACGTCAGTCCCACCTTCAGCGTGCGTTTGCGACAATGCGTATTGAGTCATACCGCACCCATCCGCACCAGGCCCGCACTACGCGGCCCCACCTCGCGCCACCTTCATCGCTCACGTCAATTGCAGGCTCCGTCGCGGTTCTGTCAAACGCGTTGGAGTAGACTCCCGAAGCGTATTTCCGCGTTCGATGTGTAGCGTTGATCAATTGGAGGCATGCAATGGCAGCAAAGAAGATCCTGTTCCTGACTGGCGACTTCGCCGAGGATTACGAAACGATGGTGCCGTTCCAGGCACTGCAGGCAGTCGGCCATATCGTCGACGCCGTGTGCCCGAACAAGAAGGCGGGCGATCGCATCAAGACGGCGATCCACGATTTCGAAGGCGACCAGACCTACACCGAGAAGCCGGGCCATCTGTTCGCGCTCAACGCTTCGTTCGACGACGCCGATCCGCGTCAGTACGATGCGCTGGCCATTGCCGGCGGCCGCGCGCCGGAGTATCTGCGGCTCAATCCGAAGGTCATCGAACTGGTGCGGCAATTCGCCGAAGCCGGCAAGCCGATTGCGGCAATTTGTCACGCAGCGCAACTGCTGGCCGCCGCCGACGTGATTCGCGGCAAGCGCATCTCGGCCTACCCGGCCTGCGCCCCCGAAGTGAAAATGGCCGGCGGCGAATACGCCGACATTCCGGTCGACGCGGCAATCACCGACGCCAACTTCGTCACCGCGCCCGCATGGCCCGCGCATCCGGAATGGCTGCGTCAATTCCTCGTGTTGCTCGGCACCCGGATCGAACTCTGATCCGTCCTGAGCGCGGCGCTGAGCTTTAACGTTAGCGTCAACACGTCGACACGTCGACACTTCAGCGCCGATCCAGCGGCGAGCGCGTTGCCCGATGCGGCAATTCGCGCTCGCCGCCACCCATCCCAAATTGAGACTCGTCCGATAGTGTTCAACGGAGGGCCTTCCTATAGTCGCCGATCGACTTGGGAGGGTCTTGCGATGGAACTGACCGATTGGATCGTCATCCTCGCCGTCACGTTGATGGCGATTATTTTCTTCTGCGCACGCACGCCGGCCGACTGGTCGTGCGAGAACCGCGCGCGGCGTCTGGCCGGCACGCGTCTGCTGGCGCAGGCTGCCTGCTCGCTGTGGGGAGCGCTGCTGATTATCGAGCGCAGCCTGGTCACACTGGAAGGCCTGGGCGGCCACCATCTCGAACCACTCGAAGCCCTGGCGGGCGTCGTCATTCTGCTGGCGTTCGGTTGCTACTGGTCGATCCGCGGCCGCCGCCTGCTCAAACCCCGGCGACTTTTCACGGCGTGCTGACGCTCACGCCCAATCCCGTTCTATCCGCCGTCGGCCTGCCCCATCTTGCATGGGCGAGCCCTTGCCGCATCAGCCCGCGCTGACGCCCGGCTTCGCATCCACGACAGGGTTTGCCGCGCTACCGTTCACGATCAGGTTCGGGCGGTCACGTCCCTCGAAATCCAGCGGCCGATCGCGCAAGCCGCGAATCGGTTGAACTCCAGGCGCGGCCGCGGCCGCAGCCGGCGCAACGCGCGACTCGGCAGCCAGTTGCGCCGACCTCGCCTCGGCTTCGGGCAGCGACAGATAAAACGTCGTGCCCACGCCCTCTTTCGATTCCGCCCACACGCGTCCGCCGTGACGCTCCACCACGCGGCGCACGAGCGCCAGACCGATGCCCTCGCCGGCCACCGTATTGCCGTGCAGCCGCTGAAACGCATTGAATAGCCGCGGCAACGCGACCGCCGGAATCCCCAATCCGTTGTCCCGCACGTAGAAGATTCGTAGCGAGTGGACGCCCGGCGGTGCTGCCGTCGTGCCGATCTCGATCCGGCCTTCGCGCGCCGGGTCCAGATAATTCACCGCATTGCCGATCAGGTTCGCGAACACCTGCTCGAGCGCGGTCGGGTCTCCCCACACCGCGGGCAATTCATGCACGCTGACATGCGCATGCCGCGCCCGGATCGAGCCTTGCATGGCGTCGATCACGCGCGGCACGATATCGCGCACCTCGACCTTCTGCTGCCGGTACTCGACACGGCCGACGCGCGACAGCCGCAACAGCGCGTCGATAATGTGCGACGCGCGCAGCACGGCCGTCTGCAGATAGTGCAACGCTTCGCCGATGTCCTCGTCGACCACCCGCTCGATACGCTGCCGCGCCTCCGCGCCGAGCGACGACTCGCGCACCGCCGCGCGCAGTTCGTCGCACGCGCGGATCAGCTCTTTCGAGAAGCCCTGCAGATTCACCAGCGGCGCGCGCAGATCGTGCGAGACGCTGTAGATGAACATTTCGTTTTCCTGAGTCTGTTGCCGCAAGGTCTCGTTGATTCGCGCGAGTTCGCCGGCGCGGCGCGCGAGATCAGCCTGAAAACGCACCTGGATACGCTCGGCTTCGAGCAGGCGCCGGCTGGTCTCGTGCAAGGTCAGATCGAGCCGGGCGATTTCGTCGCGGCCGGGGCCGATCGGCGCCAGCGGCTCATTGCCGGCCAACCGCCCGGCGTTGTCGGACAGCACGGCAAGCCGGCCGCGCACGCCGCGCGTAAATAGCCAGACGGCCAGCGCGACGAACAGCAACGAGCCGAGCACCGCCGCGACCACGAGAATCTGCTGACGTTCGCGCGCGGATTCCGCGGCGTTCGAGCGAAGCGCGTCGATGCGTCGTTCTTCAGACTGGAATGCCGCCACCTGCTGCCGGAAGCGATCGAGCACGTCGGCCGGCGCGAGGTCGCGGAAACGATCGAGCACATCGCGACGTCGCCCGGAATGCAGCATGTCCTGCACGCGGTCCGACCATTGCCGATACGCCTGCGCCGCCTGGCGGACCTGCACGACCCGCTCGACCTGCGCCGGGTTATCGGCGACCAGCTCGGCCAGTTGATCGATACGGCGGTCGACGTCCATCCACACCATGACCGGCGTGACGAAATGAGTGTCGTTGGCGAGTACCGCGCCGCGCAGCGCCACGGATTCGCCCAGCACCGGATCGAGAATCGCGGTGGTCTGGCGCAGCACTTCTTCGCTATGGATCGCCCAGCGCTCCGCTTGCGCCGCGTCCGACTGCGCCTTGACCAGCCCGGACAGAAGCGCCAGTTCGAAGAGGGCCGGAATTGCGATCAGCAACAGGCCTTTGGTGGTGAGTCTCATGCGTGCGCGGTAGAAGTCGGTAGCCGGCAGATCGTGCTCGGGACGGCACATTATGTCGGCGTTTGCACAGGAAACAAAGCGGCCACGCCATCGACCAGGCTTGAGCCGCCAGGCGACGTCAGCGCGCGCAGCGAATGCGCATAAATCGTGGGGTTATTGAAGGCAAAGTAAGCAATTTAGAAGGTCACGCACGACTTTGAACCATCACGCCCTGTCGTGAACTTGAACGCACTTAAATCGTGCTTATTGCGTGGTTCGAGGTGCATGTGGTCCGACCACATGATTAACCGGATCACAGCATTTCGCCCATTCCGGTGCGACATTGCACCGCCAATGCGTTTGTCACGCACTCATTTGGCCCACTTCTTGCATCCACTGCCCGCTTTTTGCCTTTAAGCGGGACACATCGATGGAAAGTCTGAAAACCGGCACCGATACCCTGTTTCTTCTGCTCGGCGCCGCCATGGTGCTGGCCATGCACGCAGGGTTCGCGTTTCTCGAACTCGGTACGGTCCGCAAAAAGAATCAGGTCAATGCGCTCGTCAAAATTCTGGTGGATTTTTCGGTCTCGACCATTGCGTATTTCTTCATCGGCTACACCATCGCTTATGGCGTGCAGTTCTTCGGCAGCGCCGAAACCCTGGCCGCGCATAACGGCTACGCGCTGGTGCGCTTCTTTTTCCTGCTGACTTTCGCCGCCGCGATTCCGGCGATCGTGTCGGGCGGCATCGCCGAGCGTTCGAAATTCAATCCGCAGCTGTTCGCGACCTTCGTGCTGGTCGGCTTCGTCTATCCGTTCTTCGAAGGGATTGCCTGGAATGGCCACTTCGGTATTCAGGACTGGCTGACTCACGTGTTCGGCCTGCCGTTCCACGACTTCGCCGGTTCCGTGGTGGTGCACGCGTTCGGCGGCTGGGTCGCCCTGCCGGCGGTGCTGCTGCTGGGCCCGCGGCACGGTCGCTACCATCGCGATGGAGGGATCGCCGCGCATCCGCCGTCGAATATTCCGTTTCTCGCGCTGGGCGCCTGGGTGCTGGCGGTCGGCTGGTTCGGCTTCAACGTGATGAGCGCGCAGACCGTCGACAAGATCAGCGGCCTCGTCGCCGTCAATTCGTTAATGGCGATGGTCGGCGGCACGCTGACCGCGTGGCTCGCGGGCCGCAACGACCCCGGCTTCACGTACAACGGGCCGCTGGCCGGCCTCGTGGCGGTGTGCGCCGGTTCCGATCTGATGCATCCGCTGGGTGCGCTGGTGACGGGCGGCATCGCCGGCGTGCTGTTCGTTTATATGTTCACGTGCGTGCAAAACCGCTGGCGGATCGACGACGTGCTCGGCGTGTGGCCGCTGCATGGGCTGTGCGGCGCATGGGGCGGCCTCGCGGCGGGCATCTTCGGTCTGCGCGCGTTGGGCGGCATGGGCGGCGTGTCGTTCGGCGCACAACTGGTCGGCACGCTGGGCGGCATCGCGGTGGCGACGCTCGGCGGCACGCTGGTGTACGGCGCGATTCGCCTGACGGTAGGCCTGCGGCTCGATCAGGAAGAGGAATACAACGGTGCGGATCTGTCGATTCACCGGATCTCGGCGACGTCGGAGTGACACGCGCCGGCCTTGCGCCACCCTGTCCCCACCAGCATTCGCCGATGTTAGACTTGCGCGCTGGAGATGGCATTCTCCCTTAACCGCCCTCGGGCTGATGATGCCTGCTACGCCCGGATGATTGCGGACGCGGCATCGCGCGTCGTCCGCCCCGCCCGGTTTGTCGACACTCCAGTCTTGCCAGGTCTCTTCCCATGTATTGGTCCATTCTCGCCGTCGCCATTGGCGGCGCACTCGGTTCGCTATTCCGCTGGTTTCTCGGCATCCGCCTGAACGGCCTGTTCACCGGCCTGCCGCTCGGCACCTTCGCCGCCAATGTGATCGCCGGCTATGTGATCGGCGTCGCGGTCGCCGGTTTCGCGCGCGCGCCGCAGATCGCGCCGGAATGGCGGCTGTTCGTCATCACGGGTCTGATGGGCGGACTGTCGACCTTCTCCACGTTTTCCGCGGAAGTCGTGCAACGCCTGCAGGACGGCCGGCTCGGCTGGGCGGCGGGCGAGATCGCGCTTCACGTCGGCGCGTCGCTGATGATGACCATGCTCGGTATCGCCACCGTCTCGCTGCTGTCGCGCTAACGGCAACGGCGAACTAACGGCGCACTGAAACGCGCACGGAGCGCGCGGCGAGCGGCGTCTTTCGAGTGAACGCGCCGCACGACCTGGCCAAACGCCTTGCTCCGGTCACAAGCCGGCAGCTATAATCGGCCCCTCTTCGGGGAGTAGCCGCCCTGGACTTTATGTTCAGGGGCTCGCGTCAACATACTTGCCCGGTCGCCAGACCGGTCATGGCGCGCGCAGCGTTTCGCCTGGCAAGACCGATGACTCACACTCCCACCAGCCGGGTCGCGGGAGTGCGTGTCATCGTGTATTGACCGTGCGGCCCGGTTATAAAAAATCCCCATGCAATCATTCCTCGTCTCCACAAGCGTGGTCGGGCTCGCCGAAATCGGCGACAAGACCCAGTTGCTGTCGCTGGTTCTGGCCGCGCGGTATCGCAAACCCATCCCGATCGTACTTGGCGTGTTTGCCGCGACCCTGATCAATCACGCCTGCTCCGGCGCGCTAGGCGCCTGGCTCGCCAGCGTCATCCGGCCGGAGATCATGAACTGGGCGGTCGTGGCGTCGTTCGCGGTCATGGCGGTGTGGATTCTGATCCCCGACAAGCTCGACGACGCCGACACCGTGCCCATGAAAGATTCAATGGGCGTGTTCGGCACGACCGCGATCACCTTCTTCATCGCGGAAATGGGCGATAAGACGCAAATCGTGACGGTCGCGCTGGCGGCGCGATTCCACGAATTTTTCGGTGTGGTGGCCGGCACGACCCTGGGCATGATGCTGGCCAACGTGCCGGTGATCTATCTGGGACACAAGTTCGCCGACCGTCTGCCGACGAAGGCCGTGCATATACTGGCGGCGATCATCTTCGTGGTGCTCGGTGGCCTGGCGTTGCGCACGGCGCTTTACCCCGACGCCCACCCGATGTTCTGATCCCCTGTCCCGCTAGAGAGGCCGACACGATGTCCGAACGCATGTCCGACGAAGCACTACGACGCATGGCCTCCGTGATCGCGCTTGCGGTCGCGCTGGGGCTGGTCGTCGTCAAGGTGTGGGCGTGGCTGGCAACGGACTCCATTTCCCTGCTGACCTCGGCGGCCGATGGGCTGGTGGACGTCGTGGCGTCCTCGGTGACGTTCGCGGGTGTCCGCTATGCCGCGCGGCCGGCCGATCGCGGGCATCGCTACGGTCACGGCAAAGCGGAAGCGGTCGCCGCTTTTGTCCAGGCGCTGCTGCTGGCAGGTGCCGCGCTCGGACTCGGCGTGGAGTCCATCCATCGTCTGTTCGTGCCTCAGCCGCTGAATCAGACCGGCTTCGGCATCTGGGTGATCGTGGGCAGTTCGGTGATCGCGGCCGGACTCGTCGGTATGCAAACGCTCGTGGTCCGGCGCACCGGTTCCACCGCGATCGCCGCCGACCGGGCTCACTATGTGACCGACGTGGCCGTCAATCTCGCGGTTCTGGTCGCGCTTCTGCTCGAACGTTTTCTCGGCTGGACGCGTGCCGATGCCATCGGCGCACTGGCCATCTCCGTGTACATGCTGTGGAATGCGCGGGGCATGGCGGCGCATGCGCTGCTGCAACTGCTCGACCGCGAACTCGATGAAACGGATCGCGCGCGGATCGAAGCCGCGGTGCTCGGTTGCGACGGCGTGAAAGGCTTGCACGACCTGCGGACTCGCAATGGCGGCGACCGGTTCTTCGTCGAGTTTCACGTGGAAGTCGACGGATCGCTCACGGTCGAAGAAGGCCATACGATCGGCGACAACGCCGAAAAAGCAGCGCAGCGTTTATTCCAGGCGGCCGACGTCGTCGCCCATCTCGAGCCTGCGGGCATCAAGGACGAACGGCTGGACGACCTCGTCGCCTAGCCCATTGCTGCTGCGGATGGATCGCGAGCACGAGATCACGCGAACGTCATTACATAAGCCTTTCAATCATGCTATGCTCGCCGCTGTCTTTGGGGAGTAGCCGGCTTCTATTTGCTTAGAAGCGCCTGCGTCAACATTCTCGGTCGCTCAGACCGTGGTGCAGGTAGCCCTTGGGTTGGCAAGACCATCGACACATCACGCGACCGGTCGGGCGCCGTGGTGTGTCGCGGTTTCCGCCCGACCTTGAGCGCCTCCTTTCATGAATCCCGTCGCCACACTGTTCCTTGCTTTCGCCATGTCCACCGACGCCTTCGCCGCCGCTATCGGCAAAGGCGCCACGTTGCATCGTCCCCACTGGCGCGAAGCGCTACGCACGGGTCTCATCTTCGGCGTAATCGAAGCGCTGACACCGCTGATTGGATGGTTCATCGGCAAAGCGGCGGCGCAATATGTTTCCGCGTGGGATCACTGGATCGCGTTCGCGCTGCTGGCTATTCTCGGCGCCCGCATGATCCGCAACGGCTTCAAGGCCAGCGAAGCCGACGAAAAGAAACCGGCCGCGCACTCGTTCTGGTTGCTGGCGCTGACGGGCTTCGCCACGAGTATCGACGCCATGGCGGTCGGTGCGGGTCTCGCTTTCGTCGACGTCAACATTTACTCCACCGCGGCGGCAATCGGTCTGGCCACGGCGACGATGGTCACGATCGGCGTGCTGCTTGGCCGTGTGATCGGCGACGTGGTCGGCAAGCGCGCGGAAATGGCGGGCGGCGTCGTGTTGATCGGCATCGGCTGCGTGATTCTCGTCGAGCATTTGCAGTTGCTCTGAGCGCCTTCGAACCAGCGTGTTCCGACCATACGTCGAGCCTCGGCTTCCGGGCACGAGGCGCTAACGAAAGTCGTAGCTCGGGTTATGCGGATCGAAGGCTTCATCCGTCCATGCATGAGGCACGATTTGCTCGAAGTCGATCTCTTCGAGCGGCTCGCCGCTCGCCTCCGCCGCGATCACGCTGTGGAGTTGCGGGCGGTGCAGATCGAAGGTCAGCGTCACGCGTGGCGCGAAATGCGCGGGCGGCCCGTCTGGCGCGTCCCAGGTGAGCGCGAGCAGCCGCTTGCTGTTCGCGGTCTCGACTTCGACACGGGACGGTTTGGCGCTCAGACCTTCCGCTTCGAAACTGCCCTCTTCGTGTTCGAGCGTGTGGACGACGAACTGCAAGCCGAGATCGCGCACGCTATGGCGTGACTGGGTCCTTGCAAACGTGCCGTCGACCTGGAATCTGCCGGACAGGAAGTGCCACACACCGCCAAAATGTCCCAGGAAACGTGTCGGGTCGCGGGTCTCGTCGTAGATGATCTCCTGCCCCGCATGCGCGCCATCCGGCAGCCACTTGACGTACACGCGTTGCGGACTGTCCTGACAGTAGACCTCCATATGATCGGCTTGCGTCGGCCATTTCCCGTTCACCCGTTCGCGACGCCGCATCCAGTATTCGTACGAACTGCCGGCGCCAATCGTGACGCGGGTGTAGGCCACGATCGCCTCCGGCTTCATTGCGTCGATCAGCGCAATCAGCCGCGAGTCCGGCATGGCGCCGAGCGTGCCGTCGTCAATACGTTCACGGATGACGTTTGCCTGCTCCCCCGCGGACAAACAGGCGAAGCCGGCCAGATCACCACCGCTCGCGCCCGACGTCGCTTCGTCATTGCAGGCGACCGGCGCCACGCGTTGAACCTCGTCGGCGGCCGCGGCGCGCGCCGTCAGCGAAACCAGCAGCGCGACGCACATCGCCACCACGACGATGAAACCGTGATCCGATTTAACGCGACTGCCGGAACGTCTATGACCACGCATCGGGTTCTCCGCCGGGCGCGTGAATTCAGCACGCCCTATCGACTAAACATCAGCCACGCGCGATTATTCCCTGGGGTTAAAAATAACTCTCTTACCGGAAATGTCACGCGTATCCGACAGGCGAAAAAAAAGGCGTCACGTTGCCGTGACGCCTTAAAAAGTTCTAGCCATTCCGAGGGCCGTGCTAGAACCTGAGAGACGGTATTCGAAAGATTTGACCCAACGATGCGGCGCCCAGAAGGACGCACGGCACAGACTGTTACGGTGGACTGTTTGAAGACACTCGACCAGACACTGCGCGGGCCACGGCGGGTTCCTGAACTTCAAAATGCGGAACCTGAAACCGTCTTTCGAAATGAGATTCCATTTTTTATGGTTATGCTGACTAAGTCAAGCAAAATCTAAAGAGCCGCTGCTCGTCCCGGCAAAATATTCCGATACAATGAATCTTCTGATGAAAAATACAGTCGATGCCCCATTTTGGGGCTCCCTGACGACGCTTTTCGGGACGGTCGCCAAAGCGGCTGTGTTCAAAAAACTGAAATAAAGTTCCACAAAAACCACATGAACAGACCTAAGCCCTCCCGGCCCGACGTGGATCCGCTGAAAGACAAAGACGGTTCGAGCGAAGAAGTCACCGCGCTGGCCCGCGGTCTGACCGTATTGCGCGCAGTCGCCGCGGCCGACGCGCCGCTCAGCAATCGCGAGCTGACCGAACTGACCGGCATTCCCAAGCCGACCGTGTCGCGCATCACCGCCACGCTGGTCGGCGCGGGTTTTCTGTTCCGGCTGCCGGACAGCGAGCGCTTCGTGCTGACCTCGTCGGTGCTGGAGTTGAGCAACGGCTTTCTGCGCAACTTCGATATCCGGGCGCGCGCGCGGCCGTTCCTGATCGCACTCGCCGAACGCACCGCGCTGTCCGTGCATCTGGCCGTGCGCGACCGTCTCGACATGGTGGTGATCGACGCGATCCGTCCGCGTTCGGCCGTGCTCGTGTCGCGCCTCGAAATCGGCTCGCGAATGAATCTGAGCCGCACCGCCATCGGCCGCGCCTATCTGGCCGCACTCGCACCCGCAGATCGGGACAAGCTGCTGATCGGCCTGCAGGCCGCCGAAGGCGACGACTGGGGCCACGTCGGCAGCCGACTTGACGCGGCGCTTGAGGACACCATCGAACGCGGTTACGCGATCGCCACCGGCGAATGGCACAACGGCTTGAACGCGATTGCACTGGGCTTCACCGGCCCGTCCGGTGAGCGCTATGCGGTCAATTGCGGCGGCTCCGCCGACCAGTGTCCGCGCGACTGGCTGATTTCGCGCGCGGCGCCTGCCCTGCTCGAATGCGTCGAACACATCATGCTCGAAATCGGCGGCACGCCGGGGCGCCGACTCGACACCTGATACGCCGCGGCACTCGCCGGCCGGTGGCCATGACAACGTCAAGACATCCTGTAACCTTCGTAATCAAACGAAAAAAACGCGGGTGGACTGTTACAGAGCCGACGACGTAGGATCATGCATTCCCGTCGCGGGCCGCGGCTCCGGCTGGGCGTTATCCCCTTCGATAACATCCGGCTACCGTTTATTGACGCCGCATTGCGTTAACATCTTTGTCCCGCGCCTCGGGTAGCATCGCGCAGAACAAGCACGGCGCTCCCGCTGTCGAAACCGCCTGTCACGCCCGCGTGCCGGTCCGCCTGTAGTCGAAGCGGCTCGACCGCGCGAGCGGCTCACCTCAAAGCCAGCCACCAGACCGAACCGATGGACGAACAACAAAAGCATTCGGAAACCACTCGCCCTGTTACTCCGGCCTCCCAACCGTCCACTACCGGCGGCCCAGCGCATGTGCCCGGCTCCGCGCCCGGCGCGGTCAAGCGGCATCGCGGCCGGAACATCGCGCTGATCGTGGCGGCACTGGTGATCCTCGGCGTCGTGCTGTGGCGCTGGCATCCGTGGGGCGGTCCCGGCGGCGGCGCAAGCGGAGCAGCCGGCGCCAGTGGCGCGAGCGGCGGCGGTCGTGGCGGCCGTGGCGCGGCCATGGCCAACCTGGCGCAACCGGTTCACGTGGCCACCGCCACGCAAGGCGAAATGCCGGTGGTGCTGACCGCGCTCGGCACGGTCACTCCGCTGGCCAACGTCACCGTGCTGCCGCAGTTGAGCGGCGTGCTGCAGAACGTGTTCTTCAAGGAAGGCCAGATGGTCAGGAAGGGCGACGTGCTCGCCCAGATCGACCCGCGCCCGTATCAGATCTCGCTTGAAAACGCGCAAGGCACGCTCGCCCGCGACCAGGCGCTGCTGCAAACCGCCCGCCTCGATCTGAAGCGCTATCAGACGCTGCTTTCACAAGACTCGATCGCGAGTCAGCAGGTCGATACGCAAGCCTCGCTGGTGCGGCAATACGAAGGCACGGTCAAGTCCGACCAGGCGAACATCGATACCTATAAGCTCGACCTGATCTACGCGCGTATCACCGCGCCGGTGTCGGGGCGCGTCGGTTTGCGCCAGGTCGATCCGGGCAACTACGTGACGCCGAGCCTGACCAATGGCCTCGTCGTGATTACGCAGTTGCAGCCGATCAGCGTGATCTTCACGACCTCCGAAGACAACCTGCAGCAGATCCTCCAGCAGACCCAGACGGGCGCGAAGCTGTCGGTCACGGCCTACGACCGCAGCAATACCACGTCGCTCGAAGGCGGCTCGCTCGAAACGCTGGATAACCAGATCGACACCACCACCGGCACCGTCAAGCTGCGTGCGAACTTCCAGAACCCCAACAACCTGCTGTTCCCGAATCAGTTCGTCAACACGCGCCTGCTGGTCGATACGATCAAAGACGCGGTGATCGTGCCGACTACCGCCGTGCTGAACGGCTCGATGGGCCAGTTCGTCTACGTCGTGAAGGCGGACAACACGGTCACCGTGCGCCCGGTCAAGGTCGGCCCGGTGGACGGCGAGCGCACCAGCATCAAGTCCGGTGTGCAGGTTGGCGAGCGCGTGGTGATCGACGGTTCGGACCGCCTGAAGGAAGGCGCCAAGATCACGATTCCGGCCGACAAGCCGCGCGGCGCGTCGGGCGCACACGGTGCAAGCGGCGCCCACGGTGCCAGCGGCGCAGCCGCGGCCTCGGGCGCATCCGGCACGCGTGGACACCATCGCAAACACGCGACGCAAGACTCGCAATAAAGGCACAGCACTTACCGCATGAATCCATCCCGCGCCTTTATTCTGCGTCCCGTCGGCACCGCGCTGCTGATGGCGGCGATCATGCTGGTCGGTCTCGTCGCGCTGCGCTTCCTGCCGCTCTCCGCGTTGCCCGAAGTCGACTATCCGACCATCCAGGTGCAGACCTTCTATCCGGGCGCGAGCCCGGACGTGATGACCTCGTCCGTGACCGCGCCGCTCGAACGGCAGTTCGGGCAGATGCCGTCGCTGAATCAGATGTCGTCGCAAAGCTCGGCCGGTTCGTCGATCATCACGCTGCAGTTCAGCCTCGATTTGCCGCTCGATATCGCCGAGCAGGAAGTCCAGGCCGCAATCAACGCGGCGGGCAATCTGCTGCCGTCGGACCTGCCCGCGCCGCCGATCTACGCGAAGGTGAATCCGGCCGACGCGCCGATCATCACGCTGGCCATCACGTCGAAGACGATGCCGCTGACCGATGTGCAGGATCTGGCCGACACGCGTCTCGCGCAGAAAATTTCGCAGGTCGCGGGCGTGGGTCTGGTGAGCCTGTCGGGTGGCCAACGCCCTGCCGTGCGGATTCAGGCGAACCCGCGCGCGCTCGCCGCGTACGGTCTGAATCTGGACGATCTGCGCACCACGATTTCGAACCTGAACGTCAACACGCCGAAGGGTAACTTCGACGGCCCGACGCGCAACTACACGATCAACGCGAACGACCAGCTGACCGACGCCGAAGCGTACAAGAGCGCCGTGATCGCCTACAAGAACGGCCGCGCGGTGATGCTGACCGACGTCGCGACCATCGTGCAGGGCGCGGAGAACACCAAGCTCGGCGCGTGGGTGGACGGAACGCCCGCGATCATTCTGAACGTGCAGCGCCAGCCGGGCGCGAACGTGATTCAGGTGGTGGACAGCATCAAGGCGCTGCTGCCGCAATTGCAGCAATCGCTGCCGGCCGCGCTCGACGTGCAGATCGTTACCGACCGCACCACCACGATCCGCGCCTCCGTGCGCGACGTGCAGTTCGAGCTGGCCATGTCGGTCGTGCTGGTGGTGCTGGTCATGTACCTGTTCCTCGCCAACGTCTACGCAACCATCATTCCGAGTCTGTCGGTGCCGCTGTCGCTGATCGGCACGCTCGCCGTGATGTACCTGTGCGGCTTCTCGCTAGACAACCTGTCGCTCATGGCGCTGACCATCGCGACCGGCTTCGTGGTCGACGACGCGATCGTGATGATCGAGAACATCGCGCGTTACGTCGAAGAAGGCGAAGATCCGCTCGAAGCCGCGCTGAAGGGCTCGAAGCAGATCGGCTTCACGATCATTTCGCTGACAGTGTCGCTGATCGCCGTGCTGATTCCGCTGCTGTTCATGGGCGACGTGGTGGGCCGTCTGTTCCACGAATTCGCGATCACGCTGGCGGTGACGATCGTGATTTCGGCGGTGGTGTCGCTCACGCTCGTGCCGATGATGTGCGCGAAGCTGCTGCGCCACACGCCGCCGCACGAGAGCCATCGCTTCGAAGCGAAGGCGCACCGTTCGATCGACTGGGTGATCGCGCGTTACGCCGTTGCGCTGACGTGGGTGCTGAACCGGCAACGCTCCACCTTGTTCGTCGCGCTGCTGACGCTGGTGCTGACCGGTGTGCTGTACGTGTACATTCCGAAGGGCTTCTTCCCGGTGCAGGACACCGGCGTGATCCAGGCGATCACGCAGGCGCCGCAGTCGGTATCGTATGCGTCGATGGCCGAGCGTCAGCAGGAACTCGCCGCGCAGATCCTGAAGAATCCGGACGTGGAAAGCCTGACCTCGTTTATCGGCGTGGACGGCAGCAACATCACGCTGAACAGCGGCCGCATGCTAATCAACCTGAAGCCGCGCGACGACCGCAGCAACACCGCGAGCGATGTGATCCGCCAGTTGCAGAAAGATGTGCAGCATATCGCGGGCGCGTCGCTGTTCATGCAGCCGGTGCAGGATCTGACGATCGACGCGACCGTCAGCCCGACGCAGTATCAGTTCATCCTGACCGATCCGAATATCAGCGAATTCACGACGTGGGTGCCGAAGCTGGTCGACCGCTTGAAGCAGTCGCCCGAACTCGCCGATGTCGCGACCGATCTGCAGGACAACGGCCAGTCGGTGTACATCGAGATCGACCGCGCCACGGCGTCGCGTTACGGCATCACGCCGGCCACCGTGGATAGCGCGCTGTACGACGCGTTCGGCCAGCGCATCATCTCGACCATCTTCACGCAGTCGAACCAGTACCGCGTAATCCTGGAAGCCCAGCCGTCGATGCAGCACTACACCGACTCGCTGAATTCGATCTACCTGCCCTCCTCCACGTCGTCGGGCGGCCAGGTGCCGCTGTCGTCGATCGCGCGCTTCACCGAGAAGCCCGCGCCACTGCTGGTCACGCACCTGAGCCAGTTCCCCGCCACGACCGTCTCGTTCAACCTCGCGCAGGGCTCGTCGCTCGGCGCCGCGGTCAAGGCGATCGACCAGGCGCAGAAGGACATCGGCTTGCCGGCGTCGTTCCAGACGCGTTATCAGGGCGCCGCGCTGGCGTTCCAGGCGTCGCTGTCGAACGAACTGTTCCTGATTCTGGCGGCCATCGTCACGATGTATATCGTGCTCGGCGTGCTGTACGAGAGCTTTATCCACCCGATCACGATTCTGTCGACGCTGCCCTCCGCCGGCGTCGGCGCATTGCTCGCGCTGCTGATCACCGGGCACGATCTCGACATCATCGGGATTATCGGCATCGTGCTGCTGATCGGTATCGTGAAGAAGAACGCGATCATGATGATCGACTTCGCGCTCTACGCCGAACGCGAGGAAGGCAAGCCGCCGCGCGAGGCGATCTATCAGGCGTGTCTGCTGCGTTTCCGGCCGATTCTGATGACCACGCTCGCCGCCCTGCTCGGCGCGCTGCCGCTGATGCTCGGCACGGGCGCGGGTTCGGAACTGCGCCGGCCGCTGGGTATCGCGATTGCGGGCGGTCTGATCGTCAGCCAGTTGCTGACGCTGTTCACCACGCCGGTGATCTACCTCGCGTTCGACTCGCTCGGCCGTCGCGCGCGTGAACGATTTAACCGTGGCAAGCCTACTCCGCCCGCCACCGACGCAGGGAACTGAGCGATGAACCTGTCGCGTCCGTTTATCTCCCGCCCGGTCGCCACCACGCTGCTGGCGGTCGGCATTGCGCTGGCCGGCGTGTTCGCGTTCACCAAGCTGCCGGTCGCACCGCTGCCGCAGGTCGATTTCCCGACCATCTCGGTGCAGGCCAGCTTGCCGGGCGCGAGCCCGGATACGGTGGCCACGAGCGTGGCCAGTCCGCTTGAACGGCATCTCGGCTCGATTGCCGACGTCACCGAAATGACGTCGATGAGCTCGGTCGGCTCGACCCGTATCACGCTGCAATTCGGCTTGAATCGCGACATCGACGGCGCCGCGCGCGACGTGCAGGCGGCCATCAATGCCGCGCGCGCCGATCTGCCGGCGAGCTTGCGCAGCAACCCGACGTATCACAAGGTCAATCCGGCCGACGCGCCGATTCTGATTCTGGCGCTCACCTCGAAGACGCTGACCGCCGGGCAGTTGTACGACTCCGCGGCGACGGTGCTGCAGCAGTCGCTGTCGCAGGTGGACGGCGTCGGTGAGGTGGACGTGAGTGGCTCGGCGAATCCGGCCGTGCGCGTCGAACTCGAGCCGAATATGCTGTCCCACTACGGCATCGGTCTCGAGGACGTGCGCGCGGCGTTGGCCGCGGCGAATGCGAACAGCCCGAAAGGGTCGATCGAGTTCGGCGCGAACCGCGTGCAGATCTATACCAACGATCAGGCGAGCAAGGCGTCGCAGTATAAGGATCTGATCATCGCGTATCGCAACGGCTCGGCGGTGAAGCTGTCCGACGTCGCCGAGGTGGTCGATTCGGTCGAAGATCTGCGCAACCTTGGCCTCTTCAACGGCAAGCGTTCGGTGCTGGTGATTCTGTACCGTCAGCCGGGCGCGAACATTATCGACACCATTGACCGCGTGATGGCGATGCTGCCGCAACTGCACGCGTCGCTGCCGGCCGATGTCGATATCGCGCCGGCGGGCGATCGCTCGACCACGATCCGCGCGTCGCTGAAGGACACCGAGCGCACGCTGCTGATCGCCGTCGCCCTGGTCACGATGGTCGTGTTCCTGTTCCTGCGCAACTGGCGCGCAACGCTGATTCCGAGTATCGCCGTGCCGATTTCGATCATCGGTACGTTCGGCGCGATGTATATGCTGGGCTTTTCGATCGACAACTTATCGTTAATGGCCTTAACGATCGCGACCGGCTTCGTGGTCGACGACGCGATCGTGGTGCTGGAGAACATTTCACGGCATATCGAGAACGGCGTGCCGCGCATGAAGGCTTCGTTTCTCGGCGCGCGCGAGGTGGGCTTTACGGTGCTGTCGATCAGTATCTCGCTGGTCGCCGTGTTCCTGCCCATTCTGCTGATGGGCGGGATCGTCGGGCGGCTGTTCCGCGAGTTCGCGCTGACGCTGTCGCTGGCGATTGGCGTGTCGCTGATCGTCTCCCTCACCCTCACGCCGATGATGTGTTCGCGCCTGCTGCGCGAACCGCACGAGCAGAAGGAAGAAGGCCGTTTCGCGCAGTGGCTGGAACGCGGCTTCGCGAAGATGCAGCGCGGCTACGAGCGCACGCTGGGATGGGCGCTGCTGCATCCGCGTTTGATCGTGACGATTCTGATCGCGACGATCGGGCTGAACGTGTGGCTGTACATCATCGTGCCGAAGGGCTTCTTTCCGCAGCAGGACACGGGGCGCATGATCGGCGGCATTCAGGCCGACCAGAGCACGTCGTTCCAGGCGATGAAAGGCAAGTTCTCGGAGATGATGGAGATCGTCGGCAAGAATCCCGCCGTGGATAGCGTGGCCGGCTTTACCGGTGGACGGCAGACCAACTCCGGGTTCATGTTCGTGACGCTGAAGCCGAAGAGCGAGCGCAAGTTGTCGGCGGATCAGGTGATCCAGCAACTACGCGCCCCGCTCGGCGACGTAGCCGGCGCGCGGACGTTCTTGCAGGCGGTGCAGGATATTCGCGTCGGCGGACGGCAATCGAACGCGCAATATCAGTTCACGTTGCTCGCCGATTCGACGCCCGACCTGTACAAGTGGGGGCCGTTGCTGACCGAAGCGCTGCAGGCGCGCCCTGAACTCGCCGATGTGAATTCGGACCAGCAGCAAGGCGGCCTTGAAGCGATGGTGACGATCGATCGCGCGACGGCTTCGCGGTTGGGGATCAAGCCGGCGCAGATCGATAACACCTTGTATGACGCGTTCGGGCAGCGTCAGGTGTCGACGATTTATAACCCGTTGAACCAGTATCACGTTGTGATGGAAGTCGCGCCGAAATACTGGCAGAGCCCGGATATGCTGAAGCAGATTTACGTCAGTACGTCGGGCGGGAGTGCTAGCGGTGCGCAGACCACAAACGCGCCGGCGGGGACGGTGACCGCTGCTGCGGCGGCGATTACTTCCACTAGTGCGTCTACGGGTGGTGCGGCGGGGACTACGGCTTCCAGCGTGGCAAGCATTGCTGCTGATTCGGCGCGGAATCAGGCGATCAACTCAATTGCGGCGAGTGGGAAGTCGAGTGCTTCTTCTGGGGCGGCTGTGTCGACTTCCAAGGAGACGATGGTGCCGTTGTCGGCGATCGCCAGTTTTGGGCCGGGGAATACGCCGCTGTCCGTGAACCATCAGAGCCAGTTTGTTGCTTCGACTATTTCGTTTAATTTGCCGCCGGGTGTGTCACTGTCGACGGCGACTCAGGCGATTTACGACACGATGGCTCAGATCGGGATGCCCGGCACCATTCATGGCAGCTTCCAGGGCACCGCGCAGGCGTTTCAACAGTCGATGTCGGATCAGCCGATTTTGATTCTGGCTGCGCTGGCGGCGGTTTATATCGTGCTTGGGATGCTTTATGAGAGCTATATTCATCCGCTCACGATTCTGTCGACTTTGCCTTCGGCGGGGGTTGGGGCTCTGCTGGCTTTGTTGCTGTTCAGGACTGAGTTCAGCATCATTGCTCTTATTGGCGTGATTCTTCTCATTGGTATCGTTAAGAAGAATGCCATCATGATGGTGGACTTTGCTATTGAGGCTTCTCGGCAAGGGCTGTCCTCTCGCGATGCGATTCATCAAGCGTGTTTGCTGCGGTTTCGGCCGATTATGATGACGACTTGTGCTGCTTTGCTTGGGGCGCTGCCGCTGGCTTTTGGGCGCGGAGAAGGGGCTGAGTTGAGGGCGCCTCTGGGCATTGCTATCGTCGGCGGGTTGATCGTCAGTCAAATGCTCACGCTTTACACCACGCCCGTTGTTTATCTTTATATGGATCGGATTCGGGTGCGGTGGGAGTCCAGGAAGGCTCGGCGGCAGCGGCCTGCGGCGGTTTGATTTTTTTTGCCTGCGCGGCGCTTTTGGTTGCGTGCGTGTGGTGTTGGCCTCTCCTTGCTTTCTTAGTGGTCTATTAGCGTTGCCCCTGTGCGGGGCGGCACTAACTTCTCTTTGCCGCGGCAAAGAGAAGTCAGCAAGAGAAAGCCGCTCACACCGCTAATTCTGAAGTGGGTTTCTCGCACAGCCACGGTAGTGGCTCATCTGGAATCTGTGTTCTCGCACATTCGGCGTTCGTGGCACAGCAGTCATTCTTCCGGCGGCGCTGCGCGCGCCGTCGCGGTTGTTCATGCACGGCCCCTGCTAAGCGGGTTCCTCGCGCAGTGGCGGTAGTGGTGCATCTGGAATCTGTGTTCTCGCACATTCCACGTTCGTGACACAGCAGTCATTCTTCCGGCAGCGCTACGCGCGCCGCGGCGGTCGTTCACGCACCGCCAGCTCTTTAACGGGTTTCTCGCTCAGGCACGGTAGTGGCACATCTGGAATCTGGGTTCTCGCACACTCTGCGTCAAATCGCGCTGCGGTAGTCCCCAATCGGCGAGCGCGCACTCAGCGAATCGGACACCCAAAATCGAGTGCCCGTTCAAGCTCCCGAGGGCAATTCATGATCGCGTCTCTTTCATCGGCCGTGAGCCAACCTTAGTGCGCTACCACCCCGCGCCGCGATGAAGTCTTGGTGCGAACTCGCTTGCTCGGCATCGGCCCGGTCACAGGGGTATTCTCGCCGCTGTCGGATGCCCGTTGCCCCGCCGTCGTCAGAAGCTCCGTTGCGTGACGCGCCGTCAGATGCATTTGAGGAACACCCTTCGCATCCAGCGCGATGATGCCGTACAACTCCCGGTCCACCTCGACTTCTTGACGATAGTCTTCGCCGGTTTCGATCCAGAGTCCCAGAAGCGTGCGCTGGCGATGTCTCTCGTCGAGCGTGATAGCCGGGTTCTGATAAATCGAAGTTGCCAGCGTCAATAGTTTTTCCAGTTGATCTATTTGCCGCTCAATAAGACGGAAAGCCGATAGCGCAAGTTTTTCGTATTGAATGGCATCAACCGACGGGCGCAAAACGGTTCGAGAACTCTTGGGGGATTTACTCATGTGCGATCTCCAGTTGCTGACTTGGATCGCCCGACACTAGCCTGAAAAAATTGGGTGAGCGGGCACATTGGCAGGGTTCACAGACCGGTACGCAACGCCAAAAACCGGCGAGCCGTGAGGCTCCCCCGCCAAGGCCCGCCCAATGGAAAGAGACGTGCAAAGGCAGCCGCACGCCTGCGCTAGCAGGCCTGTGGGACGTTGCGTTTAACAGGCTGTGAAACCCGTTTGTCGTGACATACACGACAAAACGAGTCTAAAACGTAAGGCATCAGGAGTGATCGCCCGCCTAGGCTAAATGGCGCACGGCGGCCTCATTTCCGAAATTTCCCAACGTGCTTGTCAGCGCGCCAAGAACCCCTTGATGCCGAACGGATCAGCGTCACTCATTCGCCGCGACGGGTACATGAAGTACCTTGACGACGCGCGCGGTGCCACCGGAAGAATGACTGCTGTGTCACGAACGCGGAGTGTGCGAGAGCACAGATTCCAGACGCACCACTACCGCTGCTGCGCAAGGGACCCGCTTAGCAGGGGCCGTACATGAACGACCGCCACGGCGCGCGCAGCGCCGCCGGAAGAATGACTGCTGTGTCACGACCGCGGAGTGCGCGAGAGCACGGATTCCAGATGCACCACTACCGTGGCTGCGCGGGGGACCCGCTTATGAGCTGGCGGTGTGAGCCGCTTTCTTTTGCTTACTTTGCTTTGCGGCAGGCAAAGAAAAGTGAGTGCCGCCCCGCACAGGGGCAACGCTAATAGACCACTAAGACAGCAAGGAAAGGCCAACATCCGAAGAACCCACCCAAAGCACCCCGCAGGCAAAAATCAAAGCTTCTGCTCCACAGCGAGCAACAAAATCCGAGTCCACTGCCTGGCTTGCCGCTCACTGGTCATGGGCAGAAGCCAGACTTGACGCTTAGGGTCTTTAACCGTAAGAGCGACCTGAGACTGCCCACCTTGAACCTGCACCTCGGCCCCAAGCAAATCGGCAAAAATATAAGCCCCGAACTGATCGCCGAGCCGAACCTCACAGAGCCTTTTGCCGGCAGCAAGCCGAACAGAGCCCCAATCACCTTGCAGCAAATGAGTCCAATCGCCGTCGCGAACATTAGCCGCCACATCCCGACGACGCCGCCACCAAACAGCAACAGCAGCGACCAAGATCAAAGCCGCCAGCACGGCAACGCCAACCGCGACACCCAACCCAAAAGCCGCCTGCAAGGCATAAAACGCCCGCACGGCGCCATAAACCACCGCGCCGAGCGCAAAGAGAACGACAAGAATCGGCATCACAAGCTCACAAGACAAAGAACTTCAGCCTAGCACGAGCAACGCCTCTCCCTCACCGCAAAAAACCATTGCAGAAACTGCGCCAGAGGCACCCACAACTCCTATTGCTGCGGATGCGCCGCCGCCCATTCCTTAACAGCCTTGAGCGTATTCTCAACATGCTTCTCAGGCGACAGACTCGTGTACTCGTAAATAATCTTCCCATCCGGCGCGATCACATACGACACGCGATTCGCCATCGACGCATGCATCGGAAACCCCGCGTCATACGCGCCGATCACCTTCGAATCCGCATCCGCCGCGACCGGGAATTTACTCCGGCATTCACTCACGGAAAACTTCGTCAACGTATCGATGTTGTCATGCGACACGCCAATCACCGTCGCACCGTACTTCTTGTACTCATCGACCGCCTCTGCGAACTCATGCGCCTCGATCGTGCAACCCTTGGTAAAAGCCGCCGGATAGAAATACAGCACCACCGGCCCTTTCTTCAACTCATCGGCGAGCGAATAGGTATAGGTCTTACCACCCAGCGAAGCCTCAGCAGTGAAAGCCGGCGCGGCATCGCCCGGCTTGAGCGTCGCCGAGGCCGTCAGCGAATAGATCGCGAAGCCGGCCGACATGACAGCGGCGAGCGCCATCGGTATGAATCTCTTCTTCATTTGCGGTTCCTCCGAGCGTTGATGCACGCGATTCGTCCAATGAGTCCATGACCGCGCCGCCGGACAGCACAACAGATCGACAGATCGACAGCACGGCTACGGTCGCAGCACGCTATTGGACCACGTACCTGCAAGGTACGCACGATCGCATCGAAGGGATGCAAAAGAAAGGGAATATAAGCTCGCGGGTTTAACCCGAAGCCCGAGCCACAACCCGAAGCAAAGCCCGAATCAAAGCAACAAAGCAACAATGCGGCGACGCAATAACCCGTGCCCCCGCTCAAGCCGCCTCTTCGATATGCGCCCCGAACCAGGCCGCCGCCGACAGATTCAACTCCGCCAGCACCTCAGGCGTCAACGCCGCAAACCCCGCAGGCGCATCGACCGCCGCGGCGATCTCCGCCGCATCAATCCCCTCGCCCGCCGCCTCCGCCAGCCGCAGCAAGGCACCGAGCGGCCCACTGCGCGACACGATCGCATCACGAATCGGCGGCGCGAGCCCCAGCTTCTCCAGTACCACCGCCGGCGTGCTGCCCACCACCACATGCACCAGCGAAAAAATCCCGGTCATGAAGGCTGCATCGGCAAAATCGTCATCCGATGGCCGCAGCCACCCCGCCGCCAGCTCCATAAACCGCGACCGTGTACCAGCGAGTTGCACCAGCGGATCGGCGCGCCACGGCAGATCGCCACTATCCGCATACAGCAGCAGTTGCGCCCAGCGCGCAATCTGCCGCGTCCCGGTTGCAATGATCGCCTCGCGCAACGACGAGATATTCCGCCCCAACCCGAAGGCGCTCGAATTGACCAGCCGCATCAACTGCACCACCACGCTGGGATTGAGCTTCAGCTCCGCTTCCAGCTCGAAGATCCCCGCATCGCGCGACAGCAACGCCAGCAGCCGCAGCAAGCCCGGCCGTGGCGACCGGTTACGCGGTGCGGCCAGCACCTGCGGCCGCGCGAAGAAATACCCCTGAAACAGATCGAAGCCCAGATCGCGGGCCAGCTCGAAGTCTTCCCGCGTCTCGACCTTCTCCGCAATCAGCGTCTTGCCCTGCGCCCGCAGCATCGACGCCAGCTTCGGCAGCGCGGCCCGCTCGGTCAGCAAAAAGTCGATCTTGACGATATCCGCATACGGCAACGCGGCGAGCACGTCGTCCGTCAGTTCGACCACGTCGTCGAGCGCCACCTGAAACCCAGCCCGGCGCAACTCGCCCAGCCGGCGCGCGAGGTGCGCGTCGAATTTCACGGTTTCGAGGATTTCGAGCACGAAGCGCTCGGGCGGCATCAGATGGACGATGTCGTTGAACAGCAGCGCGCGGTCAATATTGACGAAGCCGCGATGCAGCCCCAGCGCCGCCTGCACGCCGATCCCGCCGATCGCGCGGGCCACCACCTGGGCGGTCGCCTGGGCGTCGTCGGTGACTTCGGCATAGTTATGCGCGCCGGCGCGGAACAAAAGCTCGTAGGCGCTCAGCGCACCGTGGCGATCGAGGATTGGCTGGCGGCCGAGGTAGACAAACTGCGCGGCGGACGCCTGCTCGGCGTGCTCGGCGGTTGAGTCAAGCACCTCGAGTCGGGGGATGGCCCAGACAGATTGGCGTTCAGACATGGATCACAGGAGCAAGTATTCAGAAAACGACGCGGCAACAACCTCACAGTCGTACCGCACAACGGGTATGAATCATTAACGGACAACCGGCCATCCCACTTTAATGGAATCGACGCCGCCGTTCCCTTACCGCGTGTTTTTTTTAGTAGCGGCTAAAGATTTCCCGCCGACGGTCGTTATCTCGTTCTGATGGGGCGGCCTGATAACCTTTCGGCCGTCCGATCCCGGCGGCGAGCAAAGCGCCCCGCCTGCAGACGAATACAGGTTGCCAGCGACAAACATGGAAGCGAACAGGATCACCGCGCCCCGCCGGGGCTCCTTGCGCACGGTCATGGACCGGCTTCGTGCGTTCGGCCGGCGTGCGGACGTCAAACCGCAGACGGCCTCGAGCCGTGCTGCGCAACTGGAACAGGTGGTCGGCGCCGTCGACCTGCTGGCGCACATCGACGACGAGCTGCGCTTCATCTACGTCTCCGATGCCAGCCTGCGCTTCATCGGCTATCACCGCGAGTACCTCGAGACCATCACGCTGCACGATCTGGTGGCAGCGGCCGACGTGCCGCGCCTCGACGCGCTGCTGACGCTCGCGGCGACCACCGGCAACGTCGAGAAAGCCACGCTGGGCCTGATCAAGTCGCTGACCTACCCGATCACCGTCGAACTGCGCGTGGTGCGAAGCAGCCACGACGGCACCGACGGCTATGCGATCGCCGGCTTCGATGTGTCCGCCTGGCGCGCAACCGAGGAACGTCTGACCCAGGCGCTGCATCTGGACCGCCTGACCAATCTGGCCAACCAGTCGGCGCTGATCCCCGCGCTGCTCGACGCCCAACTGCAAGCGGACGCGCACGGCACGCCGACCGCCCTGCTGCTGCTCGACCTCGACGACTATCAGCGCGTCAACCGCGCGCTCGGCTACGATGCCGGCGACGAAATGCTGCGCGACACGTCGCGACGTCTGCTGAACATGACGAGCCCCAACGAGACAGTGGCGCGCGTGGCCAGCGACGAGTTCGCGATTCTCGTCAAACCCGCCGCCAACCGCACCGACGCGGCGGCCGCCGCCGAGGCGCTGGCGCGGCGTCTGCTGACCGCGATCCAGCAACCCTATGTGTATAGCGGCCAGCAGGTTCACCTGTCGGCGAGCATCGGCATCGCGCTCTATCCGGACGTGCGCCACGCCAACGACAACGCCAGCCACGACACCCATCTGCTGCGCTGGGCCGACCATGCGTTGCTGCAGGCCAAGGCGGCCGGCGGCAACACGCTCGCCTTCTATGTCCCGGACGACAACCCGGCCGACGCCGAACGTCTGAAGCTCGAAGCCGATCTGTACGACGGCGTGCGCAATGGCGAATTCTCACTGCACTTCCAGCCGATCACGAGCAGCCGCACGCACGGCGTGGTCGGCGTCGAGGCGCTGATCCGCTGGTTGCATCCGGTACACGGTCTGGTGCCGCCGTCGATGTTCATTCCGCTCGCGGAATCGATCGGCCTGATCAACTTCCTCGGCAACTGGGTGTTGAAGGTGGCCTGCATGCAACTGATCCAGTGGGACGCGAAGGGAATCTCGCTG
Organism: Paraburkholderia sp. BCC1876; assembly: GCF_902833695.1. Classification (NCBI taxonomy): domain Bacteria; kingdom Pseudomonadati; phylum Pseudomonadota; class Betaproteobacteria; order Burkholderiales; family Burkholderiaceae; genus Paraburkholderia; species Paraburkholderia sp. BCC1876. The sequence goes on along the minus strand of NZ_CADFGI010000002.1, from coordinate 309,696 downwards.
CAATACGTCGCCGTCAACGTGTCGCCGCAGCAATTCCGCGATCCGCGTTTCAAGGACTCGGTGCGCGAAGCGATCGAGCTGACCGGCATCGACCCGCGCCGCCTTGTGTTCGAGATCACCGAAAGCCTGCTGATGCACGACCCGGCGCACGCCAAGGGTCTGCTCGAAGAATTGACGGCGATGGGCATCCGTTTTGCGGTCGACGATTTCGGCACCGGCTATTCGAGTCTGGCTTACCTGCAACGATTCCCCCTGGCCAAACTCAAGATCGACAGGAGTTTTGTCGAGAATCTGCTAACCTCCCGGAACGATCAGGCAATCGTTAGCGCGGTCGTCGGACTGGCGCAGACACTTGATCTCGAACTGGTCGCCGAGGGCGTCGAAACGGAAGAGCAGCGCGCGCTGCTCACCGAGATGGGCTGTGACCATATTCAGGGGTGGCTAGTCTGCAAGGCGTTGCCCTCCGACGAACTCGCGCAGCGTTTCGAAGCGCGCACGCTTCACTTGCATACCGCGTAGCAATGCAGGTCGAGCGCTCAGGTAGCGGATCATGCAGCGGAACAAGCCGGTCTACCAGGACTGGCGTGGCACTCATTGGAACATGTATGGCTTTGGCGGGACTCACATGGTAAAGGCGGCGGTGCTCGACCGGCTCTGGACGCGAATGAGCGAGCGCGGCGATTTCCCCATGCTGTCGCAATCGCTGCGCACCACCATGGCGGCGATGAACAATGACGACCTCGACTTCACCGGCCTCGTGCAGGTGGTCCTGTCGGATTTCGCCCTGACGCAAAAGGTGCTGCGACTCGCCAACTCGGCGATGTATATGGCGTTCGGCGGCAACATCACCACGGTGTCGCGCGCGCTGATGGTGCTCGGCATGGACGCGGTCGGCCACCTCGTGGTTGGCCTGAAGATCGTCGATCACTTCCATCACAGCGCGCCGCGCCGCATCGACGCGAAACTCGAACTGAACCGCACCCTGCTGTCGGGCTGCGTCGCGCGCAAGCTGACCGAGCGCGGCGATCTGCGCGCCGGCGAAGAAGCGGTGGTGTGCACGTTGATGCGGCAGATCGGCAAGCTGCTGGTGGTGTTCTATCTCGACGCGGAGTGGGATCAGATTCGCCGCCATATCGACGCCGGCACGCTCGAAACCGATGCCTGCGTGCTGGTGCTCGGCGTGACCTTCGACGAAATCGGCGAAGAAGCCGCGGTGCGCTGGCGCCTGCCGGACATGATCCGCTCGGGCATGGGCGAGTTCGATCCGCAAGATACCGAACAGCCGCGTCAGGTGCAGTGGCTGCGCGCCATCACCAATTACTCGACGGCGGTGGCCGGCGTGCTCACCCAGCAGAACATGCCGGATTGGGAGCGCGAGCAACGCATCGCCGAACTGGCGCAGGAATATAGCCGCGTCCTGAACACCGACCCCGAAGTGCTGCTCGAAATGAGCCTCGCGCTCGCCCGCGAAGAAGGCGGTGACGGCGTGATGGCCGAGATCGTCGAGTTGCGCGCGAACGCGGACGCGATTGCCCGCGAAGCGCTCAGCCCGGAAGATCGCATCGCGGTCGGCGTCGAGGATCTGCGCGGCCTGCCCGACGGCAGCCCGCTCGCGCCGGCACTCGCGCTCGCGGCCGAAACCGTGCTGGCCGGCCTGGGCTTTGCGCGCACGGTGGTGTTCGTCAAGCACAGCAACGGCACGTTCAAGGCGCGCCTGGGCCTGGGTCCGAAGATCGACGCGGCGCTCCCCAGACTGAGCTTCAACACCGCGTTCGAGCCCGACGTGTTCCATCTCGCGATCGCGAACTCGGTGGGCATCTTCATCGAGAACGCGCGCGATCCGAAAATGGTCGCGCGGCTGCCGGAATGGTTCCGCCGCTCGTTCGACGACGCCCGCGCCTTCGTGCTGCTACCGGTGGTCGACGAAAGCGATCAGACGGTCGCGCTACTCTACGGCGACTGGTCTCACACGCAGGAGCCACGACGAATTTCTCAAAAGGAAATGAGCGTCCTGAATGAATTGGCCAAGGAGTTAGGCCGTTTTTTCGGCCTGGGGCAGATGCGGGAAATGGAGACGATGTGAAGACCTGGCGAGATCGTTAATCGCCACGCTTCACTCTCCTGATTCTGGATTTGCCCGACGCCGGGTTTCAACAGATGTGCCGAGGCCGGCATGCAGCGCATGCCGGCCTTGCTGTTTCAGCCTTTTACGATCGAACGCCTTCGTTCCGCGACGCTCAATCCTCGATGCGTTCCAGCCCTTCCGCGCTGCGATCCGCGACACCGGCCCATGCGCCCGCGGCCAGTCCCATCTGCGCGACCTCTTCCACCGTCAACGGCGTCAGACGCTCGCACAGCATGGCGATCTCGTCCCACGCGCCGCGCTCGAGTGCCTCGACCGCGCTCAGCAACAGACCCAACACGCCTTCGCGCTGCAGAATCGCGGATTGAATCGGACGCGACAGCGTCAGCACGTTCAGCGTGCTTTCGAGCGAACCGCCGAACACCGCGTCGACGAATGAAAACACGCCGGTCAGGAAGGCCGCGTCGGCTTCGTCGCGACCGGCTTCGGGTAGGCGTTCGATTGCCAGTTCCATGAAGCGCGCGCGGGTCGCCGCAAGTTGCAGCAACGGATCGTCTTCGAGCGCGACCTTGCGGCCGTCGGCGTAGAGCAGCAACTGCGTCCAGCGCGCGATACGGTCGGTGCCGGTCGCGTTGATCGCGTCGCGCAGCGTCGTCACTTTGTGGCCGACTGCCAGGCCGCTCGAATTCGCCAGCTTCATCAGATGCATCACGAGCACCGGATTCAGCTTCAACTCGGCTTCGAGTTGCGCGACGGTCGGCTCGCCCGCCAGCAATTGCAGCAGATTCAGCAACGCATGACGCGGCGCGCTGACACGACGCGTCATCGAGGTCTGCGGACGCGCGAAAAAGTAACCCTGGAAACGATCGAAGCCGAGACCATGCGCGGTCTCGAAGTCGGCCTGCGCATCGAGACCCGTCGCGATCAACAGCTTGCCCGCCGACTTCAGCACGCTCGCCAGTTTCGGCAGCAACGCGGCCGGCGCACGCGCGATGTCGATCTTCACGGCGTCGACGTACGGCAGCAGTTTGGCGAACGTTTCGTTGGGCTGGATCACGTCGTCGAGCACGAAGCGATAGCGGCGGCCATGCAGTTGCACGATGCGCAGAATCAGCGCGTCGTCGACGACCATCGACGGCGACAGTTCGAGCATGAAGCGCTCGGCGGGCAAGCGCAGGATCGCATCGTCGAGCAGCATCTCGCGGCTTACATCGACGTAAGCCGGATGACCCGTGAGCGCGCCACGCAGATTGCCGTGGATCAAGCCGCGAATCACGGCTCGCATCACTAACTGTGCGGGATCGGGTGCGCGGTTCGCTTGCGCGTCGGCGTCAGTGTCGGGAGTTGCTTCGGTTCCGGTTGCGGTTCCGGCTTGTGCAGCCGCCGCAGTTGCAGCGATTGCATCAGCCGCGGCGCTCGTGGCGTCCGCCGGCGTATTCGCCGCGTCCGCACTCACCGGCACTGCCGGCTCGAGCACCTTGATTTCGTAGCCGCACAGCATGCCATCACGATTCAGGATCGGCTGACGCGCGAAGCTGGCATTGAGTTGCGCATCGTCCGCAGCGCTGGTGTGGCTCGGATTCTCGATTGCGACGTTGGTCATTCAGGTCATCCCCCGCTCAGCGCCACCCGGCGCCGCCTGCTGTATTTTGGTTTTGCCGCATTCAACGCACGCCGTTCAAGGTCCAAAGACCCGCGGCGCCCGCGATGCGCCCGGCGATTTTAGCGCAGCGCGCCATGCCCGGACATGTCAATGAAGCAATATCTCGAAATAATTGGAGAGACGTCGGAAAGAGCTACCGCGCGGAATCGACGATACTGTGATGCGGTGCAACAGCGTTCCTCCTGCCTTTAACCACCAAGGAAAAATATGGACGTCAAAAGCGTGCTGTCGAATGCCTTCGCGATGCCGATCACGAGCCCGGCATTTCCCATGGGCCCGTATCGTTTCATCAATCGCGAGTTCCTGATCATCACCTACCGCACCGACCCGGACAAACTGCGCGCGGTGGTACCCGAGCCGCTCGAGATCGGTGAGCCGCTGGTGCACTACGAGTTCATCCGTATGCCGGACTCGACCGGCTTCGGCGACTACACGGAAAGCGGCCAGGTGATTCCGGTGTCGTATAACGGCGTGGCGGGCGGCTACACGCTCGCCATGTATCTGGACGATCATCCGCCGATCGCCGGCGGTCGCGAATTGTGGGGCTTTCCGAAGAAGCTCGCGAGTCCGGTGCTATCGGTTCATACCGACACGCTCGTCGGCACGCTCGATTACGGCCCGGTGCGAATCGCCACGGGCACGATGGGCTACAAGCATCGGCAGCTCGACCTCGCGCAGCAGAAGAAGCGCCTGGAAACGCCGAACTTTCTGTTGAAGGTGATTCCGCACGTGGACGGCACGCCGCGCATTTGCGAACTGGTGCGTTACTACCTGCAGGACATCGATCTGAAAGGCGCATGGACCGGTCCGGCCGCGCTCGAACTGGCGCCGCACGCGCTGGCGCCGGTCGCGGAATTGCCGGTGCTGGAGATCGTCGAGGCGCGGCATCTGCTCGCCGACCTGACGCTCGGTCTCGGCGAGGTGGTGTTCGATTATCTCGACCAGCCGAAGGTGAACGCACGGTGAGTTGCAGGTGAGTTGCTGTTGGGCGATGCCCTGACAATGAGGCGCGGCGATGCAAAGACGCAGTGCCGCCTCATAAGCAAAACGGCAGCTCACGCTGCCGTTTTGCTGTCCATCCGAAGCAGCGTGCTGCTTCGATCGGCGCTTTACTTCAACACCACCTTCACATCGAAGTACTTCGCGGCCAGACGGTCGATCGTGCCGTCCGCCTTCAGTGCCTTCAGCGCCTGGTTCAGCTCGTCCTTCAGCGCCTTGTCGCCCTTGCGGATGCCGTAGCCGACGCCCGCGCCGAGCAGCTTCTCGTCGCTCACAGCCGGACCCGCGAAGTCGAAGCCCGCACCCTGCGGCTTCTTCAGGAAACCCTTCGAAGCGGCCTCCGCGTCCTGGAACGACGCGTCCAGACGACCCGACGCCAGGTCGGCGTAGATCTGGTCCTGCGTCTGATACGGCACGACGTCGACACCGGCCGGCGCCCAACGCGCCTTCGCGTAGGTTTCCTGGATCGTGCCCTGCAGCACGCCGACGTGCTTGCCCTTCAGCGAAGCCGGCGTCGGCAGCAGACCGCTGCCCTTCTTCGCGATCATCTGATTCGGGATCGTGTAGATCGGATCGGTGAAGTCGATCGCCTGACGGCGTTGTTCGGTGATCGTCATGTCCGAGTTGATCGCGTCGAACTTACGCGCCTGCAATGCGGGGATCAGACCGTCGAACGCGTTCTCGACCCACACGCATTTCACTTTCAACTTCGCGCACACGGCGTTGCCGACATCGATATCGAAACCTTGCAGTTCGCCCGACGGCGACTTCGATTCGAACGGCGCATACGACGCCTCGACGCCGAAACGCACTTCCTTGAGATCCGCCGCGGATGCGGAGCCTGCCGCGGCCGTTGCCGTCGCGAACAGCGCGAGCGCAGCCATGTTTCGCCAATTCATCTTCATTACGGGTGTTCCTCTACGGTATTGAATAAGACGGAGCCGAATCCGGGCAAGCATGATTGCCGCGCCAAAAATGCGATTCAAACTCGTGCGGCCGGTGTGGTGCAGCGCAACAGCCGCGAGGCCGGGATTGTACAGGCTTCGTCGGCCACGCCTGGCGGGCGGGGGCTGGCGCGGTCATCGGAAGTGTGCGAATCGATGCACCTCAAACGTGCAAAATTGTGTCGCGATTAGGCAAGGGGGAATCGATTCAAGGGAGACGGCGTGAGCGGCAATAGCGCCACCCACTTTGCGTTTAAGGTACCAAGCAGACAAAGCGCCTTAATCCATTTCGCCCAAAAGCCGCCGTTGCCCTTGACGCCCCGAAATGCCGTCAATGCGAGATGACCGAAAAGACATCGGAAAGATCGTTTGAAAAATCCGTGGGTATGCCGAGCACATATTTAATTTCCATAAATTTATGCCACTTCACACTTACGGGCATCGAACATCTGGTCCATCGGTCTGGAGTTTCGTAAAATCGCGCCGAGCGCGGTCGCTCGTTTAGCTAACACGAAGAGGCTGTATGGGAGCGCAGGACATAATCGGGGCAATAACTGGCGGACTCGTCCAGAGTGATCGCCTGCTGAAGCTGGATACGTCACTGGGAAATAATGTCCTGGTGCCCCAGCGAGTCGTTGGTCATTCTCGAATTGGCCGTTACTATGAGTTCACAGTTGATGTCGTGTCTACCTCCGATACGATTGAACTCAAGAAACTGATCGCCCAACCGGTGACGCTTTGGGTTCAGCAGACCGATAGGTCCTATCTGCCTCATCACGGTTATGTGCATACCGCGCGTCGTCTCGGATCGGACAGTGGCTTGACGAGTTATCAGATCGGTTTTGCATCGTGGATGCACTTTCTGCGCTTCCGTAAAGACGCGCGAATCTGGCAGGACAAGCCAGCCGACGAAATCCTGACCGACGTCTTCAACATACATCCGCAGGCTCAGGGTGCATTTCGCTTTGCCCTGAGCAAGCCCTTGCCCTCGCGTTCGTTCTGCATGCAATACGAGGACGACTGGAATTTCGTCCACCGATTGATGGAAAACGAGGGGCTATTCGGATACTTCGAGCAGGCCAGCGACGGACAGTCCCATACATTCATCCTCACGGACAGCGTGGACACGTTCCAGCCACTTTCGCTGCAGAGTGTTGAGTTCTATCGCGCGGGCACGAATAGCGAAGCCGATGCGCTAGTGCAGTGGTCGGGAACGCGAACACTTCAGAGCACGACGCTCACAACGCGCACCTTCGATTACAAGGCACCGGGCTCGTCCTTTAATCCGAAGGGCACCAACGTTCCGACACTACCCACGCAGGGGAACTTACCCCAGCAGACTGAAGTGTATGAATACACGGGAGCCTATACCTACAGCAAACAGGACAGGGGCGATGCGCTGTCAAAAATCCGTATGGAAGAGTGGGAGTCGCGGGCAAAACGGTTCTATGGCTCAGGCGGTGTGCGTGGTGCCGATGCGGGTCGCTGGTTCGATCTGGATGATCATCCCGGCCATGCGACAGATAGCCAGCAAAACCGCCAGTTTGCGATTATCGAAACCGCCTGGTTCATCGAAAACAATCTGCCGGTGTCCAGTCAGGCTACCGATTTCCCGCACAGTCTGAAGAGCGAACTCGCCGCTGTAAAAGCTAACCATGCCGGTCTGAAAGTCACACACGCGGATGGCAGCGAAGGTTTCTTTTTCGTTGAGATCGAAGCACAACGCAAGGTGGTTGCATATCGCAGCCCCTTCGAACATCACAAGCCAGCAATGCACTTGCAGTCGGCAACTGTTGTCGGCCCTGCGAATGCAGAGGTCTATACCGATCCGCTGAATCGGATCAAGATTCGCTTCCATTGGGATCGGCTCAATAGCGGCGACGAGAAAGCATCGTGTTGGGTGCGCGTCGCGATGTCCGATACCGGCGGCGGGTACGGTGGTGTGCATGTGCCGAGAGTCGGCGAAGAGGTCCTGATTAGCTGGATAGACGGCGATTGCGATAGACCCCTCGTAACAGGCCGTGTTTACAACGGCGCGACGAAACCGCATTGGCATTCCAACGGTCTGCTATCGGGCTACAAGTCAAAGGAATATCAAGGCAGCGGCTACAACCAGATGGTGATGGACGACTCCAGTGGTCAGAACCGTGTTCAGCTTTATTCAACGAGTACAAACGCACATTTGCATCTGGGTTACCTGATCGCACAGACCGGCAACACTCGCGGGGCCTATCTCGGCAGTGGCTTCGACCTGAAATCGGATGCTTACGGCGCGGTGCGTGCGGGCCAGGGCCTGTATGTCACAACCTACCCGTCGACCGAACAGCCAATGGATGCACGGCAAACAACCTCACAGTTAGTGAATTCGGAAAGCGTGCTGGAAGCGATGTCGAATGCCAGCACGACACATCAGGCAGAAAGCCTCAAAGATGGCTACGACTCGCTGAAGTCATACACGGACGCGACACAGAACAGCGTGTCGGGTTCGTCGTCAGGCGGTAACACAGCGGGCGGTGGAACCGGAAACGCGAATGCGTTCAAGGAACCAGTCATATTGGTCGGTAGCCCTTCCGGCATCGCCTTGTCCACGCAGAAATCTGTTCACATCGCCAGCGACGCACAGACCAACCTTGTGAGTGGACAGAGCACACATATCGCTACTGGTAAATCGCTCATTGCGAGCGTTGCGGAAAAGCTCAGCCTGTTTGTGCAAAACGCTGGGATGAAGCTCTTCGCGGCCAAGGGTAAGGTCGAAATCCAGGCGCACTCGGACAACATCGAACTGACGGCACAGAAGACGGTGAAGTTACTGTCCGCGACGGAAAAGATTGAGGCCGCAGCGAAGCAGGAAATCCTGCTGACATCGGGTGGCGCATACATTCGCATCAAGGACGGCAACATCGAAATTCATGCACCGGGCAAGATTGATATCAAGGGGAGTCAACATAGCTTCAACGGGCCGGCGGACATAAGCTATGCCTTGCCATCTCTTCCCGTCGCTGCTGCTGATGATGAAGAGATTGTCGAACAGAGTTTCGTGTTAATGGAGAACGGCACCACGCCGGTCGAAGGCTACCACTACGACCTATATAGCGACGGCGATCTCCATACGAAGAAAGGCCAATATTCCTCCGGCGAAACAGTGAGCGTTTCAGGGCAACCTTCCTTGAAACTAGTCACGTGGATCGCAGGAGACTCAGCAAGGAAAAGCGCATGACCAGTTCCAATCCCTCCGACACACAACTGCCCGCAAGCGCTCCGGCGGCGGCACAGCCTATTGATGCGCAGACGAAGCAACTTGCGGCAATGGCTTACGGAGAAGCATCTTTACAGGACAATTCCGATGAAATGATGGCTATCGCTAGCGTCCTTGTGCGGCAACGCGACTCCCGCGGTTATTCCAACATGGCCACGTTCACAAAAAATGATCCAACATTTTCATTCGTGATTGGTGATGGCAACGCCCGCTACAACAAAATGATGAAGGCGACGGCTGATCAGATTGGGAAGGATCCTGCCATGCAGGCTGCAATCGCAGCCGCACGCAACGCATTGGCGGGCGGCCCAGATAAATCGAACGGCGCTTATTTTTGGGATGGCGCCGATATTAAGTCAAACTATGACAACCATTTTAAAGTAAGACACGGCATAAAAATTACCGATCCAAGTCATAACATATATGACATCAAGGATTCTACTAAACTGGTAATTTTATACAAGATCGTAAAGACCAAAGATAAAAAAACCAAAAAAGTAAAAACTGAAAAAGTCGAAACGGGACGTTATGACCACGTTTACGATTCAACAGCAGGCATCGGCGGGACAATTTTTTGGAAATACAATCAGCAATACCTGGACGTTACGGGTGGGAGTGAATATCGATGAAAAGCGCGTTCGCCGCAATAATCATGGTTGCATCCAGTATCGGATGGGCTGCCCCCCCAAGCGAAAACCTGGTTAAAAGTTGCCTTCAGGCACGGGCAGTCGCGCCCTCCGTTACCATCCGAAACATTAACGTCGACGAAATTTTCCAGGAGGATGACTATGCTGACGGATTCAATGCCGGCTATATCTTCAAATATGAGGGTGTCGATATTGGCTACGCCGAAAGAAAATCAGATAAGGCATTAATTTATTCTGGAAAGATTTATCAACTGTCCAAGGCCATACCCATTGGAAATAACGACGAGGTTAAGCCAACGGCATTCAATCCGACACTAGCGCAATGGAGTGTTGCCAAAGAAGGAAAGCATCAGTATTTCTGTGTTGGTTTCAATTTTGACGGACTTGGACAGAGCGGCGCATTTCAAAATGTGCACGGAGGTTATCTCTTGAATTTAAAAAACAGGGATTTATATTTTGCTGTGCGTGACATCAGACAATGATTCTGGACGGGATAGGTGCGGTCCGTGCGAATCGCACCGTTGCCCGTTATCCGCCTGCTCTTACCTTAAGCCCCAATGCATCGAGCGAGTTTGTACGCGAGATGGAAATGGGTCTTAACTTTTCTGCGTGGCCTGGGTTAGGAGCGTGAAGAGTATCCGGCATCGGGTTTGCCGGATCACCGCTAGCAGGCAGGCGAGACGCGCCAAGCACGGCCAAATGCGCAGAAGGCCGCGTCGAGGATAGGGTTGAGTGCGCCCCGTGCGTGGCACCCGATAAAGACAACTCTGGCAAAGTTGGTCGTCTCGCGACACGTCAAGATCGCTGAACAGCGTGCATAGGTTGTTACCGAGCATTTTTGCGCCAAAGTTCTGCTGCCATACCTGGCAATCCAAGCGCGTGACAACTGGGAGGGACTGAAGTGATACGTATGGCAGGAGCGTTCATGATTGCTCTGTTGTCGCTCGTTAACTATGACGTGGCGATTGCGCAGACGCAGCCGTCGCAGGATGAACAGACGCTCTGCAGTGAAGACGAGTACGTCTATTTCAGTTGTCCGTTGGAGAATCAGAAGACGGTTTCCGTCTGCGCCAAGGACAACACCACTCCCAACCGAGGCTACGTACAGTATCGATACGGCAACAAGGGCGATGCATTCGCATTTCCACCTGAGAATGTTCCGCCGGCCAGAACGGTCAAGATCACCGACGTCTCCGAAGGCAGTATCCGTGGCCTGCATTTAAAGTTCTCGAAAGAACCGTACACGTACGTCGTGTCCTCGGTCTCGCCCGGTGATATCTATGTATCGAAAAATGGGAAGATTATTTTCGATAAAAAATGCCAGGCCTCAAGCTACAAGAGTTTCTCGAACAAGATTTTCGACGGGCTCAACGAGGCACCCGTGACGAAAGTCGATATGCACTGAATGATGTTCATTGATCTGACCTGATCGCGAAGAGCAGAAACCGCTCCTACGCGACCGAGGGATACAACGCACTACGACTGTGGAGCTGGCGGCGACACACTCACCCTGTGACGTTGATGCAGTCGTAAGCTCAGACGAGCTTCGACAACGTATCGTCGGTCGTGTCGACCACCAGCAAACCAGCACGCAAACCCGGCTTCACCGTCGCGTTCGGAAACACGAGACGCTCTTCCTCATGACGCACGGTATAGCGATAGTCACCGTCGCGGGCGAGCAGCGTGTCTTTCGCGAACGGCGTGAAATTGGCAACATCAGCCGCCACCAGCAACTCGAACGCATCGCTTTGCTTGGTGAGCTGATCGATCACGGTGAACACGCGCGGTAACTGCGCTGGCGCGTTGCCATGCGTGCCCGCCAGCAGATGACGCACCGCTTCATCCGCGCCTGAGAAACGCGCGAGATCGTTCTGTCCAAATGGCCGCACCTTGCCGAGTTCGAGCGTGCACGCTTCAGCGCCGCACGCTTGCGCGGTGAAATGCGAATACGTGTTGCCCTTGGTGGTGTGCAACAGCACCGCACTGATACGTGCTTCGCCGAGCCATTCGAACATCGCGCGCGAAAACGGCTTGCCGGTATGCGGCAGCAGCGCGAACTGCTCGAAAGCCGATGCGCGAATCGCCGTATGCATGTCGATATGCCAGCGCTCGCCGGGCGCGTTCGAGTCAGAAGCCGACGCCGAGGCCACCGCCGCCCCCGAACCCGAATCCGCGAAAAACCGCACCGCGGCCTGCTCCAACGCCGCAGCGCGCGGCGCTTCATAACTCTGCGGCACTTGCAGATGCCGCCCGCTAAACAACCGGTTCAAATCGTCATCGCGATAACGGCACGCGTCGCGCATGGCGTCGACATTGCCGAGAATCACCAGCAAGCGGCAAGTCAGCGCGGCGACGCCTTGCGCGATATCGCGCACCAGATACGACAGCAATTCGATCGGCGCCGTTTCATCGCCATGCACACCCGCCGACACCAGCACGCTGCGCATCGCGCCCTGCCCTTGCGCGGCGGGTTCGATCAACAGCACGCCGTCATCCAGCCACGACCAACGCGCGCCGCTATCACACACACCCTGCGTTTCATTCGCGGCAGGCCGCGTACCCGCTAGCGTGTAAGCGAGAAAATCGTCGAGCATGGCGACCGTCATACCGTGCTCAGCGCTGGAAGTCATACAGCGAACCCAGACCGAGAATCTGCGTCAGCTCGTCGAGCGCGGTGCGCGACTCGTGAAGCAGATGCGGATCGGTCAGATCGGACGGCGCGAGACGATCGCGATAGTGCTTCTCGATCCACGCATCCAGACGGCCGAACAGCGTGTCGTTGATCCACACGCCCGGCGTCACGGCCGCGCGCTCCGCGTCGTTCAGCACCACCCGCAGACGCAAGCACGCCGGGCCGCCGCCGTTCTTCATGCTTTCGCGCAGATCGAACACGAGCACGTCGTCGATCGGGCCGGTGTGCGACGTCAGATCGTCGAGGTACGCCGCCACCCGCGCATTTTCGCGGCATTCCTGCGGCACCACCAGCACCTGCTTGCCGTCGGGACGCGTCAGCAACTGGCTGTTGAACAGATACGACGTGACGGCATCGGACACGTTCACTTGCGCGTCCGGCACTTCGATCACGTTGAAGTCGGCCTTGAAACCCAGCAGCTTCGAGCGCAACTCGTCGTACACCGCGCTCTGGTCGACGAACGCCAGTTGATGACAGAACAACGTGTTGCGATTGCCCACCGCGATCACGTCGTTATGAAACACGCCCGCGTCGATCACGTCGGGGTTCTGCTGCGCATACACCGTGGCCGCCTCTTCGAGGCCGTGACGATGCGCGACCGCGCGGCTCGCCTCGAACGTCTGGCGTGCCGGGAAACGCTTCGGTTCCGGCCCGCGACGATACTCGCTGCGGCCATACACGAAGAATTCGACCCCACGTGTGCCGTATTCCGAGCAGAAGCGCGTGTGATTCGCGGCGCCTTCGTCGCCGAGCGCGGGCGTGCCGGGCAGCGCCTCGTGCACCGCGAAACGGTCCGCGTCGCTGAACATCGCGCGCAACGTGCGGCGCGTCGACTCATGCTCGATCGCGCGATGTAGCTTGCTGCACAGATTGGCCGGCGTGAAATGCACGCGGCCGTCCTGCGTATCGGCGGAGGGGCTCACGGTCGCCGCATTCGCGGTCCACATGGCCGACGCCGAACTCGCCGCCGCCAGCAACTCGGGCGCGTCTTTAGCCACGCGCGCGATCACCGCGGCGTCGTCGCCGGAGAAACCGAGTTCGCGCAACAGGCGCATCGACGGACGCTCCTGCGGCGGCAACACACCCTGATGAAAACCGAGGTCGGCGAGTTGCTTCATCTTGCGCAGACCCTGCTTGGCGGCCGCCTTCGGATTCGCTACCGACTTCTCGTTGTTCTGCGACGCGACGTTGCCGAACGACAGTCCCGCGTAGTTGTGGGTCGGGCCGACCAGGCCGTCGAAATTGGCTTCAGTGGCTTGCATCGTCGATCCTTAGAATTGGAGGCCCGGCGAGACGCTCGCGGGCATTTGCAGTTGCGCGCTTTCGACGGAAGCCATCGGGAACGCGCAGTAATCGGCGGCGTAATACGCGCTCGGCCGATGGTTGCCGGAGCGCCCCGGACCGCCGAACGGCGCGCCGGAAGACGCCCCGTTGGTCGGCCGGTTCCAGTTGACGATACCGGCGCGGATGGTGCGCTGAAAATGCGTCCACAGGGCTTCGTCGTCGGCGAGCAGGCCGGCGGAGAGACCGAACTCGGTGTCGTTGGCCTTCTCGATCGCTTCGTCGAAACTGCCGTAGCGGATGATTTGCGCGAGCGGGCCGAAGTGCTCTTCGTCCGGCAGATCCTTCACATGAGTCACGTCGAGAATCGCGGGCGTGACGAAGCCGAGGTTCGGGTCGCGCTGTTCCATTTTAAGCAGGGCGTTCGCACCGTCGGCGAGCAAACGTTCCTGCGCGGCGACGAGTCGCGAAGCCGCGCGCGCCGAAATCACCGCGCCCATGAACGGTTGCGGATCGGCATTGTATTCGCCCACGGTAATGCGCGCGGTGACTTCCGCGAGACGCGCGAGAAATCGGTCGCCGAACGCGTCGTTCGGCACGAAAATCCGCCGTGCGCAGGTGCAGCGCTGCCCCGCCGACAGAAACGCCGACTGGATCGTGTGATGCACGGCGGCGTCGACATCGGCCACCGGTCCGATCACGAGCGGATTGTTGCCGCCCATCTCCAACGCCAGCACGATCTCAGGACGGCCGCCGAATTGCTTGTGCAGCAGCGTGCCGGTATCCGAGCTGCCGGTAAAGAACAGGCCGTCGATCTGCCGATGATTCGCCAGCGCAATACCCGTCTCTTTCTCGCCTTGTACGAGGTTCAGCACGCCCGTCGGCAAGCCCGCATCACGCCAGATCTGCACGGTGAGCGCCGCGACAGCCGGCGCCAGCTCGGACGGTTTGAACACGACCGCATTACCCGCAATCAACGCCGGCACGATATGTCCATTCGGCAAATGGCCCGGAAAGTTATACGGCCCGAACACCGCCACCACGCCATGCGGACGATGCCGCAACACGGCGGTGCCGTCGGCCATGGCGGAGCGCTTTTCGCCAGTGCGCTCGTTATAGGCCTGAATCGAAATCTCGACCTTCGCGGCCATCGACGCCGCTTCGGTACGCGCTTCCCACAACGGCTTGCCCGTCTCACGGCCAATCGCTTCGGCCAGCGCTTCCTTGCGTTCGGTCACGAGTGCAGCGAAGCGGCGCACCACGCCGCAACGCTCGTCGAGGCTCAACGCCGACCACGCGGCGAACGCGCGGCGCGCGCTGCGCACGGCGCGATCGACGTCGTCCGCCGACGCGCTATGGCCTTCCCACACCGTCGCGCCCGTACCGGGGTTACGCGACGCGAAAACGGGTCCTGTGCCGGCGGCCCATTCGCCGTCGATGAAAAGCTCGCTCATGATCATCCTTGTTTGTGTTTCTGCGGCAGCACGCGCACGAGGTCGCCTGCCTTGACGTCGAGCGCGGCGGCTTCGGCGGCGCTCAGGCGGAACACGCCGTCCTGCGGCACGCCCGCCACCACGCCGACGCGAAAATCGCCGAGCGACGTGTTCGATACCATCGACTTCGGCCCATCCTTCAACGCTTCCGAAGTCGCGGCGGCGATCTCAACCGGCACCAGCACGCTCTCGCGCACCGTGCGCAAGTCGGCGATATGGCATTCGAGCACCGGACCGGCGTCGAAAATATCGACGTGATTCTCGTAACGTAGCCCTTCCGTTTCGAGCATGCGGCGCGCCGGAATCGTGTCGTTGTGCGTGAGACCGACGCAGTCCTGCGCCTCCTGCGGCAACAACTCGACATACACCGGATAGCGCGGCATCAGCTCGGCGAGGAACGCCTTGCGGCCGTGCGAACTCAGATAGTCCGCCGCGTTGAAATCGATCTGATAGAAATGCGAGCCGACCGCGCGCCAGAACGGCGACGTGCCTTCGGCATCGAAATGACCGCGCAATTCCGCGCACAGACGCTGCGGAAACCGCTCGCGGAACTGCGCGAGAAACATGAAGCGCGAGCGCGACAGCAAACCGCCCACCCCGCTCGTGCGATAACGCGGGCTCAGGAACAGCGAGCAGACTTCGGCGTAACCCGTCAGGTCGTGCGAGATGTTCAGCGCGCGCATCCGCGTCCAGATGCCGAGGTCCTGGCTCGCGTGCACCACCGTGCTCACGCGATAGTTGTAGAACGGCTGTTGCAGACCGACCGCCGTTTCGATACCGCACACGCCGGCTACGTCGCCGGTGTCGGTGTCTTCCATCACGAAGAAGTAGCCGGCTTCATGCGGCTCGGCCTTGTCTTCCATCGTGCGGCGCGCGCGTTCCACCCGCGCCGCCAGCGCGTCGCGATCCGGCTTGAAGGTGGTGAGACCCGGGCCGGTTTCCTGCGCGAGCCGCATCAGCGCGTCCACATCGCCTCGTTGCACAACGCGAACGACGATCATTGTGCGTCTCCCCTATGTTCATCCTGATGCGGCGCGTGCAGCGGCACACAGCGCACCGCGTCGCCCTCGGTCACGCCGAGCGCGACGCGCGACGCGTGCGGCAGTGCCGCGCCGCGGGTCTTGTCCGCTGCGTTGTTCGCTGCGTTGCCCGCCGCCAGCTCGCCGAGCACGCAACGGAATTCGCCGTCGGCGCCGTTATGGGCGATCAGATACGTCGACCCGCTCGCCGCGGCGGCCGCGTCGTGCACCACGCGCGTTTCGTTGCGCGTGACGCAGGCGCTGCGATCCACCTGCGCGGTCAGCACCGGGCCCGCGTCGAAAATATCGATGTAGCGGTCGGTCTCGAAGCCCTCTTCCTGGTGAATCTCATACGCGAGCAAGGCCTTCGAATCCGGCTCGCCGAGCACGCGCTGCGCCGCTTCCGGCAGCAACGGCACATACACAGGGTACGTGGGCATCACTTCGGCGATAAACGTGCGGCTGCGGCCGCCCGATTCGATTTCGATGTCGGCGAAATCGCGGCCGAAGAACTTGCGCCCCACCGCTTCCCAGAACGGCGACACGCCGTGCTCGTCGGTGACGCCAAGCAGCAGCGAAAACACCTCGGACGTGAAGCGCTTGCGATTCGCCGCGATGTACATCATTCGCGCGCGCGACATCAGATGCGCGGCGGCGTCGCCCCGCAGCGACGGATCGATGTAGTACCCCGCGAGCCGGCTCTTGCCGGTCAGTTCATGCGACATGGTGAGCGCATGAATCTTCCGATTCACGTGCAGTTCACGCGACGCATGAATCAGCGCGTCGTTGCGAAACGCGTAGAACGGGTCCGAATAACCGGCTGCGGCGACGATGCTCGCCGTGCCCATCAGCTTGCCGGTTTGCCCGTCTTCGAGCACGAACAGATAGAACTCCTCGCCCGGAAAATCGACGTCCGCGCGAAACGAGTCTTCCGACAACGCGATGCGCGCTTCGAGCGCGCCCCGGTCGTGCGGGAGCGAATGCAGCACCGGTTGCGCGGTGCGCGCCATCTGTTCGAGCGCGTCGAGATCGGCGAGGCGGCTGGGGCGTACGAAGAGCATCATCGTTCCTGTTGAATGTGACGCATGATTCCGTGCTTGTGGCTCGTCATCGGTCTTGCGCAAAAAATCACTTCGACGTTGCCTCGGCCTTGGCGCCGGCGATCTCTTCGATCGCCTTCGCCAGACGCGCGAAGCCTTCGTTCATATCGTCGAGCGGCATGACCAGCGACGGCACGAAACGCAGCACGTCCGGACCCGCCATCAGCATGATCACGCCATGCTGACCCGCAGCGGTGACGAAATCTTTCGCGCGGCCCTTGAAGGCGTCGGTCAGTTCGGCGCCGATCAGCAGGCCTTTACCGCGCACTTCCTTGAACAGACCAAAACGCTCGTTGAGCTTCGCGAGGTGGCCCTTCAGCGCATCGCTGCGCGTACGCACGCCTTCCAGCAGATTCGGGTCGCTGATCAACTCGACGACCTTCTCCGCGATGGCCGCGCCCAGCGGATTGCCGCCGTACGTCGTGCCATGTACGCCGACCTTGAAATGCGCGGCCAGTTCGTTCGTGGTCAGCATCGCGCCGATCGGGAAACCGTTGCCGAGCGCCTTCGCGGTGGTCAGGATATCCGGCGTCACGCCGGTTTCCTCGTACGCGTAAAAGTAGCCGCTGCGGCCCACCCCCGTTTGTACCTCGTCAAAAATCAGCAGGGCGCCGTGCGCGTCGCACGCTTCGCGCAGCGCTTTCAGGAACGCGGGATCCGCCGGGATCACGCCGCCTTCGCCCTGAATCGGCTCGACGATCACCGCGCAGGTTTTCGCGCCGATCGCCTGCTTCGCCGCTTCGATATCGTTGTACGGCAAATGGACGATGCCCTGCGGCACCGGGCCGAAGCCTTCCGAATACTTCGGCTGACCGCCCACACTCACGGTGAAGAACGTGCGGCCATGGAACGACTGCGTGAACGAGATGATCTCGACCTTGTCGGCGCCATGACGCTCGAACGCGACGCGGCGCGCCAGCTTCAGCGCGGCTTCGTTCGCTTCGGCGCCCGAGTTGGCGAAGAAAGCGCGGTCGGCGAAAGTCAGGTCTTCGAGACGTTTGGCGAGACGCAGCACCGGTTCGTTGGTATAGCCGTTGCCGATGTGCCACAGCTTGCCGCCCTGCTCGTGCAGCACTTTCAGCAGTTCGGGATGGGCATGACCGAGCGCGGTGACGGCAATGCCGCCGGCGAAGTCGATATAGTCGCGGCCTTGCGTATCCCAGACGCGTGAGCCGAGACCGCGATCCGGCACGAAGGCAGCGGGCGAAAACACCGGCACCATCACTTCGTCAAAGGTCTGGCGGGTCACTGTCAGGTCGTTCATGGCAAATCCTCGTTACGGGTGAGAGGTAGTACAGGTAGTGTAGGAAATCGTAAGCGAACCGTCTTGCGCATACGCGACGCTTTCTATGAGCTTCGGTGCGCAGCCGCTGGCTTTCAATCCGCCTGATCCGGCCGTTCGATCAGCGCGCCCGGCCGCGGTTCGCTGGCCGCCGCGCCGCTCGCGCCGGTCTGCTTGTCGATCCAGTTACGACGATCCTCGCGCGGTGTGACATCAAAGCGTTCGCGGTACGCATTCGAAAAATGCGCCGCGGACGAAAACCCGCAAGCAAGGCTGATCTGCACCACCGATTTACTGGTGCGCTGCAACTGCGTGCGCGCTTTGGACAAGCGCAAGCCCAGATAGTATTTGGACGGCATCGAGCCGAGATACTGGCGAAACAGCCGCTCCAACTGTCGCCGCGACACGCCCACCAGATTCGCGATGTCGTCGGTCGTCAGCGGGTCTTCGATATTCGCTTCCATCAGCATCAGCGCGTCGTTCAAACGCGGATGCCGTTCGCCCGGCGCGGTCACGAACGGAATGCGCTGCCGCTCTTCGCCCGCGCGCAACACGCCGACGCCGAGCGTATCGGCAATCCGCTCGGCCAGTTCGGGACCGTGCTCGCGGCCGATCATCGCCAGCATGAAGTCGACGGTCGCCTGGCCGCCCGCGCAAGTCGCGCGATCGCGGTCGATTTCAAAGATCTGCTGGGTGACGATGGAGCGCTCGAACTGCTCGGAGAACTGCTGGTAGGTTTCCCAGTTGACGCTCACGCGATAGCCGGACAACTGCCCCGCCATCGCGAGCCACCACACGCCGTGATGAATGCCGGTGACGAGCGGCGTGCGCTGTCCGACGCGCGACAGACTGGCGAGAAACAGACGGTAGTCGGCGAACTGCTGGAACCGTTCGCTGACGATAATCAGCCAGTCGCACGACACCGCGTCGCCGAACGCGGCGTCGGCGGGCCACTGCGCGCCGCCCGCCAGCGGCACCGCGCGGCCGTCCCACGAACAGACCTGCACGCGGTACAGCGCGCGGCCGTCGATCTCGTTGGCGAGATTGAGCGCGTCGACGATCGGCCCGACGCCCGACATCGACACGGGCGGCAAGGCGACGATAGCGACCTGAGTGGTGCGGGCCGGGCTGGACGTGCGAGCCATCAAGTGAAGCGGCGCGAGCCGCGCGTTACTTCAGACTGCCGGACAGGAACTGCTTGAGCCGTTCGCTGCGCGGCGTGGTCAGCACGTCGGCGGGCAAGCCTTCTTCTTCGGTGCGGCCCTGATGCAGGAACATCACATGGTTCGACACGTTGCGCGCGAAACCCATTTCGTGCGTGACGACGATCATCGTGCGGCCTTCTTCGGCGAGCTTCTGCATGACCTTCAGCACTTCGCCGACCAGTTCGGGATCGAGCGCCGAGGTGGGCTCGTCGAACAGCATCACGTCCGGATTCATGGCGAGCGCCCGGGCAATCGCCACGCGCTGCTGCTGACCGCCCGACAGATGCGACGGATACTGCTTTTCCAGACGCGGCGCGAGACCGACCTTTTCGAGGTACTCTCGCGCGCGCTCTTCGGCTTCGCGACGCGACATGCCGAGCACGTGAATCGGCGCTTCGACGATGTTCTCGATCACGTTCATGTGCGCCCACAAGTTGAAGTGCTGGAACACCATCGCGAGTTTCGTGCGGATGCGTTGCAGCTGCTTGTGATCGGCAACTTCCAGATTGCCGGCGCGGTCGGCTTTGGTCTTGACCGCTTCGCCGTCCACAACGATCTGGCCGGCGTTCGGCCGTTCGAGAAAGTTGATGCAGCGCAGGAAGGTACTCTTGCCCGACCCGCTCGCGCCGATGATGCTGATCACGTCGCCCTTGTTCGCGTTCAACGAGACGCCCTTGAGCACTTCGTTATCGCCGTAGCGCTTGTGGATGTCCTGTACGGCGAGCTTGCAAGCTTCGGTTTGAGTCGTGTGGAGCAAGATGCTCTCCCTTTGAAAATACGGATCAGTCTTCGACGGCGCTCAACTACTGCGATGCACTGAGCGCCCGATGCCAATGTTGCACGATCGATTCAGGTCACGCCGCAGGTCAGTGCGTGCGCACCGCCAGGTAACCCAGCCAGTGACGCTCGGCGCGGCGGAAAATTGCCACCAGCGCGAACGACACCACCAGGTAAATCAGCGCCGCGAGGCCGAACGAGTCGAACGAGCGATACGTGGCCGAATTCGCGTCGCGCGCCACCTTCAGAATGTCCGGCACCGTGGCCGTGAAGGCGACCGTGGTGGCGTGCAGCATCAGGATCACTTCGTTACTGTACAACGGCAGTGCCCGGCGCAGCGCGGACGGTATCACAATGCGCCGGTACATCGTGAACCAGCTCATGCCGTAGGCACGGGCCGCTTCCACTTCGCCGTGCGAGGTCGAACGGATCGCGCCGGCGAAAATCTCGGTGGTGTACGCGCAGGTGTTCAACGCGAAGGCCAGAATCGCGCAGTGAAAACCGCTGCGGAAAAACGCGTCCAGCAACGCATGCGAGCGCACGAATTCGAGGCTGTACATGCCGGTATAAATCAACAACAGTTGCACGTACAACGGCGTGCCGCGAAACACGTAGGTGTAGAGACGCACCGGCGTCGAGAGCCAGCGTTTCTTCGACACGCGCGCCACCGCCAGCGGAATCGCCCCGAAAAAGCCGATCCCGACCGACGCCACCAGCAGCCACAAGGTCACTGCGAGACCGGACAGACGCTGGCCGTCCCAGTACAGAAACGCGCGCCAGAATTGATTGAGAATGTCGATCATGGTCTTAGAGCTCCGCGTGGCGCACGCCGGTCGAATAGCGCTTTTCCAGCCAGATCAGCACGAGGTTCGACACAGTGGTGATCGCCAGATAGATGGCCGCGGCGATCAGGATGAAGAAGAACATGTTGAAGGTGCTTTTGCCGGCGTCCTGCGCGGCTTTCACCACGTCGGCGAGACCGATGATCGACACCAGCGCCGTGGCCTTGACCAGCACCTGCCAGTTATTGCCGATGCCCGGCAGCGCGAAACGCATCATCTGCGGAAACAGGATGCGGGTGAATACGCGCGCGCCGCTCATGCCGTAGGCACTGCCCGCTTCGAGCTGGCCGCGCGGCACCGCGAGAAACGCGCCGCGAAAGGTCTCGGTGAAATACGCGCCGTAGATGAAGCCGAGCGTCAGCACGCCGGCCACGAACGGATCGATGTCGAACTGCGGCAGATTCAACGCGTCGGTGAAGTTGTTGACCGCGATCTGGATGCTGTAGAACAGCAGCAGCATCAGCACGAGGTCGGGCACCGAGCGGATCAGCGTCGTATAGCCGGTCGCGACGGCCCGCAGCGGGCGATTGAAGGAGAGTTTCGCCGCCGCACCCGCGAGGCCGAGCAGCACGGCGGCCACCAGCGACAGGACGGACAGCTCGATCGTCTGGATCGTGCCGGCCAGCAACACCGGACCAAAGCCGTATAGGAACACGCGTGTCTCCATCCAGGTTGATTGAGGATGTGCTTGCAACGCGCCGACGGGTATCAATCCGCTTGCCCGACGCATTCAGCATGGCGCGGAGTCTCCCAAGCGAAAATTAATTGCTCAAATGGTGCGGGGGTGGTGTGTTGCGACGCAACATTGCGCCGTTTACCGGACGGGAGCGCTGGCAGCGCTTGGTTTTGCAGGGGATATGTTGTTGTAAGGCGTGGCGCGGGTAATAGATGCCGCCGCGATTTAGCAAGTTTCGGGTCGCTTTTTCGATAGACGCGACGCGGCCGGTGCGGGCGGAATTGGCGGTCCGGTGCGGCTGAACATGCCGGAACGCACCTGAGCGCGCCCGAGCGTAGCCGGACGCACCCGCAGCCACCTAAGCCCTTCAATCCATCCCCAACCGCGACCGGATTGCCGGCAGCATGTGCTCAACTGCCGCCCGCCCTTCTTCTATCGCCGGCCCCGCGCGATGAAAATCGAAAATCCCCATGCCGCCCAGCCGTGGCTGGATCAGGATATCCGCCGGCTCGCCGGCCAGCCGGCTGCGCGTAATACGCACCTGCATGATGTCGATGCTCTGCGCGATCGAACTCAGCATCGACGGTACGCGCGCGCTCGGTGCGGGCGGCACGCGCACGTCGCGGGTGACGGGCGTGTCGGCCGGGGCCAGCCAGCGCGGCCACGGCTTGCCGTTACGACGCAGCGAGACCGGCAGTGGCGCGTCCGGATCGATGGCGGGCGTGTCGACCACCGCGCCGCCGAAGTCGCGGCCATTCAGAATGTCGTTGTTCAGATCCACCGCGATCACACAGTCCGCGCGCATGCCACGCGCGACCGACACCGGCACCGGATTGCTCAACCCGCCGTCCACGAGCCACACGCCGTTGTGCCAGACCGGCGTGAAAATGCCCGGAATCGCGATCGATGCGCGCACCGCGTCGGACACGCTGCCGTCCTGCAACCAGGTCTCGCGGCCGCTGTCGAGTTCGGTCGCGACCGCCGCGAACGGCATGTTCAGTTGCGCGATCGAGCAGCCGTTGAATTTGTCCGCGAACAGCTTGATCACTTTGCGTCCGCCGAGCAGGCCGCCCGAGAAACGCAGATCGAGCAGGCGCACCACCGTCTGCCAGGTGAGCCGCGAGACCCATTCCTCCAGCCAGTCGAGGTCGCCGTTCGCGTAGACCGCGCCGACCAGCGCGCCGATCGACGTGCCGCACACCACGTCCGGCTTGATGCCCGCGTCGTGCAGCGCGCGAATCGCACCGATATGCGCCCAGCCGCGCGCGGCGCCGCCCCCCAACACCAGCCCGATACGGCTGTATCGACGTCGACGTATCATTTTTTTCCCCGTCTGTTGTCGTCTAGCGCCCGCGGATCACGTCCGAGCGCGATGTCGTATAAACCTTGTGAAACTCGTCGAAGTGCACGTTGAAAATACCCTCTT
The DNA here is from genome assembly GCF_902833695.1 of Paraburkholderia sp. BCC1876. NCBI lineage: Bacteria > Pseudomonadati > Pseudomonadota > Betaproteobacteria > Burkholderiales > Burkholderiaceae > Paraburkholderia > Paraburkholderia sp. BCC1876. The sequence continues at coordinate 286,311 of NZ_CADFGI010000002.1, read as the reverse complement.
CGGTCACGCCGCGCTCGCGCCACTTCCAGCTCCACACCGTCTCCGGCTTGAGCGGAAAGACCGCGACCTGGCCCGGCTTGCCGAGCAGGCGGCGCACTTCGTCCTCGCTCATGCCGGTGTGAATCTTCGCGAAGTTGGCCGCGGTCAGCACCTGCGTGATGGCCTGCAATTTACCGTCACGGTCGATATCGACCATATACGTATTCAAGCCTTCCGGCCCGCGTGGATACTCGAAGCGCTTCGAACCGTCGGTGAAGGTGCGCTCGGTTTCCGGCTTGCCCATCTGATCGCGGATTTGCGCTTCGGTCGTGACGCCCGGCGTCATGTCCTTCAGCAGCAGCGCGTCCGGTTTGACGGCGTTGAAGAATGCCTTGAGTTTTTGCACGGCCTGGTCGCTCTGTTGTTGGTCGCAGCCGGTCAGCGCGACGCACGCGGCCAGCATGACGGCAATTAGCGGTTTGAGACTCACAGCGGATTTCCTGTACCGATGCGGCGGCGTAACGGTCCGCATCGCGGTGGGTGTTGTGTAGGGTGTACTACAGGATAACCGTGTGCGGAGAAAACCGCGAGCGAGGTGGGTGTGGGGTGTTTGCGCGCGACGCGACGCGGCACGCAAAAAAGGCGACGCTGTGCAAAGCGTCGCCGACGGTCGATACGGTCAACCGGGAAAATCAATGCGGACGATGCAGCGACCGCCAGGTCACCGGCATCGAAGCGCCGCCGTCGCGGCACGACGAACGGCGCGCCAGGGACGACACGCAGCGGTCCGCTCCGAACCTGACGGCGAGCGACCTTAGCCTCTCGCCTTGCGCCAGCGCCGGTGTGACGGACCGCTGCTTGTATGGCCGCCCTGGTCCCTCGATAAGCCTTCCAAGTGCACTTAATCTAAATGGATTGGCGGGTTTAGACGAGAGCGCGTTTACACCGAATTGGCAGAGGATTCGCAAGCGGCGCGCGGCACGAGCCAGCGCCCCAACCTCAAGGCAAAGGAAAACTGCGATCGAAACTCGCGCGCACATCGAGATGCGCGCGGATCACGTTGGCGGCTTCGTAGGTATCGGCGGTGCGTTGCTGTGCGGCGACGACGCTGTCGTCGATCGCGACGGGATGCACCTGGCCGCGTTGATAAACGGTTTTCAGCACATCGGTCGGCAAGCCGGTGACGCGCGATTGCATCGCCGCGACTTCGTCGGGATGCGAGAGCGCCCAGCGCTGACCGATCGCCACGCGACGCAGAAAGTCCGCGAGTTGCGCGCGCTTGTCGGCGATCGCGCGTTCCGTCGCGACCTGATAGCTGAGTCCTTCGGACAGTCCCACGCCGTTCGCGATCAGGCGGTCGTGATCGCGCGCTTCGGCGAGCGCGGTGTACGGATCCCACACCGACCAGGCATCGACGCTGCCGGACGCGAGCGCCGCTTTCGCATCGGCGGGCGCGAGGAAAACGAAGTTGACATCGCCGGGCGCAATGCCCGCTTTCTTCAACGCAGCCAGCGCGAGATAGTGGCCGATCGAGCCGCGCGTCGTCGCAATCCGCTTGCCCTTCAAACTCGCCGTATCGTGCAACGGCGAATGCTCGCTCACCACGATCGCCAGATCCTGCGGATTCGAACGGGTCGCCGCCACGGCCCGCACGCGCGCGCCCGCTGCGAGCGCGAACACCAGCGGCGCGTCACCGAGACCGCCGACGTCGACGGCGCCCGCATTCAACGCTTCACCGAGCGGTTGCGCCGCCGGAAAGTTGAACCATTCGATTTTGTACGGCAGGTCTTTCAACTGGCCGGACGCTTCGAGAATGCCGCGCGTTTGCAAGGCCTGATCGCCAACTTTGAGCACGGGCAGATCGGCCGCGTACGAAGGCAGCGTGCACAGCATGGCCGACAGCGCGAGCACGGCGCGACCAAGCGGCCTGGACACGACGAGGGGAGCGAGAAAAAAACGGAGAGTCGTCATGGAGGCGTTTTGCGTCGAGGTTTTAAGCGCTATGGCCGTTGACGATAAGGCCCCTCTCCGTATAAGACAAACGCATTATTCTGCTAAGCAAATATGCAAATTTTCTTCGGCACAGGAGCGTGGATGCGAGACGCCGCGGGTATCATCGACGCCACCGATCACGCGCGTTTCACGCGCCATCACCCTCGCTCAACTCATCATGAAGATCGACGAAATCGACGCCTATGTCACCGTGATTCGCTGTCAGTCGCTGCAACAGGCGGCGCTCGCGCTCGGCCTCACGCAACCGGCCATTACGCGCCGTCTGCAGAATTTCGAAGAGGCACTCGGCGTCGAACTGCTCGACCGCAACACGCGGCCCTTGAAAGCGACCGCCGCGGGCCGGGTGGTCTACGAACAATGCCGCGTGATCCAGCGCGAACTCGACGTGCTGCGCGAGATCGTCGCCAGCGACACGCCGCCGGTCGGCACGCTGCGGTTAGGCGTCGCGCAGACCATCGCGGATATCGCGCTCAGCGAAGCGATGCGCGGTGTGAAAGCGGCCTACCCCGAGTTGCAGCCGCGCGCGTCGACCGGCTGGGGCACCCAGTTGCTGCAACGGCTGGAACAAGGCGAACTCGACGCCGCCGCGATCCTGTTGCCGGCCAACAAGACCTTCAACGACACCCTCACGGCGCGCTCGCTCGGCCGCATCAAACTCGCGGCGGTCGCGCAAAAAGGCCTGCTGAAAAAGCGCGCGCATACGCTGGCGGAATGCCAGTCGATTGGCTGGGTGTTGAATCCGGACGGCTGCGGTTTCCGCGACGGCCTGCAACGCGCGCTGACGGGTTTGGGGCTGGCGTTGAAGCTGAATCTGGAAACGCTCGGCACCGAGTTGCAGTTGCAACTGGTCGCGGATGGCAATGGACTCGGTCTTGTTCCGTTGCCGCTACTTCAGGCCAGTGCTTACGCCGATAAGCTCGATGTCGTATCGATCAGCGACTTCAAGCCGCTGATCGATATCTGGCTCGTGCATCCGCGCGTGCTCGGCAAATTGCAGCAACCGGTGGAGCGCTTCGGCGCGGCGATTGAACGGCAGTTCAAGGAGAATCGAGGGCAACGCGCGGCCTGAGCGCCCCGACCAGGAGCGCCCTACTACTCAAATCACCCGGAACCCATGCGTCCCATCGCGCCCAAGCTGCGCGACGAGACCGTACTCCCACTCCAGATACGCATTCATCGCTTCCCGCGCGTTGTCGGTGCCTTCATACGGACGCCGGTAACGATCGATACGCGGCGACGCGAGCCGCGCCTCCCCGCTTTCCAGCGGCAAGCCCGCTTCGATCCACGCCGCCGTCCCGCCGCTCAGCACCTGCACCGGTTTGCCCGTCAACGACGCCAGCTCAGGCGCGGCAAAACGCGCAAGCGCACTGCTGCCGCACGTCACCACATATCGCTGAGCGGCCGGCAACTTGTGCAACGCGTCGGCGAGTTGCGAGCGGATCACGAACCACGCGCCCGGGATATGTCGCTTCACATAATTCGCGCTGGTCGTGAAATCCAGCACGACCGTGCCCGGCGTTTGCAGCAGCGTGACCAGGCCAGCCGGCGTGATTTCATCGGCAGCCGGCGGTGCCGGCGCATCGCGTGCCGCCGGTGCCGCGCCTTTCTCGCCGAGGTCCGCAGCCGTCAGGCCGTCCACCACGTACACCTCGACGTTCATCTGCGCGAGCCAGGACGCCGTCATATTGGCGCGCACGCCGTCGTTGTCCGCGAGAATCACGCGCGCGCCGCGCACCGGCGCGAACATGTCGGTTTCCTGCACCAGTTGCCCGCCTGGCGCACTACGAAAACCGGGCACGTGGCCCGCTTCGTATTCTTCCGGCGTGCGGACGTCGAAGCGATACACGGTACGCACCGCTTCACCGGCCCAGCGCCGCGCTTCGTCGCGCGACGTGCGGCCCACTTTCGCGCGATCCGCGACCGTGCGCGCGGCATCGGCGGCGGCCAGACGCAGCTTGTCGTCGGCGATCGGTTCGAAACGGCGCGCGCTGCCATGCGCCAGCGCTTGCCCTGCGAGCGTCCAGCCGATCGTGCCGTTGCGCAGCGCCGCGACCGGATTCGGCACGCCCGCGTTGATCAGCGACTGCGCGCCGATAATGCTGCGCGTGCGCCCCGCGCAATTGACGATGATCCGCGTCGCCGGGTCCGGCGCGAGCTGGCGCGCGCGCAGCACGAGTTCCGCGCCCGGCACGCTGATGCTGCCGGGAATGTTCATGGTCTGATATTCGTCGAAGCGGCGCGCGTCGAGCACCACCACGTCGGTTTCGTGATCGAGCAGCGCCTGCACCTGCGGCGCGGCCAGCGATGGCGTATGCCGCTCGCTCTCCACCAGTTCGCCGAACGCCTTGCTCGGCGCGTTGACGTCCTGGAACAGTTCGCCGCCGGCTGCGTGCCAGCCTTGCAGGCCGCCTTCGAGCAACGCGACGTCGGTATAGCCCAACTCGCTCAAACGCAGCGCGGCGCGTTCGGCGAGTCCTTCACCCGAATCGAACACGACGATCGGCACTGCGCGACGCAGCAAGCGGACCGGCGCATCGAGTTCGAGCCGCGACAGCGGCAAATTAGCGGCAAACAGCGGATGACTGCGGGCGTGCGGATCTTCCTCGCGCACGTCGACGAGCGCGATTTCCTCGCGATCGAGCAGTGTGCGGCGCACGTCGTCGAATGATCGGGTACGAAAGTTTGTAACGACACTCATGAGATCGAAGACTCCTTCGAGACATTCCAGATATTCGGTAACACGTCGTTCGAGTAGCCGGAGATAAACGCTTTGCGGCCGCCGCCGGCCGGATAAACCGAACGGCTCACCGCGCCGATATTTGCACCGTACACGTGAATGCTGATCGACGTACGGTCACCAAAAGCATTGCTCACGCGATGAATGTCGCCGATACCCGGCGAGACCGCATCCACGTCCCCGCGATCGAGGCGTTGGGCCGCGCCCTGCTCCTGCAGCGCGCCATCCGGCGTGATGCGATAAGCCTGTGCAATTTCCGCGCCACGCAGCACGCCGATCAGCCCCCACACGGTGTGATCGTGGACCGGCGTCGCCTGCCCCGGCCCCCACACAAAACTGACGATTGAAAAGCATTGCCGCGAGTCCGCGTGCAACAGGAATTGCTGATATCGCTCGGAATCGGGCTGCGCGAAGGCATCGGGCAGCCAGTCGTCGTGGGCGATCAGTTCGCGCAATGCGGCGGCGCCGGCGTCGAGCAGGTGCGCTTCGGGCGCCGCTGCGTCGACCAGCGACTCGATCCGGCCGACGAACGCGCGCAGGCGGTCCGGCCTCAGGGCTTGGGTCATCGAATGATCGGAGGATAGGTGGGGGTTAAGCCGCTCACGCACCGTGAGCGAGCGCGGCGTTGAAGATCTCGGTCCACAGCGGTGCGACATCGACATGACGGTCGATCACCCCGGCGCGCGCGAAGGTGTCCGCCACCTGCTGCTCGCTGGCGATATCCGCCGCCGTGGTGCCGGCAATGCGGCGCGGCTGGCTCTGGTTGCGATACAGCGACACGATCGCTTCTTCCGGCACGCGCAGTTCGGCGGACAGCACTTTCGCGTACGCGTCCTGATGCTGGCTGAACCACGCGCAGGCGCGTTGCAGCCGCACCAGCAAGTCCGCCGACGCCGCCCGCTGCAGTGGCTCGGTGAGTGTCGTGGGATGCCCGTAATACAGGTAATTGCCCGACAGGTAACCGTTCGCGTTCTTCAGCACGCGCGCGCCCGAGCGCGAGATCGCCAGCGGCACGTTGTAGCCGTAGATCGCCCAGGCGTCGAGCGAGCCGGCGTTGAAGGCGGCGAAACCGTCGCGCGGCGCCAGCGAGGTCGCCTGAATGTCGTTGAACGACAGCCCGGCTTCTTCGAGCATCCGCAACAGGTAGTAATGGGTGGTGGTCGCGCGCAGATAGCCGACGCGCTTGCCCTTCAGATCGGCGATCGAACGGATCGTCGAGCCCTTCGGGACCAGCACGACCTGGTTGTTCACGTCGTCCTTGTAGACGGCGATCACGCGGACCTGGGCGTTCTGCAGACGCGCGAAGATCGGCGGGATTTCGCTGCCCGAGGCGATGTCGAGCGAGCCGCCGTTCATCGCTTCGACCATCGCGTTGCCCGACTGGAATTCGGCCCAGTCGATCGTGTACGGCGTATCGGCGAGGCCGGCGGTTTTCAGCAAGGTGGCGTCGCCGCCTTTGTAGGTCGCGACACGCAGGCGCACCTTGCTCAGATCGAGGTGCTGCGTGGTGGGATCGGCGGTGGTCTGGGTTGTTGCGGACGTCGCGCCTGAGGCGGCGGACGACATCAGGCCGCCGCTTGCGCCAAGCCAGGTGACGGCCGGCAACGCGGCCACCAGCCGGCGACGCCGGAGTGAAACCGGCGTATCGAAACGCTGAGTCATGTTGGGGTGTTCCGTGGGGTTGCTTGCGGCGTTAGACGTTTGGCGCTAGACGTTTGGCGCTCTACGTTTAGCGTTGGCGTTCAGGTCAGGACGTCGGGCTCAGCCTCAACCAGCCCTTCCAGCAGGCTCTCGAAAGCGAACAACGCGCCGCCGGGGCGGCCCACCTGTTCGTGCGTGAGCGTAGCAATGTCGTGCGGGATGGCTTGCGGCGCGCCGGCGGCTTCGGCCAGCAATTGCGCATGACATGCGTTGTCCAGTCCGATGTACCACCACGCCGCGGCTTCCACGCTCGGGCCCGCGGTCAGAATGCCGTGATTCTTCAGAATCACCGCCTTGCGCTCGCCGAGCGCGGCCGCGATACGCGCGCCTTCGTCGGTATCGAGCACGACGCCGCGGAAATCGTCGAACAGCGCGTGATCCTGATAGAACGCGCACGAATCCTGGGTGAGCGGATCGAGCGTGCGGCCCAGCGTCGACCACGCTTTGCCATACAGCGAATGCGTGTGGGCCGCCGCGATCACGTCGGGACGCGCTTCGTGAATCGCCGCGTGGATCGCGAACGCGGCCTGATTGAGCGGACCTTCGCCGACCACGATCTCACCGTCGGCATTCACCAGCAGCAGATCGGAAACGCGGATGCGGCTGAAATGCTTGCCGAACGGATTGACCCAGAAGTGATCGGGCCACTCCGGGTCGCGCGCGGTGATATGGCCGGCGAGACCCTGATCGAAGCCGTAGCGCGCAAACAGACGAAACGCGACGGCGAGCCGTTCCTGGCGATGACGACGTTCCGCCGCGATGCTGTCGCGCGGCGGGACGTCGTCGAACCAGAATTTGCGTAGCGGCGCGTGACGTTCGAGCGTGCCGCCGATGCCGGTCGCAGTGACGGTGACGCTGGCATGAGAAAGATCGGTCATTACGTTTCCGTTCAGGCCGCCACGCGTTCGACACGCGCAATGCGCTTACGGGTCGCGGGAATCAACTCACGGCCGTAATCGATCGCGTCTTCGAGCGGATCGAAACCGCGCACGAGGAAGGTCGTGACGCCCAGCGCGTAGTACTCGGCAAGCGTCTCAGCCACCTGTTCCGGCGTGCCGACCAGTGCGGTTGAATTCGAGCGTCCGCCGATCTCTTTCGCGACACCGGTCCACAAGCGTTCGTCGACGCGGTCCGATTCCCCCGATGCCGCGAGCAAACGCCGCGCGCCTTCGCTCTGCGCCGGGCCGCCGACCCCAAGCCCCTGCGCCGCGCGCAGCCGCCGCGTTTCCTCGAGGATGTGCTGGGCGCGCTCCCATGCCGCACTTTCCGTGGCCGCGAGAATCGGCCGGAACGACACCGAGAAGCGCACCGTGCGGCCATGCTTCGCCGCTTCCGCGCGTACGCGGGTCACCTGCTCGCGAACCTGCGCCTTCGATTCGCCCCACAGCGCGTAGACATCCGCGTGACGGCCGGCGATTTCGAGCGCCGGTGCCGACGCACCGCCGAAATACACCGGAATATGCGGTTGCTGCAGCGGCTTCACTTCGGAGAAGCCTTGTTCGAAGCGGTAGTACTTGCCGTGATGATCGAAGGGTTTCGTCTCGGTCCACACGCGGCGCACGATCTGCAGATATTCGTCGGTGCGCGCGTAGCGTTCGTCGTGCGACAGAAAATCGCCGTCGCGGCGCTGCTCGGTATCGTCGCCGCCGGAAATGATGTGCACCGCGAGGCGGCCGCGCGAATAGTGGTCGAGCGTCGCCAGTTGACGCGCGGCCAGCGTCGGCGCGACGAAACCCGGCCGGTGCGCGAGCATGAAGTGCACGTTGCGGGTCACGCTCGCCGCGTGCGAGATGGTCAGCAGCGCGTCGGGACTCGTCGACTGATGCGGCACAAGGATCCGGTCGAAACCCGCGTCTTCATGCGCGCGGGCAAATTGCTCGACGTAAGCGAGGTCGATCACGGGACCTTGCGCTGCGTGCGTTTCAGACACCTTGCGGGTCTGGATCATGCCGATGAATTCGATGGACACGTGGAGGTCTCCCGGAATGGTGTCTGCCCGGCGGGGCGCTGGCGCGAAGCGCCGGATGCGAGGGTGGGGTCAAAGGGTTCGAGGGGTTTAAGGTAGCAGCGCGACATGCGCTTGTTAAATATTGATCGGCCATATCTATATCGGGTTTGCATGTAACGGGTGGTGGGGTTCGAGTCCCCTCCCCGCCTGCCGGGCGCAAACACCCCTCCACTAACGTGGGCATCCGCGCACCGTCAGCAGAAAACCGGAACCTTTGCGAGAATGCCCCATCGCGCGAAAGCGCCGGAAATAGCAAACCAACAGACAATGATCCCCTTCTCGGTCCTCGACCTCTCGCCGGTCATCGCGGGCGCCACGCCTGCCGATGCCTTCAGAAACACGCTCGACCTCGCGCAGCACGCGGAAAAATGGAACTACCGCCGCTTCTGGCTTGCGGAACATCACAACATGACCGGGATCGCCAGCGCGGCGACCTCGGTGGTGATCGGCTATGTGGCCGGCGGCACGAAGACGATCCGCGTCGGTTCCGGTGGCGTGATGCTGCCGAACCATGCGCCGCTCGTGATCGCGGAACAGTTCGGCACGCTGGCGTCGCTCTACCCTGACCGTATCGACCTCGGTCTCGGCCGCGCACCGGGCACCGATCAGAGCACCGCTCGCGCGTTGCGCCGCGATCTGCAGAACAGCGCCGATTCGTTCCCCGACGACGTCGTCGAATTGCAGCGTTATTTCGCCGACGCGGTGCCCGGGCAGCGCATTCAGGCAGTGCCGGGCGCGGGGCTGCATGTGCCGCTGTGGCTGCTCGGCTCGTCGCTGTTCAGTGCGCAGTTGGCCGCGTCGCTCGGTTTGCCGTTCGCGTTCGCGTCGCATTTCGCGCCCGACTACATGCTCACCGCGCTGCAGATGTATCGCGCGCAATTCCGGCCGTCGGCTACGCTTGATAAACCGCATGCGATGGTCGGCGTGAATCTGTTCGCCGCCGACAGCAATGACGAAGCGCAGCGTCTGTTCACGTCGCTGCAGCAGCAGTTCATCAACTTGCGGCGCGGCACGCCTGGACAGCTGCAGCCGCCGGTCGACCGGCTCCAGGCGTCGGAGATGGAGTTGAATAACGTCGCGCATTCGCTCGCGTGCACGGTGATTGGCGATCGCGATGCGGTGCGCGAAGGGTTGAAGTCGGTGATCGCGCAGACCGGCGCGGACGAGTTGATGCTCACCGCGCAGATTTACGATCACACGGCGCGGTTGCGCTCGTTCGAGATCGGCGCGCAAATACGCGACGAGTTGGCGGCCGGCGAGTAATCGCGGCGGCGTGAGATGTAAAAAGGGAGGCCAGGTGGCCTCCCTTTTTTATTGCATTCGCGTTGCGGCTCAGGCTCACGCTCAAGCTTTCGCTCATGTAGCCTGCGCGCGAAGTTCACTGGCCTGCAATGACCGAATCTTTGCCAGTTGCTTCTCGAGTTGCTGAACGAACACCTTGAGTCCCTGCGTGCCCGCATGGCTCATCGACGTCATCATGCACACGCCCACTGACAGCGCCGGTTCGAGTTGCCTGACGGCAAACGTGTCGGCTGCCGACTGCGCCGTGTATTCGTCGATGATCGTAAAGCCGATGCCACTCTCCACCAGCGCGCGCGCCAGGTAGTAGGTCTTGACCTGGATCATCGGCACGCGGCCGCTTTCGTCGAAACCGGCCAGCGTCGCGTTGACGATCGAGCCGAGCGGGTCCATAGAGTCGAGGCTGATCCACTTCGACAAGTCGAGCTCGCGCAGGTGGACCGGCGCCTCTGCGGGCCAGTCGCTAACGGCGCCGAACAGGACGGCTCGCGCCCGGCCGAGTTCTTCGATAGCGATACCGGCCATCGCCACCGGTTCGAACGCGATACCGATATCGATTTCCTGCGTCAGCAGCAGCGCCGACAAGGTCTGCTGGTTTTCGGTGCGAATGTCGATCGAGACATCCGGGCAGACTCGCGTGAAAGCAGCGACGGCCCTCGGCACGAGACTCAAACCGAGACTCGGAATACAACCGATGCGCAGCATGCCGCCGGGATGCGAGGCCAGATTGCGCGCGAGATGCCTGACACGATCCAGGCTCGCGTGCAGCGTCTTGGTCTCCTGAAACAGCAGCATCGCTTCAGGCGTCGGTTTCAGCCCGCTGGGCAGCCGCTTGAAAAGCGCCACGCCGAGACTGTGCTCGGCCTGCGCGAGCATCTTGCTCGCCGCCGGTTGCGAAATGTTCAGGAGGCTGGCGGCGCCTGACAGCGAGCCGGCCTGCATGACAGCGTGAAAGACTTCGATGTGGCGCAAACGCATGGTCGTGGACGAAACAGGAAGAGGCTTCGGCATGTCAGGCTTCGCGCGGCATCCGGAAGTCACCGCCGCGAAGCCGCTTTGTTGTTCAGCAACGGATGCCCAAGCCAGTTTAGCTCAAGCGTCACGCACCACATAACCGCGATGCCTGGCCGCACGGGCGCCGCACTGCCGGTCTCCCTCACGACGGCTGCACGCTTTCGCCCATGCGCGGTTCGATGGGTTTCCACGTAGCCGCGACCAGCACACCGCCGACTGCGGAGCCGATCAGCAGCCAGAACGCCGAGATATACGCGCCGCCGGACGCATTGATCAGCGCGCCCATTGCGATCGGTGCGAGCGTGGCGCCCATCTGGCCACCGAAATTCATCAAGCCGGTCGCGCTGCCGATCAGATGTTCCGGGAAGTAGCGCAGCGGCATCGCGAAGACCGAGGCATAGACGAAGTTGAACGCAAGCAGACAGACGGTGAGATAAACCATCAGCAGCGTCATGCTGGTGGTGTTGATCATCAACGCGATGGAGAGCGCACTCACGAGCGCGCCGCCAATCATGAACGCACGCTCGTGTCCCTTTGCGCGCCGGTCGAGCAGATACCCCACCGCGTTGGTGCCGATGAACGCAAGCAGGTTCGGAATGGCGACGGCCATGCCGGTGTGCGCGAGATCGATATGATACGTATGCATCAGGTAAGACGGCATCCACGACGTCACCCCGACATAGAGCACGCTGGCAAAGAACCAGATGGCCGCGATCTTCCACGCCGCGGGCATGCGAAGCAGCGGTCCCCACAGCGTGCGATGACGATTGGCATTGCGCTCCCGCTGCGCTTTCATGCCGCCGCGCAACGAGGCCCAGAGAATCGCCGCAACGACGAGACCCATCACCGCGAGCATCGTGAACGAACTACGCCAGCCGAAGCGCGCCACGGTCAGGCCGATGAGCCCGGAGCCCACCGCATTGCCGAGGAAGGTCGTCGAAATCAGCAGCGACTTGGCGCGCGCCCGTTCTTTGCGTGGAAACACTTCGGCGATCGTCACCGAACTCGCCGGCGAGAACGCGCCCTCTCCAATGCCGAACAGCAGACGGATCGCGACCAGCGACGCAAACGACCAGGCCACGCCGGTCGCGCCCGTGAAGAACGACCAGGAGGCCACGCAAGCCACCACGACGATCCGCGAACCGATCTTGTCGGACAGCCAGCCGCCGATCAACTGCGTGATCGCATAGCTGAAGTAAAAGGCGCTCAGCACGATGCCGGCTTGCCGCGCGTCGAGGTTGAACTCGGCCCGGATCGGAATGATGGCGGTGCTGATCAGGATGCGATCCGCGTAACCGGCCGCCCACGCAATGAAGAGGCTCGTCAAAGCGGCCGTCTTCTGCTTCCTTGAAAACGTTGTGTCCATATCGCGTCCCGCCTCGCGTTGGTTGTTCGATTCACCGGCCTTCGACCACACTGTCCCAATCGATCGCGGCGACAACAACATCGGGCTTCATTGATCGGGGTGACGACGAGGCGGATTGTTTCCCGCCCAAATTGGCCCGTCTAATGCATTTTTTTTGCCGGGCATAACCTGCCGTTAACCCTGCAGTTAACCCTGCAGTTAACTCTTCAATGACGCCAATTTCGCACGCCCACGATCTCGCAAGCTCGGGCCGACGCGTGTTAACTCCAGGTTATACCGGGGCTCGTTTTCTCAATTGCGACCGGAAGGCGGCGTTCCCATACTGACGACTTACCGTGCGCAACACGTGTCCGCCGTCCCCGGCGCCCTCTCTGCAATTACTCTTCGGACCAACCTGTCATGCATGTCTGTGTTCTCGGTGGTGGTGTCGTCGGCGTGACTACCGCCTACTATCTGGCGCGCGAAGGATGGCGCGTCACCGTCATCGAACAGCATCCGCAACCCGGTATGGAAACGAGCTTCGCGAACGGCGGCCAGCTCAGCTACAGCTACGTCGCACCGCTTGCCGGGCCGTCGGTGCCGGGCAACCTGTCGCAATGGCTGCTGAGCCGGACCGCGCCGTTACGTTTCCAGCCGCGTCTGAGTCTCGCGCAATGGGGCTGGTGCGCGGCGTTCCTGTTCAATTGCACGACGGCACGCAGCCGACGCACGACCATCGAACTGCTGCAGCTCGGCGCGTATAGCCGCGACGTCATGCACGACCTGATGCAGACGGAACACCTGGAGTTCGCCTTCCGCCCGAGCGGCAAGCTGGTGGTCTACCGTAATCGCCATGACTTCGACGGCGCGCGTCGGCAGATGGAGTTCCAGGCGCGCTTTGGCGCACAACAGACCGCGCTCGACGCCGCGTCGTGTATCGATACCGAGCCGGCGCTCGATTCGCTGCGGCACAAACTCGCCGGCGGCATTTACACGGCGTCCGAGGAAACCGGCGATTGCTACCTGTTCACGCGCGAGCTGGCCCGCGTGGCCGTCGAGAAATACGGCGTGCAGTTCGTCTGCGGGACCTCCGTGCGCAGCCTGCGGCGCGAAGGCAACGAGATTGTCGCGGCGCTCACCTCGCAAGGCGAGATTACCGCGGACGCGTACGTGGTCGCGCTGGGCAACGACAGCGCCGCGCTCGTCAGGCCGCTCGGTATCCATCTGCCCATCTATCCGCTCAAGGGCTACAGCCTCACGATGCCGGTCGGCGAGCGTCACGTTGCGCCGCAAGTCAGCGTCACCGATCTTCATCACAAGGTGGTGTACGCGAGACTGGGGCAGCATTTGCGCGTCGCCGGCATGGTCGATATGACGCCAGCGGGTTCGCGTGAAGATGAGGCGCGGATTCGTCTGCTGACTTCGCAGGCACAGGCCACCATGCCGAACGGCGGCGATTTCTCGTCGGTGCGCGCATGGACGGGTTTCCGTCCGGCGACGCCCGACAGCAAACCGCTACTTGGCGCCACGCCGCTCGCCAACCTCTGGCTCAACACCGGCCAGGGTTCGCTCGGCTTCACGCTGGCCGGCGCCAGCGCCGCCCTGGTCACCGACGCGATCCGCGGCCGTGCGGGCAAGCTCGATCTGCGTCCGTATCAGCTCACGAACCGCGACGCCGTGCGCGAGCTGGCGACGGTGGCGCATTCGTCACCGTCATAATGGCCGAAGCTTCGCGCCGCCCCCTCCTCAAGCCCATCGAGACACACGCATGACTGACAAAATGCTGGATCTGATCATTGAAAACGGCACGGTAATCGACGGTACGGGTGCGCCGCGCAAGGCGTGCGATGTCGGCGTGGAAGGCGGACGCATTACCATGCTCGGCGACCTGCGCGGGGTGCCCACAGCGCAGCGTTTCGACGCCCGCGAACGGATCGTCGCGCCCGGCTTCATCGACGTGCATACGCACGACGATCAACTGCTGCTGGAGCCGGTCGACGGTCCGCACCCCAAGCTGTCGCAAGGCGTGACGACGGTCGTCACCGGGAATTGCGGCATCAGTCTCGCGCCGCTCGTGATGCGCGATCCGCCCGCGCCGCTCAGTCTGCTCGGCGACGACGACGTCTGGCGTTTCTCGCGCTTCGCCGATTACCTCGATGCGCTCGACGATGCACGGCCCGCCCTCAACGCGGCCTGCCTCGTCGGCCACACGACGCTGCGCGCGCGGCACATGGCGAACCTCGACCGGAGCGCGACGCACGACGAGATCGCGCGCATGTCGCGCGACCTGGACGAGGCGCTGGAAGGGGGTGCGATCGGCATGTCGACCGGGCTCTACTATCCGCCCGCTCGCGCGGCCAGCGCACAGGAAGTGATTGACATCGGCCGGCCGCTGAACGCCGCGAACGGCGTGCTGACCATGCACCTGCGCGACGAAAGCGATGCCATCGACGACGCGCTGCGCGAAGCGCTGCATATCGGCCGCGCCCTCGCGATCGATACGGTCGTGTCGCATCACAAGATCATCGGCCGCAATAATCATGGCCATTCCACCGAGACGCTCGCGATGCTCGACGCGGCGTCCGCGCATCAGTCCGTCTGCTTCGACTGCTACCCGTACAACGCGTCGTCGACGATGCTCTTGCCGGCACGCGTCAAACAGTCCGATGAAGTGCTGGTCACCTGGTCGAAAGCGGACCCGACTGCCGCGGGCCACTCGCTGTTCGCGCTCGCGAAAGCCCGCAACGTCGATCCGGAAACGCTGGCGGCCTCGTTGACCCCGGCCGGCGCCATCTACTTCGCGATGAGCGAGGACGACGTGTCGCGCATCCTCGCGCACCCTATGAGCATGATCGGATCGGATGGCCTCGCGCACGACGCGCAGCCGCATCCGCGCCTATGGGGCACTTTCCCACGCGTGCTCGGCCACTACACGCGCGAGCGCCGCCTGTTCACGCTCGAAACCGCGATCCACAAGATGACCGCGCTGAGCGCGCGACGCTTCGGCCTGGCAGGTCGCGGGGCAATCGCGCTGGGCTACTGCGCCGATCTCGTCGTGTTCGACGAACAGCGCATTGCCGACCATGCCACCTTCGAGCACCCGACGCGGGTGAGCAGCGGCATCGACGCGGTGCTCGTGAACGGCCAGTTTGCGTGTCGCGATGGGATACCGGTGAATGTTCATGCGGGCGAGGTGATTCGCCGGGTGGGTCGGTAGATCGACGAGCGTGTCATCGGCATTGGCACGCCAGGTTCACCGCACGTAGAGCGTTAGTCGGGCGCCGCCTCATCCCTTGCCGAGTGGCGGCCGACCCGGGAATCCCGCCATGTTGCTCAACTGGGCAAGCTCGTTCGCCGCCTCGCGCAGCAGCACCGAGTACTCGTGAATCTTCTCGGCGGTCAGGCGCATCCGCGGACCGGCCAAACTGATCACGCCGACGCAGCGCGAACCGCTCACCACGGGCGTCGCCACCGCGGACATGCGCGGAGCAAACACCTCGTCGATCATCGCGTAACCGCGCACGCGCGCAGCGTGCAGGAAACCCAGCAGCGCTTTGATCGTGGTCGGCGCATTGGGTCCGAACTCGTTCGGCTGTCCGAAGCCCTGCTTCAACACGAGTGCGATCGCCTGTTCGTCGGTCATCGTCATGAGCCATGCGTGTCCGGTCGACGTGCATGAAAGTCGGGCGGCCTGGCCCATGTCCGGATCGTAGCGAAAGCCGATGCGCTGTCCGTCCGCCTTACCCACCCAGATAATGGCCTCGCCGTCCGCCAGCGACAGCCGTGCCAGTTCACCGGTCTGTGCGGCCACGCGTTCAATGATGGGCTGGGCGATATCGGCGATGCCCGTCAGGCTCAGGAATTCGAGCCCGTTCGAGGTCATGCGCATGGTCAGGATGTAGCGGCTGTGCTCGACCAGTTGCCGGACATACCCGCCTTCAACGAGCTCGGTGAGCACGCGATGGCATGTGCTGCGCGGCAGAGACAAGGCGTCGGCAATGGCCACGAGGCCTGCGCCTTCGCCTTGCGACGTCAGAAAATCGAGAATTCTCAAGCCGTTTTTGAGCGACATTTCTCGCCATTTACTACGATGTGAAATGCAGTTCCGGTGTGGAACGCCCGTTCTTTGCAGCGCAAACAATAGCACTTGTTCGTCGCCAGAAACGAACGTTTCACCATACCGAGAACTCAGGAGACGACATGTCATTTTTTGCAGACTCAGACCTCGCTGCGGAACAACAGTCCGCGCAGGCCCACCTGATGGCGCGTCGCGCGGTGGCCGGCGCAACCGTCGGTACAGCGCTCGAATGGTTCGACTTCGCGCTGTATGGCGTGGTCGCGGCCACGATCTTTCCGAAGCTGTTTTTCCCGTCCCTCGACCCGACCGCCGCGCTGCTCGCTTCGCTGGCGAGTTTCTGGGCCGGGCTCGCCGCCCGCCCGCTGGGCGCGGTGATCTGCGGCATGCTCGGCGACCGTTGGGGACGCCGCAAACTGATGCTGATCACCGTCTCGGTGATGGGCGCGTCGTCGTTCCTGATGGGCTTGCTGCCCACCTATCACCAGGTTGGCATCCTCGCGCCGACGCTGCTGGTCTTATTGCGGATCGTGCAGGGTTTCGCGCTCGGCGGGGAATCGACCGGCGCCCAATTGATGGCCGTGGAGCATGCGGCCGCGGCGCGGCGCGGATGGTATTCGGGCCTGCTGGGCATTTGTTCTCCGCTCAGCCAGATTCTCGCCAACTTTGCACTTTTCACGCTCGCCACCCTGCTTTCATCGGACGACTTCGATGCCTGGGGATGGCGAATCCCGTTCCTCGCAAGCTTCGTCCTGGTGCTGCTGGGCATCTACATCCGCAGGAAGGTCAGTGAGACGCCGGCATTCGAGGCGCTCAATAAAAGTGGCGCACGCGTACGCTCCGCCAATCCGCTCGGGATCGTCTTCAAGACCCACTGGCGCACCGCGCTTCGCCTGACGCTGTTCTTTTGCGGACCGGCCGCGCTGTTTTATCTGATCGTGGTTTTCTCGCTCAGCTATCTGACCAAACACCTCGGCGTGCCCAGGCAGACCGGCTTCATGCTGTTGATGATCGCCAATGTCTGCGCCATCGTGGGCGCGCTGGCGGGCGGCTATCTGAGCGATCGGATCGGACGCAAACGTGCGCTGATGATCGGCTCGTTCTGCACGCTGATCTGCTGTCTGATCTATTTCCCGATTCTCAACCAGAACTCGATCGCCGCGACAATGGCCGTGATGGGCGCGTTCCTCGGCTTCACCCAGTTCCAGAGTGGGATCCAGCCGGTGTGGTTCGCCGAGTCTTTTCCCACTGAGGCGCGCTACACGGGGTCCGCCCTGTCGTACTCGGGAGCCAACCTGCTCACCGGCGGCCCCATGCCGATTGTCGCGGTGGCGCTGCTCAATGCCTTTCACGGTTCCCCGTGGGCCATCGTAGCGGTGTGCGGCTCGCTGAATCTGCTCTCCTTGCTCATGATCGCGGTATCCCGGGAAACCCGAGGCACCGTCCTGGAACGCTCCTCCACACATTGAAACCATGACCCGAAAACTCTACATCCTCAATGGCTCCAACCTGAACATGCTGGGCGTAAGAGAGCCTCACATTTACGGCAGCACCACGCTGAAGGACATCGAACAGAACTGCCTGGCACTCGCCGGCGCGCTCGAGTTCGACTGCGTCTTCCGTCAGACCAACAGCGAAAGCGCGCTGATCGACTGGATCCAGGAAGCGTTCCTGCAGGACGCCGCGCTGATCATCAACCCGGCCGGCTTTTCGTTCGGTCGGATTCCGGTGCTCGACGCGGTCAAGCTCATCCAACGGCCGGTGGTGGAATTGCATATCACCAACATCCACAAGCGTTCGGAAGAGTATCGCCACTCGACGATCTCGGTGGCGGCCACGGCAGTGATCTGCGGGGCAGGAGCGAACGGATATTTGCTGGCGATCCGCGCGATTGACGATCTGTGGGGCAACCCGACATGAGCGGGTTCCTCAATTTTTGAAGCACGCGGGGAACTGCCTCAAGCATTTGTGCCAAACGGGACGCGCGACCATCTCGTCCTGCTCGAGTTGCTTCGCTGACGCGTCGAACACCGTGGCGTCGGCGCCGGCCGCCGCGAGAATCGGTGCTTGCTGACCGCCTGCGGCGGAGAGGATCTTTTTTGGTCAGCTACAGCCTCTGCGCAAACGGTCTTCCCTCAGGATGCCTCACGATAATCTTCCCAATATCCTCGCAATTTCACGCGATGGCCGACGACGTCGGCTATACCCCGTTAACACGCAATTTTCGAGGATTTCGCGACGGATTCGATGGTAGGCTGACGCCTCGGATATGAGCACGGGAACATCCGTTCATATCTCACTGATACGGGCAAAAATATCGACTGTGCGCGCTGGCGTTGGCGGGCCGCAGTGGGCGCATGGTGAGAATACGAGGACAGATAGTGGCTGAACCGAAAACCGAAGACGCAGGCTTTTCTGCCGTCGAGTATGTGCAGCGCATCGCGACCTTTCTGGAGCAAGTGACTGCCTGGTGCGGAGAACAGGGTCTAACCGTGGAACGCGGTGCTGTAACGCTCAATGAAGAGCTGATGGCGCGATACGATGCCCCGAGCCTTTACATCAAAAAAGACGGAGCGTCACTCGCCAGGATCATGCCTGTCGGATCAAAGATCGTCGGCGCGCACGGGAGAGTGGACCTCATCGGCCGCGTGGCGAGACATGCATTCCTTTTCTATGTTGGAAAAAGTCCCGCGTTTTCGACGCAAACCGTCGCCAGTGGAAAAAGCAGAATCCCGTCGTCGACACCCATGCGTTCCGGAATCGATCGGGATGGCTGGTACTGGATCGAGGCCATAGTCCGCCGGCCAAAGCGCGTTGATGAAAGTCTGTTTCTCGACCTGCTCACGGACGTCTCCGACTATGAATTTTGATAATCCGCTGGATCCGGTCTACAAGGCATTTGCTGTGGCGAACGATTGCTTCAGGGTTGTCACGCGCACGATTCAAAACCAGCACGAGGAACTCATCCGACGCACCCAGTTCACCGGGGCAACGCCGGAGGACGCAAACATCGCCCTTGAAGATGCGGCAAAGCAGGCAGCCGACCTTGCGATTCTGGCGCTGTTTGCCACGTTCGAACGGTTCGTCATCGAGCATCTGCAAACGGCGAACCGTCTGCTGGCCACGGGATATCCGCAGCAATATGCCAACAGGCTGGCGGAAAAGTTTGAAACTGAAGTGGAGTACTGGCGGTTTGGCGAGATACTCAACCTTTTCAAAGGCGAAGTGGACGCTGATCTCATCGGGCAGGTCAAACAGATCAAGCAATATCGTGACTGGATCGCACATCAGAATCCATGCAAGTCAATCCCAACGCAGGTCGCGCCTGAAACGGTCTTCGATGTGTTAACCCGGATGATCGAGCAAATCCGACAGACCCACACTCCCCCGGTGAAAGAGGAAGCGGTCGATGCCGTCGCTCTGGCTTAGGCTCAAATAGGCGGCGAGTCTGATCAGAAGAAAGGACCGGTGCAAGGGGTGGCTTCGCCAGACCAGAGGTCAGCCCACGCGGCAAATTGCCAACGGTCTGGACGGCCCGTTTTCAAGTTTATTCAGCCCATCTTTTTTCGGGTCAACTGCATCAGCTCCTCGCGGTTTGCTTCCAGAATGGATCGGGCCGACGTTGAGGAGCGGCGCCTGGCTCGATCCAGGAACGCTTCCGGCAAGAAGTAGTGCGAGAGCGCGTCCATGCGCTTCGCTGCACACCGCGAGCAATGTGAGCGATCTGCAACAGCAACTGGACCGGGTGACGGATAATGGCGGCATCGTCATTTGATGCCCCATTTCAGGATTCCCCCATGGAAATTAAAGTCAACTTCCTCGACAAGCTACGTCTTGAGGCCAAGTTCGATGACTTCACGGTCATAGCCGACCAGCCTATCCGTTATAAGGGCGACGGCTCGGCACCGGGTCCGTTCGATTATTTTCTGGCTTCATCGGCTTTATGCGCCGCTTACTTCGTAAAGCTGTACTGCGTAAATCGTAATATTCCGACGGAAAATATCCGCCTTTCGCAGAATAATATTGTCGATCCGGAAAACCGTTATCGGCAGATTTTCAAGATTCAGGTTGAATTGCCGTCGGATATGTCGGAAGCAGACCGCCGGGGCATTTTGCGCTTTATCGACCGTTGCACCGTGAAGAAAGTCGTTCAAGCCGGACCCGAGTTTGTCATTGAAGAGGTGGAAAACCTCGATGCCGATGCTCAGGCCTTGCTGACGCTGAACCCGGCTTCGGATGTGAGCACCTATATTGCGGGTAAGGATCTGCCGCTGGAGCAAACCATCGCCAATATGTCCGGCCTGCTGGCGGGCTTGGGCATGAAGATTGAAATTGCTTCGTGGCGCAATATCGTTCCGAATGTGTGGTCGCTGCATATTCGCGATGCGCACTCGCCAATGTGTTTTACCAATGGCAAGGGATCGACCAAAGAAAGTGCGTTGGCGTCGGCGTTGGGCGAGTTTATCGAACGCCTGAACTGTAATCATTTCTATGGTGCTGCATTTTGGGGTGAAGACATCGCCAATGCGGCATTTGTCCATTACCCGAACGAACGCTGGTTCAAGCCCGGCCGCAAAGATGCGCTACCGGCTGAAATTCTGGATGAGTATTGCCGGGAAATTTATAATCCCGACGGCGAATTGCGTGGCTCGCATCTGTACGACACCAACTCCGGCAATGTGGAGCGCGGTATCTGTTCGCTGCCGTTTGTGCGGCAGTCGGACGGCGAAGTGGTGTACTTCCCGTCCAACCTGATCGAGAACCTGTACGTCAGCAATGGCATGAGTGCCGGTAATACGCTGGCCGAAGCGCAGGTGCAATGTCTGTCCGAAATTTTCGAACGGGCAGTGAAGCGTGAAATTCTGGAAGGTGAAATCGCACTGCCGGATGTGCCGCAGGAAGTGCTGGCGAAATACCCCGGCATTCTGGCCGGGATCAAGGGCCTGGAAGAGCAAGGTTTCCCTGTGCTGGTGAAGGACGCGTCGCTGGGCGGGGTCTACCCGCTGATGTGCGTCACGTTGATGAACCCGCGCACAGGCGGTGTGTTTGCGTCGTTCGGCGCTCACCCGAGCTTCGAGGTGGCGCTGGAACGGAGTTTGACGGAGTTGCTACAGGGGCGCAGTTTTGAAGGCCTGAACGATTTGCCTCAGCCCACCTTCGTCAGTAACGCGGTGACTGAACCGAACAACTTTGTTGAGCACTTCATCGATTCGAGCGGTGTCGTGTCGTGGCGCTTTTTCAGCGCCAAGGCGAATTTCGAGTTCGTCGAATGGGATTTCTCCGGTCAAGGTGAAAACTCCAATGCCGAGGAAGCGGCGACCTTGTTCGGCATTCTCGAAGAGATGGGCAAGGAAGTGTATTCGGCGGTGTATGACCAGTTGGGCGCCGTCGCCTGCCGGATTCTGGTGCCGGGTTATTCCGAGGTTTATCCGGTAGACGATTTGATCTGGGATAACACGAACAAGTCGCTATTGTTCCGCGCCGATATCTTGAACCTGCATCGTCTGGACGATGCCGCCCTGGCCGCCATGCTTGAGCGGATGGAAAACAGCGAGCTGGATGAGTACTCCGATATCGCCACGTTGATCGGCATCGAGTTTGACGAGAATACCGACTGGGGGCAGCTAACCGTTATCGAGTTGAAGCTGCTTATCAATCTCGCCTTGCAGCAATTCGAGGCAGCGCAAGAACTGGTGGGCGCCTTCCTGCAGTACAACGACAACACGGTCGAGCGCGGATTGTTTTACCAGGCGTTGAACGTGGTGCTGGAGGTGATGCTTGACGACGAGCTCGAGATGGACGACTACGAGGTCAACTTCCGTCGGATGTTTGGTGACGCCCGGATGGACGCGGTAATGGGTTCGGTGGACGGCAGCGTGCGGTTCTACGGTTTGACGCCGACGAGTATGAAACTGGAGGGGCTCGATCGGCACCATCGGCTGATCGACAGTTATAAAAAGCTGCATACGGCGCGGGCCAATGCGGCGGGTGCGGGGAAGTAAGTTGAGAGTGGGGGATGAACGCGATAATCCGGTTCATCCCCTGCTCAAAATGTGAAACGCCTGCGGGCCCTGCGTCTGCATGCATCGACGAAGGGCCTTGGGCAAGATCGCGTCGAAGTTAGCGATCAAGATTCATCAGTCGAACTTGACCAGGTCCTTGAAGATCAGGTGACCCCAGCTATTTCCACGACCGTGCACTAGCAGTCCGCCTTCCGAAAGCCCGCCGAGTTTGATCGGCGCGAAACCGAGATTTTCCGCAAGCGTACCGATCTCCGCTGCGGCGCCGTCATCGTCGCTCGCCAGGAACACGACTCGCCTGCCGCCATGCACAGCCGGATCCTGACCAAGGACGGTCGCGCCCAAATGATTGAAGCCCTTAACCAGTCTGGCGCCAGTGAAGGCCTGCGCGACGGCCCTGGAAGAAGGTTGCCCCTCCAGCAGTTCCTCAGGGGGCACGCCGTAGGCATTGGTCACATCGACGATGGTCTTGCCCTTCCAGGTGGGCAGCGCCTTCGCGACATCCCGGTGTGACTCGAAACGGACAGCCAGAAAGACGACGTCCGCCTTGACCGCTTCCGCCAGTTTTTTGGGAATGATCCCGGGTCCGATCGCGGCCGCGGCGGATGCAAAGCTTTCCGGGTCGCGAGTCGTTGCAACGGATACTTCGATGCCGCTTCGGGCAAACGCCTTGGCAAGCGCCTGGCCGATCTTGCCGAAGCCAATAATTGCGTAGCTCATCTATTTTCCTTCGGTTTACCACGCCCTACGGGCTCCAGATATCGAATGGAGTGACTCGCAGGGCGTAGCGGGTCAGAGTTGCGCCAGGCCGCCGTCAACGGCGACTTCGCTGGCGGTCATGAAGCTGCTGTCCGACGACGCGAGAAAGGCAGCCACCGCTGCGATCTCCGCCGGATCGGCCATGCGCTGGAGCGGAGTCATCGAGGCGAAGACCTTCTGACCCTCCTCGCCTAGCGCTTCCTTCGCGAGTTCGGTCGCCGTCGCCCCGGGCGACAGCACGTTCACCCGGATGCCGGTGCCCTTCAGGTCCTCCGCCCAGGTCCGCGCGAGGTTGCGCACTGCCGCTTTGCTCGCGCTGTAGGCGCTCATTGCCGGGGCGCCCGTGGTGCCGGCGCTCGATCCGGTCAGGATGATCGAACCGCCCTTGCCCATCAGCGGCAGCGCCTGCTGGACCGTGAAAATCGTCCCCTTCACATTGGTGTCGAAGGTTTCGTCGATGTGCTCGGCGGTGATCTTGCCGAGCGCAAGCTGGCTTCCCGCCCCGGCGTTGGCGAAGACGATGTCGAGGGTTCCGCGCTCGGCCTTCACCGCCGCGTAGAGTCGGTCGAGGTCGGCCAGATCGGAGACCGAGCCCCGCACCGCGCGGACATTGGGCCCGAGGTCGGCGACAGCGGCGTCGAGCGCTTCCTGCCGTCGGCCGAAGATGAAGACGAAGGCGCCCTCCTCGATGAAGCGCTTAGCCGCGGCGCGGCCGATACCGGTAGCGCCACCCGTGACCACGGCGGTCTTTCCATTCAGTCTGTTCATGTCATGCATCCTTCGTTGGAGTTGTGCGGAAGCAGGGAACGGTATTCATGAACCACCTGAACACCGGGAACCCGAACCCCTTAACTGTGAGTGCCGAAACAAAAGCGACAAACACGATTCTGAAGGTCTTGATTCATGAAGCCAATTGACTAAATATCTATGGCAGCCATCTACTCTTTGGATACGTATGCTCGATAACGTCACCATCAATCAACTTCGGGCCTTCGTTGCCGTGTGTGACCAGGGAAGCTTTTCTGGCGCTGCACGGGAGCTGAGGCGTGCACAGTCGGCGATCAGTCACGCGATCAGCGCGCTCGAGAGTGGCTTCGATGTAGTGCTGTTCGAGCGCAACGCTCGCAAAGCGACGCTGACGGCCGCAGGCCGCAGCCTCCTGCCCGATGCTCGTGGGGTGATCTCACGCACCGAGGAAATGAAGATGCGCGCGGTGGCGATTGCTGAAGCCGGGGTGCCGCAAGTCTCGATTGCGGTGGATACCTATTTTCCGCGCGCACACCTGATTGAATGCCTGCGTAGCCTGCAGGCGGACTTTCCAACTGCTGCAATCAATCTGCGCATGACGACCATGCAAGGTGGCGAGCGTCTGGTTCTGGAAGGCACCTGTGCACTGGCGGTGACGATCACCGACGTGCCGGAGCTGAGCCCGGGGACCATAGAAAGGCAGCATTTATGTGAAGCGCACATGGTGACCGTCTGCGCGTCATCGCATCCGCTGGCCGCAATCGCGGGGCCGATCTCGCGCGAGGAATTTGGCCGGCACATCCAGCTCGTCGTCACCGACAATCAGCCCGATGCCGAAAAGACGCAACAGGGGGTCGCCGGTGAACGCCAGTGGCTGGTGAATGACCTCGGCGCAAAGCACGATTTGCTCAGGGGAAGCTTATGCTGGGGGCACATGCCGCATCATCTGGTTGCGGAAGACCTCGCGAATGGAACACTGGTCGAACTCCAACGGCGCGCATGGCACATGCGCCCCCTCACGTTCATGATCTCGCAGCGGCGCGGATACTCGTTGTCCGAATGTGAGACATGGCTGGTCGAGCTCCTTGGTAATCGGCATCGCTTCTCGAAAGGTTCAGACAAGCGCTCCGTGTCACGCAAAGGGAAAAAAGCGTGAAGGTCTGCCGCTCCTCGATGGGTCGCCTTGTGGCCAACTACAGCCTCACCCCAGTCAGTTTCGCGCAACGATGAACGACGTGGCCGCCCCCCCGCGCCACACAAACCCGCCCAAACGCCTACCGATTCCCCGGCACCGCCGCCATCCCATCCAGCAGCGCCTTATGAAACGCCTGCGGATCCTGCATCTGCGGCGCGTGTCCCAACTCCGCGAACTCGACCAGCGTCGCATGCGGAATCGCCTTCGCCGCCGCCCTGCCCAGTTCCGGATAATGGCCAAGCTTCGCGCGCACGTCAGGGGGCGCGGCATCCTTGCCAATCGCGGTCGTGTCTTTCTGCCCGATCAGCAACAGCGTCGGCATACTCAACTGCCCCAACTCGTACACCACCGGCTGCGTGTAAATCATGTCGTACAACAAAGCCGAATTCCACGCGACGATCTGCTTACCCGGCCCCCGATACATACCCGCCAGCATCTGCACCCACGGCTCGTAATCGGCGCGCCAATGCCCCGCGTAATAAGTGGACTGCTCGTAGCGGCGAATGCCGTCGGCGGTCGTTTTCAGCTCGCGCTCGTACCACTGATCCACCGACAGCGACGGCACGCCCTTCGCCTTCCAGTCCTCCAGCCCGATCGGGTTCACCAGCACCAGCTGCTGCGTCTCGCGCGGATACATCAGCGCATAGCGAATCGCCAGCATGCCGCCGGTCGAATGACCGATCACGGTCGCGTCGCTGACGCCAAGCGAGGCCAGCAGCGCATGCGTATTGCGCGCGAGTTGCTGGAAGCTGTACTGGTAACGCTCGGGCTTGCTCGATTTGCAGAAGCCGATCTGGTCCGGCGCGATCACGCGATAACCGGCGTCGCTCAGGCGCCGGATCGTCGCGTCCCACGTCGCCGCGCAAAAGTTCTTGCCGTGCAGCAAGACCGCCGTACGGCCGTTCGGATTGGCCGGCTTGATATCCATGTACGCCATATGCAACGCCACGCCTTGCGACGTGAAGTCGAATTGCTCGACCGGCGCGGGATAGTTGAAGCCCTGAAGCTCGGGACCGTAGGCGGGACCGGCGTTGTCGGCGGCGATGGAGGCGGCGGCCGCCGCGCCCGCGACCGGGCTGGCTTGAACACCCTGAACGGCCTGAGCCGGCGCCGCGGCAGCGCCTGGGGCGTCGGCGGCGCTGGCCGTCGCGGCGGTCGAAGCGCTCGAACCCGTCGAAGCAGCCAACACGGCGGGCGCAACCGTCAACGCACAAACGCCCAACATCGCGAGCAGGGAACGGCGGCGAAAACTCATCGGGATATTTTGCAAACTGAAAGTAACGGGAAGCATCGCGATCGAAGCCTCGGGCAAGCCGCCCACTGAACCGCGGCCGGAAGCGCACGATTCTACGACGCACCACCCAAACTCTGCTGCCGCGCGCGCAGGCTTCGGGCGGCGGCAAGCGAGGCAACACGCGACGCACACCCGGATGGCACGCATATTGCGCAACGCCACCTCACGCTCTATGTGTCGTGCCGCACGGAGTCGCCTCGTGCAAGGGTTGATCGTGCGCAACAGGGTCAGGTGGCAACCCTCCGCACAATTCAAACTACTCGCTCGCGGCCAATCGGTGCTAGAACTACCAGACGGGTCCGCGAAGACGGGCGCCGCCTGGCAGCACGAATCATCAGCGGAGAGAACCAGCGACCAATCATCCGGGACATACTAACCAGCAACCATCTTGCAAACGACCGGAACGAGCGTGACGACCCGAGTAAGCGCCAAAGCGCGAACCCGGGCCGCCGCGCCAGACCCGGTCGACAAAGGAGACAGACATGGACACTCCGGCACGGCTGAATGATCTGCAACGCACCACCCTCGCCATCGTCCTCGCGGGCGGACGGGGCACGCGGCTCGGGCCGCTCACCAATAAACGCGTCAAGCCGGCGGTGCACTTCGGCGGCAAATACCGGATCATCGACTTCGCGCTGTCCAACTGTCTGAACTCCGGCATCCGCCGCATCGCGGTGGTCACGCAATACAAGGCGCACTCGCTGCTGCGCCATCTGCAGCGCGGCTGGAGCTTCCTGCGCGGCGAATTCGGCGAATTCATCGACCTGTGGCCGGCCCAGCAACGCGTGGAAGGCGCGCACTGGTATCGCGGCACGGCGGACGCCGTGTTCCAGAACCTCGACATCATCCGCTCGATCCGGCCGAAGTACGTGGTGGTGCTGGCCGGCGACCACATCTACAAGATGGACTACACGCGCATGATCGCCGACCACGCGGAAAGCGGCGCGGATTGCACGGTCGGCTGTATCGAGGTGCCGCGCATGGACGCGGTGGCCTTCGGCGTGATGGCCGTGGACGAAAACCGCCGCGTGACCGGCTTCGTCGAAAAGCCCGCCGACCCGCCCGCCATGCCCGGCCGGCCGGACATCGCGCTCGCCAGCATGGGCATCTACGTGTTCAACGCGGATTATCTGTACTCGCTGCTCGAAGAGAACATCTCCAGCATCGAAACGGATCACGACTTCGGCAAGGACATCCTGCCGCGCGTCGTCACGCAAGGCACGGCGATCGCGCATCCGTTCAGCATGTCGTGCGTGTCGTCGGACCCGAACGTCGAGCCGTACTGGCGCGACGTCGGCACAATCGACGCCTACTGGGCCGCCAATCTCGACCTCGCCTCCACGATCCCGACGCTCGATCTGTACGACCGTAGCTGGCCGATCTGGACGTATCAGGAACAGTTGCCGCCCGCCAAGTTCGTGCGCGACATGAAGGGGCTGCAAGGCACGGGCAACAATCTGCTGGTGTGCGGCGGGTGCGTGATTTCCGGGTCGCAGATTTCGCGCTCGGTGTTGTCGTCGAATGTCAAAGTGAGTTCATTCTGTAACATCAGTGAGGCAGTCTTGTTGCCACAGGTGACCGTCGGCGCGAGTTGCCGGCTGCAGAAGGTGGTGATCGACCGCGGTTGCGCGATTCCGGACGGCACGGTGATCGGCGAAGATCCCGCGAGCGACGCCGAACGCTTCTACCGTACCGACGACGGCGTCGTGCTGGTCACGCCCGAGGCGCTGCGGCAGAAGGTGAAGTAAGGCCGCCGGGGTCGCCGACGGCGGCCCCTGAGGTGCCCCTTGTGCGCCTAAGTTGCCCCTGAGCCGACAGAACCGACTGACCGCATTCCCTCATCGCAACGAGACAAAGGCCTATGACGATACGCGCCCTGCACGTCGCAAGCGAGCTGTATCCCCTCCTCAAAACGGGCGGTCTCGCCGACGTCGCGGGCGCGTTGCCGCCCGCGCTGATCGAGCGCGGCGCCGATGTGCGGGTGCTGCTGCCGGGCTTTCCGGCGGTCGTCGCCGGCCTTACCGACCTGCAACCGGTCGCGCGCCTGGGCCGCCGTTTCGACGCGCCGGACGTGACGCTCGAACGCGGCACCCTGCCCTCGAACGGCCTGATCGTCTACGTGATCCGCGCCGGCACGCTGTACGACCGGCCCGGCAACCCGTATCTGAACGACGAACACGTGCCGTACGGCGACAACGCGCTGCGCTTCGCGCTGCTCGGCTGGGTCGCCGCGCAACTGGCGCAGCGCCTCGACCCGGCATGGACGCCGCAGATCATCCACGCGCACGACTGGCATGCGGGGCTCGCGCCCGCCTATCTGAAAGCAGCGGAACGCCAGTCGGGCCGGCCGCTTGCGCGTTGCGTGTTCACCGTGCACAACCTTGCGTATCAGGGCGTGTTTCCGGCGCAGCAGTTCGCTCAACTCGGTTTGCCGGACGATTTTTTCACGATGCACGGCATCGAGTTTTACGGGCAGTTGTCGTTCCTCAAAGCCGGGCTTTACTACACCGACCGCATCACGACCGTCAGTCCGACTTACGCTCGCGAGATCCAGACGCTGGCTCAGGGCGGCGGTCTGGACGGACTGCTGCGCCATCGCTCGCACGATCTGAGCGGGATTCTGAACGGCGTCGACTACGACGTGTGGAACCCCGCCAGCGACACCCTGCTCGACTCGCACTACAACGCCACGCGCCTCGCCGGCAAGCTGGCGTGCAAGGAAGCGCTGCAGAAGCGCTTCGGCCTCGCGCAGAAAAGCGACGCGCTGCTGTTCGGCGTGGTGAGCCGGCTCACCGAACAGAAAGGCCTCGATCTGCTGCTCGAAGCGGTGCCGGAAATTGTCAAACGCGGCGGCCAACTGGTGGTGTTCGGCACCGGCGACCCGGCGCTCGAAAACGGCCTGAAACGGGCCGCGCACGCGCATCCGGAATCGGTCGCGGTGGAACTCGGCTTCGACGAAACGCTCGCGCATACGATCGTCGCGGGCAGCGACGTGATCGCGGTGCCGTCGCGTTTCGAGCCCTGCGGGTTGACCCAGCTCTACGCGCTGGCCTATGGCTCGCTGCCGCTGGTGCACTGCGTGGGCGGACTCGCGGACACGGTGGTCGACGCATCGCTCGAAAATCTCGCCGACGACCTCGCCACCGGTTTCGTGTTCGAACGGTTCGAGCCGAAAGGCATTGGCAGCGCGATCCGCCGTGCCTTCGCGCTGTACGACCGCCGCACCGAATGGAAGGCAACGCAGCGGCGCGCCATGCGCCAGGACTTCGGTTGGGGAGCGTCGGCCGAGCGCTATCTGGCGTTGTATCGCGAGCTCACCTGAGCGGACTTCGGCACGCGCGCCAGGTTGGTGCGCTGGCAGCCGCGGTTGCGCGCGCTTCGATAACCTGCCGTCCGTCTGATGGTTCGACGCAACACCACAGGGCCGGATCAACTCGCGCGCGGCAAACTCCTGTATTGTTGCCTGACCCTGCAGGGCGTGCATTTTTCTTGCATGATCTGAAGCAAACCCGCCGCATGAGGCGTCCGGCTCCTGCCGGATCACGCCAACGCGGCGCACCTTCCCGTTTCCATTAATCGCGCATGACCGCTTGCGCGGGCTACACCATGACGAAAAACGTTCTGAGCATTCAGTCCCATGTCGTGTTCGGGCACGCCGGCAACAGCGCGGCCGAATTCCCGATGCGCCGGCTCGGCGTCAACGTCTGGCCGCTCAATACCGTGCAGTTCTCGAACCACACGCAATACGGCCATTGGACCGGCGGTGCGATCGAGGCCGCGCAAATGGAAGAGCTGGTCGAAGGCATCGGCGCGATCGGCATGCTGCCGCGTTGCGACGCGGTGCTGTCCGGCTATCTCGGCACGCCGGAGCAGGCGCAGTCGGTGCTGGAAATCGTCAAGGCGGTGAAGGCTGCCAATCCGCGCGCCTGGTACTTCTGCGATCCGGTGATGGGCGCCGCGAGCGGCTGCAAGGTCGAGCCGGGCATCCAGGAGTTTCTGGTCCGCACCATGCCGGAAATGGCCGACGCGATGGCGCCGAATCATACCGAGCTGCAACGTCTCGCGGGTCGCGAGATCGAGACGCTCGAAGAAGCGGTGACCGCCTGCCGCGAACTGATCGCGCGTGGGCCGAAGCTGATACTGGTCAAGCATCTGCTCGATCGCAACAGCCCGGCGGACCGCTTCAACATGCTGGTCGTCACCGAGCGCGAGGCGTGGATGGGCCAGCGCCCGCTCTACCCGTTCGCGCGTCAACCGGTCGGCGTCGGCGATCTGACGAGCGCGGTGTTCGTCGCGCGCACGCTGCTAGGCGATTCGATTCGCGCGGCGTTCGAACATACGCTGGCCGCCGTGAACGCGGTGGTCAAGGCGACCTGGCAAGCCGGGCGCTACGAGCTGGAACTGGTGGCCGCGCAGAACGAAATCGCGCAGCCGCGCGAGTGGTTCGATGCGTGGGTGGCGGACAGCGCTTAAGCCGCCGCGCGGCATCTCACGTCCGCTCACGTCCTATAATGCTTGCCGCGTGGACGAGGCATCGCAGCATGCCCTCGCCCATCCGCCACTTTTCAGGCATCAAGCATTCAGCAGACGAGGCATCGATGGACGGCTATATCCGCAGCGAGCGGGAAGAATATTTTGAGCAGTTGTGCGTCAGCGTCGACGCCGACGAAACCCACGAACAGGAAGCGATCGAGTTCTTCGAGAACCAGTTCGATCAGGCCGACTTCGATCCCGCGCAGTGGCTCGACATTGCGCTGTACTACTCGCCGGCGGTGGCGCGCGGCATCATCGAAATGGTGACGCCCGACGACCGCGCCCGCAGCAACATCGCCGAAGTGATCGCGGACAACCTCGACATCTCCTACGGCGAAGACGAATGCCAGCAGTTCGCCGAGACCATCGAGTTCGCGCTGAACAACGGCGTGCCGGTGGATATCGACCTCGTACTCGACGGCTGCCAGCGCGCGATCGACGACCTCGACACATGGGCCGACGACGACACCAAGGCGCCGCTGCTGCGTCTGCGTGAAGAGTTGCTGCGCCAGCAAGGCGAGCACTAAAAGCATCAAGCCCCACCGCCGGCGCGCTCGCGCCGGCGTCTTAAGCATGTGCCGCAATCCGCACCCATCCGCCCGCGCCGACCGGCCGCCAGCGTATGCGCTGCGGGCCCTGTGCCGAAATGCTCATTCAAAGCGCCTCGAACTGCCAAGACGGCGGCAAATTGGCTTTCTATATTCGCGCCAGATTACCCGGCGTGTGACAGCTACTGCGCGTATTCCAGCATTGTTTATGGCGACCGATCATCCGTAGTCTTGCGATGTGCGCCATGCCTCACCCTGCTTGAGCGCCGATCCAGCGTTACTGCCTTGCCGCTTTCACACACCCTGAAACTGTCGATGGAAGGAGAGAGAGACCATGAGTCTTCGCACTACGCTGAAACCACTCGCATTGATCACTGGCGCCCTGTTCGCACTCGCGCCGCTGGCCAGTTCCGCCGATCAGACGGTGAAGATCGGCTTCGCCGCGCCGATGACGGGCGCCAACGCCGGCTACGGCAAGGATCTGGAAAACGGCGTGAGGCTCGCCATCGAGGAAGCCAACGCGCAGAAGATCAAGATCGGTGACCAGGTCACGCAATTCCAGCTGGTCTCCGAGGACGACCAGGCCGACCCGCGCATCGGCGTGCAGGCCGCGCAGAAGCTGGTCGACTCGGGCGTCTCGGCGGTAGTCGGCCACTTCAATTCGGGCACCACGATTCCGGCCTCGCAGATTTATGAGCAGGCCGGCATTCCGGTGATCGACCCGGCCGCCACCAACCCGATCATCACCGGACGCGGCTTCGCGAACACCTTCATGGTGATTTCCACCGATGCGCAGAACGCCGGCAACGCGGGCGTCTACGCGGTGGAAGTGAGCAAGGCCAAGCGCATCGCGATCGTCGACGACCGGACCGCGTTCGGTCAGGGCGAGGCCGACGAGTTCGAGAAGGCGGTGAAAGCGCACGGCGGCACCATCGTGACGCGCGAGTACACCGACAACAAAGCGGTCGACTTCAGCACGCAGATCACCAAGATCAAATCGACCAATGCCGACCTGGTGTTCTTCGGCGGCCTGGACACGCAGGCGGCCGGCTTCGCGAAGCGGATGAAACAGTTGAGCCTGAACGCGCAACTGGTGGGCGGCGGCGGCGTGATGGACGAGGACTTCATCAAGCTCGCCGGGGATGCCGCAGAAGGCGCTCAGGCGTGGGAATACGGCCGGCCGCTGGCGCAGTTGCCGGGCGGCAAGGACTTCTCCGCGAAGTTCAAGAAGCGCTTCGGGGTGGATATCCTGTCGTACGCACCGTTCGGCTACGACGGCGCGTGGGCCGCGATCAAGGCCATGCAGCAGGCCAAATCGAGCACGCCGAATGTGTATCGTCCGGTGCTGAAGGCGATCGATTTCGACGGCGTGACCGGCAAGATCTCGTTCGACAGCACGGGCGCGTTGAAGAGCGGGTCGTCGACGCTGTATCAGGTCAAGAACGGCGCGTGGGTGCCGATCGTGACGAAGAGCGGCGGTTAAGGCGCGGGTTTGTTTTAGCGACTTGAAGCGGGGTTGGCACGGCGTGGCTTCACGCCGTGCCGACTCCGTGGCGCTAACCGTGCTACTTCGAAGTTGAAGTTGAAGTTGAACTTGCCACCTTGGCCACATGGGTCACCTTGACCACCAGCTCGGCGTCGAGGTCCCGCTCGATCCGCACGAGGTCGTCTTTCATGGCGGCGAATTCATCGGCGGTACACATCTGATGATCGAAGGCGGCTCGCAGTTGCCGCCGGACCTGCAGCACGCGCGTCGATGGATCGAAAATATAGCGGGACGTGAACGTTAAAAACCGGTCCTGCACCGAGGTATCGACCGGCAAATCCGTCACGCGGACAAAGCGCGGCAACCTCATTTCCAGCGTCTCGTCAAACGCGCCACCCAGACAGGCCCACGGTTGCGTTCTCGCCGGCTCCGCCAGCCACGCCTGCACCTGCGAACTCATTCCGCCCGACAGACTCGTCAACGCCGGCACCGCCGTGGTGCCGTCCGACCAGACGAAGTGCGCCACGCTGCCCTGCATCGATGTGGCGAACGGTCCTTGCGTGGCGCTGACGTCGTCCGTGCGTAGCTGCGCCGTGCCGTGCAGGCCCGTCATCAACAGCCGGTTCGCGGCGATCAGTTGCGTGCGCTGCCGCGTCGCTCGCCGGAACGTGTTGCGTTCGAGTTCCGCCGTGTACCCCGTGTCTTCGACGCGGTACGCGTAGTTCGCCGAGCCTTGTTCGTCGACGTCGAGCTGCAGACGCGCGCGGCGCTCGCGCACCTGCGTGGCCGGCGTGCGCGACAGCACGCCGTCGTCGACCAGCAGCACCGGCCGGTCCATCACGCTCGGCGGCAGATAACCGAACGCCACACCGCCCGCCGTCGTATCCGCATACAACGTCAGCTCGGGGATCCACACGATCGCGTGATTGATTGCGCTGCTGCCGTAACCGGGCACGGCCGGCAAGCTGTAGTACGGCCCGAGGTTGAGCAGCACCGCCTCGCTGCGAATACCGACCGCCGCCAGCAACGCGCTGTACAACGCGACGTGGTCCTTGCAGTCGCCGTAACGGTTATGCAGGATGTCGATCGCCTTGTGCGGAATCGCCGCCGTCTCGCCGAGAAACAACGCGACGTAGCGGATATTCAGGCGCATCCAGTCGTAAAGAATGCGGGCTTTGTCGCGCGGATCGACGCTGCCAGCGGTCAGCTGCTGCGCCAGCCGGACGATCGCGGGATCGCTCATGGTGGCGTCGGCGGCGGGCCCGCGATAACGCGCCGCGAAACTCGCGAAGTCCGGCACCGTCGACACCATCAGCCGGTCACCCCAGTTCGCGTAACCCACCGCGCCGGCTTCGAGCGGCGCGTAAGGCCCGTGCCGGTAGTCGAATTCGTAGCGGGTGCGGCCGTTGGTCGTGACCGGCGGCAACGCGGTGTAGCCGCGCGCGTCGGCGTAAAGCGGCACGTCGGCGGGCAGGTCGAAGATCAGGCGTTGCAGGTCGACGGGGTCGCGCGTCGGCTCGACCAGATAGGCGAACGTGCCGGCCTGCAAAGGTTTCGTGCGGGTCTTGCGAAACGCCAGATGCACGCGCGAGCCGGGCTCCACGCCGGGAAAAATCACCGTGCGCAACACGCCGTCCTCGAAACTCGGCGCGCCGGCCGAGCGCGGCTCCTGCACGTCGCGGATCGCTTCCGGGCCGACCGGATGCGCGACGCCGTTCGGGTCGAGCGTTTCGGCGGCCAGCAATTGGACCTGCTCGATGTCCTTGTTGAACCACACATAGCGTTGCGCGATGTCGTCGACGCCGCTCGTCGTATTGGCGCGCAGGATCGTGTCGTCGTGCTCTTCGATGGAGCCGTCTTTCTGGATCGTGAACAGGTGGACGTCGCTCTCCATCGTGGAGGGCGCGCGATCGTCGGCGGATGAAGCGGTGTCGTCGGCAAAGGCGCTGACCATGCACGCGCCGCCTAACGTCAACGTGGCGGCGACGTGAAGACAAACGACGCGGCGCCTGAAGACCCGACCGGCCGTCACTCGCCCTCGCCGATCTGCGCCAGCAACGCCTGCAATCGCTCCACATGCCGGAGCAGCAAATGGCGATGCTTCTCGATCTGCTCCAGCCGCCCCGCAAGATCGGCCTGGATCGGATCGTCGAGATCGGCGGCGGCGATCACGTCCTCCACTTTCGTGCGCAAGGCCGTCAGTTCGACCGGCGCGTGACTCAGATGCCGCTCGAAACGCCGCACGTCCTGAATCGCCAGATCGCGAACCTTGCGAAGATGCAACTGACGCCGATGCGCTTCGGCATCGATCGTTTCCTCCTCGACGCGTTTGGCCGCCGCCGGCTGGCCGAAGATCGGTTCCGGCGGCCGCAGCACGGTCTTTTTCCGCACCGGATGCGCGGTGCCGCGAAAGCGCGCGAGCGGCTGTTCGTTGTCGATCGCTTCGCGCGCGTTGGGTGGAATGTCGTGCTCGTCATGCGGCGCGTTCATCCAGCCGTTCGGCAAACCCGTGACCGCTTCGATGCCGCGCACGAATTCCTCGCTGAATTCGCGCTGGCCGGACAACATCAGTTTCAGATAGCTGGCGGAGAAGGTCATCATGCGCGCGAGACGGGTCGCCGCGCCGACCTCGCGGGTCAACAGCACCAGGTTCGCTCGCCAGACCGGGAGCAGCAATTCGTCGGAATCTTCCATCGCTGGGTCTTCCATCTTATGGCCCGATGTAGGGATGCCGCGCTCGCACGCGTCATCGTTTTGAAAGGGTAGTCGCTGCGCGGCGCGCTGCGCAATCCCTGCGTTACATCGCGCGCCGCGCGGCGTTGCCGAAACTACACGCTACGTCGCGTCATCGCGCTGCGAACCGCCGCAGCTCTCGGATTGCGGCCAACACCGTTATTCATTGACCGAAGGATTCATCGCGCGTTCATACGCCCGGATTCATCGCGCGTTCATACGCCCGTCGCGCTCGGTGTGGCATGCTGACGACTCGCTGCGGCACGCGTCGTGCTGCAGCGATAGCGCCACCACTTGAATTAAGGATTTTGTAATGAAGAAATTTGTCCTCTCCGTTGCCGCCGCCGTCGCAGCTTTGAGCGCGATCGCTCCCGCACAGGCTTACGACCACCATCATCCGGTCTGCCACAAGGTACGCGTCCATCATCATTGGGAAAAACGCTGCCACTAACGGCGTCCGGCGCCCCGGCGGCGCACGTGCATCGATGAAGCCCCGTCACGAGCGGGGCTTTTTTATGCCGCGGAATCGGTGACAGCGGGGAATCAGCGTGGACGCAGCCGCGACGCGCCATCGGCGACGCCCTATACGTTCTGCGCGAAAACGGCAGCATGCAATCACGGACACATGCTGTTACACCTTGACGGTGTGAGCCGACGCGGACATGACGGCGACGCAAGGCGTCCCGTCATGAACCGCGTGGAAGCGGAAGAGGTGTTTGAATCGTCGGCGCGACGCGGGGGTCAGGCCGCCTTGACGTGGTTCAGCGCGGTGGTCACGAGTGCTTCGAGCAAGGGCTCGATCTTCGTGGCGAGCGTTTCGTCATACGCGTACGGCAGGTGCTCTTCCATATACGTGATCTGCGACAGCTCGAGCTGCACCGCGTGCACGCCTTGCGATGGCTGCCCATACTGACGCGTGATATAGCCGCCCTTGAAGCGTCCATTCGCGATCGCCGAATAGCCGCCATGCCGCTCGACCACGGCGGCCAGTTCCTCGGCCAATCCCGCCACCGCGCTCGCGCCGTTCGAGGAGCCGAAATTGAAATCCGGCAAGCGTCCTTCGAAGAAACGCGGCACGTGCGAGCGGATCGAATGCGCTTCCCACAACAGCGCCTTGCCGTGCTCCGCTTTCAGCGCGGCCAGTTCGTTCGTCAGCGCGTCGTGATACGGCTGCCAGTAAGCGTCGCGACGACGGGCGATTTCGGCGTCGGTGGGCAGATGGCCGTCGAGATACAACGGCTCCTTGTCGAAGGTATCGACGGGCAGCAGGCCAGTCGTGTCCTGGCCCGGGTACAGGTTCGCGCCGTCGGGCGGACGGTTCAGATCGATCACGTAGCGCGCGTACGTCGGCGCGAGAATCGACGCGCCCATGCGCTTCGCGAACGCATACAGACGGTCCAGATGCCAATCGCAATCGTCGGTGCGTTGCGCGACCGGCGTCATCGTCGCGGCGATATCGGCCGGGATTTGCGTGCCCATATGCGGGATCGAGATCAGCAACGGCAAACTGCCCCGATGCAGCGATACAACCGGCGGAGTGTTCAATGCAGTCATGTCAGTCCGGAATCGATGAGAGGGATGAGTCGCGACGGTGCGCCGCTCATTTGAGCAGATCGGCGAGCGCCACGCGATAGCGCGCGTAAGCGCCCTCTTCGTCGCGATGCCGGCGGTTCTCGACCACCTGAACGCCGCCCGCGTAGACGTCGCGCACCGGCGTCTCGCCATGCTCGCAGAATACAACGCCCGACAGCCACGCGCTCGGCGCATGTTCGGCGATGCTCGCATGGTCCGCGTCGAGCACCAGCCAGTCCGCGCGGCGGCCTGCCTGCAACGCGCCGACCGCGCGGCCGCTGGCGTGCGCGCCGCCGTCGAGCGCGGCGTCGAACAGACGGTCTGCCACATGCGTGGACTGCGCCGACGCCAGCACGTTGCGTTGCCGGCGCGTCAAACGCTGGCCGTATTCGAGCAGGCGCAATTCCGCGCGCCAGTCGACGCCGATATGACTGTCCGAGCCGATGCCGATGCGGCCTTGCGCATCCAGATATTCCTGCGCGGGGAACAGACCATCGCCGAGATTTGCTTCGGTGGTCAGACACAAGCCGGCTACCGCACCGCTTTTCGCAAGTGCCAGCGTTTCGTTTGCGTCGACATGCGTCGCGTGCACGAGGCACCAGCGGCTGTCGACGTCGAAGCGATCCAGCAACCATTGCACCGGACGCGCGCCTTCGGTTTCGACGCACGCGTCGACTTCGGCGGTCTGTTCGGCGATATGGATATGAACCGGCGCGTTGGCATCGATGCCGCCTAGTAGCGTACGCAACGATTCCGCCGAGACCGCGCGCAACGAATGCGGCGCCACGCCATAGCGCAACGCGGCGCTTTCAGGACGCGCCGCGCGCAACGTGCCGAGCAGATCGAGCAGACTCTCCGGCGTATTGATGAAGCGCTGCTGATCGTCGCGCGGCGCACGCGAGCCGAAGCCGCTGTACTGATAGAGCACCGGCAGCATCGTCATGCCGATACCGCTCGCCGACGCTGCATCCACCACGCGTTGCGCGAGCTCAGCCTGATTCGCGTAGCGGCTGCCGTCCGGCGTGTGATGCACGTAGTGGAACTCGCACACCGACGTATAGCCCGCCTTCAGCATTTCGATGTACAGCCATTGCGCGACCGCCGCGAGGCCTTCCGGCGTGATGCGCGCGGCGAAGCGGTACATCAGGTCGCGCCAGCTCCAGAAGTTGTCAGTGGCGCCTGTGCCAGATGAGGCGCGATATTCGGTGAGGCCGGCCATTGCGCGCTGGAATGCATGCGAATGAAGGTTCGGCATGCCGGGCAGCACGGGACCAGCGGCTTTCCGCACGCCGGCAGGTACCGCAGAAGTATCCGGCGTAACCGCCGTCAGCGTGCCGCTTGCGTCCCACTCGAGCAACACGTTGCGGCGCCAACCATCGGGCAGGTACGCGTGCTCGGCGAACAGCGATTGATCTAGTTGTGTCATCTCTCAGGCCCTGGCTCAATTCACGCGCGTATAAACCGTCTCGCCCGCGCGCACGACTCGCGCGCACAACGGACGTCCAATCCAGTAAGCCAGCTCGGCCAGCGAGTCGACCGACCACACCGCGAAATCCGCCGCGCGTCCCACGGCCAGCGAACCGTGCGTGTCCGCTTTGCCGAGCGCTTGGGCCGCATGCGACGTCACGCCTTGCAGCACCTCGGGCACCGTCATACGGAACAGCGTGGTCGCCATGTTCATCATCAGCAACAGCGACGTGGTGGGCGACGTGCCCGGATTGCTGTCGGTCGAAATCGCGATCGGCACCTGATAGCGCCGCAGCAAATCGAGCGGCGGCAGTTGCGTCTCGCGAATGAAGTAGTACGCGCCCGGCAGCAACACGGCGACCGTGCCGGATGCTTTCATCGCGGCAACGCCGGCTTCGTCGAGAAATTCGAGGTGATCCGCGGACAGCGCGTGATGCTGCGCGGCCAATGCCGTGCCGCCGCCGTTCGACAACTGCTCGGCATGCATCTTCACCGGTAGCTTGTGACGCTCCGCGGCGTTGAAAACACGCTCACTTTGCTCCAGCGAAAAACCGATGCGCTCGCAGAATACGTCGACCGCGTCGACGAGACCTTCGTCGGCCAGCGCGGGCAGCATCGTGTTGCAGACTTCGTCGATATACGCGTCGGCGCGGCCCGCGAATTCGGGCGGCAACGCGTGCGCGCCGAGAAACGTCGTATAGACCGTCACCGGATAGCGCTCGCCCAACTGACGCGCGACGCGCAGCATCTTGCGTTCGCTGGCGAGGTCGAGGCCGTAGCCGGATTTGATTTCGATCGTCGTCACGCCTTCGGCGAGCAGCGGTTCGAGCCGCGCGGCCGACTGTGCGAATAGCGACGCTTCGTCGGCGGCACGCGTGGCGCGCACCGTCGAGACGATGCCACCGCCCTGCCGCGCGATTTCTTCATAGCTGACGCCCGCGAGCCGCTGCGCGAATTCATCCGCGCGCTGGCCGCCGTACACCAGATGCGTATGGCAATCGACCAGACCGGGCGTGACCCAGGCGCCGTGCAGATCTTCGCGCGGCCAGCTAGCGTAATGCGGGGGGAGTTCGGAGGCTGCGCCGAGCCAGACGATCTGGCCGTCTTCGACGGCGATCGCGGCGTCGGCCAGCGTGTGGTGGGGATCGCCCTGCGGGCACAGTTTCAGGTGATGCCAGACGGTTTGCTTCATCGCGTGCTCGTTGCAGCTCGTTGCGTGTCTGTGGTGGTTCGCGTGCGCGCGCCTTGATATCGCGACGCGGGCACGCGAAGCGTCGTCATCGTTCGTAGTGAAGGCGGATTGCG
This sequence comes from Paraburkholderia sp. BCC1876, assembly GCF_902833695.1. Classification (NCBI taxonomy): domain Bacteria; kingdom Pseudomonadati; phylum Pseudomonadota; class Betaproteobacteria; order Burkholderiales; family Burkholderiaceae; genus Paraburkholderia; species Paraburkholderia sp. BCC1876. The sequence continues at coordinate 246,481 of NZ_CADFGI010000002.1, read as the reverse complement.
AGCAACGCGCCCGCGCCTTGAACCGCGCAGTGCAGCGCGTCCGGCGCGTTGATGCGCAGCGTGTCGCCGGTGGCGAGCGGCTGCGCGGCCGCGTCGCCGAGGCTGACCGATACGGCGCCCTCGGCGCAGTACAACAGCACGACGTCGGCGGATAAAGCGTGTTGCGTCGCGTCGCGCCAAACCTCGACTTCGCCGCGCGCCGCGCCACGTCGTACCATCAAGTTAAAGTCGCGCGTGGCGCCGTCGACGAGGCGCGCGTCGATCGGCGTCTCGCCGGCAAAGCGCGCAATGTCGAGCGGCTGCGTCAACGCGTGCGTTTTCACGACGTTCGCAAGACCGCTCAACGCAGCTTCGCTCGCCGGCGCATTCTCCGGCGCAAGCGTTTCATCGAGCAACATCCCCGCGCCGGACAACAGCACGAGCGTGCGATCGATGCCCGCAAAACGCGAGAACGGTCCCGCTTGCGCGACATCCGCAATGCTCACGCGCCACACGAAACTATCGAGTCCCGCCTGCTCGGGCACTGCCGCCACTTCGCGCGTGACGCCGCCGCCGTTCTTCCACGGCGCCGCCACGAGGTCGGCGCCGCGAATCAGCGTGACGCTGGCCATATTGCCGACGTCCGCCATGTTCAACGGCCCAGCATCGGCAGATGCAGACCCGCCTCGCGCGCAGTTTCCTGCGCGAGTTCATAACCCGCATCCGCGTGACGCATCACGCCGGTCGCCGGATCGTTGAACAACACGCGGCCGAGGCGTTCCTTCGCGGCATCCGTGCCGTCCGCGACGATCACCACACCCGAGTGCTGGCTGAAGCCCATACCGACACCGCCGCCGTGATGCAGCGAGACCCACGACGCGCCGCCCGCCGTATTCAGCAGCGCGTTGAGCAACGGCCAGTCGCTGACCGCATCGGAGCCGTCCTTCATCGATTCGGTTTCGCGATTCGGGCTCGCCACCGAACCCGTGTCGAGGTGATCGCGACCGATCACGATCGGCGCTTTCAGCTCGCCGGTCCTGACCATCTCGTTGAACGCCTGACCGAGGCGATAACGATCCTTCACGCCGACCCAGCAGATCCGCGCCGGCAGACCCTGGAACGCGATCCGTTCACGCGCCATGTCGAGCCAGTTGTGCAGATGCGGATCGTCGGGGATCAATTCCTTGACCTTCGCGTCGGTCTTGTAGATATCTTCGGGATCACCCGACAGCGCGACCCAACGGAACGGGCCCTTGCCTTCGCAGAACAGCGGGCGGATATACGCCGGCACGAAGCCCGGGAAATCGAATGCGTTTTCCACGCCCATTTCCAGCGCCATCTGGCGGATGTTGTTGCCGTAGTCGAGCGTGGCCGCGCCGCGTTCCTGCAGCGTGAGCATGGCTTGCACCTGCCTGGCCATGGACTGCTTGGCCGGCGTGATGATGCTGTCCGGCGCGGTCTTCATGCGTTCGCGCCAATCTTCCACGCTCCAGCCTTGCGGCAGATAGCCGTGAATCGGATCGTGCGCGCTGGTCTGATCGGTCACGCAGTCCGGCGTGATGCCGCGTGCCACGCATTCGGCGAACACGTCGACCGCATTGCCCACCAGACCGATCGACACCGGCTTGCCGGCCTGCTTCGCTTCCTCCAGCATGGCGAGCGCTTCGTCGAGCGTCTGCGCTTTTTTATCGACGTAGCGCGTCTTCAGACGGAAGTCGATGCGCGTCTCGTCGCATTCCACCGCGATCATCGAGAAGCCCGCCATCGTGGCCGCGAGCGGCTGCGCGCCGCCCATACCGCCGAGACCGCCGGTCAGAATCCAGCGGCCTTTCGGGTCGCCGTTGAAATGCTGGTTCGCCACCGAGAAGAAGGTCTCGTAGGTGCCCTGCACGATCCCCTGGCTGCCGATATAGATCCAGCTGCCCGCCGTCATCTGCCCGTACATCATCAGGCCCTTGCGGTCGAGTTCGTGGAAGTGTTCCCACGTCGCCCAATGCGGCACCAGATTCGAATTCGCCAGCAGCACGCGCGGCGCGTCGGCATGCGTGCGGAACACGCCGACCGGCTTGCCCGACTGGATCAGCAGCGTTTCGTCTTCATTGAGGTCTTTCAGCGACGCGAGGATCTGATCGAAACAATCCCAGTTGCGCGCGGCCCGGCCAATACCGCCGTACACGACCAGCGCATGCGGATGCTCGGCGACTTCCGGGTCCAGGTTGTTCTGGATCATCCGGTACGCGGCTTCCGCGATCCAGGTCTTGCAGGTCTTTTCCGCGCCGCGCGGTGCGCGGATGGTACGGGTGGGATCGAGACGCGGGTCGATGTGCTTCGGGTTGTTCATGATGGCCCTCGGAATGCTTGAAGATGGTCGGGAGAGGTTCGGAAACGGAGTCGGGGAAACGGTGATTCAGAAATGTCCGGTGAAGCGATAACGGCTGCCGGGATGCCAGAGATTCGCGATCGACGCGACCTGGCTTTGCGACCACGTGCGCCGGTGCAGCACGAGGCACGGTTCGAGTTCGTCCATGGTCAGTAGCTCGCGCGTGTCGGCGTCGGCGGCCAGCGCCTCGATGCGGTACTCGACGCGCTGCAGCGGCGCCACCCGCACGAGATACTGGTTCGGCGTGGTGTTGGTGAAGTCCTGCAGCGCGTATTCGGGCGCCACCGCCGGATTGACCCAGCGTTCTTCGAGCTGCACCGGTTCGTCGTTTTCGAAATGCAGCACGCGCGAATGAAACACCGGACTGCCGGCGCTCACCTGCATCTCTTCGGCGAGCGCGGCGTCGGCGATGCTCGCGCCGATATGCAGCACGTTCGCCTGATAACGATGACCGCGCGCGACGATCTCGTCGGAAATACTGCGGATCGCCACCAGCGTCGATTCGTACTTGGGGCGCGCCACGAAGGTGCCCGAACCCTGCACCCGCGTAAGCACCTGCTCCGAGGTCAACTCGCGCAGCGCGCGGTTCACCGTCATGCGCGCTACGCTGAACTCACGCGCGAGTTCGTTTTCCGACGGCACCTGGTCGCCTTCAGCCCACTCGCCCGCATGAATGCGCGCGAGGATGAAGTCCTTGATGCCCTGATAGGCGGGTGCGTTCATTAACGTGCTCGGCTTGAATGCGTGAGTTGAATACATGAGTTGAATACGTGAGCCGGGTGCGTACTTGCAGCTTACTGTTCGGAGACGAACGCGAACGGGCTGAGCTTCGCGATCGTGCCGTTCTGCACGAGCTTCGTCACGGCCTCGATATCCGGCGCGAAGTAGTGATCGAGCTCGTAATGCGCGACGTCCTTGCGCACTACGTCCATCACCTTTTGCAGGCTCGGGCTGGTCTTGTGCGGCGCGCGCAGATCGACGCCTTGCGCAGCGGCGAGCAATTCGATCGACAGGATGTTCGCGGTGTTTTCAGCAATGTCGCCGAGCTTGCGCGCGGCAAACGTCGCCATCGACACGTGGTCTTCCTGGTTCGCGGACGTGGGCAGCGAATCCACCGACGCCGGATGCGCGAGCGTCTTGTTTTCCGACGCCAAAGCTGCGGCCGTCACGTGAGCGATCATGAAGCCCGAGTTCACGCCACCGTCGCGCACGAGGAACGGCGGCAGACCCGACAGCGTCGCGTCGATCAGCAACGCGATGCGACGTTCGGCCAGCGCGCCGATTTCGGCGGCGGCGAGCGCGAGGTTGTCGGCGGCGAATGCGACCGGCTCGGCGTGGAAATTACCGCCCGACAGCACTTCGCCGGTGTCCGGGAAAATCAGCGGATTGTCGGAGACCGCGTTGGCTTCGAGCAGCAGCACGTTGGCGGCATGGCGCATCTGGTCGAGACACGCGCCCATCACTTGCGGCTGGCAGCGCAGGCTGTACGGGTCCTGCACCTTGTCGCAATCGGCGTGCGAGACGTTGATGCCCGAACCGTCGAGCAGCGAACGGTAAGCCGTGGCCGCGTCGATCTGACCTTGATGGCCGCGCAGTTCGTGAATGCGCGCGTCGAACGGCTTGACCGAACCGGCCGCCGCGTCCACCGACAACGAGCCCGACACCAGCGCGGTGCGGTACAGGTCTTCGATCGCGAACATGTTGTAGAGCGCGAGCGCGGTCGATGCCTGCGTGCCGTTCAGCAGCGCGAGGCCTTCCTTGGCTTGCAGCGTGAGCGGCTTGAGGCCGACCAGCGCGAGGCCTTCGGTGGCGGGCATGCGCTCGCCCTTCGCGAACACATCGCCGACGCCGAGCAGCGCCGCCGACATATGCGCGAGCGGCGCGAGGTCGCCCGATGCGCCGACCGAGCCCTTGACCGGAATCACCGGCAGCACGTCGGCGTTATACAGCGTGATCAGCGCCTCCATCACTTCGCGACGAATGCCCGAGTGGCCGCGGCCGAGGCTCGACAGCTTCAGCGCGATCAGCAGACGCACCACCGGACGCGACATCGGCACACCCACGCCGACCGCATGCGACAGCACCAGATTGCGTTGCAGCAGTTCGAGCTGGTCGTGCGGAATATGCGTGCTGGCAAGGCGCCCAAAACCGGTGTTGATGCCGTAGGCCGGCTCGCCCTTCGCGGCGATATCGGCAACGGCTTGCGCGCAGGCGTCGATGGCGGCATGGCTGGCGGGATCGAGTTGCAGCGCGACGTGTTCGCGAGCGATCTGGCGCAGTTGCGGGAGGGTCAGGTAGCCGGGCTTCAGAATCATCATGGTGTGTGTTCCTGTCTATACAATTTGAGAGAAGTCTATCGGCACCGTCTTGTATATACAACTTGTTTTTAATCGCCCGGACCTGGGAGTTTCCATTAGGGCGCGAGCTGTCCGGCATATTGCTGCGAAGGCCGGCGGGGTCGGGCGGCGACTCGATTGGCGCAGCAACGGTTCCTGTTGCGCCCAACTTGTATATACACGTTCAAAATATGAGCCGCCAAGTGGACAAAAAACCGCCCTGCGGCGGTTTCCGATCCCGACCCACAGCCACCGCCACACCGCCACGTCGATTCAAGAGTTATAGGAGAGCCGGCTGAACGCACCACGCGAAACGCGCGGCTAAAGCTTCACGCGCGCCGCGATGAACTCCAGAAAACACTGCACGCGCCCCGTCAGCGACGCGCTCTGGTAGTACACCGCGCTCACCGGCTGCCGCTCGTCGCGCAGCAGGTTGCCGAGAATCGGCACGAGGCGGCCGTCGCGCACGTCGGCGGCGGTCATGAAGTCGGCCAGACAGGCCACGCCCCAGCCCGACAACGCCAGTTGCCGCAAGGTTTCGCCGCTCGACGCGGTGATCGACGGTTCGATCCTGAATGACTCGGCGCCGGCCTTGCGCCCTTCGCGCAACGGCCAGCGGTTCAGATGCTCCGGCGCCGTAAAACCGATCAATCGATGCGCGCGCAACGCTTCCACCGACTTCGGCTCGCCATATTCGGCCAGATACGCGGGGCTCGCGAGCACCCGCAGCTTGCTGGTGCCCAACGCGCGCGCATGCAGCGTCGAATCCTGCAGCGCGCCGATCCGGATCGCGATATCCACCTTCTGTTCCAGCAGATCGACGATCCGCTCGCTGCTGGTCAATTCCAGCCGCACGTCCGGATAGAGCGCCGAAAACGCCTTCATATGCGGGGCGACGCAATGGAGCATGAACGGCGACGCCGCATCCACCCGCAAGCGCCCGGAAGGCCGCCCTCGCCCGCTCGTGACCGATTCCTCGGCCTCCTCCATCGCCGCGAGAATCGCCCGGGCGCGTTGCAGGAACGCCTCGCCCTCTTCGGTCAATTGCAGACGGCGGGTCGTGCGCCGCACGAGCGCGGTGTCGAGCTTCTGTTCGAGGCGCGTGAGGGCGCGGCTCACGCCGGAAACCGTCTGCTCCAGCTTCTCCGCCGCCTTGGTGATCGAGCCGCTGTCGATCACGGTGACGAACACCAGCAGCTCATCCGTGGAAGTTTTCATTGTTGATTTCAAGTCAAGATTGATTTGAGACTAACACGCTTTTTGCGAGAATCAAGACGACGGATACTGGCTGCCTGTCATCGTGTTTCCAACCAGGAGAACGTCTTGAAGATCTTCATCACGGGCGCAAGCGGGTTTATCGGCGGATCGATCGCGGCGCATCTGGCGCGCGCCGGCCACGGCGTGCGCGGTCTGATCCGCAATCCCGACCATGCCGCCGAATTGCAACGCCTCGGCATCGAACCGGTGGTCGGCACGCTCGACGACCGCGCGCTGCTGATTGCCGAAGCGCAAGCCGCGGACGCCGTCATCAACGCCGCCAGCAGCGACCATGAAGGCGCGGTGAAAGCGTTGATCGAAGGACTCGCCGGCTCCGGCAAGGTGCTGTTGCATACCAGCGGATCGAGCATCGTCGGCGATGCGTCGGGTGGCGAAGCGGGCCAGTCGCGCATCTATCACGAAGACGCGCTGCCCACGCCCACCGCCGACAAGGCGGCCCGCGTCGCGATCGACCAGCTCGTGCTCGACGCCGCGCGCCAGAACATCCGTTCGGCGGTGCTGTGCAATACGCTGATCTATGGTCACGGCGCGGTGCCGGGCAGCGCGAGCGTGCAGTTGCCGCGTCTCGTGCGGCAGGCGCAAAAGAGCGGCGTGGTGCGTCATGTGGGCAGCGGCGGCAACATCTGGTCGAACGTGCATATCGACGATGTCGCCGAACTGTATCGACTCGCACTCGAGAAAACGCCGGCCGGCACGTTCTATTTCGTCGAAAGCGGCGAGGCGTCGTTCCGCGACATGAGCGCGGCTATCGCGCGCGCGATGAAACTCGGCGAGCCGCAAGACTGGCCGCTCGACGAAGCGCAGAAGGAATGGGGCTACGAAATGGCCTCGTACGGCCTCGGTTCGAACAGCCGCGTGCGCGGAGTGCGCGCACGCAAACTGCTCGGCTGGCAACCGAAACGCAGCTCGGTGATCGACTGGATCGAACACGACATGATGTGATGTATCCGGCGGGACATTCTTCGGGACGTCCCCCCGCGAAAACGTAATCCGTGTAAGCGGCGCCGTTGCGAATTCGTAAGCTCACCTCGCTAGAATCGCGCTCAACTGATCGTGCGATTCGATTTTGCGAGTCGCCCCTGAGCCCGGATTTGATCGATGACTTTGGCGCTGAATTTCGACTGGCTGACGAACCTGCTGGCGATACTTTTCGTCGTGGCGTGTCTTTACGATGCACGTTACGACGAATACGGCACGTTGACACTGGCGGCGGCCGCAATGGGCCTCGCCGTGATGGCAATGGAGCTGTTTCTCAAGCCCGCTTTCGACATGGCGCTTTGAGCATGACGCCGCGCGACGCGGCGTCATATGCTTTTCTATCGGCTTTTCTATCGACTTGACGTCTCTATCCGGATGGGCACGCGGCTCACGCGCGCACCCACCCGTGCATCACACCGCGACTTCCGGCGGCGCCTGGCGAAACCAGCGCGTGATCCAGCCGAGATAGCACAATCCCAGCAGAAACCACACCGCCCCGAGCACCAGTGCGGTCTTCTCCAGACTCACCAGCAGCCACACGTCGGCAATCGCGCCGGCCAGCGGGAACAGCAGGCCGCCGATGATCCCCATCGCATTCGCCGTGCCCTTCGCGTTGAAGAACTGACGGATCACGCACAGGTTGACCGCGGTGAACGCGAGGAACGCGCCGAAGTTGATGAACGACGTCGAGGTCGCCACGTCGAGTTTCAACGCGACCAGACCGATCGCGCCCGCAATAGCGATATTCAGCGCGGGCGTCTTGAACTTCGGATGCACGAAACCGAAGATGCGCTTCGGCAGCACTTCGTCACGCCCCATGGCATACAACAGACGCCCCACACTCGCCTGCGCCGAAATACCCGACGCGAACTGCGCGAGAATCAAGCCGGCCAGAAACACTGTCACGAAGAGATCGCCGCCCACTTTGCGCGCCACTTCGAAGGCCGCCGAATCCGGGTCCTTGAAGACCGCGCCCGGATGCGCGAGCTGCACCGTGTAGGCCGCGATCACGAAGATCGCGCCGCCGATCAGCGCGATCAGCACGATGGCGCGCGGCATGGTCTTCTCAGGCGCAATGGTTTCTTCGGTGAGCGTCGACACCGCGTCGAAGCCGAGATACGAGTACGCGGCAATCGCGGCGCCGGCCATGGTCGCCGAAAACGGCACGTGCGGTTTGAAGAACGGTTCGGCCGACAACAGGCCGCCGGGACCGGCCGCCGCCGTCACGTAATGGCAGCACAGCACAACGAACAACGCGACGATCGCCAGTTGCACGACCATCAGCACGATGTTGAAGCGGTTCGCCAGTTCGATGCCGAGAATGTTCAGCGCGCTGGTCAGCACGATAAACGCGACGATCCAGATCCAGCTCGGAATGTGCGGAAACGCGGCGCTCAGATACGCGGCGCCGATCAGCCAGATCACCATCGGCAGGAAAAAGTAATCGAGCAGCGTCGCCCAGCCGATCATGAAACCGAGGTGCGGGTTGAAGCTTTTACGCGTGTACGTATAGGCCGAACCGGCCACCGGGAAGAGCCGCGCGAGTTTGCCGTAGCTGAGCGCGGTGAACGCGATCGCGATCAGCGCGATCAGATAGGCGAGCGCCGCAGTGTCGTTGCTCGCGCTCGCCAGCACGCCGTAGGTGCCGTACACGATCAGCGGCGCCATGTAGGCGAGGCCGAACAGTAGGACCGACGGCAGGCCGAGCGTGCGTTTCAGATGCGTGCTGTGTGCGGCCGCGGGTTCGGCGGCGGATGATGAAGTCATGCGGTGTCTCCTCTTGCAAATGGGCGAGCGTCGCCAGGGCGCGATTTGCGGCGCACCCCGGTCGAGCCGGGTCGTTCAGACTTGCGGGATGCGCGGGGTTCGCGCTGGTGTTTTCTTGTTTTCGATGTGCCGCGATGCGCCGGGATCCAACTTAACGCGCGCGAATCACACGCACACGTTGTCCGTTTTCGCCGTCTTCGGTGGCGAGATCGAGCGCGATACGCGCGTCGTGCAGATAGCGGTAATGTTCACGCGCGCCTTCGAGGCGCGTGCGGTCGAGCGTGGCCCGCAGCACGGTTTCCTGCTGGCCCGCGTCGCACACCACGTCGCCGAACGGATCGATCAACGCCGATTCGCCGGGGAACGTCAGGTTGTCGTCGCCCGAACCGATACGATTGACGAGCGCCGCGAACATCTGGTTTTCCATGGCGCGCGCAACGATCGCACGACGATGCACCGGCCCGAACGGGTCCATGTTGCCGTTGGTCACGAGCAGCAGATCCGCGCCCAGCGACGCGACCGCGCGCGCCGTTTCGGGAAATTCGATGTCGTAGCAGATCAGCAGGCCGACGGTCAGGCCTTTGAAGCTGCACACGTCGTAGCGGTCGCCCGGTTCGAATACGCCGACGTCCGACGCCCACAGATGCGTCTTGCGATAGTGCAGCGCGATTTCGCCGTGTTCGTCGACCAGTACCGTGGTGTTGAAGAAGCGGCTGCCGTCGCGCTCGGCGAGACCTACCGCCACTGCGACGCGGGCTTCGCGCGCCGCCTGGCGCACTGCCGTGAGAGAGGGGCCGTCGATCGGTTCCGCTACGGTGCGAATGTTGTCGCGTGTCGGGAAGCCCGACAGCGTGGTTTCCGGGAACACGATGAGATCCGTGCCCGCGGCGCGCTGGCCGATGGTTTGCAGCACGCGTTGCACGTTCGCGCCGTCCACGCCGGTTGCGCCGTCCACGATGGGGATTTGCGCAAGTTCGAGTTGAAGCATTGTGTCTCCGCCTATTGCGTCTTTGCGTTACGCAGCGTCTCATATCAGCCGCCCGCGATCAGGTTGGGCCTATTATTACCAGACATATTTTTGTTCGTAATTACCCTGCTGGGTTACCCTCATCGGAGCACGCATGGAACTCGAATGGCGCGATCTGGCCTTTCATCGCGAGATCGGCGCGGTTATCGAAGCACTCGATAGCGCGCAATTCTGGACGCGCCTCACGCGCGCGCTCGAACGCTACGTTGTCTTCGACAACTGGGTCGCGTTGCGCTTCACGCCCGGCGAAGCGCCGCTCGTGTGCGCCGAATCGCCCACGCCGGACGGCGCCGTCGACGCGATGTTCCAGGACTACCTGGCCGCACTGTATCAACTCGATCCGTTCTATATCGCCGCCACCGACAAACCGGCGTCAGGCTTCGTCACGCTCGCCGACGTCGCGCCCGACAACTTCTCGATGACCGAGTACTACCAGCGGTACTTCAGGAAGAACATCGTCGGCGACGAGGTGCATTTCAACTACATGATCGACGCCCGGCACACGCTCGCGTTTTCACTCGGTGCGACGCAGCGATATGGCGAGCGCGATCTTGCCGTGCTCGCGCTGTGCGCGCCTTGGGTAATCGCATTGTTGCGGCAACGTTTGCCTTATGAAACGTTCGACGCCGCGCCGTTGCCGCCGCCGTTCGGCGAGACGTCAACCGACAGCGCAACGCCCATCCCGTTGCCGGCGGACACACCGGCGGACACCCCCGCGTACGCGGCGCGGTTTGCCCAGGTCGCGTCGGCGGGCGGCCGCGCCGCGCTCACCGCGCGCGAAGTCGAAGTGGCCATGCTGACCTTGAGCGGATTTTCGACACGCGCGATTGCGGAGAAACTCGCCATCTCGTTCGAGACGGTGCGCGCGCACAAGAAGCACATCTATACGAAACTCAACGTGAACTCGCAGTCGGAGTTGTTCGCGTTGTTCTATGACGCGGGACGTCAGGGCGGCTGACGTCCCAGGTTAAAGCGAAGCGCGCTGCGTCACGTACCGCACGCGGCACAACCGCCGCTGGGCTTTTGATCCTGGTAGCGGTCGTGATGCCTGAGCCAGTCGGTCATGCCTCTCGTTTCGTTGCGGCCTTTCGGCGTGACGTCGAGATGCGCGTAGGTGTTGATGAACCGCTCGCCGCCGCGTCCGTAGCAGGAATACGTGTGGTACACGTCGCCGCGTTCGTCCTTATAGAACACGCTGTGGCCATGCAGTTCGTCGATTCCCACGTCGGTCTCGGTGAAGTTGTAGAACGCTTTCTTGCTGGCCACCTCTTCGGGTGTGAACGACACGTGATAGTCGAAATTGAAATCGCTGCCGTTCGACGACACCCACGGAAACGCCCACCCCATGCGTTTCCTGAACGCCTCGATTTTCGCCAGCGGCGCGAGCGAGACCGTCACGTACGACACATCGTGATGTTCGAGATGCGTGACGATGCCGATCATGTGATCCGACACGAACGAGCAGCCCACGCAGCCCTCCTCCCAATCCGGACCCAGCATGAAGTGATAAACGATCAACTGGCTGCGTCCGTCGAACAACTCGGCTAGCGTCTTGCGCCCTTGCAGCGTGTCGAACACGTAGGCCTTATCGACCTTCACCCAGGGCAATTCGCGGCGTTTGCGCGCGAGCTCGTCGCTGGCGCGCATATGCGCCTTCTCTTCGACCAGTAGCGCGCGGCTCGCGGCCAGCCAGTCCTCTCTCGATCCCATCCGGTGCTGCGGTTCCATTTGCGTCTCCTTTCCTGCAAGGTGCAGGTTGAATCACACACGTCCAACCCATTCAGGCGCACTCACGCGAAGTAGCGCTCCAGCGAATCGAGTCCACCCGACCAGCCACGGCGATGATCGTCGGCCTGCGCTTCGTCGGTGAAGCGTTCGTGCGTAAGCGTCAGCCACGTGGCGTCGCCGTCCGGCTCCAGCAGGACCGTGACCAGCGATTCATGTTCCGCGTTGTGACGCCAGCGCCAGGTGAACACGAGCTTGCGATCCGGGACCACCTCCAGATACTGCCCGTTCGCCTCGAGTTCGCGGCCGTCCGACTTGCGGTACACGATCGTGTACCGACCGTCGACGCGCGCATCCAGTTCGGCGCGCACCACCGGCGTATCGCCGGGGTTCATCCATTTGATCAGTTGCGCCGCTTCCGTCCAGGCGCGGAATACTTTGGCGGGCGCGGCGTTGAGGCGCCGCTGGAGGGTGAGGCTGGCTTGGGCGGACATGGGACTTCCTCCTGTTCGACGAAAGTGGCGAGACCATCGAGCGATACCGACCAGAAACGCTGATAACGGCTGAGCCACGTCATGGCGTCCTCCATCGGTCCGGCCGACAGACGGCACGCCACCGTTCGCCCGGTCTTGCTGCGGGTGATCAGACCGGCCTCGGACAGCACGTCGAGGTGTTTCATCACGGCCGGCAAGGACATCGCGAATGGCTCGGCGAGTTCGCTGATCGACAGTTCACGCCCGGACAGACGCGTGAGCAACGCGCGCCGCGTGGGATCGGAGAGCGCCGCGAACGTGCGATCGAGTAGGGCTTCGTTAAACTTAACCATGAGGTTAAGTATAGAAACGCAAGTCAGGAAGTCAAGGACAGGTGGGCGTTTTCTCAACGCAGCCGATCGAAGCGGGAAGGAACGCTGGAAAAAGCGGAGTGGCCGACAGCGACGCAGAAAAAAAGATACGCGGTACATCGCAGATAAAGCCGTGCGACGTACCGCGTCAAGGTGGAGAACAACCGACTACACGTTCGAGCCTGGCGGCCTGCAAAAAACCACCCTGCTCTCGCGCTACTGCGAAATTATTTCAAACCATGAGACTCGTTGAACGAGGCCCCACGCGGACGATCAGATCGCCCAGCCGCCGAGATAGAACCCGACCAGCACGACAGCGATCACCACCGTGCCCACGTTCAGCTTGCGATATTCGCCGCTGACCACGCGGCCGATCACCAGCGTCGCGAAACCGAGCATGATGCCCGTCACGATGTTGGCGGTCAGCACGATGAACACCGCGCACATCAGGCCCGACATCGAGTCGACCATGTCGTCCATATGCAGCTTGCTGACATTCGACAGCATCAGCAGGCCCACATACATCAGTGCCGGCGCCGTTGCATACGAAGGCACGAGACCAGCCAGCGGCGAGAAGAACATCACCACGAGGAACAGCAGGCCGACCACCGCTGCCGCCATACCAGTCTTCGCGCCGGCTGCCACGCCGACCGTCGATTCGATATATGCCGCTGCCGGTGCGCCGCCGAGCAGACCCGAGAAAATCGAGCTCAGCGAATCGGCGGTCAACGCGCGGCCGCCGTTGATGATGCGGCCGTTTTCGTCGAGCTGACCGGCTTGCCCTGCGACGGCGCGGATCGTGCCGGTCGCGTCGAACACCGCCGTCATCACGAGAGCCAGCACGCTAGGCAGAACCGCCATCGACAACGCGCCCTTGATATCCATCGCGCCGATCAGCGACGCGTGGCCCGGCGCGCTCAGCGACGGCACCGCGAACACACCGTGATACGACATGGTCGGATCGATGAAGAAGGCGGCCGTCGAGATCACGATAATCACGATCAGGATCGAACCCGGCACGCGACGGCGCACCAGACCGAAGATCGCGGCGAGACCCGCTACCGACATGATCGCCGGCAAAGCCGTGATATTGCCCAGCGCGACCGGCAAGCCGGCGCCCGGATTCTTCACGACGAGACCCACGTCGTTCGCGGCGATCAGCAGCAGGAACAGGCCGATGCCGATCCCCGTGCCGTGCGCGATACCGTTCGGCAGATTGCGCAGAATCCACGAACGCACGCCGGTCACCGAAATCGCGGTGAACACGACACCCATCAGGAACACTGCGCCGAGCGCGACGTTCGGATGCAGACCTTTGCCGAGCACGAGGCCGAACGCGGTGAAGGCCGTCAGCGAAATCGCGCAGCCGATCGCGATCGGCAGGCGCGCCCAGATGCCCATCAGCAGCGAGCCGAACGCCGTGGTCAGACACGTGGCGACAAACACGGCGCTGGTATCGAAACCCGCTTTGCCGAGCATGCCCGGCACGACGAATACGGAGTAGACCATCGCGAGGAAGGTCGTAATGCCCGCGACGATTTCCTGACGCTGCGAACTGCCGCGTGCGGAGATTCCAAAATAGCGGTCGAGAAAGCCCTTTCCGTCGAATGATTCGACGGCGACTTCGGAAATCGGTTGGGCGTGGGGTTCCATCATGATGAGTGCCTCCTTTATCAGCGTACTGAAGCGGCCGTCACTGCGGGCGCCATCAGGGTCTCGTCTCGTTGAGTTGGTTTATTGGGGAATGTCGTCGTTTTTTGCTGTCTCGAAATGTAGGGCAACACAAATATGTCTCCCATCGCATGAATGGCATGCCGGACATGTCGAGACGCTTATATCTTTGACCCAGCGGCAAACTGGGCGGGCGAGCCAAGCGTTTACACCTACGCTTTGTCACGAAGATGTGAGCGGGTTTTGCGGCGTTCGGCGCACGAAAACGGCGCGCAATCCGCAGATGAAACGTCGTGCGCGGCATGAACCCTGCTAACACCGCACCTGTCAGATGGCCTGCGAAAGCGGGTCCGCCCGACGTCGCGGGTTACACTCTGGCCCATTCCTGTCTTAACTGCGGCGGCCTTTTTCGACCTTTGGCCGCCCTCTGCACTGGCCCATGGAGTCCTTCTTGATGAGTGGCGGTTTCTCGCGTCCTGCCTGGCGTTTGCCGATTCTTGCTCTGTTCGCGCTGTTTGCGCTGTCCGGTTGCAGCCTGCTGTGGGGCCCGCAGCAGGCGCCGATCGTCGACGCCACGGTGATGCCTGTCGAGCCCGCCAGTGCGCCGGTGGTGGCCTCGGAACCCGAGCCGGTCGAAACCGAAGCGGCTCGACCCGAGCAGCCGAAAAAACCGCCGAAGCCGATCGTCAAGCCGCGCAAGGTCGAGCCGCCGCCGCCCGTCGTCGCGCCCCCGCCGCCTCCGCCGACGCCCGCGCCGCTGATCGTGCTGCGCACGATCGAGCGCAGCGAGGCGCGCACGCTGCTCGATAGCGAAGTGCAGAAGCCCGACGGCAAGGTCGTCGGCCGCGCGGTCGATCTGATCGCGGATGCCGGCGGCAAGCCGCGCGAGATGGTCGTGAATCTGCAGGGCTTCCTGGGGGTGGGCGACCGCAAGGTGAACTTCCCGTGGAGCGCATTCCGCTTCACGCCGAGCGCGAAGACCGCACCGATCACGCTCAACGCGGCCGCCGTGCCGGCCAATGCCGCCAAACCGGCCGGCGTGCAATTACCGCTGATCGACGCCACGGTCGAACGCGCGAACGGCGCCAAGATCGGCCGCGTGATCGACGTGCTGATCGATGGCAATGCGCAGCCGCAGGCGGTCGTGCTCGACGTCAACGGCATGGTCAGTACGGAGCGCCGCACGATTGCCGCGAACTGGTCCGCGTTGCACTTCGTCACGAAAGACAAGGAACTGCATCCGCAGATCGATCTGAGCGACGCGCAGATCAACGCGACGCCGCCGTATGCCAGCGACAAACCGGTGCGCGCCGTATCGCCCGCACCGCCGCCAGCGCCGGCCGCCGCGACCGCACCGCCTGCGGCGACGGCTTCCGCCGCGGCAGGTTCCAATGCACGGGCGGCCCGATGAGCGGCCGTACTTTGGTAACCACGCGCAGTCTTCGCGCGCTCGACTGGATGAATTTTTTCGTCGCCAATGTGCAGACGGGGTTTGGGCCGTTCATCGCGTCGTATCTGGCGTCGCATAAGTGGACCCAGGGCGAGATCGGCATGGCGCTCTCGGTCGGCACGATCAGCGCGATGGTGAGCCAGGTGCCGGGCGGCGCTGCTGTCGACGCTCTGCGCAACAAGAAAGGCGCGGCCGCATGGGCGATTTTCGCGATCATTCTGAGCGCCGTGCTGCTGGCCGTGAGCCCGACCGTGCTGCCGGTGATTGCTGCTGAAGTGTTCCATGGCTTTGCCAGTTGCATGTTGACGCCGGCGTTGGCGGCGATTTCGTTCGCGCTGGTCGGGCGGGCAAATCTCGGCGACCGGCTGGGACGCAATGCG
The DNA here is from genome assembly GCF_902833695.1 of Paraburkholderia sp. BCC1876. NCBI lineage: Bacteria > Pseudomonadati > Pseudomonadota > Betaproteobacteria > Burkholderiales > Burkholderiaceae > Paraburkholderia > Paraburkholderia sp. BCC1876. Next base: position 230,666 of record NZ_CADFGI010000002.1, on the reverse strand, counting down.
CGATGGGCGTCGATCGGCAGCGCGGTGGCCGCGGGGTTGATGGGCGTATTCGGCGAATACTATTCGCCGCGCGCGGTGTTCTGGTTGACCGCTGCGCTGGCCGTGCCCGCGTTGTTCGCGCTGACGATGATCCAGCGCACCGACACGATCGAGTTGCCGAAGGCCGGCCCGACGCCCAAGCAGATCGAGCGACGCGAGAGTCTGCGTGAGTTGTTGCGTGACAAGCGGATGTTGTTGTTCGCGGCGTGCATCGTGCTGTTTCACTTGTCGAACGCGGCGATGTTGAATCTCGCTGCGGGCGAAGTGACGGCCGGCATGGGCGACAACGTACAGCTCGTGATTGCCGCGTGCATTATCGTGCCGCAGGCGATTGTGGCGATGATGTCGCCGTGGGTTGGACGCTCCGCCGAGCGGTGGGGGCGCAGGCCGATTCTGTTGTTGGGGTTTTCGGCGTTGCCGATTCGGGCTTTGCTGTTTGCTGGCATTAGCAGCCCTTATTTGCTGGTGCCGGTGCAGATGCTCGATGGGTTGAGTGCTGCTGTGTTTGGCGTGATGTTGCCGCTGATCGCGGCGGATGTTGCCGGCGATAAGGGACGCTACAACCTCTGTATCGGGTTGTTTGGGCTGGCTGCGGGGATCGGGGCTACGTTGAGTACGACCGCTGCTGGGTTTGTGGCTGATCACTTTGGAAATGCGGTTAGCTTTTTTGGGCTCGCTGCTGCGGGGGCGTTAGCGGTTTTGCTGGTTTGGGCGGCTATGCCGGAGACTCGGGATTCGGCTCGGGTTGAGGATTCGGCTGGGGTGGCTGATGGGGAGGCTGCTCGGTGAGGGCTGGGGTTTGCCTGTTGCGGCGCGTTTTCTCGGCTGTTTGCGCGTTGGCCTTTCCTTGATTTGGTAGTGGTCTATTAGCGATCCCCCTGTGCGGGGGGCACCTACTTTTCTTTGCCTGCCGCAAATAAAAGTAGGCAAAAGAAAGCGGCTCACACCGCTAATTTTTAAGTGGGTTTCGTGGTCCACCACCGGCAGTGGTGCATCTGGAATCCGTGTTCTCGCGCACTCCGCGCTGGTGACAAAGGCGTCATTCTTCCGGCGGCGCTGCGCGCGCCGCGGCGGTCGTTCAAGCATGGCCTCTGCTAAGTGGGTCTCCCGCGCAGCCACGGTTGTGGCTCATCTGGAATCCGTGTTCTCGCGCATTCCGCGCTCGTGACAAAGCCGTCATACATCCCGCCTCGCGCGGTGCGCTCGCCGGAACGGCTCGCACTGGAACCAGCGCCTCGCTTTTCCGTGGGGGAGCCGTCGGCTTCGCCTCGGCGAGGCACCGAAATACCCCAAAAATTCACCACCGGTTTGATGAACGACCGCGGGGGCGCGCGAAGCGTCGCCGGAAGAATGACTGCTGTGCCACGAGCGCGGAGTGCGCGAGAACACGGATTCCAGATGAGCCACTACCGTGATTGCGCGGGGGACCCGCTTAAGAGCTAGCGGTGTGAGCCGCTTTCTTTTGCCTACTTTTATTTGCGGCAGGCAAAGAAAAGTAGGTGCCCCCCGCACAGGGGGATCGCTAATAGACCACTACCAAATCAAGGAAAGGCCAACGCGCAAACAGCCGAGAAAACGCGCCACAAAAGGCAAAAAAAGCCTATCACCCGATATCCCTACCAGCAGTCTCTGCCATAAAAGGCAACGCCAACAAAGACACCCCCCCACACCCAATCAAATACCAGGCCGGCGCAAGATTACTCCCAGAAACCTGAATCAACCACGTAGCAAAAAACTGCGCAAACCCACCAAAGATAGACACCCCGAGACAATAAACAATCGACATCCCGGTAGCCCGAATTTCACGAGGAAACATCTCCGGCAGCATCACGATATTAGGCACAGCGGTAAACGCGACCAGCACCGCCAACCCCGCCACGACCGACAACAAAACCGCCACATCAGGCACAGCATTAATCGCCATAAACGCCGGATACACGGCCAGAATCAGCAAGACCCGCGACACGCCCAACACCCACTTGCGCCCCACCCGATCCGACAACGCCCCGGCAAGCGGCGAACAGATCACCGTCACCACGGCCGCGGTCCACGCAGCCCACAACGCCGACGACATCGGCAGATGCAAAATCCGAATCGCGTAAGTCGACAGATAAAACAGCACGATATAGTTCGCCGCCGTCCCGCCGATGGTTGTGACCACACCCATCGTAATCACCCGCGAATGCTCGCGAAACAGCTTGCGCACCGGCTGCGAAGCCGGCACCGCCGACGACGACCGAACGCCCACCTGCCCATCCGCCCCCTCCTCGACACCCGGCAACGTCTCATCCAGATGACGCCGTATATAAATCCCGATCGGCCCCATCGCCATACCGATCACAAACGGCACGCGCCAGCCCCAACTCTCCAGCGCGGCAGTCGACAACGCCGCCGCCAACGCGACGCCAAGCAGCGACCCGCACACCGTATTCAACCCCTGGCTCACGAACTGCCAGCTGCCATAAAAGCCGCGCGTCTTGTCGCTGCCATACTCCAGCAACAGCGACGTCGACGCGCCAATCTCACCGCCCAACGCAAACCCCTGCACCAGACGCGCAAGAATCACCAGCAACGGCGCGGCAATGCCGATCGCCGCATACGTCGGTGCGAACGCGATCATCGCCGAGCCGAGCGTCATCAGCCATAACGTGAGGCTCATCGCCGCCTTGCGGCCGGCACGATCCGCGTACGCACCGAGCACGATGCCGCCCACCGGACGCATGATGAAGCCCACGCCGAACGTTCCAACCGCCAGCATCAATTGCGCGAGCTGACCCTCCACCGGGAAATACAGCTTGCCGATGATCGTCGCGAAGAAGCTGTAAATCGTGAAGTCGAAAAACTCGAGGCCGTTGCCCAGCGTGATCGCGGCAATCGCTTTCGCGTGGCTCTTGCGTTCGACGGGCTGCGCGGCCGTCATGCCTTGCATAGCAAGCGCGTCGCTGCCGGCGGATTGCGGTGTGGCGGAATAGTCCATCTGTGTCTCCATGATGTCCTTGCTGCTGGGTCGAAGCGCACTTCACAGCACAAGTCAAAGCGCACGCGCGGGCTCGAAGCGGCCCGTCACATCCGGCCTCAGACGAGAAACGTCTGCGCGAGCTTCACCCAGTAAGCGGCGCCGGTCGCGAGGCAGTCGTCGTTGAAGTCGTAGCCGGGGTTGTGCACCATGCATCCGCCCTCGCCGTCGCCATTGCCGATGATCAGGTAGCTGCCGGGGCAACGCTCCAGCAGGAACGCGAAATCCTCGCTGCCGGTCAGCGGTTGCATGTCGGCGATCAGGCCGTCTTCGCCGAGCCAGTCGAGTGCCACCTGCCGCGCGAGGCCGGTCATCTCCGCGTCGTTGACGAGCACCGGGTAGCGGCGCTGGTAATCCACCTGCGCACTGGCGCCGAACACCGCGGCCGTTCCGCACGCCACGGCGGTGATCCGTTCCTGCAGGTAATTGCGCACCTCAGGTTTCAACGCGCGCACCGAGAGACGCATCTCGGCCGTCTCGGGAATTACGTTGGGCGCTTCGCCCGCGTGAATCGCGCCGACCGTGATGATCGCCATGTCGAGCGGCGCGACGTTGCGCGACACGATCGACTGCAACGCCAGCACCATTTGCGCGCACACCACCACCGGATCGACCGCTTTGTGCGGCACGGCACCATGACCGCCGCGTCCCGTCACGGTGATGATCACCGTGTCCGACGACGCCATGAACGAGCCCGGCAGAAAGCCGAATTTGCCGGTCGGAAAGCCCGGCATGTTGTGCATCGCGAACACGGCGTCGCACGGAAACTTGTCGAACAGCCCGTCTTCCAGCATCTTTTTCGCGCCGGCCTGACCCTCCTCGGCCGGCTGGAAAATCACATTCACCGTCCCGTCGAAATCCTTCTCCCGCGCCAGATGTTTGGCAGCGGCGAGCAGCATCGCCGTATGACCGTCGTGACCACACGCGTGCATCTTGCCGGGCACCTTGCTCGCGTACGGCAAGCCGGTCGTTTCGTGAATCGGCAACGCGTCCATGTCGGCGCGCAGGCCCAGCTTGCGCGTGCCGCCGCCTACTTTCAGTTGCCCTACAACGCCGGTTTGACCGAGCCCGCGATGCACCGTATAGCCCCATTCCTGCAAGCGTTCGGCGACCAGGTCGCTGGTGGCGAACTCTTCGTACGCCAGCTCCGGCTGCGCATGAATGCGGTGGCGCAGCGCGATCATTTCGTCTTCGAGTTCGGCGATGCCCGCCGGAATGGCCATGGTGTTCACGTGTCGTCTCCGTCAATGAAAAGCGTGACCCAGCATAGCGACGCCGATTTTCCAGCGGCAGGCGTAGAATCGTTGCGGCAGCAACTTCTGGTTGCCACCCTTCCCCCGAATCGACAGATGAAACTGCATCAGCTCAGTACCTTAGCGGCGATTGCGGATACCGGCAGTATCCGGGCAGCGGCTCGTTCGTTAGGCCTTTCGCCCGCTGCGGTCACCAAGGCGGTGCGCGAACTGGAAGCGGATATGCAGGCGCCGCTGGTGATCCGCAGCGCGAGCGGCGTCGCGTTTACCGAGTTCGGCCGGACGCTGGTCGTGCATGCAAGAGTGGTGTTGGGGCAACTGCAACGCGCGCACGCGGAGATCGACGCATTGCGCGGCGCGGCGGCCGGCAAGCTGTCGATCGGCGTCACGCCATGGGTCGCGTTGACGTTTCTGCCGCCCACGGTGCAGCGCTTCAGGCAACGTATGCCGGAAGTGCAACTGGAATTTTTCGAGGGTTTGCTCGCGGTCGTGCAACCGCGTCTGCGCGATGGCAGTCTGGATTTTTCGATCGGCCGGCCCCCGCCCGCGTCGCCGCAATCGGAGTTTCACAACGTGCCGCTGTTTTCGACGCATTCGGCCGTGGTGGCGCGGCGCGATCATCCGAAAGCCGGTTGCCGCTCGCTGCTCGAACTGGAAGACGCGGAGTGGGTGCTGAACTGGGACCCGGCCAGCCGCGAATCGATCTCGGACAACCTGTTCCGCAAGCGCGGCATGCGGGTGCCGCACACCATTCATCTGGCGCACTCGCTGGCCATCGTATTGGGATTGCTCGCACACACGGACATGCTCAGCATTTTTCCGTGGCCACTCGCGGAAGTGACGCTCGCGAAAGAAAATCTGTGGGCGCTGCCGCTGCGCGAAACCGTGGATGAAACCATCGTCAGCATCACGTCACGCCGTGGCGCGCCGACAAGTCCGGCGGCCACGTGTTTTCTCGACTGTCTGCGTGAAGTGATCGACGAAGCGGCGCGCTCGCAGGAACCCGAGCAACGCCGCCTGTTTCATTCGATCGAATTACTGCTTTAGCGATTCCTGAATCGCTAAAGCATGAAGGTGCGTGTCAGCGTCAGCGTCGGCGCAGGCTGGGCTCAACCCTCGTAGCCCACCACGCCCTTGATCTCCAGAAAATCTTCCAGCCCGAACTCGCCGTACTCGCGGCCGTTGCCCGATTGCTTGAAGCCGCCGAACGGCGCATCGGGATTGTAGTCCGCGTAGTTCAGATAGATCGTACCGGTACGCAGGCGCCGGGCCACCGCGCGCGCATGCTCGATCGAACCGGACTGGATATAGCCGGCGAGACCGTAGAGGCTGTCGTTGGCCATGGCGATCGCTTCGTCTTCGGAGTCGTAGGCAAGGATCGACAGCACCGGTCCGAAGATTTCTTCGCGCGCGATCGTCATGTCCGGCGTGACCTTGCCGAATACGGTCGGGCGCACGAAATAGCCGTCTTTCAGGCCATCGGGACGGCCCGCTCCGCCCGCCACCAGCGTGGCGCCCTCTTCCATGCCGACGCCGATCAAACGCTGGATCTTGTCGAACTGCGCTTCGCTGATCACTGGACCGAGATCGGTGCCTTCGGCATTCGCCGGGCCGACCTTCAGGGCTTCGGCCGCTTCCTTCGCATACGTCAGCGCTTCGGCCTCACGCGCACGCGGCACGAACATGCGCGTGGGCGCATCGCACGACTGGCCGCTGTTGTCGAAACAGGCCCGCGCGCCGCGCATCACCGCCTGCTTCAAGTCGGCGTCTTCGAGAATCAGGTTGGCCGATTTGCCGCCCAGTTCCTGATGCACCCGCTTGACCGACTCCGCCGCCGCCTTCGCGACCTGCACGCCCGCACGCGTCGAACCGGTGAAGGACATCATGTCGATGTCGGGATGACACGACATCGCCTCGCCCACCGTGCGGCCTTCGCCGTTCACGAGATTGAACACGCCGGCCGGCACGCCCGCTTCGTCGAGAATTGCCGCGAAGATCAGGCCCGACAGCGGCGCCAGTTCCGAAGGCTTGAGCACCATCGTGCAGCCGGCCGCGAGCGCCGGTGCGACCTTGGTGGTGATCTGCAAGGCCGGCCAGTTCCACGGCGTGATCAGCCCGCACACGCCGACCGCTTCCTTGCGGATCAGAATGCCGTTCTTCATCGACTCGAAGTCGAAGGTATCGAGCGTGCGGATCATCGTTTCCAGATGCGCGACGCCGGTCCACGCCTGCGCGTCGTTCGCGTATTGCAGCGGCGCACCCATCTCGCGGCTGATCGCGTGCACCATGTCGTCGTAACGCTTGCGGTAGACGTCGAGTATCGCCTGCAGCAGATCGATACGCTGCGCGATCGTGGTCTCGCTGTACGCGGGGAACGCGCGCTTCGCGGCGGCAACCGCGCGATCGACGTCCGCCGCGCTACCAAGCGCAATTTTCTCGAACGCGGTGGCGGTGGACGGATCGATCACGTCGAGCGTGTTCGCCTCGCCCTGATCGAGCGGATCGACCCATTGACCGTCGATGTAAAACTGTCTGGTGTGTTGCATGGGCTTGTCCTTTACATGAAATGTGGTGGGTCAGATCCCGGGCGCGCGGATCGCACCCGTGGCGGCGTCACCCGCTTTACATCGACGCCGCTCAATCTGAATGTCTTCAAATCGAAATTCACCGCTACGCCGCTTTGGCTCAGACTCCGGTTCAGCTTCGATCCCTGCATCGAATCGTCGAATTCAAGAACTTCGAAACCCGATTTTCAAGTCTATTAACCAGGAGAGCCTCATGAGCAACATCACCTTCACCCGCATCGACGCTAAAGGCCCCGGCGCTACCGGCCTGAACCCGGCCCTGCACGATCCGGCCGATGTCATTCTCGACGGCGCCAAAGCCCCGCACGCGCTCAATGCGTATTCCGACGCGACCAACATGCTCTCCGCGGGCGTCTGGCAATGCGACGCGGGCACGCTGAAACTGGCCGACCTGCCGATTCACGAAGTGTGCGTGCTGATTGAAGGCGAAGTCGTGATCACCAGCGACGACGGCCGCAGCGAACACTATGCCGTCGGCGACGCCTTCATTCTGCACAAGGGCTTCTCGGGCACGTGGCATATGCCGGTCGCGACCAAGAAATACAGCATCGTGTACTGCGGCTGATTCCTACACTTCACCGCGTCTTTGCTTCACTGAAAACCGCACCCGCTAAGGTGCGGTTTTTTTATTCCGGCGGCAAGCACAAAACGACAAAACGCCGCCGCCGCTCAACCGTTACATCGGAAAACCCAGCGCCTTGATCGAATTGATCCACAGACGCCGCCAGCCGCCGCGATCGTCGGCGCCGTCGAATGCGTTGAAGGTGATCTTCGCGGCGATCCAGCGCAGCGGTTCCGGCGGAATATACGAGGGCCCTTTGCGCGAAATATCGAGCGACGTAATCAACGTGTCGCGATTCCACAGCATGTCGAGGCCCATCTTCGCGCCGAAGCGGCTGCCCGCCACGCCAAAGCCCGTATAACCGGCGACGAACACACTCTTGCCGCCGTGATAGCGCCGCGCGAACACCGCGCCACGCGAGCAGTAATCGATCGGGCCGCCCCACGCATGCGTGAAGCGCACGTCGTCAAGTTGCGGAAAAGTGCGGTAAAACGCTTCGGCGAGTTTGTAATAGGTGCTCTCGTCGCGATCCGCGGCGGGATTCGGATCGCCGCCGAAGTGATAGCTCACCCGGCCGCCGAAGATGATGCGGTTATCTTTCGTGAGTCGGAAATAGTTGAGCTGCGTACGCGTGTCGTAGATGCCCTGCCGATTTTTCCAGCCGATGCGCGCCATCTGCTCATCGCTCAGCGGCGCGGTCGCGATAATGTGATCGCGCACCTGCATCACGCGGCGCTTGATGTCGGTCACGCCGACATCCGCGGTGCCGGTGCCGAGCAGCACGCGCGGCGTGACGATGCTGCCCGCCTGCGTGTGCACGACCATCGTCGCGCCGCGATCTTCGAGGCGCGTGATCGGCGAATGTTCATGCAGTCGAACGCCGAGTTTCAGCGCGGCAGCCTTCAGCCCCCACGCGAGCTTCGCCGGGTGAATCGTGCCGCTGCGATTGCGCGACCACATCGCGCCGGCGAACAATGGCGAATCGAGTTGCTCGCGGGCGCGCTCGCTGTCCAGCAGCACCACGTCGTGACCATGCGCCACATGCAGCTCGTAGTCGCCCTTCAGATGATCGAGGTGACCCGGATCGACCGCCACCGTCATCTCGCCGTTCCATTCCACATCGGCTTCAATGCCGTAACGCGTCAACGACGCCTTGAAGCCGTCGAGATTCTCCTGACCCAGTTTTTCGAGTACATCGAGGTCTTGCGGAAAAACGCGCGTCGCGTTCGGCAAGCCATGCATGACAGACGTCGAAATGATCCCGCCCGGTCGGCCCGATGCGCCGTACGCGACCTTGCCCGCTTCGACCAGCACGACATCCAGCGACGGATCGGCTTCTTTCGCCTGAATCGCGGCCCACAGACCGGTGAAGCCGCCGCCCACCACGACCAGATCCGCCGAAGTCGGACCGATCAATTCCCGTTCGACAGCCGGCGCGCGCGGATTGTCCAGCCAGAACGGAAACAGTTTTACTCCATCAAACGCGCGCTTTACTGACTCGCTCATCTTGTTTGCCTGCTCTACTTGAATGCTTGTTGCCGGGTGCTTCATCGATCCGGTTGCGCGGAAAATGCGCGTCAACCGGCGTCCTGCGTATCCAATGCTTTTTCGTTTTCGCGGTTTTCACCGTGTTCACTGCCCGCTCGCACCGCGCGACGCGGCTGCGTTGGAGTTTGCGTCCGCGTCTGGGGTTCCGCCTGCGCCACCGCTACTTTCAGCTTAGTCGCCGGCACCACCGGATGCACGCCCGCATTGCCCACCGATCCACCTCGCAGCCAGCGTCGCCCAAGCGGCCCATATACGCCATCCGGCTCGGGAAAGCACTGCAGCAACGCGATATACAACGTGCAGGCGAGCGTCAGCGAGACCGGCATGCTGATGTCGAGACCGCCGGCAAGCTGACCGAGCGGACCGACGAACTGATCCGGCAGATTGACGAAGCACAGACCGATCGCCGCGCTCGGCAGCCACGCGCCCATCGCGCGCCAGTTCCAGCCATGCGTGAACCAGTAGTGACCGCCACGGCCGCCGCGATTGAAGACCTGCAAATCGTCCGACAGATAGAAGCCGCGCCGCGTGACGAAGCCGATGATCATGATCATCATCCACGGGCAACTGCAGGTATTGATCAGCACCGAGAACGTCGACACGCTTTCGACGAGATTGAACGCGAAGCGGCCGAGAAAGATGAAGCCGATCGCGAGGCTGCCGATCAGCAGCGTGGCGCGTACGCGGTTCAAGAGTTTAGGGAACATGCTCGACATGTCGAGTCCCGTGCCATACAGCGCGGTGGTCCCGGTGGACATGCCGCCGATAATCGCAATCAGACACACTGGCAGAAAGAACCAGTTCGGCGAGATCGCCAGCAAACCGCCCACGTAGTTATTCGACGCGATGAAATCCGGCGCCTTGCTGGCGATGATCGTCGCCGTCGCGAGGCCGAAGAAGAACGGCACGAAGGTGGCGAGTTGCGCGAGCATCACCGCGAGGATCGTGCGCTTTCTCGGCGTGTTCTGCGGAATATAGCGAGCCCAGTCGCCGAGCGTCGACGCGAACGACACGGGGTTGCTCATCGCGACCAGCACGGCGCTGACGAAGGCCGGCCAGAAACCGACCGAACCGAGCGCGACCTTGCCGGCGTACGCGCTATCGAACGGCCCGGCGAACGCGGCGATACCGACCACGAACAGCAGGCTCGCGGCCAACACGGCAATCTTGTTGACCCACAGCATGAAGCGGAAGCCGTAGATGCACACCGTCAGCACCAGCACCGCGAACAGGCCGTACGCGAAGCTCAGTGTCATCCAGTTGACCGGCAGGCCGAGCAGATGATTCGCGCCGCCCACCAGCGCATCGCCCGAACTCCACACCGCCAGCGAAAAGAACGCGACCGAAGTCAGCAACGCGAGAAACGAGCCGACGATCCGGCCGTGAATACCGAAATGCGCGCCGGACGACACCGGATCGCTGGTGCCGTTACGCGGACCGAACAGGCTCATCGGCGCAAGAATGCACGAGCCGATCAGCACACCGAGCACGATCGAATAGACGCCGGCCTTGAACGATAGACCGAGCAGCACGGGAAAACTGCCCAGTACCGACGTCGAGAAAGTATTGCAACCGCCGAACAGCAAGCGGAAGAGGTCGATCGGCCGCGCGTAACGCGAGCGATCCGGGATGCGTTCGAAACCGAATGTTTCGACTTGGGTAATGCCGTTGCTGCTCATTGTCTCCGACTCCTGTCACGGCCAGGTCATTCACGATGGCTCGCCGCGGGGGTGCGGCGTCCACTTTTTTGAGATGTCTGGACGCCACTGTAAAGACAATCGGCGCAGGCAAAAATATCGACCGCCCAACCTTTACTTCGATCTCGGACGATGTAACCGTGAAGGTCCGATCCATAAGGCTTTCCGGGTATCCGTCGGCGCCGCGTGGAGACAGGAAGAAGGCCCCCGCGGGTAAAAACGTCGATGCGAATCGCGGGAATCCCCGGCACGCGCGAACATGACGAAATTGTCATGTGCCGCTCATCCTGCTATGGGCGACGCCCTCCTACGATGACAATTCCTGACTCCGGGACGTAACTCATGCGACGTACTCGACCCACGCGCGACATGGCGACACGCATTCCGAATTCGAGGGCGGTCGTGTCGCTTGCGTCGATACGCTGCTTCTTCCGACGCCAGGGCGAGACGCTGTCGCTCGCCGGCGGCGTGGTCTCGATCGTTATCGGCTCGCTGGCGTTCTGGCTCAACCAGCCCGCGCATCTGTTCGACGGCGTGGCGGCGCAACGCGAGGCCGCCGTCATCTGGCCGCGGCAGGCTTGTGACGAGCCGACACTCGTACACGGTCTGCTATCGCTCGAACTGGCAACCCACTTTCAACGTGACGTTCCGACGCGGACGCAGCGTTGTGACGTTCAGGCCGACGCGCGCTGCGCTCCGCTGAATCTCGCGGCTGTCACACCGCTGCCTGAAGCTTGCCGAGCTGGCGCCTGAGCCCTCGTACGCCGCCGCTTTTAATAGGCGACCTCTACAACCCGCACCGCCCTCACGGTCGCGACGCCGACCTCTACCGCCCGCCTTCGCCATTCCCAACTCGACAGCCCACTCATATCCTGCCGTGGTATAACTCGATAACATACTAAGGATACCGTTATAAATTTCTCTACCTGACAGAGTTATAAATCGTCTCAAAAAAATCTCTTCCTATAATCGTTTCACATGCATGTCTAACGACACGAAAGGGCCTTGAATCGACCCATCTTCGCCAGCCGTGCTGCCTGCAGCCCCTGCGCTTCAGGCGCTCGCACCCGGCACGCTCACGACGCCGAGCTCAACCTCAACCGCCCTGCACCGCCACGCCGCCCGATTCGCGCGGCGCGGCGCAGCGGGCGTCAACAGGAGAAAGACCATGCGAATTCTGATCGTCGACAACGAAGCGAAAAACGGCACGTATCTTCGGAAGGGTCTAACAGAAGCGGGGTTTGTCGCCGACTGGGTACAAGACGGCGTGACCGGCCAGCATCTCGCGCTGACCGAAGACTACGACATGATCATTCTCGACGTGGTCTTACCCGGTCTGGACGGCTGGACCTTGCTGCGCAATCTGCGCCTGACCCACGCCACCCCCGTGCTACTGCTCACCGCCTGCGACGATCTGAACGACAAGGTGCGCGGCCTCGAAATGGGCGCAGACGACTATCTGGTCAAGCCGCTCGATTTCGCCGAATTGCTGGCGCGCGTGCGCTCGATTTTCCGGCGCGGCGCTACGCGCGGCCCGGTGCAGGACGCCGCGTCGCTCCATGTGGCGGATCTCGCGCTCGATCTGACGCGCCGCAAGGCCACGCGCCAGGGCGACAAGATCCTGCTGACCGCGAAGGAATTCTCGCTGCTATGGCTGCTCATGCGCCGGCGCGGCGAAATACTCGCGCGCTCGACGATCGCGTCGCAGGTCTGGGACATGAATTTCGACAGCGATACCAACGTGGTCGACGCCGCGATCCGCCGCGTGCGTGCGAAGGTGGACGATAACTACGAGCCGAAGCTGATCCACACGGTGCGCGGCATGGGCTACGTGCTCGAAGAACGTAGCCCGCCGGCGGGTTGATGCAGCGCGGGGCGGCCGCCCCGCGCTTCAGTCGAGAAACTCGGCGGCCCGCTGGCGCAGCACCGCGCCGAAATCGTCGAGCCAGCCGATCGACAATCGCCAGCTCTGCCAGTAGAGATCCACATCGATATGCTTGCCGGGCGTGATCTCCACCAGTTCACCATTGGCCAGATGCGCGGCGATCATCCGTTCCGGGCACATGCCCCAGCCGAGTCCCGTCACACAAGCGCGCAAAAAACCAGCCACATGCGGAATCCAGTGCAACGGCGGATCGAGTTCCGCTCGCGTGATCCGGCGCATGAAGCGTTTCTGCAACTGATCCTTTGGATTGAAGTCGACGCACGGCGTTCGCCGCAAGCTCTCGCGCGTCACGCCGTCGGCAAAATGGCGCGCCTGAAACGCCGGCGAGCACACCGCCAGATAGCGCATGCGCCCAAGACGCGTGGAGCGGCAGCCCTGCACCGGCTCGGCCTGCGTGGTGACGGCGCCTTGCACGCTGCCGTCGCGAATCCGCTGCGCGGTGTGGTCCTGATCGTCCACCACCAGATCGAGCAGCATTTCCCTTTCGACGCAGAACGGCGCCACCGCGTCGATGAACCAGGTGCCGACGCTGTCGTCGTTGACGGCCACACGCAGCGCCGGCCACGGCTCGACCAACGCGCCAGGTAGTGCCGGCAGGCGGCCGGTCAGCTCCGCCTCCAGCAATTGCACGCGTTCGGTGTGGCGGCACAGCAGCGCGCCCGAGGTGGTCGCAACACACGGTTGGCCGCGTTTGACCAGCACGCTGCCGACCCGCTCCTCCAGCAGCTTGACCCGCTGCGAGACCGCGGACGGCGTCACGTTCAATTCGCTGGCCGCGCGGTCGAACGAGCCGTGCCGCACCACGGCGGCGAGCGCATCGAGCAAAGCATAGTCGAGCATTAGCGTTCCTTAATCGGCATTAAGTAAATTAGCTTCTCTTATGATAGGCGAAACCGCAGACTAGCCCCGTTCGCCTCTCCCGTCTACTGGATCGATTCATGAACTGGCTGTCTTTTTCCCACGGCGCCGCCTTGTGCGCCTCGCTGATCGTCACGATCGGCGCCCAGAACGCTTATGTGCTGCGTCAGGGCATCATGCGCTCGCACGTCGGCAAGATTGTCGCGCTGTGCGCGCTGTCGGACTTCATTCTGATCGGCGCGGGCGTCGGCGGCGCATCCGTGCTGGTGAAACGCTTTCCGGTGTTCGTCCACGCCATGCTGTATGTCGGGCTCGCGTATCTGGCGTGGTTCGGCTTCAACGCGCTGCGCCGCGCGGTGCGGCCCGACCATGCGGCGCTGCAGGCCGAAGCGAGCGGCGCGGCGCCCGTGCAGCGCGCGCTGCCGATCGTGCTGATGACACTCGCCCTTACCTGGCTGAATCCACACGTGTATCTCGACACGTTTTTGCTGATCGGCACCGCCGGTGCGCGTGAGCCCGAAGGTGCACGCTTGGCGTTCGCACTCGGCGCGATGGTGGTGAGCGGGATCTGGTTTGTCGGTCTGGGTTACGGAGCGCGGGCGATGGCGCCGCTGTTTCGTCGCGCTACCGCATGGCGTGTGCTGGACGGTGCGATTGGGAGCATGGTGTTGCTGATTGCGGTGACGCAGTTGCGATAGCCTCGCTGAACGCGGTAGTCGTCGACATGGCGCTTTGTATCGCTCGGCGATTGCGCTCCATCCGCCGAATCCCGATCAAATTCCTATCACAGCGTTACGAAATAGCGAATTTACACAGCTAGCGCAATCCGCGAGTATGGTGAGATTCAGATGAACGGGCCGTCAACATGCCCGCGACTCTCGCCGTCACTCGTGGAGACATTGATGCTGGACACAAAGCGGGAAAAGCTTGAACTGAACGTTCGAGGCGTGGACTTGAACATTTCATCGCTGCACAGATCGGGGACCGGCGAGCCGATTGTCTTTCTCCACGGCTTCGGCTCCACGAAAGAAGACTATGCCGATATCGCCCGATTGCCCGCGTTCGCCGGTCGCCCGTTTGTCGCCTACGACGCGCCGGGCTGCGGCGAGAGCGAATGCGGCGACCTGTCCGCGCTATCCATCCCCTTTCTCGTCGATACGGCGCGCGCCGTGCTGAACCGTCTGGACGTTCAGCGCTTCCATCTGGTCGGACATTCGATGGGTGGCTTGACGTCGTTGATGCTCGCTCATGAAGAGCGCGAACGCGTGTTGAGCTTCATCGACATCGAAGGCAACGTGGCGCCCGAGGACTGCTTTCTGAGCAGGCAAATCGTGAGTCATCCGTCTGACGACCCGCAGCAGTTCTTTGCCGACTTCGTCGACCGCAACTGGGGCGCGCCCGACTTCTCGAGTTCGCTCTACGCGGCGAGCCTGCGGCACAAAGTGCGCGCGGGAGCCGTGCGCGGCATCTTTACGTCGATGGTGCATCTCTCCGACCACGGCGATCTGTTGACCCGGTTTGTCGATCTGCCGTGCCGGAAGATGTTTATGTTCGGCGAGCAGAACGCCGGCCTCTCGTATCTGCCGCATTTGCAGGAATCGGGCGTGACGCTGGCCTCCATAGCGCACTCGGGCCATTTTCCGATGTACTCCAATCCGGTTGAAATGTGGAAACGGATTGCTTTATTTATCGGCGACGTAGTACCCGAGTAAGACGATGTTGGGCATGACCGATGCCCATCACGCGCCAGACGCCTGGACCTTCTTCTGCTTCCGGGCGGTGTTGTCTTTCGCCCAGGACACCACCGCGTCGACCATCGGATGATGCCGGTTCGCGTTCCACGCAAGCGCGGCCGTCACGACCATGACGCGCTCCTTCAGCGGGCGAATCACCACATTTTCCGAAGCCAGTTTTCGCATCGACGACGGCACGAGCGCGACGCCCTGACCGCATCCCACGTAGGCGATTTGCGACGTCACCGAGCGGACTTCATGCAGCACACGCGGCGCGAAACCGTGCGACTGGCAAACCGCAGTCAGAAAATCGAAGTAAGCCGGACTGATCTGCCGCGATGACATGACGAGCGATTCGTCGGCGAGCGAGCGCAAACGCACGCGAGAAAGTGCCGCCAGCGGATGGTCTCGCGGCACCGCAACCGCGAGCCGATCTTCGGCAATCGGCAGCGTCGCGATTCCATGCCCCACGTTCCCGTCCAGCCTCACAAACGCGACATCGAGCTCGCCCGCCTCCAGCGCGGGGATCGCCTCGACGCTATCGATCTCCCGAATAAACACCGCCAGGTTCGGATAGTCGCGCTTCAACGCGTTCAATACGGCCGGCACCGTTTCAAGCATGGCCGACGTAATCGCGCCCACCTGCAGGACACCAGTCTGACCGGCCGCGACTTCCCGCACGACACGTTCAAGACGCTCCACCTGATCGGCGAACTGCCGGACCGCCGGCAAAATCGCGGCGCCGGCCGCGCTCAGTTGAGTGCCTCGGCGAGAGCGTTCGAACAGCGTTAGCTTCAGCGATTGCTCCAGCACCTTGATCTGTTCCGTTAGAGGCGGCTGCGACATGTTCAACCGTTCCGCCGCACGCCCAAAGTGCTTTTCTTCGGCGACGGCAAGGAACATCCAGAGTTGACGGATGAGGCGGAAATCGATGGTGGTCATGTCAAAGCCCCTTGGCGTGTGAGCGATGGTCGGTTGAGCCGATCGGTCAGTCTTTATGCCTGCAAACGGCCGCCCTGCTTCATCCGTAAATCGTATCAGAGAGATATTCAACGGCGAATTTACATATCAGCCGAGGAAGTCGACGATTGCGTCACTGCCCAACCGGACCCTCGTCATGAACCGCACTTCCACGCTCGACCGGCTTGCTTCGCTCGATACCAACACGATCTCCGATGCGCTCGATTTTCTCGGCATTCAAGGCGCGACGTATGGCCTTCGCCCGCTGTGGGACTGTCCGAAGATCGTCGGCCGGGCCAGCACCATTCAGCTTGGCCCCAAAACCGATTCGGCGCCGACCGCTCATCTGATTACGCCGGTCGTCGATGCGGTCACCACCGACGATCGCGTTCTCGTCATCGCGGGCGGCCTTGAAGGTATCTCCTGCTGGGGCGACATTCTCGCGAACGCCGCAATGGCGAAAAAGATTCGCGGTTCGATTATCGATGGCGTGAGCCGCGATATTGAAGGAAGCGAGTCCATCGCCTACCCGGTTTATGGCCGCGGCATCACGATGATTAGCGCGAGAAACCGGGTCGTTCAGATCGACTCGGGACAGCCGGTGCAGATTGCCGGCGTCACCGTGCACGAGGATGACTACGTGATAGCCGACCGCTGCGGCACGGTGTTCGTGCCCGCGTCGCGAATCGAAGAAGTGCTGGAGCTCGGCGAAAGAATTACGCACCGCCAGGACGGTATGGTCACCGCCGTTCGTGCGGGGCGCTCGGTCGCCGAGGTCATGCACGACAAAGAGTTCGAAGCAATCCGCGCTCAATAACTTTCGCGAGTAATGCACATGACGAATCCCAGGAAAGCGCACGCGGAAGACGAGGCACGGGTCGCGCTCTTCACCGGCCTCGATACGCCCAGCGTCTCCGACGCGATGGACAAGCTTGGTCTGCATGGCCAGGCACTCGGCATCGCGCCGCTCGCCGACTATGCACATCTCGTCGTGGGACCGGCCTTCACCGTGAAATACGTTCCCGCGGCTGTGCCGCCGGGCACCGTCGGCGATTTTATCGACGACGTCGCCGAGGGTGACGTCGTCGTGATCGATAACGACGGTCGAACCGACTGTACTGTGTGGGGCGACATCATGACCCGGTATGCGGGTCTGCGCGGCATCGCCGCCACGGTCATCGACGGCGTTTGTCGTGACGTCAGCCAGGCGCTCGACGATGGCTATCCCCTCTTCACGGCCGGTCGTTTCATGCGCACAGGCAAGGACCGTGTGCAGGTCGAGTCGGTCAACACCACCATCGCGATAGGAACGGTGCGGGTCGCCTCGCGCGACATTGTGATTGCGGACGCAAACGGCGTGGTGATCGTGCCGCGTGCACGGGCGTACGAAGTCGCCAAGACCGCGCGGCAGATCGAAGCCGTCGAGTGCGCTATCCGCGAGCGCATTGCAACGGGCGCGACGATTCGCGAGGCGCGCGCCGAGCTTGGCTATCACACACTCCAACGGAAAGCATGATGACGAACACCGTGATGAACTACGACGACGCCGCGCTCGAACTGGCTCGCCGACTCGGCACGTCGACGTTGTATGAAGCATCCGGCCAGTCGACCACTTCTGTCGATCCCGCTATCCGGACAGTCTGGGCAGGAGCGTGTGTCGCGGGCGCGGCCTATCCGGTCGAATGCGCGCCGGGCGACAATCTGGCGATTCACATCGCCATGGAACGCGTGCCGCGAGGCAGTGTTCTTGTCGTGTCGGCATCCGGCTTTGTCGCGGGGTATTGGGGCGAGGTACTCACTGTCGCGGCCGAGGCGGCGGGCGTGGTGGGGTTGGTGATCGACGGTGGTGTGCGAGACATCGCGGCCATGACCGCGCGGCGTTTTCCCGTGTTTGCTCGGGGCGTCTCGGTTCGTGGCACGTTGAAGGACAGCGCGCCGTCTGTTGGTTTGCCGTTCAGTTTGGCCGGTACGCCGGTCACTGCAGGCGACCTTGTCGTTGCTGACGATGACGGTGTCGTTGTTATTCCCGCCGCGAGTGTCGAGACAACACTGGCTGACGGCAAAGCTCGCGCGGAAAAAGAAGCGAAGATGATGGACGCGCTCGGCAACGGTCGCACCACGCTCGATCTTCTCGGTTTGTTGAAGTGGAGACAAGTCTGATGGCAACCAGCGTGAACGAACTCAATCGCTTTCTGGCATCGGCGAGGCCTTCGGCCACCTACGGTGTGATGGACCGGGTTGCCGCCCGGCGCGCGCAAGGTGCCGACGTGATATCGCTCAGCGCGGGCGAACCGGACTTCGATACCCCGGCGCATGTGAGAGAGGCAGGTATTGCCGCCATTCGGCATGGGCATACTCGCTATACGCAGGTCGCTGGAATGCGGGCCTTGCGCGAAGCGGTCGCGGATAAATTCCGGCGCGAGAATGGACTCGATACCGACTGGCGTCAGACCATTGTTTGCAATGGCGGAAAGCAGGTCATTTTTAATGCTATTGCCGTGACGCTCAATGAAGGCGATGAGGTCGTTATTCCGGCACCGTATTGGGTGAGCTATCCGGAGATCGTGCAACTGTGCGGCGGGAAGTCCGTCGTTGTTGAATGTGGTGTGGAGAGTGGGTTCAAGATTACGCCCGCTTTGCTGGAAGGCGCGATTACGACGCGCACGCGGTGGTTGATTCTCAACTCGCCGTCCAATCCTACGGGGGCTGTTTACAGTCGTGGCGAGCTGGAGGCTTTGGCTGAGGTACTGCTTTCGCATCCACACGTCATGGTGCTGTCGGATGATATTTACGAGCACCTTATTTTCGATGGGCTGACGTTTTTTACGTTGGCTCAGGTCGAGCCAAGGTTGCGTGAGCGTGTGCTGACGATGAATGGCGTATCGAAAGCGTATGCGATGACGGGTTGGCGGATTGGTTTTGGAACTGGGCCCAAGTGGCTTATTGATGCGATGGAGAAGTTGCAGGGGCAACAGACTTCGGGGGCGTCGACTATTTCGCAGCATGCTGCGTTGGCTGCGCTGAATGGTTCGCGACAGTTTGTGTGGGAGTCGCGGTCGGTTTTTCAGCATCGGCGCGATCATTTGGTGCGGGAGATTAATGCTACTGAGGGGTTGCGTTGTGAGGTTCCGCAGGGTGCGTTCTATGCGTTTGCTTCTTGTGAGGGGTTGATTGGGAAGGTTACGGCTGGGGGGAGACGGCTGCTGTCGGATGAGGATGTGGTGAATGCACTGCTGGACGAGGCAGGCGTGGCGACCGTGCACGGCAGTGCTTTTGGGCTTGGGCCATATGTGCGGATTGCTTATGCGCTGGAGAGTGCGGTGTTGCAGCGGGCGTGTGAGGGGATTAGGCGGTTTTGTGAGAGGGTTTCTGGGTAGGGGACGCTTGATGGGAAGTGCCCGGCGTGCGCGTAGTTGCGGACTGCGACGGTGCTGCAACGCCCGGGCACAGCAAAGGGTGTGCTGCTTGTAGCGCTCGACGATGAGACGGGCGACCTGAACGAAATCGCGTGACAAAGTTTGTTGGAAAGGCAGAGGCAGGAGGCCTTGAGTGCAGCGTTGCTCGCGGTATATGGCACATGGCAATCCTCGGGGAAAAGTTCGACATTGAATCGCGTAGCGGCTTGTCGATATGTCGCACTTGCTCGACGACTTGACGAACCGTGAGCCGAAATTTCTGCCGGCATATACGGCGTCATTTTCTCAAGCACGCCATCTGTCTGCCGCACCGCCCGGTTCATAACCACATGCGAAACGCATGAATTCGATTGCTAGCCGATGATTTTCTTGCCATCTGATGACGTCAGTCGGTATTGTTCTGACGATAAGATATCGGGTTCGGGAAATGAAACGGCACTATCTCAAGGTCGGGGATCAATCGTCACAAAACGGGACAATTACGGATGGCAATCCGGGCATGACCCATCAAGGCGTTCAGTTGGCTTTTCTGGGTAGCTCAGTGTCTTGTCCGGCTTGCAACTCGGTCGGAAAAATTGTCGCGAAGGGTCCACGATGGCCAGGCGATTTGATGGGCAAGCAGGCAGCATTCGACGGCGATATTTGCTTGTGCAAGTGCGAGCCACACCCAGTTATGATTGCATCGCAGTCGGACATGTACCAGAGCTTCGAAACTCAAGAGCTCGGTGCGATGGGCTACGCGCCAAATGGAAAGACGTTCGAACAAGAGGCAAATGCTCACGACCAGCATTTTCGCATTATCAATAGCGATGGCGAACCGGTGGAAGGCCTGCCTTATATGCTCAAGTCTTCGGACGGTCAAACCGTTCAGGGCGTCACATCCAGCGCCGGCATCACCCAGTTAGTGTCCGCAGACAGCGCACATGAAGTGCAATTCCTGTTGCACGCCGCGGGGGCCGAATAATGCAGTTAGGAAGCGGAACGCTGACGCCTCAAGCTGACAAGAGCCCGGTCACTGTTCAGTGCAAGGTGTACTGGGTTCATAAACAACTTTGGAATGCTAGCTGGATTACGCAATACCATGCGGCGGTCCCGGCGTTAGCAAAGGAGATTGCTGCTCGCAAGGTGGATATGGCCAACCTCTCGACGGAACCCATTGATGGTTCGCCGACAGGTGGCAAGGACGCAAATCGGTTTACCTGCGAAGACTTTGCATTCGAAGTATTGATTGAATTTGCATCGCGCAACAAATTACCTCTAAAAATTCAGACTCAATCTGTCGTCTTCAAGAATATCGATAAGGACTATCAGTCCGGAGACAAATCCGGCCCGCCTACGCCCTCAGGTTTCGCAATCGACGTGGCGATAGCATCTGGGGCAAGTGACATTGCGAGAAACTGCGTAGCGGTTGCCGACAAAGACCTGCTCCCCGGCGACCTGTTTCTCGAATTTAACAAGGGGCATGTACAGGTCGTCACCTCTGCTAGCGTGAGCCGGGTCGAAATCATGCAAGGCAACTTTCCTGGTCTCGAATCCAACCCTCGCAAGATCATGTCCAAACTCCTGTTGGGCAAGTGGCTTCGCGCAACGAATGCCGGCAATCGCGAGAGTTCGCTTTATCTAGGCGTGCCCGTCGGTGCAGCTACCTACGAGCGGAGAAACGGGCAATGGCTTTACCAACGGCTCTATGGAACCTATCACGGCTGGGACTCAGACGTTTGGGGCACAATGAGCCTGCATCTTCGCTGGAAATTCCTTGAATTCAACAACATATGAGACTTAAGACTGCAATTGCCGTCATCGTGGCGCTGGTACTGTGCTATATCGGCGCAGGCGCCCCACCCTTATGGCTTCTGTTCAAACCATCCGTCATGAGCGAGGCAATCGCCTTGAAACCCATCACGTGGCATTGGCTCAATCATGTCGACCGCGGAACACCACAGACCGAATTGCTGGCAAGCCGCTTCTACGTGTTCCTTATTGCAATTGTCTGTGCGGTAGTAGGCATGGTTTCGTTCGGAGCTTTCGCAACGAAAAGGCGCTTTGCCTACATGCTCACGATGTCTCTGGCCATCATCGCTATCGTCGTGTACGCCCAATGCGAAGCTTATTACACCGTAGCCTGACTAATGAAAAATCGAGCAAAGATACTTTTGATTTTCTTGGCCAGCGTTGTGTCGTTGATCGGGCTGCTATTCGTCATTGGAACGATTGTCGACATCAAATCGATTGACCAGGTTCGGCGTCTCCTGAGTTTTAAATATCTGAGCTTCGTAGATAGCCTTGAAGCCGGAGGCATCAGCGGAATGACGAGCGATTTCTTCACAGGGGTAGGACTTCTGCTTTTGGGGAGCACGCTATTCACCCGGGTTGATAAGGTGAGCCGTGCAGCACATGCTATTGCAGGCGTAGTGTTCATTTTTTTTGCGGCTTGTCTGGTCTACGCATGTCTTACTGCTAACACTGGAGCGAGGCCCTTCTGATTCACGCCTGAGCGGGACGGTGATTGGCTCGGCCTCGCTGTTCACGTGTTCCCAGGCGCGCTGCCAGGATTGCACGTTGGCCGGATACTTCGTCCCCCAAGGTCCTTCGAGGACATATCAATGATTTTCATCCTTCATGATATGCCTCGCCCACAAAATCACGGATAGGTCCTCCTACTCGGAAACGCCCCCCTCACTCCACCGTCACCGACTTCGCCAGATTCCTCGGCTTATCCACATCCGTCCCTCGCGCACAAGCCGTGTGATAAGCCAGCAACTGCAACGGCACCACATGCAGAATCGGCGACAGCGGCCCATAGTGTTCCGGCATCCGGATCACATGAATCCCCGCCTCGCTACTAATCCGCGTATCCGCATCGGCAAACACATAAAGCTCCCCACCTCGCGCCTTCACTTCCTGCAGATTCGACTTCAGCTTCTCAAGCAGCGCATCATTCGGCGCAATCGTCACCACCGGCATCGCATCGGTAACCAGCGCGAGCGGCCCATGCTTAAGCTCCCCAGCCGGATAAGCCTCGGCATGAATATAGGAGATCTCCTTAAGCTTAAGCGCCCCTTCCAACGCGATCGGATAATGCACACCGCGTCCGAGAAACAGCGCACTCTCCTTGGCAGCAAACTTCTCCGCCCACCCGATAATCTGCGGCTCCAGTGCGAGCACCGCATTCAACGCCGCCGGCAGATGACGCAACTGACGCACGTAATCAGCCTCATCGCTCGCGCTCACCGCACCGCGAATCTTCCCCAACGTAACGGCGAGCACGAACAAAGCCACCAACTGCGTAGTAAACGCCTTGGTCGACGCCACCCCAATCTCACGTCCCGCGTGCGTATGAAACGACAACGACGTCAGCCGCACCATCGCACTCGTCGCCACATTGCACACCGACAGCGTATGCGTATGCCCAAGCGACTGCGCATGCTTCAACGCAGCCAGCGTATCCGCTGTCTCACCGGATTGCGAAATCACCACCACCAGCGCCTTCGGATTCGGCACCGACTCACGGTAACGGTATTCGCTGGCAATCTCGACCTGAGTCGGAATCTTCGCGATCGACTCAAGCCAATATTTCGCGGTCAGCCCCGAGTAATAGCTCGTGCCGCACGCCAGAATCAACAAACTGTCGATGCCAGCAAACTCAGCCGCCGCCCGCTCGCCGAACAGCGCCGCATCGAACGAATCGCCTTGCGGAACCGTGTCGGCAATCGCGCGCGGCTGCTCGAAGATTTCCTTCTGCATGAAGTGACGGTACGGCCCGAGTTCAACCCCACCGCCATACGCTGTCACCACGCGCACTTCGCGCTGGGCATCGGCACCGTCGCGGCCGATAATCCGCACACCCGCCAGCGTCAACTCACAGACATCGCCCTCTTCGAGGAAGATGAAACGCTCGGTCGTGCCGGCCAGCGCGAGCGCGTCGGAAGCGAGAAAATTCTCGCCGTCGCCCAGCCCAACCACCAGCGGCGACCCCTGGCGCGCGCCGACCACCAGCGACGGATGATCCTTGTGCTCCACGGCAATCGCGTAAGCGCCTTCCAGGTGCGTCACCGCCTCGCGAACCGCTGCGAACAGGTTGCCGCGATAAAGGCTATGCACGAGATGCGCGACCACTTCGGTATCGGTCTGCGAAACGAAAACATAGCCCTTACCACGCAGCATCTCGCGCAACGGCTCATAGTTTTCGATGATGCCGTTATGCACCAGCGCCAACTCGTCCTTCGAGAAAATCGGATGCGCGTTGTCCGTCACCGGCGCGCCGTGCGTCGCCCAGCGCGTATGTGCAACGCCCGTGCCGCCTTCGAGCTGCGTGTCGAGCGTTTGCGTTTCGAGGTCGGCGACGCGCGCGGTGCTGCGCGCGCGACGCGGACCGCCATCGGCCAGCACGGCGACACCGCAGGAGTCGTAGCCGCGATATTCGAGGCGCCGCAGTCCTTCGATCAGGACCGGTACGATGTTACGTTGCGCTACCGCGCCGACAATGCCGCACATAGTGTTTGCTTTCCTACTTCAGGATGATGGGGATGAAGCGAACCGCTTCGAATCGATTCAGGTTTCAGGCGTAACCGGCGGGATTGGTCGACTGCCAGCGCCAGTGGTCGGCGCACATGCGTTCGATACCGTATTGCGCGCGCCAGCCGAGCAGCCGCTCGGCGGCCGCCGGATCGGCGAAACACGAAGCGACGTCGCCCGGACGGCGCGCCACGATCTCGTAGGGCACCGGCTTGCCGGAGGCCTTCTCGAACGAGCGCACCACGTCCAGCACGCTATAGCCCTGCCCCGTGCCGAGATTCACAACGAAGCTCGCATCGCGCTGCACGAGCGCATCGAGCGCGGCCAGGTGGCCGCGCGCCAGGTCGACCACGTGAATGTAATCGCGCACGCCGGTGCCATCCGGCGTGTCGTAGTCGCCACCGAATACGCGCAGCTTCTCGAGCTTGCCGACCGCGACTTGCGCGACATACGGCATCAGGTTGTTCGGAATGCCGCCCGGATCTTCACCGATCAACCCGCTTTCATGCGCGCCGACCGGATTGAAGTAACGCAGCGTGGCGATCCGCCACGACGCATCCGCTAGCTGCAGATCGCGCAGCACCTGTTCGGCGATCAGCTTCGATTGACCGTACGGATTGGTCGCGGACAGCGGGAACGATTCATCGATCGGCGAGGTTTCCGGCACGCCGTACACCGTGGCCGACGAACTGAACACGAACTGCTTCACGTTGCGGTCCCGCATCACGCCGAGCAACGTCAGCAAACTGCCGAGATTGTTGTCGTAGTACTCGAGCGGTTTGCTGACCGACTCGCCCACCGCTTTCAATGCCGCGAAGTGGATCGCCCCCGTGATCGGATGCGTGTCGAAAATACGCTGCAACACGGCCTTGTCGCGCGAATCGTTCTCGTAGAACGCCACGCGCTTGCCGGTGATCTGTTCGACCCGCGCGAGCGACTCGCGGTTACTGTTGACGAGGTTATCGACCACCACCACATCGTAGCCGCCGTTCAACAATTCCACGCACGTATGCGAGCCGATAAAGCCCGCGCCGCCGGTTACCAGAATCGTGCCTTTCATGACCATGTCCCACTCCCCGTTTTCAGATGATTTGAACTACCGGCCGGCGTGCGCCTGACGCCCGCGCGGTCACGGCCGTTCGGCCGGACCCACGCCGACCGTGGCGAGATCGCCGTCGGTGACGTACGGCACGATCCCGTCCGCCGCGATACGCGCCGCCGTGGCGGGTCCGCATGCGGTGTCGGCGGGATCGCAATAGTCGATCGACAGCACCGGCAGCCGGTATTGCTCGCGGATCGTCGCGGCCTTCCCGAGCAGCCAGTCGCGGTCGGCTTGCGGCACCTCGGTATAAGCCTGCTTGCTCGCGTCCCAGCCGCGATACAGCGACTCGAACGCGACCACGTAGGCGAGATCGTGGACCTGCGGCAAGATCTCGAAACCGCGGTTGAAAATGAGCCTGGCTTTCGGATAACGCGACTTGATCGCGCGGATCACGCGGATCATGCCGGCTTCCTGCGCGGCGCGCGCGGTGTCGGTTTTAGCGATCAGTTGATAGGAGTCGAGCGTGTCGAGGAAGAAGCCGCGATAGCCCTTTTTCCACAACGGCGCGATCACCTTGTCGACGAAAAACGCGGGCCACTCGGGCGCCGTCTGGTCGACCACGTGCGAAGCCCACGCCTCGTTGACTGCCGGCAGCCACGTGCTCGGCATCGCGCTGAAATAAGTGCGATCCGGGTTCACCTCGCCGACGCTGACATAGGCGAACCACGCGGGATGCGTTTTCCGATGAGCGCGCGGATCGAACCGCGCATCGGGCTCGACCACGACCACATCGAAGCGCGCCAATTCATCGACCGGCGGATTCGCGCCATAGAACAGCGCGATCGAAGGCCCCGCCGGCGTGCTCACCGCGTCTTGCGCATGCGCCACCGACGCCAGCGCGCCGAACGCGGCCATGCGTGCGAAGCGGCTAATCAGGCCTAGTAAGTGGCGCAATGAAAAGCGCCGGTCGTCATCGTGCTGAGCCAAACCCCGTCCCTCTTAAATATTTTCGAGCGAATCCGCCCGCCTTGCGCGTGCTGTGCGCGCCTCGCCGCCTTAGCTACTAGCTACCGGAAGTCAGAAACGACCACCAGCAGATACTGTCCAGCGCCTCGGTCGAAATCGACGGACTAAACCCCGCCTGACGCGCCGCCGTCCACGCGGTTTGCGCGCTCGACGACGCCGTGCATGACGACGTGTAGTCGAGCGAGCCGACGAAAAAACCGCTGCGCCCGAGGTTCTGCTCCGTGCTTTGCCACGACTGCAACTGCTGCACGAGCGACGTGCTCACCGACGGCAGATAGACCTGCTCCGCGAGCACACCGTCGATCAGCAACGGAAACGCCACCCCACCGCTGCTCCCGTTGATGACCTGCACCGGCGCCGCGTTAGGCACCAACGCCAGATTCGGGAAACGGTCGCGCAGTTGCTTGACGAGATCGAGGCCGCCTTGCGCGCAGGTGGCGTCACACGGACCGGCCGACGTATTGGTGCCGTGTCCGACGATCTCGAAGTTATCCAGCATGAAGCCGTCCACGCCGGTGGCCGCGAGACGCGGCGCGACGTAATTCACGATCAGGTTCTGATAGTCGGCGTTGGCGGGGTTCATCCAGTACTCCGGGAAGCCCGAATATTTGCCGAGTTGCGCGGCGGTATTCGCGCCGCACGACACGAAACCGGACGGCACCGTGCTCCAGTAGGTGCGCGATTTCTCGCAGGCGCCGAGATTCAGGTAGCTCAACACTTTCGCGCCGTTCGCCTTCAATGCCGCGATCTGCGCGGCGGAGAACGCCGGCGTGCCGGTGCCGGGGTCCGCGTCGATCACGATCAGCTTGAAGGTCGACGCCACCTGGCTGAGGGTGAGCCCGCTCGCATCGCCGTAATACACGGCCCAAACCGGCGCGACCGGCAGCGTACGCGCCGCCGCGATCACGGGCGCGGGCGTCGCCGGTGTGGTGATCGAGGCAGGGGGCGTCGGCGTAGCGGTGCTGCCGCCGGAAGGCGTCGCCGACCCGGCGGTCGCGGCGCCCGACGCGGCGCCGCCCGAACCGCCGCCACCGCCGCCGCACGCGGCCAGCAAACCCGCCGCAACGACAACCACCGCGCCGCGCCAACCCAACCTGCGACAACCCGCGCGACGCAGCTCGATGGCAAGACACGCGCGGGCAGCCCGGCGCAAGGGGCCAAGGAAAAGCTGAAACATATTGGAATCCGGAGTCGAACGATACAAGGGCAAGGCGCAGACACGCCGCTTCGATTCACACAACGCGTCTGGCTCTCACCGTATGAACGGCAGGCCAGCCACGATCTTGAATCGAAAACGGCAGCGCCGCTCCTTCAACCCCGCAACATATACGTTTCGTATTCCAATGACATGAATTTTCTATCGAGCACTTTGACGGACGCTACCACCACGACCAGCAACGCGAGCGCGAAACCGTAGCCGTAGTAGTCGGGACCGAGCCTGAGCGTGATGCCGGTGAACAGTCCGTTCAGCAGCACGAACCCGGCGGTGAGCCGCAGCACCATGCGCCGTCCGTCCAGATAGAAGAACACGTTGAGCAGTCCGAGCAGCAGCACCTGCAGACTCGCCGATACCACGTCGACGACGAGCAGCGGCAGATACAGCGGCGAAATGCCGAGCGAAGCCAGCACACGCTCGCCGAAGGCGATGATCAGCAACAGCACGATGGTCTGCACCTTGATGATCTCGTACAGGCCGGCGCGCACGCTGCCGACCATCATGTCGCGCATTTCGTTGATATGACGTAGCGTGGCGCCGCTGCGCACCGCGTTGTAGAACGCGTCGTAATACTCGACGAAATCCGCTTCGATCCGCACGAGGAAGGTCGCCATGCCCGGCATCACGCACACATACGCGATAAAAATCGGAATGTCGTAAATCACCGACGCATGCAGCGGCCCGATCACGCGGGTGCCCGTGCCCGGCGAATACCAGAACATGAACTTGTCGAGCCACACGCCGATATTGAACAGCAGCCCGACCAGCGCCAGACTCGGATAGGCGAAACGGCGCTCGAACACTTCGAACGAAATGAACCGCTCGGAGCGGTAGTTGCGATAGATCAGCCCCGACAGACCGGCCAGCAGCACGATATGCCCCGCCACGAATCCGCCGAGCAGACCGACCAGCCCATAGCCGTTCAACGCCAGCGCGAGACACACCACGCACGCATAGCCGACGAAGAACACCAGCAGAATCTGCCGGTACTGCTTCACGCTGGACAGGAAAATGACGGCGATCCAGATATTGCTGACCACCACGAAGCCCGTGATCATCAACAGACGGTAGATCAGCGGCTCGCTGCGAAACCCGACCAGCATCGCGATCACGGCGACCGCGGCCGCCAGCAGCGACGACACCAGCACCACGCCGTTATAGTTCGACAGCACCAGATCGTCGCGCTTCTCGAACAGCCGGTCCGAAATGAAGCGCGTGAACGACAGTTGCAACGGCCCGGTCAGGATCAGGCTCAACGCGATCAGATACGTAACCGACACCTGGAACTGCACGATCGCGAAGGTCGGTATCACCGACGTGAGACTGATCAAACCGATAATCAGAATGCCGAAGATCGACAGAATCAGCGGCCCTGAGCTGATCAAGCCCGCGTAGGCATAAGCGCGCGCCACGCCCATCAGCGTGTCGCGGCGCATGATCTTGCGCAATTCGAAGCCAATCCCCGCCATTAGCGTGTCTCCTGCGATTGAACGGACGCCGCGGTCTGCGCACGCGCGCCCGCTCCGTTCGATTGAGTGCCATGGTTCACCGGGCAGCGCGCGGCGTCGCCGCCCGCAGCGTTCGCCTTACGATCCGGCAGCGCGGCCAGACGCTCGTACAGCACCCGATAGCGATCGATCATCTGCGTCTTCGTGTAGTAGCGGCGCACGCGAGCCAGGCCCGCCTGCTGCGCGGCCAGCCAGCGCGCGTCGTCGGCGAGCAGCGACAGCACCGCCTGGGCGAACGCCGCCGGGTCCGCGAGCTGCACCACCATGCCGGCCGAGCCAAGCGCACGATCTTCTTCGTCGACGCCTTCGATCAGTTGGCGGCACGAACCCACGTCGGTCGTGATGGCGGGCACGCCGGCGGCGAAGCCCTCCAGCACCACCAGCGGCAACGCCTCGCTGATCGAGGTCAGCGCGATCACGTCGACCTGCGGCAGCATCTCGTCGATACGCTGGAAGCCGAGGAATTTCACATTCCGGCCGAGCCCGAGACTTTCCACCAGCGCACGGCATTCGAGCGCATAGGCGGGATCTTCTTCTTCCGGCCCGATGATCCAGCCTTCCAGATCGGGCAGACTGCGCGACGCGATAAAGATCGAGCGAATGAAGGTCTTGATGTCCTTGATCGGCACTACCCGGCCGATCAGCGCCACCACGCGATGCGCGCGCGGTTTGCGCTGCGCCACCAGCGGCGCGAGACCGTCGACATCAATGCCGTTCGGAATGCATTGCGTGCGCTCGGCACGCGCGCCGTCGGTAATCTGGCGCTGACGGTTGGTCTCGTACAACGCGACGATGTCGTCGGCGGCGTCATAGGCGAGCTTGCCGATCGCCTCGAAGAAGCGCACCCACAGCTCGCGGAAATAGCTGACGCGCGAGATATCGCGCTCGAACACGCCGCGGTTGTCGCGAATCCACTGGCTTTGCAGCAGGTCGATCTTGCGTTCTTTCGTATAGATGCCGTGTTCCGAAATCAGCAACGGCCGGCCGGTGCGGTAATGCATCAGCGCGCCGAGGAAGCCGCCGTAACCGGTCGACACCGTGTGGTACACCCGCGCCGGCAACAGCTTTTCGGCGACGCGGGCAAGTTGCCACAACGGCTTGTGCATGATCCGCACGGTCCAGAAATAATCGGTGAACGACGGATCGGTGCAGTACTTCTGGTACTGATCGACGATCGTGTCCCACGCCGCGCGGCTCGACAGAAACTCCGCCTCGTTCAGCGCGCCTTTCTCGCCCAGCATCGGAATCATGCTGGCCATCAGCGCGCCGGCGTCCACGCCGCTGCGCGTGTCGCGCAGCGCATCGTGCAATTCCTGCGAGCGCGCGAAGGCCGCGGCGTCGCCGGCGACCGCGCGCGGCTGCGGCAGGTCGGCCCGCTCCGACTCGTACAGGAAGTGCGTTTCGATATGCACGACGTTATCCGGCAACGCGTACGCAACGCCCGAATAGTCCTGCAGGCGGCTGCCGATGAACACGATCGCGAAACGGGTCGTCGGATAGGAGCGGATCATTTCATTGACCCAGCTCGACACCCCGCCGCGCACGAACGGGAACGTGCCTTCGAGCAGCAGGCAGACATCGGCGTCGGCGGCGCGACGTACAGGAAGTTCTTTGATCATGACCAGTACTTCACCACCGGTTTGAGTGTGGGCAACGCGGCCGCGTTACCCAGCGAGCCGAGCAGTTGCGACACGCTGGCATAGTGGCCGCGCAGGAAATCCGCCTCCGCCAGCCACGGCACCAGCCGTTCGCGCGGGAAGCCCAGATCCAGCGCCCGCGCAATATGTTCGTGAGCGGCATCCGGCAGACCGTTCGCCAGTGCGAGACGGCCGCGAATCAGCCACAGCGCCGCGTCGCTCTGATCGGTTTCGAGCGCCGCCTGCGCGTAGCGGTCGGCCTGTTGCAGCGTGTGACGGTAGACCGCGCCCTGCACCAGGTTCTGGTACACGAGTTCGAAATAGAGTTCGGCCAGCAGACGGTTGAGCGCGTGGCGCTCGGCGTCGCTATGGGTGGCTTCCAGCGCTTTGCCGGTGCGGAAGATCTTCTGCATGATTTCGTTCTCGGCATGGTCCAGCGTGCCGTACGCAATCAGGCGAATGTCTTCCAGCGGATCGGCGAGCAGTTCGCGCAGCAAGGTGCCCGTAGTGCGGGTCGGCATGCTCTGGATCGCCACGAGGGCCGACAAACGGTCGGTGGCCGACACCTGGGTATTCGCGAGACGCGCCTGCAGGCGCGCGCCGCCGCCGTGCGACACCCGCGACACCAGATAGGTGACGAATTCCGGACGCGGCACGTCGGTGAGTTGATCGCTTTCCTTGCGGCCGGGGAACAGCGCGGCCCAGATGCAACTGATCAGCACCACGACGCCGCCGAACAGCGGCACGAAGGTGCACGCCGCCCACAGGAACAGCAGCGACATCGCGCGCGGTTCGCGATAGTTCGGCGGCAGCCAGCAGCGCAAGGCGATCGCCTCGGCCAGCCCGGCCACGGCCTGCAGCGCGAGAAAGCGCAGCAGCGGGTCGATCGCGCCAGCCGGCGTCAGCAGGCTCGCGACCGCCAGATACTGGAGGACCGCCGCCACCAGCGCGACCAGCACGCTCACGATGAGGGACAGGGGCTTAGACATCGAGGCCGCTTCGTTTGAGAAGACGCAGCAACGCCGCGCCCGGCTCGTCGCCCTCGAGGTGCAGCGTATGAACGCCGACGCGCGAATGCTCCAGATCCGAGTTGAACTGGGCCGTCAGGCTGGCCTCGATCCGCGCCAGATAGCCTTCGATCCCGGTGGTGTCGGTCGCCGGCATCAGGTTCACCAGCACCGATTGTTTGGCGGTCTGCACCGGCCACATCACGTCGAGCGAACGACGGCGGCGCATGACGTGTTCGAACAGCGAATCGCCCTCTTCGTCGCGCGGGAACGCCAGCGCCACCAGCGACGACGCCACGCCCGCCTTCTGCTGCAGACGCGTCAACCGGCTCAGGTCGAGCGCGAATTCGTACGGGCAGTTCGGCACGCTGTCGAGAATGCGCTGCACGAACGCCGAATGCTCGACGCCGTCGGCGTAGTAACCGAGCAGCACCAGCAGCAGTTGCAGATTGTCGAAATTGAGCGACAGGAACGGCATGCGCTTGACGATCAGCAGTGCGCGCAATTCACCGTCGGCCGAGACCAGCGGCGCGCAGACCAGATACTGGCTAACCGGTACCATGGTGTCTTCGTTCTTCAGATGCGCGACGCTCAGCGTGGTGAGCGCGTGCGTGACGAGTTCGTCGTTCGCTTCGAGTTCGAACGCGTCGCCGATCTGCGCGATGGCCTGGGTGCCGAGCTTGCCGTCGCGCACCGGGTACAAGGCCGCCACTTCGATCTGGCAGGCCTGCGCGACGAATTCGAGCAAACCGCTCGCGCCCGTCAGCGTGTCGCCCGGCGCAGCGGCGGCCGGCACGGCCAGCGCCGTGTCCGTCGCCACGGAAAGGCGGCGCAATTCGGTGATCGAATCGCGCAGCGTGGTCGGCCGGGACAACAGGTCTTTCTCGAGCCGCTCGTGCGAGAGGCGCATCAGATAGTGACTGTTGGTCAGCGCGACGAGCCGGTCGTTCAGGTAATCGTTCAGCGACGACGCCCGCTCGGCGCGGGTGCCCCACGTGTCGCCGAAATGCCCGGCGAGAATGGTCTGGATCAGGCCGCCCGCAAAAAACATCGCGGGGAACGCGTTGCCGTGCGGATAAAAGAAGGACCATGCGCCAAGCATAATCACGCCGGACAGCAGACCGAGCAGACTGCCGTAGCGCAGCGCCACCAGCAGCGACACCAGCCACACCCACGGGTAGCCGGCGTGCAGCAGCAACGGGTCTTCGGGATGAAACCAGTGCGTCAGGGCCAGCACGGCCACCACGAGCGCGATGGTTTCCACGATCGCGAACGGCCGCGCCACCGCGGGCGCCAGAAAGCGGCGCACACGTCCGAGATTGCCGAACGGATGCGCATGGCGCGGCTTCGAGGCGCCTGGGTTGTTTTCCACGGCTGCGGTATTCACGGCCATTTCCTTTTCACTTGTCGTATCGGGTTCCGGTGCGCGGTCCGCGCTTCACGCGCCAGCCGGCCACCCGGGGATAAGCTTACTGACGCGCCTGCAACGGCGACAGCACCTTGGCGATCAGCGAGCTGGCCACGCTCGACAGACCCGAGCGGCTCCAGCCGGTACGCGTACCCGTTGCGCTCCACACCACGGCGCCGTTCGATACGTCGATCAGTTCGAACGTCACGCCGACCACCGGCTCGCCGTCCACGCCGGTCTTGTAACGCCATTCTTCGACGGCGCCCGAGAGCACGTAACGGGCATTCTGCGAGCGCGCCCAGTCGAGCGCCTTGTCGCCGTCGCCGCGTTGCGTCGTGTCGAACATCGCGTTGCGGCTGGCATCGGCCGGCGCAATACGCACGTCCGCAATGCCGCCGACGCGCAGCGTGTTGGCCGCGATCGACTCGGCGCTGTGGCCGGCGTCCGGCGTTTCAGTGTAGTTGGCGATCGACACCACCGCCACTTTGTCGCCGCGCGAAAGCGTCGGACCCGAGGTCTGGCGGACCGTGCCGCAGGCGCTCACGATCAGGGCCAGCGTGGTTGCCGCGACACACCAGGCGCTGGTTCGAGCCAATTGTTTGATGCCGTACATGAAGAATTCTCCTTGGATGGATTCGAAACCGGGATTCAGTAAAACCAGCTATAACGCGCGCCGATCTGGGTCACAGGCGTGCCGAGACGCGACACACGCTGATGTGAGAAAAAGACTGCCGCATGGTCGCCGCCGAACACGGTGCCCGCGAGCCCCAGGCTGACTTCCGGCCCCCAGCCCTGGAGCGTGTCGTGCAGCATGCCGACGTCGAGAAACGGCCGCCACGCGCGCGTGTACTGATCGATCAGATCGTTGCCGAAACCGAAGAACAGCCCGTATTGCGAGTACGTCTGGGGGACGAACGACGCCGCGGTGGCGGGACCGGCGGCCACCGGAATCAGCCGCGAAATCAGGCCGTCGGCCGCGCCGCTGGCGCTGTAGTCGCCGTGCGCGCCGATCAGCCGTATCGTGTAATCGGGATAGTTGGTGCGGATCCGATAGCCGATTTCGCCCGTCGACAGCACGCCGCTGCCGAGGTAGTGACGCGCCTGGCTATAGAAGCGGTCGGCTTCGACGGTGCCGGTTGCATACAGGTGCTGCGTGGCGTGATAGGTGACCGTGCCGATCACGTTGTCTTTCATGCCGCCGATCTGCAGGGCCTGCGATTCCAACGCCGTCTGGTTACGGCCGGCCTTGAGCTCGAACGACAGCGGCGAGTTTCTGCCCCACTCCGCGCCCACCGCGACGGTGTAGAAGCTGTCGAGTGCCTCGCGGCGCCCCGCGCTCACCTGGAAGGCCGTGTCGTAGGTTTGCCGGCGGGCGAAAAACTCCACCGAGCGATCGATTGCCGGCACCTCGGTAAGCTGCGAGGTATCGGTCGAATGCTGGAAGCGCTGAACACCCGTCACGCCGACCATGTACAGATCGGCCACCTTGATGCTGCCCGCGAGCGTTTGTTCGATGTAGTCGAGCGGATGCTCGACATAGCTCGTGACCGTGGCATCGAGCGATTGCGGCCAGGTCAACGCGGTCTGCTGCAGGCGGGTATGCATTTCCGAATCGTCAGGGGCGCCTTCGAGTCCCTGAAACGAGAGATCTTCGGCCGCGCCCGGACGGTCCACCTCGATCGACGCGTCGATCCGGTTGTAGAGCGGCAAGTGCGAGCCTTGCTGATCCAGCAGACGCTCCATGGCGGGCTTGTCGTTCTCGGCGAGCGCGATCGCGATCAGTTGCTCCGAAGGCTGCAACAGCACGGACGCGTACTGGCGAGCCAGCCAGCGCTTCGCCAGCGGATTCGCTTCCTGAGACATCGCCCAGGCCAGCGCCACATCGCGCGCCACCGACGAAGTCAGACGCCCCTGATCCGGCGCCGCCGTCGCGGCTTTTGCCGGCTTGAGTTGCGCGGGCGGCAGGCCCGGCGTATCGCCGAGCAGCGTGCGGCGCACCTCGGTGTGGTCGTTGCGACCGGCGTCAGAGGCGAGCAGATCGGTCAGGAATGCCTTCGACACATCGCCGTTCTCGAAGATCGAGGCGAGCGTCACGCGGCGGCCGAGCAACTGCTCCCGCACGTCCCCGCCCTGCGTCGTCCGCGTGCGCAACGCGACCTGACCCGCCGCGTTATTGGCGCGGATGTCGGCCCCTTCCTGCTGCATCTGGCGCCAGACATTGCGCCGGATCGACCACGCGCGATCGCCACGGCCGGCCATCTCCTGCGCTTCCGCGTAGGTCAGTTGCCAGAGCGGATCGCGTGACATGGAAGCCGACTGCAGGCGCAGATACCTGAGCGCCGCTTCCGGCCGGTTCAGACGCATCAGCGCGGCGGCCAGCGGCCCCCACAAGGCGGGCGCCTGGGCGGGCGCGTCGCGCCACTCGGCCACCGCGTCGCGCAGTTGCGCTCCGCTGCCGTAGTCGACCAGCGTCCACAGCAACGCGGCGCGCAACTCGAGCGTGGCGCCGGGCAATGTCGAGGCGGCCTGCAGGTCGTGCAGCGCGTCGTACGGACGGTCGACCTCGAGATAATATTCGGCCCGCGCCTGCAGGAAAGCCGGATCGCGTTCGGCCGCGCTCAGTTGCGCGGGCGACAGGCTTGCCAGCAACTGCGCGACGCGATCGAACTGCTCCGCGATGGTGTAATAGTGAATCGCCCCCTGCAGCGCGAGTAGCGACTGGTCGCGACGGAATTGCAGTTCGGACGTGCGAGCCGCATCGATCGGATACGCGTCGTAGAAGTACGTCATCGCGCTCAGGTCTTCGGGTGTCGCCTGATTGCTTGCCAACAGATGCTTGTACGCGTCGTTTGCCATGTCGTCGCGTTGCAGAAGACGGGCGAGTTGCGCGGCATTGCGCCAGAACAGCACGTCGTTGTCTTTCGCACCCTTGCGAGCCGCGAGGAGTGCATTGAGCGCACCTTTATAGTCGCCGTGACGATACAGCATGCTCGCCGTGCGCAGCGCGTATTGCGTGTTGTCCGGATAGAGCTGATTCAGCTTGCGGTAATAGGTCAGCGCTTCGTCGTCGTGACCGGAGCGCTCGGCGAGCAGCCCCAGGCGGGAATCGATCGCTTCGGCCGGCGAATTGTGTTGACGGCCGCGCAGGAAAGTCAGCGCGTCGTCAGGACGACCGAGACGCTCGTAGGTCGCGACCACCGAATCGAGCAGCTTCAGATCGCCGGGCGCCGCATTCGACGCCTGAATCAACGCCGCCAGATAGGCGTTGTCGTCGTTGAGCATCGGCGCGAGGCGCATCACGTTTTTCCAGCCGTCCGGATCCTGCGTGATCTGCGCGTAGGCGAGCCACATCTGCAACGCGAGCGGCGACGCATGATTCCATTCGGCGACCTGAGCAAGGCGTTTGGCCCACACCGCCGAGCCCGGATTCTTCTGGACCTGTGCGGTCGCCACGCGCTGCGCGTTCGGCAAATCGTTCGATTCGAGGAAAGACTGATACAGCAGGCCCTGGACGTCGGTCCCCGACGCGGCGGCGGAGCTCGACGCGGAGGCTGCCGGCGCAGCGGATGCCACGCTCGTGCCCGATGCCGCCGCGACCGACGAAGCACCCGCAGCATTCACCGCTGCGGCCACCCGCACAACGTGCGCGTCACCCCGGCCGTGCGTGCCGATCCGCATCACCCGGCCGGAACCGGCTTGCGGACCGTCCCTATAAGCGTACGGCTGTTGCGAGCCGTCAAGCTGCTCGCGCTCGCGGATAAACGCGACCAGCCGCAGCGCACCGCCGTTGTCCGGCTGAGCTTGCGCATAGCCGGCCAGCGCCTTCGCGTAACGATCGACCAGATCCGGCCGATGCGCCGCGCGCGCCAGGTTCAGCAACACGATCAGCGTCTCGTGATCGTGCGCGAAAGCCGCGCCGTGCTGGTCGGCGGCAGCGAGCGCGTCGTCGAGCAGATTGCCGCCCTGCAGCGCCCGGATGCCTTCGATAAAACAGTGCCGCTGCGCGTCGAACGTCGCCGCGTTCGCCTGCAGACGGAACCAGCCGTCGGCCGCACCGCGATAGTCGCCGCCGTACATCGCAAAGCGCACCACTTCGCGGTTCCAGCGCGTTTGCTGCACCGGGTCCTGGACCGCGAGGCGCGCATACAGTTGCTCCGCGAGTTGTTGCGCACTCACCGATGCGGCCATCTCGGCCAGCACCTGCAGGTCGGCGGTCGACCACGACGACGCGGCCGCATTCGCGAGCTGCGCGCGCAGACGCACCAGCGCAGCGTCGCGCTCCGGGGCGTTGACGGGCAGCGCAAAAATCTCGCGCGTATCGACGGTCAGACGCAGCAACTGCGCCGAGCGGCGCATCGCCTCGGACGGCATGGCCGCCATGCGCACGGCGATCCGCCTCGCGTCTTCGTTGCGGCCCAGCTGCACGTATTGCGTGCCGAGCACCGACAGAATCTCGGCGTTATCGGGCTGCACGCGCAGCCAGGCTTCCAGATAAGCAATGCTCAGGTCGCTCGGCGCGTCGGTCGAGGTCATCCGGCTACGCAGACCCCCGCGCGGATGCACGAGGTACAGCGTCATCAGCACGACACCCGCGAGCAGCAGGACGAGCCAGGTCGGCGCGATGCGAGGGCGGGTATCAACCACAGGCGGCCTCGACTGACAGATAGTTCAGTTTCGTGCCGATGTCGGCCGGCGTGTCGAAACGCAGGAAATCACCGTCGCGACGGGCCGCAACCGGCTGGTTGTTGATGCTGATCCTGCACGACTGCGCGTTCGCCAGCTTGACGAACGGCAGATAGTGACCGGCAAATTCAAAATGCATACCCTGCGGCGTGCGGCGGAAATTGCGCACGAAACCGTTGGCTTCGGCGATATACGGCACGCTCGCCGCGCCGCCGAGCGCGAAGCGCGCACTGCCGTCGTCGATATGGATATAGGTGCCGTCGGGACCGTTAGAGAAACCGGTCACGCCCTGCGCCGCATCCAGCGACGGTCTGGCAGTCTGCGGCCAATGCAGCTCGCGCACCGAGCCGTCGCCACGCACCACCCAGCCGCCTTGCGGGCCCACCTCTTTCGCCACGGCAAAAGTGCGCCAGTCCAGCACCTTGCGGATGTACTCGGTCACATACACCGGCAGCACCGGCTGCTTGAGCACCGTCGAGAAGATCTGGTCGAGCGCGCGCAACGACGCCACCTTGGTGCCGCTATACATGTGGTAGTAGACGTCGATCGGCTTGAAACGCAGCGGACGGTCCGTCATCGCGTAGGTTTCGAGTACGCGCGTAAAGCCGTAGAACGGGCCTTGCCAGTCGTTCGTGTAGACGTTCTCGTCCTGGTTCGGCGCATACACCTGGTAGGCGCCCGGACCTTTGTCGACGCCGATCGGCGCGATATTAGTCCAGCTGTTGGCCGACTTCGTGATAACGGTGTCGCCGCCGTTGAAGTTATAGACGCCGGCTTCATACACCTTGCGCACGACGAAAGCGGGCGGCTGGCAATCGCCGGACCATTGCAGCATCACGGTCTTCTTGCCGGGCGGCGCGAGACGCGAGTTGATGTAGTCGATCGAACCGGTGATCTCACGGTCGATATTGAATTTATATCCCGGAATATTCAGCGAGAACGCCGCATCGCCGCCGCCCACGTCCACCTGGGCGCCGGTCTTGTTGTCGACATGTTCCCATTGGAAAGGATGCGAATACGTGTGCGTGCCGATCTCGACGTTCGGCAGCGCGAACATCTTGCGGGCGATCTCTTCGAGACGCGGCGAGATGTCCGCATGCAGTCCCTTCGCGCCGACCTCGCCTTCAATGACCGACAGCGTCATCGGCACCTTGTAGCGGCTGAAAATCTGCTGGTACAGCGCCTCGCCCGAATAATCGGGACCCGGGAATTCGGC
Organism: Paraburkholderia sp. BCC1876; assembly: GCF_902833695.1. Taxonomy (NCBI): domain Bacteria; kingdom Pseudomonadati; phylum Pseudomonadota; class Betaproteobacteria; order Burkholderiales; family Burkholderiaceae; genus Paraburkholderia; species Paraburkholderia sp. BCC1876. The sequence goes on along the minus strand of NZ_CADFGI010000002.1, from coordinate 191,796 downwards.
GCGCGACGCAAAGCCGTCGCCGTCGACATGCGACATGAACAGGCGGCGGCCGTTTTCGGTCGTGACGCTCGGCGACGGAAGGTCTTGCAGATGCAGCGCGGCTTTCATGAAAGCCATCGGCTGAATCGCCCAGCGTTCCTGCTCGATGCTGTCGAGCGAGGCCACGGTGTAAGGGCTCAGCGCGTAACCGCCCCACGGGGTGAGCGCGATCTGGTCGACCAGCACGCCATTGGCCGAGATGCGCAGCAGCGACTGGCTGTGCGGTCCGACACGCACACCCAGCAAATCGCGCGGCTCGGGTTTCGGATTGATTTCGAAGCCGACCATGGGATCGCTCTTGACCACCGAGACCGGCGCGGACAGCGTGCCGCTCACGTCCTGCAGATCGAGCGCCGCGCCGGCCGAACCGGCGGCGTCGAAACCGAACTGACCAAGAAACGCGACCGGCACGTGATCCGCCACGCGGGCGGCGACCCAGCGTTGCCAGGCTTCGGGGTCCGGCGCCGCGCCGCGCTGGATCCACGCGACCACGCCGGCATAGCGATCCGGCGAAATGTTGTCAGGCAGACGCGACGAGAAATCGGCGTACTCGACGTCGTAGCCCATGTAATTGAGCGGCGTGGCCAGATCGCGCACACCGGCGCTCAAGTCGAGCGGTTCTTTGGTGTCGCGGTCCTGAACGACGAGAATCTTGCGCGGTAACACTTCGATCCTGCCGATGCCGACCACGTCGCGCGCGCGGCTGGTCACGTACGGCAGCATGCCGGCCGCCACCACGCGAGCCGCGGTTTCGCGGGCGCACTGACGGTCGTTGCGCGTGCAGTACTCGACCGAGACGACCGGCACACCGGTCTGCTGGGTGAATGCACGCGCCTTCGCGAGGCGATCCGCGCGCTGCGCTTCGGGCACCTCGACCGGCCGGCCGCTATCGTCCAGTCCACGAACGAGCGACTCCCCGACCACCGCGTACAGCGATTTCGCATACGGCAGCGCGGCCTGCGTGACGTCGGCGCCACCGGCGACCAGTCGCGCATCCGGATGCATCTCGCGAATGCGCGCGGCCGCGGCGATCGCGACTGGCGTTTCAAGCAGGAACCCGCGATAGCCGCGCCGCCACAACGGCTCGACCTGACTGGTGATAAACGCTTCGGCGGTGTCACCGGGCTGGCCGGCGGTCGTGCGCGCGATCCACGTGGTATGGCGCAGCGGATGAGCCAGCGGCTCGAATCCCGTGGCGGGATCGACCACCACGGCGTCGAAAGCCTGCAGTTCGCCGACCGGCGGATTGGCCGCGTAGAAGAAAGCGAGATTCGGCGGGGCTGTGGCAACGCCATTCGCGGCCGATGCCGACGGCAACGGCGCGGCCTGGAGGTGAACGCCAAGCGGGGCAACGGCGCTCGAACCCAGCAGCACTGCAATCAAGGTGCGCTGGAAAAACCGTTTGCCGGTTCGTTCAGCTACCTTGCGAGAATTCCCGCCGGCCCGTGTCCCGGTCCGCTTCTTCATAGCCAAAATCTTTTCCCCGTTCTCTGCTGACTGAACACGAGCGGCGATATCTCCACAGGGAGAAAATTTCCGCTTGCTGATTTTTGAGCCGGCCTGTTTGGCATTAATTACGCAACCCAATGCGGCGTCGCGCCGGATGCGAAACCGGCCTGTGTTTGTTTCTTGTTAAGGCCGTGGAAGATAGCACATGAGTTGAGTCGTCTCAAGCTAGCTTCAGCCATTGTTGACATTCCCGCGGCTGAATACAACGCAATGCATCTGCTTGAATCTCAAGGCAAACGATTGCGCGGCAAATCCCCTGTCCGGCAAAGCCTGGCCTGATGTGTTGGGAATACGCCGCACTCAAACCCGAGTCACCATGAACACGCTCAAATCATCTGATCAATAATTGGGTAAAAACTGCACCACCGTTCGTTTTTCAAATAAGCTTTAGCGATTTTTTTACATCGTTTCGCAAAAGCCAATTCTCCTTAATTTGCAAAAGGCGAACTTTCCCCAATGCCGGACCCAGCAAGTAATAAATCGTAATACCAGACGAAAATCGATTTCATCCATCGCACGCGCCACACCGGAAGAAAAAATCTCGGCGAATCGGGAAGACCCTGGTCTCAGCCGCTCCGCCGCAGCCGACGGCGGGTCCGAAGACAGGATCGGCGCGGCGGCATCGTATGCAAGATGATTTATCGGCCGAGCCCCTAAAGGAATCGGCGGGCATTGCCGTTAGCGCAGTTGGCAAACCCGGAGTGATCCGGCGACGCAAAACTATAGGGACTCCCTTGGGGAGTTTGCCAGTTGCCCGCCGTAACCGCGGCGGGCCAATCGACAACGGTCATCGACAGACCGGGTCAGGAGGCCAGATGAAAAAAATCCAGGGGTTGGGTACGCTCGGCGTTGCTGTTCATAAATCCAACGAAACGAAGCGCCGCGCGACCCGCGCCGGCAAAGCGCTGAAACGGGCCACGCTGATGGCCTGCATGCTGGCCGGTTGTCTGCACGGCACGGCGTTCGCGGGCACCACGGCCGCGCTCAGTCTGGTGGTGCCTTCCTACTTCAACGCGACAAAAAGCGTGGCCGACTGGAACAGCATGGTCACCTCGGCTCATCAGGTATCGACCACCGCCATCCTGAATCCGGACAACGGCCCCGGCACCACCACCGACCCGAACTACGCGGCCGCGACAGCCAGGGTTCGCGCGGCGGGCGGCAAGGTGGTCGGCTATGTACACACGTCGTATGGCAAGCGCTCGCTCTCCACAGTCGTGGCCGAAATCAATGCGTATGTAGCGCTTTACAAGGTCGACGGCTTCTTTATCGACGAGATGTCGAACGACAGCAAAATCGCGCACATCCAGTACTACCAGTCGCTCTACAACTACATCAAAGGCCTGAACGCGACGTACTCGGTGACCGCCAATCCGGGCACCAACATTCCGGAGTTGTACGCGAGCTTGCCGACGGCGGACACCTTCGTCGTTTTCGAAAGCACCGCCAAGGCTTATGCGAAATACGAGCCGTTGAGCTGGCAGGCGGCGTATCCGAAAACCCGCTTCATCCACATGGTGTATAGCGCGACGGCCGCGCAAATGCCGGGCATCGTGCAATACGCGAGCACGCACGGCGCGGGCGGCGTGTACGTGACCTCGCTGGGCGGCTCCAATCCTTATAAGGCGCTGCCGCCCTACTGGAGCGCCGAAGTCACGAACGCAATCGCGCCCTGACCACGCGAACAGTAGGTCGATAGGTTGATAGGTCGAGATGTCGATACCCTGCCGCACCGGACACGCCGGTCGCGGCGGATTGACCCGCTGAATGAGCGGCTTGCATCCACGATGCCTGCCGCTCTTTTCGTAGCGCCGCCGCGTGATCTAGAACACGCCCATCAGCCCGGACAACTGCGAGACATATGCCCCATAGCGCGGATCGCTCTTGACCTGCTCCGGCTGGCGCGGACGCGGCAAATCGATTTTGACGTCATGGATCACGCGACCCGGTCGTTCCGACATGACCAGCACGCGGTCCGACAGAAACACCGCCTCGTGGATGCTGTGCGTGACCAGCAACACCGTGAGCGTGCTCTGCTGCCAGATTCTCAGCAGCTCGACGTTCAGGCGGTCACGGGTCAGCGCATCCAACGCGCCGAACGGTTCGTCCATCAGCATCACGCGCGGCTGCAGCAGCAGAATCTGGCCGATCGCCGCGCGCTGGCGCATGCCGCCCGACAACTCGTGCGGATAGCGATCGGCGAACGCCGTCAGACCGAGCGTTTCCAGCAGCGCGGGCAAGCGCGCCTCGACCTGCGCGCGCGGCAGATTGCGCAGCTTCGCGCCAAGCCGGATATTGGCCCCGACCGTCAGCCACGGCAGCAGATTACTGGTCTGAAACACCACGCCGATATCCGGCACCGGTTTGTTGATCGGCTCGTCGCCGAGCAGAATCCGGCCGGCGTCGCACGGCACGAGGCCCGCCACCATGCGCAGTAACGTGCTCTTGCCGCAGCCGCTCGGGCCGAGGATCGACACGAACTCGCCCTGGCGAATCTGCATCGAGACGTCGTCGAGCGCGCTGAAGGCCTGCGCGCCGCCGCGCGCGGCGAAGCGCTTGCCCACCTGCTCCACCGCGATCAGCGCGGGCGCCGTGCCGTCGCGCGGCAACGCTTGAACCGACGCGTCGCTTGCCGGGGCGCGCTCCACGATACGCAACTTGTCGACCATCGCCATCAGACTGTCACTCCTCTCCACCACACGCCGCGCGACACCAGTTCGACGGCCCAGTAAAACAGCATGGCCAACCCGGTCACCATCAGGATCGCCGCGAACGACAACGCCGTCTGCGCATTCGACGTCGCGAATACGATCAGATGGCCAAGCCCCGACTCCGAGCCGATGAATTCGCCGACGATCGCACCGATCACCGCCAGCGGCATCGCGATCTTCAACCCGTCGATCAGCGCGGGCAGCGCGGCCGGCAAGCGTAAGTGCCAGAAGGTCTTCGCCGGCGACGCGCCGAGCGCGCGGAAATGCTCGTCGAGATTGCGCGGCACACCGGCGAGTCCGCCCATCGTCGCGATCACGATCGGGAAGAACGCGAACAGCACGGCCGCCGCCAGCTTCGACGCGAAGCCGTAGCCGAACCAGACGATCAGCAACGGCGCGAGCGCGATCTTCGGCATGCTTTGCAATGCGGTGACGAGCGGAAACAGGGTGCGCCGCGCGATGCTCGACATGCTGGCGAGCAAGCCGATCGCGAGACCGCCGACCAGCGCCAGCGCGAAACCGGCGAGCACTTCCCAGGCGGTCGTGAGCGTGTCCGACAGCAGCTGCCCGCGCATTTCCCAACCGGCCGCGAACACTTGCGAGAGCGCCGGCAGCACGTAGTCGCGCGTGCCGGTCCAGCGCACGCCGAATTCCCAGATCAGGCCGATCACGACCCAGAACGAGACGGTTTCGATCAATCGCTTCATGAGGGTTCCGAAGGGTTTCGAATTACGGATGAGCGGACGGATCGCGCGGTGCGGGGTCGGCGGCAGGGTCGGTTGAACCCGCTTCCTGTGCCTCGTTCTGCGCCGACGCCTGCGCCTGCTTCTGCGCCACCAGATGCGGCGGCGGCGGTACGACGAAACGCTCGAAGCGATACTGATCGAACGATTCGATCGTGCGCTCCCACACTTGCGGTTCGTGCGCGTCGCGCTCGCCGATCTGCGTCATCTCGCAGTACACCTCGACGTTATTACCGTCCGGATCCTTGAACACGAGGAACAGGTTATTGCCCGGACCATGCCGGCCGATGCCGCGCACGATCTCCACGCCATGCTCCTGCAACACCTTCACCGAGCGCTCCATTTCCTCGTAGCTGTCGATCAGATACGAGAAGTGCTCCAGACCCGGTCGCGAGTAACGCGGCAGATCGTCGAAGTCGGCGGAATCTTTCGGTAGCTGGGCGAGCGCGAGATCGTGATGATCGCTGCCGGCGCGCAGAAACACCATCTGATCACCGATCCAGTCGGACACTTTGAGGCCCAGCACGTCGGTATAAAACCGCGCGGACTTCTGGATGTCGCGCACCATCAGCACCATGTGTCCAAGTCGCTTCGGACGCAAACTGTTCATTGCCTGTCTCCATTGCGCTCACGCTCCGCGCGAGCTGGTTGGAAGACGTGCCGCCCATCTGATGCCCGAGCGAAGCACATCCTCCCGATCGGGTTCATTCGACGAATCGGTTCGTATAAAGATCGACCGCCTTCACCTTCGCGCCAGTGCCGAACGCGCGCGACACGAAGGCCGCCGTCGACTCCATGCGCGCCGGACGCAGCCAGCCGGTCTTGTGGTCGGCGGGGTCGTCGGTAATCAGGCCGTTGGTCTCGACGATCTGTTGCAGCAGGATCGTCTTGTCGAGCACCGGATACTGCGCGGCGATCGCATCCGCCGCTTCCTGCGGATGCTCGCGCATCAGCGCATAGCCGCGATAGGTCGCGGCGACGAAACGCTTGACCACGTCGGGATGCTGGGCCACGAAGGTATCGGTGGTCACGAGGCCGTTGCCCATCATATCCAGACCAAAATCACGATAGAACACGCGGCCGAGTTGTTGACCGGCGCGCTTGGCCAGCGCCACCTGCACCGGCAGGCTCGCGCCCTCCCAACACTCCGACAGATCAATACGCTTTTGCAGCAGCGCCGTGTTGATCACGGCCGGGTCGAGCCGCACGGTCTTGATCGCGTCCGGTGCGAGGCCGTTCTGTTTGAGCCACGCCGGCATGATGTTCTGCACCGGCGACGCCCCACCGCCGCCGAGCGTCAGCCCCGACAGATCCTTTGGCGAATTTACCTTGAAGCCGGGCCGTTCGAGATAACACATCGCCCCCGGCCAGCGCGTGTTGATCGCGCCAACCATCACCGCATGGCCGCCATGCGCGCGGTTCAGCATCACGCTCACCGGATCGCCGTAGCCGAACTCGAACAGACCGCCATCCACTTCATTGACGGTGCGCTGGCCGCCGTAGCCGCGCATCACGCTGACGTCGAGCCCCGCCTCGCGGTAATAGCCCTTCGATTGCGCGAGCAGAATGCCGCCGGTGCTGCCCTGCGGCAGCCACGCGAGATTGACGCGCACGGCGTCGGCGGCTTGCGCCTGAGCGCTTGCCAACAGCGCGACGGCAGCGAGCGCTGCCGCGCTCGCTGCGATACGCCGCGCGGACCGCGCCGGCCGCACGGCATGTGGCACGAGCCGCGCCGAAGTCCGCTTCGCTACCGGCTGCGGCATCTCCTGCATGAGCGGCCGAATCGGCCGCTGCATGATCCGCTGCAAAAACGCGCGCCGTATCCGCTGCAACATGTCGTGTCCCCGTTCAGGAATGGAGTGAAAAAAGAAGCGCGGCAAGCGTGACGCCGCTCAGCCCGCTACCAGTGGATTTTCAATCGAGCCGATACCATCGATCGAGGCGACCATCACGTCGCCCGCCTTCAGATAAATGCCGCGGCCCATGCCGACGCCGGTCGGCGTGCCCGTGGCGATCAGATCGCCGGGTTGCAACGTGAGGATCGTCGATAAATATTCGATCTGCTCGGCGATGTTGAAAATCATCCCGGACGTATTGCCGTCCTGCATCATCTCGCCGTTCACCGCGAGGCGCATGCGCAGATTCTGCGGCTCGGCGATACACGCGCGCGGCACGAACCACGGCCCGAGTGGACCAAAGGTATCGAAACTCTTGCCGCGAAACCAGTCGTGTTTGAACGGATAGTCGGTGCGCCGATTCAGGTCGCGCGCGCTGACGTCGTTCAGAATCGTGTAGCCGGCGATGTAGTCGTACGCGTCCTGCTGCGCGATATGGCGGCCGGTCTTGCCGATCACCACCGCCAGCTCGACCTCCCAGTCGACCCGCTCCGCGTGCGGCGGAATCACCACGTTGGCGAGCGTCGGCACCACGCTGGTTTCGGCCTTCATGAACATGTACGGCGTGCTTTCCTCGCGCGGCGCCAGCTCCGTGCCCATTTCCAGCGCGTGCTCGTAATAGTTCGACGCCGCCGCGAAAATCCGCCGCGGCTGGTACGGCACGCACAGCGTGTGGCCGCTGAGCGGGGCGAGATCGAGCGTGCCGGCTTCGATCGCGCGGGCCGCGTTGCCGAACCGTTCGACGATCGCCGCGCCGTCGCTTTCCCATCCGGCGATCAGGCTGCCGACATCGTCGATGCCCACGCCGGATGCATTCGGCGCGCTTTGCTTCAACGCCGCCTGCGCATCGTACAGCGCGTCGCCGACCGCCAGACCAGTGGCGCGGCGGCCATTCGATTCATAAGTTGCGATACCAAACCAGGTCACGTGTTGCCTCGCTTTTTTGCGTTTGTAGGGAGTCAGTCAGTTGCCGAGGACCTTCATCAGTGAACCGAACAATTCGTATACATTCAGTCACTCATGTATTCTTATTAAAATCCTCGTATACACTTATCGGGGCGTGAACACGTTCGCGCGTACACTGCATGGGCTTGCACAGGCCGGATATGCGCGGTGGCGATTGAGGCGGTTGGGTCGCTGGCGCATAATGAGGGCCACCTGCCCACGGTTTCGCTCAACCCACGACCATCACGATGACCACGCTCTCCTCCAGGATTTACCGTTTGCTGTGCGACGAGATCATCGACGGCACACTCGAACCCGGCCAGAAGCTCGAAGAAGCGGCGCTCGCCGAACGCTTCAACGCGTCGCGCACACCGATCCGCGAAGCGCTGCGCGAGCTCGCCGCGCGCGGCATGGTCGAGCTGACGCCGCGCAAAGGCGTGGTGGTCGCGCAGTTCAGCATCGACGAACTGGCCGACATGCTCGAGGCGATGTGCGAACTCGAAGCGCTGTGCTGCCGTCTGAGCGCGCAGCGCATGAGCCTCGTCGAGAAGAAGCAGCTCGAAGAACTGCAAACCGAAATGAACGCCGCGATCGCGCGCGGCGATGAAGCGGAGTACTTCGAACTCAATCGCGACTTCCACGAACTGATCTGCAAGGGCGCGCAAAGCAAGTCGCTGGCGTCGATCATGGCGGTGCAGCGGCAGCGGCTCGCCGGCTTTCGCGCCGCGCAACCGGCTTCGCCGTCGCGCTTCGAGTCGGCCACCGACGAACATCGCGAGATCGTTTCCGCAATCCTCAACTCCGAACCGGAACGCGCGTACAACGCCATGCGCGATCACACCGCGCGGCTGTCGATCGTGGTGCTGGGCCGCCTCAAACGGCAACGCGCGGAACGCGAGAACGCCTGAGTTTCGGCTCGCTGCGCAGGCCGGCTCAAGCGTCGGCTTGCTCCCTGCGAGAGCGCTCGGCATGGAGTCAGGCATTGAGCCGCTGAACACCACGCGGCCACCCGGCGACGGCCACATCATGCTCACGCGGCCACCGCCGCGAGCGCTGCCATCGACGGCATCGAAAACGCCAACGCCTGCAACTGCTGCAATAGCGCGCCGGACTGCGCCGGGTTCATCGGCGTGAGCGGCGGGCGCACGCGATTCCATGCGGCGTCGTTCGCGAAGTGCGCGACGACGCTCTTCAGCGCCGGAATCATCGGTTGCGCCTGCACGGCCAGCCGCACCGTCGCCACCTTGCCTTCCCACTGCGTTCTCTCTTCCTCCGTCGCCGCGTTCAGCAGACTCGCAATCGCATGCGGCTGGATATTCGCGGTTGCCGAAATGCAGCCGGCCGCGCCAAGCGGCAGCGCTTTACCGAGCAACGCCTCGGACGCGGGAAACACCGCGAAGCCGGGAAACTTCTCCAGCATGGCCGCCGTGTTGGCCCAATCGCCCGAACTGTCCTTGATACCCACCACCGTGCGCGGATACGCGGCGATCAGCCGTTCGATCAGCGTGTGCGTGATCGGCACGCCCGTGAACTGCGGGATGTGATACAGCAGCACGCGCAAGCGGTCCGAGCCGACCGCTTCGATCACGTCGGCGTAGTACGCGAACAGGCCGTCGTCGCTGACGCCCTGGTAGAAGAACGGCGGCAGCATCAACGCGCCCGCGCAACCGGCTTCGTTCGCGTGACGCGTCAACGCGATCGCGTCGGGCAGCGCGCACGCGCCGGTGCCCGGCAACATCTGCGCGGGGTCGATACCGGCGTCGATCACGTCGTCCAGCAACGCGTGCCGTTCGGCGAGACTCAGCGAGTTGGCTTCGCTGTTGGTGCCGAATAGCGCGAGCCCCGCGCCCTGCCCGACCAGCCAGCGACAGAACGCGACGAAGCGCGGCGCGTCGACGGTTGAGTCCGCGGTGAACGGCGTGATGACCGGTGCGAATACGCGCGGTGTCGCGAACGGGGATGCGGATGCAGATGCGTGGTTCGGGGACGTGCTGCGGGACATGCGGGTCTCCTTGTGAGTCGTGCGGACAGTGGCGGCGGATCGGCGCGGTAGCGCGCCCCACCTACCCACGAAAAAAATCAAGCATCGCGTCCCCCAACAACGTCTCGCCCGAATCGAAATGCGCGACCACCGACGTATGGTTATGCCGCAGCATCTGCATGAAACGCGGCGCGCGTTTCGCTCGCGCGTCGCCGGCGCGTTGACGCGCCCACAGCACGCGCTCGAAAAAAGCCGCGCCGTAGGCATCCAGATAAGGGTTCTCGTATTCGGCGACCACCACCATGAGCGGTGTATCGAAGTGTTCGGCGTAGGTCAGCGGCGAGCGCGCGGCGTGGCGTGATTCGTCCACACCGAAATAGGCGCGCACGCCGGCGGCATTCGGGTTATCCGCGAAAACATCGGCCGCGAGCCGCGCGCTGATCAGCACCGCGCCCGCCACAGCCTGCGCGTTTTCGCCGTCACGCAGCCCTGCAAACAGCGGATCGCACAGATAGCTGGCGACGTGTGCGCCGCCCGCCGAATGGCCGACTAAATAGATCCGGCGCGGATCGCCGCCGAACTCGACGACATGCGCATGCGCCCACGCCAACGCGGCGGCGACATCGTCAGCGCCTGCGGGATACGACGCTTCGGGCGCGAGGCGGTACTCGACATTGAGCGCCACACAGCCCTGCCGCGCGAACCAGCGCGAGACGTTGTCGTAGATCAGTCCGTTGAAACTCTTGCTGCCGCGCAGAAAAGCGCCGCCGTGGACGAACAGCACCACATCGGCATTGCCCTTGCGTCGCGTCTCTTCTGATGCGAACACATCGAGCCGCTGCCGTTCATGACTGCCGTACGGAACGTCGCGCGCCGCCTCGAACGATGCGCCCGCATCGCGCGCCGCGGCCACCAACGGCGAATACGCGTCGATCACCAGATCGCGGTGCGCGTTGATATCGCTCGCCCACACCGGCCCGATCTGCGCGAAGCGCTGCCTGAGCGTGGCGGACAGACTGCCTAACGGTTCCTGCGAGGTCTGCATCGGGGGTCCTTCATACATCGCGGCGATTCAGCGGGCTGCTGAAGCAAAGCCGCCTAAGCGGAGCTAGCCCCGATCAGCGTATGAAGACCATTCTGGTATATCAATTTGTTTTTGTGTATACATTTGTTATCCGTAGTATACCTGGTGAAGTTGCGGACACACTTGATTCACAGTCACGACAACCCTCCCTTCGCCTGCGGGCGATTCATCGTCAGGACAACCCAAGGACATCTCATGGACAAGCTCCGTCATATCGCGCTCTCGGTGGAAGATCCCGAAGCCGCCGCGCAATTTTTCGAGCAGGCGTTCGGCATGCGCCGCGCGGGCAACGCGATGCGCGGCATCTATATGACCGACGGCACGATGAACGTGGCGCTGCTCAACTTCAAGGACGAAACCGTGCCCGGCTACGCGGGCCTGAAGGACGTGCGCGGCGTGATCCACTTCGGCATGTGGGTGGATAACGTCGACGACACCGCCGCGCGTGTGGTCGCGGCCGGCGGCACGTATCTGACGGGCCGCCATGAAAAAGATCCGAACGTGTTTTACGAAGTGAAGTACCGGATGCCCGACGGCACCGTGTTCGACATCACCGAGAACGGCTGGAAAGGCGCGGTGAAGGAAGTGGCGCCGACGGTTGCGTCAGCTGTTGTGCCGACCGTTGCGCCGTCCACCGATTCGCAATGAGCGCGGGCCTGAGCATGGGCATGGGCTTGAGCGGTACGCATGTGCTGGCGTTGATCGCGCTGCCCGACGCGACGCTCGATGCGCTGCAGCACGATTACATGCTGCACTACCACCCGGATAATTTAAACACCGAGGCACTGTCGTCGCGCATTGAACTGGCGAACGTGCGCGCGGTAGTGACCAACGGTTCGACCGGTTTGTCGGACGCGCAGATGGCCGCGCTGCCCGCGCTCGAGATCGTCAGCGCGTTCGGTGCCGGTTACGAGAACGTCGATGTCGCCGCCGCCACGCGACGCGGCATCGTCGTCACGCATGCGCCGGGCGCGAATGCGGCGACCGTCGCCGATCATGCAATCGGTCTGCTGCTCGCGCTCGCGCGCGGCTACGCGCCGCTTACCGACGCGGTGCGCGCCGGCCATTGGCGCACCTCGCGCGCCGAGCGGCCGACGCTGACGGGCGCGCGCCTGGGTCTCGTCGGCATGGGCCGGATCGGCCGGTTGATCGCCGCGCGCGCGCAGGGCTTCGACGTCACGCTCGGTTATCACGGACGTCAGCCGCATGCCGACGCGCCCGGCCGCTACTACGGCGACCTCGTCGAACTCGCGCGGGATAGCGAGTTTCTGGTGATCGCCTGCAACGGTGGACCAGCGACGAAACATCTGATCGATCGTGACGTGCTGCGGGCGCTCGGGCCGCACGGCTACGTGGTGAACGTGTCGCGCGGTTCGGTGCTGGACACGCAGGCGCTGATCGACGCGCTCGCCGACGGTGCGCTCGCGGGCGCGGGGCTCGACGTGATCGATAGCGAACCCGAGGTGCCGCGCGCGCTGCTCGATCATCCCGGCGTGCTGATTACGCCGCATATCGCGGGGCGTTCGCTCGCTTCGTGGATTGCGCAGCGCGATGCGTTGCTCGCCAGTCTGTCGCAGCACTTCGCCCAGGCACCGATCGAATTCGCGGTGCGCACTGCCTGAAACAGGGCGGCGCAGCATCGCGCCGCCCTCTCCGTCGTCCGCTGTTCCCGCTGTTCCCGCTGTTCCCGCTGTTCCCGCTGTTCCCGCTGTTCCCGCAATTCCCGCTGTTCCCAACCGCACCAGAGGATCCGCCATGAACGTTCGATCGTTGGGCGCGCTCGCGCTCAGTTGCGTCACTGCATGGGGACTCGCGTCCCGCGTGGTTCATGCACAGACGTCTGTCACGCTGTACGGACTCGTCGGCCTCGATATCGCCGACACCAAACGCAGCAACGGCCCGCCCGCCGCGATCGCCGAACAAAGCCCCGGGCTCACGGCGCCGTACTGGGGCATCCGTGTCAACGAGGAACTCGGCGCCGGCTATCGCGCGATCGCCGTGCTCGAAAGCTTCTTCCAGCCGACCAACGGCGGCGTCGGCCGCACGTCCGCCGATCCGTTCTGGGGACGCAACTCGTACGTCGGCATTGCCGGGCCGTTCGGCCGCGTCACGCTCGGGCGGCACACCAACCTGCTCTACCTCGCCGAACAGGCGGTCAATCCGTTTCAGGCGTCGATCCTGTTTTCGCCGCTGGTGATGCAGACCTTCACCGCGCCGTACGGCGGTAGCATCGCGGGCGATACCGTGTGGAACAACGGCATTCAGTACACCAGTCCGAATCTGAACGGCCTGACCACCACGGCCGTGTATGCGCCCGGCGGCTTCGCGGGCGCGAACGGCGTCTACAACGCCGCGTTATCCACCACCTATGCCGGCGGTTCGCTCACCGCTGTCGCGACCGTGCAACGCACGCGCGTGGTGGCCGGTGTCGCATCGCCGACACAGAACGCGTACCTCGTCGGCGGTGCGTACGATTTTTCGCTGTTCAAACTGTACGGCGCATTGCAAGGACTGCGCACCGACTCAACCGGCGTCGGCGCGCACACCTTCGAAGCGGGCCTGTTCGTGCCGCTCACCGCGCAACTCAGCGCGCTCGCCGAATGGGCCTACACGCGCCGCAGCGCGCCGAAAAACGCCGTCAGCGGGCGCAACACGGGCTCCGCCGGGCTCGACTACTTCCTCTCCAAACGCACGGATCTGTACCTGCTGACCGTCTACGACCGGCTTTCCGGTTACGGCACAGCCATGACTTATGCGACCGGAATCCGGCATCTGTTTTGACGCGCTATGCCATTCGGGTCAACCCGCTATAACTAAACCGCTGTTTTGTATAAAAAAATAAAGCTCGGAATCCAAATTTTGCCGTGGGTATAATTTTTTCCAGTTTGTGTATACACGACAGAAAAGGAAGGCACCGCGGCTGTCGCGCGCGACGACAGCACTCTCAACAACACGAAAAGAACGACGATTTGTTTGGAGATGGAATGAAAAAGAAGACTCTCGTGTCAGGCGCCATGATGCTTGCATGCGCCGGGGCACATGCTCAGTCGAGCGTCTGGCTGTCCGGTTATGTCGACCTGAACATCGAACATCTGATCTCATCCGGCTCGGGCGGCAACGTCACGCGCATGTCGAGCGGCGGGTTGAACAACTCGCGTTTCAACCTGAGCGGCGTCGAGGATCTGGGCGGCGGCAACAAGGCCGTGTTCACCGTCGAGCCGATGTTCTCCGCGAACACCGGCGTGCAGTCGACGCAGTTCCGCCAATCGTTCGTCGGTCTCAAGGGCAACTGGGGTGAAGTGACCATGGGGCGTCAGTTCACGCCGTCGTACTGGATTGCGGGCTACGCCGATCCGAGCTGGGCGGCCGATTTCAGTATGGTCAACAACATGGAGTTCTTCTACGCGTCGTATCGCGTGGATAACGCGATCCAGTACAAGACGCCGAGTTTCTACGGCTTCACCGGCCGCATCATGGCCACGACCGGCGTGGGCGACAGCACCCGCGCGGGACGCTTCCTGAGCACCAGCCTCGACTATCGCCACGGGCCGATCTTCATCGGCGCGGTGAGCGAGTTGCAGTACACGCGGGACATCTTCAAGTCGTCGCAGATTCATTCGTCGCGCGATAACTACTTTGCCGCTGTCTACAAGTTCGGCGGCTTCGAGCCGACCCTGATCTATCACACGTACAACGGCTATTACGCTTATCCGCCGTACGTCGCGTTCAATTCGCAGGGCTGGGACGCGCAGGTCGGCGCGCGCTGGAATATCGACGGCCGCAGCCGCGTGTATGTCAGCGTGGTGCATCGTCACGACGACAACAACAAGAGCATTTCCAGCGCGACCGGCGGCGTGATCGGCTACCTGTACGGTTTGTCGAAACGCACCGACCTGTATGCGACGTTCGCTCACGTGAAGAGCCAGAACAACGTGCCGGTCGCGTATCCGGTGACGTTCCAGGTCTATCCGAACGCGGGACAGAATCCGAGCGGCTTCCAGTTCGGTATTCGTCACGCGTTCTAATACAAAAAGGAGGAAGCCCATGCTTCGCACAAGCCATCTGAAATCAACTCTCGCAACCGGCGCGCTGCTGGCGTTCATGTCGGCCGCCGCGTACGCGAGCGGCGATGCGGCGCAACCTGTGGCGGCTGCCTCGGACGCGGCCGCAACCGCTGCGGCGGCATCGGCGACGCCCGGCACGCCCGCGGTCAAAGACCCGTACCTCGCCGCGTGGCTGCGCCTGACGCCGAATCGCCCGCCGCTGCCGCTCAAGCCGGGCGTCGACTACGGCATGGACCCGGCGACCGGCCAGTTCGTGTGGCCGAAAGCGACGCCCGAAGTTCACCAGGGGCAGCGCTTCCCCGGTGAAATGACCACGTGGGACAAGAAGAGTTACGCGAAGGACGTGAAGGTGCTGGCCTTCTATCCGCTCGTCGATTCGCCCTTTCACGCCTGGAACAATATCGCCGACTTCGACGGTCACCGTTACCTCTACATTCACGACCGCGACTATCTGCGGATCATGGACGTGACCGATCCCGCCAACGGCAAGGTGGTGTTTTCGCAAGGCGGCACGTGGGGTCCGAAAGGACCGACCGAGCACTTCGATCCGAACAACGTCCACAACTATCTGGGCGGCGCCACCATCGTGTGGAGCAAGAAGCTTGGCAAGCCAGTGCTGGTGGCGTCGTTTGAAATTGGCCGTTATGGGCTGATGACGGACAAGAGCGAGCAGCCGGACAAGGTCGAGGCGCAACGTCACTACAACTCGCTGAAGGGCTTCAAGGTCTTCGAAATGGACGGCCCGCTGCCGAGCCAATGGAAGCTGATCGCGACGCGTACCACCGACTACAAGCATCCCGATGCGCCGGTCGGCCAGCAACAGGGTTCGGGTTCGCTCGATGCGCCGGAGTACTACGGCGGCAAGTACATGATTCTGTCGGCCGCGCCGGATGACAGCTACGGATTGACCGAGTACCCGAACTATCTGTATTCGCCGGGCTATCAGGTGTGGGACATGTCGGATCCGGCCGATCCGAAGTTCGTTTCGCAGATCTCGGTGCCGGGCCAGATTCTCGGTAATGACGCCCATGAGCAGGCTTATCTGCAGAATCCGCGTGCGGGGAATCGTACTTCGTGGATGGGGTCGCGAATTCCCATCTTCTTGCCGAAGCCTTTGGAACAAGGCGGCAAGATTGGCTTTGGCGCGATGGGCGGGCTGGGCTTGTACTCGTTCGATCTGTCGAATCCGGCTAAGCCGAAGGTACTCGGCAATGTGAATACGGCGCCGAGTTTCGCGGGCACCGAGTACGACAATGCCGATGTCAGTCAGTACGAGCGCACAGGCTTCGTGCTGACGAGCGGTTATCCGATGAATCGCGATTGCTATGAGCCGTATAAGGATATCTTTGTCGTCGATGCGCGCGATCCTTCGCATCTGAAGGTAGCAGCGAAGTTGCCTCAGCCTACGCCGCCTGAGGGCGCGCCTTTCACCAGCTTCTGCCAGCGTGGGGGGAACTTTGGGCCGAAGCGTTCCAATGCTATTGGGCAACCTGGTGGGTCGCGGCAAGGGGTGATTCCTTACTCGTTCTATAACGCCGGTGTGCAGATCTTCGATGTGCGGAATCCGGAGAAGCCGACTATTGCTGGGTATTTTGTGCCTGCTCTGGCGGATGAAAGTGAGTTGCCGAGTTATACGCTTGGGAAGGGTGTGCTGGCGATTTATACCGAGTACGACCGCAATATCATCTGGGCCTTTACTGAGAATGGCGCGTATGCGTTGTCGACGCCGTTGTTGGGCAAGCCGGTGATTGGCGCACCGGCTAAGCCTTGGCCGCCGCGGTGAGCGGTTTGGGTTTTTGTTGTTCCATGCTCTTGGATTGAGCGCTTTGCTTTTTGCCCTGCCGGCGGTTTCGTTCGGTGGGGCTTTTTGTTTTTTGTTCTTTTGTTCTTTTTGTCTGGAGTGTGATTGTGAAATGGATTCGGGTCTTTTGGGTTCTTGTGGGTGTGGCTGGAGGGACTCTTGGTGCTGGTGCCTTTGGTGCTACGGCTGCGGCTACGGCCGGAGATGCTGCGAATGCCGCTCACTCGAGCTCGGCCAGCGAGCAGACTTGCCGCGCTTGTCATTCCATCGATACC
This sequence comes from Paraburkholderia sp. BCC1876, assembly GCF_902833695.1. Taxonomy (NCBI): domain Bacteria; kingdom Pseudomonadati; phylum Pseudomonadota; class Betaproteobacteria; order Burkholderiales; family Burkholderiaceae; genus Paraburkholderia; species Paraburkholderia sp. BCC1876. Next base: position 174,749 of record NZ_CADFGI010000002.1, on the reverse strand, counting down.
ACTAAAGTCGGGCCGCCCTTTCGGGCTATCTCCGAACGCTATCGCGGTGATCCTGATGCGGTTGCGAAGCTTGTGAAAAGTATGCTTGAGGGGAGCTCGGGGAAGTGGAATACCGGGGCGAGTATGCCGGCTAATGCGATTTCTCATGCTGATGCTGAGAGGTTTGCTCGGTGGATTCTTGGGGTTAAGTAGTGGGGGGGTGCCGGTTGGCTGGGGTTTGGTGTGCTCTTTGGGTGTTGGCCTTTCCTTGTGTTCTTTGTGGTCTATTAGTGATCCCCCTGTGCGGGGGGCACCTACTTTTCTTTGCCTGCCGCAAAGAAAAGTAGGCAAAAGAAAGCGGCTCACACCGCTAACCATTAAGCGGGTCCCCCGCGCAGTTGCGGTAGTGGTGCATCTGGAATCCGTGCTCTCGCACATTCCGCGCTCGTGACAAAGGCGTCATTCTTCCGGCGGCGCTTCGCGCGCCGCGGCGGTCGTTCAAGCACGGCCGCTGCTAAGCGGGTCTCCCGCACAGTTGCGGTAGTGGCTCATCTGGAATCCGTGCTCTAGCACATTCCGAGCTCGTGACTAAGGCGTCATTCTTCCGGCGGCGCTGCGCGCGCCGTCGCGGTCGTCCGTAAGTCACTCGCTTTTTTGCGGTCTCCAGCGCACTTCTGGCATCGTGCTCGGCCGCCCTACATCGCTTCCTACCCCAGAAAGTGGAGCATCTGGATTCCTCGCCCTCGCACAGTCATTGTCTGCGACACACGCCCTTGGCTCTCTCCTTCCGTCTCGCGCTCGTCGGCGTTCTCGGCGTCGAGCCAATCGTCGGTGGTGCTGGATTCAGCATCGCCTCGCTCGTGCGTCCGTCTAATGATTATTTTTATCTGCTTCGAACATTTGGCGGCAGGTGGGCTTGGGTTTCGATTGCGGGGTGGAATAAAACGGCGGGAGGATGTGTTTAACCACCTGTAGCCCATCCTGCGGCGCTGAGCGGTCGATGAACAACGTGCTGGTGTACGTCGGGATGGATTCTGTGCCCAGATAGTGCTAAATCGATGCCGGTCATGACATGTGGAACATCTTGATCATTGAAGACGACCCGTGTGTCGCGCAGAAAATCGCCCGCACGCTCAATGCGGGCGGCATCTCCGTCGACGTGACGGACAGCGGCCGCAAAGGCATCAGGCGCTTGATGAGCACGGATTACGACGCCGTGATTCTTAGCCGGACACCGCCGGATCTCGACGGGCTGAGCGTTCTGGCGACGCTGCGCGGCATTGGCGCGCAATCGCCGATTCTGATGGTGAGTCCCGTGGCCGATGTGCATGAACGCATCGAAGGCCTGCGCGCCGGCGCGGATGACTATATGTCCATGCCGTTCTCGTTCGACGAAATGCTCGCCCGCATCGAAGTGCTGCTACGAACACGGCCGTCGCTCAAGAAAGAAGCGCAACCGATGTTGCGCGTCGACTCATTGCGGCTCGACCTCGTGAAGCGAACGCTCATGTTCCAGCAGGACAAACTCTGTCTGCAACCGACCGAGTTCCGCCTACTCGAATTCATGATGCGGCACGCGGGCCAGGTACTGACACGCAGCATGATCTTCGAAGCCGTATGGGACCGCCATTTCGATCCCGACACGAACCTGATCGACGTCCATGTCGCCCGCCTGCGCAAAAAGGTCGGCGAGCTCGGCGCGCAACAGATGATCCGGACAGTGCGCGGCTCCGGTTATCGATTCGGCTAGCAACGTCAGCGAGGGACACCAGAACAAACGGCAACAGGCAACAGTTGAATGAACGAAGCGTGACGGAGCGCAAGAATTCACGGAGTACTTTCGAATGTATCGCCACATTGGTCTTCGTATTACTCCTTGAACACCCAATGGATGATGGCATCACTATTCTTCGAGACGTTCGAACCCGGTCTACCGGAAGTTTTTTCGGTGTGGGAGTAAGAACATCACTCACGAGGAAGAGAGCATGTTTACACACAAGATCTCAGCTCACGGCGCGCCCTTCATGGCCGAAAAACGTCTCGAGTCAAACGATTGTGCCAGTGGTTACACGGCGGCAAAGAGTTGGGCGAAGGACGTCCCCTTCGACACCAAACGCGTCGAGTTGCAATCTTGCTACGGCGCCACGGGGGGACCGTTCTCGAACGCTCAAATGTTATCCAACAGAACGGGGCTACCGGTAATAGGCTACGCCGGAAAGGTCAGCAACATGAAGGGCGAACCGGAGTGGTTCAAACCCCAGTATTCCGGAGTCGCGGCTTTTACAGGCAAGGTAAACGACGCGATCGGTTCGGCCAAAACATGGGGAAGAACAAGTCCGTAAGAGAGTCCCGCCAGGGTGAAATGCAAAAGCGGCGAAGAACCAATCCCAAAGCCACGGCGCAAGACCGACCCCGGCGGCGCGCGAAGCGCCGCCGGAAGAATGACGCCTTGCCACGAGCGCGGAATGTGCGAGAGCACGGATTCCAGATGCACCACTACCGCAACTGTGCGGGGGACCCGCTTAATGGTTAGCGGTGTGAGCCGCTTTCTTTTGCCTACTTTTCTTTGCGGCAGGCAAAGAAAAGTAGGTGCTCCCCTGCACAGGGGGATCACTAATAGACCACAACCAAATCAAGGAAAGGCCAACAGACCAAAAAACCCAAAAAACCCAAACCCTACCTCAAGCCACCTCAACCCCGGCAGCCCGCCCACCCCTCTTCCGATACCAAACAAAATAAACAACAAGCAACCCAACAACAAACGGCACCCCAATCACAAGCGTCAACCGGAACTCCTTCGTAAACCACGTAGTAACAAGCGCCCCAAGCATAAGCCCAGCCCCGAGAAGCGAAGTAAAAGGAAACCCCCACATCCTGAACGCCAGCGCCGCCCGTGCATGTTCGCGCCGAAAGAACAGATGAGTAACAAAAATCATGAACCAGGTAAACATCGCCCCGAACATGGAGACGGACATCATCAAAACAAACGAAGCATCGGGATAAACGACATTCAGCACAGCAGCCAAAGCGATCCCAACAGTAGAAAGCCACAACGCCGCCACAGGCACACCCTTAGAACTCAGCACCCCCAACCGCCCAGGCGCATACCCTGCCCGCGAAAGACTGAACATCATCCGCGTAGTGATATAGAGCTGACTATTCATCGCCGACAACGCCGCCACAAGAATCACAAAATTAATAACCCCAGCGGCCCCCGGCACATGCGTAGCCGCCATCACCCGCACGAACGGGCTCTCATCGGTCCCAGCCGCATTCCAGGGCACGATAGCCAGCATCAAAGCCAGCGTCAGCAGATAGAAAAACACCAACCGGACCATCGTCGCGCGAAACGCCTGCGTAATAGCCTTCTGCGGATCCCGAGCCTCCCCGGCCGCAACAGCAATCATCTCGATGCTCAGATAACTAAAGATCGAAACGATCACCGCAACCCACATCCCCCACACGCCGTTCGGAAAGAACCCGCCATGCGACGTGTAATTCGCAAACCCGATAGAAGACTGAGCCGGCGCCCCAAACACCACATAAGCGCCAAGCAGAATAAAGCCGACAATCGCCACAATCTTCAGCATCGAGAAAACATACTCGACCGCGCCGAAGACCTTCACGCTCACCGAGTTGATCCCGATCAGCGCAGCGGAAAAACCGACAATCCAGTACCACCCAGGCACAGCAGGAAACCAGTACTTCATATAAACGGCAATCGCCGTCACCTCGGTGCCGACCGCAAAAACAATCGACGACCAGTACGCATATCGCACCAGAAACCCGGCCCACGGCGCGATATAGTGCTCCGCATAAGCCCCGAACGACCCCGAAGTAGGATGCGCGACGGTCATCTCCGCCAGACACCCCATCAATAGCAGCGCGATCAGCGCACCGATCGCATAACTCACCAGCACGCTCGGTCCGGCAAACCCGATCGCAAATCCACTGCCGAGAAACAGACCCGTACCGATCGCACCACCAATCGCAATCATCGACAATTGCCCGGTCGACAGTCCGCGGTGCAATCCCTTTTCGCGTTCGACAATCGTGTCGAAGCCTCGCTGCTCTTGCGTCATCTTTATGTCTCCTCCTGGATGCGGTTGCGTGCGTCGCACGCAACCGCCGGTGCCGCGCTGTCGTCTTACTCGCTTGCTCTATTACGCTCTTGTCCGACTCTTTATGGCTCGCATCGCGGCGCTTGCCTGTTCATTGCACAACCGCGCTCAGGTCACCGACTTGCGCGCCTTGAACTCGTCGGTATTCCACGCATCGGTGGAGATGATGTCCTTGAGTTGCGCGATCGTGTCCCAGATGTCCACGTAGCGCACATACAGCGGCGCAAAACCGAAGCGCAAAATATCCGGCGCACGGAAGTCGCCGATCACATTGCGTGCAATCAGCGCCTGCATGATCGCGTACCCTTCGGCATGTCCGAGCGACACCTGGCTGCCGCGCTGCTCCGCGTCGCGCGGCGACGCCAGCGTACAACCCAGTCCCTTCAATTCCTGATCGCTCAACTCGATAAACAGATTGCCGAGCGCCACGCTCTTCTCGCGCAACACGTCGAGATCGACACCGTCGAACGCTTCGAGCGCGCTCTCCAGCGCAATCACGCCGAGCTGCGGCGCGGTCCCCGTCAGCATGCGGTCAATGCCCGGATGCGGCGCGTAGTCGTGCGTGAATTCAAACGGCTTCGAATGACCGTGCCAGCCGGTCAGCGGCTGACGCATCGCTTCGATATGGCGCGACGCGACGAACACGAATGCCGGTGCGCCCGGACCGCCGTTCAGATACTTGTAGCCGCAACCCACCGCGAAATCGACGTCGCAACGGTTCAGACCGACCGGCATCGCGCCCGCCGAGTGGCACAGATCCCACACGATCAGCGCGCCGGCCTCGTGCGCCTGACGCGTCACCGTCTCCATGTCGTAGCGTTTGCCGGTCTTGTAGTTGACCTGCGTGAGCGAGACGATCGCCACGCTGTCATCGATCGCCGCGACGATCTCCTCGGGATCGACGCAGCGCAATTCGCAACCGGTCATCTCCGCGACGCTCGACGCGATATACACGTCGGTCGGAAAATTAGTGCGCTCGGCCAGAATCACGTTGCGGCCGGGCCGCATGCGCGTGGCCGCTACCAGCACCTTGAACAGATTCACCGAGGTCGAATCGGCAACGATCACTTCGTCCTGCCCCGCGCCGATCAGCTTCGCGATCTTGTTGCCGGTGCGCTGCGGCGCCGGATACCAGTCGGCGTCGTTCCACGAACGGATCAGGCCGTGCGCCCATTCCTGTTTCAACGCCTGCTCGATCCGTGCGGGCACATTGGAGGGCATCGCGCCGAGCGAATTGCCGTCGAGGTAAATCGTGTCGGCGGGCAGATCGAAGCGCGCGCGGCAGTGGGCCAAGGTATCGGCCGCATCGAGCGCGGCGCAGTGTTCCCGGGTGATCATCTGGCTTGTTTCCTGTGATTTCTTATTGCAATGACTGGACTGACGCAACGCAATGGGGCCGCGTTGCCGGAGTCGGTTTAAACGGTGTGCGCGACATCCACCGGCAAATCGAAGAAACGCCGCGCATTGGCGCCGAGAATCTTCGCTTTGGCCGTGTCGCTCAATTGCGGGTGATGCGCGACGAGATCGCCGATCTTCTGCTCGCCGAGCGGAAACGGATAGTCGGAACCGAGCAGCACGTGATCCTCGCCCATCGTGTCGACCAGCAGTCGCAACGCGCCCTGGTCGAACACCGCACTATCCACGTGAAAGCGATCGAGATACGACACCGGCGGATTCGGGCAATCCTCACGCACGATATCGCGCTGTTCCCACGCGTTCTGCACGCGGCCGAGCAGGAACGCGAAGCTGCCGCCGCCGTGCGCGAAGCACAGCTTGAGCGACTTCGGAATCCGCTCGAATGCCCCCGACAAAATCAGCGACACCATGCTCAATTGCGTTTCCGCCGGCATCGCCACGAGCCACGGCAACATCCACTTTTTCATACGGCCGTCGGTCATCATGTCCCACGGATGCACCAGCACCGGAATGCCGTCGTTCGCGCAATGCGTGAGGAAGGTGACGAGATGTTCGTCGTCGAGATCGCGCGGGCCGAGGTGATTGCCGATCTGCACGCCGCGGTGGCCGGCGCGATGCGCGCGCGTCGCCTCGCGGCACGCCAGATCGATATCCTGCAAGGGCACTTGCGCGAGCGCCATCAAACGTTGCGGTGCGTACGCGCAGAGTTCGAGCGCCTGGTCGTTCATGCGCGCGGCCCACGCGTGCGCGGCGCCAGCGTCGTAGCGATAGCCGAACATCACGGGCGTCGCGCACATCAGTTGAATATCCACGCCGAGCGCGTCCATCTCCGCAATGCGCAGCGCCGGGTCCCACAGCGCCCGATACACCGGGCGAAAGCTCTTGTCGCCGGTCATGATCATGCCGCGCTCACCGTCCGCGTCGATCTTCAGCCACGGCGCGTGGTCCGCGTCGAGGCGCGCGGCCTCCTCCCGCGTGATCGGCGGAAAGAAGTGGGAATGCATGTCGATTCGAAGTGTCATCGTGATTCTGTCGGGTATCGTTTGAGTCAGACGGCCTTGCCGGGATGCACATGGCCGCAATGCGCGCAGCGGCGTTTCTCTTCCGACGCATAGAACGCATTGAACAGCGGCGGCAGATCGTTGACGATGCTCTTGAGTTGCACCTCGACGCGATAAACGAGCTGCCCGCAGTCGTCGCAATACCATTCGAAGCCGTCCACCACGCCCTGCGGGCGCTGCCGTTCGATCACGAGGCAGACGCTGCCCGCCTCCGGCCGCTGCGGCGAATGACGCACATGCGGCGGCAGCAGAAACACGTCCCCTTCGTTCAGATCGACGCGTTCGCGCTTGTCGTCGATCCACAGATACAGGTACGCATTGCCGCGCATCTGATAGAAGAATTCCTCGAGCGGATCGTCGTGATAATCGGTGCGGTGATTCGGTCCACCCACCACCGTGACGATGAAATCGCTGTCCTGCCACACCTGCTGATTGCCCACCGGCGGCTTCAGCAAATGCGCGTGATCGTCGATCCAGCGCGGGAAATTGAACGGTTTGCCGTACGTGAGCATGGCTGTCTCTTGGTTTGGTTTTATCGCGCGTGTCTAGCGTTTCGGTGCGTACGCCACCGCCTTCATCTCGATCAGCAGATGCGGATGAGGCAATTGATGCACGGCGACCGTGGTGCGGGTCGGGCCGGTTTCGTCGAAGTACTCGCCATACACGGCGTTGTAGCCACCGAAGTCGTTCATGTTGACGAGAAACGACGAGATCTCGACGAGGTTCGACAGATCCGCGCCTTCGCTCTGAAGAATATCGCGAATGTTCTCGATCACCACGCGCGTTTGCTCGCGAATGTCGAGTTGCACGGTGCCGAGCTCGTCGGCGCTGGCGCCCGCAATCGTATTGTCCGGCCGGCGCGAGCTGGTGCCGGAGACGAACAGGAAGTCGCCGGCCCGCGTCACATGCGGGAAACGGCCACGCGGTTTCGCTTTGCCGGGCACCACGCGCCCTTGAATGGTCGGTTCGGTCATTGGGAGAGTCGGTAGGTAGTGAATTCGGTACTGCCGAGGCCATTGACGACACAACGCACATGCGCGTCGACCGGCAACGGATGAGCGGCAGTCGCAGCGCCCGCCATGATCAGCGAGCCAGCGGGCAGCACGAGCCCGCTTTGCGAAATCAGACGCGAGGCCTGCACGACCGAGCGCAACGGATCGCCGAGAATCGCGGCGGTGGAGCCGGCCTGCACGACACGGCCGTCGACGCGCATCGTCACGCCCGCATTGCGCAAACCGTCGAAGCTGCGGGTCCACGGGCCGATCACCAGGCCTGCGGACGAACAGTTGTCCGCCACCACGTCTTCGAGCGAAAACTTGAAGTCGCGGTAGCGCGAATCGATGATCTCCATGGCCGGGGCCACGGCTTCGAGGTAACGCGAGGCTTCGAGCAGGGTCAGCGGTCGATCGATTTCGCGGCTCGTCAGAAAGCAGACTTCAGGCTCGACACGCGGATGAATGAAGCGGTCGAGCGCCACGCGGCCGCCGTCTTCGTCGAGCATGGCGTCGGTGAGCCAGCCCCAGATCAGGCTATCCACGCCCATCTGGATCATTTTCGCGCGGCTCGTAAAGCCGAGCTTCACGCCGACCATGCTTTCGCCGCGATGAATGCGCCGTTCAATCGAGGCGCGTTGAATGCCGTACGCCTCGTCGAGCGAAAACGGCGTGGCCGTGGTGAGTTGCGCGATCGGGTCCACGTGGCGCGCGGCGTTGTCGATGCGCTCGGCCATCGCGTCCAGCGAGATCATGCGGCCTCCTTCGCCAGCTCGCGTGCCTTGAGCATATCGAGCGCGACGTCGACGATCATGTCCTCCTGGCCGCCGACCATCCGGCGCTTGCCGAGTTCGACCATGATCTCGAAAGCGGACAGGCCGTATTTCGCCGCCGCCGCTTCCGTGTGACGCAGAAAGCTCGAATACACGCCGGCATATCCGAGCGCGAGCGTTTCCCGGTCCACACGTACCGGCCGTTCCTGCAGCGGACGCACGATATCTTCCGCGGCGTCGATCAGCTTTTTCACGTCGCAGCCGTGATTCAGCTTCATGCGATCCACCGCCGCGATAAACACTTCGAGCGGCGCATTGCCCGCGCCCGCGCCCATGCCGGTCAGCGACGCATCGATGCGGTCGCAACCATGTTCGAGCGCGACGATCGAATTCGCCACGCCCAGCGACAGATTGTGATGCGCGTGCATGCCGGTTTGCGTCGCCGGATCGAGCACGGCCTTGAACGCGTCGAAACGCTCGCCGACGTCGCGCATATTCAGCGCGCCGCCCGAATCGACCACATATACGCACTGCGCGCCGTAGCTTTCCATCAGCTTCGCCTGCTTCGCCAGCGCATCCGGCGAGGTCATGTGCGACATCATCAGAAAGCCGACCGTGTCCATGCCGAGCGAACGCGCGTACTCGATATGCTGCTTCGAAATATCGGCTTCGGTACAGTGCGTGGCGATCCGCACGATGCGCGCGCCGGCGTCATAAGCCGCGCGCAGATCGTGGACGGTGCCGATGCCGGGCAACAGCAGCGTGGCCACTTTTGCGCGCTTCACGGTTGCCGCGACGGCTTCGATCCATTCGAGATCGGTATGCGCGCCGAAACCGTAGTTGAAGCTGGAACCCGACAAGCCGTCGCCATGCGCGACCTCGATACTGTCGACGCCCGCGTCATCCAGCGCCTGCGCGATCGCGACCGCGTGGTCGATCGAGTACTGATGGCGGATCGCGTGCATGCCGTCGCGCAGCGTCACATCCGAAACGTAAATCTTGTTGCTATCGGTCATTGCGTTTGTCCTCGTGTCTTCGCCGTCACGTCACGCCGCCACGCGGCTGGCCGCGATCTGCTCGGCCGCGGCCAGCGCCGCCGAGGTCATGATGTCCAGATTCCCCGCATACGAAGGCAGGTAATGCGCGGCGCCCTCCACTTCGAGGAACACGCTCACTTTCAGGCCCGCGCGGCGCTCCTTCGCATGCAGTGCCAGCGGATTCGCCGCGGTATAGCGGTCGAACTGCACGGCCTGCTTCAGCCGGTAGCCGGGTACGTAGCTCGCCACCGCGGCGACCATCGCGTGAATCGAACTTTCTATTTCGTCGGTGTCGGCGTCTTCTTCGGTCAGGCAGTAGACGGTGTCGCGCATCATCAGCGGCGGCTCGGCCGGATTCATCACGATGATCGCCTTGCCGCGCGTCGCGCCGCCGACCGTTTTGATCGCTTTCGAGGTGGTCTCGGTGAACTCGTCGATATTGGCGCGCGTTCCAGGCCCGGCCGAACGGCTCGCAATCGATGCGACGATTTCCGCATAGCGCACCGGCGCGACGCGCGACACCGCATGCACGATAGGAATCGTCGCCTGGCCGCCGCACGTGACCATGTTCAGGTTCGGTGCGTCGAGATGCGCGAACAGATTGACCACCGGCACCACGAACGGCCCGATCGCGGCCGGCGTCAGATCGATCACGGTCACGCCGTGCTCGCGCAGTACGGCTGCGTGGCGATGATGCGCGCCGGCCGAGGTGGCGTCGAACGCGATGCGGATATCGCTGAAATTACGCATGGCGACGAGGCCGTCGATTCCGTTCGCGGTGGTCGGCACACCGAGCCGTTCGGCGCGCGCGAGGCCGTCCGAAGCCGGATCGATACCGACCATCGCGCCCATTTTCAGGTGCTTCGCGTTTCGCAGCACCTTGATCATCAGATCGGTGCCGATGTTGCCGGAGCCGATAATGGCGACGGCCTGCTTGTCCTGCTGAAGTTGATCGTGCATGGCGTTCCCGTTCACGACGTGGAGTCAGGGTGATGGGCAAAGCTCGCGCTAACCGAGCCGAGCCCTTCGATATGGGCGGTAAAAACGTCGCCGGCATTCACTGCCACCATGGGCCCAAGCGCGCCGGTCAGCACGATGTCGCCGGCCCGCAGCGGCGCGCCGACGCGCGTCATCGTATTGGCGAGCCACACGGCCGCGTAGAGCGGATTGCCGAGGCAGGCCGCGCCGACGCCGACGCTCACCTGATCGCCTCGCCGCTCCATCACCATGCCGCACTGGATCGCGTCGAACGCGTCGAGTTTGACCGGGCGGTTGCCGAGCACGAACAGACCGCTGGAGGCGTTGTCGGCCACCGTATCGGTCAGACGGATATCCCAGTTGGCAATCCGGCTGCCGACAATTTCGATCGCGGGCAACGCGTAAGCCGTCGCGCCGATCAGATCGGCGATCGTGTGGCGTTCGTGCGGCAGATCGCGAGCGAGCACCAGCGCGATTTCCGCTTCCACTTTCGGCTGCTGCGTGCGCGACAGCGCGATCTCCTCACCGTCGGCAATCGACATATCGTCGAACAGCATGCCGAAGTCCGGTTGATCGACGCCGAGTTGCGTCTGCACGGCTTTCGACGTCAGGCCGATTTTGCGACCCACCAGCCGATCGCCGTTCGCGAGCTTGCGCTCGGTGTTCAGACGCTGCACCGCGTACGCGGCGTCGAGCGCGTCGCCGCCGAGCGCGGCAATAGCTGCGCGCTGCGGTGCGATGGGGGCGCCGTTCTGCTGCGCTTGCCACAGCGCATCGGCAAGCAGTCGTGCGGCGTTCAGGTCGATGGCGCTCATGCGATCCTCACGCAAACGTTGGTCAGTTCCGAATAGAAATCGAGCGAATGACGGCCCCCTTCGCGGCCGATGCCCGACAGCTTCGTGCCGCCGAACGGTGTGCGCAGATCGCGCACGAACCACGCGTTGACCCACACGATGCCGGTTTCGATCTGCCGCGCGACGCGGTGGCCGCGCGCCAGGTGCGTGGTCCAGATGCTGGCGGCGAGACCGTACGCGCTATCGTTCACGCGGCCGATCACTTCGTCTTCGCTATCGAACGGCGCAATGTGGCACACCGGTCCGAAGATTTCTTCTTTCACGCAGCGGGCGTTATCGGCGAGGCCGGTCCAGATGGTCGGCATCACGAATGCGCCCTGATCGCGCGCGTCGCCGAATTGCGGCACCGTGCCGCCCGTCACGACCGTGGCGCCCTCTTCGACCGCCAGCCGGAAATACGACAGCACTTTCTCGCGATGCCCGCGCGAAATCAGCGGGCCCATGGTTGTCACTGGATCGTCCGGTGCACCGATTCGCAGCGCTTCGGTCTTTTCCTTCAGCGCGGCGACGAAGCGCTCGAAAATCGGCCGCTCGACGTACACGCGCTCGCTGCACAGACACACCTGGCCCGCATTCGTGAAGCTCGACTTCAGCACGCCCGCCACGGCTTCATCGAAGTCCGCATCGGCGAACACCACGGCCGCGTTTTTACCGCCGAGTTCGAACGAGATTTCCTTCACGCCGTCGGCAACCGTTTTCATGATCGTGCTGCCGGTGCGCGATTCGCCGGTGAACGTGATCGCGCTGATCTCCGGATGACGCGTCAGGAATTCCCCCGCCGCATTCGGCCCATGACCGTGAATCAGATTGAACACGCCAGGCGGCAGACCAATGTCGTGCATCACTTCGGCCAGCAACGTGGCCGAAGTCGGCGTTTCCTCCGAAGGCTTGGCGACGACGCAATTGCCCATGGCGAGCGCCGGCGCGACTTTCCACGTGAACAGCAGCAACGGCAGATTCCACGGCGAAATAATGCCCACTACGCCGAGCGGTTTGCGCGTCACGTAGTTGATCAGTTCGCTGCCGTCGGCGGCGTGGGTTTCGAAGAACTCGCTATGGGCGGTGCGGATCAGATCGGCAAACGTGCGGAAGTTCGCGATGCCGCGCGCGATATCGAGCTTGCGGGCCTGTTCGAGCGGACGGCCGGTGTCGGCGACTTCGGCGGCGACGAAGTCGTCGAAACGCGCCTGGATACCGTCGGCAATCTTGTGTAGCCAGTCGGCGCGCTGCGCCGGCGTGGTGTTGCGCCAGCCGGCGCGTTGCGCGGCGACGGCGGCACGCACGGCGGCGTCAACCGTGGCGGCGTCGGCCTCGCAGACCTGCGCGAGTTCGCGGCCGTCGACCGGACTGAAGTTAGGAAAAGTGCTTGCGGTGGCGACGAATTCGCCATTCACGTAATGGCGAAGTAACGCACCTGAAGATTGAGCGCGCTGCGCGGCGGCCGGGGTGAAGGTCACAACGTCTCCTGCTCGATTGAAGTATTGGCAGGAGTCTAAGGTCGAGGCCTCGCGCGGCGGTAATCAAAGATTGGGTGGTGGGTATGCTAAAGGGGAATACCAGAAACAGGCCGTTCAGGCCGGCTCAAACCGCCGCATCGGCCACGGGCGCGGCCACGCTGACGGCCTCGCGCAGGCATTCCACGAAGGCCTGACAGGCTGCGCTCTGCTCCTTGTGCGAGCGCACCGAGAAGCCGACCGTGCCGAATGCGCCGCTCTCCGGCAGATCGAGAATCCGCAGCAAACCGGCGTCTTCGAACTGCTGCGCCGCAACGCGCGGCATCAGCGCGATACGCGGCGTGTCGAGCAGCAGACCGATGTTCGTCAACAGCGACAGCGACTCGACGATATCGGTCGGCAACGGCAAGCCGGCCGCGCGAAACAGATGTTCCGCCGACAGCCGCGCGGGCGAATCGGGCGTGGGCAGGATCCACGGCGAACCGACCAGCGCCGCCAGATGCGTGACGCCCGCCGGCGCCGGGCCATAGCCCTTGCCGACCACCACGCACAGGGATTCGTCGAACAGCGCCTCGTGCGTCAGCGGAAACGCGCTGGCAATCGGCAATTCACGCTCGGGCAGGCGGCCGACCACGATATCGAGGTCGCCGGTAGCCAATGCCGGGAACAGATGCGCGGTAGTGCCTTCGCGCACCGTCACCAGCACGTTCGGCGTGCGCGCCTTCAGCATCGCGATGGCGGTGGGCAAGAGCCGCGCCGACGCCGAAATCAGTGTGCCGACGATCACATGACCACTGGTGCCGAGGCGAAAATCGTTCAGCTCGTCGGTCATGTAGCGCAGTTCTGCCATCAGCGATTTGACGCGCCGCCCGAGCAGCAGGCCGAGATCGGTGGGCACCACGCCGCGATTCGAGCGCGCGAACAACGCGCCGTCGAAACAGGACTCGAGTTCGTGAATGACCTTGGTGACGGCCGGTTGCGTCAGGCGCATTTCATTGGCCGCACGCACGACGGAACGCGTTTCCAGCACACGTTCGAAGATCATGAGCTGATTGAGCTTCAGCTTGCGGATCAGGGAAATCTCGCTGAGCGGATTGGATTGCATGGCGAAGGAGCGCGGAAATCGACGATCCGCGATGGTAACAGCACAAAACCGCGCGGCCGATCCGGGGCAGCCCCTGGTTCGACAACGCTGGGCACATCTATTGCTCTATTCCGCTCGCCGGCACACACCCCGTCAAAGCACGTCGTGCCCACAACGCGTGGCCGTTTTCGAGTTCAATCCAGCAATCCATCGGTGGGAGGCCCCATGCTTCGATACGCTGTCATCTTCTTCATCATCGCCATCATCGCCGCAGTGTTCGGTTTCGGCGGCATTGCCGCCGGCGCCACGGAAATTGCCAAGGTGCTGTTCTTCATCTTCGTGGTGATCTTCCTCGTCACCTTGCTGATGGGCGTGATGCGGCGCTGAGCGCCCTTAGCCCATCGGCGTCCGACTCTTCAGGTCGGATGCCCCCGCCCCGGTGCGCGCGTCAGCGCTCGTTGCGGCCTCATTGCAATAATTGCCACACGGTATTGCAATAGTTGCTGCGCGCACCGGGGCTTATTCTTTTCAGCGCATCGTTCAAGCCGCGCTTCAGCGCATCGTTCAAGCCGCGCGCGCGACCGGCGCCGGCACACTTAATCGATGCGACCAGTTAGCCAGCGTACGCGTCGCCACGGGCGGCTTGCTCAGGATCGCGCTGTCGTACTGCTTGCCGTCGAAGCGCACGAAATCGACGATCCGAAACCCCTGCCCACGATAAAACGCGATCAGATGTGCGGCCGGTTGCGGCGTATCGAGCGCGAGCTCGGCATACCCGCGCGTCGCGGCCCAATGATCGGCGAACGCAATCAGCAAGGTGCCGATGCCGCGCGCCTGCCACATGGGTTCCACGGCGAACTGCCGCAAGCTGGCGATATCGTCGCGCCGGTAGAGCTCGCAGGAAGATTCACGCTCCGGCGCATAGAGCGTCATCGTGCCGACGAGGCGGCCCTCGCACACCGCGACATAGCAATCGCCGCGCGTGGCGCGCGAACGGGTGGTGTCGACCGTTTGATCCACACAGGTGCAATTGAGACCGGCCTCGCCTAGCGGTGCAAAGGCTCGATGCAGCAACGCCGTCAACGCGACAAATGAATCGCGCGCCGGATCGAAGCGGCGCAATTCGACACGGCCGACGCCGTGATACACGTAGTCGATACGAACGGATTGCTGCTGCGTTGCACGTCGCTTCACGGTGAGCACCTCAGGCTTGTCAGGATGCTCGAAGTGTAGATTTGGGGTAGCAGCGTCTCAAGAAAAAATGTCGTAAAAACTCACTGAGGACCGAGATGCAACTCCTCGCATAGAAACGTGTGCAAGGTTTGAACCGCGGCCGCATGCTTGCCCGGCACTTGCCGCATGAAGAGCCCAAAGTCCGCCGTGGGCGCATCGGGCAAACCGTCGGCCTGACCGAGCACGCGCATCGACTCCGGCCGGATATTGCCGTCGAGCAGCACCGACACGCCCAGCCCCGCCTCCACCGCCGACTGCACCGCGGGCAAACTGGTGCTGGTGCACACAATGCGCCACGCGATCCCCGCGCGCCGCAGCGCGGTCAGCACCAGTTGCTGCCACAGACATGTGCCACCAAACGCCACCACCGGCAACAGCGCGTCCGCTTCGCGACTGAAGCCGCGCGCGCCGACCCAGAAGAGCGGCTGGGTCCACGTGAGCAGCGGCGTCGCATCGATCAGCGCGGGGTCGCCCACCACCACGTCGAGACCGCCCTCGCCGAGCCGGTTCGACAACGCCTCGCTACTGTCGACCACAATCTCCAGCGCCACCTGCGGATACGCCGTCGAAAAGCGCCGCAATGCGCGCGGCAGTCGTCCGACCGCGATGTCTTCAAGCATGCCGAGCCGCACGCTGCCGGAGACCTGCCCCGCACTCAACGCGCGCCGTGCATCTGCGCCCGCGCCGAGGATGGTATGCGCATACGGCAACAACACATGCCCGGCCTCGGTGAGTTGCACGCCTCGTGGCGAGCGGTCGAGCAAACGCTGCCCAAGCTCCTCCTCCAGCCGTTTCAACTGCATGCTGACGGCCGCCTGCGTGCGCGCGAGACGTGCGGCCGCCACGCCCACCGCGCCGGTTTCCGCCACGGTTACGAACGCGCGCAGCAGACTGCTGTCGAGATCACGGGTCATCAGCTTTCCTGAAGTGGGCATAAGAAATATCAACTTATCTTAATACCCGCCACGCCGCTAAGATAGCGGCCACGAACTCGAACCAACGGCGATTAGCGACCTACGACGATGCAGGACACCACCCTCCAACCGGCGCTGAGCCCCGCGCAGTCCGCGCTAAAACCCGCCGGCTCCCCGTGGGCCGCCTTGCTGTGCATGCTGTCGATGGCGAGCGTGCAGTTCGGCGCCGCGCTCTCCGCACCGACCATGGCCGCCTACGGATCGCTCAGCACGACGTGGCTGCGACTGAGCTGGGCCGCCCTGGTGCTGGCCTTGCTGGTGCGCCCGCGCCTGCTGAGCTACTCGCGCGCGCACTGGTTCGCGGCCGGCGCGCTCGGCGCGGCGATGGCCGGCATGACCTTGTGTTTCTTCTCGGCGTTGCAGCGCATTCCCTTGGGACTGGCGGTCGCGATCGACTTTCTCGGACCGCTCGCCGTCGCCACCTTCGCGGTGCGCCGCCTGCGGGCGCTGCTGTGGCCATTGCTGGCGATTGCCGGCGTGGTGCTGCTGTCGCGTGATCGCGGCGGGTGGATCGGCGAACCGCTCGGCGTGCTGCTCGCCTTCGGCGCGGCGCTCGGCTGGGGCAGCTACATCGTGCTGATGAAGAAGACCGGCGCGTTATTCGCGGGACTCGAAGGACTGTCGGTGTCGCTGCTTGCCGCAGCGCTGATCGCCACGCCCTTCGGCCTGGCGCAAAGCGGCGGCCACATCGCCGGCGCGCAGATCGCCGCCACGGCGGGGCTCGCGTTGCTGGTGCCGTTGCTGCCGTACGCACTGGAAATGGTGGCGCTGCGGCGCATGCCCGCCGCGTCATTCGGCATCCTGATGAGCGTCGAACCAGCGATCGGCGCGGTGGCCGGCTTCGTCGTGCTGCATCAGCCGATGGGAGTCTTGCAGATCGCGGGGACGCTGCTGGTCGTCACCGCGAGTGTCGGGGCGGTGGTGGCCACGGGTTGACGGTGAAGGCCTGTGCCGTCGCGGTCACGATCGCGGCTACATTCCCTTTCAGGCGATGTTTTCCGCTTCATAAAGCCGCCGGCCCGCGGCGTCTTTCGTGCCTAGCGTCGGCGCGAAATCGATCGGCCAGTCGATGCCGATATCCGGATCGTTCCACACGATGCAGCGCTCGAGTTCGGGAAACCAGTACTCCGTGGTCTTCCACAGACACTCCGCCGCCTGCGACAGCACCACGAAGCCGTGCGCGAAGCCCGGCGGCACCCACATCTGCCGATGATTGGCCGCGCTCAGATACGCGCCAGTCCATTTGCCGAAGTTCGGCGAATTGAGCCGCACGTCGACGGCGACGTCGAACACCTCACCGACCGCCACGCGCATCAGGCGGCCTTGCGGACGCTGCACCTGATAGTGCAGTCCGCGCAACACGCCACGCACCGCGCGCGAATGCCGGTCCTGCACGAACGTGAAGCCGGGCGCGACGTCGTCGGTAAACTCGTCGGTGCTGAAGCTCTCGAAGCAGAAACCGAACTCGTCGCAAAACACTTCGGGCTCGATGAGCTTCACCTCCGGCAATGCCGTCGCGATGACCTTGTTGCCCATTGCCGCTGTACTCGTAAAAAGCCTGCCCGGCGCGATGACGACCGCCGTTGCGGCCGCGCCAACCGGTCATGAGGCGCACCGCCGGCACGCCTACCCTCGCTCGCGCGAGTTGAAAGAACGCTAGACCTCCGACGCCACCCGGCTGCGCGCGCGATATTCGGTCGGCGACAATGCCATCCGTTTGCGGAATATTTTAGCGAGGCGATCGCCGTTGCCGGTGCCGCTGCGCCGCGCGATCTTGTCGACCGGCAATTCGGTTTCGGTCAGGAAATTGCAGGCAATCCGTAGCCGCACCTGCAGCAGATAGTCCGACGGCGTGAGCTGCATTTCGTGCTTGAAGCGCCGCAGGAAATTGCGCTCGCTCATGGCGGCCACTTGCGCGGCATCCGCCACCGAGACCGGGCGATCGCAGTTCGCTTCCATCCAGCGCGCCGCCGCGCGGATCTTCTCGGCCACGCTGAGCGTGCCGCCTTCCGCGGGTAACGGCACCCACGTTGCGGCCATGCCGGGCATGACGCGGTCGGCGACGCTGCGCGCCAGTTCCGCGCCCAGGTCGCGCTTGATGAACATCAGCGCGCTGCGGGCGCAGTCGTTACGATCACTGGAGGCGCCGAAGGCGCTGTCGGCCGACGCGCCCGCAGGAAAGCGATTGAGTTGCGGCCCGGTGGACTCGGTCGGCCCGGCGGCGTCCAGCACGAGCCGTCCTTCGCCGATCGCTTCGATGGTCCGGGTACGCGTTTGCACCGAACGCAGCCAGCTGAGCAGCCGCTCGTCGTGCGCGGCCGTCTGCGCGCCCTGGCCACCGGCGATATACAGCACGTCGAAGCCGCTGCCGTAGCGCGTGTCGATACGGTCGGTCCAGATCCGCACCGACGACGAACTGGCGACGCTGCCGCCGTCCATGGACAGAAACTGCACCTCGTAGGGCGGCTCCTCGCCGGCTCGCGAACCCGCGAGTTCATTGGCGGTCTGGAACATTTCGATCACCGTGCCCGGCCCGAGCAGCCAGAAGCCGTTGAACAGCACCACGCCGATTCGCCGCGCCGCACTACGCACGTTCAATGTCGGCGTATGGAGCCAGGTGATCCTCGCGGTATCCAGGTGCATCTGCGGCATGATCTTTCCCCAAACTAGCCTACGTTGTGGACCCCGATGCCCCGTTAGCGCCCATATCAGCAAAATGCGTTATTAAGATTGAAACCGCCGATAACGCCGCTTAACGGATTAAGCGTGATGTTAGCGGAATGCTTCGCTATAGTAAATTTGAAAAACAAATCCGTATCGGGAAACGCAAGGTATGAAGAAAAACATTATCTGGCGTTTCATCCGGCAGACGGCCTGTCGCGGCGTGGTGGCGTGGCGAAATCCCGGTGCGATTTTGCCGTCTGCCTGCACAGCCGCGTGCAGACTCGCATTTCAGCCGCTTGGCCGCCGGCTGTACGCAAGCCAGCGTGGGTTTGATTTACCGTCCGGGGTGATTCACGATGCGTCGAAAAGTGTTTCAAACCTGAACTCGACACTTCGCGAATAATGACAATCCAATCGCATTTTTATTCGCAAACCGGGAATTTATCTGCGCTTCCATTGATACCGGCCCCGATATCATACGAATCCGTTCTTTAAGCATTTTTCAGTCCATTTCTTACCGACAGAAAATGTTTCGATATTGAAACATCCGGCGCCTTTACGTCTGACTTAAACGGCTTCCAATCCCCACGGCTCAAGAAAAAACCTCAGACGATTGAACCCTGCGGCGACGGGCAGGTCGTGCGGCGTTCTTAAACAAAGTTTCATGCCCCGATCGTGCACTTTAAGGATCGTCTAAGAATCGCGGGGCCATAATTTGGGCATCGTGATAGCCGCAAGGAGCAGAGCCATGACGCGCCCCATGAACATCGAAAGAGTCAACGAGTATGGACAGCAGGCGATCCGCATCGACATTGAAGGTCGCGCGGTGCTGCTCGACGTGTCCGATCTGGACGCCGTGATCGAACATCTCGGCGCACTGCGCGCGATGATGCGCCCGGAAGTGCCGAAAGAGCCGTTGCGCACACATCAATATGTGGTCGAGGTCGATCCCTGCTGGCACACCGAGAAGCATCCGCTGCACGATGGCGCCGTGGTGTTCCTGCGTCATTCAGGACTCGGCTGGGCCGGCTTCGCGCTACCGACCGACAGTCTCGCCAAGTTGCATCACGCGCTGACGCAACATCTGGAAGCCTCGCTCGAAGTACACGGCATGCTCAACTGAATATTGCGCTGCGCGCACAACAGCGTTTCAGAATGCGCGCGCAACGCGCCACCCATCCCACCTATACTGTGCCCAGCCGCGTGGCAGCGGCTACTTTCTTTCAAGTCTTTTTTCCGAAGCGCGGCTCCGTCCGCGCTCTTTTTTTGTCCGCGCTCTCCCATTACTTAGGTTTCCCGATGTTTTCATCCAGGCATGACGGTCCTGCGTAATCTGCATTGTTCATGAACATTTCATAAAATTAAAAAAGACTTAATCCACCTAGCTGTCCGGTTTTACTCGCCATCGCCGATGATGCATCCCATCGCCCTTCTCTACTGTTCCACTATGAACCAGCTACAAGCGATGCGTGTCTTCACACGAGTAGTCGATCTCGCCAGCTTCAATCTTGCGGCAAGACAGTTAGGCATGTCCGCGGCCGCGGTCACACGCAGCGTCGGCACGCTGGAGGCGCATCTGAACATGCGTCTTCTGAATCGCACCACGCGCAGTCTGTCGCTGACCGACGTGGGCCGCGAGTATCTCGACGGTTGCCGCGCGATCATCGAAAAGCTCGACGAGATGGAATCGACGCTGCTGGAAACCACCCGCGACCCGCAAGGCACGCTGCGCATCGCGACGCCCATGACGTTCGCCAGCGCGGGCCTCGGCGCACTGCTGGCCTCGTATCGCACATTGCATCCACGGGTGGACTTCGACGTCACGACGTTCGACACGCACATCGACCTGGTGGAAGGCGGTTTCGACGTGTGCTTCTCCGACGACCGCCGGCTCACTAACTCCACGCTGGTGAGCCGCCTGCTGACCAGCGTCGACGAAATCACGGTAGCGTCCCCCACGTATCTCGCGCGCAACGGCACGCCGCGCGATCCGGCCGCGTTGAACCGGCATGGTCTGCTGACGGTGTCCGACGGTTCGTCGCGCACCTGGGAGTTCACCGACGCCGACGGCCTTTACCGCGTCAACACCGGCAGCGCGCTCACCGCGACGAGCAGCGCGATGGTGCGCGTAGCGGCGCTGAACCATATGGGTATCGCGCTGCTGCCGTTGCCGATCATTGCCGACGACCTCGCGCGCGGCGCGCTCGTGCCCGTGCTCGAACAGTTCGAGATCAACGGCGGACCGCGCCTGGTGTCGATTCTCTACTCCGGCCGCAACTATCTGTCGATGCGCGTGCGCAGCTTCATCGACTTCGCGGTCGGCCAGTATCGCGCACCGGACCGTCAGGTCGCTTTGCGCGCGGTCGCCTGAACCGGGCTCGCGCATCATGCCCAAAATATTGACCATAGAAGATGACGAGCTGATCGCCCACGACATCGTGCGCACGCTCACCGCCAGCGGCTTTTCCGTCGAGGTGGCACGCACTGGCCGCGAAGGCATGGCGAAGGTCATGGCGGGCGACTACGACGTCGTGACGCTCGACCGCATGCTGCCCGATCTCGACGGCCTGACGATCGTCGCGACCATGCGCGGCGTCGGCATGGAAACGCCCGTGCTGGTGATGAGCGCCATGTCCGACGTCGATCAGCGCATTCAGGGTCTGCGTGCCGGCGGCGACGATTACCTGACCAAGCCGTTCTCGCCCGAGGAAATGTTCGCGCGCGTCGAAGTGTTGTTGCGACGCCGCCCACGTCACGCGAAAGCCGAGACGCTGCTGCGCAGCGGCGCGCTGGAACTCGATCTGGTCCGCCGCAAAGTCATGCATCGGCAACGCGAACTCGACCTGCAACCCACCGAATTTCGCGTACTCGAATTCATGATGCGTCACACCGGCCAGGTGCTCACGCGCACAATGATTTTCGAAGCCGTGTGGGGCTGCCGTTTCGATCCCGGCACCAACCTGATCGACGTCCATGTAGGCCGCTTACGCAAGAAAGTGGACACGCCCGGCGAGCGTCCGTTGATCCGCACGATTCGCGGTTCGGGTTATCTGTTCGGCTGACGCATTCCAACCGTTGCGGTGAACGAACTTTAGCGCTGCCTGCAGCGCTAAAGTCGTTGCGGCACGCGTGCCGATGCGATGACGGACCACGCGCCGCTTCCTAAAACTAGTTTCATTTGATTAGTCCACGCCTGTTAGGCCCCGCTCTCCAGAATGCCGGTACCGGGTCGCGCCATCAGGGCGAGCCCCACTTGACACACGCCCGCGCAGATTCAATCGCGCCTCTGAACGGAGCAGCCTTCGATGTTAAAAATAGTCCGGTTGGCTTTAACCCGGCCCTACACGTTCATCGTGCTGGCGCTGCTGATCCTGTTGATCGGCCCGCTTGCCGCGTTGCGCACGCCGACGGATATCTTTCCCGACATCCGCATTCCCGTGATCAGCGTGGTGTGGAACTACGCCGGCCTGCAACCGGACGACATGTCCGGGCGGATCGTCAGCTACTACGAACGCACGCTCGGCACGACCGTCAACGACGTCGCGCATATCGAGTCGCAATCGTTTCGCGGCTACGGCATCGTTAAGATTTTCTTCCAGCCGACCGTGGATATCCGCACCGCCACCGCGCAGGTCACCTCCGTGTCGCAGACGGTGCTCAAGCAGATGCCGCCCGGCACCACGCCGCCGCAAATTCTCAACTACAACGCGTCCACGGTGCCGGTGCTGCAACTGGCGCTCACCAGCAATACGCTCGACGAACAGAAACTCGCCGACTACGCGACCAACTTCATTCGTCCGCAATTGCTGAGCGTGCCGGGCGTGGCGATTCCGACGCCGTACGGCGGCAAGACTCGTGAAGTGCAGATCGACCTCGATCCGCAGGCCTTGCAGGCGAAAAAGCTCTCGGCGAACGACGTTGCCACGGCGCTCGCGCAGCAGAACCAGATCATTCCCGCCGGCACCGAAAAGATCGGCCGCTTCGAATACAACATCAAGCTGAACAACAGTCCGCTCGCGCTCGACGAACTCAACGCGCTACCGATCAAGACCGTGGATGGCGCAACCATCTACATTCGTGATGTGGCGCACGTACGCGACGGTTATCCGCCGCAAAGCAACGTGGTGCGCGTGGACGGGCATCGCGCGGTGCTGATGAGCATTCTGAAGAACGGCTCGGCGTCGACGCTCGACATTATCGCGGGCGTCAAGGCGCAACTGCCGCGTATCGAAGCAACCTTGCCGCCGAGCCTGAAGCTCGTCACGATGGGCGATCAGTCCACCTTCGTGAAAGGCGCGGTCAGCGGCGTGGCGCGCGAAGGCGTGATCGCCGCCGCGCTGACCTCGCTGATGATTCTGCTGTTCCTCGGTAGCTGGCGCTCCACGGTGATTATCGCGGCGTCGATTCCGCTCGCGGTGCTGGCCGCGATTGCCGGCCTTGCCGCGATGGGCGAAACACTCAACGTGATGACGCTCGGCGGCCTCGCGCTGGCGGTCGGGATTCTGGTTGACGACGCCACCGTCACGATCGAGAACATCAACTGGCATCTGGAACAAGGCAAGGACGTGAGGAGCGCGATTCTGGACGGCGCCGCGCAGATCGTCGCGCCTGCGTTCGTGTCGCTGCTGTGTATCTGTATCGTGTTCGTGCCGATGCTGCTGCTGAACGGCATTGCGCGTTTTCTATTCGTGCCGATGGCCGAAGCCGTGATCTTCGCGATGATCGCGTCGTTCATTCTGTCGCGTACGTTTGTGCCGATGATGGCGCAATACCTGTTGCGTCCGCATGCATCGGGCGGCCACGCGTCGGGCGAACTCGCCGCCGTGATGGACCCGCACGGCGGCCACTTCCACGCGCCGCGCTCGCGCAATCCGCTGGTGCGTTTCCAGCGCGGCTTCGAACATCGTTTCGAGCGCGTGCGTGGCGTGTACCGGATCGTGCTGGGTCTCGCGCTCACCCACCGCAAGCGCTTCGTGACGGGGTTTCTGATCGTGGTCGGCGCGTCGTTCCTGCTCGCGCCGTGGCTCGGCCGCAATTTCTTCCCCAATATCGACTCGGGCGAAATTGCGATCCATGTACGCGCACCGATCGGCACACGGATCGAAGACACGGCCGCGCAATTCGATCAGATCGAAAACGCGGTGCGCCGCGCGATTCCGCCGGATCAAATGCGCAGCATCGTCGACAACATCGGCTTGCCGAACAGCGGTATCAATCTGACCTATAACAACAGCGGCACGACCGGCCCGCAGGACGGCGACATTTTCGTTTCGCTGAACGAGGACCATCAGCCGACCGCGGACTACGTGCGCACCTTGCGCGAAACATTGCCGCGCCAGTTTCCGGGGACGACGTTCGCGTTCCTGCCGGCCGATATCGTGAGTCAGATTCTGAATTTCGGTGCGCCCGCACCGATCGATCTGCAGGTCGCCGGGCCGAACCAGGCGGCGAATCATCGCTACGCCAACGAAGTGATGCGCCAGATGCGGATGATTCCCGGCATCGCCGATACGCGGATCCAGCAAGCTTCCACCTATCCGCAATTCACCGTCTCCGTGGACCGCTCGCGCGCCGATCAGCTCGGCATTACCGAACAGGACGTCACCAACTCCGTGGTGGCGAGCCTGTCCGGCACGAGCCAGGTGTCGCCGACTTACTGGCTCAATCCGAAGAACGGCGTGTCGTATCCGATCGTGGCGCAAACGCCGCAATACCGGATGACGTCGCTGTCGAACCTCAGCAATCTGCCGGTGACCAGCAAGGCCGGCCAGGCGCAGATTCTCGGCGGCATTGCGACGATCACACGCGGCGTGGGCGATGCGGTCGTGTCGCACTACAACATCGAGCCGCTCTACGACGTGTTCGCGACGACGCAAGGTCAGGACCTCGGCGCGGTCGCCGCGAAGATTCAGACCATCGTGCACGCCACCGCGAAAGACGTACCGAAGGGTTCGATCGTCACGCTGCGCGGCCAGGTGCAGACCATGAACAGCGCGTTCCTCGGTCTGTCGCTCGGCCTGCTCGGGGCGATCCTGCTGATCTTTCTGCTGATCGTCGTGAATTTCCATTCGTGGAGCGATGCGTTCGTGATCGTCACCGCGTTGCCCGCGGCACTGGCCGGCATCGTCTGGATGCTGTTCACCACGCACACGCCGCTCTCGGTGCCGGCGCTGACCGGCGCGATTCTCTGCATGGGCGTGGCGACCGCCAACAGTATTCTGGTGGTGAGCTTCGCGCGCGAACGGCTCGCGGTGACCGGCAATGCGCTGGTCGCCGCAATGGAAGCCGGCTTCACGCGCTTTCGCCCGGTGCTGATGACCGCGCTCGCCATGATCATCGGCATGGCGCCGATGGCGCTCGGCCTCGGCGACGGCGGCGAACAGAACGCCCCGCTCGGTCGCGCCGTGATCGGCGGTCTGATCTGCGCGACGTTCGCCACGCTGCTGTTCGTGCCCGTCGTCTTCAGTCTCGTGCACCGGCGCGATGCCGCCGGGCACGATCATTCGCCCGCTTCTTCTCACGACCACTCTTCATCCGAACCCGGAGTCCATCATGTCCACTGAGATCGAGATCAATTCGCCCAAACGGCTGCGTCATCTGAGGCTCGTCGGTATCGTCGCGCTGCTGGTCGCGGCGGGCATCGTGGCGAGCGGTATCGCGAGCCGCGTCCACGCGAAGCAGGAGTTGACCACCTGGTCCGCGCAGCAAGCCGTGCCGACGGTGGTTGCGTACACACCCAAACACGACGCCGACGCGCAGGCGCTGGTGTTGCCGGGACGTCTGTCCGCCTTCGTCAACGCGCCGATCTATGCGCGTGTGTCCGGCTATCTGCACGCGTGGTACGCGGATATCGGCACGCATGTCAAAGCCGGCCAATTGCTTGGGGTGATCGACACGCCGGACCTCGATCAGCAGTTGCAGCAGGCGCGCGCCGATCTGCAGAATTCGGTGGCCAATGAAAAACTCGCGGCGTCCACCGCGCACCGCTGGACGGAGATGCTGAAACAGGACTCGGTTTCGCAGCAGGACGCCGATGAGAAGACCAGCGACCTCGTCGCAAAGCAGGCCACGGTCGCCGCGGCCCAGGCGAATGTGGGCCGCCTGGAAGCGCTCGAATCGTTCAAACGCATTACCGCGCCGTTCGACGGTGTCGTCACCGCACGCACGACCGATATCGGCGCGCTGATCAACGCCGGTGGCGGCAATGGGCCGGAGCTGTTCTCGGTATCCGACGCTCGCCAGTTGCGCGTCTATGTCAGCGTGCCGCAGGATGAAGCGGCCGCGATCCAGCCCGGTATGAGCGCAACGCTCACCGTGCCGGAACGTCCGGGCGTCAAGTTCAACGCCAAACTGGTCGATACCGACGACGCGATCACGCCGTCGTCCGGTACGTTGCTGGTGCAACTATCGGTCGACAACAAAGACGGCGTGTTGATCCCCGGCGAGTACACCGAGGTGCATTTCGATTTGCCGACCAATGCCCACGCGTTGTCGATTCCCGCGAGTTCGCTGATTTTCCGGCAACACGGCTTGCAGGTCGCCGTGGTCGGCAACGACAACCGCGCGGTGCTGAAACCCGTATCGATCGCGACCGATCTCGGCACGCACGTCGAGATCGCGTCGGGTCTGAACCCAAGCGACCGCGTGATCGACAACCCGCCCGACTCACTCGCCTCGGGCGATGAAGTGCGGCTGCAAGGCACCCCGGGCACGGCGCTGGCGGAGCGCCGCGCAGCGGAGAGCACCCATGGATAAACGCCGCTTGCGCGTTGCGAACGTGGCGAACGTTGCAATGGTTGCCTTAGCCGCCGCGCTGCTGGTGAGCGGCTGTTCGTTCGCACCGGTCTACCATGCGCCGGCCGCCAGCATTCCCACCACGTTCAAGGAAGGCGGCGCCTGGCAACTCGCGCGGCCGGCCGACCGCGTGCCGCGCGACGCGTGGTGGACCGTGTATCGCGATCCCGTGCTCGATCATCTGGAACAACAGGTGGCAGCGGCCAACCCGAATGTCGCCGCCGCGATGGCGCGTCACGACGAAGCCACTGCATATCTCGCGCAGGCCCGCTCGGGATTGTTGCCAACGATCGGCGCGGAAGCGTCGGTCGAACGTCAGCGGCAGTCGGATAACCGCCCGCTGCGGGGCACGGGACAGCCTTCGGTGTACGGCACCAATAACGTCGACGTCGGCATCAGCTACGACCTCGATCTATGGGGCAAGATCCGCAACGAAGTGGCTGCCGGCAACGCGGCGGCGCAGGCCAGCGAGGCTGATCTCGAATCGGTGCGCCTGAGCCTGCAGGCGGATCTGGCTAACGCGTATTTCAATCTGCGCGGGCTCGACGCGCAACAGCAGTTGCTCAACGATACGATCGCCACCTACCAGCGCGCCCTCACCCTCACCATGAGCCGCCATGCCGGTGGGATTGCGTCGGACCTCGACGTGTCGCGCGCGCAGACTCAGTTGGATACTGCGCGCGCCTCCGCCGACGATATCGCCGCGCGCCGCGCGCTCTACGAACATGCGATCGCCAGCCTGACCGGCCAGCCCGCGTCGATTTTCGCGCTGGCGCCGGTGACGGCGACGACCTATCTGCCGTCCATTCCGACCGGCGTGCCGGCCGCGTTGTTGCAGCGGCGGCCCGATATCGCGGCGGCCGAGCGACGCGTCGCGCAAGCGAACGCGCAGATCGGCGTGGCCAAGGCGGCGTTCTTCCCGGATATCTCGCTCGGTCTCGACGGCGGTTATCAAAGCGACACGCTTTCGCCATGGTTGATGGCGCCCAACGAAATCTGGTCGGTGGGTCCGAGTCTCGTCCTCACGCTGTTCGACGGTGGCCGCCGTGAAGCGATGACCGATCAGGCGCGCGCCAAGCTCGCCGAGAACGGCGCGAAGTACAAGGCGACCGTGTTACTCGCGTTCCAGCAGGTGGAGGACAACCTCGCGCAACTGCATCATCTCGGCGATGAAGCCACGCAGCAGAACGCCGCGCTGATCGCCGCACAACGCACGTTGACGCTGTCGATGTCGCGCTATCGCGACGGCGTGGTCAGCTATCTGGACGTGGTGACCTCGCAGACCACCGAGCTGACCACGCAGATCGATGCGTTGAACCTCGAAACGCGGCGTTTGCTGGCTTCCGTGGGCTTGATCGAGGCGTTGGGTGGCGGCTGGTCGGCGGACGGCGCCAAGGCCGCGCCTGAGGTTGAGGCGATGCCACTTCGGGCGATGCCGGTTGCCGTGGGCGCTTCCAGTACTTCTGGCGCCTCTGCCGCAGTCGCCCCCGCAGGTTAAACGAGCGACTGCCTTCAACAACGTTTTGTCGCAAACCGTTGCGGCCGCAAACAAAAAAACGTCGTGGGTTCTCTGAACCCGCGACGTTTCTTTTTCTTCTTTCAGGCGCGCCCCTTCAGAGCCGCGCCTGTGGCACGCCTTAGAACCGGTGCCGCACGCCCACCGCCACGACCGCTTGCCGGTCGCTCGACGAAGCCGCCAGCGAATAGATCGACGCATTACCCAGCACCGCGATCCCATCCGCGCCCGTCACGTGCTGATAGGTGCCTTCCAGATACAGATCGGTGCGGCGCGACAGCGCGTAATCGGCCTGCAGCATGAACTGGTTCCACTTCGGCGAGTAGCTCTGTCCGCCCGTGCTGAAGTGACCATCCGTGAACGTATACGAGCCCCCCAGCGTGAACGCCGGCGTGATCGCGTAGCGGGCGTTCAACTCGTAGTTGTTGAAGGTCAGCAGATCGCCGTTGAGCGTCGAATACGCGCCGCCCTGCGTGATCTGATGCGGGTCGTTGAGCATGGTCCGCGTGAAAACGAGGCCAAGCGTCGCCGCGCCGAACGTATAGCGTCCCGCCGCGCCGAGCACGCGCTGACGCGCGCCGGTGAACACCGCGTCGCCGTCGCTGCTGCTCACCGCGCCGCCGGTATTGGCCGGCTGGTTGACGCCGCCCGGCTGGTTGATCTGCAGGTACGCGACCGCCAGGTTGAACGGACCGCCCGCCCACTGCGCGCCGAGACTGTACGCGTTGTTGTTGCTGAAGCCGCCCGCCGCATTGCTGAACGCGTACGCGCCGCCGACGGTGACCCCGTAGTAGGTCGCGCTGCGGTATTTCACCGCGTTGTTCATGCGCAGGTCGTTGTTCAGGTTGTCGTTATCGAACGGATGGTCGGCGATATTGCCGCCGAAGCCCGAACCGGTCGCCGACAACGGCGCCACGAAGTCGACCAGGAAGTCGTATTGACGGCCCAGCGTCACCGTACCCCACTGCTTGCTCGCGATCCCGACCCACGCCTGACGACCGAACTCATCGCCGCCGTTGGAGAACTTGCCGCTGTCGATATTGAAGCCGTTCTCGAGATCGAAGACCGCGCTCAAGCCACCGCCCAGATCTTCGTTACCGCGCAGGCCCCAGCGGTCGGTACTCACGTTGCCGCTTTCCATCATCCAGTTGCTTTTGCCGCCGTTAGCCGACTTCTGATTGCTGATGTAGTCGAGGCCGGTGTCGAGCGTCCCGTAGAGCGTCACGCTGCTTTGCGCGTGTGCCGCCGCGCCGAGGGTGCTGGCCAGCGCGACGAGTGTGGTTGCGAATGCTTTATTCATGTTTGATTCCGGGTAAGAGAAGGCACCGGTCCGCGCAAGAACGGACTGGTCCCGCACACCGTACGGGTAGCCGCAATGTAAATAGCGGCGGTGACACACCCGTGATCAAAACCGGTCGTTTCATGAAACGTTTTTTATGTTCATGACATGTCCGCGACGGACCGATGAATCAGCGCCTCGCCGACGCTCCAGCAGATAAATTTCTTTTCATGCACACACGGCCGATCCGCTAACGCCGCTTGACTATCCTTCTCATCAACCGATCCACGAAACCCTTGAGGTTCGCGCATCGGTGCCACCCAACCTGATTTATGAGGATTACGAACATGAAATATCTGACGCTCGCCATCGCTTTCATCGGTGCAACCGCAACGGCTTCCGCCTTCGCTCAATCGACCACTGCGCCGACGCAACAGAACGCCGCGCCGGCCATGCAAGTGGCGGCGAACACCACCAGCACCACCGGCAACGTGACGGGCTCGTGGGTCGCGCCGTACGGCCAGGCCACGCCCGGCAAGACTCGCGCTCAGGTTTATCGCGAACTGGTGCACGCCGAGAAGGACGGTCAACTGGCGTATCTGAATTCGACGATTTACGCGCACTGAGATGCTTCTGCTGAACCCCAGCCGACGGCGCGCCATGTGGCCGCTGTCGTCTGGACTCGCTTGACTGCCCATCGCAACGCTCTGTATTGACACCCCCATATCGATGACTCTTCGCACCGCGATCAAACGAACCGCTTCGTTCGCCGTCGCCGCCGTGGCTGCTGGACTGCTGTTATCCGGCTGCGCGACGAGCACCACACCGACCTCCGCCGACAATTGCGTCGGGCCGCCCAGTTACTGCAACATTTACTTTGGTTCATGAAAAAAGAGAGCGCTACCCTTTCGGGCAGCGCTCTCTTTCATTTGGTGCGAGTACTTTGTGTTTTAGAACGAGTGACGCAGACCGACGCGGCCCACCACCTGCTTACCGTTCGACGATGGATCGAAGCCGGCGATTTGCGCGACCGCGCCGCCACTGGCTTTTTGCAATGCCGCGAGTGCGTAGACGGCGGTGCGTTTCGACAGTTCGTATTCCGCGCTCAGGTTGAGCTGCTGGTACTTCGGTTCCTGGTTGGTCGCGTGATCGCGGCCATCCGTGTACGTGTAACCGGCCGCGAGATTGAGCTGGCTGGTGGCGGCGAAAGTGCCAGCGAATTCATAGTTCTGGAACTTGACGTCCTGACCGGCATCGCCTTGCTGGAAGTCGACGTTGGTGAAGTTGCCCATCAGCTTGAACTTGTCGAACTGATAGGACGCACCGGCCGCGAAGATGCCCTGGCTGCGCGCATTGGCCAGGTAGTTGCCGTACACCGCGTTGGTGAAGCCCGAGCCGTTCTGATAGCTCTGGACAGCCTGTTCCGGGTCGTTGACACGCAGATAGCCGGCGCCGATCGAGAACGGCCCGTTCGTGTACGACGCGGCCGCGCTATAGGCGGAGTTATTCGAGAACTGGCCGGCCTGGCCGCCGAACGAATAGAGTGCTTCGCCGGTGAAGCCGCCGATAGTGGGACTCGTGTACTTCACGGCATTGCTGATGGCGAAGCCGTTATCGAGGTTGTCCATATCGTTCGGGTGGGAGAAGTACCAGCCGCCGTAGCTGTCGTTGAGCGAGTACGGCTCGATCAGGTCGACGAGCGGATCCCATTGACGGCCGAGGGTGACGGTACCGAACGTCTGGCTGTCGAGACCCACGTAGGCATTACGGGAGAAGGCGAGGCCGCTGCCGAGGTTGCCGTTGCTCGAGTTGAAGCCGCTTTCCAGATCGAAGATCGCGTCGAGGCCGCCGCCCAGATCTTCTTTACCTCTCACGCCCCAGCGGCTGCCGGCGCTGACGCCGCTGGCCATCTGATAGAGGTGGTTGCCGTTGACGTTGCTGGCGAAGTCGATACCGGTATCGAGAATGCCGTAGAGCGTGACGCTGCTTTGCGCATGCGCGGTGGTTGCCAGGCCGGCGCATAGCAGGGCTCCGAGCAAGTGTGCCAGCTTCATCTTCTGATTCATGAATCACCTTTCGTTTAAATAGGATGCCTGATAGCTGTGGGGGCTTGTTTTTTCGCTGCCACGGGGGTGAATATAGCTATGCTGGAAAGCGGTGCCGCTGCAAGACAGAATTTCAGTTTGTGCGTTGGGTTTTTCATTAATTGATCATTGACCATGGGGTTTTGCCAGGTTTTGGTTTTGGGTTTTTTGCTTGGTTTGTTGGTCTTTTTTTTGGCCTTTCCTTGTGTTGGTAGTGGTCTATTAGCGATCCCCCTGTGCGGGGGGGCACCTACTTTTCTTTGCCTGCCGCAAAGAAAAGTAGGCAAAAGAAAGCGGCTCACACCGCTAATTCTGAAGTGGGTTTCGTGGTCCACCACCGGGAGTGGTGCATCTGGAATCCGTGCTCTCGCACACTCCGCTTTCGTGACAAAGGCGTCATTCATCCCGCCTCGCGCAATGCGCTCGCCGGAACGGTCGGCCTTGAACCGGACGCTTCGCCTTTGTGTGGTGGGAGCCGTCGGCTTCGCCTCGGCGAAGCGGCAAGAATGGACCGGCATGGCCCGAAAAGTACTACCGGCTTCGTGAACGACCGCGACGGCGCGCGTAGCGCCGCCGGAAGAATGACACCTTGTCACCGGCGCGGAATGTGCGAGAACACAGATTCCAGATGAGCCACTACGGCGGCTGCGCGGGAGACCCGCTTAGCAGGGGCCATGCTTGAACGACCGCCGCGGCGCGCGCAGCGCCGCCGGAAGAATGACGCCTTTGTCACCGGCGCGGAATGTGCGAGAACACGGATTCCAGATGAGCCACTAACGTGGCTGTGCGAGAAACCCGCTTAAGAGTTAGCGGTGTGAGCCGCTTTCTTTTGCCTACTTTTCTTTGCGGCAGGCAAAGAAAAGTAGGTGCCCCCCCGCACAGGGGGATCGCTAATAGACCACTACCAACACAAGGAAAGGCCAAAGCAGCAGAAACCAAACCCAGACCGCCGAGCAGGCCAAAAAGCCCCATCAAGCACCAACAGAAACCTGATACCCAAACCGACTAACAGTCTCAATCCGAACCTCAGGCACAACCCCAAGAATCTTCCTCCGAAGCCTGGACACAACAAGATTAACGCTAGAAGGATCAACATCATCCTTCTCGGGCCACGCGTAGCGAATCAACTGATCCCTGGCAACAGGCGCATTCACCTGCCGCAGCAGGCACTCGAGCAAAAGAAACTCCCGCCGCGTAACCGCCACCCTACGCCCCCCAAAAACAAGTTCCCGAGTCGCAGCATCGAGCGAAGGCACTTCAACAGAAGAACCCCCAGCGACAGACATAGAAGCCCCGGAAGCCGAGCCCCCACCAACACCGCCACCGCGTCCCACCCTCTGTAAAGCCTGCATCCGCTCATGCATTTCAATAAACGAATAAGGCTGACAGAAACACGCATCCGCACCAGCCCGCAAAATCCTCGTCCGATCCTGCGCAGAAGCACCCCCCAAAACAGCCACAATCGCCGCCCCGCTCCCCGCACCCGCAAACTCCGCCACATACTCAAGCAGCGCAGAATAAGCGCCCCCATCCAGCACCATCAAAACAATCGCGTCGAACGACTCCTGCCCCGCAAGAAAAACCCCATCCCGCAGATCGTCGGCGCGCTGCAAACTATGCGCACTCTCCTGCAGCGCCTTGAAAAGCCACGCCGCTTCCGGATGCGACGGCCCCACAAACAGGACGCGCATTCACCCCCCCGTCATGACAAGAAAAGCACGCAAGCTCATGCCAACGTCCTCGACCAGCATTCGATGGAAATCTTCGCGCCCGGCTCCGCATTGCCGATCTTCATCGTGAAGTCATGCACCCGCATCACCGCGGAAACAATGCTCAACCCAAGCCCCGATCCGGACAGATGCCGGGTACTCTCGCCACGATAAAATCGCTGCAACACCGCGTCGCGCTCATCGGCGGCGATGCCCGGACCGTTATCGATAATATCCACCTGCGGCCCCGCGGACGTCTGCCGAAGCTCCATCCGCACCACACCCCCTGCGGGCGTGAACTTGATTGCGTTGTCCACCAGATTGCTCAACGCTTCGAACAGCAACGCACGATCGCCATGAATCGCTTCAACCGGTTGCGCATGCACCGAAAGTTGAATCGCCCGGCTCTCCGCGAGCGGCTCGTAAAGCTCGCCGACTTCCTGGATCAACGTCTCCAGTTGCACTTCACCAAATCCGCCGCGCCGCTGCAAGGTGCCAATCTCGGAGATCCGCAACATCGCACGAAAGCGGTCGAGCAACGCGTCAGTCTCGGTGCGGGCGCGCTCCACCAGCGTCGACAATTCGGCGTCATCGAGCGTTCCGGTGTGCTCCGCCGCGTGCGCGAGCAAGGTCCGCACATGCGCCAATGGCGTGCGCAGATCGTGCGCGATGCCATCGCAAGCGCCCTTCACTTCGTTCATCAGGCGCTCGACTTCGGCCAGCATATGGTTCACCAGATGCGCGAGCATATCCACTTCGTCGCGCCCGCCAATCGGCAAACGCTGCGCGAGATCGCCCTGCGCAATACGCTGCGTGACGCGGCGAATTGCCTTGAGCCGGCGCATTTGCCGCACGCTCAACGCCAGGCCGCCGGCCACGCCCGCAAGCAGACAGACAATCCCGCCGCTCACCAGCGCGTCGATCACCGCCTCGCGAATCCGCAGAATATGCGTGAGATCGCGCGCGATCACGAGCGTCGAACCGTCCTTGCGTCGCTCGGCCATCGCGCGCACAACCGGCGCCTGATCGTTACGCCCCATCGAGAGCGCCAGATCGAGCGTCTTGCCTTTACGCGTGGTGGGCAACTGCGTCGGATACACCAGTACGTCGCCGGCAATCAATTGACCGTCCGGAGCGAACAGGCCGTAGTAATTCGTGTGCATGCGCTCGTGCTCGATGCGCCGGTGGATCGCATCGGCGATACCGGTGTCCGGCAGCGAGTCGAAGTAGATCAGTTGCCAGTCCATCACCACATCGGTTTCGCGCTCCATATCGCCGGTCACGGCCCAGCCGATGAAGCCCAGTAACAGCATCACCGAAAATGAAAAAATGACCGCGTAAATGGAGAGCAGGCGAAAGGTGGTGGAATGCCAGCGCCGCCCGAGCGCAGATTGAGCGGGGAAGGTTGTGTCCATCAGGAAGATTGGTTCATGCGAGGATATAGCCCGAGCCGCGCACAGTCTGGATCATTTGCGTCACGCCAGGTGGGTCGATTTTTTTGCGCAGACGGCCCATATGCACATCGATCAGATTGGTGCCCGGATCGAAGTGATAGCCCCACACCGCCTCGAACAGCATGGTGCGCGTAATGGTCTGGCCGGCATGGCGCATCATGAATTCGA
Source organism: Paraburkholderia sp. BCC1876 (assembly GCF_902833695.1). Lineage (NCBI taxonomy): Bacteria > Pseudomonadati > Pseudomonadota > Betaproteobacteria > Burkholderiales > Burkholderiaceae > Paraburkholderia > Paraburkholderia sp. BCC1876. The sequence continues at coordinate 140,125 of NZ_CADFGI010000002.1, read as the reverse complement.
GCACGCGGTATTCGGTGGGCAGCAGCACGATCTCTTCGCCGTCGCGCTGTACCTTGCGTGAAATCAGATCGAGTTCGAGCGGACCGACCCGTAGATGAGTCTCGAGTTGCGCGGCCGGCGTTTGACTGCGGCGCAGCAGCACTTCGAGGCGCGCGGTCATTTCTTCGGGATCGAACGGCTTGGTCAGGTAATCGTCGCCGCCGGCACGCAGACCGCGCACCCTTTCGTCGACGTCGCCCAGCGCGCTCAGCATCAGCACCGGCGTTTGAATGCCGATGCTGCGCATGGTGGTGAGAATCGTCAGACCGTCCACGCCGGGCAGCATGCGGTCGAGCGTGATCACGTCGTAGTCTTCGCTGATCGCGCGCGCCATGCCGTCGCGGCCGTTGGCCACCCAGTCCACGGTGAAGCCGCGGCTTTTCAACTCACCGACAATTTCATTCGCGGTAATTTCGTCATCTTCGATCGTGAGTACTCGCGACATGATCAATGCATGCGCCGCAGCCAGCTCTACCGATGCAAGCGGCGGGCGCGACCGGTTATCAGTAGGAGGACATGATGCCATATTCGGCTTGCGCATTCAGTGCACGGGCGTGCGCTTCGGCGGCTGCCGACGCTAGCCGCGAGTGCATCCCAGCAGGCTACGCGGGGTCGCATGGCGGATGAATATCCGCTTCATGAAGAAATATTTAAGTTTGGCCGCAAGAACGCCAAAGGCGCTTAAACGCGGTTGAAACCCGCCGCGCGCCTCGATAAAACATATTTCATTTTGCCGACGCCGCTTCGGTATACCGCCTCCACTAGCCTACAGCCATCCCGCCGATCGTACTGGCGGTCCGACTCGATCCTTCTCGTGGATGGTAAAAAATGAAACTCGCAACGAAGACCCTGCTCGCCTCCCTGTTGCTGATCGGCAGCGCATCGGCCATGGCCGCGCCCGGACTCACGCAGCAGCAATGCAACGATTATCCGTTCACCCAGCTAAAAAGCGAAGTGACGCACAAGCAATTGATGAACGAGCTGGGCGAACTCGAAGCGGTAGGCTACAGCCCCAGCAACGACGACGACGACTATCCGAGCGACCTCGAAGCCGCCCAGCAGAAGCTGCAAGCCGAATATCGCGCGGACTGCATGCCGGCCGCGCCGCATGTGTCGGCCAGCGCAACGCAGTCGCCGGTTGGCACGGCGACGCCCGCAGCGGCGCAGGCGGTGGCGAATCAGCCGGCGGGCTGAGCGTCGCATGACGCGACGCCGTGTGGTTCAACGCATGGAACGCCTGGCGAAAGGCCTGAAGCTACACGAGCATCACGAGCTACACGAGACGTTGCGAACTGGTTGAGCCCGCAACGTCTCCGTCAACGCCCGTTCGTGAACTGCGCGCGTTCGTTCTCACCCGAACGTGCTCGCTGCGCACGCCTTTCGTCGCGCTTGCGATGCAGCGCTGCCAGCCGCTTTTTGCCGTGCGTGAGCGACGCGATCGCATGGAACGCGACCGGCGCGAACACCAGCCCGAACACCGTGGCCGCCAGCACGCCGCCGAACACGCCGGTGCCGATCGACCGGCGGCTCTCCGCCCCCGCACCGCTCGACAACACCAGCGGCACGACACCGAGCAGAAACGCCGCGGACGTCATCACGATCGGCCGGAAGCGTGCGCCCGCGGCTTCGGTCACGGCCCGCGACAACGGCATGCCGCTCTGATACAGATCGCGCGCGAACTGCACGATCAGAATCGCGTTCTTCGCCGCCAGGCCGATCACGGTGATCATGCCGACCTTGAAGTACACGTCATTGGGCATGCCGCGCAACAGCACCGCGCTGACCGCGCCGATCACGCCGAGCGGCACGACCATCAGCACCGCGAGCGGAATCGTCCAGCTTTCGTACAGCGCGGCAAGCGCCATGAACACCGCCATCAGCGACAGGCCGATCAGCATCGGCGTGAGCTTCGCGGCCGCGGTTTCCTCGCGCGCCGCGTCGACCCAGTCGTAGCTGACGCCGACCGGCAACGACCCGGCCAGCCGCTCCATCTCCGCCATTGCCGCGCCGGAGCTATAGCCGGGCGCCGCGTGGCCGCTCACGTCAAGTGACGGGTAGCCGTTATAACGCGTCAGCATCACCGGGCCGATGGTCCAGTGGCGGGTTGCGATCGCCGACAACGGCACCATGCCACCCGTCGTGTTCGGCACGGCGAGCGCGAGCAGATCGTCTTCGGTCATGCGGGTGGCGGCGTCGGCGGAAATCACCACGCGCCGCATCCGGCCGCCGGCTGGAAAGTCGTCGATATAGGTGGAGCCGAAGGTGCTGCCCAGCACGTCGGAGAGGCGTTCGAACTGCACGCCGAGCGCGTACGCTTTGGCCCGGTCGATGATGAGCTCGACGCGCGGCGCGTCGGGCAGATCTTCCGAATGCACCGAGGCCAGCATCGGACTCGCCTTGGCCTGCGCGAACAGTTGCTCGCGCGCGGCCTTCAGCGCGTCGAGCCCCACCCCACCGCGATCCTCGAGCCGGAACACGAAGCCGTCCGAATGGCCGATGCCCGGCACCGCGGGCGGCAATTGCGCTTCGACGTCGCCGTCCAGAATCTTGTCGAACTTTTCGTTGAGACGGTCGCGCAACACCAGCGCGTCGGTGTCGCGCTTGTCCCAGTCCTTGAGCTCGACGAAGCCCATGGCCACGTTCTGCCCACTGCCGGCAAAGCTCCAGCCGATCACACTGGTGACGTTCGCAATTGCCGGCTCGGCATGGAGAATCGCTTCCATACGCTTCACCACGGCCAACGTACGCTCCTGCGTGGCGCCCGCGGGCAATTGCACCATGACCTGCAACTGACCTTCGTCCTCGCTCGGTAAAAAGCCGCCGGGCATGTGCCAATACAGCGCGCCGCACACGCCGACCAGCACGACATACACGGCCAGCATCGGCCCGATCCGGCGCAGCATGCGCGCGGTCAGCCCGCGATAGCCGCTCGCGGCGCGATCGAAACCAGCGGTGAAACGGCTTGCCGCGCGCGCCGCGAAGCCGAGCAGGCCACGCCGCGCCTCGCGCTGGTGCACCGACTTCGTGTGTGCCTTCAGCAAGTTCGCGCACAACGCGGGCGTCAACGACAACGCCATGAACGACGACACCAGCATCGACGCGATCATCGCCACCGCGAACTGCCGGTAAATACCGCCGACGCCGCCCGGAAAGAACGCCATCGGCACGAACACCGCGGTCAGCACCGCGGTCACGCCGATAATCGCGCCGCCGATCTGCGACATCGCCTTGCGGGTCGCCTCGCGCGGCGGCAGGCCCTCCTCTTCCATCACGCGATGCACGCTCTCCACCACCACGATCGCATCGTCGACGAGAATGCCGATCGCGAGCACGAGGCCGAACATCGTGAAGACGTTGATCGACAGGCCGCACGCGTACATGGCGAGAAACGCGCCCATCAGCGTGACCGGAATCACCACGGTCGGCACCAGCGTGTAGCGCAGATCGCGCAGAAACAGCCACATCACGAAGAACACCAGCACCACGGCTTCCGCGAGCGTGACGAGCACTTCATGAATGGCGATCTGCACGAAGTGCGCGTTGTCGAACGGAATTTCGACAGCGACGCCGCTCGGCAAGCCCTTCGACAATTCCGCGAGCCGCGCGCGAATCGCATTCGAGGTTTCGAGCGCGTTACCGCGCGGTCCCAGTTGAATGCCGACCGTGGCCGATGCCCTGCCGTTCAGTCGCGAATAGAACGTGTAATTGTCGCGCCCGAGTTCGACCCGCGCGACGTCGCGCAGACGCACCGCCGAACCGTCGGGCCGCGCCTTGATGACGATCTGGCCGAATTCCTCAGGCGAGATCAGTTGCCCTTTGACGCTCACCGAGGCTGTTAGCTGCTGCCCCGGCACGAACGGCGCGTCACCGATCGCGCCCGCCGTGACGGTGGCGTTCTGCGCGCTGATCGCGGCGTTCACCTCGGTCGGGCCGATGCCGTACTCGCGCAGTTTCATCGGATCGACCCACACGCGCAGCGCTTCGTCGGCGTCCCACAGTTCGGCCGCGCCCACGCCCGGCGCGCGCTTCAGTTCGCGCAGCACGTAGCGGCTCAGATAGTCGCTCAATTGCACCGAGTCGCGCGTGCCGTCCGTGGACGTGAGCGCGACCAGCATCAGGAATGTATTGGCCGCCTTGAAGACGCTGATGCCCTGCTGCACGACCTGCTGCGGCAAACGCGGCTCGACCTGCTTGAGCCGGTTCTGGATGTCGACCAGCGCCAGGTCCGGATTGGTGCCGGGCGAGAAGGTCGCGTCGATTTCGAGGTTGCCGAGGTTGTCGCTCGTGGTCTCGTAGTACAGCATGTTGTCCGCGCCATCGAGACTCTCCTCGATGATGCTGCCGACGTTCCCATCCACCACCTCGGTCGACGCGCCCGGATAGCTCGCGGAAATGACGATGCGCGGCGGCGCCAGACGCGGATACTGCGCCACCGGCAGTTGCGGAATCGCGAGCGCGCCTGCCACGACAATGGCAAGCGCGACGATCCACGCAAACACCGGACGGTCGATAAAGAAGAAAGGCACGCGTTAGTCCTTTCAGGGAGGCGTGATTGGCGTGACAGGCGCGAAAGCGGGCGCCTCGGCGAGGCGCGCCATATGCAGCACATCGGCCAGCACGCCATCGCGCAGCGCATAGCCGCGCGAACGGCCTTCTTCGACAAAGCCGAACTTGCGATACAGCGCGATGGCCGGGGCGTTGTCCGCGTACACCGTGAGTTCGATGCGACGCAACCCGAGCGCGCCGTCGGCGCTGTCGACCAGCGCCCGCACCAGCGCCGTGCCGACGCCCCGCCCATGATACGCGTCGTGCACGCAGATCCCGAGCTCCGCGCCGTGCGCGCGCGCGCGCGGGTAGACACTCAGCCCGGCGTGGCCGACCAGTTGCCCGTCCAGCCATGCGCCGACCGTCACGCCCTTGCCGAGGCGCCGCTCGTGCCACGCGGTGATCTGCTCGACGCTGCGATAGCCGAGCTGCAATGTACCGCGCCGTACGCCGGGCTGGCTCATGATCGCGGTGAACGCTTCCATGTCGGACGGCTCGCAGGCTTTGATCGCGATGCGATTGTCGAGCGCCGTGGCCTCGCTCTGCAACGTGTCGTTTGTCATGGCTTCGCTCCGTTGCTGTGCGTCGCGTCCGCTTTCAAAGCAGACGCAGCCGGGCCGGACATCAGCGGCGCGGGTTCCTGAAAACGCGCCATGATGAGACTGTCGATCAACACGCCGCGCCGCAGAACCACACCACGCTGACGCGCTTCGATCTCGAAGCCGAACTTGTGATACAGCGCCAGCGCCGCACGGTTATCGGCAAACACGTTCAGTTCGAGACGGCGCAGGCCGAGCCAGTTGTCGGCAAGATCGAGCAGTTCGACCATCAGGCGGCGGCCGATGCCGCGCCCGTGCCAGGCGTCGTGCACGCAAAGGCTGAACGAGCCGACATGCGCGCGGCGCCCTTTCATGGGCGACAGTTGCGCCGACCCGACCAGCGTGTCGCCGACCGTGGCCACCATGGCAATCGTAGTGGGATCGATTTTGCTGATCGACTCGCGCGTCTGCGCGAGCGACTCGAACGGTACGTGCGGGTTGCCGTCGACCACCGCCGGCAACTGCAGCAAGGCGTGGTATTGCTCCGAATCGGTGGGACGCAACGCGCGCAGCGTCAGTCCCTCGGGCAAGCTCTCAGAATCTGATTTTGTTTTTGAGTGTTGATCCATAGGCCTATAACGTCAATTCGAAGGACCTCACCAGAATGCCGGGCAGTTGCATGCCGCCCGTCGCGCGCTCGCCCCACGTCGAGTCGCTCAATAGCAGTTCGGCCTGCGCGCCGAGTTGTTCGAGTTCGCTGCCGAGCAGCCGGTACAGACTGTCGTCGAAACGCATGGCTTCGAGCGGTGCGACGATCTCGCCGTTTTCCACCCAGAAGGTCGCGAAACGCGTCATGCCGGTCAGGCGGCAATTCATCCGGTCCGAGAAATTCACGTACCAGAGATTGCCGATATAGAGGCCGGTGCCGAGTTTCGCCAGCACGTCTTCTTCCGGCAGGTCGCCCGCTTTCATGGACAGCGCGACCGGCGACTCGCTCGCCAACGCGCCGTTCGGCGTTAAACCGTATTCGCGCGCGCTGCGTGCGTTGGTCAAACGTTCGGCGCTATGGCCGGCTTCGATCAGCGGGACGCTGTCGCGCAGATAGCCGTCGTCGTTGAAGCTGGGCGTAATGCCGAGACTCAGATCTTCGCTGATCGAAACGCGCGGGTCGACTACGATTTCTCCCACATGCAGTTTGTACAGCTCGCTGCGCGAACTCGCCTGCGCGCGTGCGGAAAAACCGCTCCACGACGCGACGCCGAGCAATTCGGCGAGCGCGGCGGGTGCGATCCACGCGCGGTAACGGCCCGGCTCCAAAGCGCGCGGTGTGCGCGCAAGCACTTCGAGACGCGCGGCGGCCTGCTCCACCTTGCGGTTGAACACGGCGTCGCTCCAGTCGTCGCCGGCATAACTCGTTTTGATCGCGCGGCCGCTCGGGTCGTACAGCGACCAGCTAAAGTTGAAGTTGTCGACTTCGTACCAGCCGCGGCTGCCGCTCGTGGATGCGAAGCCGCGCACGATCGTGCCGCCCGCGTAAAAACCCACGAAATCGAGGCCTTCCGCCGCTTGCGCGACAGTGCGCAACAAGCCGTCCGGTTCCGGCAATTTGCCGGAGCGTTGCGTGGCGCGCGACCATTTCGAGGTATCGAACAGCAGATGCGGATCGTCTGCGGCATCGCGCAAGCCTTCGCGCAACGTGGCGAGCGCGGCGCTCACTTCGTCGAGATCCTGTTGCAGATCGCCGCACACGGTCAGCGTGGAATACGCCTGACGCGCGCCGTCGATCAGGCGCAAGGTCAGCTTGCCTTGCGACACGCTGCCGGTCTGCCGCACTTTGCCCGTGTTGAAGCGGATAAAGTCGGACTGTTCACCGGCAAACGAACTGAGCGTGGTTTCGCCGTCTTGCTGCAGGCGCTCGATCGCGTCCGCCAGCGACGTGAAATGCGACTGCCAGTCGACCGACGTCGTGGCGCGCGAAGCAATGAACTGGTTCATCAGGCGCCTCCGAACACGTCGATATCGCTAAACACGCAAGCCGGTGAGGCATGCCCCACGCGAATGATCTGCGCCGGTTCGCCTTTGCCGCACATCGACGTGCCATACACCTCGCGCGTGCCGGTATTGCCGACCGCGCCCAGACTGCGCCAGAAATTCGCCGAGATGCCGCGATAATTCGGCTGCTTGACCACCTGCGTGAGCTTGCCGTTCTCGATCAACTGGCCGAATTCGCAGCCGAACTGGAATTTGTTGCGATGGTCGTCGATCGACCAGGACGTGTTGGTGCGCATCAGAATGCCGTGTTCGATATTGCCGATCATCTGCTCCAGCGAACTCTCGCCGGGTTCGATGTTCAGGTTCGCCATACGGTCGATCGGCGGACGGTTCCAGTTCGACGCCCGCGAGTTCGCCACGCCGGACATGCGCGCGCGTTGCTGCGACAGCGCGCCGCCCAGCGGCCGTTCGAGTACGCCGTTGCGAATCAGGAACTGCTTGTCGGCAACGGTGCCGTCGTCGTCGAACGCATACGAGGCGGCTTCCTCACGCAACTCGGGGTCGAAGGTCACGTTCAGCAGTTCCGAGCCGTAGCGGTAAGAACCGAACATGTCCTGCTTGACGAAACTCCAGCCCGCGAAATTGCGTTCGTCGCCGAGAATGCGGTCGAGTTCGAGCGGATGACCGATCGACTCGTGAATCTGCAGCATCATCTGATCGGGCATTAGCAGCAGGTCACGTTTGCCCGACGGGCAGTTCGGGGCGGCCAGCAATTGCAGCGCTTCATTGGCGACGCGCACGCCGGACCCTTCGAAACCGAAGCGCGCGAGCACTTCAATGCCGCCCTGCCCGAGCGTGCCGTAATTGCCGCCGAGCGTGCGCACCTGCGTGTCGCCGTTCGCATGCGCGGCCACACTCAGTTGCGGCATCACGAAGCGGAATTGCTGGTCGATCCGCACGCCGTCGCCGGTCATGTAGAGCTGGTCGGTATGCGTGATCTGCACGCCCGCCACACGCTCGACGATCTTCGCATCGAGATTGGCGCTCGCGCATTCGGCGGCCAGCATGTCGAGCCATTCGGCACGACTCGGCAACGCGCGTTGCGCATTCGGCGACACGTAGTGGCCGCTCGCGGTGGGACGCGCCACCTCGCGATGATCGATCAGCGACAACGCCGCGCTCGCCTCCGCGCGCGCGGTGGCGATATCGAGCGCCGCCTGCAGGCCCGCCGCCGTGAGATTCGCGGTGGCCGCATAGCCCGAACCCGCGCCCACCCACGCAATCAACATGGCGCCGCGATCGCGCACGGTGCGCAACGGCTGCGCAATGTCGTTGCGGATCTCGTGATCGTCGATCTGCTCGTCCACAATGCGCAGCGACCAGAACGCCGCGCGGCTTGTCAGCGTACGGGCGGCTTGCGCCCAACGTTCGTCAATCATTCACGTGTCTCGTAGATCTCGTGGAAAGCGATCAGGCGGTCGGCTCCGGCACGATCATGGATGAGGCCAGCAGCGACTGCGTGTAAGGATGCGACGGGGCATGCAGCACGTCGAGCGTGTCGCCCGCTTCGACAATGCGGCCCGACTTCATCACGATCACGCGGTGCGCCATGGCGCGCATCACCGCCAGATCGTGCGTAATGAACAAATAGCTAAGCTTGTACTTTTTCTGCAGATTTGTCAGTAGATTCAGCACCTGTTTCTGGATCGACACGTCGAGCGCGCTGGTCGGCTCGTCGAGCACCAGCAGTTCCGGCTCGACAGCCAGCGCGCGGGCAATCGCGATCCGCTGACGCTGGCCGCCGGAAAACTCGTGCGGATAGCGCAGCATCGCGTCCGCGGGCATGCCGACTTCTTCGAGCAAGCCGCCGATGCGCGCGCGCCGCGCTTTCGCATCGAGTTCCGGACTATGCATGACCAGACCTTCGCCGATGATCTGCTCGACCGTCATACGCGGCGACAGCGAGCCGAACGGGTCCTGAAACACGACCTGCATGCGCGCATAGAGCGCACGGCGCGATTTCGCGGTCTTCAGCGAGGCGAGCGGCAAACCGTCGATATGAATCGCGCCGGCCGCCGGTCGCTGCAGACCGAGCACGGTTGCCGCGAGCGTCGACTTGCCGGAGCCGGATTCACCCACAATGCCGAGCGTTTCACCGCGCCGCACGCTCAGATCGACGTCCTGCACCGCGCGGAACGTCGAGCGGCCGAACAGCGAACGCCAACCTTTCGCAGACATGCTGTAGTCGACCGCGAGCCCCTGCACTTCGAGCAGGCGCGGTGCGCCCGGCTCGACCGGCTCGACCGCGCGCTGCGGTTCGCTGTCCAGCAGGCGCCGCGTGTACGGATGCTGCGGATGGGAGAACAGCGCTTCGGTCGTATTGGTTTCGACCAGTACGCCCTTTTCCATCACCGCGACACGCTGCGCGAAACGCTTCACCAGATTCAGATCGTGCGTAATCAGCAGCACGGCCATGCCGCGTTCCGCCGCTTCCTGCTCCTGCAACGAGATCAACAGATCGACGATCTGCTGACGCACGGTGACGTCGAGTGCGGTGGTCGGTTCGTCGGCCAGCAGCAAACGCGGACGACACGCGAGCGCCATGGCAATCATCGCGCGCTGACGCTGCCCGCCGGACAGTTGGTGCGGAAAGCTGTCGATGCGCCGTTCCGGCTCGGGAATGCCCGTGCGGCGAAGCAGTTCGATGCCGCGCTGACGCGCCGCATTGGGCCGCAAGCCTTCGTGCAAACGCAGGCTCTCGGCAATCTGCTTGCCGATCGTGAAGAGCGGATTGAGCGCGGTCATCGGCTCCTGAAACACCATCGCCACATCGGCGCCGCGCAGACCACGCATCTGCTGCTCGGTTTTCTGCAACAGGTCCTCACCGTCGAGCAGCATGCGGCCGCTCAGTTCAGCATGTTCGACCAGACGCAGAATCGACAACGCGGTGACGCTCTTGCCCGAACCGGATTCGCCGACCAGCGCGACACGCTCGCCGCGCGCGATCGAGAGACTGAGTTCATGCACGGCGATCTTGTCGCCGAACTTGACGGAAAAGCGGTCGATTTCCAGCAAGGGCCGGCCGTTTTGCACGTTACCGGGACTCTGTCTGGCGCTCATCGCGGACCTCCACCGAAAGCGGAACCACGCGAACGGGTATCGAGCGCGTTACGCAAAGCGTCGCCCATGAAGGTCAGCAGCAACAGCGTGATCACCAGCGCAGCAAACGCCGACACCGAGATCCACCATGCGTCGAGATTGTTCTTGCCCTCCTGCAGCAACTCGCCGAGGCTCGGCGTCGGCGGCGGCACGCCGAGACCCAGAAAGTCCAGACTGGTCAGCGACAGAATCGCCGCGCTCATGCGGAACGGCAGGAACGTGATGACCGGCGTCAGGCTGTTCGGCAACACGTGGCGCCACATGATCTGCCAGTTCGACAGCCCCATCGTGCGCGCCGCTTTGACGTAATCGAGCGAACGGTTGCGCAGGAATTCGGCGCGGACGTAGTCGGACAGCACGAGCCAGCCGAACATGGACAGCAGAATGAACAGCAGCCACAGCGTCGGTTCGAAAATCGACGCGAAGATGATCAGCAGATACAGGTCCGGCATCGAACTCCAGATTTCGATCAGGCGCTGGCCGATCAGATCGGTGCGCCCGCCGTAGAAGCCCTGCACCGCGCCCGTCAAAACGCCGATCGCCACGCCGGACACCGTCAACGCCAGCGCCATCAGCACCGACAGACGGAAGCCGTACAGCAGCCGCGCCAGCACGTCGCGGCCGAACTGATCCGTGCCGAGCCAGTTCGACGAGGTCGGCGGTGCCGGATACGGATTCGCGGCGAAGTAGTCGATCGTGTCGTAGTTGAAGTGATTCGGCGGATAGATCGCGAAGTTACCGTTCGATTCGAGCCGCGAGCGGATATACGGATCGAGGTAGTTCGCCTTGGCCGGGAAATCGCCGCCAAACAACCTTTCCGAATAATCCTTCACGATCGGAAAGTAGTAATGGCCGTCGTAACGCACCATCAGCGGCCGGTCGTTGGACAGCACCTCGCCGAACAGACTGATGACGAACAGCGTCACGAAGATCACGAGGCTCCAGTAGCCGAGACGCTGCCGCTTGAAGCGCTGCCACGTACGCCGCCAAGGAGACGGTGACGCCGCGTGCGCCGCACCGGACATGTCAGCGGTCCAGGCGGTTGAATTGGATGCGGGGGTCGACGAGGACATAGCAGACGTCTGCGATAAGTTTGGTTACGAGGGCGATCAGCGTGAACAGGAACAGCGAACCGAGTACGACGGGGTAATCACGGCGGATCACCGAGTCGTACGACAGTTGGCCCATGCCATCGAGCGAGAACAATGTTTCGATCAGCAGATTGCCGTTCAGAAACGCACCGACGAAGGCCGCCGGCAAACCGGTCAGCAGCGGAATCGCGGCATTGCGCAGCACGTGTTTCCACAACACGTCGCGCTCCGGCGCGCCCTTGGCGCGCGCGGTCAATACGTATTGACGGCCGATTTCTTCGAGAAAGGTGTTCTTGGTCAGGATCGTGACGATCGCGAAGTTGCCGACCACTGAAGCCGTGACCGGCAGCACGATGTGCCACAGATAGTCGAGTACTTTGCCGAAGGTACTGAGGTCGCTGAAGTTATCCGAGGTGAGGCCGCGCATCGGAAATACCTGCCAGAAGGTGCCGCCGCCGAACAGCATCAGCAGCAGCACGCCGAGCACGAAGCCGGGAATCGCGTAACCGGCGAGCACCAGCACGCTCGTCACCGTGTCGAAGCGCGAGCCGTTGCGAATCGCTTTCGAGATCCCCAACGGCACCGATATCAGATACGTGAGCATCACCGTCCACAACCCGAGCGTGATCGACACGGGCAGTTTGGCGCGGATCACGCCCCAGACGCTTTCGTGCTCGTAGTAGGACTGGCCGAGATCGAAAGTCGCGTAGTGCTTGAGCATCAGCAGATAACGTTCGAGCGGCGGCTTATCGAAGCCGAACTGCTTCTTGATCTGCTCGATCTGTTGCGGATCGACGCCCTGGCTGCCGTGATAACCGCCGCCCCCTGCCCCCGCCTCTCCGCCACGGCCAGTGCCGTGGCGGAGTTGCGTCATCACCTGTTCGACCGGCCCACCCGGCACGAACTGCGTGACGACAAAGGTCAGCGTGACGACGCCGAGCAGCGTCGGCACCATCAAAAGCAATCGTCTGAGAATGTAGGCAAGCATGCGGGTCCTCAGTGGGCCGTGGCCGCTGATGCAGCGGTGGCAGCGGTGTTGTTTGAAGCGGACTGGGTGGTCGGGGCTTTGACGTACCAGTAGTTGATCACCCAGTCTTCGTACTGGTACGACATCGGCACGGTCTTCGGAAAGCCGAGCGTGGTCTTGTAGCCGATTCGCGCGCCTGGCGAGTAGTACTCGGGCACCAGATAGAACGAATAGATCAGGACGCGATCCAGGGCCTTGGTCGCGGCTTCCAGATCGTCGAGATTGTCGGCGGACAGCGCAGCGTGAATCAGCGAATCGACGGCTTTCGAACGAATGCCCGGATAGTTCTCGGAGCCGATTTCCGACGCGGCCGCGCTGCCGAAACGGCGCGTCAGTTCCGCGCCCGGAATCGTCACCGGCGGATAGATGAACGTGGTCATGTCGTACTCGAAGTTGTTGAGCCGCTTCTCGTACAACGCGCTGTCGATCTCACGCATATGCGCCTGAATGCCGAGCGTGCTGAGCGCCTGCATATACGGCAGGATCAGGCGGTCCATGCCGGGCTGGTCGTCCATCACCTCGATCACCATCGGCGTGCCGTTCTCGTCGCGCAACGCGCCGTCGCGATAGTGCCAACCGGCTTGCGCGAGCAGATCGCGTGCGGCGCGCAGATTGCCGCGCAGCGAGTTCGGCGGAATCGTGTCCGGCTGCTTGAGCATCGGGCCGAATACTTCGGGCGGCACTTCGCCCTTCAGCGGTTCGAGCAAGGCCAGTTCCTTCGGGCCCGGCATACCGGTCGCGCCGAATGGGCTCGCTTCGAAATAGCTGTTGGTGCGCCGGTACTGACCGTAGAACATCATCCGGTTCATCCAGTCGTAGTCCAGCGCCATGGTCAGCGCCTGACGCACGCGCGGATCCTTGAACATCGGCTTGCGCAGATTCATCAGCATGCCCTGCATCTGCGCGGGACCGTCGCTGAAATCGCCCTTCTTCAACAAGCCGTTGTCGAAGTTCTTGCCGACGTATTTGCGTGCCCATTGAGTGGCGCTGTACTCGACGATCGCGTCGGCGTCGCCGGCCTTGAAGGCTTCGAGTTGCGTGTAATGGTCGCGGTACAGCTTGAACGTGATGCGCTCGAAACGGAACATGCCACGCCGCGACGGCAGATTCGCCGCCCAGTAGTCAGGATTGCGGCGATACGAAATCTGCTTGTCGTTCTTGCGGTATTCGATCAGATAAGGGCCGCTGCTGATCGGCGGCTGGGTCGCGATCTGGTCGAACGGCGGGCGTTTGCCGTCGGCCTGCATGCCCCACTTCGGCGAGAAGATCGGCAGATCGCCGGCAATCAGCGGCGCGTCGCGCTCGGCGTGTTTGAAGTCGAAACGGATCGTGTTCTTATCGATCACCGTCGCGCTTTTGATCACCGAGAACTGCGCGTTGAAAACCGGTGAAGCGTGCGAGCTCGTCAACGTGTCGAACGAATATTTGACGTCGGCGGCCGTGATCGGGTCGCCGTTGGAAAAGCGCGCGGCGGGATTGATATGGAAGGTCGCGGAGCTGAGGTCCGCGGCAACGTCGACGTTGTCCGCGATCAGCGGGTATTCGGACGCGAGTTCGTCCCAGCTACGCTGCATCAGCGTGTCGAACATCAGGTTCTGAATGTCGGGCGCAGGGGCGCCGCGTAACAGAAACGGATTCAGCGAATCGTAGCTTTGCAGTTCGTTGTAGTTCTCGAAACTGAGCGAACCTTTGGTCGGCGCGTCAGGATTCGCGTAGTCGAAGTGCGTGAAATTGTCGGGGTATTTCGGCTGATCGTATTGCGCGATCGACGGTTTCGCCTGCGCCACGTGCGGGATCGCAGCGAGCACGACCAAAGCGCCGAATGTGCCATTGGCTAGTGCAGTCGTCATTGACACGCGTGCGGCGCGGCGCATCGCGACGAGTGAACAGCCTAATGCGTCGTGCAGGCGCAGCAGTCCGGTTTTCATCATTCTTTTCGTCAGCCCATACAGTGCGCACCGGCTTGTGGCCCGAACGCGATTCAACCCGCGACCCGGCAACAGCCGGTCGCCATTGCCGGTGCGAGTCGATCCGTTGCAACGACAGCCCGTATGCACCGTCGTCGCAAGAAAAGTACTCGACCAGAACAACCCGCTCCGGTTCCTTGACTGCAAGAAACCGGAGCGGCAGATCCTTCATGATTCTTCAGCCTGATCGCTCAGACATCAGAACTTGTACGTCGCGCCAACCTGTGCAAAGCGGCCGATGTACGAATAGATCGATTGGTCGTAACCATTCTGATCCAGCGTGCCGTTCGCGAAGATCGGATCATACGGAGGCGTGCGATTGAAGATGTTGTCGATGCCGCCGAAGATCGTCCAGTGCTTGAAGCCCGTGTACGTCACCATCAGGTTGAACTGGCTGTACGAACCCACTTTGCTCGTGGCCGGCGACAGGTTCTGTGCGTACGGACCCGTGAACTGCCACGTGAGCGCCGCGTCGAACTTGTGGTACGACCAGTCCACAGTGGTGTTGCCCTTCCAGCGCGGGAAGCTGCCGCCGAACGGTTGCGTGAGGGTGTAGTTGTTACCCGCACCGTTGACCGGCGCCTTACCCGGGCTGCCGATCTTGAAGCTGTTCACGTAAGCCCAGTCGCCCGACAGGGTGAACGTACCCGCAGTCGTGGTCGGCAGTGCCTGGCGGAACGTACCTTCAAAGCCATTCGTGTCGAGGTAACCCAGGTTCGCGTACGGAATGACCTTGTACAGCAGGTTGCCGTTGGCATCGAGCACGGTCTGCGACGGCGAGCCCTGGCCGATCACGTTATCCACGCGAATCTTGTACCAGTCGAAGCCGATGTCGGTCGTGCGGGTCGGCGCCAACTGGAAGCCGATGTTCAGGTTACGCGTACGTTCCGGGGCGAGATTCGGATTGCCCTCGGTGATCGACGTGTAGTTCTGGCCCGATGCCTGGTCCACCTGGATACCCAGCGTTTGCGACTTGCTGTTTTCCACGAACGTCGGCGCACGGAAGCCGCGGCTGTACGACGTGTACATCGTCAAAGCCTGCACCGGCTGGTAGCGCAACGCGAAGCGCGGCGAGAACGCACCACCCACATCGCTGTAGTGGTCGTAACGGCCCGACTGGCTGAACGTCAGGTTGTGGATGATCGGAATGTCGACCTGGTAGTACACGGCCGCCACGTTACGCTGACCGTTCACCGTCTGCAGATTCGGGTTGATGACCTCGCCCGTTGCAAACGCGGCGCCCGGGTTCATCACTTCGCTCTGGTGCGTGAACTGCGCGCCCATACCGAAGCCCACATCGCCGGCCGGCAGATGGAACAGCGTCGGCGTGGACAGCGTCGCATCAACCGTGTCGAGCTTCGAGATCGCCAGGTTGTTCGCGTCCTGATACAGACCGTTCAAGCCATTAGGCGTCGCCGACGGATTCGCGAAGTCGAACGTACCGTTCTGGTAGATGTTGGCCAGTGCATTCGCGTTCAGCTGGTTCGTGTACGTGTTCGAAACCGTGCTTTGCGAGTGGCTGACCGACGTTGCCCAATCCCAATCGCCGTTCGGCAGACCGAACGAGCCCTTGAGACCGGTCGACGCGCGCCAGTAAGTGGCATACGTCTTTTCCGACACCGTGTTCGGGAACGCGTACGTAAGCGGCGTATCCACGCCGTACGGGTTGTACGGGCTGCCCGCCGGCACGTTGATGTTGAACGGCGTGAGCAGCTTCGTCTGCGGGTTCATGACCAGCGTCGGATTCTGCGGATTGCCGACCACGTTGCCCCACAGACCGTCATTCGTGGTGGTCGTGTTGCTGCTGATCAGGAAGTCGCCGAAGGCGGTCGTCTGATCGTTGATCTTGAAGTCGGCGTGAACCTTGGCGTTGAAGCGCTCCATCATCGGCGCGATCGACGTGCCTTCCGCGGTGTTATAGCCGCACACCGTGCCCGGCTGTCCCGCCGTCAGCGAGTTGGTGGCCGAAGGGTGCACCGAGCCGCCGAACCCGCAACCGCTCAGCGCCTGCGGGCCACCGGGCGTATTCCAGTACGACGGTGCGAGCAGCGAGAAGCCGCCCGGCTGATTCGTGAAGTCCTGGTTGCGCGTCGAGTCACGGTCGGCCAGCGTAAAGCCGTTCGACTTGTAATAGCTCGCAGCGGCCGTCACGTTGAAACGATCGGAGTTCAGGTCGCCGAAACCGCCCAGCACGCCGAACTTGGTCGTGCCGGCGCCGCCGCCGCCGTTGATCGCGCTGCCGTAGCTGCCGTCGAGTTGCAGACCCTGGAAGTCGTGCTTCGTGATGATGTTGACCACGCCTGCGACAGCGTCCGAGCCGTATTGCGACACAGCGCCGGTCTTGACGATTTCAATCCGGTCGATGTCGTTCAGCGGCAGCGTGTTCAAGTCGAAGAACGAGTCGACGCTGTTCGAGAAGAACGCGAACGGCGCGACACGTTGTCCGTCCACCAGTACCAGCGTGTATTTTTCGCTCAGACCGCGCAGTGCGATACCCGCAGCGCCTGCAGCGAAGTTGCCGGACTGGCCTTCGCTCCAGCTATTCGCCGAGTTGGCCGAGGTGTCGCGCAGAAAGTCGGCGACCGTCGTGGCGCCGCTATTCAGAATGTCCTTTTGCGTAACCGTCTGCACCTGATTGAAGCCGACCTTGTCGGAACTCCGGATCAGCGAACCGGTAACTTCGAACCGCTTCAGTTGCTGGACGTTGCCCTTACCCGCGGCAGGCGCGGCGGTATTCGCCGACGGTGTCGCAGCGGCGCCCGACGCGGCAGCCGCGGGCGTAGCCGGCGTGCTTTCCGTAGTCGTTGCGCCTGCTGCCGCACCCGTCGTGGCCGGCTGGCTTTGTGCGAACGCCGGTACGGCGATTGCGGCCGTCAATGCCAGTTCAGCCCAGATTATTCTTTTGATGGCCAGCGCCAATGCCCGTTGTTTCATTTTTCCCCTTCTCGCTCGTCAGTAAGGCCACAGCTGTATGTGAGAGAGATCTTGTGAATCTCTCTACTCGATATACGGCGATCTTGCGCCGCGCTCCGTTAAAGCCACTCCACTCTCTTCAAGGCTTCTCTAACCGGCGAAGACATGCCGGCACCGCAAGTTCAGCCAGACAGGCGGAGTACTTCAAATAAGTCAATTTTGGACTACCAAATTATTACAAACGAAATGCGCAGCGCTTTCTAATTGTTTTCACTTCTTATGTCGTACAACCTATACGGGGATGACAGGTGGTTTAACCCGCCCGAACAACCCTTCCAAACTTAAGTCATGCTTACAGATATGAATCGACTGATTTCGCGAGAAACTCCGAGTGCAGCACTAGAACAACCGCGGTGTGCCTACCCACACGAGTACCGCTTCTTCTCCGGCGGTATTGGCCCAGGCATGCGGCACAGTGGACTCGTAATGCGCGGTGTCACCAGCCTGCAACACGAACGTCGTACCTTCCAATGTGAGCGATATCTCGCCGCTCATCACATACAGAAACTCTTCCCCTGCGTGCGTCGTGACCTCCGACGGGTGCTGACCCACCGGCATTCTGACGAGAATGACTTCCAGCTTGCTGCCGACCGACAGGTTCGTCAGCCGTCCAAAAATATTCGCGCTTCCGTCGAAGCCGAAGTACTTCAATTCGTTGCCCCTGCGCACCGACCGGTCTTCGGTCGGCGTGTCGACGAAGTACTGCACCGTGACGCCTAATGCGCGTGCAATACCTACTAACGACGTGATCGAAGGTGTTGCATGACCACGCTCCACCTGCGACAGAAAGGGTTTGGAAATACCCGCAGTCTTTGCCACTTCATCCAGCGTGCGCTTGAGCCGTTGGCGAAGCGCGCGGATTTTGCTTCCTATTGAGACCGCTACCTGTGCCTTGTTATCGAGTGGCAAAACCATAGCAAGACAGAATCCCGTAGTCAAAAATAGTTTGATAGAAGCTAATTAAGTTCCATGATTTGCAACACTCTCCGTGAAGCACGCTGGGTAAGCGTGATGAGATGCCGCCACGAAACGCTCTATCAGGTTGGTTGACCTGAGACGTCCATGCTCTCCGTAAGCCCCGCGCTGGTTGCGCGTTCAACCTTGTCCAGGCAGCGGCGAGCGCGTGGACACTACACGGCGAGCGCGCCTCCCCGGAACTGCTAGAGGATTAATTCGAGCGCGCGTCGCCTGATCAAACACGGCGGCAAAAAACAGCTTCTTACTTCGACGCCACCAGCACCCACAAACGGGCGAGGTCGGCCGAGCCGTCTGTGCCCTTCACGGTACGGAAAGTCTGCAACGCCCGCGCTTTATCGCCCGCGACGTAGTACGCCACGCCGAGATGCAGTTGCGCCTGATCCGGGTGGTCGAGACCGCCCTTCGCGATGGCGGCGTCCATGGCGGCGAGACCTTGCTTGACCTGCCCCGCGAACACCTGGTTAAAGCCGGCATTCACCGGCGAGACCGGGTTGGCCGGGTCGGCGGGCGCTTGCGCGCGTTTCGCCGCGAGTGCCTGCAGGCGCTTCTCGCGATCCGCCTGCGCATCGTGTCCCAGCACGCCGGACGTAAAGCCCTGGTCGATCACCTGCTTGCCTTCGGCGGTTGTGCCCGCAACGATGGCGAGTTGGGTCATCTCCATGTAGTCGTCGGCGGTGGACAACGAGCCGGTGGCGCGACGCAGGCGATACGTGTCGATATCGAGCGCCGACGAATAGCCGGGCTTATTGCGAATCGCCGCGAACATGTCATCCCAATATGACTGCTTCGGATGATAGGCAACCAGTTTTTCAAGCGCGCCGCGATAGGTTGCGTCGTCCTTCACACGCTGCGCACAGGTGCCGAGCAATTGCAGTTGCGACTCGTCCGGTGCGTGACCGGCGCGCGCCTGCGCGTCGATGCCCGGTTTCAGCAAACTGACCACGCTCGCGCAATCGTTCGACAGGTAGTAGGACTGAACCAGCAGGACGCGCATGTCGGGATCGCCGCCACCCGCTTTCAGATAACGCTGCGCGACCTTGGCCGCTTGCGCGTAGTTCTTCTGCTGGAAATAGATGCCCGCGAGCGCCGCGGTCGTACGTTGCTCGTCCGCGCCGCTCAATTTGCCGGAGCTGAGCAGCGTTTCGTACGATTGCGCGGCGATACCGGATTCACCGGCGGCCGCCGCGGCCGCACCACGCATCTCTTCGATCATGGTGCTTTCATACGGCGTCTTGCCAGGCACCGCGGCCGCCTGATCGATCTTCGTCAACGCGTCCTTGTACTTGTGCGCGCGATACAGATCCTGCGCGGCGTTCAGCGGCTTCGCCACATCCGGCCGCAAGGTGTCCGCCGCATGAGCGGCGAGCGGCAGCATCGTGAGCGCGGACAGTCCGCCGACAGCGGCCGCAATCACAGCGCGCTTGAACCGTTGATGGATCGTTAGCATTGCCCTTTCCTATTGCATGTACTGCTCATTGCCGATCAGGCCGATTTTCGTCGCGCCCAGTCGCTGCGCGGACGCCATCACGGCCGCGACATCCTTGTACGGCACCAGCTTGTTGGGCCGCAGATGAATTTCCGCCTGCACCGGTTCCGCCGCTACCTGAGCGAGCCGCGATTCGAGTGCGGCGCGGTCCGGCACCGGTTGACCATTCCAGGTCGTGGTGCCGTCGAAATCGATATCGATCTGCACGACTTCCGGCTGCGTGATCGGCGGCGGCGGGTTGCCGACCGGCAGATTCATCTTGATCGCGTGCGTCTGGATAGGGATCGTGATGATCAGCATGATCAGCAGCACCAGCATCACGTCGATCAGCGGCGTGGTGTTGATGTCGACCATCACATCCGGCTCGCTGCCGCCGCCCGACGATACGTTCATTCCCATTGTCGACTCCTACTCCTGTCGACCGGACCTGGCGCTTTAGCGCTGGGTCCGGTCCCATACAAACCTAGCCGCCGCGCGCCGGCGGCTCCGTGATAAACGAAACCTTGGCGATACCGGCGCGTTCGCACTCGGTGATCACGCGGCCGATGAATTCGTAGCGCGTCAACTGATCGCCACGAACATGCACTTCCGGCTGCGGTGTCTGCACCGACACGGTCTTCAGTCGTGCCAGCAGCGTCGGCGCATCGACCTGCTTCTCGTTCCAGAAGAAGTCGCCATCCTTGTTGACCGCGATGACGATGCTCTTCGGCGTGGTCTGCAGCGGCTGGATCGTTTCCTTCGGCAACTGCACCGGCACCGTGTGCGTGACCACCGGAATCGTGATCAGAAAGATGATCAGCAGAACCAGCATCACGTCGACGAGCGGCGTAGTGTTGATACTGGAGATGACCTCGTCGTTGTCGTCCTGCCCGACGCTCATTGCCATGACGGACTCCGCTTATTGGGCCAGCGAGGCTTCACGCGCCGTGGCGCGCGCCGAGCGGCGGCTGCCTGCCAGCAGGACGGTGTGCAGTTGTGCGCCGAATCCACGCACACGCTCCATCACCGACTTGTTGCGGCGAACCAGGAAGTTGTAGCCGAGCACGGCGGGCACTGCCACTGCCAGACCGATTGCGGTCATGATCAGCGCTTCACCCACCGGGCCTGCGACCTTGTCGATCGACGCCTGGCCGGCAATACCGATCGCCGTCAGCGCGTGATAAATCCCCCACACCGTACCGAACAGACCGACGAACGGAGCCGTCGAGCCGACCGTACCGAGGAACGCCAGACCGTCTTGCAGACGATTCGACACGTTGGTGATCGCACGTTCGACCGAAGTGTCGATCCACGTGTTGCGGTCCACTGCTTCGAGCAGCGCTTCGTCGTGATGTTCGCCGGCTTCGATCGCGGTTTCGGCGATGAAACGGAACGGCGAGCCTTCGTCGAGCAGCTTCGCGCCTTCAACCAGCGACGGTGCGGTCCACAGTTGTTCGTCGGCGCTCTTCGCACGGCGGTTCGCACGGAACTGCTCGAAGAACTTGGTGATCATGATGTACCAGCTGCCCATCGACATCAGCACCAGCAGGATCAGCACGAAGCGTGCGACGAAGTCGCCGTTCTTCCACAGCGCGCCGAGGCCGTACGGGTTGTTGACGGTTTCGGACGCGGCGGGCTGCGGCGGCGGCACGGCGTCGTCGGCGGCCGAGGCCGTTTGCGGCGTAGCGGTGGCGGCGGCCGAAGCCGGTGCGGCGGCTGCCGACGCGGTGGCGTCGCTAGCCTGTGCATTAGCCATATGCGGTGCTACAAAGGTATCCACCGTGGTTACGGCGAACAACAGGGTTGCCGCCAATGCGGCGAGAGTACGCTTCTTCATGCCTGCTCCATGTTCATTAGTACAACTTCTAAACCAAGACTGACAAATCGCTACCGGTACCGAACAGCCTGTGCACTCAGTTCAGGTTAAACGAGAACGGAACTTGCACACGGACAGCCTGGCCTTGGGAAACGCACGTGAACTGCTTGACCGCGTTGAACGCAGCGCGATCCAGTGAAGAATCTTCCGACGACTTGGCAACACGCTCATTCGTGATGTGGCCTTGCGGGTCGACCACGAACTCGATCAGCACATCACCCGTGACGTTGTTTTCCTGCGCCTCTTTCGGGTAATGAATCGACGAGCGAATCTGATCCGAATTCGGGCACACCACGCCAACTTCCGTGCTGACCGGCTTGGTCGGCGCGGGCGGCGCAACCACCGGTGCTGCCACAGCCGGCGCCGACACGACCGGTGCGGACTGGTGCGTGATGGTCTGCTGCGGCGGCGTCTGCACCTGCACTTCCGGCGGCGGCACGAACGGCGGCGGCGGCGGCGCAAATTTCGGCGGCGGCAACTCCACGGTCGGCAACGGCGGCGGCGGCGGCGGTTTCACCGGCTCGATGATCTTCGTTTCAATGGGATGCTGGATGACCTGCACGACCTTGGTGGCAAGGCCGTTGACGAGTGCATAAATCAGCACGACGTGCAGGAGCAGAACGGCTGCGATACCGCCGTAGCGGCGTACTGGGTTTTGCTGCTTGCGCCCGAACTCGCGGGGTCGTCCTGGCCTCTGCATCCGGGCCGCTGCTGCCGGAAATTGTCCTTCAACTTTCGTACCCACCTTTACTCCTCCGGCGTGAACCGTCCATTTCTGTAACTGCAGTGCGCTTATGACGCCCGAAGGGATTGCCCTCGGGGAACTGCAAACAACGTCCACTTCAGCCGAGCCCGTTGATCGGGCAGTGGTTTGTTTTGCAGTGCAAAACGACTGCCGTGCTTTCCAGCTCCGATTCGACGACACGTGCAGCCATGAGAAACAGCCGCAACAAGTCCCGCGACACTGATCGCTTAGTCTAAGTAGAACTACTAATAGATTAATTTCGTCCCGCGGATTTCTCTTTCGCATCCAACGCCGGTGACGAATTGGGCAGGGTCCGCGGTAGTGCCTGGAACTTTTTGCGCCAACGTCACATGCGTTTCATGGGAGGCAACGATAGCAGGACAAAAAATGCGCGGTCAAACTTTTTTTGATGGGAGCATACTAAGTTTAGAGAGAAGCCTCTAACTAATGCCGTATTCGCGACGCTTTAAAAGAATAAGCGTATGTCGAACAGATGCCGAATCGCCTGTCGCGACCCAGCATT
This sequence comes from Paraburkholderia sp. BCC1876, assembly GCF_902833695.1. Taxonomy (NCBI): domain Bacteria; kingdom Pseudomonadati; phylum Pseudomonadota; class Betaproteobacteria; order Burkholderiales; family Burkholderiaceae; genus Paraburkholderia; species Paraburkholderia sp. BCC1876. The sequence continues at coordinate 117,206 of NZ_CADFGI010000002.1, read as the reverse complement.
GAGGATGCCGCCGCTCATGCGGGGCGCACCAACGGACACTCGAGCGGTTCACGAAGCCAGTCCGCGGCAAGGCGAAACGCCTTCCAGGCGGGCTTTCCGCGGTGGCTGCAGGCAGCCGGAGCGGAGCGGAAACAGCAGGGTCAACGTGATGATCGGCGCCGGAACGAGACCGCGGCCGAAGGCGAGAAGATAGCAGAAGGAAAAGCGTGTTTGAAAAAACTTTTTAGCGGTATTTACGACACTCTAAATGCGCATCTGGCTGGCGTCTTTTGTTTTATTACAAATACACTCCAATAAATTACATAAAGCTAACAGTCAAAATAATAGCGCGCAGTTAATGTCCGCGGGTTGCAACTATTAATATCCAGCGGGTTGCGACTATTAATATTCACTGGTTGCAACTATTGCCACCAACATCACGCGCAGCGTTTCAGACAGGTTGACACCGCAATACCAGACGCACGGGTCTAGCTGTCGAAACAGGGCGGCAACGACCCATTACGTCGCCCTGCCGCCCCACCACCTCAACCGTTCGTCCCTTCGCCCGCCGCGATCGCCGTGTTGTGCTGCGTCTGTGTCTGCGTCCGGGCAAGAACAGGCCGCAAGGCCACGCCGGTATGACTGGCCGCGACGCGCACCAGCCCTTCGGGATCCGTGGCAGCGACAATGCTGCCGCCGCCCACGCCGCCTTCCGGACCCAGATCGATGATCCAGTCTGCCTCGGCGATCACGTCCAGATCGTGCTCGATCACCACAACGCTATGCCCGCCGTCCGCGAGACGATGCAGCACGCGGATCAGCTTCGCGACGTCGGCCATATGCAGGCCGACCGTCGGCTCGTCGAGCACGTACAGCGTATGCGGCGGCTTCTGCCCGCGCCGAGTGATGTCATCGCGCACCTTGCTCAACTCGGTCACGAGCTTGATCCGCTGCGCTTCGCCACCCGACAACGTGGGCGACGGCTGACCGAGCGTGAGATACCCAAGCCCGACGTCTTTCATCAATTGCAATGGATGCGCGATGTTCGAGATCGGCGCGAAGAACTCGACGGCCTCGTCGATTTCCATGGTCAGCACGTCGCCGATATTCTTGCCGCGCCACGTGACCGCGAGCGTCTCGGGATTGAAGCGCTGCCCATGGCACACGTCGCAACCCACTTTCACGTCGGGCAGAAAGCTCATGCCGATGGTGCGCACGCCCTGCCCCTCGCAAGCGGGACAGCGCCCCTCGCCGGTATTGAACGAGAAACGCGAGGCCGTATAGCCACGCGCACGCGCTTCGAGCGTGCCCGCGAACAGCTTGCGGATCGCATCCCACACGCCGATATACGTGGCCGGACACGAACGCGGCGTCTTGCCGATCGGCGTTTGATCGACCTCGAGCACACGGTCGATGGTTTCCCATCCGGTGATCGAATCGCAGCCTTGCCACGCATGCGTAACGTCCAACGGCGCACGCGGCGCCGAGCGCGCCAGCACGCTCGAACGACGGTTCGCCGCCGGTTTATCTTCCGCCGCCGCGCGCGCCCGCCGCGTGGCCGGCGACGACAGCACCGAGCGCCCGACCGCATCCAGCAGATTGGTCATCAGCACGTCGCGGGCAAGCGTGGACTTGCCTGAACCGCTGACGCCGGTCACCGCGACCAGTCTCGACAGCGGAATACCCACCGTGACATCGCGCAAATTGTGCAGCTTCGCACCGCGCACGGTCAGCCAGTTCTCCGGCACCGCGGGCGCACGCTTACTCGCCGCCGTCACTGCGCGACGCGGCTGCAACGGATGCACGATCGGATTGGCGAGAAACTGCCCGGTCAACGAATCCGGTTGCGCAGACAGGTCGCTCACACTCCCCTGCGCGATCAGCGTGCCGCCGCGTTTCCCGGCGCCCGGTCCGATATCGATGATGTGATCGGCACGCCGAATCGTATCTTCGTCATGCTCGACGACCACCAGCGTATTGCCTTTATCGCCTAGCTTACGCAGCGCGTTCAGCAGAATCTGGTTGTCGCGCGGATGCAAACCGATGGTCGGTTCATCCAGCACGTAACACACGCCCTGCAGATTGCTGCCCAATTGCGCAGCCAGCCGGATTCGTTGCGCCTCACCACCCGACAGGCTCGGCGCCGCGCGATCCAGACTCAGATAACCGAGCCCGACTTCTTCGAGAAACTGCAGACGGCTGCCGATTTCGCTAATCACGTCGCGCGCGATTTCCGCGTCGCGCCCGCTCATTTTCAACGTCTCGATCCACGTGCGCGTATCGGACACGGTCCATTGCGCGACGTCGACGATCGCCTGCGCGTTGAACGTCACCGCGCGCGCAGTCGGATTCAACCGCGTGCCGTGGCAATCGTGACAAGGTTCGTCGACGAGGCCTTCCGGTTCCTGCTCTTCCGACGGCAAGCTCTGCTCGCGGCCGCGATTGTCGTCGGCGACGATCGTGTCGTCGTACGCGGCGCGTTGTTCACGCGTGAGTTCGAGGCCCGTGCCGACGCAGGTGGTACACCAGCCATGCTTGCTGTTGTACGAGAACATGCGCGGATCGAGTTCCGGATAACTGGTGCCGCACACCGGGCACGCACGTTTGGTGGACAGCACCTTCACCGCGCCCAGCTTCGCGGTCGGCTTGCCGCCGCTAATCGCGGCATGCAGACCGTCGAGCGGCGCCAGCAGATGCATCACGCCTTTGCCGATTTCCAGCGTCTGGTGAAGCGCCTCACGCAACTCGGCTTCATGATCCGCCGACACGATCAGGTCGGTCACCGGCAGTTCGATGGTGTGTTCGCGGAAACGGTCGAGCTTCGGCCACGGGTCCACCGGCACGAATTCGCCATCCACGCGCAGATGCGTATTGCCGCGCGCCTTCGCCCATTTCGCGAGATCCGTATAGACGCCCTTGCGGTTCACCACCAGCGGCGCGAGGAACCCGACATGCTGGCCCTTGTGATCGCGCAGCAATTGCGCCGCGACCGATTCGACGCTTTGCGAAGTGACCGGCGTGCCGTCGTGAATGCAATGCTGCAAGCCGAGCTTCACATACAGCAGACGCAGAAAGTGCCACACCTCGGAGGTCGTCGCGACGGTGCTCTTACGGCCGCCGCGCGAGAGCCGCTGTTCGATCGCGACGGTCGGCGGAATGCCGTACACCGCGTCGACCTCCGGCCGCCCGGCCGGTTGCACGATAGAGCGCGCATACGCATTCAGCGACTCGAGATAACGGCGCTGCCCTTCGTGGAACAGAATGTCGAACGCGAGCGTGGACTTGCCCGAACCGGACACGCCGGTAATCACGTTGAACTTGCCGTGCGGAATGTCCACGTCCAGCGCTTTCAGGTTGTGCTCGCGCGCGTTGACGATCCGCACTACGTCTTCGCCTTCGATCGCCCGCCGCGCGCGCGCCGCGCTCAACGCCTTTTGCAACGGAATGCCTTGCGACGCCGGTTCGGCCGCCGCGTCCATGGCGCGATCGTATTGCAGCAGCGCTACGCCCGTGTGCGACTCCGCGCACTGCTTGACCTCGTCCGGCGTGCCCGCGCACAGCACGCGGCCGCCGCCGTCGCCGCCTTCGGGGCCGAGATCGATCAGCCAGTCGGCCGCCCGAATCACGTCGAGATTGTGTTCGATCACGATCAGCGAATGGCCGCTCGCGAGCAGCTTGCCGAACGCCTGCATCAGCTTGGCGATGTCGTCGAAATGCAGGCCGGTGGTCGGTTCGTCGAACATGAACAGACGTTTCGCGACCGGCTTGTTCGCGCTGCGCGCGGTACTCGCCTGCACCGATTCCGCGAGGAAGCCGGCGAGCTTGAGCCGCTGCGCTTCGCCGCCGGACAGCGTGGGCACCGGTTGACCGAGCTTCACGTATTCGAGGCCGACGTCGACGATAGGCTGCAGCACGCGCAGGACTTCGGCGTCTTTCGCGAAATAAGCCGTGGCTTCGCTGACGGTCAATTCGAGCACGTCGGCAATGCTCAACGCACGCGCCGGTTCGCCGCGCTCGATCTTCACTTCGAGCAGTTCGGCGCGATAACGGCGCCCGTCGCAATCCGGACAACGCAGGTACACGTCGCTCAGGAACTGCATTTCAATGTGCTCGAAACCCGAGCCGCCGCAGGTCGGGCAGCGCCCGTCGCCGGAATTGAAGCTGAACATGCCCGGGCCGTAGCCGCGCTGCTGCGCGAGCGGCGCCTTCGAGAACAGCTTGCGGATTTCGTCGAAAGCGCCGACATAACTGGCCGGATTCGAGCGCGCCGTCTTGCCGATCGGCGACTGGTCGACGAACACGACATCCGTGACCTGGTCGGCGCCCGTCAGACTGCGGAACGCGCCGGGCGATTCCGTGGCGAGACCGAAGTGCCGCGCCATGGCCGGATACAGCACGTCCTGCAGCAGCGTGGATTTGCCGGAGCCCGACACGCCTGTCACGCAGACGAGCCGTTGCAACGGAATCTCTACCGTGACGTCGCGCAGATTGTGTTCGGTCGCGCCTTCGAGCACGATGCGCGGCGTCTTTGCATCCACCGGACGTTGCGACCAGTGGGCCGCGTCCGCCACATGCCGGCGACCGCCGAGGTACTCGCCGGTCAGCGTGCCGGACGAACGGATCGCCTCCGGCACGCCGTCGTAAATGATCGAGCCGCCGCGTTCGCCCGGCCCCGGACCCATGTCGATCAGCCGGTCGGCCGCGAGCATCACCGACGGATCGTGCTCGACCACCACCAGCGTATTGCCCGCGTCGCGCAGCCGATGCATCGCCTCGACGATCCGGTTCAGGTCGCGCGGATGCAGGCCGATGCTCGGCTCGTCGAGCACGAACAGCGTCTTGGTCAGCGACGTGCCGAGCGCTGTAGTCAGGTTGATCCGCTGCACCTCGCCGCCCGACAGCGTGCGGCTTTGCCGGTCGAGCGTCAGATACCCGAGGCCGACGTCGCACAGATATTTGAGGCGCGTGCGCACCTCGGCGAGCAGCAGCTTGAGCGCGTCGTCGAGCAACGCGCTGGGCAGGCTGATTTCGTCGAAGAAACGGCGGATGCGCTCGATCGGCAGCAACATCAAATCGTGCACGGTCAGCCCGGGCAACGCTTCGAGTTGCGGACGGGTCCACTCGACGCCGCGCGGCATGAAACGCTTGCCTTCCGGCAGCACCTGGTCCGCATTCGCCTTGCTGCCGAGACGCCACAACAGCGATTCCGTTTTCAGCCGCGCGCCGCCGCAGGTCTCGCACGGCGTATAGCTGCGGTACTTCGACAGCAGCACGCGGATATGCATCTTGTACGCCTTCGATTCGAGATACTCGAAGAAGCGTTTGACGCCGTACCAATGGGTTTGCCACTTGCCGTTCCAGTCCGGCGAACCGTTGATGACCCAGTCGCGTTCAACGTCCGTCAGCTCGCCCCACGGCGTGCCGCGACGGATGCCGGCCTTCGCCGCGTAGCGCATCAGATCGTCCTGGCACTCCTTCCACGCGGGCGTTTGCATCGGCTTGATCGCGCCTTCGCTCAACGTCTTGCGCGCGTCGGGAATCACCAGCCCGAGATCGACGCCGATCACGCGACCGAACCCGCGGCAGACTTCGCACGCGCCGTAAGCCGAGTTGAACGAGAACAGCGCCGGCTGCGGATCGGCATAGCGCAGATCGCTTTCCGGGCTATGCAAACCGGTGGAGAAACGCCAGATCACCGGCTCGGCCGCTTCGCTCTCCGGCCCTTCCGACGAGGCCGGCAGCACGTAAATATTCGCGCGCCCGCCACCGCGTTTGAGCGACGCCTCGATCGCCTCGACCACCCGCTGTTTGTCGACCGAACTCAGCCGGAAGCGGTCGGCCACCACGTCGAGCAGCTTGCGCCGGCCGGTGGGCGAATCCACCTCGCGCTGCGCCTGGACGCGCGTATAGCCGCTCGCCGACAGCCATTGCTCCACTTCCTGCTCGGAGGCGGATTCCGGCAATTCCACCGGGAACGTGACCACGAGGCGCGGTTCGGCGCCCTGCTGCGCGGTACGTTCGACGAGCTCGGCGTAAATGGTTTCCGACGTGTCGTGACGCACCTGCAGCGACGTCTGGCGGTCGAACAACTCCGCCGCGCGCGCGTACAGCAGCTTCAGGTGGTCGTTGAGCTCCGTCATGGTGCCGACCGTGGAGCGGGAGCTGCGCACCGGATTGGTCTGGTCGATCGCGATGGCGGGCGGCACGCCGTCCACCCGGTCGACCTGCGGCCGGTCCATGCGGTCGAGGAACTGCCGCGCGTAGGCGCTGAAAGTTTCGACGTAGCGCCGCTGCCCTTCCGCGTACAGCGTGTCGAACACGAGGCTCGACTTGCCGGAACCGGACGGGCCGGTGACGACCGTCATTTCGCCGGTTCGGATGTCGAGATCGACGTTCTTGAGGTTGTGCTGGCGCGCGCCGCGAATCTGGATGATGCCGTTAGATGCCAATTTTTCGACCGTTTGAAGGAGTGGGCCACCTCTCACGGACGCCTCGCGACCGCGCAAGTTCGGTGCAGTTGAGCCGGCGGGGACACACGCCGAAGCCCGGGTTGCAACGGGATACTATACTGTATATTTATACAGTTTTCCATGACACGAACAGGCTGACCAACCGGTCAGCAAGCGTTGTGCCGTCGTGAAACACGTATCGGAGAAGCGCCGGAACCGGCGTCGGACGAAACAGGATGGCGAGACAGAACCGCGCCGGCTCGCGATAACGCGCCGGCGCGGCCGGCCTAGCTAAATACACCTTCCACGCGAGTGCGAACCCGCGTGCGTGCGCCGCGCACGCGCTTCGCGTCCCGCGCGGCGGCTTGGGGCGCGGCTTGCGGCGCGGCGGATTCCGAAGCGAGCGCTGCCGGTGCGCCAACCTCCGGCGCGATCGCCTCGACCGCGCTTTCCAGCGCGTTGCTCGCACCCAGCGCGTAAGCCACACAGCGGCGCGCGAGCACATCGGTCGGATCGACGAAGCGCACCGTCTGCCCTTCTGTGACACTTGCGCCGCTCGCGCCACTTGCGCCACTCGGCGCGGTATCACCCATCAGCAGCGGCAACTCGGTGCATCCAAGCACGATCACCTGCACGCCTTGCGCGACCAGATCGTCGATCGCCGCGCCAAGATCCTCGCAACACTCGCCGGACCTGAAGCCCGCCTTCGCGCCGTTCGGCCCGTAGATCGCGTTCATCAGCCGCGTCTGCGCGGGCGCGCGCGGCGCGATCTGCACGAAGCCGCTCGCTTCGAGCGCGCTTTCGTACACGCCGCTGGCGAGCGTGCCCGTGGTTGCCAGCACGCCGATCTCGCGCACGTCGGGAAAAGCGTCGCGCAGATAATCGGCGGTACAGGTCAGCATATTCACGATCGGAATGGTCAGCGACGGCTGGATCTGTTCGACGAACGCATGCGCCGTATTGCACGGAATCGCGATCAGATCCGCGCCGCCGTCTTCGAGCGTCTTGCACGCGGCGTAGAGCGCGAGCGTCGGATCGATTCCGCGGCCGAGTAGCGCTTCGGTACGATCCGGAATCTGCGGATTCTGTTCGACCATGATCTTGATGTGATCCTGATCGCGCGCGGCGGGCGTGTTGCGCACCAGCTTGCTCATGAAATCGACGGTGGCCGCGGGGCCGACGCCGCCCAGCACGCCCACCTTGAAGCGCCGCTCCGGCTGCGTAAATTGCGCTGCGGCAACGTAGCGCGCGTAGACCAGATTGGCATCAACGAACGGCACCGGCAGCGTGTCGAGCGCGCGTGCCACCAGCGCGATTTCGGCGAGACCGGGCACGATGATCTCGGCGCCTTGCGCGACGAGGTCCGCACAAGCGGCGCGCAGCAACTCGATCGGCCGGCCGTAAAAATGACCGCTGCGGATGCCCGCGTCGCCGTACACCGCGCTGGTCACACAATCGACGCCCGCTGTGTTGAGCGGATGCAGCACGTCGAAGTCCGGGGCTTCGAAATAGCGCTCAAAAAGACCGTTGTCGCGGATCGCGTCGGACGTCAGCACGCCGATCCGGCGCACCGACGGAAACGCCTGGCGCACATGCGCCGATAGCGCGCTCATGATGTTCGCCACAGGTAGCGCGACGTTCGCCGACAGTTCGTCGATAAAGGTGTGACTGAGAAAGCACGGCAGCACGATTGCATCGACGCCGCGTTTTTCAAAAGCGCGCAGCGTGTCGAATACGTGAATCTTGAAGGTGGCGTTCGCCGCGCTCTGCGAAGCCGGGCCGTGCCAGCTCCGCTCTTCGAGCACGAGATCGAACGGCTTCACCGCGCCGGGCCGGCGCCAGGCCGCGCTCATCCGGCACAAGACGTCGGCGCTGGCGAGTTGCGCCGCGCCGGTCACAACGCCCAGCGAACGATAGCGATTCATGATGACCTTCCCCTGTCATTTTTTTTCGTCCGCCTAAATGGCGGGCGAGTTCTGCGCGCTTGAGGATGACATTATGTCGCGCGAGTATGACGTGGGGTTAACCACGAAAAACAATTTCCATCTGTTTTCAGACCGGCGCGGCAACACGCCGGCGCGTCGTTCAGACTGCTTCGACGACGGCCTGCGTCGTGCCTTGCTTGCGGCGTTCCAGCGTGCCGATGCACACCAGCGAAATCCCGGCCAGCACGCTATAGAACACGGCCAGCGGCCACCAGGCGCCCGGATAGCGATGCGCGAGCACGGTGCCGATCAGCGGCGTCAAGCCGCCGGCCAGCGCCGCGCACAGCTGGTACGACAGCGAGATCGCCGAATACCTCACGCGCACGGGGAACGCGGTCGACATGAAGCCGGCCATCACGGCATACGAACTCGACATGCACATCACCGCGAGCGCGATGCCGATCACGATCGCCAGCGGCCGGCCGGTCGAGACCAGCGCGAACATCGGATACGGCGACAGCATCGCCAGCGCCGCCGCGCCTTTCAGGAACCGTCCGGTGCCGATGCGTTGCGCAAACCAGCCCGAACCTAGTTGCGTGAACAACTGGATGAACGCGACCACGAACAGACAATCGAGAATCAGCGAGCGATCGAGGCCGAGCGTCTGCGTCGTGTAATTGAGCATGAAGGTGTTGACGAACCATGCACCGGCCACGCCGATCACGTTCGCGCCGAGACACAGCAGCAGCGTGCGCCACGCGTCGCGCACCACTTCGACGACCGGCAGCGCGGCGACCCGGCGCTGTGCCTTGAGCGCCTTGAATTCCGGCGATTCGTCGACGCCCACGCGGATCAGCAGACCGACCACCAGCAGCAGCGCGCTGGCGAGAAACGGCAGGCGCCAGCCCCAGCTGAGAAACGCGTCCTTATCCATCGACGCCACCGCGCGAAACGCGATCAGCGACAGAATCAAACCCGCCGGACTGCCGAGTTGCGCGAACGACGCGAAGAAGGTCCGCTTACCCTGCGGCGCATGTTCGCTCGCCATCAACACCGCGCCGCCCCACTCGCCGCCGATCGCGATGCCCTGCGCGACGCGCAGCAGCACCAGCAACACCGGCGCCCACACACCGGCGCTCGCGTAAGTCGGCAGAAAGCCGATGCCGACCGTGCCGACGCCCATGATCGCGAGCGTCGCCACCAGCGCTTTCTTGCGACCGATGCGGTCGCCGAGATGGCCGAACACCAGGCCGCCGAACGGTCGCGCGAAAAAGCCGACCGCGAAGGTGCCGAACGACGCCAGCGTCGCGAAGAACGGATCGCCGCCGGGAAAGAACAGCTTGCCGAAGATCAGCGCGGAGGCCGTGGCGTAGATGTAAAAGTCGTACCACTCGATGGTGGTGCCCACGAAAGCCGCCGCTGCGGCGCGCGTGGGTTGCCGGGCTGCGGCGTGGTCGTCTGGCTCGCGATTCATGGGTTTGTCTCCAAGGTCGTTCTTCTGGATGGCGCGGCTTCTGTGAGCCGTCGTCGGGGGACTGCGGTGATTAATCGGGTGGGCTCACGTTGAGCGCAGCGGGTTCGGGCTCACAGCCCTTCGGCATCTCGCCGCGCAACACACCCGCCTCGAACAACCTCTCCTGCGTCGCCGCGTCGATCCCCAACCCATCCAGCACCGCGCGCGTATCGCCGCCGAGCGCCGGTGGCGCGCTGCGATACGTGGCCGGCGTGCGCGAGAGCTTGATCGGCGACGCCGTGCCGCGATACGCGCCCAACTCGACCACCATCCTGCGATGCAGCGTATGCGGATGGCGCGCGACCACGTCGACGGTTTGCACCGGACCACAGGGCACGCCCGCGTTGATCAGCGCCTGCGCGAGCGGCTCGCAATCGTGCGCGGCGAGCAGGTTTTCGAGCGCCGCCTTCAAGGGCTCGCGATGCGCGCAGCGGCTGCGGTTGTCGACATAGCGCGGATCGTCGGCGAGTTCGGGCGCGCCGAGATGCGCGCACAGTCGCGCGAACTGCCGGTCGTTGCCGACCGCCAGAAAGATCGGCGCGCTCGCGGTGCGATAGCTGTCGTACGGCGTGATGTTGGGATGCGCGTTGCCGCTGCGCTGCGGCGTGCGGCCGGAGCCGAAATAATTCGGCAGATGCGGATGCAGCAGCGACACGCCGCAGTCGTACAACGCGATATCGATCGACTGGCCGCGTCCGCTGCTCGCGCGTTCGGCGAGCGCGAGCAGAATGCCGGCGAGCGCGTTCAGGCCCGTGACCATGTCGACGACCGGCAGGCCGACGCGCGTGGCCGGTCCGTCAAGTTCGCCGTTCACGCTCATCAGGCCGGTCATCGCCTGGATGGCGGCGTCGTAGCCGGGTAAGCCGCCGAGCGGGCCGTCGGGGCCGTAGCCCGAGACCGCGCAATGAATCAGTTTCGGAAAACGCTCGCGCAGATCGCGCTCGTAGTCCATGCCCCAGCGCGCGAGTGTGCCGGGTTTGAAGTTTTCGACCAGTACATCGGCGTCCTCGAGCAGTTTCCACAGGATCGCGCGGCCCTCGTCGCGCGACAGGTCGACGGCGATGCCCTGCTTGTTGCGGTTGACGCCCGCGAAATACCACGCGGTGTCGCCGTAGAACGGTGGACCCCAGCCGCGTGTTTCGTCGCCGTCGGGCGGTTCGAGTTTGATCACCTGGGCGCCGTGATCGGCTAGCGCTTGCGTGCAGTACGGGCCGCCGAGTACGCGGCTCAAGTCGATGACCTTGATGCCTTGCAGGGCGCCTTGGGTGCTTTGTGCGCTTTTTTCACTACTGGACGCCGTCATCACGCGCTCCCTTCCGGCAACACTTGCAGCGCCTGTTCTAGCGTCACGCCGCGGCCGTTCACCAATGCGTCGATCACGCCGGGTTCATCGGCCGAACTCCGTGGATTCAGCGGATCGATCGGCAACAACTTATGCCGCACCACCAGATGACTCAGCGCAAGACGCCGGTAATCCGGCGCGAGCCGTACGCCTTCGCACGCCATCAGCACCGCGGTGCTCGCGTGATACAACGCCGTGCCCGCCTGCCGGACCCATTCGTCGCGGCCGGCTTCCGCGACGCTCGCCAACGCATCGCAGGCGCGCGTCAGCGTGGCGCGCAACAACGCGAGACTCGTCGCCGGCAAACCGGCCGCGCCGAGCCGGTCCAGCAAATACGCGCGCAACGGTTCAAGCGCGCCGTCGCGTTTCGCCGCGCGGGCGATGTCGAGCGCGACGATATTGCTGGTGCCTTCCCAGATCGAGCCGAGATGCGCGTCGCGCACCAGCCGCGCGTCGCTCCATTCTTCGATGTAACCGGTGCCGCCGCGCACCTCCATGGCGTCGCCGGTCACGCGGCGCGCGTCGCGGCAGGCGCGGAACTTGATCAACGGCGTGAGGATGCGCACACATTTCGCCGCCTGATGGTCGCCGGCATCGGCCTGGTCGAGCAGTAGCGCGATCTGCATGAACATCGAGCGCGCCTGTTCGGCGGGCAGCATCATCTTGAGCAATTGACGCTGCATCAGCGGCATATCGATCAGCTTGCGGCCGAACGCTTCGCGATGACGCGCGATATGCAGCGCTTCCGTCACAGCGCGCCGCATCAAGCCGGCCGCGCGCACGCCGTTCGACAGACGCGACATGTTGATCATGTCGGCCATCTGATGAAAACCGCGCCCCACTTCGCCGATCAGATACGCGGTGGCGCCTTCCAGCACGATCTCGCCGCTCGCCATCGAACGGCTGCCGAGCTTGTCCTTCAGCCGCACGATCCGGTAGGCGTTGCGCGAGCCGTCCGGCAGCGTTTTCGGCAGCAGAAACAGCGCGAGACCGTTGATGCCTGCCGGCGCGGTATCGGGACGCGCCAGCACCATCGCGAGATCGGCGTCGGCGTTCGAGCAGAACCATTTGTCGCCGTGCAGGCGCCATGTTTGCGCGCCCTGCGCATCCGTTTCCAGCGTGGCGCGCGTCGCGATCCGCGCGACGTCGGAGCCCGCCGCCTGCTCCGTCATGAACATCGCGCCTTGAAACAGCGAGTCGAAATCGCGCGACGCCAAGCGCGGCAAAAACCGCGCGACCAGTTCGGGCGCGCCGAATTTGCGCAACGTGCGGGTGAGCGAATCGGTCATGCTCACCGGACAGCACAGACCAAATTCCGCCTGCACGAACAGGAACGTCAGCGCGTATTTGACAAGCGGCGGCGGCGTTTTCTGGCCTTCGCGGGTTGCGTGGCTCAGCGACGCCAGTCCCAACTCGGCGTACGCCACACGTTCCAGCGCGATGTAATCGGGATGCTTGTCGATACTTTGCAGCGCTTCGCCGCGCCGTGTGCGATGGCGCAATTGCGGCGTGTTTTTGTCGGCCGACAGCGCCCAGATGTCGAGTTCACCGGACGCGCGTTGGCCGAGTTCGACGAGTTGGCTGTCGAGTTCCCGATACAGCGCTTCGCCGAGATGCAGTTTGAGCAGGCCCGCGAAATCGGGGTCGCTGGTGAAGAAATTGATGCCCCGGCTATCGGGAATATGGGACGCGCCGGGTGCCGGCTGCGCGGTGATGTCGCTCATGCTTGTCTCGTCTCCATCCAACTTGTAGCCCAGGCCCTGGTTGCGCCTTGTGGAAACAGCATAGAAGCGGCTTCGATAATCGTCTAATACAACTTAGTTCCGGTACGATAGACGCAGCTTATCGATCGGAAAACCGGAGACCGCCATGGACCTGAAGCAATTGCGCTATTTCGTGGCGGTCGCCGAAGAACTGCATTTCGGCCGCGCGGCCAAACGGCTGTTCATTTCGCAGCCCGCGCTCAGTTTCGATATTCGCAAGTTTGAGGAGCAGCTTGGCGTGCAACTGCTCGCGCGCACCAACAAAACGGTGGCGCTGACCAATGCCGGTCAGGTGCTGCTCGGCGAGGCGCGGCGGCTGTTATTGCAGGCGAGCGAGGCAGAACGCATTACGGTTCGCTCGGCGCATGGGCTCGCGGGCCGGCTCAGAATCGGCTTTGTGAATTCGATGCTGTACCGAGGCATGCCGCAGGCCGTGCGTCGATTCGAAGCCGATTACCCGGGCGTCGAAATCGTGCTGAAAGAGATGAACACGAGCGAACAGGTGCATGCAATCCAGCGGATGCAGATCGACATGGGCTGCGCGCATTGGGGCAATTTCCCGTCCGACGTGACTTCCACACCGGTATTTTCCGAGCCGTTTCTGATTTGCCTGCCGGCCGATCATCCGTTGGCGAAGCGGCGCAAAGTGGATTTGCAGGCGCTGGCGCAGGAACCGTTCATTCTGTTTCCGCGCACCGTGTCGCCGCATTATCACGATCTGATCATCGCGCAGTGCGTGAGCGCCGGGTTCAGCCCATTGATCCGCCATGAAGCGCGTTTGTGGCAGACGGTCGTGACGATGGTCGGGTTCGGCATGGGCGTCGCGCTGGTGCCGTACACGTTGCGGCAGATCGAGGACCCGCGCGTGTGTTTTCTGCCATTGAAGGGGGAGACATTGCTATCGCAAGTGCTGCTTTTGCGCAGAAGCGGCGACGCGGAGCCGGTCGCCGACCGCTTCGTCGACTATCTGCGCGACAGCGGCGACGGCGGCGGGCCGCGAAAAACGGCTCAGGCGCCCTCTTCGCGGCGTCCTTCGTAGGCGGTCAGAAGACGGTGGGCGATCATGTCCACGGCCGGTTTGACGAGCCCGTTCTTGTCGGTCCACACCTTCGGCGTCAAGGTGCCGCTCAGCGCGACGCTGTCCGCATCGCTCAGCGCGAGTAGCGCGGTTTGCACGTCGTCGTCGAACGCGATCACGTTGACGAAAATCGTGTCGCCGTCGTTGGTGGTCGCCCGTACCTTGCACGTCACGAAACGTCTACCGTTTTGCCCCGTGCGAATCTGCGCTTCGCCATACAAGCGCCCGCCCACCAGTCCATCGATCATTGCCCTGCTCCTGTTATTGCGTGCCCCGACGCGACTGACTTCGGGGCGTGCCGTGCAAAAAGCCGGATTGCCCAGCACGGTGCGTATGATCCCACGAGACGCCGCAACGCTCGCATAAAAGAACGCGCCGCACGCGAACCCTTCGCCACAAAAAGACCGCTCGCGCATTCACACGCCGACGCCCGACGCTTCGAAAATCTCGCGCAGCCACTGCGCGAACACCCGCACCCGCGACGACAACTGCCGGTTCTGCGGATACAGCACGGACACCGTCATCGGCGGCGGCGGGAAGTCCGCGAGAAGGATCCGCAAGCGCCCCGCTGCCAGTTCATCCGCCACGCGGTATCGCGGCACCTGCACGATGCCGAGTCCGGCAAGCGCCGAGCCCGTGTACAGTTCCACGCCGCTCACCGAGACCGCGGACGGCAGCACCATCGCCACCTCGCGACCGTCGACGCTGAACTCCAGCGGCACCGCCTTGCCGGTCGCGCTCGACACATAATTGACCGCCCGATGCGCGGACAACGCGTCCGGATCGGCCGGTTCGCCATAAGCCGCCAGATACGCGGGGCTCGCCACGGTCACCTGAGGCAGCAGCGCGACGCGCCGCCCGACCATCGACGAATCCTGCAGATTGCCGGCCCGCAGCACGCAATCGATCCCTTCTCGCACCAGATCGACGTAGCGATCGTCCTCGCCGATCATCAGTTCGATATCGGGAAAACGCGCGAGAAACGCGGGCAGCGCCGGCACGATGAAATAGCGTGCCAACGTGCCTTGCAGATTCACCCGCAGCAGCCCTTTCGGCGCGAGGTTCGAAAACGAGCCCTCGGCCTCCTCCATATCGGCGATCAGCCGCACGCAGCGGCCGTAATACGCTTCGCCGTCGGGCGTGAGCCGCACCGTGCGCGTGGTGCGCTCCAGCAGCCGCGCGCCGAGCCGCTGCTCCATGCGCTTCATCAGCGTGGTGACGGTGGCGCGCGGAATCTGCAGATCGTCCGCCGCGCGCGTGAAGCTTTGCCGCTCGGCGATCCGCACGAACACGCGCATTTCCTCGAAACGATCCATGCTGAACGCCCTTTGCAGGCGGTTTGCCGCCCATTATTAAAGCAAATGGAATGATGATGCCCAGTCTAGCCGGATTATCTCGACAGCGAAAGCGCTCATGATGTGTCTCATCCACTCTCCATCCAAAGGGAACGAATCATGAACAGCACTAAAAACGCTCGCGTCGCTATCGTCACCGGCGCCTCGCGCGGCATTGGCGCGGCGGTCGCGCAACGCCTCGCGAACGACGGTTTCGCGATCGTCGTCAACTACGCGTCGAGTTCAACCGAAGCCGACGCGCTCGTCGCCAAACTCTCGGCAGAAGGCGCCAAAGCCATCGCGGTAAAAGCCGACGTGTCGAATCCCGACGACGTACGCCGCCTGTTCGAGAGCACCGAACAGCAGTTGGGCAAAGTGGATCTGCTGGTCAACAACGCCGGCGTATTCAAGCCCATGCCGCTCGCCGACACCAGCGACGCCGTGTACGAACAGACCTTCGACATCAACGTGCGCGGCACCTTCAACACGTTGCGCGAAGCCGCCAAGCGAATGAACGACGGCGGCCGCATCGTCAATTTTTCGAGCACGGTGCTCGCGCTGAATCTGCCGGGCTACGCGATCTACACCGCGACCAAGGCGGCGGTCGAGGCGTTCACGCAGATCTTCGCGAAGGAACTGCGTGGCCGTCACATCACCGTCAACGCGGTCGCGCCGGGGCCGGTTGCGACGGCGCTGTTCTTCGAAGGCAAGAGCGACGAGCAGATCCAGACCTACGCGAAAATGCCGCCGCTGGAACGCCTCGGCGAGCCGGACGATATCGCAGGGGTGGTGTCGTTCCTCGCGGGTCCGGACGCAGGTTGGGTCAACGGTCAGACCTTGCGCGCCAACGGCGGATTGGCCTGATTGAAGCTGCCATGACGCAAGACACGGCGCGGAAATGAAATCGCCACGCGCGGCGGCTGAACGTGTAAGAACACGTTTGACCGCAGCGCGTGGCGAGGCAACGACGTTTCTACGTTTGGTAGCAAAAGACGCTTAAAGCGCCTTCGGATTACGCTCCGTGAACCCTTCCTGATGCCAGTACGGATAAGCGGGACGCACGGCGCTGGCCGCATCGAGCTTCGCCATCTGTTCGGGCGTCAGATTCCAGCCCACCGCGCCGAGGTTCTGCCGCAACTGTTCCTCGTTGCGCGCGCCGATCAGCACCGTCGACACCGTCGGCCGCTGCAACAGCCAGTTCAGCGCAATCTGCGGCACGGTCTTGCCGGTTTCGGCAGCGACCTCGTCGATCGCGTCGAGCACGCGGAACAGATACTCCTCCGGCACCGGCGGCCCCATGTCGGCGGTTTTATGCAAGCGGCTGGTTTCGGGCAGCGCCTGGCCGCGCTTGATCTTGCCGGTCAAACGCCCCCAGCCGAGCGGACTCCACACCACCGCACCGACGCCCTGATCGATGCCGAGCGGCATCAACTCCCACTCGTAATCGCGGCCCACCAGCGAGTAATACGCCTGATTCGCGACATAGCGCGGATAGCCGTAGCGGTCCGCGACATCCTGCGATTTCATCAGATGCCAGCCCGAAAAATTCGACACGCCCGTGTAGCGGATCTTGCCCGCACGCACCAGATCGTCGAGCGTGGACATCACTTCGGCGATCGGCGTTTTCGCGTCGAAACCGTGCAACTGGAACAGGTCGATGTAGTCGGTTTGCAGACGCTTGAGCGCGGCGTCGACCGCCTGAATCAGATGAAAACGCGACGAGCCGACGTTGTTCGGACTGTCGTCGAAACGGAAGGTCGCCTTGGTCGAGATGATCGCCTTGTCGCGCTTGCCCTTGAGCGCCTCGCCGAGCACCGACTCCGACGCGCCGTTCGAATAGATGTCGGCGGTATCGAACATGGTGACGCCCGCGTCGAAACAGATGTCGATCAGACGGCGCGCTTCCGCGACGTCGCTGGAGCCCCACGCTTCGAAGAACTCGCCCTTGCCGCCGAATGTGCCCGTACCGAAACTCAGTACCGGGACCTTGAAACCGGATGCACCCAGATGTCTGTATTCCATTGATGAATCTCCGTGGCCTAGCCGTCGATAAACGGAGGTTCAGTCTACGCGCGTCGGCAGAAACGCGTCGGCTGGCACGGCAGCTTCCGGCTAGGTTGTCAGCGTTGCCAGCGCGTTGCGCGCGGCATGGATCACGCTGTCCCAGTCGCCTAATGCAGGCTGCCGGAATAGCCGGGCGCGCGGATACCAGGGCGTGTCGGTGCGCTCCAGCATCCAGCGCCAGCAGGTGTCGAAGCGATTCAGAATCCACACCGGCCTGTCCATTGCGCCGGCCAGATGCGCGGTGGACGTGTCGACGGAAATCACCAGATCGAGGTTGGCGACGAGTGCCGCCGTGTCGGCGAAATCGTGGAGTGCTTCGGTGTAGTCGATGACCGTGTGACGGCCCGCATCGCTATCCACTAGCTGCATTGCCGCCGCGCCTTTTTGCAGGCTGAAGAACTGCACGTTCGGCAGGTCGAGCATCGGTGCGAGGCGCTCGAACGTGATCGAACGGCGCGCGTCGTTCTTGCGCAATTCCGCGACGTGCGGCCGGTTGCCGCCGGCCCAAACCAGACCGACTTTGAGTCGGCCGTTTGCGTGCTCGTTGAGACGCTCGCGCCATGGCTCGACCGCTTCGCGATCCGCGAACAGATACGGCGTTGCCGACGGAATGCTCGCGAGGTCGGTCTTGAAGGCGAGCGGCAAACTCAGCAACGGACAGTGGCAATCGAACGGCGGCAACGGCTGCCCGGCTTCGATCAACTGATCCACACCGTCGAGCGTCGTCATGAGCCGCATCAACTCGGCGGGCACTTCGAGCACGACCTTAGCGCCGAGTTTCGACACCAGCGCCACATAGCGGCAAAACTGCAGCGTATCGCCGAGACCCTGTTCGGCATGCAGCAGAATCGTTTTGCCTTCGATCGAAAAATCGCCGAGCCACAGCGGCTGCGCGAAGCTGCGCTTGCCGGCCTTGATCCGGTTGCGCTCCCAGCGCCATTCGTATTTGCGAAAGCCGGCTTCGAGCTGCCCCATTTGCAGCAGACACAGCGATTCATTCCAATGCGTTTCCGCCGCCGTGGGATTCACGGCCAGCGCACGCTCGTAACTGGCCAGGGCTTCCGCGTGCCGATCAAGGTCGATCTGCGTGAGGCCGAGGTTATTCCATGCATCGGTGAAAGCCGGCGCGAGTTCAAGCGCGCGCCGGTAGCTAAGCTCCGCGTCGTGCGGCTGGTTCAGATCGCTGAGCGCATTGCCGCGATTGCTCCATGCATCGGGATAGTTCGGCTGTAACTCCAGCGCGTGATCACAACTGGCGAGCGCATCCGCGGGACGGCCCAGATCGCGCAGCACGCACGCGCGATTGTTCCAGGCCTGCGCGAAAGCCGGCGTCAGCGCGATGGCGCGGTCGAAACTGCCGAGCGCATCGAGCGGCTGGTTCAGACCGGCTTGCGCGTTGCCGCGATTGTTCAACGCATCGGGGAATTTTGCTTGCAGGGCCAGCGCGCGATCCGCGCTCGCGAGGCCTTCGTCGAAACGCTGCAAGGCGTTTAACGCGTAAGCGAGATTCGAATGAATCGGCGCCTGTTTGGCGTTGACCGCCAGCGCCTTCTTCAGCAGATCGACGCCCTCTTCCAGACGGCCGGCTTGCAGCGCGAGTGCGCCCAGCAATTGCAGCGCGTCGAAATGACGAGGCTTGAGTTCGAGAATCTCGCGATAGAGTTCTTCGGCTTCGGCAAAGGCGCCGTTCTGTTGAAGCGCGACGGCTTGCCGAAGCATCGAGTCCAACTGTTGCGGCAGATTGGCAGGCTTGCCCATACGGTGAGCTTGAATTGAATGCGGGTGGAATCGTGAAAGCGCTGTCGAGGGCGATGGAGCGCGTTGATCGCGCACGCATCGCGTTCGAAAGAACGAAGCCGATTATCGCCGAAAAGACCGCATGCGAATGGCCGACTGCATACCGCGTGAGTTGCGTGAGCGGGATAGCCGTGCCGCCGCGTTCGCGGCAGGGCGGTCCCACAGCGTCATGTCGAGGCACGCCGCATCACGCATCACGCCGCAACGTGACGCGTGTGCCGCGTTTTACCGTGCCTGACGCGCGTTACTGCGTGCTGGTGGCCAGATGCTTGCGCTTGGCGAGATCCTGCGCCATGGCGTAGTGCGCCTGGATGGTCGGCAGCGCCTGCTTCGCGACCGCCTTCAACTGGTCGTCACGGCCCGACGCGATTTCCGCCTGGAACGCCGACAGCGCTTTCTGCTCGCCGACGAGCGCGACCTGTTCGATATAGGTCTTGTCGAAATCGGCGCCGCGCAGATTGTTGATGCTGGCCAGCACCGCTGCATCCGGATCGTTCTTCGGCACGTCGACACCGCGCGGGCTGGCCGCGCGCAGCGCATCGGAGATTTTCGCGTTATCGGTCGAGACGCGTTCGGCGAAGGCCTTGACGTCGCGATCCGTGGAGCGGGACGTCGCGATGCGTGCGGCGTCGCGTTGCGTCGCGACGACCTGGGTGCCGTCGGCGATGAACGCCTGGTCGGCGGCATGCAGACGGCTCGCATCGGCTGCCGCGGGCGCGGCGGTTTGCGCGTTGGCAACGTTGGCGACGAGCAGCAGGCTGGCCATGCAGGCACCGGTGATTGTTGCGAGAGGCAAGCGGATCATATGTTCTCCTTGAGGTGGAAGCGAAACGACAGCGATGCGTGTGCGCCCTGCGTCAATCTGCAACGCGCGACCGCGTTCCGACCTTGCAGTCAGCTTGCGGACCGCTGACGGCGCCACGCTTTTATTGCTGTGAATTCTAGGAGGCGCGTCGTACCCCATGTGATACGACGCTGTGGCTTCTGTAACCTTAGGTAACCTTCATATGAATGCCTTGACAGGCCTGTATTGCGGCCGCCTGCTTCGTGCCGCTGATAGTGCGTGGGTGTTAACCAGAACATACGTCAAGAATGCTGCTGAAACCGCGAGGAAACGCTGAATTTTCCGGCGATCGCGCCGATAACAGAAAGGTAGGGCGCGCGCCAGCGTCGAACGTAGCGATGCATGGCGTCACCACACGCACCGCAATTCTGGAGAGAGCCGATGGCCGTAGATCACCGCGCGAATGACGAACGCACCAACCTGACGAGTTCCAACAAGTTCGAGCTGTTGCTGTACCGGTTGGGTTCGGTTCCCGGCAGCGATCAGCATGAGCTTTACGGCATCAACGTATTCAAGGTACGTGAAATTTCGACAATGCCGCAGGTGACGCCGATTGCCGGATCGTCGCCGTATGTGATGGGCGCGGTGGATATTCGCGGGCAGATCATTCCGGTGATCGATCTGCCGAGATTGATGGGTTGCGAGCCAACGCGCGGTTTGAACATTTTGCTGGTGACCGAGTTCGCGCGCTCGACGCAAGCGTTTGCGGTTGAGGAAGTCGACGATATCGTGCGGCTGGAGTGGAATCAGGTGTTGTCCGCCGAGGGCGCGGCGGGTGGCAATCTGGTGACGAGCATTGCGCGGATCGACGGTAATACGGGGGATTCGCGGCTCGCGCAGGTGATCGACGTGGAGCAGGTGTTGCGGGACGTGTTTCCTTCGCAGCATCCGGCTGTCGATCCGGCGTCGGTGATGGGCGAGGCGTTGGGGATTCGGCGCGGGGCCAAGATTCTTGCCGCTGACGATTCGGGGTTTGCTCGTAAGTTGATCGAGCAGGCTTTGACTGCGATCGGAGCGGATTATGTGATGACCAAGACTGGGGAAGAGGCCTGGAATACCTTGCAGCAGGTGGCGCGGGATGCGCAGGTTAATGGTGGGCGGGCTAAGGATAGTATTGCGCTGGTGTTGACCGATCTGGAGATGCCGGAGATGGATGGGTTTATGTTGACCCGTCAGATCAAGGCCGATGAGCGGACTCGGGATATTCCCGTCATTATTCATTCTTCGCTTACCGGGGCGGCTAATGAGGCGCATGTGAAGAATGCTGGCGCTAATGGGTATGTGGCTAAGTTTGCTGCTGCGGAGTTGGCGGATGCTATTCGGAATGCGCTTGGGAAGGCACCTGTGGAGGTTGGGGCCTGAGCGGCGCTTTTTTGGTTTTTGGCCTTTCCTTGCGTTCCTGGTGGTGTATTAGCGTCGCCCCTGTGCGGGGCGGCACCTACTTCTCTTTGCCGCGGCAAAGAGAAGTAGGCAAGAGAAAGCCGCTCACACCGCTAATTCTTAAGTGGGTCCCCCGCACAGCCACGGTAGTGGCTCATCTGGAATCCGGGCTCTCGCACACTCCGCGCTCGTGACATAGCAGTCATTCTTCCGGCGGCGCTGCGCGCGCCCTCGGGGTTTCTCTCGCCATCTTTGGCTGGGCGCTTGATCAAGCGTCGTACGCCTCGTCCGTTTGGTGTCGCGGTGCTTTGCATTTCGCGCCTAGAATCGCGTGCGAATTCCCACTCCCGCAGTCTCGCCGGACGATAGGCCGGCGAAATGGTCGTATAGGTACACGGCGTAGAGATCCGTCCTCTTGGACAGCGGGTAGTCGTATCCCAGCGTTGCAGTCTGGCGGTTCTGGTTGAGGCCGCCGGAATCGCGTGAATACGCGTAAGACGCAAGAATTCTGCTTGTTCCAATCGGTATGCTCAGGCCACCCTCGAACATGTTGACGTGGAAGCCCCTGTTGATCACGTCGTCGTTCGTATAGGTATATTCGCCGTACAGCTTCGCAAACGAAAATTCATAAGATGCCGCAAGCTGCGTCGCGCTCTGGCTGTGGAAACCAGCCAGTAAGGAATTCAGGTCGCCTGCCGTCGAGTTGAAGTTCGCGTATTGATAGACGGCCCCGGCAGCAAATGGCCCGTTCCGATACGACGCCTGCACGGAATACTGCTTGCTGCCGTTCCCCGATCCACTATTGCCAAACGCGTACATCGCGTGGCCAGTCAATCCGTGCAGATCAGGCGTGGCGTACTGGATCGCATTGCTCCAGGCCGTTCCGCCCACGATTCCCTGATCCGTCCTGTACGACGGATAAGTGCCAAGGCCCGCATACATCTGCAGGATCGTCGGCGAAAATGTGAACGAGGCGTAAAACGGATTGAACTGGCATGCCTGCAAATACAACAGGCTGCTCTGGCGTCCCAGCGTGAAGGTGCCGGCAGGCATCGTGAGGCCAACATACGCGTTGCGTGAGAAGAACGGGTCGCCGTTGAACGAACCATATGCGCCGTTCTGCGGACGGAAAAAACCTTCGATAGCAAAAATCGTCCTGTAGCCGCCGCCCAGATCCTCCTGACCGCCAAAGCCCCAGAACGACGTGGACAAACCACCGCCGCCCTCCTGCCAGCTAGACGCCTTGCCAGGAGTTTTCTGGAGGCCAATCCACGTGTCGACGATTCCGTATAACTGCACGCTCGACTGTGCTTGTGCGTGAACACCTATCACCATAAGGGCGACGGTCGCGGCAATGTGGTTGATTCTCCTCAGCGTGGCAATGCGAGTGCATTTCATCAGCATGTTGTCGCCTCTTTCACTTTTCAAATGACGAGTGGATGCCGACGTCGTGATCGACGTCCGCAAACCAGGAGTAATGACGGGTATAACCGAGACTTAAGGCGAAATTCGAGGCGCGCAGGCAGGCCGCAGGTCGAACGCGGCAGCGTGGCGTCGGTCTGGCGCGGCACGCAAAACCGCAACGATTGCCCTCGACTCGCTAACAGGCAATCGTCCTGGGTTCGGATGCGCTGACGCTAATACGGCCGATGTTCCAGCGATCTTCGGTAATGCGACGCGATCGCCGTTTTGATTCTGTGGAATAGAAAGAAATAGAGCTTGATGTACTGCCCCACCAGAATGGCGTTCATGAACGTCCCTTCGCGGATGAATTTCGGTCCGCCAAGCAGCGCGAAACCGATCGCGGCACTGATCACCAGAAGCGTGCAGTCGAAGCTCGTCTTGATGTCCCCCCACTTCAATCCCGTGCGCCTGAAGAGCGTGTTGACGAACATGTCGATCGGCATGAGCACCAGATTCGCACGGATCATCAGAAACAAACCGAATGCGAGTAACGCATCGGCAAAAACCAGCAGGGAGAACTTTTCGAAATACGCCTGAAAGACGATCGACCGGGTCAACATCAGGTTCAGGTCAAGGCACGTCGCCAGCACGAAGGCCGGAATCAACGAGGCGAAGCTCTTCAGCCTGAAGTCTTTTCGCGCGACCAGATAAGTCAGCAGCAACATGAACAACTCGAGAATGAAGTTGTACGTTCCCTGGCTGAGCGGCTTGTACACGAGGGTCATCGTGCGGGTCAGGCTGCTTTGCGGCGAAATGCCGATGCCGGCCCTGATCGCCAGACTAATGCCCATGGTCAGTATGTAAATGCCAATCACGTAGGTGATCCAGCGCCGTTTCAGGCTACCGGTATCGATGACTTCAGCTTCCCTTGCATGGTGCGCCATGACTGTCCCTAGGTTGTCTTCCTGCTTTTGTGCGGTGCTGTTCGCGGCTTGTTTTTTGATCGGGCACCGCGCTATGGTGGGGTGTTTCCAGCGGCGCGCCGGAATGAACGCGCCGCTGCCATTCCCAACTCTGTCGGCCGGCAGCGCTCCAGCGTGCCCGCCGGCCGTCTCCTCCTACCTGGCTGGGGTTGGCGTCAAACCATGAAGCCGAAACGGTCCAGCGAGATGAACAAGGTCAACAGCTTGTTCACCACCGGCTCGCCCTCATTGCGGTTGCCCATCTCCTCCAGCGCGGCATCGATGGCGCGGGTCGCGGCGAGCAGTTCGGTCAGGCCCATGTTAGCCATGACACCGTAGATGTCCAGCGGCAGCACCGCCTTGACATCCTTGTTTTCGGTGACGATACAACCACCCGCATAGGTGTCGACCTGCCGGAGGCTGTGGCACATTTCCGCGCTGTCCTGCCCGACCGCGACGAAGTAGGCTTTAGGCGCCGGCCAGAATGTCGCCACCGCGCCGCGATCGATATAGACGCCTTTGAACAGACCGTTCACCACATGGCGCTTGCCGTTGGTATAGCGCTGCACGACCGAAATACGGTTGAGCTTGACGCCCCCTATTTCGGCGACGACTTTTCCATCGCGCAACGGCACCCACACTTCCTGATAGAACTTTTCGTGGCCGCGGCCATAGACGTCGAACAGGTAGACCTTCGCCTGCGTTCCATCCGCCGAGACTTCGAGCGGGACGAGGTCGAGCTGCTCCGGCGTCAGATCGCCGAGACCGGGCACCGGCTTTTTCACCATGCCGGAATAGTCGACATCGGCCTGCTTCAACAGTTGACGATCTTTGGCGACCAGTTCGCCGTCCTTGAAAACGAAACGCGGATTGATCCTGGAGAGGCTGTCCGTCAGCACGATATCGGCGAACCGGCCCGGCGTCAGCGAACCGAATTTGTTGTCCATCCGGAATGCACGCGCCGTGTAGAGCGTCGCCATCTTGATCGCCTTGATCGGATCGATGCCCATTTCGGCGCACAGCGAAACGATCCAGTCCATGTGACCTTGGGTCATCAGCCGGTCAACCGAGATATTGTCCGCACACAGTTGAAAATTCTCGGCAGGCCACTTGCGCTTGACGATGGCGCGCAACATGATCTTGATCACTTCGCTGCTGCCCACGCCGAATTTGATTTGCGTCTGCAGGCCGTAGCGGACGCTTTTCTCGATGTCGTCTTCCTTCCACACGTCGTGGTTGGCGAAGGCGCCGATCGCGGGCATGTAGTTCAGCATCATGTCCGAGAGCGTGGTCACGCCCCAGTGCGTGTTCATGAAACCACCCTTGGCACGCCCCAGGGCCGATTTGCGGAAATCGTCGTCATTGCCCACGCTATAGGTGAGGTGCGCGAGTTCGCCGAGGCCGATTACCGGGTCCATCTTCAGCAACGCGTCGGTGACTTCCACCGAAGTCTTCTTGCCGGGCGCGAACGCATACACCCGATACGGTAGGCGTTCGTGGTTCTTGAACAGTCGCTCGGTGGCCTGCACCGCTTCCGGGCCCGCCGCGCTCACAAAATCGAGGCACTCCGAAAAAATGGTGGTCGTGCCGCAAGGGACGATGGCTTCGGCAAAGGCGGCCGGATGGGCTAATTGCGCGTCGAAGTGAACGTGAGCGTCGATCAGCCCTGGAATGGCATAGAGGCCTTCACCGTCGAAGATCTGCCTTACCTTGATCGCCGCTTCATCGGGATTCAACGCGACGATGCGCTTGTCGTAAACAAGAATGGATCCTTGATAGACCGTCTCGCTGTGGACGTCGAGGATATTCACATTCTTCAGGAGAAGATCGGCCTCCTTTTTTCCGTTGAGAACTTCGAAGATCGCTCTCACCTGATCGTAATGGGCAGTCACTTCGCCACGTTGCCCGGATGCCGTGACGTTTCTCTCGCTGACTTCTTGATACATGGTCGTCTCACTTTCATCAATTGGTTTGAGCCTGCGTTTTGCCGCACCGCAACGAAGAAATCGCCGGCAAATATCCAGAACAAAAGTTGTGGAAAGTTGGGTCGAGCGCGTGCGGGATCGACCCTTTCAGATCCCTTCGCCAGGCGGCGCGACTGATGCAATTAGGACTGAATTGAGCGTTTCTAAAAAGAACCGTTTTTTGAGCGGAGTGTGCACTTTTCGAGTACGCTACGCCGACTACGGGGGTGGCCGACCATGCTTCATTCACGATTGCTGCGCTACATCGACGAGGTTGCGCGTTGCGGCTCCATCCGTGCGGCGGGTGAGAAGTTGCACATTGCTCCGTCCGCGATCAACAAGCATTTGCTGCTTCTTGAGGAGGAGATTGGCGAGCCGTTATTCGAGCGGCTGCCACGCGGATTACGGCCGACGCCGGCGGGCGAGATTTTGCTGGCTCACGTGCGCAGAACGATGCTGGAATACCGCCAGGTCGAGGCGGAGATACGCGACCTGAAGACGTTGCAGAAGGGCGAGGTGATCATTGCGACCGTCACGGGGCTGGCGAGCGGAATCGCCTCCACCGCGGCGGCGAGTTTTTGCGCGCAGCATCCGCACATCAAGATTTCGATCCGGGTGATGTTCGTGCGTGAAATTCTGGATGCGCTGGTGAGTGGCGAGGCCGATCTGGGACTGGGCTTCAACCTGCCGCCGTCGCCGCAACTGGAGCGTCTTTGGGAGATGGACACGCGCCTTGGCGCCGTGATTGCGCCGACGCATGCACTGGCGCGCATGGAGTCGATCCCGCTGGCTCACTGCACGTCGTATCCGTTGATTTTCGCTGATCGATCCATGCTGATCCACGGCATTGTTGCCGACACATTCGAGGAAGCCGGCCTCAGTGTCGAGCCGGCATTCAGAACGAATTCGATCGAGACGATGAAACGCCTTGCCGCCGCGAGCGAGGCGATTGCCTTCCTTAGCAAGTTCGACATAGCGGAGGAGTACCGCCAGGAGGTACTCACATACCGGCAGATCCGCGACCGCGTCTTCAGCAAGAACGTGCTGTCTCTTGTACGCCGCGAAAAGCACGGACACGGCCTGGCGAGCTTACTGCTCGCGGAAGAAATCGTGGGCGTCCTAGACTCAACAAGCACATAAAAAAACAGGGCAGAACAATCACGAGGGCGCGCGCAGCGCCGCCGGAAAAATGACTGCTGTGTCACGAACGCGGAGTGCGCGAGAACACAGATTCCAGATGCACCACTACCGCGACTGCGCGGGGGACCCGCTTAAGAATTAGCGGTGTGAGCGGCTTTCTCTTGCCTACTTCTCTTTGCCGCGGCAAAGAGAAGTAGGTGCCGCCCCGCACAGGGGCGACGCTAATAGACCACCATGACATCAAGGAAAGGCCAACACAATCCAACACAAAAAAGAGCCCTACCCCCCATCACGAACATGCCCGACCAGATAATCAATCAACACCCTCACCTTAGGCGGCAAAAACCGATTCGGCGGATACAGCAACCAAACCTCCCCGACATAAGCCCGAGCCTCAAGCCTCCAATCCGCCAACACCTGCACCAGCGCGCCGTTTATCAGCGCCTCCGCAGCAGCAAACTCCGGCACGCTAGCCACACCCAACCCTTGCTGCGCCGCTTCGATCCGCGCCCCTGCATGATTGGCAATGTAGCGCCCCTTCACCTCGACGCTCTGCGTCTCTGCTCCACGCCGAAAGCGCCACCGATTGTCGTCAGCGGTTTCGCCGAGATAGATGCAAGCATGCTTGAGCAGATCGCGCGGCATCACTGGCATCCCACGCTCCAGCAGATACTCCGGCGACGCCACCAGCAACCACCGCACCGCCCCCAACTTCCGTCCCGCAAAACTTTCCGGAGGATGCTCGGTCAAGCGGATCACCAGATCGACATCCTCCGCGAGCGGATCCACGTCGTGATCGGTAAACAGCAGTTGCAGATCCACCTCGGGATAAGCCCGCAGAAACCCCGCAATCAGCGGATGAATCACGCTCCTCGCAAACTGCGTCGGCGCGCTCAAGCTCACCTTCCCTTGCGGTCTACCGGCCAGTTGCCCGGCCGCATCGACCGCGCCCGATGCAGCGCTCACCATGTCGCGACAAAAACGCGCCACCTGGGCGCCCGATTCCGTGACGCGCACCGTACGCGTCGACCGTTCGAGCAGACGCGTCGCAAGCGCGTCCTCCAGCCGCTTGATCTGCCGGCTGACCGTCGACGGCGTGCTGCCCAACTGCCGCGCCGCCACCGAAAAATTGCCCGCATCGACAACCCGCGCAAACACCGCCATATCCGGCAGCAAGGCGAAAAGTTCGGTAGGCGTCATCGTGGCGGACTCGTCGGTGATAAATCGATTGATGCATTCGCGACATAAACGCTATGCACGGCGACCCGATTATCACCGCAGACGCAAAGCCGGACAATACGCACTTATCCGCCGGAGGTCCGTCATGTCGCAACACGAGCAACACGCCCAACAAGCCCAACAAAAGAGCCAGGAACGCCTGCTCCTGATCTCCGATCTCATGCTGCTCGCAGTCGCAGTGGTATGGGGCACCAGCTACGGCGTGGTCAAAAGCGCGCTGGTGTTCTACCCGGTGCTGGGTTTGCTCGCACTGCGCTTCGGCATCACCTTCGTGATCCTCTCGCCGTCGTTGCGCCATCTGCGCGCAGCCGACGCTCGCACACTGCGCGGCGTATCGATTGCGGGCCTGCTACTGCTCGGCATCTTTCTCTGCGAAACCTTCGGCATTCTGCTGACGCGCGCCGCCAACGCCGCGTTTCTGATCAGCTTGTGCGTGGTGCTGACGCCGCTCGTCGAATGGATGATGCTCAAGCGTCGGCCGAGCCGCGTCGAATGGATGGCGGTGGCGCTGTCTCTGCTGGGCGCATGGCTGCTGGCCGGCGACGGCGCGCTCAGCTTGAATCCGGGCGATGCGCTGATTCTGCTCGCCGCGCTGCTGCGTGCGTTGACGGTGTGCGTGACGAAGCGAGTCATGCGCGATTCGGCGTTGCCGCCTTTGACGGTGACCGCCGTTCAATCGGGCGTGGTGGCGTTCGGCAGCGCGGCGGCGGCATGGCTGTTCGCGCCGCAACAGTGGCAGGCGGCGCCGTCGCTGGCAGGACATCCGGCGTTCTGGGGTTACATCGCCTATCTGGTGCTGGCGTGCACGCTGTTCGCGTTCTTCGCGCAGAACTTCGCGATCAAGCGCAGCAGTCCGACCCGCGTGTCGCTGCTGATGGGTAGCGAACCGGCCTTCGGCGCGGTGTTCGCCTGCCTGTGGCTGGGTGAACGGATTTCGGTGAGCGCGTGGGTCGGCGGTGCGCTGATCGTCGCGGCATCCGTTCTGGCAACCGTGCGCTGGACCGCCTGGCGAGTGCGCACCGCGGACGCCTGAAACAGCGCCCGAGTGCGTCGTCTTCTGCAGCAGCGGGCTATCCCGCTCGCAGCTCGCAGCTCGCAGCTCAACGCGACGCTACGGCACCCCGTTCGCTGACCACCTCGCCACGCTGCAACACATACGCGATCCGCTCGCCCTGCCCGGTCAACAGGCCGATATCCTTGAGCGGATCGCCGTCCACCACCAGCAGATCGGCAATCGCGCCGGCCTTCACCGCGCCGAGCTTGCCGCTCAGATCGACGATCTCCGCCGCAATCGTGGTCGCCGACCGCAACGCCTCCAGATTGCCGAGCACGTCGGCGCGAATCCGCAATTCATCGCTCTGGAACGTGTGCATCTCGCCCAGCAGGTCCGAGCCGAAACCCATCGGCACACCGGCCTTCGCGTAGATCTGCAACGAGTCGCGGCCCGCTTGCCGCACGGTCTCGATCTTCGCGAGCGAATCGGCCGGCAAGCCGTAATCCGCGCCATGTTTAGCGAGCGCATCGTAAGTCACCAGCGTCGGCACGACGAACGCGCCATGCTCGCGCATCAGGTTCGCGGCGGCTTCGTCGACGAGATTGCCGTGCTCGATCGTGCGCACGCCGCAGCGAATCGTGCGCGAAATCGCCCGGCCGGTGTACGCGTGCGCCATCACGTAGGTATTGGCCGCGTGCGCTTCGGCGACGATCGCGCGGATCTCGTCCTCGGAATACTGCGTGTTGCCGATCGGGTCGGTCGGCGACGCAACGCCACCGGACGCCATGATCTTGATCTGCGTCGCGCCCTTCTGGATCTCTTCGCGCACGGCGAGCCGCACGGCATCCACACCGTCAACCACCCGTGCGATCGCGCCCGCACGGAACGCACACGAACACGGTTCGAGCGTGTCGCCGCGCGGCCGGAAATCGCCGTGGCCGCCGGTCTGCGACAGCGCCTTGCCCGACGGGAAAATCCGCGGCCCGGGAATCAGGCCGCTTTCCAGCGCCTGCGTCAAACCCCAATCCGCGCCGCCCGCATCGCGCACGCTGGTAAAGCCGCGGCCGAGCATCGCCTTCAGAATCGGCAGCGCGCGAATCGCGGTGAGGATATTCGGCTGCGCCGCGTTCACGCCGAGGTTCGCCCGCGAAGCGAGCACATGCACGTGACAATCGATCAACCCAGGCATCACCGTCTTGCCGCGCGCATCGATCACGCGTGCGTTGGGCAGATCCACCGGACGATCGGTGACTTCGACGATATGGCCGTTTTCGATCACGACATGATGATGCTCGAGCAACGCGCCCTGCGTCAGATCGAGTACGTTGCCGCCGCTGATTACCGTAATGCTCATTGCTGTCTTCCTGACTGACTTGACCGACTTGACTGGATAAAGGAATTCGCGCGACGCAGAATGGCCGCGCGCAGACTGACTCTGGCTGACTTAGGCTGGCTCAGGCGTCGCGGTGACGCGACTCGCGCACGAAGAACGTGCCGGTGAGGCTGATGGCCGCGGCGATCATCACGTAGATCGCGGGCGCCATATTGCTGCCGGTCGACGCGATCAGCCAAGTAATGAAGAACGGCGCGAAGCCGCCGAAAATCGTCACCGCGAAGTTATAGGCAACGGACAGTCCGGTAGAGAGCACCTTGGTCGGGAACAGCTCGGAGAACGCGGCGAGAATCGGCCCGGTGTACATCGCGATCAGCAGACCGAATACGCCCTGAAACACCATCAGCGAAGCGAGTCCCGGCGCGCGATTGATATAGGCGAACATCGGCCACGCGAGCAGCAGGATCGCGGCCGCAGCGCCGGACAGGAAGCGGCGGCGGCCAAAGCGATCCGCCAGTTTGCCGACCACCGGCGCGAAACACATGATCATGAAACCACCGAACATGCCCGCCGAGAACCCGGTGGATTGCGGCAGGTGCAAGGTGCGCACCGAATACGTCGGCATATAGAACAGCAGCACGTAGGTGCAAACGGTCCACAGAATCACCATCGAAAAACTCGCGAAGGTCTCGCGCGGAAATCGTTGCAGCACTTCGGCGAGCGGCGAATCGTTTTTGGCTTCGTCGGCGACCGCGCTGAAGGCGGGCGTTTCATCCATGCGGCTGCGAATGAAATAGCCGACCGGCCCGATCAGAATGCCGATCAGGAACGGCATTCTCCAGCCCCACGAATGCAGCGCGTCGGCGCTCAGGCTCGCGGTCACGAACGTGCCGACCGCCGCGCCCAGCAACACCGCAAAGCCGATGCTCGATTGAATCCAGCTCGAATAGAACGCGCGCTTTTCCACCGGCGCGTATTCGGTGAGAAAGGCCGTGGCGCTGCCCATCTCGCCACCCGCCGAAAAGCCTTGCAGCAAACGCGCGACCACGATCAGCACCGGCGCCCACAAACCGATCTGGTCGTAGGTCGGCGCGAGGCCGATTAGCGCGGTGCCGAGCGCCATCAGCAGAATGGTCAGCGACAGCGCCGCCTTTCGTCCGACTTTATCGGCGTAGACGCCCAGCACGATGCCGCCCACCGGACGCATGAAAAAGCCCACGCCGAAGGTGGCGACGGCGAGCAGCAGCGAACTCAGTTCGTTACCGGTCGGAAAAAACAGCTTGGCGATGATGACGGCGAAAAAACTATAGACGGTGAAGTCGAACCATTCGAGCCCATTGCCGAGCACGGTGGCGACAATGGCGCGGCGCCGCTGCCGCGCGAGCGTGTCGACGGACATCGTGGCGTTGGATACAAGCGTTCCTTGCATGGTCTCTTTCCTCATCGGCCGCGTTTCACGCGGGAGGCAGGCGGAAGTATCGGCAACTCGCCGCGCCGTGCTCGAACCTCGAACCTTAAACGGCGCCTTCGCATGCATAACGCCGATCCTAGTGAGACCAGAATTGTTTTCGAAACGATAGATTCGCATGCATGCATGCGTACAGCGCATGCGAAACTGTTTTCACCGCGTTTCGGGCCTTTCCAGTGCGCTTCAGGTCGCCACGCCGCCGCGTTGTTCTTCGGCCTGCTCGAACAGCCAGCGCGTAAACGTGCGGGCGGCCTGGTTCTGCGAGCGGTCGTTCGGCGAGACGACGTAATAGCCGCCGCCATGACTCGCCGAAGCGTGCGTGGCGCGCACCAGCAGGCCTTCGTTCAGACACGCGTCGATCATATTGCGCCAGCCGAGCACCACGCCCTGGCCGAGAATCGCCATCTGCACGAGTTGCGGATAATGATTGACGACGACCGAGCGCGGCACGGCCGGTAATTGCACGCCGTTAAAGCCGAACCATTCGGACCACGACATCCATTGCCGCTGACCGTCCTCCTGCACCAGCAGGGTTTCGTACGCGAGCGCCGCCGGGTCCAGCACACGGCCCGCGAGATAGCCGGGCGAACACACCGGGTACACCTCTTCATCGAACAGACGACGCGCGGTGAAATGCGGTTCGGCGCGCTGACGTATGTAGTACAGCCCCACGTCGAATTCCGCGGGCGACAGCGACGCGAGTCCGTCGCGCACGATCATTCTGATCTTGACGTTCGGATGCGCGGCCCGAAACGCGCCGAGCCGCGGCGTGAGCCACAACACCGCGACACCGGATGAACACGCAATCGTCAATTCCTGATCGCCGTAATGCTTCATCACGTCGAGGGTCGCTTCGGAGCAACTGGCGAGCAGCCACTGCACCTGCTTCGCGTAGCCTTCACCGGCGATCGTCAGACGTAAAGCGCGGTGCTCCCGCACGAACAGCGAGCGGCCGAGAAACTCTTCCAGTTGAGCGATCTGCCGGCTGATCGCGCTCTGCGTCAAATGCAGTTCGGCGGCGGCCTTGGTGAAGCTGGCGTGCCGCACGGCCGATTCGAATGCGACGAGGCACTGCAGCGGGGGCAAAGGAGCGATGCGCATGATGACGGAAACCGGGTGACGATGACGCCATCATAGCGGCCGCGCGGGCCGCGTCGATCAACGGCTCGGCGCGAGGCCGTCTTCCGGTTCCAGCGTGCGGGTCCGCTTGAGTTCGGGGAAGAAACGCATCCACAGCAACGCGACCGCGATCGTCGCAATGCCGCCCACCAGCACGGCGGGTTGCGCGCCCCACCATCCGGCCGTCACGCCGGATTCGAATTCACCGAGTTGGTTCGATGTGCCGATAAACAGCGAATTCACCGCGCTCACCCGTCCGAGCATCTCCTCCGGCGTGCGCAATTGCACGAGCGACAGACGCACCACCACGCTGATCGTATCGGACGCGCCCAGCACCATCAGCGCGAACAGCGACACGAAGAAGTCATGCGACAGGCCGAACACCACCGTCGCCGCGCCGAACGCGATCACGCCGCCGAACATCGCCGCGCCGGGCCGCTTGCGCAACGGAAAATGCGCGAGCCACACGGTGCCCGCGAGCGCGCCGATCGCGGTGCCGGAGCGCAACAGCCCGAGACCGAGCGGCCCCGTATGCAGGATGTCGCGCGCGAATACGGGCAACAACGCAGTCGCGCCGCCGAACAGCACCGCGAACAGATCGAGCGACAGCGCGCCGAGAATCACCGGCTGCTTGCGAATGAACGCGATGCCCGAGAACACCGATTCGAGCGTGACCGGTGCGCGATTGGCGGGCCGCGCCTGGAGCGGAATGCCCCACACCGCAGCGGCCGCAGCGGCGAACGACAGCATGCACGCAAGATAGGCCGCGCCGGGACCGATGCCGTACAGCAAACCGCCCAACGCCGGACCGGCGATCTGCGCGGTTTGATTCGCGGAGGTGGCCCACGCCGTCGCTTTCGGCAACTGACCGCGCGGCACGACGGCCGGCAACAGCGACGCGACCGCGGGCGATTCGAACGCGCGCGCCGCACCGACGCAAGCCGCCAGCACGTAGATGACCGGCGCGCTGATCCAGCCGCCGAAAGTGCCGCAAGCGAACAGCAACGCCGCGACGCCTTCGAGTCCCTGGCAGATCGCGGCGATGCGGCGGCGATCGTAACGGTCGGCGACCTGGCCGACCACGAGCGTCAGCACGAACATCGGCAGAAACTGCGCGAGGCCGACGAGGCCGAGTGCGAACGCGCTATGCGTGAGCGCATAGATATGCCAGCCCATTGCCACGGCGAGCATCTGGAACGACAGCGAGGAAAGAATGCGGGTGCACCAGAAACGTTGGAACGCGGGGTGTTTCGGCAAACTGACGGGTGAGGGGTCGGCGGGCGCTGGAGGCATCGATGTCTTGCTCTTGACTAGGCTGGCTGGGGCGGCAGCTAGTTTAGAGCAAGATCGGCAGTCGTGTGATTTCGCGCCGCGCGGTGAGTCAGGCTCGACGGCTTTCGCTATCGGGCCGCCATCCCACTTCGCGAAGCGCGGTGAGCAGGCGCTCCGCGCCGATCGCTTCCGCGCGGGCGCCTCGCGCGCTCAGATCTTTGGCGGCCAGCAGCGCGTTGACGATCGCCTCTTCGACCGCCTCGCCCGCTGCCGAAAACAACGCGGACATGTGATCGTTATTGACCATCTCGACGGCGGTGGTCGGCGCGCCGACGCGTCCATAGTTCGCGACCGGCAGCCCCGAGTTGCCCACCGAAAACGCGAGGAAGATATCGCCGCTCGGGTCTTCCGTGCCGCCGCCCATCCGCGCGATACCGACACTGCCGCGCTGCGCGAGCCGCGTGCATTGATGCGGCAACAACGGTGCATCCGTGGCGATGGTCACGACGATCGAGCCCATGCCCGCTTCGCCGGTGCGCCCGTCCGCGGTCTCGCGAAACGGCGAATGCACCTGCTCCAGCACTTCGCCCACCGGATAGCCGGCCACGCGCAGCGCGTCGCGCCGCCCATAGTTCGCCTGCACCAGCGCACCGACCGTCCAACCGCCCTCGCCCGCTTTCAACACCCGCGACGCCGTGCCGATGCCGCCTTTGAACTCATGGCAGATCATCCCCGTGCCGCCGCCGACGTTGCCTTCCCGCACGTCGCCGGAGCGTGCTTCGGCGCGCGCCCGCCGCACGTGGTCGGCGGTGACGTGCTGCCCCCAGATGTCGTTGAGCAGCCCGTCGAAGGTTTCGAGCACCACCGGCATGCACCAGTAGACGTCGCTCGCCACCGCGTCGCGCTCGGCGGCGATCAGCGCGTCGCGCACCACGCCCACGCTGTGCGTGTTGGTGTACGCGATCGGCGTGGTCAGCAGACCGGCTTCGCGGATCCATTCGAGGCCGGTCGCGTCGCCATTGCCGTTCAGCACGTGGCAACCCGCGAAGCACGGCTGCCAACGCGCGCTGCCCGCGCGCGGCTCGATGATCGTCACGCCGGTATGCACCGACGCGTCCCCCGCTACGATGTTCAACGTGTGATGCCCGACCCGGACGCCGGCGACGTCGGTAATCGCATTGAAACGCCCGGGTGTGCCACGTCCGATACGGATGCCGAGTTCTCTCGTACGCATTGCCTGTCTTCCTTCGATTCAAAGTTCGCGAAACGTCACGCTATGACGTGCCCACGCCGCGTACATCGCGAGCGCCAACACCAGCAATCCGCCGATGATGTACAGATCGGTCGGCTTCGCCGCGCTCTGCATCGTCGTGTACAACACGTAGCCCGCACCGATCAGCGCCACCAGCGGCGGCAGCGGCCACAACGGCATGCGGTAATGATGCTCGACGTCGCGCCGCACGATACGGCTCGCGAGCGCCGCCAACGCGATCACCATGTAGATCACCAGCAGCAGATCGACCGTGAACGCCGTCAGGTCGTCGAGGCTGGAGACGAACAGCAGCAGCGTCGACGGAATCGCGAGCGTCAACGTGGCGAGCCACGGCGAGTCGAAACGCGGATGAATCTGCGTGAACGCGCGATTGCAGCGCCGTACCCACAACGCGTGCCGTCCGCTGCTATAGAGCAGACGTCCCACCTGAATCACAATCGCAATGATCGCGTTGAACACCGACAGGAAAATCCCCGCGCTCACCACCCGCATCACCGTCGGGTTGCTCAATTCGCGCACCACGTAGCCGATCGGATCGGCGCTCTTCGACATATCGATCAGCGACGGCGCGCCGAGCACGATCGCCGTCAACGGCACGAGTTCGACGAGCAGGATCAACAGCAGCGAAAAGATCACCGCCTTCGCCACGTTACGATTGCCGCCTTCGAGATCTTCCGCGAGAAACACCGCGGCGCCGAAGCCGTTGTAGCAAAAAATCGCCGTGCCCACGGCCGGAATGATCGCGGCGGCGGTCGCCGAAATCAGCGTGGCATTGCTGGCCACTTGCGGATGCACCAACGCACTGACCGCGCGATGCGGCTCGGAGAAACCGAGGTAGGCAATCAGCAATAACACCAGGACTTCGACCGTCAGAAACGCGCCGGTAATCCACGCGTTGGTCTTGATGTTCAGCATGCCGAGCACGTAGCTGAGCACCACGATCGCCAGCGCCACCGACTGGTTGCTGAAACTCGTGCCGAGCGCGTTGTTCAGATACGGCGCCGCGCCGCTCGCCAGCACCGCAGGGATGAACACGCTGACCGCCAGCACTGCGATAAAGGTCAGATAGCCCGGCAACGCGCCGAACACCCGCTTGGCCATTACATACTCGCCGCCCGCGCTGCGGTGCGCCGCGCTCAATTCCGCGTAGCACAGCGCGAAGGCCAGCGCGAGCACGCCGCCCAAAAGAAACGACAGCACCGCGCCGCTGCCGGCCTGCTGGATCGCGAACGGCGCGATCACGAAGATCGAACTGGCGGGCGTCACGCCCGATACGGTAATCATCACCACGTCACGCACGCTGAGCGACTGCTTCAGCGCGCGCGGCGTGCCCAGCTCGACGGAGACGGCTTGCGCCGCGCCCGATGTTTCGGTGATCGCCATCGTCCTCTCTCCTTTGCAATGATTTTGTCAGCGCCCATACTTGAGCACCGTTGGGCGGAGTGTAGGAAGCCAATTTGCGCGCCGCTATTACCGCTTGGGGTTACGCCAATTAGGTGGAGACGCATGGATCGACTGTTCACGGAAGTAGCGATGCATCAGGCGCTGGCGCGCGTGATCGATCATCTGGGCAGCCCCAGGTTCTGGCGCAATCTGATTCTTCTGCTCGACGAAGTGATGCCGTTCGATAACGCGTTGGCGGTACTGATCGGACCCGACGGCGTGCCGCGCGTGCTCGACGAGTTCGATACCGGCGGCACGGACGCACCCTCGCCGGTGCCGCTTTATCTGAACGGGCTGTACCTGCTCGATCCATTTTTGCAGGCCGCGCACGACGGTCTCGCCGACGGCCTCTACCGGCTCGAAGAGGTCGCGCCGGATCTGTTCCGGCAGAGCGAATACTTCCTGAGTTATTTCCGCGACGCAGTCGGCGAAGACGAATTGCAACTGATCGTGAAGCTCGCGCCGACGCACGAGGTGGTGTCGTTGTCGCTCGGTGCGAAGACGCGCTTCGAGGTCGAGGCGCTTGGACGCCTGGCAGTCTGCGCGCCCTGGCTGATCGCGACGATCCGTCAGCACCAGACGCGTCTCGCCACCGAACCGGGCAAGCGCGCCGACAGCGGCGATCTGTCGGGCCGGGTCGAACGGGCGCTCGCCGGGTTCGGCGCGGAGTTGCTGTCCGAACGGGAAATGTCGATCGCGCGGCTCGTGCTGCGCGGCAATTCGTCGAAAGCGATTGCCGAGCGGCTCACGATTTCGCCGGAGACGGTGAAGGTGCATCGGCGCAACCTCTACAACAAGCTCGGCATCTCGACGCAGCCGGAGCTGTTTTCGTTGTTCATTCAGGCGCTGGGGCACGAGGAGAAGTAGGCGCGTTCGGGGTTGCGCTCACGACCGCTTTCTCACGCCGCTGCCAGTGGCCCCGACCGGCTTAATGCATGCGGCATAAATGGCTCCGCGCTGCGTCGATACATCGACAATCCGCTCAATTCGCGTTCAAACAACTGCGATAAATATGATGTAATGACCGGATCGGGCGCTGCAGCCGCCTGCCTAACCGCTCAGGCGGGCAGGCACGGGGGAAACGATCGTCAGGCTGAACGCCCATCCGGATATTTCTGGCAGATTCCTATTCGACACCGATGAGTACAACCCGAGTATCGCCGTGGGGCATTCGCAAACTCACGTCACTGCGCTCGCTGCTCGCGCAGGCATTCGTCCCCGCCGGCCGCAACCTGCAATACATGCACAACCGGATGCGCCCCCTCGCGATCGTCGCGGTCATTGGCTTTCCGCTTTATTTTTACGTCTGGCACGATCTGTTTCCGCAGCCTTACGAGAATCTGCCGCTGCGGATCGTCGGCTCCCTGTTGTTCATGCCCATGCTGTTCGCCGAGCATTGGCCGGCATCGCTCAAGCGCTTCATGCCGTACTACTGGTACGCGGCGGTGTTCTATTCGTTGCCGTTTTTCTTCACGTTCATGCTGTTGAAGAACAACGGCTCCGACGTGTGGATCCAGAGCGCGTTGATCGCCGCCTTCGTGCTCGTGCTGCTGCTCGACTGGCTGATGCTGCTGCTCAATTTCGTGATCGGCATCGGCGTGGCGTGCCTCGCCTACTGGCTGACCACCCATCCCGCCGTCTTCAACTCAGCCTATCCCACCCATCTCGCCATTTTCTCGTTCGCCGTGGCGATCGGCGTGCTGGCGAACTACGATATGGAGCGCATCCGGATCGAGCAGGAGCGGGCCATGCTCGCCACCGCCGGCAGCATCGCGCATGAGTTGCGGACCCCGCTGCTCGCGATTCGCGCGGGCGCTTCAGGTCTGGGCCGCTATCTGCCGTCGCTGCTGGAAACCTATTCCATCGCGCAGCAGGGCGAACTGCCGGTGCCGAAGATCCGCCTGGCCCATCTTCAGTCGATGGACGGCGTCATCTCGCGGATCGAACAGGAGGCGCTGCATTCGAACGCCATCATCGACATGCTGCTCGCCAATGCGCGCTTCACCGGCGGCTTCTCGCACGGCACCTTGCATTGCTCGATCGGCGAGTGCGTCAGAGCGGCGCTCGAGCGCTATCCGTTTCGCGACGGCGAACGCGAACGGGTGCTGACCGACCTCGCGACGGACTTCACGTTTCACGGCGCGGACATGCTGATGACCCACGTGCTCTTCAACCTGCTAAAGAACGCGCTGCGCGGCATGGCGAGCGTCGATAGCGCACTGATCTCGGTCCGGCTCGTGACCGGGCCGCGGTCGAACCAGTTGCTGTTCCGCGATACCGGCGTGGGCATTGCCCCGGATGTCGTTCCGCACATCTTTACCCGCTTCTATACGTCGCCGGCCGGTGTCGACGACGCGTCGATCGGCACCGGCATCGGCCTGGCTTTCTGCCGCGACGTGATGCGCGACATGGGCGGCGCTATTGACTGTCAATCTGTCGAGGGCATGTTTACCGAATTCACCTTGACCTTCCCCCGAGCTGGAACAGGAACATGAGCACGATCAAGCCATTCTATTTTCCGACGACCGTCACGTTCGTCGACGACAGCCCGACCTTCCTGTCGAATCTTTGCCTGCAACTCGACTCGCAGCTCGCGTTTCAGCTCTTCAGCTCGCCGGCCGAAGCGCTGCAGTTCGTCAACAGCAGCTCCCTGCCGAGTTCGCCGAACCAGCCTATCTTCGCGCCGTTCCGCGACCGTACCGACGAGGACGTCGCGCAGCAGGTCATTTCGCTGAGCGTCAACACCGTGCGCAACCAGGTTCACAACGCGCAGCGTTTCGGCGCGACCTCGGTGGTGGTGGTCGACTACGACATGCCCGGCATGAACGGCCTGGAATTCTGCCGCCGCATGACCAACCCCGCCGTGCGCAAGATCATGCTGACCGGCAAGGCCGACGAACACATCGCGGTACAGAGCTTCAACGAGGGGATCATCGACCGCTTCATCCGTAAACAGGACGTGTCGGCAATCTCGTCACTGAACCGCGCGGTGCGCGACATGCAAAACGCCTATTTCGACAACATTGGCCACTCGATACTCGATACGCTGGCCCTGTCGGAGTACGCCTTTCTGCGCGACGAGGGGTTGGCTACGCGCGTGGCCGAGCTCTCGAGCGCGCTCGGCATCGTCGAACACTATCTCTCGTATAGTCCTGGCGGTCTGCTGATGCTCGACAGTAAAGGCAGCACGTATCTGCTGATCGTTCATACGCCGGAAACATTGCGCGGCGTGCGTGAGATCGCCGTTGCGCAGGAGGCGCCCGCGGCTTTTCTGGCCGAGCTCGATAGCCACCGCCGTCTGCCCTATTTCTGGCAAACCGACGGCGACTACCCCGCGCAATGCACGACGTGGGAAGACTACATGTATCCCGCGACCCAATTGAGCGGCCGGCAGGAGTATGTGTACGCGGTCATTCCTAACCCGCCCGGACTCGATCTGGAACGGGTGATCAGCTATGACAGCTATCTGGAGAAGCTTGACCGCGATATGGAAAAGACATGGAGCTCGAGAAACTGAGCGCCATGTTCCGCAGCTATCAGGCCGCTACGGCGCTGCCCGCTTCCACGCGTTCGCGGCTGCGTCGGCGTGGCGACAATTCGTCACCGAGGCGTCGCGTGGACGGCCATTTGTCCAGTTCGACCTCGCTGCGAATGTCGCGGCAAACGCTCACTACCCGCTCAAGCTCGGCATCCGTCAACGCCGCGTGAGCCGACAGGCGAATCAGCGCGCGGTTGCGCGGCGTAGCGGGCGCGCAGAACACCGAGCCGAAAATGCCGCGCGCCTCCAGTGCATCGCGCAACACGATCGTGCGCTGCTCGGTGCCCGCTTCGAGCGCGAT
The DNA here is from genome assembly GCF_902833695.1 of Paraburkholderia sp. BCC1876. Lineage (NCBI taxonomy): Bacteria > Pseudomonadati > Pseudomonadota > Betaproteobacteria > Burkholderiales > Burkholderiaceae > Paraburkholderia > Paraburkholderia sp. BCC1876. The sequence continues at coordinate 76,288 of NZ_CADFGI010000002.1, read as the reverse complement.
GATCTGACTCTCGCTACCGTTCAGGTTGTACCCGAGTTCCGTCAGGCGCTCACGCAACCAGGCCGCGCTCGATGCCAATCTCGTGCGCCGCTCGTCCGACTCTTCGATCACCGACAAGGTGGCGTCCAGTCCGCTGAACTCATGCGGCAGTAGCGTGGAGCTGAAGATCGACGGATTCGCGCTGTACTTGAAGTACTCCTGGAAGTCGGCGCCAGAGGTGATAAAGCCTGCCCGGCCAGCGAACGCCTTCGCGAGACTGGCGGTGCGAAACGCGACGCGCGACTCGAGTCCGAGTTCGACGACGAGTCCCGCGCCGTGCGGACCGTGCGTGCCGAGCGAATGCGATTCGTCGACGACGAACACGCACCCATGCCGTTCGCACACTTCCGCGAATTCGACGAGCGGGCAGACGCTGCCGTTCGTGCTGTAGATCGAATCGATCAGCACCACGCCCTGCCCGTGCCGCGCGATCTGCTGCTCGAGATGGCTCGCGTCGTTATGGCGGAACGCGATGGCCGTCGCGCCCGCAATGCGCACCCCTTCCCACAGCGACATATGCGCCATCATGTCGAGATACACCGGGGTCTGCGCGGTGGCGATTGCCGGAATCAGACCGATATTCGCCGCGTAGCCGGACTGGCACAGCACACCGGCTTCCGCGCGCATGAATCTCGCAAGCCGGTTTTCGAACAGCGACAGCGGACAGTCGCCGCGCAGGAACACCGCCGACATGAGCAGGCCGTTGCCGTCCGCATACAACGTGTCGGCGGTCCGGTTGATGATGTCCGGATGCCGGGCGATCGCCAGATAGTCGTTACTCGATAGATGCAGCGCGTCGGCACCGGGCAGACGACCGCGCATGATGTGGCCGCCTCCCCATGTTTGCTGCACACGTTCATGGAAATAGCGCTCGACGCGCGATGTCACGAAGTCAGGCAACGCGGCGTGCGGATACCCTTGCCCTTGCGTCAAGGGATCGAGAACGTTTTTCATACAAGCTCCTTATGGTTAGCTGCCAATAGCGGTCAGCGGGTCCATAGTGAGCCCGTCATTTATGACGTGTCAGGAAAACCGGGCGAGCAATCCTGCTAGAAAGAGGTCTTTTTTCAAGCGGCAGTGGATGCAATCGGCGGGTCAGTACCGAGTGGCTTACGCGACTACATGCGAAATGCATAACATCGCATTTTTCGATGCGCGACAAGGCCCATCCCGGTGCGTCGTCACAGCACCCCAAGCAACGATTTCGGTTCGAGGAACGCTTCGATTCCAAAGGTGCCGTACTCGCGCCCAATGCCGGATTGTTTGAAGCCGCCGAACGGCGCAGCCGGTTCATGCGCGAGCGTGTTGACGAGCACGCGTCCCGCTTCGATTCTCGACGCGACTTCATGGGCCCGTGCTTTGTCTCGCGACAGCACGTACGCCTGCAAACCGTACGGCGTGTCGTTACCGATGGCGATCGCCTCTTCGGTGTCGCCGTAACCGATGATCGACAGCACCGGGCCGAAGATTTCTTCACGCGCGATCGTCATGGTGTTGGTGACGTCGCTGAACACGGTCGGACGCACGAACCAGCCGGCGTCGATACCGTCCGGGCGCCCTTCGCCACCGGCGATCAGACGCGCGCCTTCGTCGATGCCGATGCGGATATAGCGCTGCACGCGTTCCCACTGTTTCTGGCTGACCATTGGGCCGACCGTGGTGTTGGGATCGCGCGGATCGCCCGCTTGCGTGCGCGCGACCTCCTGCTGCACACGCGCTTCGAATTCCGCGAGCCGTTCGCGCGGCACCAGAATGCGCGTCCCGGCGATACAGGCCTGGCCGCTATTCATGAAGCCGGCCTGAATCGCGAGCGGCACGGCTTCGTCGAAGTTGGCGTCGTCGAGCACGATCACCGGCGACTTGCCGCCGAGTTCGAGCGTCACCCGCTTCAGGGTCTCCGACGCCGTGCGCAGAATCGACTTGCCGACGGCCGTGGAACCGGTGAACGAGATCTTCGCGACATCGGGATGCGCGCTGATCTGCGCGCCGACCGTTTCGCCGCGACCTGTCACGATGTTGAACACACCGGCGGGCAAGCCTGCTTCGTGCAGCGCTTCGGTGACGATGCGCGTCTGGATCGCGCTCATTTCGCTCGGCTTGATGACGGCCGTGCAGCCCGCCGCTAACGCCGTGGCCAGCTTGCCGCAGATGAAGCCCGCGTTGCTATTCCACGATGTGATCAGACCCGCGACGCCCAGGGACTGCATCACCACTTCGGCCGTGCCGGCGCGGCGCGTGAACGCGTAGTCCTGCAAGACTTTCGCCGCTTCGAGCAGCACGTTGCTCGCGTGTTGCGCCATCCAGCGGCCACGCGATACGGGCGCGCCGTACTCTTCGGTGATGGCTTCGTAGAGCTCGTCTTCTTTCGCGGCGACGGCTTCGTGCATCCGCTTCAACATCGCGATGCGTTCGCTTTTGCTGGTGCGGGAGAAGCTTGCGAACGCACGCTTCGCGGCGGCGACGGCGTCTTGCACGTCCTGCGCGTCGGCGAGACGCACGCGGCCGATTACCTGTTCGGTGGCCGGGTTGAAGAGGTCGAATAATTCGCTGCCGTGCGGCGTGACGAATTGGCCGTCGATGTAGATTGTGTCGATGAGTTGCATGGTGGGTTCGGTTCCTTTTTCGTTCACGCGGCGGGGAATGGGTTGACAGGGAGAAGATAGATCGATCTCATTGCAATAACTAGCCGTACAATCAGGCATGACTTGTTGAACAATTTAGAACAATGAGAACTTCGGGACTGGGTGAACTGGAAGCGGTGCTGGCCGTTGCGCGTCATCGTAGTTTTCGGGCGGCCGCGACCGAGCTCGGTGTGTCTACGTCGGCGCTGAGTCACGCGGTCGCGGCGCTGGAGGCGCGCATGGGTGTGCGGCTTTTCAACCGCACGACGCGCAGCGTGTCGCTATCCGAAGCGGGCGCGCAGTTTGTCGATAGCGTGGCGCCGGCAATCGCGACGATTCGCGGCGCGATCGAACAGGCCGGCAGCTTGCGCGACACGCCGGCGGGGACGTTGCGCATCAACTCGTCGGTGGGTGCGGCGCGGCAGGCTATGCCGATGTTTATCGAGTTTCTGCGGCGCTATCCCGACGTAAAGCTCGATCTGGTCACCGAGGGGCGGTTGATCGATATCGTCGTCGATGGTTTCGATGCGGGGATTCGTCTCGCTGACATCGTGCCGCAGGACATGATCGCGGTGCCGTTCGGGCAGCAGCAAAGGTTCGCTGTGGTGGGGAGTCCGGCGTATTTCGCGCGGTATAAACCGCCGCGTACGCCGGCGGATTTGCATGCGCATAGCTGTATTCGCAGCAGGATGCCGAGTGGCGGGATTTATCAGTGGGAGTTTGAGCGGCGCGGAGAGACGGTGCGTGTCGACGGTAAGGGTGTGTTGACGCTCGATGAACCGAATCTGATGCTGGAGGCCGCGCGTGCGGGGCTGGGGTTGGCTTATCTGACGGAGTGGAATGTTGCCGCGGATCTGGAGGCCGGCACGCTGGTGCGCGTGCTCGTGGATTGGACTCAGCCGATGGATGGATTGTGTTTGTATTATCCGGGGCGCCGGCATGTGCCGGCGGCGTTGCGGGCGTTGATTGGGGTGATTCGGGAGGGGGCGGAGGGAAAGAAGGTGCGGGGGAAGGTGGTGGGGAAGCGTGCGGGGGTGAAGAGTTGACGGGTCGCATTTCGCGCAAACAACCCGCGATCATGAAGCGACGTCCGCGTAAGCTGCCGGCGCAGCAGCGCCAGCATCCCAAGGCGAACCATGTGAACGAAGGGCTAGGGACAAAGTTTTCTTAGCTGCATTAGTATTCCATCCGATTCCCGGCGAAGTTCAGTGCCTGTCGCACGCTTGTAGCGGGAATTTAGGCGTATAGGCAGGATCGTGTGATTCGAACGAAATTTTCTTAACGTCCAGAATATCGACGCCTATGCGTGTCGTGACGGCGACGAATTTCCCATCCGCGCTGAAATCCGCCGAATAAATCCCCCCGCCGTACACGCGCCTAACAATCGTCTTCGGCTGACCACCCAGCTTATAAAGCGTCAGAAAATTCGTTTGTGGAGACTGTGGATTCGCCTGCGCAGGCATTCCGTAAAGAATCAGATAGCGATCGTCCTGGCTGAATCTCCCGCCATCAACATGGTGGCCAATCTTCACGTGTGAGAACTTTCCATCCTGTCCTGTGATCGCCAACAAACCGGGCCGGGAGACTTCAGCCGCATACGCCTTGTCGCATGACACCACGGGGGCCGCAGCATGCGCGACTCCGCAAGATAACAATAACGTCGAGATCCAAATCTTCAACATGTCACTCACCCAATACCTTGAATGCGTTTTGAGCTTTCCAGCGAAGTACCACTGCTGACAGTCCCGTTGGCAGATTTGTGGCCATAGTGGTCGGTCCAATGTCCTCGAGCATCGACGCGGGAATGGCTGTTCGTGGCCGAACTGAGACAAATGCATAACGTCCCGGCTCTACCGTTAGCGGTCTTTCGCTGCGCACTACCGAGAGATCGTCGTCAGAAGAACGTCGGCCTGTCGATGATGAACCCGGCGGAAATCTGGCACTGCCCATTCCGTCGATCGCGAGCGTCGATCCTGTAAAGTCGCAGTCAGATCAAGCTAGAAATCAAGTGACAGCCGCACGTGCCGCGGTGGCCGTGTCGTGCAATCGGGATGCCACCGTCCGTCATTGATGTATCGCCTTCCTCGATCACGTTCGGCGACACATCGGGGTGCTTTGGGCACGATACATGATCTTCCTTGCGCGCAACGACGCGGCCCTCTAACTCATCGTCGTCGAGCCACTCACTACCTTGCCACCATGGTCGGTGTCGTAATTGACACGAATGAGGTTCATCATATCAACCTGCTATTTCTCGAGAAGAGTTTTCAAATAATCAACTCGCTGTTTAGTGATCGAGACGAGACAGTCTTTCGTAATTAATCCAGAGCCAGCGCCTTGAGATTGTGAGGCCTCGGCCGCAATATAACCATTGCACTGCTTTTCTCTATAATTAAGCCAAGCCTTTTGCGATTGCTCAAACTCATTCTTGTATTGTGTTGAGGCATATATTTTTTGATAAATCGCATTCAAATCTTTTTTTGAAATATCCAGAGTTCGATCGGAGCATGATAAATCATCATACACATTTCCACTGGTGCACGCCTTGGCAAATGAACTCAGAGGCATAAACAGAAAAACTACTAAATAAATGATTTTTCTCATAACACCCTCAACAGATCAGGGATTGCATGGCGCTGGGAGTGCTATCGCATAAGCATCTGGCTTGGAAGGCATCAGCCCCTGCATTTTTCCGCGCGAACCGAGTGTTCCTTTCTACACCTATAGCCAGCGATTCTTGCTCGACGGACGGCATCTTCGATCCATGCTCTTGTTGCTTTAGAGCAATTGAGCTCCTTCTTCCCTTCTAATTAGCAGCTTGCCGCCCTGATCAGCATCAGGTCAACGACTGCGTTACAGCGGCATTTCAATGCTCGTAGTATCGAGTGACGCCGTAAAACAAATCGTCATCTTGCGTTTTTATAAGAACGATCTTTTCGTTCTTTTTCCATAACCAGGAACATTGACCGAGCCCAACGTCAGAGCACACTTGCATTTCGGGACGCCCTTTGCATCTTTCGTCCCCTGGAGCGCAATCCAAGGCATTGGCACTGTGATATGGACTCCATCCATGCTCAAACATGATTTCCCGAACCTTGCCGTAGGGTGTGTCCATTTTTATGGAAGGGACGTTCAATGCGCCAACGGTAGGTTCAGCAAACACATTGATGGAAAAAACAAACAACAATACCCACAGGTTACATTTGAAGGACAATCGCGTTCTCACTTCTAGCCTCTCATTAATAAAATTTATTGAGCACATCCATCAACTCCCCATTGGAACTATCATGTTTGACTATTACGCCGCGCGGGCTTGCACAGGAAGGCCCCCGCCTGCTTCGAACCGACAGGGCAAAGATCACGCAGTGTGAAACGGCGACTACGATCTTTTTAAGGATAATTTTCCACGCCCTATTCAGCTAGCCCAAGTGCGTGCGTCGCGTTAATTCGACAGATGCAATATTTGATAGCCAGTTGGCCAGCGGCCAAACAAAAACCCCGCAAATCGTAGACTCCACGGGGTTTCTGAAAAATCTTGGCGTAAAGGGTGAGCAGTCCGGCCACCCAACTTTAACTCAAGCTCGAAATCAAATGACAGCCGCACGTGCCGCGATGGCCGTGTCGCGCAATCGGGATGCCACCGTCCGTCATTGATGTATCGCCTTCCTCGATCACGTTCGGCGACACATCGGGATGCTTCGGGCACGATATGCGATCGCCTTTGCGCGCGACGAAGCGGCCGTCGTAACGCATGGTCGTCGAGCCGCTCACGACCTTGCCGCCGTGGTCGGTGTCGTCGTCGACACGGATAAGATTCATCATTATTGGACGGTGTTTATTTAAGCGAAATTACGGTTGCCGGGGTGCAATTCCCAAGCCATTAGGTTTCAACCGATCAGAGTCAACCCAACCATTTACTAGATTTTTTGATTTAGAATTGAGATAGACAACGGAAGTAAATTTTCCGTAGTCCGCATAGGCGTCAACCGAGTCAGCTTCCACAACGAATACCCCGTCAATCTTGCAGGATAAATCGGGGGCCGAATAAAATTGAAGACGCCCTTTCCCAATCACAGTCCTTCCGGCCGCATCACTAGGAATCCGGGTTGCATCTTTTGAGGCAACAGCATTGAGTTGTTCACAGTTCCCAACAGTTTTCGGCAAGTCGCCAAGACACATTGAAACGAAGTTTTTATATTTGCGCGCGTCCACCTTCAATACGTCAGGGTGTTCGGGGTCTCGCGTCACGTCCAGCGCCCGCATCGTGCCCGTATCGAGGTTTACCCAGCCAATGGAAACCTGTTTGTCAAGGTTGTCCGGGCTGTCGGCTGGAACGAATAATCTCACGCTGTAGACCCCACTGGTATGGTCCTCCATTTCGACACGGATATCTTTCTTTTTCATGAAGACGTGCTGAAGCGATGGAACGATCAATTCCCTCAGTTCGTTTTGGCAGGCCCCGGACAAGGCGTAGCTACTCTGCGAAAAAATTATGGAAGTCAGCGCAAAAAACCAATACGGATTGAATTTCATATTCATAAACTGATCACTGAAACGAATTAACGATTCGAGGGGAAATCGACTGCAACGTCGACCGGTAAACGTCCTGTGCGTGTGCGTCGGTCGAAAACCATCTTGCATAATTCCCGTTGTAATGAACGATGTATTTTGCCTTAAATTCCATGCCGACCCGGACCGAAGACACAACAACGAATACCTTCGGTCTGTCAGTAACTTGAGCATTCCCGCCAGCCCCACTTAAGCCTGCGCCCTCGAATGCGCTCCACGTCCCAGTAGGTAACTCGGCATAGAAATCCGGTGACCAACCATAATACGGCGCATCACCGTGGACCTCCATACCACCCGTACCGCACCGGCGATATTGCATGGACTGAAAATGTCGCGTTTCCGTTCGATACATGCGCTCGACAGTCTCAGCGATGCTTCGGCCGTACTTGTCGAAGATGTATCGCAGTGCATCTCGGGCATCTGCTTCATTGAAGTCATTGACCTGATTAACAGGTTTCGTGACGAAATTCCCAATCAGCCCAATCGGATGAAAGTGCCACGGCGTCGGCTCCTTTGGGAAACCCTCGACACCAGTCACCTGTTCCCACCACTGCAACCTGTTGATCCGCTCAAGCTCACTTTTCCAGAGCCACAAAAGCTGCTTCATCAACGGTGACAGGTCATCCCACTTGCCCGGACCTCCGCCCCATTCGCTTTCACAGCGCACCACCAGGTGCGAAATCGCTTCGGCCAGCCACGGCGTCTGCTGTGCATCCCTCAATTCCTGCGCCGTTATCTTGCCGTCGTGATTTGTATCGATCGCCTTTTCCAGCTTCGTGACGAGTTCGCCGGCGTTCACAAGCGACGTGCTCGATTCGAATTCCGACTTGTCCTCGCCTTGAATTAACTGCTGCGTGACGTACAGGTACCGCTTGAGCATGTCGACCGGCTTGATACTGCTGTGGTCGATCAGATCAAAACCGGGCCAGTCCCACGGACCACACATACGCGTAAGCGGATGGCTCTTCTCACACACCCAGCCCTGACGAGTGGCGCCGTCCTTCGTGCCAATCGTGATGTTCCACCAGTGCTGACCTTTGTCATCCTTCGCAACGTTTTGCGCGCCGAGCCTGTCGAGATCGACACGACGGAACACGTCGCGAAAATCCGCGCCCGGTCCTTTCGCGTTAGCGACCACCAAAGGAAAGTCTTTCCAGCCTTTCACGACCCCTGTCGTCACCTGGTTCGCCTGACTGGCGTCAACCCATAACGGTGACCCAAAGTTAGTGAGATGCTGTGTTTGAGGATGAGGATGCCCAGGATGACTGCCGGGGTGAGGGTGATTCGAAGCTGCGGGCGGGGCAGCGGGCGCAGTCTTCGGCTGCACCTTAACCCAGCATGAGCCTTGCGCATCGCCGAGCGGCACCAGATGCAGGCCGATCTGCGTCAGCGTCTGGTCGCGCTCGGGCAAGTCCGTTACCAGCAGCGCGCCCGGCGAGATTTCCAGAAACGCCTGTGCTGGTGGCAACTGTCTGGCCCGTTCCCGGCTCCTGCTGATGAAACCCTGAAGGTCCGGCCCGGCAAACGTTTCCAGATGCAGCATAGGATGCGTGCGCCCCGGGGGCAGCGAACTTGAATCGGTGTAGTCCTGATACTGGCCGAGATATCCGATTACGGTGCCCGCCGTCACAGCAAACGGCGTCTTGAGTACCACCACCTGATCGAGCGGCTTCGGATCGATCACGACATCCAGTTCCTTGACATACACCCAGCCATACGGCACGTGTGGTGACGCTGGTTGACCCGCTACCGGCCCGACTGGCGCGCCGCTCCTGATCGATGCAATCTTCGCCCAACCGGGCTTGTCCGACGTTTCCGTTGTGGAGACGATCAGTTCCGAACCTGTCGGCAGCAGCCCGATAATCTTGCCGTTGGCTGAATCGCGCACGCGGATGCCGGACACGGGCGAAGGTGGGGGCGATCCGTCGGTGGCATCGCTGGTGTCGCCAGCGGCCGGCGGCAATTTGAAATCATTCCGGATAAGGGCGCCGATCGGATCGCTATCGTCGCTGCCCGTCTGTTGCGTCAGGGGCGCGGCCGACGCGAGGGGCTTCGGCTTCGGCACCTCCTGTTTGTCCTTCGCCTTCGCGCCGACCCGGTAGTACCGGTCACCTTCCCAGAACGGCATCGGCTGAATTTGCGGCGCGTTTGGGTCAACGGGAGCTTCCTTGGCAGCTTCCATCGCCAGTTCATACCCGACCCAATCCAGCAGGTGCATATACAGGCTGAAAAATACCAGCGTGTCGGCGGCGGGAGCTTTCGGGGGTTGCGCAGGAGTAGCTGGCGTGCTTGCAGCAGCCGGGGCGCTTGCCGTGCTGGCCGCAGAAGCGGGGGCTGCTGCCGCGCTGGATGCGCCAGGCGCACTGGCCGCGTTCGGCGAGGTCGAGTCCTGTTTCGGTTGCGGCGGAAGCTGCAGCTTGTGGCGGACCAGCACAAAGCCCGTCGAATACAGTGCCGAACGCTTGTCCTTATATTCGAGTTCGGGGTATTTCGAATCGAGCCGGTACGCGACCACCTCACCGTCCGCAATCGCGCGGATGCCCACGTCCTGCTTCAGCGCGTTGCCGGTTTTTCCATCGAAGTGAACTCCGCCGTGCCACAAGCCGTTTGCGCCGAGCGGATAGAAGCCGTTCTGCGCATTGCCGAGTGCCTTCATGTACGTCATCGGGTCGCCTGCGTCGTCCTTACCGGCAGACGCAAACGGAAAGCTGAAACCCAGCGGTTTGTAGGGCGGTGCGGCGGGCGTGGCCGGAGTCGTCGCAGCCTGCTGCGGATGCGCGGGGTGAGGGTGATGCGCGCCGTGGTGCGAATTGCTCATGGGATTCAGTTCCCGTTGTTATTCATGACAGATGGTCTACAAGTGGCGGAGGTCAGCCGGAAAACGACAGACCGCGCCCGCCCTTCGTCGCGACGGGTGTTGCCTGCAACGGATCGAGGTTCGTCGCACTTGCCCCACCCGGCTTGTCCCACGACGCGCAACGTTCCAGGATGTGCCCGGTCGTGACGTTCTCGATGCCTCCGCCCTTGATGCTGATATACGAGCCGCCTGCACCGATCCACACTTCCTCTTTCGCGGTCAGGACAAGCCGACCCGTCGCGCTCTCAACTTTCACGTCCAGTTGCGCAAGCAGGTTCATCGCATCGCTGAGCGCCTGGATGTCGATCTTCCCTTTGCCCGCAATCAGCTTGATGCCGAGGTTCTGCGCGAACAGGCTGATGCCGCCCATCACACTCGCGAGCAGGGATTTACCGGCCGCAAGAATGACGTTCTTCCGGGCAACCGCGTTGACGTGCTCGTCCGCCGTGAAGTGCAGCGATTGCTGCGTGGTCGCCGCGATACCGTCCGGGCTCGTGAGCACGAGGGCCGCTTTCGAAAATCCGTTCGCATTGCCCGTGCCGCCGCCTGCCGTGCGGCCGCCTTTGCCGACCGAGCCCGCCACGCTGTGCTGGGTCGAATCGGTAAAGGTCTTGAGTGCATCATGCCCGTCCTGCAGACTCTCGCCCCGGTTCATCTCGCTCGCCTTGGAGACGGTTTCAAGGACCGCCTCGGCGCCCGCCAGTTGCCCGGTCGCGGCCGCTACGCCAAGCGGTTGCGCCGTGACGGGCTGCGTCGAAATGACCATGCCCTGCGCGGCGCGGATCGCCCCGTAAGCGCCCGACTTCAGATCAAAGCCCGTGCCGATGAACGCGCCACGCGTGTTGTCCGTATGCTGGATCAGATACCCCATCTGAAGACCCGTCGCGTAGCTCGTCGAGGACAGGCTCATGCGGTTCTGTCCGCTCGCGTCATCCATCAGGAATTCGTTGAACCCGTCGCCCCCGTATTCCTTCGAGCGGTGCCCGGAAAACAGCCCATGCGAGTGGAACACCGGTTTCGTCGCGCCCCCATGCAGCCGCGAGATAATCACGGGCCGGTCGCAATCGCCATTCACGAAGCCGACCAGCACTTCATCACCCTTCCTCAAGGCGAAGTGTCCGCCGCGCTGGTTGCCCGCATCCGGCATCGCCGCGCGTATCCACGCCGACGCGCGTTCGTTGCGGTCCTTGCGACTCCACGAAAGCCATACCTTCGAACGGTTCAGGGAGTCGATAAAAATCTCTTCGTTGTCCGGCGTGCCGACGATGCCCGTCTGCAGATGCATCTCGGGCTTCTGATGCTTGAGCGGACTGCGAAACGGCACGCGCCGACGCTGTGCCTCGATCTCTACCTGAAAGAATCCCGCACTGCCGTCCGTATGGCGAACCGTCGATCCTGAGCCCGCTCCACGCGCCTGTTCGACTTCGGCGCGCAGGCTCCGCGGAAACTGCGCGAGCGCGTCGATACCCGGCACGTTATTCTGGATCAGCCAGTCGACGGCGATGATCGCCATTTCGCGGTCGTTTGCCGGTTCGGTGTCGTGAACCGGGTGACCGTCGAGTTGATACCAGTAACCCGGCAGCGCGCACCGCAGGCTTCCGACGCCGAAGTAACGTTTCGAGCGGCTTGCCATTTCCTCCGTGCGAATGCGCGCCTGCTGTTCGCCCATGTCGCTGTCCGACCACGAGTACCCGCCGGTATAAATGAATTTCTCTCCCTGTGCGGGCAGTTCGTCCTGATTGAATGCCGGGGAACTGACTTCCTTCGGCAGGTCAGGGCGCATGTAGTCGAACGTGTTCGTCGTAATGGATTCGCTTTGCGAATCCTGCTGCTCACTCCACTGAGTCAGGCCGTCGAACTCCTCGTTTGTCGCCGAACGACTGAATGTCACTATCTGTTGCGGCAATGGCGGCACGAAATACAGATCGTCCGTAATGACAACCGTGTGGGATTTACCGTCTTTGGCAAACTCAAAGCGTGGAAAGACGCCAACCTCTTCCATGCTGCGGTAGACAAAATTCCAGTCGTCTTCCCATTGAACACGCTGCGAATACGAGCGGATCGGTGAACGCAGATCAAAGCGATACTGTCCCTGAGCCTGCGGGGTCTTAGCGAACACGTCGGAGAGAATCTGCCTGCCGTCGATTTCCTGCCAGTCGCGGCAGTCGCTGCTGAGCTTGAGAAGGCTCAACCATGACGAAAACTGAATCTGGTAAGACGTCAGTGGCCCGTCACTTCCGAGACGACGTGCATGCTGCACATAACCATGGATCGGCATATAGCTGGAGTCGGTCTGCTGAATCCAGAGGGTGACCGGCTTGAGCACAAGTGCGCTGAGTTTGATCTTTTCGCCGTACGTCGACACGGCGTCAACGGTGAAGTCGAAATTTGCTCCGAGCCGCCCCGAGCCTTTCACATACATTGGTACGAGCCAGTCGTCGCCAAGCGGCGTATCTAGTTTGATCAGTCGGCCGAGCTGCGTATAGCCGGCGCGCAGCGCTTTGTCCAGCACTTCGGAAGCCATGCGGAAACCCCGTGTTCAGGAAACACAACCTGGCCGCCATACAGAGTGGCGCGGCCTCTTTTACTTCGTCTATCATTGCCTCTGGAAGACGGAGTCTTCGGGCATTGGGTCCGTTATCAAACCTGTTGCGACATACAATTCAAAATACATTTATCCATATTGCATGAAAGGCAATCGCCCAGCAGCATCGATTACCTGGTTCTGCGCGCGATTCTACCGGAATCAATAGCGAACGCCATATCGAGGTCGTGTCAGAATTTGTAAATTGAAACACACTGGCCGACTCTACTGCACAGATAAAACACGACATTTTTATTAAGAATTCCGGAAGCATGTTTATACGCTTCAACGAAACCTTAACGAATCCTTTCAAAGCCGGCGGCCCTGTCGCGAAGAAAGGTGACGAATTATCCCATAACGCATAATCCGATCAATTTCAGAAGAGAAAACAGCATGCCACGCCGGTCTGCCCACCTGCCAAGCCTGACGCGCGAAGAATTCGAGATGCTGGTCACTGCGGCAAGACGGCCCGGCAAACTGGGCAGGCCGATATCTGATCGCAGCGCGGCAATGGCGCGATCTGTGTTGATTGGCGGATTGACTTATACGCAGGCCGCGCTTGCACAGGAAGGCCACGTTTCAACCGCTTACCAGGCCGTTCTGCTGTTACTCCGCTATCAAAAACGGAAATCGTCCGTTCTGTCAGCCCAACGTTCCCGCGACGAACAGTTGGACTTGATTCGCCGCAAGTTTGTCGATGCCGGAACGGCTTTGCTTGACACGGATTGGCGCGGACAGAACGCCCGGTATCGATTGCGGTGCGCACAGGGGCACGAATGGGAGCGCGGCGGCCAGCAATTGCTACGCGTTGCCCGCATCGCGTGCGAACATTGCCGGGTCGAAGGTGTCATGAAGCGGATGCGCGATATTGCCACTCAGTCGGGCGGTGAGTGCCTGACCCGGTCGTATCTTGGGTTGAATGGCCGATACCGGTTCGTTTGTGCAATTGGACATGAGTTTCAGACGACAGCAGATATCACGTTGGGGGGCCGTTGGTGTCCAGCGTGCTCAAACATGAGAAGGGCCGAGCGCCAGCTGTGGGCCGAAGGTGGGCTTCTCCCGATACAGGAGCGTGCCCGCGAGCGCGGCGGGGAATGTCTCTCCACGACGTACAACGGAAAGATGGCGCAATACCGGTTCCGATGCGCTCAGGGGCATGAATGGGAAACGTGCGGCATGGAGGTGATGCGCAAGGCATGGTGCCCGCAATGCTTCGTAGACCGGTTGCGCCGACCGGATGGTTTGGCGGAGCTTCAGCAAGCCGCCGAACGTTGGGGTGGCAAATGTCTGGCGTCAGGTTATCAACGTATAAAGACCCGCTATCCGTTTCAGTGCGAGCGAGGGCATGAATGGATGGCGTGGGGCTCAGAGATTCTTAAAGGAAGCTGGTGCCCGACCTGTCGCACCGAGGACCGGCAGCGGCGCGGCATCGAAACAATGCATGCGGTCGCGGAAGAGCGTGGCGGGCGGTGTCTGTCCGATACCTACGTTGATAACCAGACAAGGCTGGAATGGGAGTGCGCGCGCGGTCATCGATGGTGGGCGCAGCCTAGAAACATAACGTCTGGCAACTGGTGCGCCCAATGCAGTTTCATGGCGCAGATTACGCGCGAGAAGACGCGCCGCAAGCGCCGCTATGAAGCGGTTTCGCAAGCCGATTGATGCAGTCATGATGTCCGTTCGGTTAGGGCTTGGCGAACATAGCTACTGACCGGTAGTTCGCAGGCGAATCGATATGAAGAACTGGTTTTTTCTGGATACGTTGGACAACCCCGAACTCAACTGATCGAAGGCCCGGCAGAACATGGAAACTCGCATCTTTTTCTCGTGGCAGGCTGACCGAAGCACAAAGGTTGGCAGGAATTTGCTTGAACGTTCGCTCGAGCAGGCAATCAAGGCTATTAACGAGCCCGTGTCGGTTGAAGAGCCGGATCGCGATGACTCCAATGTCATGCTCGACCGCGACACCAAGGACACGCCTGGATTTCCGCCGATCGTCGAGACGATTTTCTCGAAGATAGAACGTGCCGCTGTTTTTGTTCCGGACTTTACCTTTGTAGGTACACGGGCGGACGGCCGCCCAACGCCGAATCCGAATGTCTTGATTGAGTATGGCTACGCTCTGAAGACGCTGGGCCATAGCCGAATTATCCCCGTAATGAACATCGCATACGGCGAGCCGAACAACGAGAACCTACCATTTGACCTTCGTCATCACCGGCACCCAATAACATTCAATTGCCCGGAAACAGCAAGCGAAAGTGACCGGCAGTCGGTACGGGGAAGCTTGTCCAAGGTGCTGGGCGATGCAATTCTAGCCGTACTCCGCAGCGCAAGCTATCGCTCGGCCTTGCCTGCAGACGACTTGCCAAAGCTTTTCGCGTCTCGACCCGAAAGCGGTATCAGAGGACGGCTTTTCCCGGAAAGGGCCGCCATCGGGGTTGCCGAGTTCTTTCCAGGCCTCGGTCACAATAGCCCGGTAGTTCTTGGACAAGGCTCGGCGATGTGGCTAAGAGTTATGCCGAAGTATGACCAGAACAAGACGTGGACCCGATCCGATCTTCATGGAGCAATAACAGTATCAAGCGAACACCTTGGTTTATTAATAGGTGGCTACGGCGGATTCAGTTACTTTAACGGCACAGATAGCCGCGGAATATTTGTTGGGACACCGGGAGGCATTGCGCCCTCTGTCACATCACTTTTCTATAGCGGTGAAATCTGGAGTATCGATGTTGCGTATCTCGACTCGCCATCTGGACCGCGGACCAAGGTAGTCCCGTATGTTGAGAATATCTTTGCTAACGCACTATCACACTATGCCAACGTTCTCACTCGCCTGGGAGTGACAGGAGAACTCCACTGGAGCGCGGGTATCGACGGGATCAAGGACCGGCAACTTGCAGTTCCCGCGCAACCCGGGGCCAGCAGCCATTTTCATCCGAGGGGTACGTTTCTCGCAAACGAGGTTTGCGCAGAGGGTGATTTCTTAACCGGTGGTGACGCCAAGGTTGCGCTGACTCCATTTTTCGAGAAAATTTACGACGGCGCGTGTTTATCCCGTCAGTGGTAATACTTCGCTTGCTACCCGGATCGAGGATTGGTTCATATGGGTATGCCGTAACGACCCAAGCAGCAGGGTCAATGGGGCTAGCTCAACAGGATTAACCGTATTTGAGCCACATGGCATAATTGAGCCATCAATTCAAACGATCCACCAAAAACCATGCGCAAGCTCTATTACGGCAGGATTTCGACCACGGACGGCCAGTCCTCTGCGAGCCAGTACGAGGATGCCAGAGCCCACGGCGTGCAGGAGAAGGACGTTTTCATTGATGAGGGCGTTAGCGGCTATCACATTGCTCCTGACGCGCGGGAACAGTGGCGCAGAGCCGAACACGATCTACGACACGGCGGAGTTCTCATCGTGCGCTGGCTTGATCGCATTAGCCGCCGCTATGACGAACTGCACCGAACAATGCGCCGCTTAATGGACCTCGGCGTTCGCGTCGAATGCACACTCAACGGGATGGCTTTTGACGGGAAAGCCAAAGACCCCATCGAGAAAGCGACCCGAGATGCCGTGCTGGCATTCATGGCGGCGCAGGGCGAAGCGGACTACCGCAATCGAGCAGAGATGCAACGTCGCGGCGTAGCGATCGCAAAAGCAGAAGGGAAATACAAGGGACGCGTGCGGTCACATGACTATTCCGCGATAACGGCATGGCGAGAAGAGCACGGCGCGAGCATTCGCGCCACTGCCGATGAGTTCGGAATAGGGACAGCGACTGTCAAGCGGGCATGCGCTGAAGAACGCCGCCTCTAATTGACTATGCGAAGGGCATCCGGCCAAGCCATTTCCAACATTGCGCTTACTTGTGTACCGATTCCTAGTCTTCCGACGCGTCGCGGAATTTGTCTACAGACGCCGCGTAATTGAGATGGCCTTTTATTTTGGCGATGTCAGCCTCGGCGACCTTTTCGTGCGTCATAAGATGACGATATGCTCGCAACTTATTTCGATAACCCTTTGTCAATCGTATTTTTGGTCCATGCACTAACAAACCATGGACCTTCAGGCGTTCCGGCAATTTGTTGACCCGTACCTTATGCTCGGCCAAAGTCCACGGTCCAACGGAGAATAGCGCCCTAACATCAGTCTCAAGTTGCGCTGGATATTCTTCCGTTCCCGAAAAAACTATGTCGTCAGCATAACGCGTCAGCCGAATACTGTAACGAGCCGCGATTGCTATCAGTGCTTCATCGATAAGGCGGAAACAAATATTCGAAAGGACTGGACTAGTCGGCGCACCTTGCGCAAGAAAGCCAGCGAGACATGAGAGACGAGCGACCAACATTGCTCCGTCTCGACCAAAGCCAATAGCTTCGAGCGAGTCCGAAACTAATTGGATCGGCGTTGTAGGAAAGAAATCTTGGATGTCGACGGAAAACACCCATTGCGCATCTACGTGCAGTGTGGCGGCTTGTATGTGCGACCTAGCACTAACGAAACCATACACATGATCTGCAGGCTTGAAACCATGGGAGAGATGAACCGACAGCCACTTCTGTATAACTTTAAGTGCGACCTTTGGCGCGTCAATCCGACGCGTAGTCTGGCCTTTTGGAATAAAAAAAGATCGATAGTGCTTTCGAGTCCGATTTTCGAACGACCAAATAAGTCCTGGATTCACGCCAAAAATGGTCGCCAACTGAATACGTGAGCTTACGGGAGGCAGATCGAGGAGCACCAGCCTCTCGATTTCCGCCAATTCTTCAGGCCGAGCGGCGTCACCGAGCGCACGGCTTAATTCGCCCAAACTCGTATACAAGAAATACTGCGACTCAAGGAGGGGTTGCGGGAGCCTCATTTAGCAAAGTTTTCTTTCGTTTAGAGCCGACGAAATGGTCGGGGATTCGAAGGATCACCGGCCATTTCGTCGGAATCCTTCTGTCCATGATCTTGGCGAGTGGGTATGATGCATACCCGCGCCGAAGCTCCCGCAGCGCGAAGTCTACTGGCGGTTGCGCGCCAACGCAAGCAGCCTTGAGATGTCTGGACTAGAACGCCCTTTGACAGTTCCGAGTTCCTGCAACGTCTGTAGCGAGAGAGCGTATTTGCCGTGATTGACCCAGACGATCTTTCCGCTTCGCCTCATCGCGTCGAGACGGCGAACAAGCCAGCCCGGCGAGGGAATCGAGAACCCCCGTCGAATCAATTCGTCTCTAAGCTCAGTTGTAGTGACCGGGGCACTGTGACGGATGGCTCGTAAGCACGCAAGAACGCTAGGTAGGTTTTCTCCCGTGGTCGTATCAAGTGATTCGAGCCGACAATCCAGTTCGTCGAGGTAGACTTGCGCTTTCGCGCGCATCTCGGCTACTACGAGACCTTCGAGCGCCCTTTTGGGTTCGATCCATACACGAGCGCTGTCAGCGCCTAGCGACAGAAATACGTTGCGTACGTCATCCGCAAACGAGTGAAGCAACGTTGCGCGTAGTCCTGCTTCGATGTCATGTGTTTGTTCATCGGTCAACAAGAACTCCACAGTCGCGCCCGCATCAAGTAGTACAGCCTTAGCCTCCTGAAGCCGTCGGTTTGTGGGCAATTGTCGATTATCGGAATCCCGCGTTACGGGAATAAACACGAAATAGCTTTCCCCGGGCGCACTCGGTTGAATGATCTCGCCCGCTGTGCGAATCTGCAACTCTTCAAGCAGGCGCGAAATTTGGATTGCATCAAGCATGCACTTGTTTCCAAGCAGAGACAATTACACCCATGAAAAGCTCCGCGCGAGAAGGCCACGACCGAGCATCTCGCACAGCGACCGTGTTGAGTGTAAAGTTTGAGCCGCCTGAAAAATCCACAGATATCTCAGGATGATAGTCGGCCGCGACTCGAATAGCGTAGCCACGCTCCATCAGGTCAGCCAAGTCCAAAACAGCCGATTTAGCTCGTTCACACAAGCTGACAACTTCACCGTCTGACAGTTTTTGTGCCTTCCGCATACCTTGCTTGAGTTCCCGTTGGACCGTTCCTCTCAACACTTCCGGAACACCCGCGTGAGCCATCGTTGCCCATTCTGTCTTAAGACTGCCGAGGCCTTTTTTGACCTCCAGAAACGATGCATAGTAGTATCGGTTAAATGCTGATCGGCCAAAGAGATCACGCTCCAAAACGTCGCTTCGATTTTGCGCTTCGAGCTGCAGATATTGGGCAACAATTTGCACGATGAAGGCCTACGTTTTTCTTTAACATCGATACCCTCGCGCGAGCGCCTGCGAGCATTGCACACTGGCGAACAGTTTCAGCAATGCTTTGGTCGAGGCTCGCAAGCGCGTCACACGCCGATCATACGTAACTTTATACGAATAAACCAAAATGAGGGCGAGACGCGGGCGGTAGTTTGGCGCGACCGGTAGGCATCCGCATTCGCTACTACATCTAGCGCTTTGGTTGCGTATCTGAAGTGCCGGAGTCCGTCAAGTAGTTTGACGCATCGCTATCAAGTCGAGCTTGGACTGATGCAGTACCCAATTGCGTGATTACGCGTCCGCTCATCGATGCCGATACAATCCGCTGCATAACCGCCAGACATTTGATAGTCGCCTTGCCAGTCGAAAAACAAAAAACCCCGCAAATCATTGATTTTACGGGGTTTTTCCACCATTTCTGGCGGAGAGACGGGGATTCGAACCCCGGATAGGTTATTAACCTATACACGCTTTCCAGGCGTGCGACTTAAACCGCTCATCCATCTCTCCGGCGGGGAGCCGAATTATAGCAAACTTCGGGCCTTGCGCCACACCCCTCTGCAAACCGCGCTAAGGATGCCGGATGTAGTCCACCAGCGCCCGCGTATAGGCGTCCGGTTTCCGGTCCACGAGACTCACGCCGATCGCCACCAGAAACCCCGCCGGCACGCCGAACACGCCCGAGCTGATCGGCTCGATCCCGAACCACCTCGCGCCGGCGAAGCCCGTCATCTGCGTGAAGAACGGATAGGTCGAGACGATGTAATAGATGCACACGAGCAGCCCCGCCAGCATCCCCGCCACCGCGCCGAGTCGCGTGGTGCGCTTCCAGAACACCCCCAGCACCAGCACCGGAAACAGACTCGACGCCGCCAGCGAAAACGCCGCCCCCACCAGAAACAGAATATTCCCGGTATTCAACGACGCCACATACGACGCGAACAGCGCCACCCCCAGCAGCAGAATCTTCGAGACCGTCACACGCCGCTGACTCGACGCCGTCGGATCGACCATGTGGTAATACACGTCGTGCGACAACGCATTCGCAATGGTGAGCAGCAAACCATCGGCGGTCGAGAGCGCCGCGGCCAACGCGCCCGCCGCAATCAATCCCGACATCACATACGGCAACCCCGCAATCTCGGGCGCGGCGAGCACGACCATGTCCGGCTGCATCTGAATCTCGCTCCATCGCACGACGCCGTCGAGGTTCGTATCGTTCAGACTGATCAGACGTGGTTCCACCCTATTCCATTGCGTGAACCATTGCGGCAGATCGGCGAAGTGATGGCCCACCAGGTGGGTCAATATCTCATACTTGATCAGCACGGCCAGCACCGGCACCGTCAGATAAAACAGCGCGACGAAAAACAGCGTCCAGCCGACCGAGCGTCGCGCGGACGCAACCGACGTCGTCGTGTTATAGCGCGTCAGAATATGCGGCAGGCTCGCCGTCCCCAGCGAAAGGCACAGCAGCAGCGACAGGAAATTGCGCTCATGAATGCGCCGTTCCTCATCGTTGGCTGCGGGAAACGGCTCGTGCATCGGCACCGGCGCGGCGGCACGCATCAGCATTTCATCGCGGCGCTGGCTCCAGACGATCTGCGCGGCGGCCGCATCGCGGGGAAACTGGTCGAGCGCTTTCTCGCGTTCCTTGATCTCGCGCAATGGACCGTTATGGCGCCGCAAATCGGCCACCTCCTGCGTGAGACGCGACTTCTCGTCGATAAACGATTGCGGCAGCGTATCGAGCCGCACCTGCATCCGGGCGGCCTGGCGTCGATAGTCGTCGCGCACGGTCTGTTCGAGCGGCGCGTCGCGCACCTGTTTCTCGAGACCTTCCACGCGCGCCATCAACCGCCCATAGCTGAATTGCGGCAGCCAGCCGAGGCCGTCCTTGTGCGCGATCATCGACACCGGTATCAGGATCGCCGCGATCAGGATGATGTACTGCGCGACCTGGGTCCACGTGACCGCGCGCATGCCGCCCAGAAACGAGCACACCAGAATGCCCGCGAGCCCGCAGAAAATGCCCACCGCAAAATCGACGCCGATAAAGCGCGTCGCGATCAGACCGACGCCCTGAATCTGCGCGACCAGATAAACGAACGAACAGAGAATCGCCGCCAACGCCGCGAGCCCGCGCACTGCGTTGCTCGAAAAACGCGTGCCGAGAAAATCGGGAATCGTGTAGCGCGCCAGTTTGCGCACGTACGGCGCGAGCAGAAACGCGACGAGGCAATAGCCGCCGGTCCAGCCCATCAGATACGCGAGCCCGTCGTAGCCGGTCGCATAGATCGACCCCGCGAGGCCGATGAACGACGCCGCCGACAACCAGTCGGCGGCCGTCGCCATGCCGTTGAACACGGACGGCACGCGCCGCCCCGCCACGTAGTATTCGACCAGATCGGAGGTGCGCGACAGCAGGCCGATCACCGCATACACCGCGATCGGCACGAACAGGAACACATAGCCGATCCACACGCCGGGGCCGGTGGTGCGCTCAATGCGCCACATCACGTAGATGAACAGAAGGAAGCCGAGCGTATAGAACGCGTATGAACGGATCAGGCGATTCGTGAGCTTCATGGGCTCAACGTCCGCGCGGCACGGGGGTGCTGGACTCGGCGCTGGCGTCAACGCCAGGATCAGCGCCGGAAACAGCATTTGCATCAACGCCAGCATCCGCCTCGAACGCGCGCAGCAAGCGGCGGTCGGCGCGCTGCATCAGCACGATATACACGACGATCAACGCCATATAGATCAGAATCGCGCCCTGCGCGCCGAAGTAGAACGGCAGCCTGAATCCGCCCATCCGTACATGCTCCAACGCCGGCGCCATCAACGGCAACACGAACGACACGAGAAAGCCCAACGTCATCAACGTAGCGATCAGCGCGACGTTGAAGCGCCAGTACTTGCGATGCGCGCGCGCCATCGCCACCGACACCGCAGGCGGTTCGGGTGGAGGATTCAACGTAGCGTGAGAGGAGTGATGCGGCGCGGCCATGCGCCTATGTATCAAAAAGCCACCGGGCAGGCAATCGGGATTGTCCGCGCGGTGGCTTTTTACGGCCTGATTCGAGTGAGAGATCGCGTCATCCGGTCAGGCGCGCATCCTGGGATGCACGCCTGACCCGAACCCTAACCCATCACAGCGATTCGCCGAGCTGGTCGAGAATCGCCGGGTTCTCCAGCGTCGACACGTCCTGGGTGATCTCCTCGCCCTTCGCGAGCGAACGCAGCAGGCGACGCATGATCTTGCCCGAGCGCGTCTTCGGCAGGTTCTCGCCGAAGCGGATGTCCTTCGGCTTCGCGATCGGACCGATCTCCTTGGCCACCCACGCGCGCAATTCGTTGGCGAGCTTCACGGCCTCTTCGCCTTCCGGACGCGCACGCTTGAGCACGACGAATGCGCACACGGCCTCGCCGGTCGTCGAGTCGGGCCGGCCCACCACTGCGGCTTCCGCGACGAGCGGATTCGACACCAGCGCCGACTCGATTTCCATCGTGCCGAGCCGGTGACCCGACACGTTCAGCACGTCGTCGATCCGACCCATGATCGTGAAGTAGCCGGTGTCCTTGTCGCGCACCGCGCCGTCGCCGGCGAGATACAGCCGGCCGCCGAGTTCTTCGGGGAAATAGCTCTTCTTGTAGCGGTCCGGATCGCCCCACACATTACGCAACATGGAAGGCCAAGGACGCTTCACCACCAGAATCCCGCCCTGCCCGTTCGGCACGTCCTGCCCGGTTTCGTCGACGACCGCGGCCATGATGCCCGGCAACGGCAGCGTGCACGAACCCGGCACCAGCGGCGTGGCGCCCGGCAGCGGCGTGATCATGTGGCCGCCGGTTTCGGTTTGCCACCACGTGTCGACGATCGGGCAACGGCCGCCGCCGACGTTCTCGTGATACCACACCCACGCTTCGGGATTGATCGGCTCGCCGACCGTGCCGATAATGCGCAGCGACGACAGGTCGTAGCTCTTCGGATGCACCTTCTGGTCGGCCTCGGCCGACTTGATCAACGAGCGGATTGCCGTGGGCGCCGTGTAGAACAGCGTGACCTTGTGCTTCGCGATCATGTCCCAGAAGCGGCCGGCGTTCGGATAGGTAGGCACGCCTTCGAACACGACCTGGGTGCCGCCGAGCGTCAACGGACCATACGTAATGTAGCTATGGCCGGTAATCCAGCCGATGTCGGCGGTACACCAGAACACGTCGCTGGGCTTCCAGTCGAAGGTCCACTTCAGCGTTTGCGCGGTCCACAGCAGATAGCCGCCGGTGCTGTGCTGCACGCCCTTCGGCTTGCCGGTCGAACCGGACGTATAGAGAATGAACAGCGGATGCTCGGCGCCGACCCACTCCGGCGGGCATTGATCCGATTCGGCTTGCGCGAGTTCGTGCATCCACAAATCGCGGCCTTCGTGCCACGCGACCTTGCCGCCGGTGCGCTGATAAACGATCACGCTCTTCACCGCTTCGCAGCCGCCCATGGCGAGTGCTTCGTCGGCGATATTCTTCAACGGCAGCGCTTTGCCGCCGCGCATCTGTTCGTCGGAGGTAACGAGCGCGACCGCGCCCACGTCCACGAGGCGCTCGTTGAGCGACTTCGACGAGAAGCCGCCGAACACCACCGAATGCGTAGCGCCGATCCGCGCGCAAGCCTGCATCGCGACGATGCCTTCGATCGACATGGGCATATAGATCACCACGCGGTCGCCCTTCTTCACGCCGCGTTTCTTCAACGCATTCGCGAAGCGCGACACGCGTTGCAGCAGATCCTGATACGTCACATTGGTGACGGTGCCGTCGTCGGCTTCGAAAACGATCGCGACGCGCCCGCCGTTGCCGGCTTCGACATGACGGTCGAGGCTGTTGTACGACGCGTTCAGCTGGCCGTCTTCGAACCACGTGTAGAACGGCGCGTTCGATTCGTCGAGCACCTTGGTGAAGGGCGTATGCCAGCTAAGCGTCTCGCGGGCGAGGCGCCCCCAGAAACCTTCGTAATCGCGTTCCGCTTCGGCGGCGAGCGCCCGGTACGCATCCATGCCGGAGATCGCGGCGCCGGCCGCTGCTTCAGCGGAGGGCGGGAAAACGCGGCGTTCCTGAAGAACCGATTCAATCGCAGACATCGACAACCCCTTGGTGAAAATCAAACCTGAAACCTGTGCCGGCGCGCGAGCGGTCAACGGCATGCTGCCAGGATAAATGCCGCAACTTACCTGTCACTTACATCAGGCCGTCGCAGCGCATCGTGCAAGAGATACTGGGATTGTTATGTTAGCTGATGCGCTCCGGCAATGTCATCGGCAGCACGGGGCAATGCTTATGTGGAGCGGGTGCGCGCGATCGGCACCAGGGTTAGCCCGGAGACGTCGGCGCGCTTCTGCGTCGGGATCAGTGTTAACCCGTGCCTCGGCAAGCGCTCACACTAAACGCCTACCCGGGCGACTCGCCGCTCGACGATCCGGTCATTGCCTTGAAGGCGTCCATATCGAGTTGCGCGAACTCATCGTCGAGAAGCTGACCGTGGATGGCCAGGATCTCCTGCTCCTGCAGATGCAAGTGGCGCGCGATATCCGGCCGGTCGACGCCGCCCCGCAATTCCCGGATCACGGCTTGCACAACTTCCGGCGACACGGGTGGCGTCATAGCGGGACTCGGCGGCAAGTTGGCACGCTCGATCCGGATCTGTTCATCCACGACCAGCAGCGAGCTTTGCAAATGTAAAAGCTCAACATGTAAAACGGTATCTTCCGACAGGCGCAAATCGTTCGCTATCTGATGGGCCGGCAACCCGGCTTCGGCCTGGTTAATGATGGCGGATACCAGCGCGCTTGAAGTTTCCACGGGTGGCTCGTCGACACGCCGACGCTTCGCCACAGGCGACGATGGCTCAGGCCGGCCACGGACCGGCTGCGTTTCACCGTCAGTCGACGTACCGGGTTGCGGAGACCGCAGCGCTCCACCCGGCAGGCCGTCACCATGAAGCGGCCTGTTGCCCCGTTCGGCTGCCCCGACGCTGCACTGAAACGCCGCCGACGACGCCACCGACGTATCGAACACCGCAGGCGCCGACCCAGGTCGAACGCTCGGTGCATCGCTTCGACTGGCCACCGCCGGTTCGCGGTCGACCGCTTGACTACTGACTGACTGGAGCTTCATTTCGCTATCCCTGAATGAAAGAGAAATCGGAGAAATGCAGGTCCATTGAAACGCCGCGACGCCGTCAGCAGGTCCTATCTATTTGGATGCACGACCGCACGAATCGTCACGACCGGCGAGACGCAACAGTCGCCTTCAAATATAGCGTGACGGCTATATATAAGTACGCCGAATCGCGTTTCCATCTCTCTACTATTGATCAAGCGGCGCCGATCCAATCTATCCGGCGACGCGGACCCGGCTCGCCAGGCTCAAGCCTGGTTTCTTTTAATTTCAGGAATCACGACATGCAAGCAACGTTGCAAAATCAGTCTTCTTTCTTCCCAAACCTGACTCAACTGAGCACGCAGTTCGGCGGCGCGTCGTCACTCTCGCGAACCCCGGCATTCAATAACGGCCGCAACGCGTCCTCGCCGTTGTCGAACATGGCGAGCGGCTTTTCGAAGAGCACCTTCTCGGTCGTCGGTCAGAACACGGTGAATGGTCAGAGCAGCACGTTCTTCGCGCAAGGCACCACGATCAATCGCGGGCCGGCTGCCCAACCGATGCAGGCAAGCTGGGGCCGCAATACCAGTCAGAGCGGCTACGGCGACTACTCGCGCGGCGGCAACGGCACGTCGCAAGGTCGGTACTGCGGCTGCAACGAGCGCGGCCGAACCGATCAGACGCAATGGAGCAATACGCCGGTCGCCAACAACAAGACCAGTATCGATCTGGGCGACTACAAACTCGACTTCAGCAAAACCAATTCGTCGATGCTTCTGACGAACAAACAGACCGGCGATACGACGAACATCTACGGTGACCCGCATATCGAACAACACGCCAACGGCGCGAACAAAACGTCGGCGATGTTCAACGGCCCGATGACGTTCATGCTGCCGGACAACACCAAAATCAGCGTGGGCACCCAGGCGGCCGGGAACAACCCGTCGGTCTCGTACGCGGATCAGGTCACGATCACCAAGGGCAATCAGGCGTATCAGGTCTCCGGTCTGAGCCAGCAGGACTCGGCGGCCCTCAGCGTGCAGAAGAGCAACAACGGCCGCGCGCTCGACGCCGCCACGCCGGACGGCTACACCATCGTGGCCGCCCGCAACGGCAGCGGCTTCATCGACCCGGCCACCGGCAAGCAACCCACCGCGGACGACTTCAAGAAAGCCGCCTAAGCCAAGCGCACGAAACGGGGGACGACAGCGCAGCGCGTTGTCCTCGAAGGACGCCGCGAACACATCCTCTATGTGTTCGCGGCGTCCGGCGATTTTGCAGTGATCTAAAGACTGCCGGCGGAACGCCTGCTTTGCCGGCAATCCCTGAAGCTAAGTGCTTTCTCCGTCACCGGCCACGAGGCGCGCGGTCGCCACCCGCACACGCTCCTTCGCATCGTCATGCCGGACTCGCTCCACCTGCCACGCGCTCAACGCGTGCGCCGCTACAGCGCGCGCCGCCGCATGCGTGTCGCGCGCGGCGCTCAATTGCCGCTGCAAGGCGGGCATGCGCGCGTCGTGCGCGCGCAGCGTCGCATGCCATTGCGCGCCAACGCGCGCGTCACGCCGACAAAGCATCAGCACCCGTTGCCGTTGCTCCGCGTGCTGGTCCAGCGCGGCGAACCGCGCGGCGAGCGCATCCGCCGCGTGCCGTTCATGCCGCCGCGCGTCGGCCAGCGCGCGCAGCGTGCGCCGTACGCGCAAACCGCGCACTTTGACCAGTAGCCGCCAGAACGCAGCTTCCCGTGCCGCATCGCGCATCACACCGCCCTCCCACCAGCGCGCAACGCATGCAGCAGCGCGCGCGTCTCGTCCCATTCACTGCTCCGGTCGTACGGTTGACGCAAAAACTGCTGGATCGCAGGGCGCCGCTCGATGGCAAGGTCCGTTTCCGCATCATGTCCCCGCTCGTATTCGCCGATCTGCAATAGCATCTCGACCTCTTCATAACGCGCGAGCCAATCGCGCACTGCGTTTGCGTCGGCGAGTTGCGTCCTGTCCGCGACGCGGCTCATCAACCGGCTGCGGCTGCGCAAGATATCGATCGCCGGATAGTGGCCGGACGCACCCAGTTTCGACGACAACTGGATATGCCCGTCCAGCAGCGAGCGCGCTTCTTCCGCGACCGGGTCCGACAGATCGGCCTCATCGGCGAGCACCGTGTAGAAACCGGTGATGCTGCCTTGCGCGGTCACGCCGGCGGTTTCGATCAGTTTCGGCAAGCGCGCGAACACGCTCGGCGGAAAGCCGCCGCGCAGCGGCGGCTCGCCGACCGCGAGACCCAGTTCGCGCAACGCGCGCGCGTAGCGTGTCAGCGAATCGAAGAGCAGCAACACGTTGCGCCCGCTCGCGCGCAATCCCACGGCGACCTGCGACGCGAGTTCCGCCGCCTTGATTCGCTCCGCCGCGGGACGGTCGGACGTCGCCGCGATCACGACGGTCGACGCGCGCCGGTGATCGAGATGATCGTGAATGAATTCGCCCACCTCGCGGCCGCGCTCGCCGATCAGCGCAACCACGATCGCATCGGTCGATGCACCGTTCGCGATCATCCCCATGATCGTGCTCTTGCCGCCGCCGGCCGGCGCGAAGATGCCCGTGCGCTGGCCGACGCCACAGGTCAGCAGGCCGTCGATCGCGCGCACGCCAGTGGCGAACGGCGTCGTGATAACCGGCCGCTCCAGCGGATTGAGTGTGATCTCGCCGCCGGCTGAACCAATATAACCCGCTGAACCCGCCGAACCTCGCGCAATGTCCCGTTGTGGCGGCAACGGTCCTCCGTCGAGCGGATTGCCGAGCCCGTCCACCACGCGCCCGAGCAAACCCGCCGCGTCGACGCTGCTCCACGCGCCGCAACCCTGCACCTCGGTGATATCCGACAGCCCGGCGAGTCCGGCCAGCGGCATCACCAGTGCGCCGTCATGCGCGAAGCCGACGACTTCGCCGTACTGCGCCTCGAGCGTATCGGGTCGCACCAATCTCACCTTCTCGCCGATCCGCAACGACACGCCCACCACCCGTGCAATCACGCCGCGTGCTTCGACCACCCGTCCGCGCAACTCGGGCGCGGACGCAAACGTGGGCCAGCTCTGTCCCGACGACTTGATCGCGCGCTCCGTCATGGGGCGCCCAGCGTCGCGATGGTCTGAATCCGATAGATGTCGAATGGAATCTCTTCGACCGCGAGCACGTCGGTGCGCCAGCCAAAGTCCCGCAATAACCGCGCGAGATGCGG
This sequence comes from Paraburkholderia sp. BCC1876, assembly GCF_902833695.1. Lineage (NCBI taxonomy): Bacteria > Pseudomonadati > Pseudomonadota > Betaproteobacteria > Burkholderiales > Burkholderiaceae > Paraburkholderia > Paraburkholderia sp. BCC1876. Next base: position 47,976 of record NZ_CADFGI010000002.1, on the reverse strand, counting down.
CCGCAGCACCGCATTCGTCACGATCAATCCGATGCCCGACAGGTCCGCGCCCAGCACCTGCTGCGCGCGCTCCATCTCTTCAGCGGACAGCACGCATAGCGGCTCGCCGTCGGCCCCGCTGCGAATCTGCGCTTCGAGACTGGCCTCCCAGCCCGGCTCCAGCACCGCCGCCGAAATCGTCCACGATTCGAGGTCGGCGAAGTTGCGCGAAATCTGCCGCCCCAACTGGATGCGCGCCTCGCGCACCATCCGGTCGAGCGTGCGTTCACCCGCCGGCACCCGCACCACCGCTTCGAGAATCGCCCGCAGATTGCGAATCGGCACGCGCTGCTGCAGCAGTTGCCGCAGCACGCCGGCCAGCTGCACCGTACTCGCGGCCTGGCCCGCCTGCGCCACCAGCTCGCGGAATTCGATCCCGAGTTGATCGAGCAGAAAGCGCGTTTCCTGGGTGCCGAGAAAATCGGCCGCCGAACGCTCGCACACTTCGGCGAGGTGCTCGCACAGCGCTTCGTCGACGCTGGCTTTGCGAATCGCCGGATCGTCGATCGAGGTCGCCTGCGCGCTCGGCACCCACACCGATTTCTCGCTACGCGGCCGGTAGCCTTCGGTGCCTTCGAACGTGATGTGGCTGCCGTCGCCGCTCAACAGCGTATGCGCGGCGATCAGCGTGCCGCTCGCGAACGGCACATCCTCGACATCGACGATGTAGCGCTCCGGCGCGAGCCGCGCGTCGCGCAGCAGCGCGAGACCCGGAAACGGCACGCCCAGTTCGACCATCAGGTGCCGCCGCAACTGCCCGAGTTGCCGGTTCAGCGCTTCGGGCCGCAACGCGTCGAACGCTTTCAGGCCAAGCCGCAACCGCAAGGTCGCGCTCGTGCCCAGTTCGACGTCGTCGAGAATCCGCGGCACGTAGTTGCCGCCGTCGCGGGTCATACCGGGCATCAGCGCGCGTTGCGAGTTCGTCGCGGCTGCGGCGTTGCGCATCAGCGTGATCGCCAGCACCACCAGCAGCCCGCCGGCCAGCAGAAACTGCAGATGCGGGAAACCCGGAATCGCGGCCAACGCGCAACAGGCGGCGCCCGCCATGCCGATCGCCTTCGGATGCACCGTCAGTTGCCGGTAGATATCGCCGCCGAGATGCGCGTCCGCGCCGTCGGCCGAGGCCACGCGCGTCACCAGAATGCCCGCCGACACCGACACGATCAGCGACGGAATCTGCGCCACCAGGCCATCGCCGACGGTGAGAATCGTGTACGTATGCAGCGCGTCGGCGAACGACATGCCGCGCTGCGCGATCCCGATCGCGAGACCGCCGACGATATTCACCAGCGCGACGACCAGCCCCGCGACCGCGTCGCCCTTGACGAATTTCATCGCGCCGTCGAGCGAGCCGTAGAAATACGTTTCGCGTTCGAGCGCCGCGCGCGCCCGGCTCGCCTGCGCGGGCGAGATCACGCCGGAGCGCAGATCGGCGTCGATACTCATCTGCCGGCCGGGAATGCCGTCGAGCGTGAAGCGCGCGCCGACTTCGGCGACCCGGTCCGCGCCCTTCGCAACCACGATGAACTGGATGGCCGCGAGCACGATGAACACCACGAGGCCGACCGCCACGTTGCCGCCCACCACCAGTTCACCGAACGCGCCGATGATCTGGCCGGCGTGCGCATGCAGCAGAATCATCTTTGTCGACGCGATCGCCAGCGAGAGCCGCAACAGCGTCGTGATCAGCAGCAACGACGGAAAACTCGCGAGGTCCGCGGCCTTCGACACATACAGCGTGGTGCTCAGCATCGTCAGGCTGGAGGCGAAACTCACGCAGATGAACAGATCGAGCACGAACGGAGGCACCGGCACGATCAGCAGCGCGAGCACCGCTAGCAGGCCGAGCGCGACGGCAAGATCGGCGTGCCGCGCGAAGAACGCCGACAGATCGTAGCGACTAAGAATGGAACGGTTCGGCATGTTATTGACCAAGCTCCCGGTGTAGCGCACGGCGACGACTTTTAACGTAGGGGTCGCCCTCGTCGTCGCGGTATTCGCGTTTGATTTCGTTCTTGTCCATGCGCATCGTGCGCAGCCACAAGAACCGCTGGACGAAATAGTCGGCGAGAGCCGGCGCGATCTGCGACGCGGCCATCCACGCGAGCAGATGCGAGTGCGAGGTCGCCGTGAAGCCGAGTAGCGCCGGCAACGCGAATCCATAGATCGGCGCGAGCTGCCGCAACCACGCGATCAGCGCCTGCCAGAACAGCAACAGCAGAACCGTGAACTGCAACAGCGTGAGCAGCGTGTCCCACACGAGCCGCAGACTGAACATCTGCTTGAGACCGTTGAGCGGATTCAGCCGCTTCAGATCGGGCTTCACGCGCTTCAGGGCGATCAGCCCGCGTGTCTGGATCAATTCCGGCACCACCGCGGCCAGCACGCCGACGCCGAGCGTGCCCAGCACCTGCGGCATGAACGACGTCAACAGCGCGAGTGTCCGCGCGAACCGGTCGTCGAACGGGAGGCTTGCGTCGAGCGTCGTCACCGCCAGGATCAGCCGCGTGCCGAGCGCGTACAGATTCGGCGCTTCGATGAACAGATACAGCCACCAGCACAGACCGCTGAACGCGACGCTCAGGTGCATGCTCTTCGCGGTCTCGCCGTCGTCGCGCGCGCGGCGCAGCCGTTTGGGCGTCGGCGCTTCGCTCTTGTCGCTCATGGCAAGGAGCGCAAATGGATCAGATGGGTGAACACGATCTGCAGCTGCTCGAACAACGCGGGCACGCTGAGCATCGCGGCGAACGAGAGCACCATGGCCTTGACGGTGCGCGCGGTCGCGAACGGATTGAGCCGTTTGGCGTGGCGCGTCATCAGGCCGAACGCGACGTCGATCAACAGCACAAGACCGAGCAGCGGACTCGCTAGCCGCAAGCCTTCCGCAAACGAGCCGGCTAGCGAAGCCGTCGTGTCGCGCAGCGCGACGTGCCGCAACACCTCGACCAGATCGATGCGCCAGCGGCCCGGCGGCCACAGCACCCAGGCATCGGTGAAGAAGCCGAACAGCAGCGGCAAGCCGGGGCCCGTGAACATCGCCAGCGCGGCGAACTGCGAGAACAGCGTTTCGAACAGCGCGGCCTCCTGCTGGAAGTGCGGATCGTAGATCGCCGCGCTCGCATAGCCGCCCTGCTGATCGAGCACCGCGCCGGCCGCAGCCGCCGCATGAAAGATCGTGCCGAGCAGCAAGCCAAGCACCGCACCGGCCGCCGCTTCGACACACAGGGCCGGCCATACTTCGGCCGGCCAGCCGACCTGTTGCGGCAGCATCGCCAACGCGAGCAGCATCGGCACGCGCACCCGAACGCCCAGCGAGCCGCTCTGCCCGAACGGAATCAGGAACAGCGCGACGGCGGGCCGGATCGTGCAGAACGCGTAACCCGCGAAATAGCTCATGTAGTCCGGGTTCAATGCAGACGCCCCGCCGCGATGAAGGTAAACACATGCGCGAAAAACCGCGCCATCTCGCGGCTGGCCCAGGGCGTGGTCACGATCAGCACCACACCGACGCAGATGATCTTCGCGCCGTAAGGCAGGCTCTGATCCTGAATCTGCGTGATCGACTGCAACAGGCCGATCAACAGACCAACGATCGTCGCCACCGCGAGCGCGGGCAGCGACAACCAGAACACCAGCATCAGCGCGTCGCTGGACAACGTGGCGAGAGACGGGAGCGCGTTCATTTGACGTAACCGACGATCAACGCGTGCATCAGCTTCGACATGCCGGACACCGACACGAAGATGAACAGCTTCAACGGGATCGACACCGTGCTCGGCGACAGCATCACCATGCCCATGGCCGTGAGCACATTGGCGACCACCAGATCGACCACCAGAAACGCGATATACAGCAGAAAGCCTGCCTCGAAGCCGCTCGAGATTTCGCCGATCAGGAACGCCGGAATCAGCAGGCTGAGATCGGTCTCGCGGGCGTCGCGCGCCGGGTCGATACGCTTCACGGCGCCCACCAGAAACTTGCGTTCGTCGGGCCGCGAATGCGCGAACATGAATTCGCCGAGCGGATCGCGCACCGCCTGGAAAAGTTCGGCAGGTCGCGGCAACTGGAACTCGCCGCTGTCCGCGCCCGGCAGCGCGGCCTCGATCTTCGCGAGGGTCGGCGACATCACGACCAGCGTCGCCGCGAGCGCGATACCCGAAATCGCCATGTTGCTCGGCGCCTGCTGCACGCCGAGCGCGGAGCGCAGCAATGTCAGCACGATGCTGAACTTCGTGAACGAGGTCGTCATTACGACCGCCAGCGGCAGCAGACCCAGCATGAAAAACATGCCGATGGTCTGCAACTGGTCGAATTGAGCGCTCATGCCGGCCGATCCTCCTGGGTCAGCCGGGTTACGCGCACGCCGAGCGAACCCTCGATCTCGATCAGCTCGCCGCGCGCGAACGGAATGCCCTGGCACAACAGCGTCACGGTTCGCTCGCGTGCGGGCAGACGGAACGCGACGATCGAGCCCTGACGCAAATGCGCCAGCTCGGCAACCGAGAGCGACAGCGTGCCGAGCACGGCGTCGAACGCGAAGGTCAGGGAGTCGATGGGCAGCAGTTCGCTGGTCACTTCGACGGCGGGGGTTTCATCGTTCAGGACCTGGTCTATCAAGGTGTGCTCCTCAGTGAATTTCAAAAGAATCCGGCACGCGCCGAGTCGCAACGGCACGCGCAGAAAACACGCGTCCCGATCGAACAGCAACGCGTCGCCGACCGCGAGCTTGCGCAGGCGCGGCAGCGACAGCGACGGGCCAGGCAGGCAGATCGGCAGCCGCACGAACAGACGGCGCAGCAGCGCATCGGCGGCCGGTGGCGCGGGGACATGAAGACGCAGCCAGGCATCGACCGCGGGACTGCAGAACGAGAAGTGAGCGGTGCGGCCGTTCGCCATCTGCGTGACGGCGAGGCCATAGGCGCCCGCTTCGGGAACGGTGTCGAAGGCGACGCCGGTGAGATCGATCGTGAAACCGAACAGACCTTCGAGCGCGCAGAGCCAGTCGCTCAACGCGTCGGCGACATGCGTCAGCGCGGCGGCGCCGAGCGTGCCGGGCACTTCCGCCGCGAGTTCGGGCAGCAGCGCGCCGGCGTCGCAGGCGGCGCTGAACGGCGCTTGCGACGCCACGCCCGACAGGCGCAACGGATAGCGCGCGCGGCACGGCTCGAATTCGAGCGTGAAGGCGCGCCGGCCCGCGCGCACGATGCGCGGCGAGCCGAAGTGCCGCAGCGCGAGGTTGTGACGCTCGGCGTCGGCCAGCGTGAGGGTGTCGAGGTCGGGCCAGAGGGTCATGCGGCCTCCCGGGTGACGACGTGGCGAACGACGTGAGCCGGAGCGGGTCGCGTGGAGGGTTCGGGCGTGGGCGTGGGCGTGGGCGTGGGCGTGGGCGTTGGCCGTATCGCTATCGGCGCGGCCAGCATTGCCACGGTCTCCCGCACGCCCTGCCCGATCGCATCGACCATCGTCCGCCCCGCGCCGTCGCTCAGGTCATAGTGGCGCAACACCGCGGCAACGCCCTCGCGAATACCGCGCTCGAGCGTGCGCAATTGCACCGTCAACCCACCATCGATCACCCCGGCCTCGGTCTCGATCACGCACGAATGCGCGGGCAATCCCGCATCGGCGAGCACGGTGCAAAGCGGCGCACCGAGTTCGCGCTGAATCGTCGAGGTCAGCCGCGCCGTCTCCTCGAACACGGCCGGCGCCACGCGTATTGAAACGAGCCGCTGCGATTGCGCCACCGCCACCGCACGGCGCAATTGATGCGTCAACGCGGCCGACGGCGGCAGCGCGCCGACAATGTCGTTCACCACTCCCAGCACGATCTGCGCAAGCCGCTCCTCCAGACGTTGCGTGACGAACGCCGCCGCAGCGTCGCGTCCGGCGTAATCGCGCAACGCCGCAAGCTTGCCGGCCGCGTGTCCATGACGCCACGCGCGACGTTTCAACTCGCGCACCTGCTCGCCGAGACGGCCGCGTTCGCGTGCCGCGTCGGACGCGCGCTCCGCTTCGACGGCGCGCAGTCCTTCGAGCGACGCCAGTTCATCCGCACTCATATGTCCATCCGATTCGATGCGCCATGCGCCCATCCGGCAGATCAGCATCGGGGTACCTCCATCAAACGTTTCGCGTCGGCCAGCAGATCAGCGGCATCGACCGCCGACAAACCGCGCACACCGTAGCGCTGCGCGGACTGCGCGACCTCGCGCGGCAGCCGCAAACTCCACCAGAACGCGTGGCTCAAATCCGCGTCGGCCCGTTGCACCAACGCGAGTCCAAGCGCCGTCATGTCGTGACGATCGAACAGCGACGCGGCCGGTTCGACATTCAGATCGGCCGCGAGCGCGCGCGGGTGCCGCTGGATCGCGTCGAGCACGCGCGGCGCGACGCTGACGGCGAACGCCGTACGCGCCTGCGCAGCCACGATGCGCCGCAACGAACACGCACACGCGAGCGCGGCGACGACGCGGCACAGTCGCGCGCACGCCGGTCGCGGCCAGACGGGCAAGTCGGATGACCAGTCTGCGAGCGTCGCTTCGGCCAGTTGCGGATAGCGCTCGAACAGAAACGCGTGGGCGGCACGCGCGCTACGCTCGTTACGCACCGGACGCGCCGATTCGAGCCAACTGTGATGCGCCCAGTACGCCGGCGCGCATCGAGCGGTCGATGTCGGACTCGCCAGGTTTGCAGCGCTCGAATGCCGACCGCTTGCCTGCTCTGCGGATGACGGAACGGAGAGCCGAACAGGTTGCAGAGTCATGCGTCGTCTCCATGGCGGGCCGCTGATCGGGATTGGCCACCTGAGGTGTTGGTGGCGTTGGTGGCATGAGCGGCGTCTTGCGCGCCGTCGTCCCCGTCGTCGGCCTCGCGAGTTTCGTTGGCTTCTCGCGCGCCCTTGCCCGCACCACCCTGAAGTTCACCGCCCCGCGTGACGGCCAGACCACCGCGCGGCTTGCGTTTGAACCACGTGCGCCGTCCCGAGCGCCACAGCCACACGAAACCGGCCGCCGACGCCACGACCAGCGCCAGCACAGCCAGCATCGCCGTGGCGCGCGCCGGACCACCGCCGACGTCATGCACGCAATCCGTCGTGGTCACGCCGCCCGCGGCGCTGGCGACATCGGCGCCTTGCCCGCAATTGCCGGGAAACGTCAGCACCGGCGTAACGGGCAACAGCGTCAACGAGACGCGCGCGGAGGTCAGTCCTTCGACACTGCCCGCCACGATCGCGCGAATCCGGTCGCGCAGCAGGTCGAGGTTGTAATCGCTGCGGTAACGCATCATCACGGACGCCGACGGCAATGCGTCCTGCGCGGGATCCATCGGGTCCTTCGCCGGCAGCACGATGTGTACGCGCGCGAGCAGTACGCCATCCATCTTTTCGAGCGTTTCGGACAGCTCCTGCGAGAGCCCGTACACGTAGCGCACGCGGTCCTCCTCGGGACTCGAAATCAGTCCCTGGCGGCTGAACAGCTCGCCGAGATTGGCGTGGCCGCCGCGCGGCAGCGCGTACGCGCTCGCCAGTTCCGTGGCGATCACCGCGTCGCCGTCGTTGACCGAGACGTTCCACGTCTTGTCCGCGTTGCGGTCCTTGTAGCCGGTGATCCCGTGGTGACTCAGCGCGGCCACGATGTGGTTCGCCTGGTCCTCGTCCAGGCCTTCGAACAATGAGGTTTTGCAGCCGGCGAGGAGCAGCAGCAACGGCAGCACGATCAGGGCGCGGCGCATCAGCTTCGCTGCGACAGCGTCTGGATCGCGCTGCCGATCTGGTCGGCCACCCGCACCGTCATCTGCACGCGCACCGTGAACGCGCCCATGTCGGCTTGCAGACGCAACAGGTCGATGGTCGAGACGCGGCCGGAAGCGAGCCGGCCGAGATCCACCGACAGTTGCTGCACAGACATGTCCTGTGCGTTCTGCGCATGCGCCAGCAGACGCTCCATCAGCGAACCGGGGCCACCAGCGCCGGCGTCGGCGGTCGACATCGGGACCGATGCGCCGGCGGGCGCCGGCAGCGTTGTGATCGGAAGTTGCAACATCAATACCTGCCTCGAATAGTCAATCGTTCAATCGTTGAAAGAGGGGCTGCGGCGTGAGCGGGACGTGCCGCGCCGGACGCGCGCAAGTGCGCGGCATCGGCGTTGGCGTTAATAAAAGGCGCGCATTCCGGCAGCTTCAGAAACGCCACCGCCATCGAATTCGCACTGGGCTCGTCGCTGCCGACCACCTTCATCAGCGTGCGTGCCCCCAGCGCGTAATGACCGTCGAGCACCTGGGACGTGCCGAGCCACGCCCACGCGAGCGCGTTGTCGGGCACGACCTCGAGCGCCTTCGCGAATAGCCGCGACGCACCGCGATAATTCGCGCGATCGACCTCGACGAGCCCGAGCCCGAGGTACGGAAAGGCGCGCTGCGGATACAGCAGCGCGAGCCGCTCGAACAGATAGCGCGCGTCGTCGAAACGACGGTAGACGCGGGCAAGGTGACCGATCGAGATCAGCAATTCCAGGCTGTCGTCCTGCATCGGCATGGATCGCCGAAGACGCCGAAAAGGCGCCTCCGTCCTGGTTAAAAAGCGTTATCGGGTGTTCTGCGCCACGGCCTTCTGCGAATCGTTGACGCTGTTCATCATGTTCGTGGCGGCGGAGTTAAAGGTGCTGAGTTCGCCCACCGCCTGCTGGGCGCGCAGCATTTCGACGTTCCCCTGGTTGTTGCCTTGCGCACCATCGGCGCCGTTCGCACCGATGCCCTGCTGGAGCCCGTCGGCGTTCTCGGCTTCCTGCAGCGTGCCGTTCACTTTGTCGTTCTCTTTGGCGAGGATCTTCTCGAGCAAACTGAGCAGCCCGCCGGTGGACAGGCTGTGATTCTCGCTAAGCGCGGAACTGGGGGCGCCGGGCAAAAAATTGTTGATTCCGTTCAGATTCACGATTCCCACTCCTTACTATTTACCGCGCACGTTGACGAAGCTCGCGCTTCTTTCCACCACCTGCCGAGCCGCGCGCAAACACTCGACAAGAAGAATCAGTTCTTTCCTGAGCGCCGGCGACGCGTTCGTCACGGCGTCGCTCAGGCGTTTGATTTCCGCCGTCAGCCGGGCCGCGATCATGGTCCGGCCCGCGCCGCCGCCTGCGGCGAGTTGCGCTTCGAGCGGCAAATCGCCAAACGACCCGAGCGTGCTTTTACCGGCAGTTTTTGGGGGCATGGGCCGCATCCGCAACGAATTCGTAGATCGAGCCGTCGTCGTCGCGCGTGACTTCCGCGGCGCAGGCCGAGAGGCGACTGACATGGCCGATCGGCAAGCGCGCGCCGACGAAGTAGCGCACGCCCTGCGCATCCGTCAGCCAGGCCGCGTGACGGCTCGCGAGCAGATTCAGGCCGAGCGCGTCGAGCGGCACGCGCACCCGTTCGCCTTGCTGCGCATGACCGGGAAATGCCAGCTCGCGCAAGCCACTGATGTCGGCGCGCGCGAGACGCGCCACGCGTGCGTAATCCCATGCTTCAGGCGATAAAAAACCGTGAGCGTCGGGCAGCAGCGCGTTGAACGCGCCGGGCTGGGTCGCGCGCACCTCGGCACCGCGGTAATAGCGCGCGAGAAATTCGCCGACCTGTTCCTCCAGTTGCGCCAGCACGAACACATGCATCACCGGCGCCCGTTGCCGCGACCAGCCGTGCGCGGTCAGCGCGGCGAGATCGGTCGCGCTCTGCACATAGCCCTCGTAGACCAGCGCGCCGGTCTTCGGATCGACACGCGTCGTCACCAGCCGGAACGTTTCTTCGTGGCGCGTAAGACGCGGTTCGACGGACGGCGATGACGAACCGAGCCACGCCAGCATCACTAACGCGACCGGTACGCCGAAGGCCGTCGCCTTCGTTACCGGCGCGGCGTCGGACCAGCGCTTCGCGACATAGCCCAGTGGTTCGTGACGCAGCAGATACGCCCGTTCGGCGTCCCGTGCGAGCGCTGGACCCGGCGTATCGCGACCGCCGAAGCGGAACGTCACGCCGGCCACGGAAAACCACGCGCCGCGCCGCATCTGCACGCGACGTCCCGGCGGCACGCGACGCCCGAACACGGCGACGCCATCGTGCTGCGCCACCAGCGAGAGCGTGTCGTGTTGCAACTCGACGGTGGCATGCAGGGGTTCGACGCCGTCGTCGATCACGATCAGATCCGCGTCGCCGCCGCTGCCGATTCGCAACGGCTGGCCGGCGGACATCACCACGCTCGCGCCGGTATGCACGCCGTCCATCACGACGATCTGCGCGTCAGCGGTCATCGCGGGCCTCCCAGGGCATTTTTTGCACGAGCGGCGGTGCGGGCGGTGTGGGCGGTGCGTCTGCGCCACTCACCGCGCTGGAACCGGCCAGCGTCACATTCGGCGCACCGTCGCCGGTCACGCTCTTCAACCGCGGTGTAATCAGAATCAAACGCTCGAGCCGCTCATGCTTAGTCTGCGTATCGCGGAACAGCGCGCCGAGGTAAGGCACGTCGCCGAGCAGCGGCACCTTCGACGTCGTGCGCTCGCTGCGCTCGTACTGATAGCCGCCGATCAGCAGACTTTCGCCGTCGCGCACGATCGCCTGCGTGACGACCGAATGGTTGTCGACCTGCGGAATCCCATCCACCGACGACGTCGCGTTGAACGCGCCATCGTCGATCTGGATGTTCAGCCGGATATTGCGGCGCGGCTCCCCGCTCGATTCGATGTTCGGCGTCACCTTGAGCGTCAGGCCGGTGTCGATGTTGTAGAGATCGACGGCCTGATTGCCCGCGACCCGCACGTACACCGAACTGCGCGACGTCAGCGCCGCTTCCGTGTTGTTCAGCGTGAGCACGCGCGGACGCGACTGCACCCGCGCTTCGCCAGTCGTCTCGAGCGCGTTGAGCTGGGCGAACAGGTACTGCGCGGAGTTCCCCACCAGCGTCGCCAGATTCAGGCCGGCCGCCGCGCTGGCCGGCGCCATCAGCGCGGCCGCGCCGACCGAGAGCGGCGCGCTCGCGGCCCCGGATGCGCCGTTGATCCGCCCGTTCGCGCCGCCCCAACTGACGCCCAGCGAGCGCGCCGCGTTCGACGACAGATCGATCACCACCGCGTCGATCTCGACCAGTTCCTGCGGCTGATCGAGCATGGCAATCGCGCGCTCGTAGTTCGGCATCGTCGAAGCGAGGTCGCTGATGATGACCGCGTTGGTGCGCGCGTCGGCCACGATGTTGCGGCGCGCGGCCGGCGCGGACGGCAGCACGCTGCCGTCGATTTCGGGCAACGGCGCCGCAGCGCCCGCAGCACTCCCAGCGGCCGGCGGCACACTCGCCAGACCGAGCCCCAGCAGGCTCGGCAGCGGCGGCGGTCCGCCACGCGCATTGCGCGCTTCGGTCCGCGCGGCGGTGCGGGCATCCGCACGGGCATCGTCGGCGCGCGGGCGCGGCGCGTTGCTCGGCCCGCTACCCGCCCCGTTATACGGCCCGTTATCCGCCATCAACTGACGCAACAACGACGCGACGCCCGGCATCACCCGCTCCTGCGACCCGACCGTGTAGCGAATGTCCTGCGCCTGCGCGTAGCGCAACGGGAAAATGCGGATCACCGGGTCTTCGGGATTCGGCGCGACCGTGGTCTGCCGCTGCGCCTGATCGATCGCTTCCGCGACGGCGTCGACAAAGCGCGACGGCCCCGCCACCTTCACTGTCGTCGCCGAATATTTGATCGGCAGACGGGCGTCGTCGAGATCGAGATTGCGTAACAGCGAGGCGACCGCTTCACGAGTCATGGGCGCGAACGGAATCACCCGGCTGCGCACGTCCGCCGCGGTCGTCACATGCATTGCCTTGCCGTCGAAATACCAGACGAGCCCGTAGGCCTCCGTCAACTGTGTGAACACGTTGCCCGGTGTGTCGTCGAAGCGGCCGTTGACCGCTCCTTTCACATCGCGGCCAATGTCGGCGCTCAACCCTTCGACGGCGAGCACGTCGCGCAGCACGTCGGGCAGCGGCGCGCCGTTCACCGCGTAGTGAATCGGCGTGCCGTGCCATGCGGGCGTGGCGGCATGCGCCGGAATCGGTGCCAGCGATGTAAGGGAGGCGAGCGATGCAATCGATGCAAGCGGCAACAGCGCCCAGGCCGCCCCGAACGGACCCGCGATGTGACGCAGCGCGGCACGGGTCGCATACGGCGACCGGGACGGCGGACCGTCACCGGTCCTGATAATCGAATAGTTGCGCCACATCATCAGCATTAAAAATCCCTGGCTACGTTCATTGACAGCGTTGTAGAGAATTTAATGGCGACCAGCCGATGCCGGGTCATACACATGTAGGACGTAAGCGGATCGCTTAATGCCTTGACGCGAACGGCCATGGCAACCCATTACCGCCATTAGCCGCGGATATCGATCCGACGATCCGGTTTATCCCGAAATAAACCGGTCTTATCCAAAAAATACGAAGAAGATATAAATATCGGCAAGTCGTACCCCTGTATGACCTACTTCGTTCACAGAGAGAGAGGATTGACCAACCCGCTAATCGATTAATCCGATCATGACAAACGACCCACTCAATCCACCTCGAAGCGAATTTTCTTTATCGAAATTTCCTGGCGATTTTTCAGGAACCGATCACGTAATTTCGGCAGGCTCACGTCAGATTCCTACACGCAACTTCGTATGGTGATGATGCAGTTTTGCAATTTCGCGCCCGGCCTTGCCAGACCGAAGCTTCGCTCGATCAGAATCAACGGTTTTGCAACCTGTTTGCGGCTCGAGGAAATTTATTGGCGAATCATCGAAGAAATCGCGCGCCAGGAATCACTGACAGTGGGGAAACTGATTTCCAAATGGGCGCGTGAAATCGATATGACACAGGAAACCATCTGCAATTTCACCGGCTTTATCAGAATAATCTGTGTCACACAAATATTGGAACAGACATATCCCATCGATATGAAGACGATCGCGCCGGAATAGTTATTCACGTCGCATAATTCAGAACAAGGAGATGCATCGAACAGAGCCCATCACTCGCTTTATCCAGCAACACTCGACAACGATCGATCACCACGCGCAATTGCCCACGCGAAAACCGCAACTGAATGATTTAACTTTTAATCAGGGATTTTTCTCACTATGGCGAATACGATCGACAATTTCGGCAACAACATGCCGTACGATTTTGGCGAAGCATCGATGCCGCAGCAAAACGGCATGCAGTTCAACGCGAATTTCAGCACCGTGCCCATGTTTCCGCCTGACGACGACGGCGGTATCGACGCTGCCGGTGCTGCCCGAAGTGCCGGCGGCATGCGGCAGCCTTTTGCCCTGCCCGGCCAGAACGTCGACCCACAGGGACTGGCAGGCGCCGGTGCGGGCGGCAGCGGCGCGGGCGGAATGGGCATGGGGTTAGGCGGCATCATGAACATCGTCAAGTCCGTCCTGTCCGCCGTGATGCAACTCGCGCCGCCGCTGCTCGGCATGATGGGTTCGCTGATGGGCGGCCTGGGCGCGCAAGGCGGCCAGGGGAACGGCACCGCCTGACGCCAGCCTGAAAAAAACAGCCGGCCGCCGCGTTGCTGCGCCGGCGGCCAGATCCGGGGCGGCGTCACGACACGCCGCCCCGCGCCTACCTCGCCTTTTCTTTCTGAACACAATGAATACTCTTCGCGGGCTTGAGCCCGCCGATCGCCAGCGGCTCGACGCGCTGATTCGACACGCCAACACGGAACGTCACCCGGCCATGACCGATTTCATCGACGGCGGCCATTTACACATCAATGAAGCGCTGCGCAACGCGTTGCCACTCGACCAAGCCGCGCAAGCTTTTCTCGATGCGCTTCCGCTCATGACCGATTACACCGGCGCCTCGTACCGTGTGTCGCATATCACGCGAACCGGTCTCGCCGCGCTGCAGCGCGGACACGCGCGGCGGTTCGCCGACCTCGGCGCCCAATGCGCCTTCGTGCTGCCACGCCACGCGGCCGCCTGGGCGCTGCGAACGGCCTCGGCGTATCCACGCGACGACCTGTGCGAGCTCTACTCGATCTTCGACGAATCGGTCCCGCAGAAAAATCTGTCGAGCGCGTTGCTCCCCGATCTGGTCGTCGTGCCGCCCGCCACGACGCTGTGCCTGAAGGCGCTGCGTTTCGTGGCGAGCGCAGGGCCGTCCGACGCCGGCCGCGCGCGCGTCGTCGCCCATTTCGCCGGCGCGGATCCGTCGTGCGCGGCGCGCTACGACCTCTTCAGCGGAGTACGGCACCGCTGACGCGAGGCCGCCGTCGAGTGCGAGGGGCCGTGCGATTCGACGACCCGTCCGGTAAACTGCGGCGCGCAATGCACTTATCCGGATGTCTCGACTTGAACCGCTACGCCCTCCTTCTCATTACCTCCATGCTGCTGGTCGGCAGCAATGTCGGCATCGGTAAATCGATCGTCGAGTTCGTTCCCGTGCCGTTGTTCGCGCTGCTGCGCTTCGTGATCGCGATGGCGGTGCTGTGGCCGTTGCTGCGCGTGGCCAAACTGCGTCGCGTGAAGCGCGGCGAGTGGTTCAACCTGTTTCTGCAGGCGCTGTTCGGCACCTTCGGCTTCACGCTGCTGATGCTCAACGGCGTGCAGCGCACCAGCGCGGTGGCGGCCGGCGTCATCACGAGCACGATTCCGGCGGTCGTCGCGCTGCTCTCGTGGCTGATTCTCAAGGAGCGCCCGAACGGCCGCGCGCTCGCGTCGATCGCGCTGGCGATTGTCGGCGTGGTCGTGATCAATCTGGCGCACGTCGATCAGAACGCGGGCGGCGAGACTTCGTTGAGCGGCAATCTGATGATTCTCGGCGCGGTGTGCTGCGAATCGCTCTACATCATTCTGTCGCGCCGCCTCACGCAAACCCTCGCGCCCATCGACATCTGCGCGTACACGCATCTGTTCGGCCTGTTGCTGATGCTGCCGCTCGGCGCCCGCGCGCTGTTCGAGTTCGACTATCGCGCGGTGCCGCCCGGTGTGTGGACGCTGGTGCTGTGGTACGGGCTATCGGCCAGCATCTTTTCGTTCTGGCTGTGGATGAAGGGCATCCGCCACGTGCCAGGCAGCCTGGCCGGTGTGTTCAGCGCCGTGCTGCCGGTGGCTGCGGCGATCTACGGCATCGCGTTTCTCGGCGAACGGCCGACGCTCGCGCACGGCATCGCGCTCGCCTGCGTCGTCACGGGGATCGCGCTTGCCAGCCTGAGGGTTGGACGGACGCCGCCGGTGGCGTCTTGATACAATAGCGCGCCCGTTGCGGACTTTTCCGGCCACCCGTTGGCCGTGCTCCGCGTCGTCTGCGCCCCGTTTGTGTCTCCGCTCCGTGCGCCCCGCTCGCCGGACCGGTGCATCGAGGCCGTATTCCGTCACCTGCGTTTCATCCGACTCCGCCTATGTCCGCTCCGCGCCCCGACTCAGCCCGCACGCGCCGCCCCATGCGCCCGCTGCCCGCCATCATCTTCATGAGCCGTTGGCTGCAAGTGCCGCTCTACCTGGGCCTGATCGTGGCCCAAGGCGTCTATGTCGTGCTGTTCCTCAAGGAAGTCTGGCATCTCGTCACGGCCGCCATGACGCTCGACGAAACCAACATCATGCTGGTCGTGCTCGGCCTGATCGACGTGGTGATGATCTCGAACCTGCTGATCATGGTGATCATCGGCGGATATGAAACCTTCGTGTCGCGCCTGGGCGTAGAGGGTCATCCGGACGAACCGGAATGGCTCGACCACGTGAACGCCGGCGTGCTGAAAGTCAAATTGTCGATGGCGCTGATCAGCATCTCGTCGATCCATCTGCTGAAGACCTTCATCAGCCCCGACCAGAATTCGACGCACACCATCATGTGGCAGGTGATCATCCACGTCGCCTTCCTGGTGTCGGCGCTGGTCATGGCGGCGGTCGACCGCCTCACCACCAGCACGCACCCCAAACATTTTCAGGAGCCCGCCGAATTGCACGCGCTGGGCTCCACCGGTTCCACTCCCCTGAAGGCGCACGACTGACTCGCGCAGCCCTGCGATCAGTACAACAAGCGCCATTGTCCCCACTGAGCCTAGCCATGACCGTCATCAAACAGGAAGATCTGATTCAGAGCATTGCTGATTCGCTTCAGCACATCAGCTATTACCACCCGCTCGATTACATCCAGGCCCTGGGCCGCGCGTACGAACTCGAACAGAGCCCGGCCGCGAAAGATGCAATCGCGCAGATTCTCACCAACAGCCGCATGTGCGCCGAAGGCAAGCGCCCGATCTGCCAGGACACCGGCATCGTCACGGTGTTCGTGAAGGTCGGCATGGACGTGCGCTGGGCGAGTGAGTCCGGTTCGGCGACCATGGGCGTCACCGACATGATCAACGAAGGCGTGCGCCGCGGTTATCTGAACCCGGACAACGTGCTGCGCGCGTCGATCGTGAGCCCGCCCGAAGGCGGCCGCAAGAACACGAAAGACAACACGCCGGCCGTGATCCACTACGAGATCGTGCCGGGCAATACCGTGGACGTGCAGGTGGCGGCCAAGGGCGGCGGCTCGGAAAACAAGTCGAAGTTCGCGATGCTGAATCCGTCGGATTCGATCGTCGACTGGATCTTGAAGACCGTGCCGACCATGGGCGCGGGCTGGTGCCCGCCGGGCATGCTCGGCATCGGCATCGGCGGCACGGCCGAAAAAGCCATGGTGATGGCGAAAGAATCGCTGATGGACCCGATCGACATTCAGGACGTGATCGCCCGCGGCCCGCAGGACTGGATCGAAGAACTGCGCGTGGAACTGCACGAGAAGGTCAATGCGCTCGGCATCGGCGCGCAGGGTCTCGGCGGTCTCGCCACCGTGCTCGACGTGAAGATCATGGCTGCGCCCACGCACGCCGCGAGCAAGCCAGTCGCGATCATCCCGAACTGTGCCGCTACGCGTCACGCGCACTTCACGCTGGACGGTTCGGGCGTGGCGAAGCTCGAAGCGCCGTCGCTCGACGCATGGCCGAAGGTGCAGTGGGAACCGGACACCGAGAAGAGCCAGCGCGTCGATCTGAACACGCTGACGCCGGAACAGGTCGCCGCATGGACGCCGGGCCAGACGCTGCTGCTGTCGGGCAAGATGCTGACGGGCCGCGACGCCGCGCATAAGCGCATCGCCGACATGCTGGCGAAGGGCGAAAAGCTGCCGGTCGACTTCACGAACCGCGTGATTTACTACGTCGGCCCGGTCGATCCGGTGCGCGACGAAGCCGTCGGTCCCGCCGGCCCGACCACCGCCACGCGCATGGACAAGTTCACCGAAACGATGCTGTCGCAAACCGGCCTCATTTCGATGATCGGCAAGGCGGAACGTGGTCCGGTGGCGATCGAGTCGATCAAGAAGCATAAGGCCGCGTATCTGATGGCCGTGGGCGGCGCGGCGTACCTCGTGTCGAAGGCGATTCGCAGCGCGAAGGTGCTGGCGTTCGAAGACCTCGGCATGGAAGCGATCTACGAGTTCGACGTGCAGGACATGCCAGTGACCGTCGCCGTCGATTCGAACGGCACCTCCGTGCACCAGACCGGTCCGAAGGAATGGCAAGCGAAGATCGGCAAGATTCCGGTCGCAACAGTTTGAATTTGTATTGAGACAGGTTGAGTTCTTCAACCGATAAATCTCAAGCCGGGGTCTCGTACCCCGGCTTTTTTTCGGCTGAAATGAGAACGGTACTCATCACGCAAAATAACCTTCAAAATCAAGCATAAAACTGTATTTTTGCCTTGGCTTTTTGCGCTTCGCCGTTTATTGTTCTGGGAAATTCAAATCCCCTACAAGGACATCTCATGCAAGGCGACAAGAAGGTCATCGAATATCTCAACTCGCAGTTGAAAAACGAACTGACCGCGATCAACCAGTACTTCCTGCATGCCCGCATGTACAAGCACTGGGGCCTCGAAAAACTCGGCAAGCATGAATACGACGAGTCGATCGGCGAAATGAAGCACGCTGATTGGCTGATCGAACGTATTTTCATGCTCGACGGCTTGCCGAACCTGCAAGACCTGCACAAGCTGCTGATCGGCGAGGAAACCAAAGAAATCCTCGAATGCGATCTGAAGCTCGAACAGATTTCGCAAAGCACCTGCAAAGAAGCGATCGTGTATTGCGAATCGGTTCGCGATTTCATCTCGCGCGAAATCTTCACGAAGATTCTCGACGATACGGAAGAGCACATCGACTGGCTCGAAACGCAGATCGATCTGATCGACAAGATCGGCATTCAGAACTACCAGCAAACCGCCATGGGCCCGATCGGGTCCTGAGCGAAACAGGCTGGAACGCGCCGCGCGCGGGTTCATGGGAATGCGCTTTGCCTGCAGCGTTCTTCATGACCCGCGCCGCGCGGACGATATACTTGCGCACTTCCCTGTTTTGCTGAGTTTTCGTTGACCGCCGTGCCGCGCGCGTCCTCTCCGCCTATGCCTACAGAATTGCCGTCCACGGGTGTTCGACCTGTTACCGCCGCCGCGACTGCGTCGCGCGCGCCGGTCGGCATTTTCGATTCGGGTCTGGGCGGGCTGTCGGTGTTGCGGGCGGTGCGGGCGCAACTGCCCGACGAAGCGCTGCTGTATGTCGCCGACTCGCTGTACGCCCCTTATGGCGAACGCGACGACGACTTCATTGCCGACCGCACGCTCGCCATCGGCGAATGGCTGGTCAAGCAAGGGGCGAAGGCGCTGGTGGTCGCGTGCAATACGGCGACCGCGCAATCCATCGCGCTGGTTCGCGAAAAGCTGTCCATTCCATTGGTCGGTGTCGAACCGGGTATCAAGCCCGCCGCGCTGCAGTCGAAAACCCGCGTGGCCGGCGTGCTCGCCACGCAAGTCACGTTGCGTAGCGCGCGCTTTCAGGCGCTGCTCGATCGCTACGCTTCGGATTGCCGTTTTCTCTGCCAGCCGGGCCATGGCCTCGTGCAAGCGGTGGAACGCTGCGACGTCGACTCGGCGGAACTGCGCGCGCTACTGCGCAGCTACCTGGAACCCATGCTCGACGCAGGTGCCGACACGCTGGTGCTTGGCTGCACCCACTACCCGTTCTTTGATGCGGCGATTCGCGACCTCGTCGGCGACCGGCTGATGCTGATCGATACGAGCGTCGCCATTGCACGCCAACTTGAGCGCGTACTCGACCAGCACGGTCTGCGCGCCGCAGCAGCGGGCGACACTCACGCCCCTGCTCTGCCCCGCTTTTATTCCACCGACGACGGCGCGCATCAGAAGCAGCTCGCCGCGACGCTGCTGCACCTCGACGCCCATGTCGAACGCGTACTGATCCCTTCGCGCCGCACCGCAGCACCAAACTCCCAAGCCGCATAAATCTGCTCCCGCGCGACGTCTTTTGCGTCACCGAGGGACTTCGCGCGTACTTTTGCGGCGATTTTTCGCCTCATTGCCCGTTTTTTTCGCTCCACGGACCCCTCGCGCCGGAATCTGTCCTATAGACGAAACCCTTCTAAGAGTCTGGTTTTGTTACAAAAAATCATGCAGGACGCTTGCCAAACGCTCCAAACAAAATGATAATAATTCGCATTAACGTTAGCTATGACGCCCTGCCATGATTGTCTGTGTCTGCAAGTCTGTTTCTGACCGAAAGATCCGTGCCTCGATCGAAGATGGCATGGACTCGTTCGACGAGCTTCAGTTCGAGCTGGGCGTCGCGTCCTGCTGTGGCAAGTGCGCCGAGTCCGTGCGCGACGTCATGATGCAAAGCGGCGTGTGCGCGAGCCGTTGCGGCTTCGAGCATCATCCGCAGGCTGTTCCGTTGACGTTCTACGAGCGCAAGGCCGCCTAAGGTCACGTTTCACTGCGCGGCTCCGGCCGCGCTGCAAAGCGCCCGCTGTCCCGATTGTTTCACGCGCCTGTTTTACGCTCGTTTGCGTTCGCTTTACGTTTTATCCCACTGCCGTCAGCAAGCCAGTATCCGTACCAGCCAGCTAGCTAGCCCCGCTCACCCGTTAAAAAGGAGTTTGAGATGGAATTGCTGATTGGTTTCGTGACTACTTTGTTCATTTCGCTGCTGATCTTCCGAACATGACGATGTCTTGTCTGACGCGCTGTTTCGACAGCGCGCCGCCACGCTAACATGCAGGCCTCGCATACCGTTTCAGCCGGCGTCACGCCGGCTCCATCCGCCCGAATGAATTCACGCGCCCTAACCGCGACAGCCGTGGTTGCGGCGATTCACGTCGCATTGCTTGCCGTGGTCCTGACGTTGCGTCACGATCCGGTCCAGCCGGTACTCGAATCGCACGTCATGACGGCGCAGTTGCTGCCGCCGGCGCCGCTGGCCGCGCCGGTCGCGTTGCAATCGATCGCGCCGCCCCCGCCCAAGCCGACGCCGGTTCATAGCAAGCCCAAAGTCAAGCCGACTCTCACGCCCAAGCCGACTCTCACGCCGTTGCCGCAAGCAGCCGCGCCGTCGCCGACCGCGATTGCGGCCCCGGATCCGACGCCGCCTGCGCCTGCTGCGCCGCCGATCGCCGCTCAGACGATGGAGATCGCCGCGCCGAAGAACGTCTCGCATCTCGACTGCAATATCGCCAGGCCCGATTACCCGTCGCTGTCGAAGCGGCGCGGCGAGACCGGCACCGCCTACGTGAAATTCGTGGTCGGCCTGAGCGGCAAAATCGAGAACGTCGAACTGAAGAAAAGCAGCGGCTTCAGCCGTCTCGACGACGCCGCGGTCGCGGCCGTCCATGCGAGCGCCTGCAAGCCCTATCTCGAGAACGGTCAGCCGGTTCGCGCGGCGTACACCCAGCCTTACGACTTCAATCTGAACGATTGAAGCAGATTTTAAAAACAAGGAATTGCAATGCAAAACTACGGATTGGCGCACGTGTGGGCGCAAGGGGATTTCGTGACGCGCGGTATCGCGCTCGCGCTGATGATCATGTCGGTCATGTCGTGGAGCGTAATCGTCATCAAAGCCTGGAATGTGATGCGCCTGAAGCGTCTCACGAAGAACGCCGAACAGGCGTTCTGGCACTCGGACGACCTCGCCGACGGCGTGAAGAAGCTCGGCGCGGAATCGTCGACGCCGCAGGACAACCCGTTCCTCGCGCTGGCGCTGTCGGGCCAGGAAGCGGCCGATCATCATCATCAGACGCAGCCGCATCTGCATGACCGCATGGACGTGTCGGACTGGGTCACGCGCTGCCTGAAAGACACCATGGACGAAAGCGTCGCGCGTATGCAAAGCGGTCTCGCGATTCTCGCGTCGATCGGCAGCACGGCGCCGTTCGTCGGCCTGTTCGGCACAGTGTGGGGCATCTATCACGCGCTGCTGGCGATCGGCGCGAGCGGTCAGTCGTCGATCGATCAGGTTGCCGGCCCGGTCGGCGAAGCGCTGATCATGACCGCGTTCGGTCTGTTCGTCGCGATTCCCGCCGTGCTCGGCTATAACGCATTGACGCGCGCGAACAAGTCTGTTGTCGCCAAGCTGAGCCGCTTCGCGCACGGTCTGCACGCATTCTTCGTGACGGGCGCGCGTTTGTCGTCGTCGAAACGCGGCGACGGCCTGCGTCTCGCGGCCCGCAACCACTGATCGACGAGGCACTCCGATGGCAATGAGCCCTTTCGCCAGCGACGATGACGACGGCCTGATGAACGAAATCAACATGACGCCGCTCGTGGACGTCATGCTGGTTCTCCTGATCGTCTTCATGGTGACGATTCCGGTGATTCGTCACGCGGTCAAAATCGATCTGCCGCACGCGAGCAGTCAGAAAGAAGACACGAAGCCTGCGCAAGTCACGGTCGCGATCGACGCGGACGGCAACATATTGTGGGACGACCAGAAGGTCGACGAAGCCACGCTGAGCACGAAGATCGCGCAAGCCGCGCAGGCGGATCCGCAGCCGGAACTGCATCTGGACGCGGACCGCAAGGTCCCGTACGAGAAAGTGGCGGAAGTGATGTCGGCGGCGCAGGCCGGCGGTCTTACGAAGATCGGTTTCGTGACGCAGCCCAAGGGCAAGTAAGCGTCTTTGAACTGCTTCGAGGGCAACCCTTCAGCTTGAAACGTGTCCGCCGAAAAATACCGGAAAGCCCTTAAAACAAGGGCAAAAAGTAAAAGGCCTTCATCGTCAGATGAAGGCCTTTTTTTGTGCGCACTCGGCGCCTTCGGGCGGCAGGACTACTTGCCATCATTCGAAGATTGATAGCTCGTCGTGTCACTGCATGCGACAGCCGTGATCGACACGGACAGCGCGGTCAGCCCTATCAGGCCGGCTATCATAGCGGCCATGAGTTTTCGCATAAGAGACTCCTTAGCGAAGGGATTTCAATATAGGCCCGCCAGCGCGTGCATTCAAGCAAACCGTCATTGAAAGTACTCATGACAGCCCGCGCTTAAATGCTAAAAGCGATGCCGCTGCCTGCGAGCACCGCTACGACACCGCCGCCAGCATCGGCTGGGCCGCCGCTTTTTCCTCGCGCGCGGGGCACTCGCCCGTAATGTGCTTGCCCTCGTCCGGATCGAGCATCTCGACCAGATAATCGACGAATGCCCGCACGGCCGGCACCATGCCCTGCCGCGACACGAAAACCGCGTACAACTGCGGCGTCGGGAAGGTCCAGCCCGGCATGACCGGCGACAGTTGTCCGGCACGCAATGCGGCGCCGTACATCATCTCAGGCAATGCGGCGATGCCCACGCCGGAGAGCGCCGCTTCGCGCAGCATCATTAGGTCGGCGGTGACGAGACGCGGCTCGTGTTCGTGCGCGTGACGCGTGCCGTCGGGCGAGATCAGATTGAACACGTGACGTCCGTCGCCGCTCGGCACGTCGAGTGTTTCAAAACGGCTCAGATCGGCCGGCAGCAGCGGCGGCGCATTCTGTTGCAGCAGACTCGGCGCACCCACCAGCATCTGCTGCGTGCGCCACAGCGGCCGCACCACGATGTTGGCGCTTTCCGGCGGATCGGAGCGCACGCGCAACGCGACATCGATCGAATCCTCGAACAGGTCGACCACGCGATTGGTCACGCGCATCACCACGCGCACTTCCGGATAACGATGCATGAATTCCGGCAGGATCTGCGACATGATGGTCTGCGAGATCGTGACCGGCACACTGACGCGCACCGTGCCGCGCGGCGACGAGCGCAACTGCTGCACGACGTTGACGGCCGCCTGCGCTTCCGCCAGCATCGCCTGACAGTGCTGATAGAACAGCTGCCCCGCTTCCGTGAGCGCCAGCTTGCGCGTGGAGCGCTGCAGCAGGCGCACACCCAGCGACGCTTCCAGCTCCGTCAGGCGGCGCGACAGGCGCGACTTGGAGATCCCCAGCACGCGCTCGGCGGCGGAAAAACCGCCATGTTCGACGACCTGCGAGAAATACATCAGGTCATTCAGATTGTGTGAATCGATCTTCATCTCATCGTTCCATTAATAGAACAATCCATTGCGCAGCGGTGGCTGGCACCCCTGAAAACGGTCCCTATAATAGCTCCATGTTTCAAAAATAACGCTATTCCCCATTTTTTTGAGGTGACTTTGA
Source organism: Paraburkholderia sp. BCC1876 (assembly GCF_902833695.1). Taxonomy (NCBI): domain Bacteria; kingdom Pseudomonadati; phylum Pseudomonadota; class Betaproteobacteria; order Burkholderiales; family Burkholderiaceae; genus Paraburkholderia; species Paraburkholderia sp. BCC1876. Next base: position 24,420 of record NZ_CADFGI010000002.1, on the reverse strand, counting down.
TGAGCACGAGCCGCACGATCGAACGCACGTTTCCCGCTGTTCGCACGACCGAGGGCGGAGGCTTTATCGTCCACCGTCCGTTTCCGACCCGCCTGCTGATGGACTTCGATCCGTTCCTGCTGCTCGACGAAATGGGGCCGATCGACTACGCGCCGGGCGAGGCGAAAGGCGCGCCCGACCATCCGCACCGCGGCTTCGAGACGGTCACGTACGTGCTCGAGGGCCAGTTCGGCCACAAGGATTCGGCGGGCCATTCCGGCACGCTGCATGCCGGCGACGTGCAATGGATGACCGCGGGCGCGGGCGTCGTACACAGCGAGATGCCGGACCCGTCGTTCGTACAGACCGGCGGACGTGTGCATGGCCTGCAGTTGTGGGTGAACCTGCCGCGCCGCGACAAGATGATCGCGCCGCGCTACCAGGAAATGCCGTCGTCGAGCATTCCGGTGGGCACGTCCGCGGATGGCCAGGTGCGCGTCAAGGTGATCGCCGGCGAGGCGCTCGGCGTAAAAGCCGCAATCGAAACGCGCACGCCGATTCTCTATCAGCATTTCTCGCTGCAGCCGGGCGCGACGATCCGGCAGCCGGTGCCGGCCGAGTATCGCGTATTCGCTTATAGCCTGTCGGGTAAAGGCTTTTATGGCGAAGGCGAAGCGCGCCAGGAAATCGACGCGCAGAAAATGGTGGTGTTTCAGAACGACGGCGAATCCGTCACGTTGACGGCCGGCGCCGAACCGCTCGAAGTGCTGTTGCTGGGCGGCGTGCCGCTGAAGGAGCCGGTGGTGCGCTACGGCCCGTTCGTGATGAACACGGAAGACGAGATCCGTCAGGCCGTGGTCGACTATCAGGCCGGGCGCATGGGCGCGATCACGCACTGAGTGCATCGGCGAGGCAACGTCGGGTTGGGGCGGGTCGCCTTGCCGCCCTTGCCGCGTTTGCTCCGTCGCTCGCAGTGCGTTTGCAGCCTCACGCTGCCTCACTCGCGCCGCCCGCCAGAACCGCTCAGCCCAGTCACGAAGCCTGTTAAATTCGTTCACAATAGCGATTCATTCCGCGCGCCGCGCCGTTTATCCATAACGGGACGCGGCGCGCGGCAATTTCCGTCCCTGTTCAGGAGCGCGCATGGCAGAGTCCACCGTCACCGCCCACATCGGCTCGACGAATTTCCAGGTCCTGTTGGACGACGGCAAGCACACCTGGCTTGCCGACGAACCCGAGTCAGCCGGCGGCGGTGATCGCGGCCCGACGCCCGTCGCGATGCTGCTGTCGAGCCTCGGCGCCTGCACGTCGATTACGCTGAAGATGTACGCCCAGCGCAAGGAATGGCCGCTCGCCGACGTGCGCGTCGAGCTCTCGCTGGCAAGCGGCGACGCGGGCACGACCATCGACCGCAAGATCGTACTGGAAGGCGATCTGTCCGACGAGCAGCGGGAACGGCTCTTGCAAATTGCCAATGCGTGCCCAGTTCACAAGATCCTCACGCATCCGATCACGATCCGTTCGGGCCTCGCCGTCGCTTAAGCGGCCAGGAGCGACTGCGGCGAATTGCGCTTCGCCGCGGCGCTGTAGACCGCACGTATTGCAACGCTTTCATAGGAAGCCGTCGTTTTGAATTTCGAACACCTTATCCAGATCAACGACCCGTTGAATCCGTTTGTCGACTCGATGACCCGCGCCCAACTGTGGGAAGGTCTCGTGCTGCGCGCCGAACAGCCGCAACTGTTCGTGATAGGTCTCGACAGTTGCACGATCCTGTCGCGCGCCGGCAATGTCATCGAACGGGAACTGCACTACGGTCAGGCGACCGTGCGTGACCGCGTCACGCTGCAGGACGACCAGAGCGTGCGCTACGACATTCTGCCGACCGCAGACCACGTCGGCGGCTCGCTGACCATGACGATCGAGCAGCCGGACGAGCTACAACTATTCCTGCGCTTCGAATACGCGACGACGCTGCCGGAGTCGACGGATCCTGACGCGCATCAGACGCAGGAGATCGTCAAGTCGGCGTATCGCGAGAACGATATCGATACCGTGCGGCTGATCCGCCAGTACGTGCAGACCAAGCAGGAACCGGGTTCGCTGCACTGAAACACTGAAACACTGACATACGCGCGGGCGCCCTGCCCGCGCGCTGCGCATCGAGCGCAAGACCGCTTGCCGGGGGCGGTCGTTCATCTCTCTCCGTCACTACCACACCAGCCCGCTTTGACTATCGAAACTTAAATCCGATGAATTTCTCTTTCTTGTAAATGGGAATAGTTATCATTTAGAATTAATCCATCGAATCGACCAACAGCTAAAACGAATGACCGATCTCAACCGCCCTTCCACACTCAGCCTGCGCCGCCCGGCGGCCGCGCTGACCAGCCGTCCGAAACCGTCGACGGCAACGGCAACCGCGGCAAAGCCTGTTGCGGATCGTGCTGATGGTTCGGCGGCAACATCGGAGCGGGCCGTACGCAGCGACACTCTGCTGCAGGGAAATAGTCACGTCAGCATCCTGCACAACGGCGAAACCTACCAGCTGCGTGCAACGCGCTTAGGCAAGCTGATTCTGACGAAGTAGCACCGAACATAGCAGTACGTACCGGGTATTGTGGGGACCACCTCCTCGAGAGGTGTTAGGCAGTAGCCAGCCACGACGGCTTGCACGTGAGAACTAGACCCCTTCGTGCAGACACCAAGCCAGCCGTCGCAGCAAGCCAGGCCGCTTTTTTTGGTTCCCACTCATTGCGGCAACACGAAACGTTCGTGCGCCGGACATGCAGAAAATGGAAAAGCCGCGGAGATGAAATTCATCCCACGGCTTTTTGTTTTGCGACAGAGGCCGACATGTTCATGCACCTCGGCGAAAGCGATCGCAGCGCATGCAGTCGACGCTATTTGGAAGCCCAGCCCCAGAACATCAGCCACCATGCGCTATCGACCACCGCCAGCGCCCCGCCGAACCACAACATGGCAAGACCGCGCTGCACGAAGCGCTCGCTATAGCGGCGCGTCACCAGCCACGCGAGCCACGCGCTCCACAGGTTGGCAATCGCCAGAATGGCGATGCGCAGATCCGACGCCCACCACAACGACACATGTTCCGCACGCAGCAGCGACAGCGTCATAGCCGACAAGCCGAGGAACACGCCGGCGCCGGCAATCGGAATCAGCCCTTGCGTCAAATGATGCAGACGCACGGTGCTAAAGCGCCCCAGCATGCGCGTCGCACCCATCAGCAACACCAGCAGCGCGGTGCCGTACACCAGCGCCGTGGCGACGATGTAGCCAATCACCATCGTGCCGTCGAGCCACGAAAACACATCGTTCTGCTCGGGATAATGCGTGAACAGGAACCACGGCGCGTTGGTTTCGAGCGGCCAGGTGATGTCGTGATCGACAAGCCAGGTCGCGAAAAACATCTTCATGTCGATGAACCAGCGCGAAGCGGTCCAATGAAACGCACCGATCGCGATGCCGAGCAGACCGTACAGGATCAACGCGGTGTCCCATGCGTTCGCCTGCTTGTCGCCGAGTTGCACGACTTCTGTCGACGGCGCGCGCCACGTCAACGCAACCGCATCGCGGTGGCCGCTGCAACGGCCGCACATATGACAGTCCGCCGCACCCTTCATGTTGCGCAACGGCACGAGCGGCGCGCAATTGATCGGAATCACGCGGTGCCCATGCTCGCCGTTCTTGTACGAATGGCGCCACGCGTCTTCATCGACTTTGTAGTGAAACGGCGCGAGGCGCGCCAGAAGCGAAAAAACCCCGTTGACGGGGCACAGATACTTGCACCAGACGCGCTTTTCGCGTCCGTACAGCAAACCGATGATCATCGCCGCGAACGTCGAGCCGCCCAACACCAGCAGCACGGCTTTCGGATACTGGTAGACGCTCACCATCTGGCCATAGATCGTAGTGATGCCGAACGCGACGAAAGGCCAGCCGCCCCAACGCATCCAGCGTGGAATCGCCCAGCCGCGACCGTACTTGCTGGCGAATTCGGCGAGCGCGCCTTCCGGACACAGCACGCCGCACCAGACACGGCCGAGCATCACCATCGACAGCAAAACGAACGGCCACCAGATGCCCCAGAACACGAACTGCGCGGCGAGCGTCAGGTTGGTCCACAGATGCGCGGTGTCGTCCGGCAGCGGCATCACCGCCGGCACGAGAATCAGAAACGCATACACCGCCACCACCACCCACTGGATGCCACGGATCGCGGAACCATGACGCTGCATCCACTGCCCGGCCACGGCGAGGCGCCCCGGACGGGTCATCGCGCGACTCATGCTGCGCGCCCCGCCGCTTGCTGCGCCGGCTTGCGATTCGCACGACGCACCAGCAGGTAGACAACCGCCCAGTACACGGCATAAGCGAGCAGATTCATCAACGCCGGATGCGCGCGATAACCGGTGAGCGTCGCGACCAGCGAACCGACGGTGCTCGAATCATCGAGAATCGCCGACGAATTCCACATCTGGTCGACGAGCGTCGGCAGAAATTCCTTGTCGATCAGCTTGTCGACGCCGGTCTGAAACAACCCCGCGCCAAGGAACAGCAGCATGATTTCGGTGACGCGGAAAAACAGCCGCCACGAAAAGAACTTGCCGCCCAGTTGCAGCACATAGAAGGTCAGAAACGCGAGACCGAGGCCGAGCACGACCGCGAGCATCTGACTGCCGTCCACGTGACCCGATTGACCGAAACCCAGCCCGTACAGAAAGATCACCGTCTCGCTGCCCTCGCGTGCGATCGCGAGCGCCACCAGCAACGCGACGCCCCACCAGTTCGAATCGCGCTGGCTTTTCTGCAGCGACTGTTCCATGTCGCGCTTGAGCGAGCGGCCGTGCTGCTTCATCCACAGCACCATCTGCACGATCAGCACGCAGGCGACCAGCACCATCGCGGTCTGGAAATAATCCTGTGCGTCGCCGGACAGCACTTCGGTGAAACCGACCAGCGCGGCGCCGAGCGCCACGGCCGCGATCAAACCGGCCACCACGCCGCCCCACAGGTACGGCAAACCGCGACGCGCATCGTCGTCGCCATTTTTCAGCCACGCGTACAGGATGCCGACGACCAGCAACGCCTCGACACTTTCCCGCCACACGATGAATAGAATCTGACCCATCTAACTCTCCTCGACTGCTTTGACGAACACGCAACCGCCGACGGCGCGCGCTCGCGTTTCAAGCCACTACTTCGCGACGATCACGCCCTGCGCCTGCTGGTGGAAGTCGTCGAAAAACTTGTACTCGCCCGGCTCGAGCGGCGCGATCACCACGAACGAATCCGCGCCGGGCGCCAACACTTTCTCTTTGCGTAATTGCACGCTTTCGAATTCGGCGGCGCCTTTGCCGATGTTGTGCACTTCGATCTTGATCCGCTGCCCCGCCGGCACTTCGATGCGAGCCGGGTTCAGCTTGCCGTCGTTCATTTCCAGCTTGAAGGTCGGCAAATCGACGGCATGGGCCGCACCCGCCAGCAACGCGGTGGTGGCGAGAAGCGCGATCTTTCGGTGAATTCTCATTAGCCTTTCCGGAAAAACGCGGCGCGCCGGGTTTGATTCCCAGCGCGCCGCCTGCTGCATTCATTCACTTCCGATCACGTCGCGCCGCGCGTTCAAGAGCATTCAAGAGCGCTCAAGCGCGCTCAAGCGCAGCGCGGCGTGACGAACCGCGACGATCAGTAGCCGCCCTTCTTGCCGATACCGGCGAAGGTGAAGTCGTAGTCGAGCGTGATCGGCTTGAACCACGCGCCCACGCCGGTTTCCTTGTCGACGTGGCGGCCGAAAGCCATGTGGCCCGTTTGCATCGGCGCCTCGACGATCAACTTCAGGTGGTATTTGCCCGGGCCTTGCAGCTTGACGTTATCGCCGTAGTGCGGACCGTCGTTGGCGACCATCGCCATCATGTCGCCCTTCTGCGTCTGATTCGAACCGGCTTTCGTCAGCTCGTAACGCACTTGCAGATACGGCATCCAGTCGCCTTCGGCGAAACCGGTCGGATTGTTTTTAACTGCGTGAATGTCGGCTTCCAGATGAACGTCCGAATCCGACGCCTTGCGCATCATGCCTTCGGGTTCCATCGTGATCGGCTGCAGGTAGACGGCGCCGATCTCCATGCCGCCCTGGATCTGCTGCTTGCCGATCGGATATTCCGCGGCCGTTGCCGAGAGCGCCGCGACGGCGACCACTGCTGCTGCGCCACCGCGCACAAATGAAGAAATCCGCATTGAAACTCCTAGTTTTTATCAGTGAGACTGGAATGAAATCCATTGGAACAGTGCGGTCAGGCACGTCTCGGCTGGCGCGACCATTATCTTTCAGAACACCCACAGACCGTAAGCAAAGCGCATACCAAAACGTTAATGCGAACCATTCTCAATATTGAATGAGTTTATCATCGATCGCGGGTGAGAACAAATTGGACCGTGCCCAAAGCCTTATGGCAGAGGGGTCTTAAGGCATTCTTAAGGAAACGTTCGAACGCACCGACAGGTGTCGCGCCGACCCGATGTCGGGTAGCTGTCGGTCTGCCAGGTGGTCTTATGTAGGGATGTTGTCGGGACAGTGTCGGCCGTTTGCCGATGCTTTGTCCGACATCAAAAGAAAAGGCGCGGCAGACTGCCGCGCCTCGAGTGCTGGCGATACGTGAATCAGACGCCGGAGATGTGATCGCCGACGTTCGCGCCGAACACGCGTTGGCGCAGCAGCGCCAATTGGTCGCGGGTCTGCGCCGCTTTCTCGAATTCCAGATTCTTGGCGTGCTCCATCATCTGCTTTTCGAGGCGCTTGAGTTCCTTGGCGAGCTGCTTTTCGGACATGTCCTCGAACTTCGCGCGCGTTTGCTGTTCCTTCAGTTCGGCGCGCGCGTCGTCGACGTTGTACACGCCGTCGATAATGTCGCGAATCCGCTTGACCACCCCGCGCGGCGTAATGCCGTTCGCGAGATTGAAGGCGGTCTGCTTGGTGCGCCGCCGCTCGGTTTCGTCGATCGCGCGACGCATCGAGTCGGTTATCTTGTCGCCGTACAGAATCGCCTTGCCGTTCACGTTGCGCGCCGCCCGGCCGATGGTCTGGATCAGCGAGCGCTCAGAGCGCAGAAAGCCTTCCTTGTCCGCGTCGAGAATCGCGACCAGCGACACTTCCGGAATATCCAGCCCTTCGCGCAGCAGGTTGATCCCGACCAGCACGTCGAACGTGCCCAAGCGCAAATCGCGGATGATTTCAACCCGCTCCACCGTGTCGATGTCGCTGTGCAGATAGCGCACCTTGACGCCGTGATCGGCCAGAAACTCGGTCAACTGCTCGGCCATGCGCTTGGTCAGCACGGTGACCAGTACACGATCGCCGACTTTGACGCGCTCGTTGATCTCGCCGAGCACGTCGTCGACCTGGCTGCGGGCCGGCCGCACCTCGATTTGCGGATCGACGAGCCCAGTGGGTCGCACCAGTTGCTCGGCCACCTGCCCGGCGGTTTTCTGCTCGTAATCCGCCGGCGTGGCCGACACGAACACCACCTGGCGCATCTTGCGCTCGAACTCGTTGAACTTGAGCGGCCGGTTGTCCAACGCCGACGGCAAACGGAAACCGTAGTCGACGAGGTTCTCCTTGCGCGCCCGGTCGCCGTTGTACATGCCGTTCAACTGGCCGATCAGCACGTGCGATTCGTCGAGCAGCATGATCGCGTCCGGCGGCAGGTAGTCGACCAGCGTAGGCGGCGGCTCGCCGGGCGCCGCGCCCGAAAAATGCCGCGAGTAGTTTTCGATGCCTTTGCAGAAGCCCAGCTCCTGCAGCATTTCCAGATCGAAGCGGGTGCGCTGCTCGAGGCGCTGCGCTTCGACCAGTTTGCCGTCGCCATAGAAGAATTCGAGCCGCTCGCGCAACTCGTTCTTGATGGTTTCGACCGCGCGCATCACCGTATCGCGCGGCGTTACATAGTGCGACGACGGATACACCGTGAAACGCGCAATCTTCTGCCGCACGCGGCCGGTGAGCGGATCGAACAGCTGCAGCGTTTCGACTTCGTCGTCGAACAGTTCGAGGCGCACCGCCATCTCGGCATGCTCGGCCGGGAAAATGTCGATGGTGTCGCCGCGCACGCGGAACGAGCCGCGCTGGAAATCGGCTTCGTTGCGGTTGTACTGCATCGCGATCAGCCGCGCGATGATGTCGCGCTGGCCGAGTTTGTCACCGGTGCGCAGCGTCAGAATCATCTTGTGGTACTCGGACGGATTGCCGATACCGTAAATCGCCGACACCGTCGCCACGATCACCACGTCGCGCCGCTCCAGCAGGCTCTTGGTGGCCGATAACCGCATCTGCTCGATGTGCTCGTTGATCGACGAGTCCTTTTCGATGAACAGGTCGCGCTGCGGCACGTACGCTTCCGGCTGGTAGTAGTCGTAGTACGAAACGAAGTACTCGACCGCGTTGCGCGGGAAGAACTCGCGGAACTCCGAATAAAGCTGCGCGGCGAGCGTCTTGTTCGGCGCGAACACGATCGCCGGACGACCCAGCCGGGCGATCGTGTTGGCCATCGTGAAGGTCTTGCCGGAGCCGGTCACGCCGAGCAGCGTCTGGAACGACAGACCGTCTTCGACGCCTTCGACGAGCGTGTCGATCGCCGTGGGCTGGTCGCCGGCCGGCAGGTACGGCTGGTAGAGCTGGAACGGCGAGCCTTCGAACGTGACGAATTTGGATTCGTCGAGCGCGTCTTCGGCTTCAGTGTGGTGTTGTTCGGACATGTGGGGCGGCACCGGGCCTTGGGCAAAGAACTATTCTAACGGGTTGCGCGAGCCCGGGCTGAGCGGGTCCGCGTAGAGGTTGGGCTCAATCCCTCGCTACGACGTGGCGCCTGGCTGCCTGTTTTTCAAGCAATTAATTCCCCTCGACAGGCCGCGTCGGCCGAAAAAAGGCCGTGAATTCGTTACAATGCGAAGTTGCGCTCGCTCGCAGCTGCCCGCCACCCGCCAGTGTTTTTTGTCAGACGCAGCTGGCCGGGCCGCCCCGCGCTCGATGCCGCCGCCCTCTTTTCACTACTGCTGCCCACCCATCATGTCTCTGTTCTCCGCCGTCGAACTTGCTCCCCGCGACCCGATTCTGGGCCTGAACGAAGCTTTTAACGCCGATGCGCGCGCCACCAAGGTCAATCTTGGCGTCGGCGTGTACTTCAATGAAGAAGGCAAGATTCCGCTGCTGCGCGCCGTGCGCGAAGCCGAACGGGCGCGCGTCGAAGCCGCGCTGCCGCGCGGCTATCTGCCGATCGAAGGCATCGCCGCCTACGACGCAGCCGTGCAAACGCTGCTGCTCGGCAACGACTCGGCGCTGATCGCGGCCGGTCGCGTCGTGACGGCGCAGGCACTGGGCGGCACGGGCGCGCTGAAGATCGGCGCGGACTTCCTGAAGCGCCTTGACCCGAACGCCAAGGTCGCGATCAGCGACCCGAGCTGGGAAAACCACCGCGCGCTGTTTGAAAGCGCAGGCTTTGAAGTCCTGTCGTACCCGTACTACGACGCGCAAACGCATGGCGTGAACTTCGAAGGCATGCTGAGCGCGCTGAACAGCTACGCGGCGGGCACGGTCGTCGTGCTGCACGCTTGCTGCCACAACCCGACCGGCGTCGACCTCAGCGTCGAGCAATGGAAGCAGGTGGTCGAAGTCGTCAAGGCGCGCAATCTGGTGCCGTTCCTCGACATCGCGTATCAGGGTTTCGGCGACAACATCGAATCGGACGCAGCCGCCGTGCGCCTGTTCGCCGCGTCGGAACTGAACGTGTTCGTGTCGTCGTCGTTCTCGAAGTCGTTCTCGCTGTATGGCGAGCGCATCGGCGCGCTGTCCATCATCACCGCGAGCAAGGAAGAATCGTCGCGCGTGCTGTCGCAACTCAAGCGCGTGATCCGCACGAACTACTCGAACCCGCCCACGCATGGCGGCTCGGTGGTCGCTGCGGTGCTCGCGTCGGCCGATCTGCGCGCCACGTGGGAAACGGAACTGGGCGAAATGCGCGACCGTATCCGCGCCATGCGCAACGGTCTGGTCGAACGCCTGAAGGCAAGCGGCGTGGATCGCGACTTCAGCTTCGTAAACGCACAACGCGGCATGTTCTCGTACTCGGGTCTGACGGCGCCGCAAGTGGACCGTCTGCGCGAAGAGTTCGGCATCTATGCAGTGAGCACCGGCCGTATCTGCGTGGCTGCGCTGAACACGCGCAATCTCGACGTCGTGGCTAGCGCGATCGCTCACGTGTTGAAGTAAGAAGCCTTGTCGGCGCGCGGCTTGTTCCGCGCGCGCCTGGTTGATGTGAAAACGGCGCCCTTGCGGGCGCCGTTTTTCGTTTGTGGCGATTGTGGCTTGCGATCTTCTCAACGTGAATCGCGATGAATATCGTGCGTGACAAAACCCGCATCGTTATCCGGCATGTCGAGCCAATCGGGTTGCGCAAGCGAACGGTGGATATCGTCGAGACCGCTTTGCCAGTGTTCGCGCATCGTCGTCAGGCCGAACTGGAAGTCCTTGAAATGCCCTTCGTACTCCTTTTGCCGATAGATGAGATGCATCACGTTGTAGCGCTTCGAGCACGATAGATCGTCGGCCAGCTTGCACCACGGATCGTCGCGCTGATCGGACGGTACGCGGTCCAGCACTTCGCGCAACACGTGCCGGAAACGCTGCGACCGCTGCAGCATATCGGTCACGAGACGCGTACGGCTCGAGTACTGAATGTCCTTCATGCGCCCCTGAACGTCGGTGATGTTGTCCGGCACCGGCCCGATCGCGCTCCACAGATCGACCTGGAACGCGAGCGTGTCGTGACGCGGCGTGGACTGCATCACCTCGTAGAGCGGCGTATTCGACATCAAACCGCCGTCCCAGTAGTACTGACCGTCGATCTCGACCGCCGCGAAGCCCGGCGGCAACGCACCCGATGCCATGAAATGCTCAGGCCTCAGCGTGGTATGCGTGTTATCGAAGTACGCGAAATTCCCCGTACCGCAATTGACCGCCCCCACCGACACGCGCATTTCCTTCGAGTTAATCCGGTCGAAATCGCACATCGCTTCAAGCGTAGCCTTCAGCGGCGTGGTGTCATAGTAGCTGGCCATTTGCGGCGGCCCGGACACCGTGGGCAACGGCGGCGGGAAACGTGGCACAAAGAATCCCTTTTGCCCTTCGACGATAGCGCCCATCGCCTGGGTGGCCGTGAAAGCCTTGCGTATCGCCTCGCTGGAATTGAAGAGCGCGTGTTCGATAAAGGCCGGCAGCGGCGGACCGAATGCCGGCTGGCAGATCGTCTCCCAGAACTGCAGCAGCCGTTCGACACGCTTCTCCGGTGGATTGCCGGCGATGATCGCCGTATTCAACGCGCCGATCGAAATACCCGCCAGCCAGTTGGGCTCGATGCCGGCCTCGTAGAGCCCTTGATAGACGCCGGCCTGGTAGGCGCCCAATGCGCCACCGCCTTGCAGCACCAGGGCGACGGTTTCGTACTTGGGCAAATGGAGGTGCCGGCCGGGGTGTGCAGCGGGCGCGGGACCCGCGCCCTCGCCTTCCCCGTCGCCGGGCGCACCTACGCGCGCCCGCTTGAGATTGCGTTGCGCCATGGGCGCCTCCTTATTGCATGTACCAGCCGTGGCTCACAATAAAGGACTGGCCGGTCAGCGCCGCCGTCGGGAAGGTGGAGAGGAACAGCACCGTCTGCGCGACGTCTTCCACCGTGGTGAAGATGCCGTCGACCGTGCCGCCCAGCATCACGCGCTTGATCACGTCTTCTTCGCTGATGCCGAGTTCTTTGGCCTGCTCGGGAATCTGCTTGTCGACCAGCGGCGTGCGCACGAAACCCGGACACACCACGTGCGAACGCACGTTGTGCTTCGCGCCTTCCTTGGCCAGCACGCGCGAGAGGCCCAGCAACGCATGCTTGGCGGTCACGTAAGCGGACTTCAGCGGCGACGCTTCATGCGAATGGACCGAGCCCATGTAGATCACGATGCCGCCGCGATCGTCTTTGTACATGTGCTTGAGCGCGGCCTTGGTGGTCAGGAAAGCGCCGTCCACGTGAATCGCCTGCATTTTCTTCCAGTCGGAAAACGAATAGTTTTCGATTGGATTAACGATCTGGATGCCGGCGTTGGAAATCAGAATATCGATCGAGCCGAATTCGGCGGCAACCTTGTCGATGCCCTGGTTGACGGCGTCTTCGTTCGTGACGTCCATGGCCACGCCGATTGCCTTGCCGCCGCCCTGGTTGATTTCTTCAGCGACGGCGTTCGCCCCGTCCTGATTCAGGTCGGCGATCGCGACCGCCGCGCCCGCTGCCGAAAGGGTGAGCGCAATCTGCTTGCCGATGCCGCTAGCAGCACCGGTGACTACCGCGACTTTGCCATTCAGATTCGTGTTCAGTGACGACATCCAGAACCTCCATGCAGTTGATGAGCAATGAGACCACGGACCGCGGGCGGCGTGAAGTCAGCCAAACGGCATAGGCCGTCTGGCCGAATGCTGCACTGCGGCCAACGCTGCTATTGTGCATGAACCGTGTGAACTCCATCGGTAAAACGCACATCGACCCGGATCTCTTTAAACTGGATGTTTTCGGCGAGATTCCTGTGGCATCACCAACAAGGAGGAAGGCATGAATTATCGACGTCTGGGCCGCTCTGGCCTGCAAGTCAGCGAACTGTCCATCGGCTCGTGGGTCACCTACGGCAATCAGGTCGACCATGGCGCGGCGCGTGAATCGCTCGCGGCGGCGCGCGACGCCGGTGTCAATTTTTTCGATAACGCCGAGGTCTACGCGGGCGGCAAGTCGGAAGAAATCATGGGCCAGGCGCTCAAGGAACTGGCGTGGCCGCGCGTGAGCTACGTCGTGTCGACCAAATTCTTCTGGGGACTTTCGGAAGCGCCGAATCAATACCACACGCTGAACCGTAAATACCTGATGAACGCGATCGACGCTTCGCTCAAGCGTCTGCAGCTCGATTATGTCGATCTCGTGTTCTGTCATCGTCCTGACCCGAACACGCCCGTCGAGGAAACCGTCTGGGCCATGAGCGACATGATCACGCGCGGCAAGGCGCTGTACTGGGGCACGTCCGAATGGAGCGCCGACGAAATTCGCGCGGCCTACGACATCGCCGAGCGTCATCATCTGCACAAGCCGGTCATGGAGCAGCCGCAATACAACCTGTTTCATCGCAAACGCGTCGAACAGGAATACAAGCGGCTTTATGAGGACATCGGTCTTGGACTGACCACGTGGAGTCCGCTCGCGTCCGGTCTGTTGACCGGCAAATACCGCGACGGCGTGCCCGCCGATAGCCGCGCACAGTTGCAAGGCTACGACTGGTTGCGCAAGCAACTGACCGACTCGGGCAAGAACAATGTGGTCGGCAAACTCGGCGAAGTGGCCGACGAGCTGGACTGCACGATCGGTCAACTGGCAATCGCCTGGCTTCTGAAGAATCCGCATGTGAGCACGGTGATCACCGGTGCATCGCGGGTCGAACAGATCGGCGAGAACATGCAATCCGCCGAAGTGGCCACGCGAATCACGCCGGAGATCAAGCAGAAGATCGAAGACATTATCGGCGACGCGTACGACTGACCGGACTCGCGCCGTGCCGCGTAACATGGGGCTGGCTGCAGCGCGGCCCGTGTTACGCGGAACTCGCTGCAATGCGCGAAGTGCGGCGCGGCGTCGCGTACAATACGCGACCGCGCCTCGCATCGGCGCTCTATGCCCGCTGTGCAGCCATATTGCACCCGCATCGCCGGATCCGACCTCGGCCGGCACGCCTTCTTTCAGCGTCTCCTCATCATGCTTAGCTACCGCCACGCCTTTCACGCAGGCAATCACGCCGACGTCCTGAAACACGCCGTCGTGTTGCAGCTCTTGCGCTATCTCGGTCAGAAGGACAAAGCCTACTGGTATATCGACACGCATGCGGGCGCCGGCGTCTATTCGCTGAAGGAAGGCTACGCGGTCAAAACCGGCGAGTTCCAGACCGGCATCGCCAAACTGTGGGAGCGCAACGATCTGCCGCCGTTGCTCGCCGATTACGTCGACGAAGTGGCCGCGCTCAATCCGGACGGCCAACTGCGCTTCTACCCCGGTTCGCCCTACATTGCGTGGCGGCAGTTGCGCGAGCAGGACCGCATGCGTCTGTTCGAACTGCACACCACCGAAATCGACGTGCTGCGCCACAATTTCCGCGACGCGGGCCGCCGGGCCATGCTGTATGCCGGCGACGGCTTCGACGGCATCCTCGCGTTGCTGCCGCCGGCGCCGCGCCGTGCGCTGGTGCTGCTCGATCCGTCGTACGAGGACAAACGCGATTACACGCGCACGTTACGCTGCGTCGATGAGAGCCTGAAGCGCTTTCCGACCGGTACCTATGCGGTCTGGTATCCGCAGGTGCGGCGCCTTGAATCGCAGCGCTTTCCCGATCAACTGAAGAAGTTGCAGGAGCGTAACTGGCTGCACGTGAGCCTGACGGTGAGCAATCCGCCGGAAGATGGTTTTGGCCTGTTCGGTAGCGGCATGTTCATTCTGAACCCGCCGTATACGCTGGCCAAAACGCTTAAAGATCAGATGCCGTGGCTGGTTAAGGCGCTCGGTGAAGACAAGGCCGCGCAGTTCAAGGTCGAGTATCGCGGCGACTAAGGTGGCGCACTCACGCCCACCTTTGCGCGTTTGAAGTCGGCCAACGTCTTGATCTGATCCGCTTTCGATTTCAGTACCGCGACGACGATCTGTCGCGCACGGTAGCGCGCGAGCAAACGCAGCGACGCCGGCCAGGCACTGGCGGTGCGTCGCGACGTGTTACTGGAGATCTGGGCGAAAGGAAGCGACCAGGCGGAATATGCCGCCGACGCCTATTGCGATCGCGGCACGGGGCGCGGCTGCGGCCGTGGCGGCTGCGGTGTGTTTCCGCCCGTGGGCAACTGGATATACGGCGCGACGACGTAAGGCATCGACGAATTAGGCGCGAGCTCGGTGGGCGCCGCGATGGGCTGCGCTCCGACGATCGGCTGATGCGAGAGCGGCGCGGTCTGCAGTACGGTGCCGCTTTGGCCGTCGTTGATGCCGTTCTGCGAGTCGAGGATCAACGGCTTGCGCGTCGTGTTCGTGCTCGACGCGGCGTATGCCACCGGCGCGGTAAAAATCGTCGTCAGCGAGACCGCTGCGGCCACGGCGAAGATGAATTTGAGCGAACGGACGGAAGGCATAGGACGGACCGGTTGAATTTGAGAACGTCGGAGAAAAATCTAAAAACGTCTTACCTTACCGCGACGTCACTCGCCAGGCTAGTCGATATTCGCCAGGAACGGGCGTGGCGCGCGCCGCGTTGTGCGATTTTGCTGGGCCCAGATGTGACAAAGCCCCGTCAATACGGGGCTCAACACTGACTGCAGAGGCTGCGCTGCCGAGCGCTGCCGGTCCAACGTGACACGGATGAAACTTACAGCGAGTAGCCGTTGGTTTCGAGCGTGCGGATGCGTTGTTCCAACTGAACGATATCCGACGACGATGCCAGGTAGGCTTCACGACGGTTACGTTCTGCGGCTTCAAACCAGGTGCTCAGCTTTTCAAGAATGTATGCAAACATGATGTTCTCCAAGGATCAGATTGAATCCCCGGTGCACTGTTCATCAGGGATTTCCCCTAAAAGGGTTAACCCGGATTATAGCCCTATGGTGCAACCTTGCTAATGAAATGCCCGCATGACGTGCATTCCGCTTTGGAATGGTGCACGGTAACGGTGCAGCTAAGTCTTTGATTTATCTATGCTGACAGCCAGGATTTCCTGGAAGTCGATATCACCCCGAATTATTTTGCACTTTTTTAGTGCAAATACCACCCGGTTGCGATAAAACTCTGTCGCAGGTTGCACCTTCCGCCGTTCACGCATGATCAAACGCACCATCAGACGGGATGACAACCATGTCCCGACCGCAGATCGGTATCGGCGAGTCGCTCGATAATCGGGCAATCGGGCCGGTCGTCGCCGTGACAATGGTCCGCCAGATGCGCCAACGTGTCACGCATATCGGTGAGTTCGGCGATTCGGCGATCGAGTTCGGCTACATGTTCCAGCGCGATCGCCTTCACTTCGGCGCTCGCCCGCGAGCGGTCGTGCCACAGCGCCAGCAGCCGTCGAATGTCTTCGACCAGGAAACCGAGCCGGCGCGCCTGCCGGATAAAGCGTAGCGAGTGAACCTCCTGCGGACCGTATACGCGATAACCCGCGTTGGTACGCGCCTTCGCCATCAGCAGGCCGACGCTTTCGTAGTAGCGAATCATCTTCGCCGTGACGCCCGACGAGCGGGCCGCTTCACCGATATTCATCACTCTTCCCCCAAGGTTTGAATCGATCCTACACCTTCCCATGATGGGAGGGTCTAGCACTCAAGTGCGGATCGGCAGGCATAATTCAACTATCGCACTATCCATTTCCCCGAGACCCATCCCGATGACGATCGAATTTCAGGTAGAAGGCATGAGCTGCCAGCACTGTGTGGCAGCGGTGACGAATGCAATCCGCGAGCACGACGAAGCCGCGCAGGTTCAGGTGGATCTGGCATCGGGACGCGTTGTGGTCGAATCGGCGCAATCGGCGCAATCGGCTGACGCGCTGAAGGGCGCCATCGACGAAGCCGGCTACACGGTCAAAAGCGTGACCAGCGGCGCCGCAGGCGGCGGCGCGCTTCGCTAAGCGGGTTCACGTCATGTTCAAAGTTGCTGTCATTGGCGCCTCCGGGCTGCTCGGCCGCGCGCTCGTCGGCGAACTGGCGCAGCAGGCCGGCTGGCAAGTCGTCGCCACGACGTTCAGCCGCCCGGCGCCGAACGCCATCACACTGGATATTCGCGACGCCCACGCGGTCGAGCAATTCGTCGAGCGCGAAGCACCGGACGCGCTCGTGATTGCCGCCGCGGAACGTCGGCCGGACGTGTGCGAGCACGATCCGGCGCTGGCCCGCGCACTGAATGTCGACGCGGTTCGCACCCTGGCCGCCGCGGCAAACCGGCGCGGCGCCTGGACGCTGTCGATCTCCACCGACTACGTTTTCGACGGCGCCCACCCGCCCTATCGGCATGACGCCGCGCCTTCGCCGCTCAACGCCTATGGACGCAGCAAGCTCGAAGGCGAGCACGCACTGCTGGACACGACCGATCTCGGCTGCGTGCTGCGTTTGCCGCTGCTGTATGGGCCGATCGTCGGCTGGGCGGAATCGGCGGTGACGAGTCTCGTGCCGGCGATCGCCGCATCGGCATCGGCGTCGGCGGATGGCAAATCCGCGGTCATGGATGCCTGGGCGATCCGCTATCCAACCTTCACGCCGGATATCGCGTTCGTGATCCGGCAGATGCTCGAACGGCACGCGCGCGACGAAGCGATCCGCGGCATCGTGCAATGGTCGGGCGACGAACCGATGACCAAGTACGAAATCGCGATTCGTCTTGCCGAAGCATTACAGGTCGACGCGCGACTGACGCCGCAGCACACGCCGACCGATGCGACGCCGCGTCCGCATAACTGCCATCTGGCGTCGGATCGACTCGAAGCGCTTGGGATCGGCCGCCGTACGCCGTTCGATACGGCGATCCGGCAGGTGTTGGCGGCGTTTCCGTGGCGCGGTGATACGGCGGAATAAGTGTGTGTGGTGTGGGCATGAGCGCCTCAGGTGCCCGAGTGCCCGAGTGCCGAACCACCTAACCACCCACACCCGCAAACCGCAAAACCCCAAACCACCTCAATGAAAATCGCGACTCGCCGTGGCGAGTTCGCCGAGCCAATCGCTAAGATCCTCAAGACGATGGGCGACGAGATGAATCACCTCGCCCGTGTTTTTCCGCTTCCCCTTGCCGCCCGGCTTCCCATTCACCGTCTGCCCCGCCTTGCCGTTATCGCCACCAGTTGCGACACCATCGTCACGCTGCACGACGCCGTAAACCGCCAGCAACGACGCGCCCAGCAACACCTTGCGCTGCTTCTCCACCAGCGACGGCCAGACGATCACATTGACCGACCCCGTCTCGTCTTCGATGGAAACGAACACCGTCCCGTTCGCCGTGCCCGGCCGCTGCCGCACGGTGACGATGCCGCATGCCCGCGCCAGCGTGCCGTGCTGACACGCGGCAAGTTCGGCCGCCGCGCGAAAACGCTGCTGGGCAAGCCGCGGACGCAACAACGCGAGCGGATGACGATTGAGCGTGAGGCCAATGCTGGCGTAATCGTCGACGATCTCGCGGCTTTCGGCCGCCTGCGGCAACGCCAACGGCGCTTCGGCAATCGGTGCGTCGCGCAGCAGTTTCGGCACCGTGTGCTGCGCGGTCACGGCCCACCACGCTTCACGCCGATGACCCGCGATACTGACCAGCGCATTCGCCGCGGCGAGCGCTTCGAGATCGCGCCGCGTCAAGGCCGCGCGACGCGCCAGATCGTCGACGTCGGCAAACTGCGCGTCGCGGCGAGCCGCCATGATGCGTTCGGCGGCGCCCTGCGCCAGCCCCTTGATCAGATGCATGCCGATGCGCACAGCGGGACCGCGCGCGCCATACGTGTTCGACGCCTGAAACACGCGAGCCGTCATACGTTTGGCCGCGCGACGGATCGTCCGGCTTACCGTCAACCGCCGCAACGCCAGATCACGCAATTGCTGCGCGGATAGCACGGCGTACTGACGATGCAGACAGGTCTCGTCCGCTGAGATCCGCTGCCCTTCATGATCGCGCCGCTCGAACGTGGACTCCCAATCGCTCAGCGTCACATCGGGCGGCAACACCGGGACGCCATGACGCTTCGCATCCTGCACGAGTTGCGACGGCGAATAAAACCCCAACGGCTGGCTGTTCAGCAAGCCCGCCAGAAAAGCCGCCGGCTCATAACGCTTCAGCCACGCGCTGAGATAGACGAGCAACGCGAAACTCGCCGCATGGCTCTCCGGAAAACCGTACTCGCCGAAGCCCTCGATCTGCTTGCAGATGCGCTCGATAAACGCCGGCTCATAACCGCGTTCGAGCATGCGCTCGCTCAAATCCTTCTGATACTTTTCGATGTTGCCGCTGCGCCGCCACGCGGCCATCGCGCGACGTAACTGATCGGCCTGCTCGCCGGTATATTTCGCCGCGACCATCGCCAGATGCATGACCTGCTCCTGGAAAATCGGCACACCGAGCGTGCGTTCGAGCACCGGCCGCAATTCGTCCTTGGCGTAATCGACCGCTTCGAGACCTTGCTTGCGACGCAGATAAGGATGCACCATGCCGCCCTGAATCGGCCCGGGCCGCACGATCGCCACTTCGATCACGAGATCGTAGTATTTGTTCGGCTTCAAACGCGGCAACATGCTTTGCTGCGCGCGCGATTCGATCTGGAACACGCCGATCGTATCGGCGTGGCCGCACATCTCGTAGACGGCGCGATCCTCTCGCGGAATGTCCTGCATTCTGAAGCGCGGAAATCCACGTCTCAGCGCGACGAATTCCAACGCGCGCCGGATCGCCGACAACATGCCGAGCGCCAGCACGTCGACTTTCAGCAGCTTGAGCGCGTCGATGTCGTCCTTGTCCCACTCGATCACGCTGCGGTCTTTCATCGTCGCGTTTTCGATCGGCACGAGCCGCGATAGTTTGTCTTTCGCGATCACAAAGCCGCCGACGTGTTGCGACAGATGGCGCGGAAAACTACGCAACTCCCGGGTGAGACGAATCAGGTTCTGCGTGATGTGCGAGTTGGCGTCGAAGCCCGCTTCGGCCAGATATTTGGCGACCGCGTCCGTGCCGTCCCACCACTGCTGCGACTTGCTGATCCGTTCGATCAACGACGCCTCGAGACCCAGCGCCTTGCCGACGTCCTTCAGCGCACTGCGAGCGTGATACGTAATCAGCGACGCCGTCAACGCCGCGCGATGACGGCCGTACTTGGCATAGATATATTGAATCACCTCCTCGCGGCGCTGATGCTCGAAGTCGACGTCGATATCCGGCGGCTCGTTGCGTGCGCGCGAGATGAAGCGTTCGATCAGCATGTTCATCTGCACCGGATCGATTTCCGTCACATGCAAGCAGTAGCACACGATCGAATTCGCCGCCGATCCGCGCCCCTGGCACAGGATGTTTCTCGAGCGAGCGAAGCTCACGATATCGTGCACGGTGAGGAAATACTTTTCGTATTTCAGGTCGGCGATCAGCCCCAGTTCTTTCTCGATCTGACCGATTCGTTTCAGGTCCATCCCGTCGGGCCAGCGCTCCACCGCGCCGGCCATGACCAGCTTGCGCAGATAACTCGACGGCGATTCGCCGGCCGGCACCAGTTCTTCCGGATACTCGTATTTGAGTTCGTCGAGCGAGAAGCGGCAGAGCGCGGCGATCCGCAGCGTTTCTTCGAGCGTGTCGCGCGGATACAGTTTGCCGAGCCGCACGCGCGAGCGCATGTGCCGCTCGGCGTTCGCCTCGAGCGCGTGGCCGCAGGCCGAGAGCGGCGTAACGAGGCCGATCGCGGTCATGGTGTCCTGTAAAGGCTTGCGCGAGCGCGTATGCATCAGAACGCCGCCCGCCGCGACCAGCGGCAAACCACTCGCGCATGAAATCATCCGCAATGCGTCGATCTGCAGATCGTCGCTGCCGGTTTGCCAGAGTTCGAGCGCGATCCACGCACGCTGCGCCGCGAACGACGCGAGCCAATGCGCGCAACGCAGCGTATGAGCGAGCGTCGCCGTGCGTTGCGGCACGAGCATCAGAAGGCAGTCCGGCAACGCCTGCAGATGTTCCAGATGCGGCAACGAATCGGCGATGTCGGACGGGCCGAGGCGATAGCTGCCTTTGTCCGCGCGTGAGCGGGCCAGCGTGATCAGTTCGGAAAGATTACCGTAGCCGTTGCGGTTGGTTGCGAGCGCAACCAGCGTGCAGAAGGGCTTGCCGGTGTCGTCGGTCAGATTGAGCTCGCTGCCGATGATCAGGTGAGGGATGGGTTTTGATTCGTGGGATTCTGTCAGTTGACGTTCGTGCTCCTGCTCGATTTCTTTTAACGCCGTGTGCGCACGTACGACACCCGCCAACGAGCATTCGTCGGTAATGGCGAGTGCACTGTAGCCACACGACATGGCCTGCTCCACGAGTTCGTGCGGATGCGATGCGCCACGCAGAAACGAGAAGTTCGTCAGGCAATGCAACTCCGCATACGCCGGCAAGTTGGCCGCGAGCGCGTGCTCAATGGGCGATGATGGTTGCGAGTTCGTCATGATGTTCAGCCGAACAATCCGTGCAAATACCATTCGCCGCTAATGCGTTCACGGTATACCCAGAACATGTGACCACGATCGTCGGCTGCGACGTAGTAATCCCGCTCGACACGATTGCCGTCCCACCACCCAGCTTCAATTCGCTCGGTACGTGTCAGCATTTTTAACGGCCGACGATAGATCGGCCGCTGGTCACGCATCATCAGACGCAGCGGTTTGTCGAGCATCCAGAGCGGGCGAGGTTGAGAAGGTAATGCGCTGTCGGGCAGGTCGAGGGGGATTTGCGCGGAGGGTGGGAAGTTGTTGGCGGTGTTGGGGCTTGCGTGGATTGCTTGCGCTTCCTGCGCTGCCGCATCACCTGCTTGCTCGTCTTCCGCGGCGGCACGCCGCAACTCATCGGTCAGCCACGTCTTATCCGCTTTGCCTTTTCCCCTCGCCTTCGCCGGCGAACGCTTCTTGCGTGAAAACGCCTGCGCCTCGTACGCCTCCACACGCATTGCCCGCTCCGGACGATGATCGTCCCGCACCGACATCTGCAACACGTTCTCCGGCCCCAACCGCGCACTCAAGCGTTCGAGCAGACGCGCAATCGACTCGCCATCTGACTCGGGCATCGGAAACAAGGTGTCCGATTGCCCCGCATAGTCACCGATCTGATCCGCAACCAGTTTCAACTCGATAACCGGCGCCACCAGAACGGTCTGATTCAATTTCTCCCGCAACAACCAGATCAAATGCTCGGCATCCCGCGACGGTATCGCCCAGGCGACTCGCAAACTCGATGTCTTCGGCGCATGACGAGACGCCAATTCATGCTCGAGAAGCAAGGTATAAGCGCTGAGCGCCGCGTGATGCGCGCTCAGCCACCCGGCCAGTTGCACAATCAGTCGACGTGCGGCAAACAGCAATGCATCGGCATTCTCGACCCGCGACGGCAATTCCAGTTGTGCATGAAACGACGCCGGCGCACGAAACGACTCACGCGGATCGGCCCGCGTGCCATACGCCTGCGCGAGCAGATCCAGTATCCCGCTGCCGAAACGCCGCACGACGCCCGACCTCGGCAATTGACGCAAATCGGCCAGCGTACTGCAGCCGACATGCGCGAATGCATCGCGATGCGCCTGCGTGACTGGCAGCAGCGATACGGATAAACCGTCGAGGACGCGCGCGAGCGACGTCTCCTTTATCACATGCCAGCGACGCCCCTGCCTGCTGGCCTTCGCCTTCGCCTGCGCCAGCAGCCACGCGCCCCAGGCAGTCGGCGCGCAGGCGATACGCGCGGTGTAGCCGAATTCCGCCACCGTCGCGGACACTCGCGACAACAACATGCGCAAACCGCCGAACAGCCTCAAACCGGAGCCCACTTCCAGCAGAAGCGTGTGCGCGTCGGCGAGCGAAACTTTCGGCGTGTAGGTCAGCAAAGCGAGCGCGATCGCTTCGAATGCCTGCGTTTCGCGGGGGACATCGGCGGCGAGCAGTTTCAGACCCGGCGCCAACGCCAATGCATAGGATCGCGAATGACCTACTTGCACACCGGCGCGCAAGGCATCGAAATCCTGCAGCAGGATGTGCGCATGATCGGCCAGCGCATAGCAACGCCCCTCGGTGACGTCTTCGCCACTTCGAGGTGCGCGGGCCTCGTCGCTTGGTTCACACTGATTCGGCTTCGCGGGCGAACCATCCGGGAACGGCGCGGGCTTCACCGCTTCCAGCGACAAGAGCGGCAATGTGACTGCGATCCACAACATGTTTGATCTCTCGTCCTTGATGGACGTCGACTCGGTTTTGCGGCAACAACGCGCTCTGTAAAGGCAAAATGAGACGCAGAGGCTCAGCTAGCGGAGGCCCGCGGCGCTTGAAGATATCGATCGACACACCGATCTCCTGCAACCACTGCCGACGGTTGATCGTCTGTGCATTGGCCGGCAAGAGCGGCGCGCAGATCATGCGTAACGGTGCTGGTGACGACTGCGCGGCCATCTCGACAGGGCGGATCAAAAATGCCAGCGACGACGATTCCTGAGCCGCCACCTGCAAGCGTCGGACCTTATCGGCGCGGGCATTCGGCAGCCATACCAGGACCGCGCCGATGCCATCCTGCTTCAATGCCTGAGTGGCGGCCCACAGCGCCTGATCGTCGCTAGCGCGTACCCATAAGACCCGCTCGACATCGATCCCCCAAGCCCCGAGTGCCGCGGCACAAAGCTGATACGGCGGCGCCACGAACAGCACGTGCCGTTCGGCCTGCCTGGTCAGTTGATGAAGCGCGTGGGACAACAGACGCACCTCCCCCACGCCACCGTGTTCGATCAATAACTCAGTTAAACCGCCTGCAGACCAGCCTTGTCCGGGTAGCAATTGATCCAGTTCGGCATAGCCGCTGGAAATCACACGCGAGTCCGCTGTGGCAAGCTCATTGCCCTGCCATATCTGACGCGACAATTGCGATGACAAGGCGGTGGTTGCAAGCCGAATCGCTGCTGCCATAGACACGCTCTTTTTCAATAGGGAATGCTCCGCCCTGCCCAGCATCAAGCAGGCACGGGGGTGATGCGTTTCACTGTATATTTATACAGTATTCTGAGATGGATGTTAAGGCTGGGATGCGCCCCGAAGTGCGTAAGGAAGACGCTTTAAGGATGAAGTTTTGTTTGGCTTGACCAGCAGTTGCACCGTGCCCCACTGTGGACGATCACCGAGGCGAGCGAACGGCTGGATCGCTTTACAGCAGGCATGACCTATCAGACGCCAGCGCGAAAGCGCGCCTGAGCGGACTGGAAGGGAAACTGGTCCGCTGCGCCCGGGTGACGCAGCGTATCGGGAAGGTGCACGTGGGCGCAGACGGGGACGTCGGAGTTGGCGCCGACTGGAGCGGGCGAGCGATGTGGACACGTAACGAACCGGCGGGGATTGAGACGCCGTTTGAGCCTGTCAGGAGACAATGTGACGGATTACCTGCCCGCGCTACGCGTTGACGGCAGGTATATCTGCGATTTTCCCTGCCGTAAACGACAGAAACCCCACCTTTTAGGGTGGGGTTTCTGTTTTCTGCTAGGGAGCCTGACGATTACCTACTTTCACACGGGCAATCCGCACTATCATCGGCGTGGAGTCGTTTCACGGTCCTGTTCGGGATGGGAAGGGGTGGTACCGACTCGCTATGGTCATCA